>JAJYTD010000033.1 GCA_021793235.1 Actinomycetes bacterium | reverse complement strand
ACAAGGCTGGGGCGTCGACGGCGCTCCGGACCTGATCATATTGGACCTGGGCCTGCCCGACCTGGACGGCGTCGAGATGCTGCGGATGCTGCGCGGAGTCAGCGACGTCCCGGTGATCGTCGCCACCGCGCGCGATGACGAGAACGAGATCGTCCGCGTGCTCAACGCGGGCGCCGACGACTATGTCACCAAGCCGTTCACCGCCCGGCAACTGGACGCGCGCGCCCGGGCGGTGATGCGGCGGGCCTCCGCCAACGCCGCCGCCGACCCGAGCATCACCGTCGAGGCCCTGTGGATCGACCCCCGCAGCCGTGAGGCCCGGCTCGCCGGGCAGCGCTTGGAGCTGAGCCCCAAGGAGTTCGACCTCCTCTACTACCTGGCGTCGAACGCGGGCAGCGTGGTCTCCAAGCGGCAGCTGCTCGCCGACGTGTGGGGCGCCCCCTACGGGGGCGCGGACAAGACGGTCGACGTCCACGTCGCGTGGCTGCGCCGCAAACTGGGCGAGACCGCGCAGCGGCCGCGCTTTCTGCACACGGTCCGCGGGGTCGGCATCAAGCTGGTGGACCCCGACGCGCAGTCGGCGCAGTACAGCGGCCCGGGGGGCGGGCGGCCATGAGGCGGCGCCTGACGATGCTGGTCGCGGCCACGGTGACGCTGGTCTTCATCGCGTTCTCTGTTCCGCTGGCGCTGCTGCTGCGGGAGGTGGCCGGCGACCGGGTGGTCACCGAGGCCGCCCAGGACGCCGAAGCACTGTCGGCCGTTGTGGCCACCGCCGACCGGGACACGGTGCGGGCCTCGGTCGAGCGGCTCAACGCCGTGTCCGACCACCCGATCACCGTGTTCTGGCCCGACGGGTCCGTCCTGGGCGCTGACGCGCCGCGCTCGGACGCGGTGGAGCTGGCCGCGACCGGGCGCAGCATCACCGCCGAGGCGCCGGGCGGCCGGGAGATCCTGTTCGGGGTGCAGGGGCTGCCGGAGGGGACCGCGGTCATCCGCGCCTACGTCGCCGACAGCGACCTCACCGAGGACGTGGGCCGTGCGTGGCTCATCCTGGGTGTGCTGGGGTTGGCCCTGCTCGGGTTCGGGCTCCTGCTCGCCGACCGGCTCGCCCGCCTACTGCTGGTGCCCCTGGCGGAGCTGAGCCGGGTGGCCAACCGGCTGGCAGGCGGCGACCTGGAGGCGCGGGCGCAGGTGAGCGGCCCGGCTGAGCTGCGGGAGGTCGGGGCCGCGCTGAACGGTCTGGCTTCGCGCATCCAGGATCTGCTCGTGGCCGAGCGGGAACGCGTCGCCGACCTCTCCCACCGGCTGCGCACCCCGGTCACAACGCTGCGCCTGGAGGCCGAAGCGCTCAGCGACCCCCACGAGCGCGAAACCATCGAGTCGGCCGCCGATGGGGTGCAGCGCGCCGTCGACGCGGCCATCAACGCCGCCCGTAGCCCCGCCCGCGGCGACCCCTCGTGCGATGCTGCGGCGGTGGTCGCCGAACGCATCGAGTTCTGGTCCGTACTGGCCGAGGAGACCGCGCGCGAGTGCCGCACCGACCTGGTGGCGGGGCCGCTCATGGTCGGGGTCGGCGCGGACGACCTGGCGGCGGCCATGGACGCGCTGCTGGGCAACGTGTTCGCCCACACCCCCGACGAAACACCGTTCACGGTGCGGCTGCGGGCCCGCGCCGAAGGCGGCGCGGTCGTGGAGGTCGGCGACGAGGGGCCGGGCCTGCCAGCCGAGGACCTGGCGGAGCGGGGGCGCAGCGGCGGCGGGTCCACCGGGCTGGGATTGGACATCGTGCGGCGCACGGCGGCGGCCTCCGGGGGCGGCATCGCGTTGGGCACGGGTCCCGATGGAACGGGGACCGTCATCACCGTGGACCTGGGCGGTCCCGGTGACCGGCACGATCCCCGAACCACCGGTGCAGCGCCCGGTTCCAGGGGTTGGCTGCGAGGCCGGGGTTGAGGACGGCGGTGGCCAGGCAGTACTTGCTGATCCGCAGTGGGCGCGCGCCCAGCGACCACAGGAGGCGCTCAGCGGCGCCCCCGCTGCCGTCCGATTTCGTCTCCACCGCCCACAGGGGCAGCGCCTCGACCCGCTGCCCGCTCGGCGCGGTGCAGACCAGCCCGGTGTCGAAGGTGACGCGCGCGGCGCCGGTGCGCTGGACCAGGGTGTGGCGCACGTAGCTCGTGGTGGCGGCCGGGGCCAGCGAATCCGGCGCGGACATGCGGTAGGTGCTGCGCAGGACGTCCTCCAGGAAGCGCCGCGCTTGGCCGGTCAGGCGGTCGGCGTATGCGCGCGGGTGGTCGATGCGCTGCTTGTCCGTCGCTTCCCGGGCCCCTTTCAGTTTGACCTCGAAGGCGCAGTAGCCGGTGTCGACGTAGTGCCGGGTGCGGATCTTGAAGCGGCGCCGCCGGCCCTGCCGGTGCTGGCGGTAGGTGAGCAGGTCGGGGGTGTCGAAGTAGGTCGAGGCGTAGCGGAACCGCCGCTGTCCGTCGATCTCCAGGCACGACCACTCCCCGAGTTCGGCGAGCCCGGCCAGGAACGCGGCGCAGACATCGGGGGTGAGCAGGTACTTGGCGTCGATGCGGGTCTGCAGTCCGGCGCGCGCGTTCACTTCTTCCAGGCCCATGCCGGGGAACAGGTCGAGTCCGGCGGCCGCGTCCGTCAGCAAAGCGGCGCGCAGGTCGGTTCCGGGGGCGGTGAGCACGTTCGTCATCGGAGCGGCGCGGTCGAGCGGGGCATGGCGACGGTGGTCTCGCTGGGCGGGGGCCCCGCGGGGAGGGCGGCGGGCCTGCGGAACCGCACGTCCACCGTGGTGGTCTCGCGTACGTAGTCCACGTTGCTCACCATCGCCCGGAGGACGTGGGCGTTGAGGCGCCGCTGCAGGTCGGCCCGCAGTTCCTCGTCGCTGCCGTGGACGGTGTCCAAGACGAGGGTCCGCCGCTCCACGCCGGGGGCCAGCCGGGGGTGGTCGGCCACATACATCGCGGCCAGCAGCAGGATGTCGATGGGCAGGATCACCTGCGGCAGCGCCGCGCCGATCCCGTTGACCAGCCCCAGCGCCAGCGCGATGAAGTAGTATCCCACCTCCCGCTGGCTGATCTCGTCCGAGCGCAGGCGGATGATGGACAAGACGCCGAACAGCCCGAACGCGACGGCCATTTCCACCTGCTGGGCGACCATCAGCGCCGAGACGGCGAAGACCCCGGTGTTCAGCGCGATGTAGGCGAACATCAGGTCGGCGCGGCGGTGGCGCCGGTAGTAGATCGCATATGCGAGTACCGCGATCGCGAATAGATCGACGGGAAGCGCGAGCAGAAGCAGCAGGCTCACGAATGTCCTCCTCTGGCGTGCCGGGCGCAGCGGTTCGGGCCGAACCTGTCGCCGTTGGCACCCGACGCTAGAAGCGGCATCGTTAAGAGGTGGCTAAGGCGTGAATAAGCCGCGAATAGGAAGGGCGGGGCGCACCAGGGTAGGCCCAGCTCGCCCGGGAGGCTCAGCAGAGTCCGCTCCGCGAACACGGCGGCCCCCGAACGCGGCGGCGGTGGTCTCCAGGGGCGCATACCGGCTCAGGTCAGGGAGAAGACGATGATGCCCGTGCCGACGGCGACGAAGAAGACGCCCAGGAGAGTCGCGATCAGGGTGGCGGCCACTCCGCTGCTGTGCGGGCCGACCGTGAAGCGGGTCGGGTCCGAGGGGTCGAACGCCACATTCACCTGCTGCCCCGGCTGGTAGCGGACGGTGCTGGTGGCCCCCCATGAGCGCCGATGCACCTGGCGGCCGTCGGGCAAGGGGTACAACACCGTGTAGGGGTAGACGCGTACGCTCCGGGACGTACTGTTGCTGGAGCCGCTCCGCCTCACCCACTCCTCCCAGGAGTGGGTGACCGTCCCGCCAGTCTGAACGGACGACCTGCGCAGCCGCGACCCTGCTCGCCAGTTGACGACTCCGCTGATGAGCGCGAACAGCCCCATTCCGGCGAAGACGACCCCGAACAGGGGCAGGGAAAGGCCCACGTCGATGTCGGAGACCACGAACAGAACGCCGAACAGGGCCAGGGCGGCAAAAGGGAGCACCCTGGGAAGCACCCGGGACCACGTGCCGGGCCGCCGCAGCGGCGGGGCCCCCGCGATGGGCCCTGTGTAGGGGTTGTCGGTGATCTCCAGGTTGGCGGGGTCGCCGGGATCGAAGAGCACCCGCACCCGCCATCCCGGGACGGGGACGATACCCCCGAAACCGTGGGCGAACTCGTGCACGTACTCGGCACCGGAAGGGGAACGGAAACGCAGAACGAAGGGGTGCTCGGTGACCGTCGGCGGGGCGAGGGGGCCGACCGACTCCACCACCGCCTCCGCGCGGGCGCCGCCCTGGACGCGCCTGCGCCGCCGCAGCGCCGCGTGCACCCGTCTCCCGCCCTGGTACAGCAGGAACGCGGCGGCGATGCACAGGAAGACGATCGTACCGAATTCGAGCTCGGGCATGGGGGGCTCCCGCTTCTGGGCCGGGGCGGTCGAGGAGGAGGACAATCCTAGCCGGGCCCGGCCCGCGCGCACGGGCCGGGCCCTGGCGGGAACCGCGGAAGGCGCCGGCACCGGCCGCCGCCGACGCGGGGACGGGGCCCACCGCATATGCCTCCCGCCGCTCGTATCCGCCGGCGCGGTATCGGCGGTTGTCGCGCGGGCGGCGGGAAACCGGTTGGCGCCGGAAGGTGCGGCGGCTAGCGTCGGTGTGTGCCCGCCCGGAGATCCGCCGGCGGGCTCCCACCGCCCCGCCTGCCCCGTCCCGAACAGGAGCTCCCATGCCCGCCGATCGGCACCGGTACCCGCCCCTCCGGCCCCGAAGGCTCGCCGGCGTGCGCGTGGACCACAGCAGGCAGGTCGGCGCCGGTCGCACCGGTGTCAGGCTCGCCATCGATTTCGAGCCGCTGCCCGAGGATGCGGCCGGGGGCTACACGTTCGCCGTGGACGCCCCCGCGCCGGAGCGTGCGCTGCCGAGGAAGCCGATCGAGAGGCTGGGGTGGCAACTGGGCCGCGAGTGGGAGGAGGAAGGGTACCTGCGGGAGGTGTTCGCCGTGCGCGCGGTACTGCGGCGCGCCGAATGGCACACCACGGCGCCCGCTGCAAAGGGGGCCGATTCGCTCTGCTCCGTCCTCGATAGCGCGGCCGCCCTGGCCGTTCGCGAGGCGGTGCAGGCGCTGGCCGAGGACCGCGACCCGCGCCCGGTCGGGTGCGAGGCCCGGGGAAGGCCGCCCGCGCTGCCCCGCGCCGTCTCCGGCGTCTATGTCCGCCACATCAGGCAGACCTCCTGCTCCGGTCCGTTCGCCGTGGTGTGGGCCGATGTCGAGCCGCTGCCCGAGGACACGGTCGAGGACTACGCGTTCGCCGCGGACCTGCCCGAGGTGTGCCGGCACCCCGGGGAGCCCCTGCCGGCCGAGTTCGCCGCCGCGTTCAGCGACGGCGTGCGCGAGGCGTGGGAGCTTCGCGGCGGCGGCCGCCCCGTCTTCGCCGCCCGCGTGGTACTGCGCGACGCCATCTGGCACGAGACCGACTCCAGTGAGTACGGCTTCCGCGCGGCGGGGCGGATCGCCGCCCACGAGGTGCTGCGGTGCGTCGCCGAGGACCGCGACCCGCGCCCGGCCGGGTGCGCTGCGCGGCAGGACAAGCCGATCCCGCCGATGCCCCGGACACAGCCCGCACCCTGAGCGCGGCACGCCCGCTCGCATTCGCCGCCCCGGCCCCCGGCCGCCCCGCTCATCGGCACTGTACTCGCTCGCCTGCGCACCGGGTCACCGGGTGCCCAGAACGCCGCGGATGAAATCGGCCTTTCCCCTGGTATAAGCCTCGCGGTCGTCGGCGTACCGGGCCGCCAGGTCGGCTTTCACCGCGGCGTAGGCCCGGGCGAGGGCGGGCTCGGCGCGTAGGGCGTCGCGGAAGGCCAACCGCTCGCCCCACTGCCGCGCGTCCGCTTCGAGCAGGTGCAGATGCGCCGCGCGCCGGTCGTGGGCCACCCGGACGAAGAACCGCTCCCAGTCACGCCCGTTGAGCTCCACCGGAACGAGGTGCCACCCCTGATCGGCCAGTGCCGCCGCGATCCGCGGCGCGCAGCCGAGGTCGGCCACCCGGGCCTGGAAGTCCAGGATCGGCTTTGCCGCCAGGCCCGGTACCGCGGTGGAGCCTACATGCTCCACCCGGCCGAGCACCCAGGCGGCCAGCGCGGCCTCCAGCGCTTCCCGTTCCCGCTCGCCCCGCGCGGACCAGTCGGACCGGGGCACCGCGATCTCGACGCGCTCGGTGGCCCAGACCGGCCACTTTGCTGAAGCCATCACGCACCCTCCCTCTCCGCACGCACTACCCGTACCACCGCGGTGGGACACCCCTACCAACGGCCGCTTGCGCTCGGATGCCCGCAATCAGCCGGCCCGGGCCGTAGCCGGACCGCTCCTCGACACCGATGACAAGGGCGCATCGATCGACCGCGGCCGGGCGGTGGTAGGGCGGGCACCACCGCTGCCGGTGGAGACCAGGCCCGCGAGGAGGGGAGCCGACAATGTCGAACCATCGATGCGGTGGCCGAGCCGGGCCACCGGCCCGGCGGAAGCGTTCACCGATAAGCAGGGCGTCCGCATCGACCCAGCCCTCCGTGTCCTGAGGCGGCCTCTGAGTATCCCGAGAACCCCGAAAGTCCACATGCGGGTTTTGAGGTGCGCAACGTCAAGTTGGCCGGGCCGCCCTGGCGGGCAACCGTGATGGGTGGACACAATCACTCGCCAGGAGCGCTCTTCCCGCCGCGGCAGCCGTCATTGGAGGGTGATTGGGAGAATCCTTCAGGCCTCGGCCACGAGCCGATGGAGGCGGCCGGGGGAATTGGTTATGCCAATGGCTCCAAGGTCCTTTGCCTGCCGCTCTCGAAAACGATCTACATCACCGGTGTAGAAGACCACGGGGACACGTTTGTAGCCTGCCTCCCGGATACGCTCCAAGTCGCGGAATCCAGCCTCTCTGTCTCCATACCGGGTAATGTCAGAGATGAGAAGATCCCAATCTCTGTCGGCAAGGTGATCTTCCGCCTCCTGCACACTGGTGACCACAACCAAGAAAGCTCCTTTCCTACGGAACTTCTCAACCTCGATGTCGATGCTGGCTGGATTGTCATCGATCCAGAGGAGGCATTTTCCTGCTAGCGGATTTCCTAGTTCTGGGGCATACCCATCTCCGAAGGACCAGCCCTGTTCTGGTTGATGGGAACTCTGTTCGTCGGCCACACTGCTGACACCCGTGAACGGTCGTTTCATCAGCAACCCGGCCACCTTTGTCTGCCGCGATAGGTCCGATAGGTCTTTGACCAGCGAAACGAGCCCCCGATCGGCGGCCAGCGCAGGAAAGATACTGGGAAGCCGCGACTCCAGCTCGGTTAGAATGGCCCCCCACTCTTCTTTGTTTGATGGATTGGGTGCCGTTACATCACGCTCGGCGAAGAAATTATGGAATTCATGGTCGTCATGAGGATACGGTTCGATTCCGCGCAGTACACGCCTGGCCTTGCGGTATAGTATGAAATCCCCAAGAGCGTCACCCTGAGTTATCCCGCTGACCAGAGTCCGATAGAATCCGGGGTAAAGATACTGGAGCAGCAGGACCCTGACCATGGTATCGTTTGTCTCGCGATCACTCCCTCGCCAAACCGGGTTCAGGCGGCCCTCGAGAACAATCCCGTTGATCACCCTTTTTATTCGGCGAGGGTTGCGGTTTGAGCGCTCAGCGATCAGCGAGACCAGCCCATCGTTGACAAGCGCATGCACACCTGATTCATGGAGGTGGCGGCGCACGAACTCTGCGGCTTCCTCTTCGTCGGGCACAGGGATCCGGTAGTTCGTTTGGAAGATCTTCTCCATAAATGACATCCCAGCGGGGGATAAATCGCCTAGGAAGCCCCCGGGAGCGAGCGCGGACCGGTCACAGCCGATGACGAACGCGAGTCCCGGAACATCGAGGTAGACCTTGACGGCCTCGCACACAGCGAGCACCGTCTCCTCCGGGCAGCGGTCCAGGTCATCGATGAACACCACGAGCAGGCGCCGCGGCGAGAACGCATCGGATTCGGCCCACTCCTGTGTCAGGTCACGGATCGCGTCTTTCATTTCATTGCGTGCCTGCGGACTCGCGGACAGGCTCTTCCATAGCTCATCCACCAGGCCGGCCACCCCTAACGCTCCGGCGGCCAGCGTCGACAAGGCGCGTACCGCTTTCAGCACCGACCGGCGGTCAGAGACCCTCTGTAGGGCGCGGCGCAGAACGTGGCGATCAAGGCGCATCAGGACGGACTTGATGATTCCTTCCAGAGCGTCCGCTCCCGTCGAGGTCCACGCGTTATACCAGACCGTATACACGTCGCCCGTCTCTGCGAGCTCTGCCTCGACCAGCCGCATGAGACTGCTTTTCCCCGTGCCCCATCCGGAATCGACCGCCAAGGTGAACGGCGTCGATCCTCGTGAAGCGACTATCAGGTCGGCCAGCTCGCGAGCGGCCCGCCCGCCCCCTAAGGAATCCTCCGCAGGATTGGTGACCGGCTCGTCATTGAGCAACGAGAACCGCCACTGCTCTGGATCACCCACGCTGCTTCTCCCGGAATCTGAGCACGGCTACAACCAGAGGCCATTTTCTCCGTAATAAGCACACTACTGCCGGGCACCGAAGAATTCCGCCTTATCAGCAAACGGGCTTTTTTAACCGCGTCGACCCGGGAATCCGCGTCCCGGGTGACCGTTTCTGCGATTCAGACGCCCAGCCGGGGCACGGATCTCGGCGGTACTCGTCGGCCGCGGACAGTCCGCGTTTCCCCGCGCTCGGCCCCGCGGCCGGGCGGTGGTAGGGCGGGCACCACCCCCGCCGGTGGAGACCAGGCCCGCGAGGAGGGGGGCCGGCAATATCGCGGCCCGCCGACCGCTGGCCCTAGGGTCGAACCATCGATGCGGTGGCCGAGCCGGGCCACCGGCCCGGCGGAAGCGTTCACCGATAAGCAGGGCGCCCGCATCGACCCAGCCCTCCGTGTCCTGAGGCGGCCCCGTCTCGCGGCACTTGTGCGCACAGGGCCCGTCTCAGGAAGCGAAGGAGCCACCAATGCCCCCGATCCCCGTACTGGAGCGGCCAGGCGCGCGGACGACCGTGTCCGGCCCGGCCGCGGCCCCGCGCCGCCCAGGCGGCGGCGAACGCGACCTGTTCCTCGACGCGCTGCGGCTGCTGGTCATCGTCTGGGTGGTGGTGCAGCACTGGGCGCTGCCCACCTTGTCCTTCTCCTCGGGAACCCTGGCCATGGGCAGCGTTCTCGACACCCCCGGCGGATTCGCGCTGACGTGGATCGCCCAGGTCATGCCGCTGATCTTCTTCGTCGGCGGCGCTGCGAACCTGCTGAGCCTGCGGGCCGCCGCCGCCAAGGGGACCGCCGTCTCCGCGTGGCTGGCCCGGCGGCTGCGCCGGCTGGCGTGGCCGGTGGTCCCCTTGGCGGCGCTGTGGCTCCCCTCCTCCTACTTGCTGATCGCCGCCGGTGTTCCCGAGCAGCCGGTCCGGGTCGGCGCCGCGGCCGCGGGCATCGTGCTGTGGTTCCTTGCGGTGTATGTGCTGGTCGTCGTGGCGACCCCGGTACTGGCCCGCGCTCAAAACCGCTACGGGTGGGGCGTGGTGGGCGCGCTGCTGGCCGCGGCGGCCACCGTGGACCTCCTCCGGTTCGCGACCGGAGCAGCAGAGATCGGCTACCTCAACGTCGCCTTCGTCTGGCTGGGCGTGCACCAGCTCGGTTTCTGCTACGCGGGCGGCGCGCTCGGCCGCCGGACGGCCGCGCTGCTGGCGCTGGGCGGGACGGCCGCCGGGGGTGCGCTGGCCGTGTTCGGCCCGTACTCGCCGAACATGACCGGGGTGTTCGCCGCCGAGGCGTCCAACATCGCCCCGCCGACCCTGGTCCTGGCCGCGGTGGGCGCCGGGCAGGTCGGGCTGGCGGTGCTGCTGCGCGGCCGGATCCGCACCTGGGCCGCCCGCCCGGTCCCGGGCCGGGTGCTGGACTGGGCTCGGCCGCGGCTGATGACGGTGTACCTGTGGCACATGGCCCCGCTCGCCGCCCTCGCAGGGGTGCTGGTCATCGGCCTGGGCATCGACACGCCGGAACCGCTCACCGGGCGGTGGCTGCTGTGGTGCGCGGCCGGGGTCGGGCTGCTCGTCCCGCTGCTGTGGCCGGTGGCCGCCTGGGCGGTGCGGTTCGAGGAGCCGCCGCGGGCGCTGCGCGGCGACCCGGGGATGGCCGGCTCCCTGGCCGCGGCGGCGCTGACCGGCGCCGGCCTGGTCATCCTGCTGACCGGCGGCCTGGACCCCGGGGTTCTCCCGGTGCTGGGCGTATTCGCGGTGGCGGCCGGCCTGACCGCCACGGTGCCGTGGCGGCGCAGCACCCGGTGACCGCGGGCCGCACACGGCCCCGTGGACAGCGACCGGTCTGCGGTGTCGGCGGGCTCTTTTCGGGTTCACCGATACAAGGACCGCGGGTACGGCGGCGCTCCGCGGTCTTCGCCCTGTGCCCGCTACCGCTGCCCGCCGTGTGCTCCCGTGTCGGCCATGGCCTGAACCGCCCTCGGCGCCGAACGGTACGCACACTCCACGACGCAGCGGGCCGCGTCTGCGTGGTCGAGGCCCAGCCGAAGCGGTGGCGACCCGCGTACCGATCGTTTCGCGCCGAGACCCGCACCAGTTTTGTTCCATTCGGTACAAAACCTGGTAGGTTCCTGCCCATGGGGAGACCACGCCAGTTCAACGAGGAGCATGCGGTCCAGGCAGCGTGCCGCACATTCTGGGCCAAGGGGTTCGACGGGACATCGACAGAGGACCTGTGCCAGGCGACCGGGCTGCCGCGCAGCAGTCTCTACAACACGTTCCACTCCAAGGAGCACCTGTTCAGACGGGCGCTCTCGCACTACGTCAGCACCATGACCGCGCGCCAGGGAGCAATCCTCGACACGCAGGGGGCCAACGGCCTGGAGCGCATCCGGTCCCTGCTGGCCGCGATCGTGGACGACGAGGCGGCCAACCGGCAGAGCGGCCAGTCGGGGTGCTTCACCGTCAACACCATCACCACGATCGCTGCGCGCAACCCCGCCATCGCCCGGCTCGTGGAGGCCGATCTGCACAAGCGCCTGGCATCTTTGCGTCTTGCCGTCATGGACGGCCGGCTCGACGGCTCGATCGCCGCCGACCGCGACCCGGACGCGGCGGCCTGGTACGTGACCTCGCTGATCTCCGGGATACGGATCGCGGGCCAGGCGGGAGCGGACCGCGAGGCGCTTGAGGGCATCGCGGCGGTCGGCGTCCAGGCGCTGACCCCGTAGTCTCCGGCGACCGCCGCACACTCTCGATCCGGTCGGCGCCGCGCTTCTGCCGGCCCGACCTGTTCACGTACCCCGCCGCTGTGCACCCTCATTTTGTTCTGATCTGTACAAAACTAAGGAGAGACATCCCCGTGCCCAAACCCGTCTACCTCATGGCGCTCGGCATCTTCGCCATGGTCACCAGCGAACTCCTCGTCGGCGGCCTCATGCCGCAGATGGCAGGGGACCTGGGAGCCACGATCCCGCAGATCGGCTACCTCATCACCGCGTTCGCCCTCGCCATGGCGATCGGCGGCCCGCTCGCCACGGTCGCGGTCCTCAGCCTCCGCACCGACCATGCGCTCTTGATCCTGTTCGCCGTCTTCTTCATCGGCAACGCCCTCGCCGCCGTCTCCCCCTCCTATTGGCCCATGGTCGTCGCTCGGGTCATCACGGGCGCCGCCGCCGGGGCGTTCTTCGGTGTCGCACTGTCCGCGGTCGCCCAGATCACCCCGCAGCACCTGCACGGACGCGCAACCGGTACGGCCCTTCAGGGGCTCATGGTGGGAACCCTGCTCGGCCTGCCACTGTCCACGCTCATCGGCGGACAGTTCGGGTGGCGGGCCGCCTTCGCCGCGGTCGGCGCCCTGACCGTCGTCGTCGCGGCGGCCACCATGTTCTCGCTACCCCGCCTGGAGAAGTCCGAGGAGGCGGCCCGGCTCCGCTCCGAACTCACCGTGTTCGGCAGGCCCCGGCTGTGGGCCACCATGGCCACCTCCACCCTCATCATCGGCGCCACCTTCGCGGCCTTCTCCTACTTCACCCCCATCCTCACCGAGGTCACCGGCTTCTCCCGGGAAGTCGTGCCGCTCCTGCTGCTCGGCTACGGCGCGGCGACCGTGGTGGGCACCATCGTCGTCGGCCGCCTGGCCATGTCCCGCACCATCACCGTCATCGTCACCGGACTCCTCCTCAACACGCTCTTTTTGACCGCCTTCGCCCTGTTCGCCGACCTTCAGGTCCCCGCGCTGCTCGCGATGGTCGGCATCGGGCTCGTCGGCATCACCCTGAACCCGGCGATGATCACCCGGGTCCAGCGGGCCGGCAATGCCCGCGCCCTGGTCAACACCCTCCACTCCTCGTTCATCACCATGGGCGTCGTGGTCGGCTCCTGGCTCGGCGGCCTCGGCATCGGCGCCTTCGGCCTGCGCGCGCCGCTGTGGGTCGGCGTCGTCCTGGCCTTCCTCGCACTGGCCGCGATGGCCCCCGCCGCCATCGGCGCGCGCACGGCCCGGCGGGAGGCCACCGCCTGCACAACGTCCCCGAACAAGCAGGCCGAGGCGGCCCGCCCCGCAGGCGCCTGACCCCCGACCAGGCGCCGCCTGCCTTCGGGCGGCGCCTGCCCCTTCCTCCCCCGCTTCCACCGGCCGGACCGCGGTGGCCGGGAGCGGGGCGGCGCAGCGCGGACCCGCGCCAGAGTCCCGGGACCATTCCCGCGTGGGAGGGGAGCACGGCACCAGGCGCCGTGCTCGCTGCGCACCGATCGGTGGGCCGGAGCAGCCACGGACCGGCATGTACCAGAGCCTGCCTACCGGGGTTGGGACACCGCTGTACGCGCCCGGCCGGCTCGCACGGCGCATACGCCGGCCAGATCGCGCTCCCCGCCGAGCGGTTCACCTTCCGTCCTCGGTCTGCTGCCGCGAGGCCTGGAGCGTCGTCGCGGTCGTGCTGATCATCGACAGCGCGGACGCGACCACCGGGTGGTCGCGGCGTCCCATGCGTGTGGCCGCCACGATGCGGCGCGCGGGGGCGGGCTCGCCATGGAGCGGTATCCGCACGACCGCCCAGTCGTTGATCCGCGCGAGCCGGGGCACGAGGATGATGCCGAAACCGTGCGCCACCAGCGCCGTTCCCGTATCCCACTCATCGGCGTAGTGGGCGATGTTCGGGGTGAACCCCGCGGTCATGCATGCGGTCAGCACCAGCTGGTAGTAGGTGCTCCCGGCATTGCCGAGGATCCACGGCTCCTCGGCGGCATCGGCGAGGGTGACCTTGGGCGATCGCGTCAGCCGATGTTCGCCCGGTACCACCAGGTCCAAGGGATCGTCGAGTAGGGGCTGCTGGTCAAAACGCTCGTCTCCGATGGAGGGCGTGTCGGCGGTGCTGATCACCAGCGCGAGGTCGGCGTCACCGGAGAGCAGCAGATCGAAGCAGCGCGCCGGTTCGGCCTCCATCACCCGGATGCGCACCTGGGGATAGCGTTCCCGCAGGGCGGCGGCCGCCGGAGGGAGCAGGTGGGTGGCCGCGGTGGAGAAGCCGCACAGCGTGAACAACCCCGTGGGCTCCTCCGTCGCCGAGGCGAGTTCGGCGTAGGCGTGCTCGGCCTGGGCGTTGAGCGCCTCGGTGTGGCGCAGCACGATGCGGGCGGCGTCGGTCAGCGTGACGCCCCGCCCGGATTGGGCCAGCAGTTCCACGCCGAGCTCCTCGGCCAGCTGGCGCAGGCGGTAGGAGACCGCCGAGGGCGTGTAGTGCATCGCCTCGGCCGCGGCGGTGACCGTCCCATGGCGGGCGACCATCTGCAGTACCTTGAGCTTCGGATCAATCATGCAAACATTTTGCACGGTTGGCGCAAAAAATGTTTGCTTCTCTTCAGCAGTTTTTTTGGTCAGACTACTCTTGTGATGTTTACGAAGCATTGGAGCGCCACCGACACCCACGTCCCTTCCGACCGCCCCCGCGCCGCCGAACGCTCCCGCGAGGTCGCAACCGGGGTCTATGTCCTGGTCGTTCTCACCGCGGGCGCCTACCTGCCGAGTCCGCTCTATCCCGGCTACCAGCAGGCGTTCGGTGTCGACGACCTGGTCATGACGCTCACCTACGCGACGTTCGCTCTGGTCAGCGCGCCGGCGCTGCTGCTCTTCGGACCCGCGTCGGACGCGCTGGGGCCCCGGGCGGTGCTGCGGATGAGCATCGCGGTCGCCGCCGTCGGCTCGGCCTGCTTCGCACTCGCATCCGGCCCCGGCTGGCTAATAGCCGGCCGGGCCGCCCAGGGGCTCGCGCTGGGTGCGGCAACCGGTGCGGCCGGTGCCCTGATCAGCGCGCGGGAACACGCCCCGGGCAGCCGGCAGGCGACCGTGCTGGCCAGCACCGCGTTCGTGGCCGGGACCGCCGCCGGTCCGATCGTCGCCGGTCTGCTGGCCGAGTACGCGCCGGCCCCTCACACCCTGCCGTTCGCCCTGCACCTGGCCCTGCTGTGGATCGGGTGGCGCCGCGTCTCGGCCCTCGCTGGAGCCCCCGGGGCAGGGATGCGGCAGTGGACACCCACCCGCCCACAGATCCCCGCCGCCATCCGGCCGCACTTCGCCGCCGCCGCCCTGACCGGCTTTCTCGCGTGGACGGCGGCCGGGCTGTTCCTGTCGGTCATCCCTATGCTGCTCGATCACGCGGACCAGAGCGGCCTGGCGGTCATCGGAGGCATGCTCGGCACCGTCCTGATCTGCTCCGTCCTCACCCAGCGCCTGGTGCCCGCGCTGGGCGCATGGAACGCCCAGCTCACCGGGCTCGCCGCGGTCTTCTCCAGCCTCGTCCTGCTGGCGCTCTCCGTCGGGGGTTCGATGGCGCTCACCCTGGCCGCGGCGGTCGTGTCCGGCGCCGGGCACGGGCTGGCCTACGGCGGTGCGGCGGCCGCCGTCGAGGAGGCGGTGCCCGGGGACCGGCGCGGCGCCGTCACCGGCGCCCTCTACCTCGCCTTCTACCTGGGCGCCGGGCTCCCGGCGGTCGCCATCGGCCTGATCACGCTCGCGACGCCGCTGGCCACCGCGACGACATGGGTCACAGCGGCGGCCGCCCTCCTGGTGCCGATAGCCGCCGCCGCGGTGGTATCGGTCCGCCGCGCTCGGCGCCGCGAGCCGGCTCGCCGGTGATGCCGAGCCCGTGGCGGCGGTCGCGGCCGGGCCTCCTTCTCAGGGGAGGCCCTCATGGGCGGGGAAGACCGCGGGGACGGGTCCGGCCTCCTTTAGCAGCTCGCGGAAGAAAGCGATGCAGAGGTGATCATCGGCAGCGGCCGGTGGTCGAACATCGCGAAGAGGGCGCCTTCTTCGCCGGAGTCCGCCGGCGCTCGGGAGAGCGGGGCCCGGCCGGGGAGTTCGAGTCGCATCGCCGTTCCGCCCATGACGGCGAACCACGCCGGGCTCACCACCGCCGGGACCACGAGGATGCCGACGATGAACTCGCGGACGGTACACCCGCGCGAGATGCGCGCGATAAAGGTGCCGACAGAGGGGCACTAGGCCACCCACCACACTCAGTGGAAGACGGTCCAGCCGGTGCCCCATCCGCCGCAGGTGGGCCGGCAAAGACGATCAGAAAGAAGGATCCGCTATGGCACTGCCGACACGATGGCCGCAGCGGTGCTCACCGGCCACGGCGGTCTGGACAAGCTCGACTACCGCACCGACGTCCCCGTACCCCACCCGCAGCGGGGGGAAGTGCTCATCGAGGTGGCCGCCTCCGCCATCAACAACACCGATATCAATACGCGCATCGGCTGGTACTCCAGAACGGTGGCATCCGGAACCGATGCCGGCGGCGTGGCGGGGTTCACGGGCATCGCCGCCTCCGATGCGACGTGGTCCGGCCATGCGCTGGCCTTCCCCCGCATCCAAGGCGCGGACGTCTGCGGACGGATCGCAGCGGTCGGGGAAGGCGTGTCCGCCGGCCGCATCGGCGAGCGGGTCCTGGTGCGGAACATGTTGCGCACCTACGTCGATTACCGCCCCTTCGAATGCTGGACACTGGGCAGCGAATGCGACGGCGGGTTCGCCCAGTTCACGGTGGCCCCCGCACAGGAGACCTATGCCGTGGACTGCGACTGGAGCGACGTCGCCCTGGCCGCCGTGCCCTGCGCCTACTCCACGGCCGAGAACATGCTGCACCGCGCCGGCGTGAGTGCCGGGCGGGTCCTGGTGACCGGCGCATCCGGAGGAGTCGGCCTTGCCGCCGTGCAGTTGGCCAAACGCCGCGGCGCATCCGTGGTCGCGGTCTGCTCCCCGGCAAAGGCCGACCAGGTCCTCGCCCACGGCGCGGACCACACGCTCGACCGGGGAACGGACCTCGTCGGCGCCCTCGGCCGCGGATCCGTCGACGCCGTGATCGACATCGTGGGCGGTCCCCAGGTAGCGCTGCTGCTGGACCTGTTGCGCCCCGGCGGAGCCTATGCGGTCGCCGGAGCCATCGACGGTCCCAACGTCGAGATCGATCTGCGCACCGTGTACCTCAACGACCTGCGGTTGCTGGGATGCACCTTCCAGGACGACGATGTGTTCGCCAACCTCATCGGCTACATCGAGCGCGACGAGATCCACCCTCTCGTCTCGAAGACCTATCCCCTGGCCGACATCGCACGCGCACAGCAGGACTTCCTCTCCAAGAAGCACGCCGGCAAGCTCGTCCTCATCCCACCGCCGCCCGCCCCCCGGGACTCGGCCGCCCCGGACGAGCAGGAGGCGGCGGAATGAAGATCACCCGCATCGAGCTCCACCAGGTCGGCCTGCGCGCGCCGCTTGGTCACGTCCGCCCCCGGAGGTGGCCGCACGGGCGCGATCCGTTTCCCCGGTCACGTGATCGCACGCCTGGGTGATCTACGTGGCGCTATCGGCCCGGCAGGCTGCTGCGTTCAGCGGAGCCGCCTGCAGGATGATCAGCCCGCTGCGCTGTAGCGGACTCGTCGGCCAGGCGGTGCGCGATGCGGGAGAGGACCTCGGCGGCGACCGCGAGCTGTGCCGTGTCGGTGTCCCCGGCGGCCCGTTCGAGGAGTTCTCGGCGGGCAGCGTGAACGCTTTGCAGGGCACGGACGCCCTCGGTGGTGATGCTGATGAGAAAGGCCCGCGCGTCCGTGGGCACCCGCTCGCGTGAGACCAGTCCGGCGTTCTCCAGCCGCTTGAGGCGCGGCGTGACCGAGGAGATGTCGATCCCGTGGCAGGCGGCGATGTCCGAAACTCTGCGGGCCCCACGAGCGTCGAGGTGCTCCAGCAGGGCCCAGGATGCCGGGGGCAGATCATAGCCTGAGCGCCGTGCGATGTCGCCTATGGTGGCGCGGTCGGTGAGCAGCCGCAGGACCGCGGCCAAGGAGCGCTCCAGATCACCAAGCGCCGGTCTTTCCTTCACCCCTGCAGCGTAGCCCCGGCATGACCGACGAACAAGGTTGGGGCCAACCAAGTAAATGCGCTACGGTCGGCTGCATCTGGTAGCGCGCGGCCCGGGCGCACCTCCCCGATCGCTGAGGAGTTCGCGATGAAGCTGTCCATCGTCGACCTGGGGACCGTCGCGCCCGGCACGAGCGAGACCGACGCGCTGGCGGACTCCTTGGCGACCGCCCGCCACGCCGAGGCCGCAGGCTTCCACCGGATCTGGTTCGCCGAGCACCACCTGAGCCGCTCGGGGGCCTCGCACCACCCTGAGCTGCTGATCGCGGCGGCGGCCATGCAGACCTCGAAGATCCGGCTGGGTTCAGGGGCGGTGCTGATGAACCACTACAGCCCTTTCAAGGTCGCTGAGATGTTCAAGCAGCTGGAGGCGATGGCGCCGGGCCGGATCGATCTGGGCATGGGGCGCGCCACCGCCGGTCCCGTCATCGACCTGGCGCTGCAGCGCGACCGCCAGAACCCGGCCCAGGCCGACCACCAGCAGCAGGTCATGGAGACCCTGGCGTGGCTGTATGACGCGTTCCCCGACGATCATCCCTTCGCCGGTCACCGGTTGATGGACACCGTGCCTGAGGTCCCGCAGACCTGGCTCCTCGGGTCGAGCCCGAACGGGTCCAACCTGGCCGCCGGCCTCGGCATCGGGTACACCTTCGCCGGATTCATCAACCCGGCCGGCGCTGCGCCGGCCGTGCGCCACTACCGCACGAGTTTCCGCCCCCAGGGTTTCGGGTTGGACTCACCGCGCGCGATCCTCGCGGTCAACGTCACCGTCGGCGACACGGCGGCCGAGGGCCGGCACCTGGTGAACTCCGCGAAGGGCTTCTACGCACGCTTGGGCCGCGCCGGCCGCGCCGCCGGGTCCGTGACCGTCCCGTCGCCCGACGACGCGGCCCAGGAGATGACCGACGCCCAAAAAGGCGAGCCCACGGCCATCGCGGACGGCCAGTGGCCCAGGTTCGTAGCCGGTGGACCCGACGACGTGCGCGCCACCTTGGAACAGATGATCGAGGAGAGCGGCGCCGATGAGCTGATGGTTCAGGACCTGATCGCCGATCCCGCTGCCCGCCGCCACTCCCACCGCCTCCTCGGGCACATGTTCGGCCTATCGCCGCGCGACACCTTGTGAGCGCCGGGCAGGAGGCCGGGCGGGCTTTTGCGGTGCCCCGAGGGTGCTAGCCGAACCCCCGGGGTGCGCGGTCACCGGCGCAGGTGCCGGTAGGTGGCGGCGGACAGGGGCAGAAAGACCAGGACGAGCAGGATCGGCCAGGCCACGGCCAGTAGTGCGGCGTTTTCGGCGAACCACGACTCGCCGGCGAAGCCGGGGTTGCCGAACAGGTCGCGGGCCGCGGTCGCGGTGGCCGAGAGCGGGTTGGCTTCGGCGATGGCTCTCAACCAGCGGGGCATGGTGGCGGTGTCGATGAACACACCGGACAGGAACAGCAGCGGCCATACTGCGATCTGCACGGCGGCAACGGCTTCCTGACTCGTGGCCTTCAACCCGATGAAGACACCGATCCACAGCACCGCGAACCGCAGCAGGAGCAGGAGTGCGAATGCGGCGGCGATCGCCGGGGCGGAGGCGTCCGGGCGCCATCCGAACAGCAGTCCGGCGGTCACCACCACCGCCAGCGAGACGAGCGAGTTGATCATGTCGGCTGTGCAGCGTCCGGCGACAACCGCGAACCCGCTCATCGGCAGCGACCGGAATCGGTCGGTGATGCCCTTGGAGGCGTCGGTGCAGACGGCCGTCATCGTTGCCT
This sequence comes from Actinomycetes bacterium, assembly GCA_021793235.1. Classification (GTDB taxonomy): domain Bacteria; phylum Actinomycetota; class Actinomycetes; order Streptosporangiales; family Streptosporangiaceae; genus JAJYTD01. Next base: position 28,601 of record JAJYTD010000033.1, on the reverse strand, counting down.
CAAGGCCGAAGAACATCGCCATGGCGAAGGCCCCGGGCATGACGAAGTCGACGTAGGAGCTGCCGGTGGCGGCACCGATCGCGCCGCCGAGCAGGCCGATGAACATCCCCATCGTCAGGACCGGGAAGAGCCAGTTGAAGACTATGACGCCGGGTCTGCTGCGCCAGTGCTGGAGTTCGCGCAGGGTGATCGTCCAGGTGTCGGCCAGAGCCCGGCGGAGCCGGTCGATCGGGCGGTCGTGGGTCACGGTGCGGCTGGTCATGCGGGCACTTTCTGGGTGTCGTCGGCCGGGGTGGTGTCGTCTGTAGCGGCAGCGCCGGTGAGCTGGATGAAGACCTCGTCGAGGGTGGGGGTTCGGACGGTGAGGTCGTCGAGGGCGATGCCGGCGTCCTGGAGTGCGGCAGCGGCGCCGAGGAGGGAGGTGGTGCGGTCGAGGACGGGGACCCGGACCCGGCCGTTGACGGTGCGGATGTCGCCGCTGGCCCAGCGGCGGACGGCCTTTGTGATGCGGGGGATGTCGGCTTCGGCGCGGGGAAGGACTTCGAGCCAGTCGCTGCCGACCCGGGCCTTGAGCTCGGCGGGTGTCCCGTCGGCGACCACGCGGCCGTGGGCGAGCATCGAGATGCGATCGGCGAACCGGTCGGCTTCCTCCAGGTACTGCGTGGTCAGCAGCACCGTGGTGCCGCCGTCCACCAGGATGCGGATCGCGTCCCAGACGTCCCGGCGGCCGGCGGGGTCGAGTCCGGTGGTCGGTTCGTCGACGAACAGGATCTGTGGTGCCACGACCAGCCCGGCGGCCAGGTCGAGCCGCCGACGCATGCCGCCGGAATAAGCGCTGATCCGCTTCGGTCCGGTCTCGGCCAAGCCGAACTGCTCCAACAGTTCTTCGGCCCGGTGTCGTGCCGCGCGCGGCGAGAGCCTGCTCAGCCGGCCGAACATCACCAAGTTCTGCAGACCGGACAGCTCCTCGTCGACAGCGGCGTACTGGCCGACCAGCCCGATGCGCCGGCGGACCTGGCGACCCTCTCGCGCCACGTCATACCCGGCCACCCGCGCCTCGCCCGCGTCGAGGTCGAGGAGCGTCGCCATGATGCGCACCGCCGTGGTCTTACCCGCACCATTGGGCCCCAGCAGCCCGTGCACGCTCCCGCGGGCGACGGTCAGATCGAACCCGTCCAGGGCCGACCGCTCCTCTGGGGCGGCGGAAGGGTACTTCTTGCGGACTCCACGTGCCTCGATGGCCGAGTCCGGTTCACGTCCACGCATCCCACTCTCCCAAACTTCCCGGTACGACGTATCGTACGCTGTACGGAAAGAGCGTACAGTACGCTTGCCTGAAGGCGCAAAAATTTCGGCACCCGCCTATTCCGCCCGAAAGGACCCGCCGACCGTGGCCCGACGCTCCCCTGCCCCTGACCTGGTCCGCAGCATCTACCTGCTCTGGGGTCACCACCCCAGCCCCGGGCGGTCCGGACTCACGGTCTCCGCCATCGTGCGGGCCGGAATCGAGATCGCCGACGCCGCCGGACTCGACGCCGTGTCGATGCGCAAGGTCGCCGACCACCTCGGCGCGGGCACGATGTCGCTCTACGCCTACGTGCCCAGCAAGGACGACCTCACCGCGCTGATGGCCGACGCGGTCTATGCAGAGCTCTACGACAACGACGTCGAGGCCGCGGCCCGCGCAGGCGGCTGGCGTGCGGGAATGCGGTTCGTCGCCCGCCGCAACTGGGACCTCTACGCGCGCCACCCCTGGCTGCTCGACCTGCGTCCATCCCGGCCGCTCCTCGGGCCGAACGTCAGCCGCAAGTACGAGACCGAGCTGCGCCCGCTCGAAGGCATCGGCCTCTCCGACATCGAGATGGACGCCGCCCTTGCGCTGGTGCTCAGCCACGTCGACAGCGCCGCCCGCGCCGACCGCACCGCCTCGCGCACACAGGACGACTCCGGCATGTCCGATGCCCAGTGGTGGGGCATCGTGGCCCCCGTGCTCGAACAGGTCATGGTCGACGCCGACCTCGTCCTGTCCGGCCGCGTGGGCAGCGCCGTCGGCGCCGAGTTCAATGCCGCACAGGACCCCGAGCACGCGTTCGCGTTCGGCCTCGACACGATCCTCGACGGCATCCAAGCCCGCATCGACCGGCGTTGACCGCGTCACCCGCCGCTAGCAGAGCCCATCCAGCAAGGATGGCGGCGGTGGTGATGGCGAGGTAGGGCTGCCACACACCGCTGGCGGCGATGCTCCATGGAGCGCTCTTGCCGCCTGCTGCGATACGGCACCGTTGCCCAGAGCCGCTGGGAGCCATCCCCGCGTGGGAGAGGAGCACGGACCCGCCACCGCCGCCCGGGATCGGCCGATGTTGTGGAAGCGATATCTGCAACGGGTTCTACCGTGGCCGGGGGCTTCTAAGGTCATCCCATGTCTACCGCTCGATCCCGCCTGACCCGCCCGAAGCGCTGGGCGCTGGGCGTCCTCGCCGGGCTCGCCGTCCTGGTCCTCATCGCCGCCGGAGTCGGTGTCTTCACTGTTCAGCGATCGTTTCCCGACTACGACGGGGAACTGGCGCTGCCCGGGCTCGACGCCCCGGTGACGGTGTACCGCGACGCCTACGGCATCCCCCAGATCTATGCCGACACCGCCGAAGACCTGTTCACCGCCCAGGGGTTCGTGCACGCCCAGGACCGGTTCTGGCAGATGGACGTCAACCGGGCCACCACAGCGGGGCGGTTGGCGGAGATGTTCGGCCCCGATCAGGTGGAGACCGACGCCTACCTGCGCACGATGGGCTGGCGCCACGTCGCCGAGCAGGAGTTCGACCTGCTGGCAGAGGACACGCAGCGCTACCTCACCGCCTACGCAGACGGGGTGAACGCCTACCTCGCCGACCGCGACGGGGCCGAGGTGAGCCTGGAATACGCCGTGCTCGGGTTCATCGCTCCCGACTACGAGATCCAGGAGTGGACTCCCGTCGACAGCCTGGCCTGGCTGAAGGCGATGGCCTGGGACCTGCGCGGCAATATGCAGCAGGAGACCGACCGCGCCGGGCTGCTCGCCTCCGGACTGACCCGGGAGCAGGTCGAGGAGCTGTACCCGGACTACCCCGAGGCCGACCACGCCCCCATCGTCACCGGGGGCACGGTCAGCGACGGCGAATTCAGCGCCGGGGAAAGCGGCCCCGCCGACGAGGCGCTGCCGCCCGCCGACGGCACGGCGCGCAACGCCCCGAAAGCACCGGATGCACCGGATGCACCGGCCGATCCGCCGCCGGCGGAGGCGGTGCCAGTGGAAGCGGCGACCGCGCTCACCGAGGTGGCAAACGGCCTGGAGGCACTGCCCCAGCTGCTCGGGCCCGCCTCCCCCGAGCTGGGGTCGAACTCCTGGGTGGTCTCCGGTGAGCACACCGAGTCCGGCCTTCCGCTGCTGGCCAACGACCCCCACCTCGGCGCGCAGATGCCGTCGGTGTGGCACCAGGTGGGCCTGCACTGCACTGATGTCAGCCAGGAGTGCCCGTTCGACGTCACCGGGTTCGGGTTCGCCGGACTGCCCGGTGTCGTCATCGGCCACAACGCCGATATCGCCTGGGGGTTCACCAACCTCGGCCCCGATGTCGCCGACCTGTACCTGGAGCGCATCGACGGCGACGCCGCCATCGTCGACGGCGAGAAGGAGCCGCTGCGCACCCGCGAGGAGACGATCGCGGTCGCGGGCGGGGACGATGTCGAACTGACCGTACGCTCCACCCGCCACGGGCCGCTGCTCTCCGACGCCGCCGCCGACCTGCGCGAGATCGGCGCCGAGCCGCCGGTCGACGGTGACGGCGAACCGGCGGAGCAGGCGCAGAGCGGCGACTACGCCGTCGCGCTGAGCTGGACCGCGCTGCAGCCCGGCACCACCGCCGATGCCATCTTCCTGTTGAACCGCGCAACGGACTTCGAGGGGTTCCGCGAGGCCGCGCGCTCCTTCGAGGTGCCCGCGCAGAACCTGGTCTATGCCGACACCGACGGAACCATCGGCTACCAGGCGCCCGGGCGGATCCCGGTCCGCGGAAAGGGCGACGGGCGCTGGCCCGCGCCCGGCTGGGACTCCGCATACGACTGGGACGGCGAGATCCCCTTCGAGGAGCTGCCCAGTGTCCACAACCCCGAATCGGGGTTCATCGTCACCGCGAACCAGGCGGTGACCGACACCGCGTACCCGCACCACCTCACCTTCGACTGGGACTACGGGTACCGTTCGCAGCGCATCAACGACCTCCTCTCCGCGACCGTCGAGGGCGGCGCGAAGGTCACCGCCGCGGACATGGCCGACATCCAGGCCGACGCCGAGAACAGCGGCGCCCGCGCCGTCGTCCCCCACCTGCTCGCGGCCGACGTCGACGGCACGGCCGCCGAGGCCCAGAAGCTGCTGGCCGACTGGGACTTCCAGCAGGGCACCGACTCCCCGCAGGCGGCGTTCTACAACGCGACCTGGCGCCACCTGCTGCCGCTGACCTTCGACGAACTCGGCGAGGACTACCCCATGGACAGCGGCTCCCGCGGGTTCGTCGTGCTGGCCGGCCTGCTGGAGGACCCCGACTCCGCGTGGTGGGACGGCGCAAAGGCCAGCGGCCGGGACGAGGTCGTGGCGCTGGCCATGGAGCGGGCGGCCGACGAGCTCACCGACCGCCTCGGGGACGACCCCGCCCAGTGGCGCTGGGGCGATCTGCACGTTCTGACCGCACGCAACCAGTCCCTGGGCGTCTCCGGTATCGCACCCGTGGAGTGGCTGTTCAACGGCGACCCCGTGGAGGCGGCGGGCGGCTCCAGTATCGTCAACGCCACCGGGTGGAACCCCGCCGAGGGCTATGCAGTGACCACAGTGCCGTCGATGCGGATGGTCATCGACCTCTCCGATTTCGACTCGGCGCGCTGGATCGACCTGACCGGGGTCTCCGGCCACGCCTTCCACGAGCACTACCAGGACCAGACCCCGCTGTGGGCGGCGGGTGCGACCATCCCGATGCCGTTCAGCCCTGAGGCGGTACGCGAGGCGGCCGAGGACACGCTCACGCTGCGGCCCTGACACGCGAGGCGCTTCGGCACCGAAGCCGGCACCGAAGGAAGCGGCCGCGGTGGTCTTCAGGGTTGCTCGCAGCCGCTGCGCGCGACGGCCTCCCGGGCCACGGCCACGACAGCGGCCAGGCGCCGGTGGTGGGCACCCGGCCAGTAGATCCGGCCGCAGGACCGGCACTGGGCGAAGGTGTCGTAGTCAGCGCGGGTGCCCGGTTCGAGCCGGTCGGCGACGTCGTCCTTGGAAACGGGGACGATGGCGCCGTTGCAGGCGGTGCACCGGCTCCAGGGCGCCAGAGGCGGTGCGAAGCGTTCGAGGACGTCGTCGAGCTGGCGGTCGGGGTGTGCACCGCGCACGTAGGCGCCGGCCTGCAGTCTCCTGCGGTGCAGCAGCCGGCGGTCCTTGGTCAGCAGCACCCGTTGTTCGGCGTTGGCCTGCGCCACGAGCGCGTCATCGTCCATGTCGTTGCGGTAGGCGCTGTCCACGCCGACGAGCCGCAGTCGGCGCGCCAGCGCTCCCAGGTGGACGTCGAGGACGAAACGCGGTACGGGGAAAGGCACCTCCTGGGGCCGCCGCACGGCGAGAACGTCCACGGTCTCGCCTCCGCGGGGGCGGTGGGAGGGCGCCACCGGCCGGCCGTCCACGCGCAGGGCGCCGACTTCGGTGAGCGGGACTTTGAGCGACTCGACCACGTGCCCCAGGGACGACGTCCCATCGTGGCCGACCCGCGCCGCGCCGCCCCGGTGGCGCGGCGCGAGGAAGAACCGCAGCTCGGCGGCGAAGCGCAGGCACAGCCGGTCCATCCGGCCAGCATGCCACCGGGAACAAGGCAGCGCAGCCGAACGCGCGGGCGCCTGGCCTGCGGGTGCCCGCGCCCCCGCAGGCCAGGCGCCCGCAGGCCGAAAACCGGGGCTACCCCTGATCAGCTGATCGGGACGGCACCGTCGAGGTCCCGGACTCGGAAAGCGCTTTCCAACCGGTCGTACGTATCCTTCTACTACCGGTCCGGCTTCCCCGGAGAAGCTCTCTCCGGGGAAGCCGAGATGGTCAGGCGGTCGAGCCGCCTAGCAGTCGCGCACCGTCACCTCGCTCACCAGGTGCCGGGTGTGGTCGACAACGCGAAGCCCGCCTTCCAGCCGGAGCCGCGCCGTGTACCGCGGCGCGGCGCTGGAGGCGGCCAGGCACAGCTCCAGGTCGCCGGGCTCCACGATGCGCCGCCCGTCCGGCCCCGTATAGGCCGCCAGGTCGGCGTGCACCCGAAACTCCACCCGGCGCGCGGCCCCCGGCTCCAGGGCGACCCGCGCGTAGCCGACCAGCCGGCGCTGCGGCTGGGCCACCTGCGCCACGGGGTCGCTCAGGTAGAGCTGGACGACGTCTGCACCGGCGGCGCCGCCCTCGTTGCGGACCGTGCAGCCGATCGTGACCGCTCCGTCCGTGGGCACCGCCACCGGGTCCGCCCCCTCCCCCGCGGGACGGCCCTCGATGCGCGGGTTCGTCCAGGAGAAGCGGGTGTAGGAGAGGCCGTGTCCGAAGGGGTAGAGCGGTGTGGGGTCCACCGAACTGACCTCGCTGCGGTGGCCCAGCGCCGGCGCGAGGTAGGGCGCGGGCTGCCCTCCGGGGGCGCGGGGCACGCTCACGGGCAGCCGGCCGCTCGGGTTCACCCGTCCGGTGAGGACGCCGGCCACCGCGGGCCCGCCCTCTTCGCCGGGGAAGAACGCCTGCACGACCGCAGCGCACCGCTCGGCGAGCCCGCCCAGAGCGTAGGGTCGACCGGTGAACAGCACCAGGACCACGGGGGTGCCGGTGGCGATCAGGGCTTCCAGGAGCCGCTGCTGGACTCCGGGCAGCTGCAGGTCCGCCGCGTCGCAGCCCTCACCCGAGGTTCCCCGGCCGAAGAGGTCGGCGCGGTCACCCAGCACGGCGACGCAGACCTCCGCGGAGCGTGCCGCCTCCACCGCCGCCGCGATCTCCGACTCGTCGTCTCCATCGACACCGCATCCGCGGCGGTGGTCGATGCGGGTCTGGGGCAGCTCGGCGCGCAGCCCGTCCAGCAGCGTGGGTATCTCCACTCCCAGCGGCAGGTCCGGGTACTGCGATCCGATGTGGGAGGGAAAGGAGTAGCAGCCCAGCATCGCTTCCGCGGTGTCGGCGTTGGGGCCGACCAGGGCCAGGCGCGCCACCCCGGCCGGCAGCGGAAGCGCATCCGCGGGGTTGGCGAGCAGGATCACCGACTCCTCGGCGAGGCGGCGGGCGAGTTCACGGCCGTCATCGGGGTCCAGGTCGATACCGCCCTGCTCCGATGCGGTCTCCCCCACTCCGGGCGGCAGCGGCTCCCAGTCCGGGTCGAGCAGCCCCAGCTCGCACTTTTGGGTCAGTACCCGCAGAGCGGCGCGGTCGACCAGGTCTTCAGGGACCTCGCCCGCGCGCACGGCCTCCGCCAGCGGGGCCCCGAAGCAGCGCACCGTCGGCAGCTCGACGTCCACCCCCGCGGAGAGGGCGACTCCGGCGGCCTGCGCCAACGAGCCCGCGACACCGTGCAGGGTGTGCAGGAACGTGATGCCGAAGTAGTCGGCCACCACCGTTCCCTCGAAGCCCCACGTGTCGCGCAGCAGGTTGGTGAGCAGGCCGGTGTCCGCCGCGGCCGGGAGGCCGTCGTTGTCGTTGTAGGCGTGCATGACCGACCTCGCGCCGCCTTCGCGCACCGCCATCTCGAACGGGGGCAGCAACACGTCGGCCATTTCGCGGCTCCCCACGGAGACCGGCGCGAGGTTGCGGCCGCCGCGGGAGGCCGAGTAGCCGACGAAGTGCTTGAGGGTCGCGACGACCCCCGTGGACTGCAGCCCGCGGACATAGGCCGTGCCGACCGTGCCGACCAGGTAGGGGTCCTCGCCGATGGTCTCCTCGGTGCGCCCCCACCGCGGGTCGCGGGTGACGTCGAGGACGGGCGCCAGCCCTTGGTGGACGCCGACGCCGCGCAGGCTCGTCCCGATCCGTGCGGCCATGCGCTCGACCAGGTCGGGGTCGAACGCCGCCCCCCAGGACAGGGGGACGGGGTAGATCGTGGCGGTCCAGGCGGTGAATCCGGCCAGGCACTCCTCGTGGGCGAGCGCCGGGATACCGAACCTGTTCGCGGCCGCGATCTCCTTCTGCGAGCGCGCGAGCGCCTGCACGCCGATGGCGGGGTCGATCGGTGCGGTGCCGAAGGGCCGGGTGAGCTGCCCCAGCCCGTCAGCGATGACCTGCTCCCAGCCGGGCGGCTCCTCGGTCAGGTCGTGCTGGTAGGGCGCAACCCCTTCTCCCGAAGCCTCGGCCCCCACCCAGACGCCGTAGAGCTGGGCGGTCTTCTCCTCCAGGGTCATCAGCCGAAGCAGCAGCTTCGCCCGCTCCGGTGCCGGCAGTGACGGGTCCCGCCAGGCCGCATCGGCGCCGGCTGCAGCACTTTCCGAGTACGGCCCACGAGTACGGCCATCATCGGCGGACTGGGGAAGAGGCGTCATGTGTCGCCTTTCTGGATCGGTGCTCCGGGTCGCGGAGCCTCTGGTGGTACGTGCGGTCGTCGATGTGCGGCGGTTATTTCCCACCGACGCCCATCAGTCCGTTGACCAGGGAGCGACGCGCGACGAGGTAGACGATGAAGATGGGGATCGCGGAGAGCAGCACCGCAGTCAGCAAACCGGGGATGTCCACGCGGTACTGGCCCTGGAACTCGAACAGGCCCAGAGTGATCAGCCGGTTGTCGTGAGACTGGGTGAGGATGAACGGGAAGATGAAGCCGTTCCAGGCCTGCAGTGCCGCGTACACGCCCACCGTGCTGATCCCCGAGCGCGACAGCGGGACGACCAGCTGCAGGAACGTGCGCACCGGACCGGCCCCGTCGAGCGCCATGGCCTCATAGAGCTCTTCGGAGATGTCGCGCATCGAACCGGTGAGGATGAGCACGCACACCGGCAGCGCGAACGCCGCGGTCGGCAGCACGATCGCGGTCAGCGAGTCGTAGAGCCCGAGTTCGCGGATGATGAGGTAGACGGGGATGACCACGGCCTGCGCCGGGATCGCCAGGCCGAAGAGGAACACCCGGAAGATGCCCGAGGTCCACCGGGTCCGGGAGCGGATCACGGCGTAGCCGATCGTCGTAGCGAAGAACACGACCAGTGCGACGACGGCCGCGGTGACCACGAGCGTGTTCAGTACGAAGCCGAGCAGTCCGTTCTCGAACGCCGCGACGTAGTTCTGCAGCGTCGGATCCCCGGTGGGGGTGAGCGGCCCTTCGGCCCGGTAGTCGGAGCTGCGCTGGAAGGTCGCGATGATCAGGGCATAGACGGGTATGCCCACGACCAGCAGCCACAGGAACACCCCTGCTCCGGCCAGCAGGTTGGGGCGCCGAATGGGTCGGCGGCGCCGGCGGCGCGGCGCATCAGGCACCTGCACGGCCCCGGAGTCGGCCGGCCGTTCCCGGGGAGTGGCCGGAGGCGCCGGTGTCATCTGCTTCACATCCCCTCCTTCGTACTGCGCATGGCCCCGAACCCGGTGAGGCGGACCATGATGAGCGAGACGGCCGTGGCCACGACGACGAGAGTGAAGGCGATCGCGCTGGCATAGCCCGTCTTCCAGCTCTCAAAGCCCACCTGGTACATCAGGTAGGGGACGATCGAGGTGTCGGTCCCGGGGCCGCCGTCGGTGAGGATCAGCACGGTCTCGAAGTAGGTCAGCGAACCCACCACCATCAGCACCGACGATGTCGTGATCGTGTGCCGCAGCTGGGGCAGGGTGATGTGCCAGAACGAGCGCAGCCGCCCGGCCCCGTCGATCTCGGCGGCCCGGTACAGCGATTCGGGGATCTGCCGCGCTCCTCCCTGGTAGAGGAGCATATGCAGCGGAATGAACTGCCAGGCGCTGACGAACACGATCGCCGCGAAGGCGCCCGTGGAGTCGCCGAGGACATCGGCGCCGGGGTAGCCCAGCCAGGGGCCGACCTGGGCGAGGGGACCGAAGTTGGGGTCGAGCAGCGATTTCCAGATGATCGCGATCGCCGCGGAGGACAGCAGCAGCGGGGTGAAGAAGACCGCCGAGAGGACGGCCCGGTTGCGCTGCGGTCCGGCCGCCCAGACCCCCAGCAGAAGGCTGATGGGGGTCTGCACCGCCCAGTTGGCCACGGTCAGCACCAGGCTGAGGACGATGGCCTTGTGCATGACGGTGTCGCCGGCCAGCCGCGACCAGTTCTCCATACCGATGAAGCGCGGCGCGCCCAGCCCGCCCCAACTCGTCAGGGAGAGGTAGGCGACCAGCCCCATGGGCAGGACGGCGAATATCCCGAAGAACAGCAGGCCGGGCAGGGCCCAAACGGCGCCGGGTCGGCCGGTCCGGGGTGCGGCCCCGGACCGGACTCGGCTCAGTGCGGTGGTGCTCACTGGAGCTCCGCCACTGCGTCGACGAACTCCTCAGGGCTGATCTGGCCGTTGAACAGCTTCTCGATCTCGGTGAGCATGGGCGTGGCCACCTCCGGCGGCAGCGCCTGGTCCCAGGAGAGCTGGAAGTGCGGGGCGTCCTGCACCATCTCGTACTGGAAGGTCGCGAAGTCGGGGTCGGGGCTGTCCTTGAGGAGCTCCTCGGCGCCGGTCGTGGTCGGCACCTCGCCGTTGTCGACCATGTCCTGCACGTACTCCTCCGAGGAGGTCGTCTTGAGGAACTCGACCGCCTCCTCGGTGTATTCGCTGTCGGCGCTCACCGAGAAGTAGTTGGTCGGGTTGCCGGCCACGTTGGCGGGGTCGCCCTCACCGTCGGGGAGCGCGGGGAAGGCGACGTAGCCCAGGCCCTCCTCGGCGAACTCCGGTGCCTGGTCCAGGTGGGTCGAGAACTCCCAGGACCCCATCAGGTGCATGGCCGCCTTGCCTTGGGCGAGCAGGTCCGATGCCGCGCCCTCGGTGTAGCTGACCGAGGCGAAGTTGTCGCCGAAAGCGCCGCGCTCGACCAGGTCCTCGACGGTCTCGGCGGCCTTCAGGACCGCCGGGTCGCGCCACCCCTCGGAGTCGCCGTCCTGGATGCGCTGGAAGACCTCCGGTCCGCCCTGGCGATCGACCAGGTACTGCAGCCACATCTGCTCGGTCCAGGCGTCGGCGCCGCCGAGGGCGAAGGGGGTGATCCCCTCGTCCTTGAACGTGTCGGTCAGGTCGATGATGTCGTCCCAGGTCTCGGGGGCCTCGGCGTCGACATCCTCGAAGACCTCCTTGTTGTAGAAGAGGATCACGGGCTGGGTGCCGCGCAAGGGGATGCCGTACTGGACACCATCGACCTTGCCGGCCTCCATGACCGAGGAGATGTAGGCGTCCGCGAACTCCGGGTCGCTCTCCAGCGCGTCGTCGAGCGGCAGCAGCATGTCCTGCTCGACGTAGGGCTGGATACTGCCGGCCCCCCAGTTGAAGAAGACGTCGGGCTGGTCGCCCGAGCCCATCACCGTGCGGACCTTGTCCTGGTAGGTGTCCCCTGGTACTTCGTCGACCACCGCCTCGATATCGGCGTCCTCGTTGAACCTCTCGACGGCGGACTTCTGCACTACAGCGAGGCTGTCCTGGTACATCCAGACGTGCATCTTGCCGTCGGCCGAACCGCCGCCCCCGCAGGCGGTCACGGTGAGGAGGCCGATCGCGATGGCCCCGGCGGCGCCGGCTCTAGAGGTATTCATCGCCACTCCGTTTTCGAAACTATCGGACTTGTTATCGCAAGCTGTGGGGCATGAATTTACGTCCCAGCAATGAGGAACGTCAATACCTTGGTGAGACCTTCACCACCTCCTTCCCGCGAAGACCGAAACAAGCGGGTAAAATCGTGGGTCGTGACTGCAGATCCGACACCGCTTCCCCAAGCCGGCCGTGATTCAGAGCCCATCACCATCTCGAAAATTGCGAAAGCCGCGGGCGTATCCGTCCCGACGGTCTCCAAGGTTCTGAACGGCCGCGCCGACGTCGCGCCCGAAACCAGGTCGCGGATCGAAGAGCTCATCCACCGCCACGGCTACCGGCGCCGCCGCGGCCCGGGCGGAGGCCGCTCCTCGACCATCGACCTGGTCTTCCATGAGCTGAACAGCGCGTGGGCCATCGAGGTCATCCGCGGTGTCGAACGGGTCGCGCGGGCCGAGGGCCTCAACGTCGTGCTCGCCGAGTCCGGCGGCGAGCAGACCCCCGAGAACGCCTGGGTCGAGTCCGTGCTGGCCCGCCAGTCGCTGGCCGCCATCCTCGTCCTGTCCGACCTGGCTCCCGAGCAGCGCACCCGGCTGACGGCCCGCGGGATCCCGTTCGTCGTGGTCGACCCCACCGGCAACTCGGGCGACGACGTCCCCTCGATCGGCTCGGCCAACTGGAACGGCGGCCTGGCCGCCACCCGGCACCTCATCGACCTCGGCCACCGACGCATCGCCGTCATCGGCGGCCCCCGCAACGTCCTGTGCAGCCGGGCCCGCATCGACGGCTACCGCTCCGCGCTGGAGGCCGCGGGGCTGCCCGTCGACCCGGAGCTGATCCGCTGGGGCGACTTCCATGTCGAGGGCGGCTGCGACAACGGCCGGGACCTGCTGCTCCTGGACGATCCGCCGACGGCGATCTTCGCCGGCAGCGACCTTCAGGCGATGGGTCTCTACGAAGCAGCCCGCGAGCTGGGCGTGCGCATCCCCGAGGACCTCAGCGTCGTCGGCTACGACGACCTGCCCGTGGCACGCTGGGTCGGCCCGCCGCTGACCACGGTGCGCCAGCCCCTCACCGAGATGGCCGAGGAGGCGACCCGGCTCGCCCTGGCCCTCAGCCGCGGAGAGCGCCCCGCCAACCTGCGGCTGGACCTGGCCACCAACCTCGTCGTGCGGCAGAGCACGGCCGTCCCCGGTTCCCGCTGAACGGCGGCCCATCACGGGCCGCCCCACCACGGCCCGTGTCGGCGGAACCAGTCGCAAACACTCCGAAACTTTCGGAACATGGGCCGGCGATCCGGCGATATCGCCGAGGCGCTCACCCGGCACACGCAGCCACCCCCTCCGCCAAGCTCTACGTCACCCGCTACGGCGGCGAAGGCATCAGCCGAAGTCCACGTCGGAGCAGTTGTGGAACGCCTCAGGACTGTCCGAGCGCTCCCGCGCGGAGGAGGTCACGTGGTGTCCGCTCTTCCGCGGAAATCCGGACGTCCCAGTGGTATTCGGCGCCCTGCTCGCCGCCCTGCCGCAGGGGCGGGTCGGTGACGGTGTCGATGAGCTCGATGCCGTCCCAGCCCAGGGGCTGGCTCGGGCCCATCCGTCCTTGGTGCTGTAAATGGAGAACGTGCCCGGATGGGCGGCTCAGGTGTTGCGCGGGAAGGTGGCGGTGGCCCCTGAGGACAGGTCGGTCGTAGGCCAGTCGGTACGGGCCGCGTTGAAGGCGTCCTATTCGCACACCGGTTCCTCGTGGGGGAAGGCCGCACAGGTCTGTGCAGCGGCCCGGAGCCGGCCGCACGGGGCCGCGGTGATATGGATGCGTCCGGCTCCGGGCGCTTGAAAGGGGCATAAAGCGTTCCGGGGGTACCACCTCCCTTCCTCGGGAGCGGGCGGGACCGGCCGGAGAGGGGCGTCTCCGCCGATCCGGTGCGGGTCATCGGTGGACGGAGGCCTCCTCGGAGGTCTGCGCGATCCCATTGGCGCCATTGAAGATCCGCCGACCCCACGAGGTCGGTTCGCCGCCGTTGAAGTCCCGCACCATGTCCAGGTGCTCCACCCCGCCGCCGTTGGCGTCCCGCAGCCGCCCGTTGTCCACCCGGAGCCCCGTCTCGGCGTGCGCGGGCTGCGCGGTGGCGAGGACGCGTCGTTTTCTGCTCATGGCCGTTGTTCCCGATCGGTGGTCGTAGTGCCGTTGATGTGTATGCCGGGCGCCTGGAGGGGTGGGCCGGGAGCGGGTCAGCCCACGTCGGCCGGAAGCGGGTCAGCCGAAGGGTTCGCCGTGGAGCGGCTGTGTCCGCGCCGCGGATCGAACAGAGGGGGCAAGGATGTGCGGTCTCGCCGACGGGCCGCCGACGGCGGCCGCTGGAGGGGTGGGAGCGGGCAGTGCGGGGGGCATCCGCCGGGACGCGGCGCGGTTACCGCCACAGGGCGGCTCACTGATCGGCAGCCGCGCTTGTCCGCTGGCGCCGCCCCGTTCCCGCGGGCATCGGTCAGATCCCCGGACGGGCTACGGCGATGTCAATCGACGCTGGCTCTTTCCTTCCTGTGGTGCCGTACGGGTTCGGCCACCGGCACCCCCTGCTTGGGAGCGCTCCCATATCACTGTGTTCAAGTTAACAGGATCGGCAAAAGACAACAATAGGTAGACGCGTGGAAACTCTCCGGAAATCTCCCCCAGAGAGCGCTCCGCTCGCAAACGCCCTGGGGCGGCGCGTGTTCCGCGCGCTTCAGCCGCGCGGAACACGCGCCGTGCTGGCGCGCGGGACCAGAGTGGCCGAGGGCGTCTCCATATCCTCGACCGCACCGCCGGCCACCTGTTTGAGCAGCAGTGACGCCGCGAGCCTGCCGTGGGCGGGCACATCTCGGCGCACCGCGGTCAGGGACGGCCGCACCGCCTGGCACAGAGGCGAGTCGTCCCAGGCCACAATGGACAGCTGCTCGGGCACCCGGATACCGAGCTCCTGGGCCGCCCCCACGCCCGCGACCGCCATCAGGTCGTTGTCGAAGACCAGCGCGGTCGGCGGCTTTGGCGCCGCCAGCAGCTCACGGGTGAGAGCGGCTCCCCGGTCACCGGTGTAGTCGGCATGCACCACCTCGGCCCGCACCATCCCCCGTTCGCGCGCCGTCCGCGCGAAGGCGTCGGAGCGCATCTTCGTGTGCACGAACACCTCCGGCCCCGCGACCCGGGCGATCCGGCGGTGCCCGAGCCCGGCCAGGTACTCCACCACCAGGCGCATCGCACCGGCGTCATCGGACCACACGCACGGCAGCCCGCCGGTCCCTGACGGCCCGCCGATGGCCACCGCGGGCAGCCGCAAGTCGGCCAGCTCCTCGACCCGGGGATCGTCTCTGCGCAGGTCGGTCAGGAGCACCCCGTCGACACGCCGTTCGGCGTACCACCGCTTGTGCGTGGTCTGCTCCATTCCGGGATCACCTGACGACTGCAGCAGGAGACCGATGGGGCCGTCGCCGAGCTCCTCCTGGATCCCGGCGACCAGCCGCATGAAGAACGACTCGGTGCCCAACACCAGCGCGGGGCGGTCGACGGCCAGGCCGATAGCGCCCGCCTTGCCGTCGGACAACGCCCGGGCCGCACTACTCGGCGCCCAGCCCAGCCGCCCGGCGATCTCCAGGATCCGGCCGCGCGTGGCCTCGGAGACACCGGGACGCCCATTGAGCGCGCAGGACACCGCGCCCTTGGAGACGCCTGCGGCCTTGGCGATGTCGACAATGGTCGGACGCTTCATGCCCTGCCCCCTGGTCGCGCACCGGACCCCCGACTGAACCGGTTCACTGCCGTGATCCTACCAACCGACACACGGCACCGCCTGGGATTTCTGGTTCACCGCCCGGGAATTCCGACGACCGCCGCCCTATGTCACACGCGCACCGCCGGTCCGGGAACGGACACCCGGCTGCACGCACGGGCGCGACCGCCGCGCCGTGTCAAGCCAGGGGGCCATACTGGTGTCATGCGCGCCGGCCGACTGCTCTCCCTACTGCTGCTGCTGCAGAACCGGGGCCGGATGACCGCCGCCGGACTCGCCGAGGAACTCGAGGTCTCCGAACGCACCATCTACCGCGACGTGGAAGCGCTCAGCGCCGCCGGCATCCCGATCTATGCCGAACGCGGCAGCGGTGGCGGCTACCGGCTCCTCGGCGGCTACCGCACCCGGTTGACCGGGCTCACCGGCGGCGAGGCCGAATCCCTGTTCCTCACCGGCATCCCCGGCGCAGCCGCCGAACTGGGCCTGGGCGCGGAGATGACGGCCGCCCACCTGAAACTCCTCGCGGCCCTGCCGGACGGGGTGCGCAACCGCGCCGAACGGATCCGCGCCCGTTTCCACCTGGACGCCCCGGGATGGTGGCGCACCCCCGAGGAGACACCGCACCTGGCCGCACTGGCCTCAGCGGTGTGGGAGCAGCACACGGTCGACCTCGCCTACCTGCGGTGGGACTCCCGTCTCGTCCAGCGCAGACTCGACCCTCTGGGCATCGTCCTCAAGGGCGGCTCCTGGTATTTCCTCGCGCGCCCGCACGCGGGCGCCGCGGCCGGGCCGGTGGCCGAGCACCCGAATCACGACGCCGTCCGCACCTTCCGCGTGTCACGCGTCCAGGAACTGACCGACACCGGGCAGACCTTCCAGCGCCCCGGCGACTTCGACCTCGCCTCCGTATGGACCACGCTGTCCCAGAAGTTCGAGGAGAGCCGGCACACCATGCGCGCCCGGGTCCGCCTCAGCGAGCGCGGACTCGAGATGCTGCGCACACTGTCCTCCCCCATCACCGCCGCGGGCACCAACGGCGCCGAACCCGGCGAAGACGGCTGGTACGAGACCGATCTGCTCGTCGAATCGGTCCGGCACGCCGTTGTCGAGTTCGCCATGTACGGTCCCGACATCGAGGTCCTCGAACCGCCCGAACTCCGCAGCGCCCTGGCCGCATACGCCCGCGCCACCGCCGCCCTCTACGAAGGCGGCTGACCCGCGGCCCGCTCCCGGCGCGGCGGCCGCCCGCAGACGCCGCTCGGGGCGCGTCCCGGTTTCCGCGGACCCGCTGAAATACCCGTTAACGCGGCAGTGGTCCCCGTCCGCGATCGCGGACGGGGACCACTGGCCGCCCGGTCAGCCGAAGAAGCCGTGGTAGTAGAGCGCGCCGTTGGTCGCGGCGACCACCGCCCCGGCGAGCAGCACACCGGTCACAAAGCCCGTGCGCAGCGACCGGACCAGGTATTCCAGCGCAACCACGTTGTTCAGCAGGAAGTAACCCAGGAACAGTGCGTGGAAGAAGCCGCTCTTGGTGAAGATGCCTTCGTAGTAGAACGCGGCGCCGTTCCAGAACCCTGATTCGGTGGTGAACCACTGCCAGGCGAACGAGGCGCCCCACCCCAGCGGGATCTGGATGATCGGGATGATCAGCAGCGGGAGCAGCTTGACGAAGCTCCACAGGCCGGGCTGGTCGGCCCTGCGCGCCTGCGCCTGCGCACGCCGGGCGGCCTGCTGCTCGGCGCGGACCCGGTTGCGGCGGGCGCTCTCGGCCTCCTGCCGACGGAGGCGCTGCTCATCGCGTTGCCGCTGCCGGTGGAGCTGTTCTTCCTGCCGCCGACGCTGCTCTTCGAGCCGCTGCCGTTCCCTGTCGTAGTCCGACCCGCGGAACAGGTCGGAGTAGGCGTCCTGTTCCTGTTCGCCGACCGGGGGCATGGCCGCGGTCGGCGGGGCCTGCTCCCCGCTGGTGGCCGCCCCGTAGGCCGCCGTGTGCGGCGGCTGGTACGGCGGCGGCTGCTCCCCGCTGGTGGCCGTCCCATAGGCCGCCGTGTGCGGCGGCTGGTACGGCGGGTACTGCGCGGTCCGGCCGTCCTGGGCGCCCATGACCGAAGTGGAATCGGCGCCGCCCTGCTGCGTCGCCATCCGCGTGGCCTGGTGGTCGCCGAGCATGGAGCCCGCCGCGGCTCCCGCGGCGGCACCGCCGACCGCGCCGGCCGCGGCCGCCCCCATCACCGACGTCGCGCCGCTCGGATCGGTGGCCCCGGTGGCCGGTGCCCCGCTGAGTGCGGCGTTGACCTTGTTGACCTGCTCTCTGACACCCCGCATGACTTCGGGGGGCAGCCAGGAGTCGCTGATGGGGACGTCTCCCAGTGCGTCGAGCAGGTCGCCCGGCCCCGGCCTGCGGCGTGCGTCCTTGACCAGGCAGGCCGCTGCCAGCCGCTGCAGGGAAGGGGGGATAGCGGAGATGTCGGGCTCATGCTGCAGGATGCGCATGACCATGGTGTGCATCGCCCCCTCGCCGAACGGTCCGACACCGGCGGCGGCGTAGACCAGGACGGCGCCGAAGGCGAACATGTCGCTGCTCGGGGTCAGGTGCTCGCCTTGGACCTGCTCGGGCGACATGAACCCCGGCGTGCCGATGACCGACTGGGTGGCCGCCGGGCCGTCGGTGGCCCGGGCGATACCGAAATCGATGACGCGCGGGCCGTCCTCGGCGAGCAGGACGTTTCCCGGCTTGAGGTCCCGATGGATCAGTCCCACCCGGTGGATTTCGGTCAGCGCTTCGGCCAGGCCCGTGGCCAGCACGCGCAGCGTGTGTTCGGGCAGCGCGCCGTAGGTGCGCACCGCCTCGTCCAAGGGCAGGGACGGGACGTAGGAGGTGACCAGCCACGGCACCTCGCCATCGGGGTCGGCGTCGATGACGGGTGCGGTGAACGCGCCGCTCACCTGGCGGGCCGCCGTCACCTCACGGGCGAAGCGCTCGCGGAAGGAGGCATCGGTCGCCAGGTGGGGGTGGATCCGCTTGACTGCGACGGCGCGGCCGCCGGCCGAACGCCCGAAGAACACCTGACCCATGCCTCCGGCACCCAGCCGACCGATCAGCCGGTACCGGCCGATCCTGTCCGGGTCGCCGTGCTCCAGTGGGCCCACGTCTCAACCTCCGCATTCGCCGCTGTGTCGTCGCACCCCCGTGATCGCGGCCGAACCGGCGCGTGCCGCTCGAAATCCGCGCTGAGCTCCCATAGCGTACGGGTGTTTCCGTGCGGACGGGGCGGGATGTCACTAGCTGTCAGGAAGAAGTCCAGTCTAGGTGGTGAGGGCGGACAAAGCGTAACCTTTACAGCGTAGATCAATAGGCGTGTTGGGGGAGGCCGGTCGGCGGCAGCGGCCTTCCGCCGCTGCCCGGTGCCCGGATCGCTTTCCCCGGCGGCACCTCATAGCCTTCCGGTATGTCGCAACAGCCCCTTCCACCCGAGCAGTGGTTCGCCTCACTGCCCACCGCCTATCTGTCCTCGTTCGGCCTCATCACCGACGAATCCGGCAGAGTGCTGCTGGTCGACCCCAACTACCGGGAGCACTGGACACTGCCCGGCGGCGTGGTGGAGGACGGCGAGGCGCCGCACCTGGCCTGCGAGCGGGAGGTCGCCGAAGAGGTGGGCCTGGTCCGCACCGCCGGTCCCCTGCTGTCGATCCAGTGGAGCGCGCCGATGGGGGTGCGGCCCAAACCCTTCCTCGCCTTCGTCTTCGACTGCGGAACCGTCGCCGCCGACTGTGCGATCACCCTCCAGAAGGAGGAGCTGGACGGCTACGCCTTCGTCGACCCGGGCGAGGCCGTCGGCATGCTCCCCGAGGCCCTCGCTCCCCGCCTCTCGGGCGCCCTGCGGGCCCGCGAGACAGGGAGCACCCTGTATGTGACCTGACCGCCCGGACCGGCCGGCTCCACCGCGATCAGCGCATTCACCGTGGTCAACCGGATGAGAGAGGGTCAGCGTGCACGCTCGGGGCCGCGTATCGCGCAGAACCCACTCCGTGCGCAGCTCCTCCACCGCCGCGGTCAGTGGTGTACACGCCGCCAAAGCGCCCGGGGGAGGGCCGACTCACTCGGGGAGCTCCTCTTTGCGGCCGCAGTCCGGACAGGCGCCGCGGCGGCGGTAGTAGTAGGCGAGTGCGGCCGCGGCCAGGGCCATGCCCCAGACGGGGAACAGCGCTGTGGGCGCCGCACCGATCACCCCCATGCCACCGCCCGATCCCGTGACGGAGCCACTGACCATCTGGGCGTAGCCGGACCACATCGCGATGCCGCCGACCGTCATCAGCACGGACACGAACGAGGCGGGGACCACGGCGAGGGCGATCGGGACCCGCTTTTCGGCCAGGCCGACCATCCAGCGGGGGAACACCTCGCCCCAGCGCTGCACCAGCCCGAGGGTGAGGACCGCGCCCACCACGCCGAAGGCGGCCAGGAAGGCCCCTGAGGTCCACATCCCGGTCTCCTGGCCACGGCGCAGAAGGCCCTCGCTGATTCCCAGCGGGATGCCCAGCGCCCAGGCGAAGCGGGTGAGGGCGTAGAACAGCGGCACCGCCATGGCCGTGTACACGGCGAAGCGGCCCCATCGCGCGGCGCTGCGCCGCCCGTTCCAGCCCCCGCCGCTTCCGCGTCGGCCGCAACTCAGGCAGGCCCCGCCCGCGCGGCGGGCGTAGCCGATAGTCGCCGCCGCCCAGAGGAAGCCGCCCAGCAGGCAGAGCACCTGGTTCGCCGTGGACCAGCGCAGTAGCGAGTCGAGGTAGGCGTGGCCGATCTCAGCACCGGTGAGGAGGCCGAAGACCCCGTAGGGGGCATAGCCCACCAGCTGCAGCAGGCCGACATCGGTCATCAGCAGCAGGAGCATCACCGCGAGCAGGGCTCCCGCCGCGATGAGCGGCCGGCGCCCCGTGCGCACGCCGCGCAGCATGGCCGTTCCCACCAACGCGGCCGGCGCTCCGGCCAAGAGCACGGCAGCCCATGCCGCCCCCGGCCCGAGCTTGCCTACCACAGGTCCGACCTCGGGGTCCATGTTCCCGGGAGCATAGGGGAACCCGTGGCCGGTCGCCGCCCAGTAGGCTCCGATCGCGGCGTAGACCAGGGACCAGGCCACCGCCGCATACGGTGCCCACCGCGGCCATCCCCGGGGGCGCGCCCTCCCCGGGCCCGGGGTCGTACTCGCTTCCTGTTCTGCCATGCCGTCCTCCCCGTCCCGGAAGGCCCTCCTCCACTGACGTCGTCGCACGTCGTCGCACCGAGGACCTGTCTCCGATTCTGCCGCGGGCACGGGCCGGATGCCTCCCACGCGGGAGGGGACTCGCGGGCGCGTGCTCCCCCGCGCGAGGGAGCCGGGGAAAAACCCGAGCGCAGCGCCTGTTCCGACGCATCGGTGAAATCACCAGTCCACGACCCCGGACCTGTCGCCCGGCGGTAACGCGTGGGTAATTTGAGCGTGTGGTTGGTGAATGCCCGATAGCCCCTTCTGTTCGCCTCCGGGGCAGGGACACAGAGGAGCAGAGGCTCGCGACCGCGCTGGAGGATGCACGGTCCGGCCGAGGCGCGGCGCTGCTCGTCGTGGGCGGCCCCGGCCTGGGCAAGTCGGCCCTGCTGGACTCCGCGTGCACGACGGCGCGCGGCTTCACCGTACTGCGTGCCCAGGGCGCGGAGTCGGAGTCCGAGCTCGCCTTCGCCGGTCTGCAGCAGCTGCTCCGCCCGGTCGCCGACCGGGTGAGCGAGCTTCCCGCAGCGCAGGCGAAGGTCATCCGGCAGGCGCTCGAAACCGGCCACGTGGCCGAGAGCGACCTGTTCACCCTCTCCATCGGCTTTTTGGGGCTGCTGACCGTACTGAGCCGCCCCTCCCCCCTCTTCTGCTGCGTGGACGACGCCCAGCTCGTCGACCAGGCCAGCCTCAACGTGCTCGCCTTCTCCGCACGGCGGCTGGGCGCCGACGCGGTCGCCATGGTGTTCGCCGCCCGCGACGACCAGGTCAAGCCGGTCGTCCCCGGTGTGCCGACCCTGGTGCTGTCTCCCCTGCGCGACAACGCGATCCGCGGCGTCCTGGGCGACGCCACCCCGCACGCGATCGCCGCGAGCGTGCGTGCCGAACTGATCCGGGCCGCCCACGGCAACCCGTTGGCCGCGCGGTCGTTCGCCGCCGGGCTCACCAAGGACCAGCTCGCGGGGATGTGCCCTCTCCCGGAATCGCTGCCCCTCGACGCCCGGCTGTCAGGGGCCTACATCCCCCGGTTGACCGCGCTGCCGGAGGCCACCCGGCGGCTCCTGCTGCTCGCCGCGGCCGACCCGGAGGCGGGTGTGGACGTCCTCGTGCGCGCCGCCGCGCGGCCGGGACTGTCGGTGGGCGCCTTCGCACCGGCCGAGGAGGCCGGGCTGGTGCGGATCGACGGCGACCGGCTGCACTTCGCCGACCCCCTCATGCGCAAGGCGGTCTACCAGGACGCCTCCGTTGTCCGCCGGCGGGCCGCCCACGCGATGCTGGCGCGGGTCCTGGACTCGCAGCGGGAGCCCTCGCGCTATGCCCGGCACCGCGCGGCCGCCGCTGAGGGGCCGGACCATGACCTGGCCACCGAGGTCGCCATCGCCGCGCTCACCGCCAAGGAGCTGAACGGCCACGCCGTCGCCTCGGCGGCCTTGGAGCGCGCCGCGGAGCTGACGCCTGTTCCGCGGTTGCGCGCCTACCGGCTGTCCGGGGCGGCACAGGACGCCTGGCTCGCGGGGCTGCCGGAGCGGGCGAGGACCCTGCTCGACCGGGCACAGCCCAGTGCCACGTCCGAACGGCAGACGGGCTTGATCGAGCTCATCCGCGGCCACATGGCGATGCGCGACGGCAACGCGGCCGACGCCGCGGACTCGCTGCTGGCCACAGCCGACCGCTTGGCCCCCCACGACCGCGAACTCGCCGTTCGGGCGCTTCTGCGCGCCGCCGATGCGGCGTCGCTGGCCGGCGACACAGCCCGGCACACGGCTGCGGCGCAGCGCCTGCCGTCGCTGGTGCGCGCGGCCGACCCCCCTGCCATGCGGTTGGCTTTCGCCTTTATGGAGGGCTGCGACGCCTCCTTCGCCGGGGACTACGGCAGGGCCGTCGGCCCTCTGCGCGAAGCTGTCGAACTGGCCGCCGAGGTCACCGAGCCCCACGAGCTGATCTGGGCGAGCATCGCCGCGCTGCGGTTGGGCGATGCCCCCATGGCGCGCACGCTGTCCACGCGCGCGGTGACCACAGCGCGCCGCCGCGGCGCGCTGTCCACGGTGCCGCAGGCGCTGGAGTTCGTCGTCTACTCGGAGTTCTGGAGCGGCCGCTTCCCTTCGGCCATCGGCAACTGCATGGCCGGCCTGCGCCTGGCGCGCGAAACGGGCCAGGCCAACTCCGCCACCCACCACCTCGCCGCTCTCTCCCTGCTGGCGGCCATCCAGGGCGATGCCGAAACCTGCCATGCCCGTGCCCGTGTGGTCGCAGAGAAGGCGAGCGAGAACAGCCTGGGGCTTCCGGCGGCCCTGAGCACATGGGCACTGGCCGTACTGGAGCTGGCCAGCGGGGATGCCGCAGGCGCCTGCTCCCGGCTGCGGGTGCTGGCCCGCGCCGGCACGGGGTACGGCCACCCCACGATGCGGCTGCTGACCGCACCGGTCTTCGTGGAGGCAGCGGTGCGCACGGGAGAGACCGAGCGTGCTGAGAAGGTGCTGGACGGCTATGCGTGCTGGGCGCAGGCCACCGGCAGCACCGGCGCACTGGCGCTCACCGCCCGGTGCCGCGGACTGCTCGCCGCTCCTGAGGAGGCGAGCGCGCACTTCGAAGAGGCGCTGCGGCTGCACCGGCAGGGTGCCGACGATGACGTGGAGCGGGCCCGTACCGCGCTGCTCTACGGCACCTCGCTGCGCCGCAACCGCCTTCCCGGAAAGGCCCGCCAGCACCTGCGCGAGGCCCTGGAGACCTTCGAGTGGATCGGCGCCCGGCTCTGGGTCGACCAGACACGCGCCGAACTGCGCGCTCTCGGCGATCCCGAGTCCGCGAACGATCCGGCGGCCACCAGCGGGCTCACCGCCCAGCAGCACCAGATCGCGCTGCTGGTCGCCGAAGGCGCGACCAACCGTGAGGTCGCGGCGCACATGTTCATCAGCCCGCGCACCGTCGAACACCATTTACGCGGAATCTTCCGCAAGCTGAACATCCGCTCCCGGGTGGACCTGGCGCGCCTGTTCCGCTGAGTTCCCCGCCCTAGGCAGAGACTGCGATACCCGTCCCAGGACCCCATTCCGCGCTACACATCCCAACTAGTCGGTTTGCCGACCACCGCACACCCGGCCGCCACCGCCGGCAGAGAGAAAGAGAGCTGATGGCCACGACCACGGCCGATCCCCTACTCGAGGCCGAAGGGATCACCGTTCGTTTCGGCGGCCTCACCGCCCTCAACGGCGTCAGCCTGGCCGTTGCGCCCGGCACCGTCGTGGGGCTCATCGGGCCCAACGGGGCCGGGAAGACGACCCTGTTCAATGTCGTCTCCGGAGTCGTCCACCCCCAGCAGGGCCGCATTCTGTGGAAAGGGGCCCCACTGGGCGACCACCGCCCCCACCACCTCGCCAAGCGGCGCATCGCCCGGACGTTTCAGGGCCTGAACCTGTTCCCGGGGATGACGGTGCTCGACAACGTCATCGTCGGGGCCGACCGGCTGGCCTCCGGCACGATGCCGGAGATGCTCACCGGCCTCGGCCGCTACCAGCGCGACGAGCGCCGGCTCCGGGAGCGGGCAATGGCCGCGCTGGAGGAGTTCGGCATCGCCGACGCGGCACGCGCACTGCCGGGAACACTGCCCTACGGCGTGCAGAAGCAGGTGGCACTGGCCCGTGCCGTCGTCGCCGATCCACAGCTGCTGCTGCTCGACGAGCCCGCGAGCGGGCTGTCCGGGGCCGAGATCACCGCCCTGGGAAAACGCATCCGCGAATTCAGCGAGCAGATGGGCGTGCTCCTGGTCGAGCACCACATGGACCTGGTCATGGAGATCTGCGATCACATCGTCGTCCTGAACTTCGGGGAGGTCATCTCCGCCGGCACCCCGGCCGAGATCCAGGCCGATCCCGCGGTCACAAAGGCGTACCTGGGCGCGGACACGGAGGAGGGTCCCGATGCCTGAACGCCCGATTCTGCAGATCGAGAGCCTCTCGACCAGCTACGGCGCGGTCAGGGCGCTGGACTCGGTGAGCATGAGCGTCCCCAGGGGAGGCATCTGCGCCGTCCTCGGCGCCAACGGGGCGGGCAAGACGACCCTGCTGCGCTCCATCAGCGGCCTCAAGCGCGTCGATTCGGGCCGCGTCCTGGTGAACGGGCAGGACCTGACCCGCACACCGGCCGAGCGCCACGTCCGGCACGGCCTCGTGCACGTTCCCGAAGGCGGCGGGGTGATCGTCGAACTGACGGTCGAGGAGAACCTGCACCTGGGGGCACTGTGGCGGTCGGGCCGGCGCGAGCGCGCCGTGCTGCTGCAGCAGATGTTCGACCTCTTTCCCCCGCTGCTGAAGCGCCGTTCCCAGCCGGCCGGCACCCTGTCCGGCGGTGAGCGGCAGATGCTGGCCATCGGCCGGGCGCTGATGGCCCGGCCCCAGGTGCTGCTGCTGGACGAACCGTCTTTGGGCCTGGCGCCCCTGATCACCCGGCAGATCATGCAGACCCTGCACGACCTGCGCGCCGCCACGGGGCTCACGGTCGTGCTGGTCGAGCAGAACGCACGCAGCGCGCTGTCGATCACCGACCACGGCTTCGTGCTATCCCAGGGGGCGGTGGCCGTCCACGGCACTTCGGACCGGCTGCTCTCCGACGACCGGATGCGCCACGCCTACCTGGGCTTTTGAAGGTGGAACAGTGAATCACTTCATCGATCTGACGCTCAACGGCCTGGCGGCCGGAGCGGTGTATGCGGCTCTGGCGCTGTCCTTGGTCATCATCTACCAGGCCACCCGGGTCATCAACTTCGCCCAGCCGGCCCTCGCGCTGATCGCGGTCTATATCGCATACACGGTGACCCAAGCCACGGGGAACTACTGGCTCGGCTTTGCCGCCGCGCTGGTCACCGGCCTCGTCCTGGGGGCCGCCACCGAACGGATACTCATTCGGCCGGTGCATGGCACCTCCCCGCTCAACGCGGTCATCGTGACGTTGGGCCTGCTCCTCGTCCTGCAGGGAGCCGCGGGCATGATATGGAGCAACGAACCCCACTCCTTCCCCTATCCGCTGGACTTCCGGGGCCGCTTCTCCCCCTCGGACATCTTCGCCCTCGCCTCGGTCGGGGTGGCCGCGCTGCTCCTGTTCGGCCTGTACCGCGCGACCCCGCTCGGACTGCGGATGCGCGCCGCCGCCTTCCACCCGGAAGCCGCGCGCCTGACCGGTGTGCGCGTCGGACTGATGCTGATGACCGGGTGGGCCATCGCTTCGGTGATCGGCGCCCTTGCGGGGATGCTGGCCACGCCGCCCTTCGTCTACCCCAACGTGCTGGACGCGGTGTTCATCTTCGGTATCACGGCCGCCGTCGTGGGTGGATTGGAGAACCCGTTCGGAGCGCTGGTCGGCGGCCTGCTCATCGGCGTCAGCCTGTCCTATGTGTCCGGCTACGCCGGCCCCGAACTCACGACGCTGGCCGCCCTGGCGATCCTCGTCGTGGTGCTCAGTGTTCGGCCTGACGGACTGTTCACCCGACCGACCGCGCGAAAGGTGTAGGCATGGTCTCCCTGGAACACTCCGAAGCCGCGGCCGCGGGGACACCGCGGCGCGGCCGCGGCAGCAGGGCACTCGCCGACCGGTGGCGCGCGCTGCCGGTCCTGGCGCGCAACCTGCTCGCGGCGGCCGCCGCCCTCCTCGGGATCTTCCTGCTGACCTCGGTCACCAGCCCCATAACCGACCTGCACATCGCCAGTGTCGGCTACTACATGCTCGCCGTCGCCGGCCTCCAACTGCTGATCGGTTTCAGCGGCCAGATCTCCCTGGGCCACGGCGCCTTCATGTTCATCGGCGCCTACACCATGGCTCTGCTGGTCCTGCACCAGCCGATGCTGCCCCTGTGGCTGAACATGGCGGCGACCGTCGTGGTGAGCTGCGTCGCCGGCGTGCTCGTCGGCGCCGCCACCGCGCGCCTGCACGGCCCCTACCTGGCCGGGGCCACTCTCGCTCTGGCGGTCGGGCTGCCTTCTCTCACCGTGCGCTTCCCCGAGCTCCTCGGCGGAAACAACGGGCTGTCCATCACCACGCGCGGTGCCCCGCCGGCGCTGTCCGGCCTCATCACCAACAGCCAGTGGCATGCCGTTGTCGTGTGGTTGACGACACTGATCGGGCTGGTCATCCTGGCCACCATCAGCTCCGGACGCATGGGGCGGCGCATGCGCGCCATCCGCGACGACGAGGCCGCGGCGGCGCTGGCCGGCATCCCCGTGGGCCGCACCAAGGTGATCGCGTTCGTGATCAGCGCCGGATGCGGCGGGCTCGCCGGGGCCTCGCACACCTACCTGCTGGGCACGGCGACCCCGAGTTCGTTCGCCCTGACGCTGTCGCTGAGCCTGCTGGCCGCTTTGGTCCTGGGCGGCCTGGGCAGCCTGTGGGGCGCGCTGTGGGGCGCCATCGCCCTGGTCTACTTCGAGCTCTGGGGCACCGAGCTCGCCCATTCGCTCGACCTGAGCACCAATGTCGCCAACAACGTGCCGATCGTGCTCTTCGGCGTGCTGTTGATCCTCATCGTCCTGATCTGGCCGCAGGGCCTGCACGGCATGGTCCGGCGGCTGGGCGCGCTCGTGCGCCGCCGCGGGTGATCACTATGCCGTTTCCGGACCGTCTTTTCCCATCCCCCGACATTCCCCAGGGAGAGTGAACATGAGATCACCGAGAATCCCGTTGGCCGTCGCGGTGGCGGGCGCCATGCTGGCGACCTCCTGCAGCGGAGCGGGCGAGGTCGACGAAGGCGCGTCCGCCGACCTCGACGTCGCTCCGGGCGTCACCGACGACTCCGTCGTCATCGGCACCCACATGCCGCTCACCGGCCCGGCCGCACCCGGCTACAGCCAGATCCCGGCGGGTGCGCAGGCCGTGTTCGACTACATCAACGACAACGGCGGTGTCAACGGCCGCCAGATCGACTACCGCGTCAAGGACGACGTCTACGACCCGGCCAAGACCATCGAGGTCACCCGGGACCTGGTGCTCAACGACGAGATCTTCGCCATGCTGGGCGGACTGGGCACGCCCACCCACTCCAAGGTCATCGACTACCTCGACAACGAGGGGGTGCCGGACCTGTTCGTCTCCTCGGGCGCCCTGATGTGGAACCAGCCCGAGGAGTACCCCCTGACCTACGGCTACCAGATCGACTACACCAAGGAAGCCAAGATCCAAGGGAAGTACCTCTCCGAGGAGTTCGGCGACGCCGACATCGGCTACCTGCACCAGAACGACGACGTCGGCACCGATTCCCAGGCCGGGCTGGACCAGTACCTGGCCGACCAGGTCGTCGTCGACGAGTCCTACGACCCGGGCAACACCGACCTCGGCCCGCAGATCGCCTCCCTGGAGAAGGAAGGCGCCGAGGTCGTGGTCTGCGGCTGCATCCCCAGCTTCATGGCCCTGGCCATCCTGGAGGCGCAGAGCATCGGGTATGAGCCGCAGTGGGTGGTGAGCAGCATCGGCTCCGACACCGCGACCCTGCAGGGGATGCTCAAGGAGTTCGCCGAGGAGGCGGGGGCCGGGGACATCGCCGCCGAGGACCTCCTCGACGGCCTGATCAGCACGGGCTACCTGCCGCCGATCAACGAGGTCGACGACCCCTGGATCGAGCTCTACAGCCAGATCCACGACGAGTACGGCGAGGGGCCGCTGACCAACACCACGATCTATGGCATGGTGCAGGCCACGATATTCGCCCAAGTGCTCATGGAGGCCGGGGAGGACCTGACCCGGCAGAGCCTGATCGACGCGCTCGGCGCGAAGGAGTGGACCGGCCCCGGCCTCGTCCCGTTCGCTTCCTCCCCGAAGGACCACGGGGGTTTCGCCGGCGCCCGCGTCATCGAGTTCCGTGCGGGCGAAGCCCCGAAGGTCCTCCAGGAGCCGAT
>JAJYTD010000081.1 GCA_021793235.1 Actinomycetes bacterium | reverse complement strand
AGGACACGGGGGTGCTGGACGAGATCCCCGCCGCCTACAAGGACCTGTCGGAGGTGATGGACGCCCAGACCGACCTGGTCGAGGTGGTGGCGCACCTGCGTCAGGTGGTCTGTGTCAAGGGTTGAGGCAGCAGGGGCGGGTCCGGCGGCATACGGGCCCGCATGCCGCCGGACCCGCCCCTGCCCCTCGGAGGCGGGGCCCCGCGCGCCAAGGTTAGGGGTGCGTGCTCACTCCGGCTTCACCAAGGGGAAAAGGACTGTTTCGCGGATGTTCTTCCCGGTGAACCCCATGAGCAGACGGTCGATTCCGACACCGACACCGCCCGAAGGCGGCATGCCGTACTCCAGCGCCCTCAGGAAGTCCTCGTCGAGCTGCATCGCCTCGGGATCGCCTCCGGCGGCCAGCAGGGACTGCTCGGTGAGCCGCCGCCGCTGCTCCACGGGATCGACGAGTTCGGAGTAGCCCGTGCCCAGCTCCATGCCGAACCCGATGAGATCCCACTTCTCGGTGAGCAGCGGATCTTCACGGTGCCTGCGCGTGAGCGGGCTCGTTTCGAGTGGGAAGTCGCGGACGAACGTCGGCCGCACCAGCGTGTGCTCCACGAGTTCCTCGAAGAGGTGCTCGACCAGCTTGCCCTGCCCCCAGTCCGGGCTCCACTCCACCTCGCGGGCATCGGCCAGCTTGCGCACCGAATCGATCGGCGTACGGGGCGTGACCTCCTCGCCCAGCGCCTCCGAGACCACGCCGTAGAGGGTGACGTGCGGCCATTCACCGCCGACATCGAACTCCTGGCCACCGCGCGGCACCACGGTCGACCCGAACGCGGCGCGCGCCGCCTCCTGGATCAGTTCGCGGGTGAGGTCGGCCATCACGTTGTAGTCCGCGTACGCCTGGTAGAACTCCAGCATGGTGAACTCGGGATTGTGCGTGGAGTCCGCTCCCTCGTTGCGGAAGTTCCGGTTGATCTCGAAGACCTTCTCGATCCCGCCGACCACCAGCCGCTTGAGGTACAGCTCCGGCGCGATGCGCAGATACAGGTCGAGGTCGTAGGCGTTGATGTGGGTGGTGAACGGCCGGGCCGTCGCACCGCCGTGCACCTGCTGCAGCATCGGGGTCTCGACCTCGATGTAGCCGCGGTCCGCCAGGCTCGCACGCAGGGAGCGGATGGCCGCGGAC
Source organism: Actinomycetes bacterium (assembly GCA_021793235.1). Classification (GTDB taxonomy): domain Bacteria; phylum Actinomycetota; class Actinomycetes; order Streptosporangiales; family Streptosporangiaceae; genus JAJYTD01. Next base: position 9,156 of record JAJYTD010000081.1, on the reverse strand, counting down.
CGCCGGTGCACCATCTCCCGCGCCTCCGGGTTGACGATGAGGTCGACGTAGCGCTGCCGTACCCGCGCTTCGGGGTCGGTGAGCCCCTTGTGCTTCTCCGGCAGCGGCCGCAGGCACTTGGCCGTCAACCGCCAGGTCTCCACCATGATCGACAGTTCACCGCGCCGCGAGGTGATGACCTCACCCTCGACTCCGATATGATCACCCAGGTCGACGTCGCTCTTCCAGGCCGCGAGGGACTCCTCCCCCAGCCGGTCCAGCGACAGCATGACCTGGATGTCGCCCGAGGCGTCGCGCAGTGTCGCAAAGCACAGCTTGCCACCGGTGCGGTACAGCATGACCCGGCCGGCGATCCCGACCCGCTCCCCGGTGCCCGTGTCGGGCTCCAGGCTCCCGTGTTCCTCCCGGACCGCGCTGATGGAGGTCGTCCGGGGGAACCCGACAGGGAAGGGGTCGACCCCCTCCTCTCGCAACCGGTCCAGCTTCTCCCGCCGGACCCGCATCTGCTCGGGCAGGGTGTCGTAGGAATCGTCCAGCACATCACTCACAGCGTCGATCCTATCGGCGAGCGGCTGATCCCCGTACATCAGCGGCGATCGTGTGTACCTTAAGCGGGTGGGATACGCGAACACCGGCGGCGATGGCGATCCCGCCGCGACCGCCATGGGAGGGCTCGAAGGACGCGGTCGCCGGGCAGGCGACCTCGGCGGGATGCGCTCCCGTGAGATCCGGGAATGGGGATGGAACCCGCTGAATCCGCCCCGTCGCTTTTGCCATCGCGCCGGCGGTAGCAGCTTGAGCACGGCCCTGGCCTGATCCGCGGGGTCCTACGGGGTCCTAACCCACGTTGCGCTGGAACACCAGGCGCAGACCGATGAGGGTGAGCCAGGGCTCGTGGACGTCGACGGTCTCGCATTCGTCGACGACGGTGGTGGCGAGGCCGCCGGTCGCGATGACGGTGACCTCGTCGGCGTCGTGGGTGAGTTCCTGGGCCATCCGGTCCACGATGCCATCGACCTGGCCGGCGAAGCCGAACACGATGCCCGAGCGAAGGGCCTCGGTGGTGTTCTTGGCGATGACGGAGCGGGGTTTGATGATCTCCACCATGTGCAGTTGGGCACCGCGCCGCGAAAGCGCCTCCACCGAGATGTCGATGCCCGGGGCGATCGCCCCGCCCACGTACTCGTCCTTGACGCTGATCGCGTCGAAGGTGGTCGCGGTCCCGAAATCGGCCACGATGCAGGGGCCGCCGTAGATATGCACCGCCGCCAGCGCGTTGATGATGCGGTCGCTGCCGACCTCCTTGGGGTTGTCCATGCGGACCGGGATACCGGTCTTCACCCCCGGCTCGACGATGACCGCCGGCACGTCGCCGAAGTGCCGGCGGAACATCTCGCGCATCTCGTGCTGCACCGATGGCACCGAGCAGCACATGGCGATGCCGTCGATACCGCTGCCGACCACGGAGCTCCCGCCGATAAGTCCCTGCAGGATCACCGACCACTCGTCCGCGGTCCGGTTGGCCTCCGTGGAGACGCGCCAGTGTTCCACGAGGTCAGCGCCGTCGAAGAGGCCGAGGACCGTGTGCGAGTTACCGACATCGATCGCGAGCAGCATCAGGTCCTCATTCGTCGTCGTGAATCGATCATGGTGATCAATGGGTCCCGCGGAGATCGAGCGCGATGTCCAGCGCCGGACTCGAATGGGTCAGCGCACCCACCGCAAGATAGTCGACACCGGTCGCCGCCACCTCCGAGGCCGCGGAAAGCGTCAGCCCCCCACTGGACTCCAGCCGGGCGCGCCCGGCCACCAGAGCGACGGCCTCGCGCAGCTCCTCGATGCCGAAATTGTCCAGCAGGATCTCACCCGCCCCGGCTTTCAGGGCGGGTTCGATCTGGTCGACGCGGTCCACCTCGACCTCCAGGGGGACATCGGGATAGGCGTCGCGGACCGCGCGCACGGCCTCCGCTACACCGCCCGCGGCGATGACGTGATTGTCCTTGATCAGCGCGGCGTCGGCCAGTCCGAACCGATGGTTCACCCCGCCTCCGCAGCGGACCGCGTACTTCTCCAGCGCGCGCAGGCCGGCGTGCGTCTTGCGGCTGTCGCGAATCCGCGCGTCCGTCCCGGCGACGGCGTCCACCCACGCGGCGGTCGCGGTGGCGATGCCCGAAAGGTGGGTGAGGAAGTTCAGTGCCGTGCGCTCCGCGGTGAGCAGGTCACGCGTACGGGCGGCCACGCTCATGAGAAGGTCGCCCCGGCGCACCCGGTCGCCGTCGGCGACATGCCGCTCGACCTGCACGGCTCCGCCGCAGGCCACCCAGAACACGAGTTCGGCCACAGGCAGGCCGGCCACGACACCGTCGGCGCGGGCGACCACATCGGCCGTGCGGATCTGCCCGGCTGGAATGGTCGCAGCCGAGGTGACGTCGGCCCCGCCGCCGATGCACAGGTCCTCGGCCAGCGCTTGGCGCACGAGTTCCAGGGTGCCCAGGCGGCGGTCCTGTGGATGCCGGCTGTTGGCTTCGGGGAGCAGCTCGACGAGTTCGGCGGTGAGCTGCTCAGGCGGTCGCCACGCCACCCGTGATCCGCCGCCCAGCAGCCGGACCTCGCCCTCGTCGTTCAGCACTCCGGCGCCGCAGGCGCCGTGGTCGTCCCGGCTGTGCCCAGGATGGTCCGACCGCCAGTGCGCCCCGCGGCTCTCGCGGCGCGCCGCGGCACACGCCGCCACGAAGGAGGCCACCGTGAGCAGGTTCGTCGCCTCCCACGCCGCGATATCCGGTGCGACCGCCGGCTTCTCCACGCTCCTCAGCCGCTCCAGGGCCCCCCGGGCACGGGCCAGTCCGTCACCGTCGCGGACCACGCCGACGTGGCGGGACATGGTGACGCGCAGCTCCTCCAGCACGGCCGGGGCGACCAGTCCCTGGGGCCGCTCGTCGGCGCCGGGAGCGACCGGCGGCCGGGTGCCCGCCGCCAGCCGCCGCGCGATGCGGTGGGCGAAGACCAGCCCCTCCAGCAGGGAGTTGGACGCGAGCCGGTTGCCGCCGTGGACACCGGTGCAGGCCGCCTCCCCGACAGCGTAGAGGCCGGGCACGCACGTGCGGCCCCACAGGTCGGTGCGCACGCCGCCGGAAGCGTAGTGGGCCGCCGGCACGACCGGGATGAGTTCGGTCACCGGGTCGATCCCGTGCTCCCGGCAGGAGGCCAGGATCGTCGGGAAGCGCCGCTCCCATTTCCGCGCACCGAAGTGCCGGGCGTCGAGGAACACGTGGTCGGTCCCTGTTTCGGCCATGGCCTGGGCGATCGCCCGGGCGACGATGTCGCGCGGGGCGAGGTCGGCCAGCTCGTGTGCGCCCTTCATGAAGCGCCTACCGTCAGTGTCGACGAGGAACGCGCCCTCGCCGCGCACGGCCTCGGAGACGAGGGGCTGCTGGCCGCTGGAGTCGGGACCCAGCCACAGCACGGTCGGGTGGAACTGGACGAACTCCAGGTCCTGCACCTGTGCACCGGCGCGCAGCGCCAGCGCGACCCCGTCGCCGGTCGACACCGGCGGGTTGGTGGTGGCCGCGAAGATCTGTCCGATCCCTCCTGTCGCGAGGACGACGGAGCACGCCCGTACGGCGCCGACGCCGTCGCGGCGGCCCTCGCCCATGACATGCAGGGTCACCCCGCACACGCGGCCGCGGCGCGGCACGGCCGATCCCTGGCCGGCGGAGTCGCCGGAGCAGCCGGGCTCGCCGTCGTCCGGCCCCCCGTAGGGAGCGAGGAGGGCGTCGAGGGCGAGCGCGTGTTCGATGATCTCGATGCGCGGCTGGGCCTTCACCGCGGCGATGAGAGCGCGCTGGATCTCGGCACCGGTCGCGTCGCCTCCGGCGTGGGCGATTCTGTCGGCCCGGTGTCCGCCCTCGCGGGTGAGGGCGAGCGCGCCGTCGTCGGTGCGATCGAACCGCGTGCCGATGTCGATGAGTTGGCGCACCGCGTCCGGGCCTTCTGTGGCCAGTACGTGCACCGCGCGGTGGTCGCAAGCGCCGTCGCCCGCGGCCAGGGTGTCGATCATGTGCGCGACGGGCCGGTCGGCCGGATCCAGCGCCGCGGCGATACCGCCCTGCGCCCATTGGGTCGACCCCGTCGACAGCACCTCTTTGGTGACGATCACGACCCGCCCCTCGGGGACGCGCTCGACGTAGTCCAGCGCCGTGCTCAACCCGGCCACGCCGGAGCCCACGATCACGACATCGGTCTCGATCGTCCAGCCGGGTTCCGGGGCGGTGAGCCGGAGCGGTATCGGTGATGTGGGTGCACTCACCCTTGGTTCTCCCTGTTCGCAGCCTGATCTGCCGAAGAAGTCACAGTGTGAGCGGCACGTTATCAATCAGCCTGGTCGCCCCCACACGCGCGGCCACCGCAAGCACGGCGTCGCCGCGGTAGTCGTCGGCGACCTCGGTGAACGACTGGGGGTCGACCAGGACGAGGTAGTCGAGTTCGACCGGGGGCGTGGCGCGCGCCGCCTCGTCCAGGACGGCGCGGGCGGCGCCGACGATACCGACCGGCCCCCTCGCCGATGCGTCAGCTCCGGAGAGCAGTGCGCGGGAGAGCGCGAGCGCGCTCTCCCTCTCATCGGGGCTGAGGTAGACGTTGCGGCTGGAGGTGGCCAGACCGTCCGCGTCCCGCACGGTCGCCCCGCCCATAACCGTGATGGGCATGCTCAGGTCGCGCACCATCCGCCGGATCACGGCAAGCTGCTGGGCGTCCTTCTGCCCGAAGAGGGCGATGTCCGGCTGGACCATGTTGAACAGCTTGTTCACGACGGTCAGCACTCCTGCGAAGTGGCCGGGGCGGGACGCGCCCTCCAGCACCTCGCCCATACGTCCGGGACTCACTGTGACGATCTGCTCCCCCGGGTACATGACCTCGACCGAGGGGGCATAGACCACGTCCACTCCCTCCTCCGCGCAGACGGCGAAGTCGGCGTCGAAGTCGCGCGGGTAGCGGCCGTAGTCCTCGTTGGGCCCGAACTGGAGAGGGTTCACAAAAATGCTGGCGACCACCGAGTCGGCATGCTCGCGGCCGGTCGCGATGAGACTGCGGTGCCCGATATGCAGCGCACCCATCGTGGGAACCAGAGCCACGTGGCCGAGCCGCGGGCGCAGACCGGCGAGTTCCTCTGGAGTGCGGGCCACGACCGGAGCCGTACGCGGGCTTGCAGCCGATTCGGTCAACATGGGGTCCTCCGTCGATCAGGGTTTCGGCTCACGCCTGGAGGACGTCCAGCAGGCGTTCGGCATCGTGGGGTTTGAGCAGCCCTGCGGCCAGGGCGCGGTCGGCGGTCAACCGGGCCAGGGCCACATAGGGCGGCACGCTCTCCGGGGAGTGCGCGCGCAATTCGGCGATGTGCCCGGCAACGGTTTCGGTGTCGCCGCGCAGTACCGGCCCGCTGAGCCCGTCGATTCCGAGTCGCAGTGCGTTGTCCAAAGCGGCGCCCAGCAGAGGCCCCAGCATCCGCCCCGGGTGCTCCACACCGGCGGCGCCGAGCAGCGAGGCGCTTTCGGCCACCAGGGTGACCAAGTGGTTGGCTCCTCCGGCCAGGGCGGCGTGGTACAGCGTGCGGTGCTCTTCGGCGATCCACACGGGTTCGGCGCCCATCTCCACGACGAGCGCTTCGGCGATGGGCCGCAGTACATCCGGTGCCGTCACGCCGAACGTGCAACTGGCCAGGCGGTGCAGGTCCTCGTCGCGCCCGGTGAAGGTCATGACCGGGTGCAGCGCCAGTGGCAGGCCGCCTGCTGCGGTGGCGGGCGAGAGGACGCCGTATCCGTGGCTCCCGCTGGTGTGGACGAAGAACGTGCCCTTGACGTCGGTACCGGTCTCGACCAGTCCGCGCACCAGCGGTCCCAGGGCGTCGTCGGGGACGGTCAGCAGCACGAGGTCGGCGGAGTCCACGACCTCGGCGGGCTCGGCGACGCGGGCTCTCGGAAGTCGCCGGGCGACCCGTTCACGGGAAGCCTCGGACACCGCCGATGCGGCGACGACCTCGTGGCCGGCACGCTCCAGCGCGGCGCCGAGCACCGACCCCACGCGGCCGGGGCCGATGACCCCGATCGCGAGCCGCGCCGGGCGCCGCCCCATGGATTCGGTTTCCTGCATCGCCCCTCGTTCCAGTCCACTCGGGGTACCGGACGTCACCGCTCAGCTTACTTTCCGCGCTGCGCCCCCTCGACCGGGGCTCCCGCCGATCTCGGCTCCGCGCACGCGCACCCGCGTGTTCACACGTGCGCAAAGTCAGGATCGGTGCGCGGAGGCGGAGACCTCGCTGCGCGTGGCCCAGCGCTCCGGGCCCGCGGTGGTCCGGCGGGCCGCGTGTGCGTACTCGGCGACGCCGTCGAGGACCCGGCGGGCTTCTGCCAGGTCCCGGCCCGCAGCCCGGGCCCGAATGGGGCCGGGAGGGGTGTCCGCGTCGACTGCGGCGACGCCCCGCCACCGGTTGATGGGACCCGCGGTCATTCGCAGGTTCTGCGCCCGCACGTGCGGGACGATCTCGGTGATCCGGCAGAACAGCCCTCTCCGGACCACGAACAGCTGCTCGTCGACGCCCAGCGCATCGTGGCCCGACAGGCTCTGCTTCGCGGGGTGCAAGGCCACCTGGGCGGCGTCGGTACCCGGGAAGAGTTCGTTGACGAGGGTGAACGCGAGCGCGCGGGGGGCGACAGGGAGCAGCACCGAGGAGTCCATCTGCCGTTCCCCGACATAGCCGGCAACGTTCGCCTCGACCCGCACCACACCCAGGGAGCGCCACAGCAGCGGCTCCACGATCCGGACCGCCTGCACCCGGCCGGGCGGCACGGTCTGCATCCGCGCCTGGAAGATCCCGTAGCGCAGCCGCAGCCCGTCGGGCGAAAGCGACGCGTAGAAGTCCGTGAAGCGCAGCAGAGGGCCGAGGAACCCGCGCATCAGCCCCAAGAGCAGCGGAACCGCCCCGCCGAGCACACCGAACTCCATCGCTGCTATTCCCGCTGCGATCAGCGACAGGAACAGCATGGCGGCGCCGAGGACCGGCAGGCGAAACGCCAGCGCGCCCAGTAGCAGCCCGAACGGAAGCCGGTAGAACGGCCATTCCGGCGCTTCGGGTGCCGTGCCCGACAGCCCGGCCGCGTGCGCGAGCAGGGCCGCTCGGAGCCGTTCGGCCGTGCGGTGGCTGAGATAGCGCAGCCGGATCTCGCTGGAGTCGCCTCCGGCCAGCTCGACGCGCAACTCCGCCATCCCGAGGACCTGCATCAGCAGTGGACGCACCACGTCTACCGCCTGCAGGCGGCTCAGCGGGATCTCCCGCGACAGTCGGCGGACCAGCCCCGTGTGCACGACGAGGTGGTCGTCGCGCAACCCGAAGGACGAGTACCACCAGGCCAGCAACGCATAGGCCGTCGTGGTGAAGATGACGGCGGTTGTCAGCAGGAGCAGCCAGAGCACTCCGAAGAGACCGGCCAGGAGCAGTCCGGGCATCGCCAGGAAGACCACCGTGACCAGGAGCACCTGGAAGGGGATGGTCGCCCAGTGCGTACGGTGCGCGCCCCGGGTGATGTCGGGTTCGGGCCGCTGCGGGGGCTGCGGCATCGGAGGCGGCCCCATGGTCGGCGGCGCGGCGCCCGTGCCCGGGGGAGCCGGCGGCGGCAGGAACCGCACCTGGCCGGGCGGTGGTCCCGGTACGGGCGTGGGAGGCGGGCCGTACCCGGAGGGCGGGCCGCCAGGATAGCCGTGTGCCCCCGGGGGCGGCCCCGGGGCGTGGAGGTGCGGTGGGGGTGCGTGCGGTGGGGAGCCCGGGGGCGGCGGGGAGAAAGCCGGGACGATGCGCGGGACGCGCCGCGGCGAAGTACCACCCCTCCCCTGTCCGGCTGCGGGCCCGCCTGCTTCTGCTCCGTTGCCCGGCCCGTTGCCCGCGCCCGGTCCGGTCCCCGAGCGGTCCGCGGAGCCGGGGTCGGGAGCCCGGCTCCCGTTCTCCGGTCGCCCTCGGCCACCTGGCGAGCTCCGGGGCGCATGCGGCCCGGGCGTTTTGGGCCGTGGCGGGGCCACCGGGGGTTTCACGTCATCCGGCCGCCGTTGCGGCCCGCCTACCGGGCCGGGGGCACCCGGCGCCGCGGCGTGCCCCTTAGGCTGCCCGGTATTCGGTGCGGGGTCCGGTCCGGCGTCCGGCATTGGGCGGTTTCCGTTCTCCGCATCGGAGCCGGGGCCGTAGAACGGCCGTTCCGCGGCCGACGGCGGCGCGACCTGCTCGGCCCTGTTGGTTTCCGTCGGCGCGGTGACCTGCCGCAGCACCGGAAGGTCGCTCGCCCCCGCCCCCCGGTGATCGGATGCCTCATCCGGACTGCCCGAATTGTCCGGGTCGGGCACCTCCGGGGTGGATGGTCCCTCGTTCGCTTCTCTCACGCCTCACAGCCCCGTGGAAAAGGTCTCGCTGCGCGTGGCGAGCCGGTCGCGCAGCCCGACGGCGTCGTCGAGACGAAGGCCGGGAATCCGCGTGTCAGCGGTCGTCGCCGCCGTCCGCACGCGCACCGTTGCCATCCCCAGGGCCTGTTCGAGCAGGTTGGAGGTGACGTCCACGACCTGCATCCGGCCGTAGGGGACGACGACCAACTGCCGGATGACGACACCATAGGTCAGATAGAAGTCCGTACGCCCTTCCGCGTATCCCCACGAGCGCCGCATAAGTGCCGACGCCGTCCAGCCGATCCCGCCCGCCATCAGCACCAGGGCGCCCCAGAGCACCGACCAGCCCCATCCCCACAGCCACAAGGCCCCCATGCCCAGGACCAGGATCGGAATCAACACCGCGAGCAGGACCAGCCGCTGGTATCGGGCGAGCAGTGGGGAGACCCGGGTCCACGTCGTTCCCGCGGGCGCGGCGAATGCCGCCTCGACCGCAGACACCTCGGCAGCACTGTCAGGGGTGCCCTCAGCGGCGGAACCCTCAGCGGCAGCGGCGCCGGAGGCAGCATCGGGGGCAGCGCTGTCGGGCCGCCCCGCGGCCGCCGGCTGTTCATCGGGCGGCCCAGGAGACTCGGAGGCCCCTCCAGGCGCGGCTCCGTGATGTGTTGAGTCAGACGCGGCGAACTCCACGATTCCAGTCAATCATCCCAACACCACTCCGCGACCGTACGGCTCGCG
>JAJYTD010000080.1 GCA_021793235.1 Actinomycetes bacterium | reverse complement strand
CCTCGGCCAGGGCGGCGATCGCCAACCCGTTCCAGGCCGCGACGACCTTGTCGTCGCGCGCCGGCGGGACGCGCTCGGCGCGTGCGGCCAGCAGGGCGGCGCGGACGCGGGCGTAGCGGTCCCGGTCGTCAGGGTCGGCGCGCAGCTGCAGGACGGAGGTGCCGTGCTCGAAGGTCCCCTCGTCGGTGACGCCGAACAGGTCGGCCGCCCAGGTGCCGTCCTCCTCGCCCAAGGCCTCGCGCAGCTGCTCCGGCGTCCAGACGTAGTAGCGGCCTTCCTCGCCCTCGCTGTCGGCGTCGAGCGCGGAGGCGAATCCGCCCTCCGCTGTGCGGAGGTCGGCGATCATCCAGTCGGCGGTCTCCAGCGCCACCCTGCGCGCCGTGGCGTCGCCGGTGGTCCGCCACAGGCGAGTGTAGGCCCGCAGCAGCAGCGCATTGTCGTAGAGCATCTTCTCGAAATGCGGGACCACCCATCCCGCGTCGACGGAGTAGCGGGCGAACCCGCCGCCGATCTGGTCGTACATGCCGCCGCGGGCCATGGCCTCCGCTGTGCCGGCGGCCATGGCGAGCGCGTCGCTGTCCGTGTCGGACCCTTCCCGGGCGCCTGCCGCCTGTTCGCGTTCCCGGCGCAGGTGCCAGGCCAGCAGGAAGGAGATGAGCATGGACGGCGGGAACTTGGGGGCGCCGCCGAAGCCGCCGTTGGCGGGGTCGTATTCGCGGGACAGCACGGTCACGGCCGTGTCCAGCTCCTCGGCGCCGGGAGCCGCGCCCCGGCCGAGGGAACGGAAGCCGCTCAGCGCCTCCACCACCCGGCGCCCCTGTTCCAGGACGCCTTCGTGCTCCTGCTCCCAGGCCCGGGAGACGCCCATCAGCAGCCGCTGGAAGTGCTCGCGCGGGAAGTAGGTCCCGCAGTAGAACGGGGCACCGTCCGGGGTGAGGAAGACCGTCATGGGCCACCCGCCCTGTCCGGTCATGGCCTGGGTGGCCTCCATGTAGACCGCGTCGACGTCGGGGCGCTCCTCGCGGTCAACTTTGATGTTGACGAACCCCTCGTTCATGATCTCGGCGGTGGGGCCGTCCTCGAAGGACTCGCGAGCCATGACATGGCACCAGTGGCAGGCCGCGTATCCGACGGACAGCAGCACGGGCACATTACGCCGCCGCGCCTCGGCGAACGCTTCTTCTCCCCATGGGTACCACTCGACCGGATTGTCGGCGTGCTGGAGCAGGTAGGGGCTGGTCGCGTCAGCTAGCAGGTTCGCCATGCCCCTACTCTGCCCGAGCACGCCGCAACGACACCAACGCGCTCGGGCACCGGAGCGTCAGCCCTGGCCCACCTTGTCTTCCGGCTTCTCGTCGAGGCGGTTCGCCTGGACCGTGCCCAGGTGCTTCTTCATGCTCTTCATGAGGAAGTAGAGGGCGGCGGCGACCAGGGCGATGATGATGAACCCGAGGACGCCCGGGGTTATGGTGTCGGTGTTGAGCTCGGCTTCGGCGAGGAGCAGCGCGGCGTTCATACCATTCATGTTCTCACCGCTTCCCTGACTCCGGCGAACAGGTCGTCTTCGGGGAGCTCGGTGTCGACCAGGGAGCGCGCGAGGTGGTAGTCCTCGTAGGGCCACGCCTCGCGCTGGATGTCCAGGGGCACCGCGAACCAGAACCCGTTGGGGTCGATCTGGGTGGCGTGGGCGATCAGCGCGCGGTCGCGGGTCTCGAAGTACTCGTCGCACCGGATCCGGGTGGTGATCTCCCACTTCGGGAAGTCCCGGTCCTTCATCCGGTCGATCCACTCGGCGAACGGGTTCTCCAGTCCGCGCTCCGTCAAAAGCTCGGCGATCCTCTCGAACCGGTCGCGGGGGAAGGACACGTGGTAGTAGAGCTTGAGCGGCTGCCAGGGGTCGCCCGTGCCGGGGTAGCGCTCTGGGTCGCCGGCCGCGTCGAACGCCTCGACCGACACCTTGTGGGTCATGATGTGGTCAGGGTGGGGGTATCCGCCCTGCTCGTCGTAGGTGAGCATGACGTGCGGGCGAAACGACCGCACAGAACGGACCAGCGGCTCGGAGGCGACATCGAGGGGTTGCACGGCGAAGCAGCCTTCGGGGAGGGGCGGCGGCGGGTCGCCCTCGGGCAGGCCGGAGTCGACGAACCCGCTGAATTCCTGGTGCACCCCGAGAATCTGCCGGGCTTCGGCCATCTCTTTGCGGCGGACCTCGGCGATGTTCTCGCGGATCTCAGGACGGTCCATGGCGGGATTCAAGATGGAGCCGGCTTCTCCTCCGGTCAGGGTGATGACCAGTACCTCGGCGCCTTCGTTCACGTAGCGCACCATGGTCGCTGCGCCCTTACTGGACTCGTCATCGGGGTGGGCATGGACGGCCATCAGCCGCAAACGCTCGGACACGGACAGATCCCCTTGGATAGTCACGGCGGTTGACGTCGGCTGCTCCGGCGCGAGGGCCCACACTGCCGACCTCGGGACATGCGCGGCACGGGGGTAAGGCAGCGGCCGCTCAGGACGGAGCTATCTTAGACAACGTAGACCCCACGTTCGGAGATTCCCGTATGCCCGACAGCTCCTCACATCCCGCACCCGGAGCCGCGGAAGCGGCCCAGGGCAGGAAGAAGCGCTTCTCCGGGAGCAAGCCCGCGATCTTCCTCATCGGCGTGCTCGTCGCCGGTATCTTCACGATCGGGTGGGGGTCGGCGCTGGTGAGCTATGGCGGTTCGGGAGGCGTGTCGATGCAGACGATCGCCTGGCACGTCGTCTCCGCCGAGGAAGCGTCCATCACCTTCCAGGTGAACAGCCGCGAGCCCGTTGTCTGCGTGGTCACGGCAAGCGATGAGCAGCATGTGGAGGTCGGGCAGGCCCGCGTCGATGTCGAGGCCGGCGTCCGCGATGTCACCGCCACCGTGGACACGATTCGCGAGGCTTCGGCGGTACAAGTGGCGTCGTGCAGGGAACAAGGTTCGGAAAGGTAAATCCGGGACCGGACCCCAGGGCCCAGTCCCACGACCGCCCGATCCGCGGCCGCTCATGGAACGGCCTCTCCCCCTCCCCATCCAGCCGGACCTTCGGTATATGGCCTGGAGAGCGGGGTTTTACAGCCGTACCGGCGAGATGGCCCGGTGATAATCTCGTAAGTTCATCTGCGGCCGATGCCGGCCGCGGTCCTTCGATGCATCAAGGGAGTTGCCGTGACCGAGACCCGCGATGACAACGTCACCTGGCTGACCCAGGAGGCGTACGACCGGCTCAAGGCGGAGCTGGAGCACCTATCGGGGCCTGGTCGCATCGAGATCGCCAACAAGATCGAAGCCGCCCGCGACGAGGGTGACCTGAGGGAGAACGGCGGCTACCACGCGGCCAAGGAGGAGCAGGGCAAGATCGAGGCGCGCATCGTCCAGCTCCAGAGCATCCTGCGGAACGCGCACGTGGGCGAAGCACCGCGCAAAGCGGGCGTCGTCGGCCCCGGCATGACCGTCACCGTCAAGTTCGAAGGTGATGACGAAGAGATCACCTTCCTGCTCGCCTCGCGCGAGGAGAGCGGAGCGCCGATCGATGTCTACTCTCCCAAGTCTCCGCTCGGCAACGCGATCAACGGAAAGAAGATCGGCGATTCGGCCAGTTACACCCTGCCCAACGGGCGGAGCAGCTCGGTCGAGATCATCGACGCCGTGCCCTATGGCGGGGATTGACCCCCTCCGACACTGACGCGGAAGGGGTGGCCACGAGCCACCCCTTCCGCGTTGGGGGGTGTGGTAGGTATAAAGCTGTTCTGCAAAAGCTCCCCTTTGGGGGCGCATGCCCGGCCATCGGGCCCCGGCCGATCTCCCCGCCCCAGTGCGGAAGCGCCCCCGCCGGAAACGGGGCATCACCCTGCGTCCCCGGGCGTTCCCCAGCCCTCCCGGCGCCCCTGGGCGCCCCGCCGGCCGGATGAGGGTCCGGTTCGTAGCGCTGGTCATCGGTGTCCCGCAGGACCGACCAAAGAACCAAGCCGTTCAGGACAGCAAGGACTCCCCTATGAGCACTCCCCCCTGGCAGGATCCGCAGGCCGGATACAGCAGCGGCTACGGGCCGGCGCCGGGCTACGGCCCCCCTGCCGTCCCCGGAGGGGGCTACAGCCCTCCGGAAGCACCTCTGTACCAGTTGGGCTACCCGGGCTACCCGGGGATGCCCGCCCCCCGGTACGCGAGCTGGGGGGCGCGCCTGGCCGCGTACCTGATCGACTCGGTCATCCTCAACATGATCGTCTATGCCTGCTACTTCGGTGGCGCGCTGCTCGGGATAGGCCTGGGCTACCTCGTCGATCCCACCATGGAGAGCGACGCCTCAGCGATGGTCGGCGGAGGCACCATCATGGTCGCCTTGATCGCCGCCTTTGTCTCCCCGTTTCTCTACATGTGGCTTCCGGTCGCCAAGTCCGGCCAGACGCTGGGCAAGCGGGCGTTGAGCATCAAGGTGGTGTCGGTGGACACCGGGCTGCCCCCCGGCAAAGGCCGGGCAGCGGCCCGGGTGGGCGTCCTCATGGGAATCTCCCTCGTCACCTGCGGCATAGGCGTCCTCATCGACTGCCTGTGGCCCTTGTGGGACGAACAGCGCCAATCCCTCCACGACAAGGCCGCCCGTACCATTGTCATCGATAAGTAAGCAACCGGCGCCTTCAGCCGAACCGCCGCACAATGGGATTATCTCCAATTGAACACACCATCGTGGTACCCGCCGCCCCCGGGTCCGCCGTACGCGGATTCCGGCCCCCAGGCCTCCGCGCTGCCCGAAGGGGAGCCCGCGGGGTTCGCGGCGCGGCTGGCCGCCCGGTTCGTCGACTACCTCCTGCTGGGGCTCTTCGCCTTCCTGTTCTTCATCCTCGCCACGCTCATCGCTTCGGCGGCCGGAGACGGGCTGGAGGGGGATCTGGCCGACGGCTACTACGACGCCTGGGTGGCCCTCATCATCTTCGGCTGGGGGGTGCTGCTGCTCTTCTACGACTGGCTGTTCCACCTCGCCTGGGGCCGCACCATCGGCAAGATGGTGCTGGCGATCAAAGTCGTCCGCGCGCAGGACGGCGGGCGCCTCACCCAGGGCCAGGCGCTGAGCCGGGCGGTGTTCTTCGGGCTCCCCCAGTCCCTGCCCTGCATCGGGCACACCGTCACCCTGATCGACTGCCTGTGCGCGCTGACCGACAGCACCTCGACGGCCTCGGCCCTGCACGACAGGGCATCGGGCACCCGCGTCATCCGCGTGTAAGCGGCGGCGCCGGCCGGGTGCCAAAGCGTCTGCCCGTACAGGCCGCGAGGGCGGACCGCCCCCGAGCTAACTCTCGAAGGCGATCATGCAGGCGGTGAAGCTGTGGACGTGATTGCGGCCGGCCACCGGGCCGATCTCGCCCGCGGCGAAGAACCCGCCCACCGCGTCGGCGCCGAGTGCCTGGCGCACCGAGCGGACATCGTGGTCGGCTGTTGAGAACATCGCCGTTCCCCGCCCGCTGCAGGAGAACAGCAGTGCGGCCGCGGTGCGGCCCGAGGTGTCGTCGTCGAACAGCTGCAGCCGTTCCAGCAGGTCGCCGCCTGCGGTGCTCTGGTCGCGGACCTGGAACCGCACGGTCTGGCCGACATCGACCATGTCGCCGATGGTGAGCGCGCCCAGTTCCGGGTCGGCGCCCACGACCGAGCGCACCAGGAAATCGCCGCGTTCGTGCCGATCGGCGTACTCGTCCATGGCGATGCCGATGTGCAGCCCCATCGCGGCGAGTTCCTGATCCTCCGGTGGGAGGGCGTTGACCAGGTTCTCCAGTTTCTCGTAGGCCGAGGTGCCGGCGAGTTCCAGGATGACGTTGCCCTCGGCTTTGGTGACGGCCATGGCCGGTCCCACCGGGCGGCAGCCCTGGCTGACCACGGTGCCGACGATGCCGGGGCCGCCGAGGAGCAGTCCGATGGCGCCGCAGTCGGCGACCTCGCCGTCGAAGAACAGCCGCACGGATTCCTGGCCGCGCAGGCCGTCGGCGAGTCCGCCCACGATCGGCAGCCCGCCCAGGGCGTCCGCCGAGCGCTCCACGAACGACTGCGCCGGGAACTCGTACGGGTTCACCAGCAGCAGCGCGGCGCGGTCCGCGGGGGTCGGCTCGTGCATGCCCACCACAGCCAGGTGGTCCCCTTCGGGGATGACGTCGAGCCGGAACGGGGTGATGTCGACTTCGGGCAGCCGCGCCGCCCATACGCTCACCGCGCTCTGCTCCTCGATACCGCGTCCTCCCCCGATGACTCCGGTCGAACTACAGCCGATGGTGACCGCGCCGCCGGCGAGCGCCATCACGCGCTCGCCCGCCAGGGTCACGTCTTCGGGGTCTGCTCCGCAGACGAAGAAGCACACAAGGTCCGGGGGGCCGCCAAGGGAGGCCGTCGCCTGCAGCACCGCGCGTTCGGCCGCGCTCACGAGGTCGGCGCCCGTCGCCAGGCAATCACCGAAACTGGCCACTGGTCGCCACCTCACATCGCTGGTCCGCTTCGTCACCGTCCGGAACCATGTTCCTTGTCCCCAGACGGGAAACGTTCCCCGATCCCCGGGTATTTCAACTCAATGGGACCTGTCTTCAGCACGGATACCCCTGATCTCTGGCTAAATCGCCAAGTGTGCATAGACTCGGCGCTGTGTCTGCCGTGATTTCTGGCCACACCGCCGCCAACGACCTTCCGACCACTCTCGGTGCCCTGCGCGCCTCCGGCCACGTGCACCGCCCGGTCAAGACCGAGGTGCGGGAGAACCTGCTGCGCCGTATGCGGGCCGGGGAGGAACGCTTCCCCGGAATCGTCGGTTTCGAGGAGACCGTGCTGCCCCGCCTGGAACGCGCGCTGCTCGCCGGACACGACGTCGTCCTGCTCGGTGAGCGCGGCCAGGGCAAGACCCGGCTGATCCGGACCATAGCGACGCTGCTCGACGAATGGTCCCCGGTCGTCGAGGGCTGCCCGGTCAACGACCACCCCTACGCCCCCGTGTGCGCACGCTGCCGCCGGTTGGCCGCGCAGGCCGGCGACGACCTTCCGGTGGCCTGGCTGCACCGCGACGACCGCTACGGCGAGAAGCTCGCCACACCGGACACCAGCGTCGGCGACCTCATCGGCGACGTCGACCCGGTCCGCCTGGCCGAGGGCCGCAGCCTGGGCGACCCCGAGACCGTGCACTACGGGCTCGTGCCGCGCGCCAATCGGGGGGTGTTCTGCCTCAACGAGCTGCCCGACCTCGCCGCGCGCATCCAGGTCGCGCTGCTCAACGTGCTGGAGGAGCGCGACGTCCAGATCCGCGGCTACGCGCTGCGCCTCCCACTGGACGTGCTGCTGGTCGCCAGCGCCAACCCCGAGGACTACACCAACCGGGGCCGGATCATCACCCCGCTCAAGGACCGGTTCGGCGCGGAGGTCCACACCCACTACCCGCCTGAGCTGGAGCAGGAGATCGCGCTGATCCGGCAGGAGGCGGCGCTCGACGGCGGCCCGGTCGTCCCGGACCACCTTGTCGAGATCGTCGCCCGTTTCACCCGGCTGGTGCGCGACTCCTCTTCGGTGGACGACCGGTCCGGTGTCTCGGCCCGGTTCGCGATCGCGGGGATCGAGACCGCCGCGGCCTCGGCGGAGCGCCGCGCCGCGCTCACGGGCGAAGAGCACCCGGTGGCGCGGGTGTGCGACCTGCCGCCGATCGTGGACACCCTGCAGGGCAAGGTGGAGTTCGAGGTCGGCGAGGAGGGCCGGGAGACCGAGGTCCTCGCCCACCTGCTGCGCCGCGCCACGGCCGAGACGTTCCGGCGCACCCTCGGCGGGGCCGACCTCACCGCGCTCACCGATCTGTTCGCCGATGGCGCGGCGGTGGTGTCCGGTGAGCTGGTCAGCGGCGCCGAACTACTGCGCGGCGTCGGGCCGCTGCCCGGTCTGGCCGACCTGATCGCCCGGTTGTCGCCCGAGGAGGGTGCCGGAGAGACCCCCGGCTTCGCCGCCTCGGCCGTGGAGTTCGCCCTGGAAGGGCTCTACCTGAACCGTCGGCTGTCCAAGGACACCGTGCAGGACCGCACCGTCTACCGGACCTGACCCGAGGAGTCGGTGCCGCCGCGGCGTCCGCGCCCGTCCCCGCGGACTCACCGGCCCGGCGCCGCGGGATCCGCCGAAGACCCGGGTCAGCGCAGCGAGGGGAGACCCCATGGACCGCTTCCGCTACGGCCGGTACGACGACGGCCCCGACCCGCTCGCCCCGCCCTACGATGTCCGCGGTGCCCTGGACGAGCTGGGCCGCGACATCATGTCCGGCGCCAAGCCGTTCCGCGCGCTGCGCGACCTGCTGCGCCGCGGCTCCCAGGGCATCAGCGGGTTGGACGACCTGCTGCGCCAGGTCCGCGAACGCCGCGAGCAGATCCGGTCGCGGGGTCGACTCGACGGCACGCTGGACGAGGTCCGCTCCCTGCTGGACCGCGCCCTCGGCCAGGAACGCGCGGAACTGTTCCCCGACCCCTCCGATGACGCCCGCCTGCGCGAGGCCGAACTCGACTCCCTGCCCTTTGACACCTCCGCCGCGGTGCGCCGGCTGGCGGACTACCAGTGGCGGTCCGACGCGGCCCGCGCGACCTTCGACGAACTGCGCGGCCTGCTCCGCCGGGAAGTGCTCGATACGCGGTTCCAGGGCATGAAGGAGGCACTGCGCAACGGCTCGCCGGAGGACATGCGGCGGGCCCGGGAGATGATCGACGCGCTCAACGCCATGTTGGAGGCCGACGACCGGGGAGAACACACCCAGGCCGACTTCGACCGGTTCATGGCCGAGTACGGCGGTTTCTTTCCCGATGAGCCCCGTCCGCGCACCCTGGACGAGCTTGTCGACTCCCTGGCCCGGCGGGCGGCCGCCGCGCAGCGCATGATGGACTCCCTCACCCCCGAGCAGCGCGAGGAGCTGCGCGGCCTGATGGACCAGGCCACCGCGGAATCCGGCATCCAGGAGGCGATGGACCGGCTGTCCGGGGCGCTGCGGGCCCGCCGCCCCGACCTGTCCTGGTCCGGCGGCGAGGACATGGCCGGCTCCGAGGGCCTGGGCATGGGCGATGCGACGACCGCTGTCCAGGAGCTCGCCGACCTGGCCGAACTGGACACCTCGCTGAACCAGCAGTACCCGGGTGCGAGCCTGGACGACATCGACGAGGAGGCCGTACGCCGCGCTCTGGGCCGCTCCGCTGTCGATGACCTGGCACGGCTGCGTGCGCTCGAACGCGAACTGCGCGACCAGGGCTACCTGCAGGGGGCGCGCAACCGGCTGAGCCTGACGCCGAAGGCGGTGCGCCGGCTGGGCGAGACCGCGCTGCGCGAGGTGTTCGCCGACGCTGTCGCCCACGGGCGCCCCGGAGGGCACACCAGGACCGCCGCCGGCGGCTCCGGTGAGCCGACCGGCGCCACAAGGCCGTGGGAATTCGGTGACGAGCAGCCCCTTGATGTCGTCCGCACTCTGAGCAACGCGGTCGCCCGCGGCGGGGCCGGCCGCGGCGGGGCCGTCAGAATGCGGCCGGATGACTTCGAGGTCGTCGAGACCGAGCGCCGGGACGCCGCCGCCGTCTGCCTGCTGGTCGACCTGTCCTACTCGATGGCGCTGCGCGATCTGTGGGGCGGTGCCAAGCAGACCGCCATGGCTCTGCACTCGCTGGTCACCACCAGGTTCCCGCAGGACGCGGTGCAGGTCATCGGGTTCAGCGACTATGCGCGCGAACTCCCCGCCAACGGTCTGGCCGAATTGACGTGGGAGCCCGTCCAGGGCACCAACCTGCAGCACGCGCTTCTGCTCGCGGGGCGCCACCTGGACCGCCACCCCGATTTCGAACCGATCGTGCTGGTCGTCACCGACGGTGAGCCGACCGCCCACCTGGAGCGCGACGGGTCGGCCCGGTTCGCCTGGCCGCCGTCGGATGAGACCACGGCGGCCACCCTCGCCGAGGTGGACCGGATGACCCGCCGCGGCGCGGCGCTCAACGTCTTCCTCCTGGCCGACGACCCCCGCCTGGAGCGGTTCGTGGACGAGGTGGCCCGCCGCAACGGGGGGCGGGTGGTCCGGCCGGACACCGCCCGGCTCGGCGGGTACGTGGTCCGCGACTTCCTCGACCGCCGCCGCAGGGCGGGTTAGGGAGCGTTGGCGGTCTTGTGGGTCAGCGTTCGAAGATGCTCACGTCCGAGGCGAGCAGCAGCAGTTCCGGTGGGGCGGATCCGCCCGCGTAGAGGAGCTGGTGGCGGTCGGCCGGCATGACGGTCTCGTTGACTTCTTCCTCTCCCTGAGGGGAGGGGATTCCGATACGCGTTTAGGCGCGTATGGGCCTTACGGCCCGGTCCTCACAGACCCGGTTTCCTGCTTCGTTGCCGGCTGCGGAAGGGAGGACCCTTGCCGTCTGACACCGGCTCCACAG
>JAJYTD010000079.1 GCA_021793235.1 Actinomycetes bacterium | reverse complement strand
GCGGAACATATCCGGACGAAGGACGACCATCAGCTTCTCACCGTCCCTGACGCCGCGGCTGGCGATGCGGCCGCCGGCCCCGGCCGTCCGCGCCGGTCCGACCGAGGACGGTCCGACCGGGGACGGTTCGGGCCGCACATTGCCGGACGGTGTCTGGTGGCCCCGCTCGGCCGACCCGGCCGCGGAGCTGCCCGGGCTGGTCCTGGCACTGCAAGCACAAGGCCCGTCTGACGACCATCTCCCCATCGTGCACATCATGCTGCGCGCGGCCGACTGGGACGCCCATCCCCGCCGGCTGCGCGTCGAGGGCCCAGAGGACACCAGGGAGGTGCTGCTCAGCTGGTTCGGCGACCTTCCCGCCGGACTGCTCACCGCGATCCATGCCGACGGCCGGCGCGTCGAAGTGTTCACCGTCCCGTCCTCCACGTCTCGGGCTGAGGCCGAGAAGGCGATGGAACTGGCCGCCCATCCCCGCGACCACATTCGGTTCCCGTTGCCTCCGCCTTTTGAACCGGAACAGTGAGACCGGCCTGCAGGAGGCCGCACGCGGCATGCCCCTAGACGGGTTCGCTGGTCCAGCTCCAGACGCCTCCCTCATGCCGTGGGCGCACGAGCTGCGCGCCGCCGGAGTCGGCGAGCCGGGCGACGGTCTGGATCAACCGGCGGTGGAAGTCCTCCGGAGGGCGGGCGCCGGACGAGCCTTCCAGCAGGGTCACACTGACCTTGGCGTCGTCGCGCAGCTGCGCGGTCAGCCGTCCGGCCTCGTCCAGGCGGAGCATGACGATCGCGTCGGCGCGGACCACGTCATGACCCCCGCCGGCCTCGATCCAAATCTGGTGCGTCGTCCCGCTCACGGGCCCCATCCCCTCGGCTCAGGCTGACCGTCAGGCCCTTACCACTCAACATAAAGGGTTCGGCAGCACCTCGTCACGGGCGCGGTGACGATATTGACCGTTCACAAGTCGGCACGTTGTCAGGCACTTGGAGTCATCGCCCTTGCCGGAGGGCACATACAGGGCCGTGGGGGAACCGGGCGGACCCGAGGACGCGGTCGACCGCGGCGAAGGCTTCGGCGAGCGACTGCTCGGCCGACTCCTGGACCGGGCCCATGAGACGCCGCCACAGCTCATCGCGCCACTGGTGGCCGAGGAGATACGCGCGATCGGCGGCCGGGACGTATCGATCCTGCTGCAGGACTACGCCCAGCTCTCCCTGGTGCCGCTGCTGGACGGGGACCTCGCCGACGGGGAACCGCTGCCGCTCGAAGGGTCGATCGCCGGGCGCGCGTTCCTTTCGGAGACCGTCGCCGAACAGCGGCGAGATGACGGTGTGCGCCTGTTCCTGCCGCTGCTGGACGGCGGGGACGAGATCGGCGTGATGGCCCTGACCATGGACAGCGTCGATGACGGCGACCGCCGGTGGCTGCGGCGGCTCGCCCGCCTGGTCGCGGGCATGCTGGTCGCCAAGAGCCCCTACACCGACCACTTCCTGCGGACGCGACGACGTGAGCCGATGAGCGTCCCCGCAGAGATCCAGTGGTCACTGCTGCCGCCGCTGTCGATGGCGACGCCGGAGGTCGCCGTCGCCGGGATCCTGGAACCCTCCTACAACGTCGCAGGCGACAGCCTCGACTACGCCCTCGACGACGACGTCCTCCACCTCGCCGTGATCGACGCGATGGGACACGGCCTGAACGCCGCGGTACTGGCCACCGTCGCGGTGGGCGCCTACCGCCACGCCAGGCGCGCCCAGACGGGACTCGCCGAGCTGTACGCGTTCATGGACACCGCCATCGACGCCCAGTTCGGCCCCGACCACTTCGTCACCGCACAGATGTTGCGCCTCAACACCGGGACCGGTCACCTGGAATGGGTCAACGCCGGGCACCCCGCCCCGATGCTGATCCGTGACCACCGCGTCATCGGCGCGCTGGAAGGCCCCGGCACGCTGCCCGTCGGCTTCGGCGGCGCGAAGCCCCAGATCAACACCCGGCAACTGCGCCGCGGCGACCGTGTCCTGGCCTACACCGACGGCCTCGTCGAAGAGCATACCGCCGGGGGGACACTGTTCGGCGAGGACCGCCTGGTCGCCACCATCGAACGTGTCAGCCCCGCCAGCGCGACCGTCCGGCAGATGGTGCGCGACCTCTCCCACACGCTCATGCGGGAACGAGGCGGGATCACCAGTGACGATGCCACCCTCTTCCTCATCGAATGGCGCGGCGCCACCGCCGACCACTTCCCCCGGCCGCTCCTGTGACCGCAGGATGCCGCGCCGGGGGTCCCCGAGTGCCCCGTAGTCCTGGACGCGAGCGATAGGCGCGAACAGCGCACACGCTCCGCCGGCGCGATCGCCGCCGGGGCGTTGAGAGCTGTGACCGCTCCGCGTGCGGTGGCGCCGAAGCTGATGACGGCGGCGCGCCGCCGCCGGCCGTAGGCGCCGGTGGAGCCGGTCAGGGCGAGGGCGTGCAGGACGGAGCTGTAGCCGGCGAGTTCGTTGTTCTTGTGGAAGACGTGCAGGTTGAACCCTGCTCATGCCGAAAACCCCATCCATGCAGGTCATGCGGCATGCTGGTACTGGTTGACAATTCCACCGAGACGTTGGTGTCTTCTTATTTCCAGATGAACGCAGTGATGGAGCGGTGGGCAAAGGCGAGCCGCTCTGCCTGATCGGCGGCTCGGGGACCGCGCGCTGTTGGCAGCTCCACGTGGACCACGTCGTTTGTGCCGGTGAAGTATCGCGACGCTCGCTGTAGTGGGTGTCCCAATGGACTGTTCCCGGCGGTATGTATCATCCAATCATGATGTCAGCTCAGACTGATGTGTTGAAGTTGCTGGCCGATCCGCTGCGTGCGCAGATCGTGTCGCTGCTGGCTGAAGAGGCGTTGTGCAACTGTCACCTCGTTGAGGAGACCGGCGCCAGGCAGACCAATATCTCCAACCACCTGCGGGCGCTGCGGGAAGCGGGGCTCGTGGACACCGAGCCCTGCGGGCGGTTCACCTACTACCGGCTGCGCCCAGAGGCGTTGGAGCATCTGGCTTCCGAACTCGGAGAACTGGCCGCCGCCGCCCGCGAGGCCCAGACCCACCAGCGCAAGAGGCCGTGCACGTGACCAGCACGCAAGACTCCGGCGCCGCCACACGTCCGCAGGACGCGGGGGTGGTCGCCGGGCTGTCGACCCTCGACCGGTTCCTGCCGGTGTGGATCATCGCGGCGATGGTGCTCGGCCTCGGGCTGGGACGCGCCGTTCCCGGACTGGACCACGCGTTGGCCGAGGTCGAGGCCGGCGGGATCTCGCTGCCGATCGCGCTGGGCCTGCTGGTGATGATGTACCCGGTGCTGGCCAAGGTCCGCTACGACCGGCTCGACACCATCACCGGCGACCACCGCCTCATGCTGACCTCGCTGCTGCTGAACTGGGTGATCGGCCCGGCGGTGATGTTCGCGCTGGCCTGGATCTTCCTGCCGGACCTGCCCGAGTACCGCACCGGTCTGATCATTGTCGGGCTGGCCCGCTGCATCGCGATGGTCATCATCTGGAACGACCTGGCCTGCGGCGACCGGGAGGCCGCCGCCGTCCTGGTCGCCCTCAACTCCGTCTTCCAGGTCATCGCGTTCGGTGCGCTCGGCTGGTTCTACCTGCAGGTCCTGCCCGGATGGCTGGGCCTGGCGACCGACGAAGCGGACTTCTCCGTCGGCAAGATCGTGGTCAATGTGCTGGTGTTCCTGGGCGTCCCGCTGGCCGCCGGCTACCTCACCCGCCGCTTCGGTGAACGCGCCCGTGGCCGCGCCTGGTACGAGGAGCGGTTCCTGCCCCGGATCGGCCCCGTTGCGCTGTACGGGCTGCTGTTCACTGTCGTCATCCTGTTCGCCCTGCAAGGCGACACCATCACGGGCCGGCCCGCCGACGTCGCCCGCATCGCGCTGCCGCTGCTGGCGTACTTCGCGCTCATGTGGGGCGGATCCTTCGCTCTCGGACGCACCGTCCGGCTGCCCTACCCGCGCACCGCGACGCTCGCCTTCACCGCCGCGGGGAACAACTTCGAGCTGGCGATCGCCGTCGCCATCGGCACCTTCGGCGTCACCTCCGGGCAGGCCCTGTCGGGCGTGGTCGGCCCGCTGATCGAGGTTCCAGTCCTGGTCGGTCTGGTGTACCTGTCGCTGTGGCTGCGTCGCCGATTCCCACCCGCGGGGCGGTGACACGACGATGACCGTCACCGACCCGCTCGCCACCGAGGTGCTCACCACCGTCGGCCGGCACGGCCTCGAACAGCGAAGGAACGCCGAAAGCCACACCCGGCACCCCTGGGTGCCAGAACCCTGCGACCGGTCCGAGCGACCCACGAAAGAAGGTAAGGATGCCTGATCAGGCTCGCTCCGCCAAGCCCAGCGTCTTGTTCGTCTGCGTGCACAATGCCGGACGCTCCCAGATGGCCGCCGCCTACCTCGCCCACCTGGCCGGTGACCGGATCGAAGTGCGCTCCGCCGGGTCCGCGCCCGCCGACCAGGTCAATCCGGCGGTGGTCGAGGCGATGGCGGAGGTGGGCATCGACATCTCCGCAGAGACCCCCAAGGTGCTCACGGTCGATGCCGTCCAGGCATCCGACGTGGTCATCACCATGGGATGCGGTGACGCTTGCCCGGTCTTCCCCGGCAAGCGCTACCTGGACTGGACCCTTGATGACCCCGCCGGACAGGGCGTCGACGCCGTCCGCCCGATCCGCGATGAAATCCGCACGCGCATCGAGAGCCTGGTCAGCGAGCTCCTATCGGACAAGTGAAGGAGAAGGGCAGAGCCGGGCGCCGGGGCGTGACGTCCTCGGCAACGTGTGCTCTGCCCGGTCTGGCCGCTCCAGAGCCGGGTCTGCCGGGGGCGTGCGGTGAGCCGCGCCAGGGGGCTCAGTCGCCGGGTGGGCAGCAGGCGTGCAGGTAGTCGCGGAGTTCGGCGAGTGACCGGTCGACCGCGGCGGAGTCGATGCGGTAGAAGACCTGCTTGCCGTCCCTGCGCGAGGTGAGGAGGCCGCCCCGCCGCAGCAGCGCGAGTTGCTGCGAGGCGTTGGACTGGCCGACCCCGAGGCGCTCGGCGACGGTGCCGACGGTGAGTTCGATGCCGCCGGCGAAGAGTTCGAGCATCTGCTGCCGCTGCTCGCTGGCCAGCGCCTTGAGGAACTCGCGCGCTCCGGCGCCGAGCTGAGCGGCCGGCGCCGTCCCGCAACCGCCCGGTGCTGGGACCGCCTTCTCGACCGGCTCGACCATCGCTGCTGGCTCCTCTCGAGGTGTACGCCCAGCATACGCCACATATCGATACTTCATTATTTTATGAAATGTTGATATGTTGACTCCATGCTCACCGCACCACTCGTCATCATCGGCGGTGGCCAGGCCGGTCTGGCCACCGCCCGCATCGCCCGGACCCTGGGCTTGGCGCCCATCGTCCTGGAGGCGGCCGGCCAGTCGGCCGGCTCCTGGCCGCACTACTACGACAGCCTCACCCTGTTCTCACCGGCCAGGTGCAGTGCACTGCCCGGAGCGGAGTTCCCCGGCGATCCGGACGGCTACCCCACACGGGACGAGGTCGTGGCCTACTTGACCGACTACGCCGCCCATCTGGACGCCGACATCCGCACCGGTCACCGGGTCACAGAGGTCATGGCCGCAGGAGCCGGGTTTGAGGTGATCACGACGAGCGGCGAGGTCTTCGCCGCGCCGCTGCTGATCGCCGCGACGGGCGGGTTCAGCCGCCCCTTCCGCCCGGACCTGCCGGGACTGGATGGCTTTCCCGGCACGGTGCTGCACTCGTCCGATTACCGGCGTCCCGACCCGTTCACGGGCCGGCGTGTCGTGGTCGTGGGGGGTGGGAACTCGGCCGTGCAGATCGCGATCGAGTTGGCCGCGGTCGCCGACGTCACGCTGGCGACCCGGCGCCCGCTCCGCTTCATCCCCCAGCGCGTGCTGGGGGTCGACATGCACATCTGGTTGCAGCGCACCGGACTGGACGCCGCCGGGTGGGCGCGTCCGCTGCTGACCGGCGGCAAGGGCACCCCGGTGTTCGACACCGGCACCTACCGCGATGCCATCGCCATGGGCAACCCCGACCGCCGCCCGATGTTCACCCGCCTGGACGGCGACCAGGTCCTCTGGAGCGATGGGACCCGCGAACACGTCGACGTGGTGCTGCTGGCCACCGGGTTCCGGCCGGGCTTGGAGTATCTCGCCCCACTGGGCGCACTGGACGGCGACGGGCAGCCCCGTCATCGAGGCGGTGTCTCGGTTACCCATCCGGGACTGGGATTCGTCGGGCTGGAATGGCAGCGCTCCTTCGCCTCGGCCACCCTGCGCGGAGTCGCCGCCGACGCCCGGCACGTCCTCACCCGGCTGGCCAAGCAGACCCGCACCCCTGATGGCGCGCTGACATCGACCCGATGACCGCTCCGGAGCGGGACGGCGTGTGGAATCAGGCCGGGACGAGAGCCGGCAGGGCGAACAGACCCGACAGGCGGGTCAGCCTGTCCGGCACCACCCGGTAGTACACCCACGTGCCGCGCCGCTCCCCCTCGATCAGCCCGGCCTGGCGCAGCACCTTCAGGTGGTGAGAGATGGTCGGCGCGGTGAGTTCGAACGCGCCGGTCAGGTCGCACACGCACGCCTCGCCCCCGTCCACCGAGGCGATCATGTTCAGCAGACGCAACCGCACCGGATCGGACAGCGCCTTGAACACCTTGGCCAGTTCAGCGGCTTCCGCCTCGCTCAATGCGGGACCGCTCAATGGTGCGCAGCAGGCGGGGTCGGTCACGTCCTCAAGCTTCGGCATCTTAGACATGCATCTAATTTGACATCCGTCTATCCAGCGATGCAAACTGGCCCCTACTTAGACAAGCATCTAAACAAGGAGTCGGAGATGAAGACGCTGTTCGGGTGGATCATCGCCCGCCGCGTCAAGGCCGTGTCCTTCTGCGAGACCTGCGGCCAGGTCTGCACGCCCGCGTGCCGCTCCGCCGCACACATCGACCGCGTGACGACCGCCGCCCACCGTGCCCGCCTTTGACTGAACACCTTCCGCCCGACACCGATGACCGAACCGACAAGGAGCATCGTGGACAGCGAGACCGGACGACCGGAGCCGGCAGCGTCCCCGGACGCCTCCGCCGGCACAAGCAGCTGCTGCGGCCGGTGATGACAGACCATGACCAACACGGCTTGAGCAAACTCCGACCTGCTGGCCGGATTCCTCACACTGGCCGGATTCCTCACCGCGCACACCCGGCCGGCCGAGGGAGGATGACCATGCTGCTGGACGCTCTGATCATCCTGCACATCGCGGCCGGGCTGACCGCCGTCGTCAGCGGCATCGACGCGATGCGCGTCCCGAAGCGGCCCGGCCGCCACCCCAGCCGCGGCCGCATCTACCTGGGCGCCCTGGCCGTGGTCGCGGTCACCGCGTCCGGCATCGCCATCGCCCGCCCGCACACCGCCTACCTGCTGATCCTCGGCGGCCTGGCGTTCGCCGCCGCCGGCACCGGGTACGCGGCCCGCCGGAGGCGATGGCACGGGTGGCTACGCCACCACATCACCGCGATGGCGCTGTCCTACATCACCCTGCTGACCGCGTTCTATGTCGACAACGGGCCACGGCTGCCGATGTGGAAACTGCTGCCGCCGTACACCTTCTGGGTCCTGCCCGCCGCGGTCGGCCTACCGCTCCTGCTACGAGCGCTGCACCACCATCCCGCACCGTCCAAAGCCCACCGTGCTTCACATGAGGAGACCGTCCCATGACCGATCCCGACGCCACCAACAGCGCCGCTACTTCCGACACCAAGGACACCAGCAAGAACACCAGCCAGGTACGCGACCGGGTCCGAGCCCACTACGCCGCAGCCGCCCGAGCGGTCACCACCGGCACCAGCGGCTGCTCACCCTCACCCCAAGGCGGCGACTGCTGCACAACTCCAACCAACCTGGACGAGCCCGGTTTCGGAGCCGCCCAGTACACCGACCACGACCGCTCGCATCTGCCCGCCGACGCGATCACCGCAAGCCTCGGCTGCGGCAACCCCCTGGCCGTGGCAGAGCTGGCCGCCGGCGACACCGTGCTGGACCTGGGATCGGGCGGCGGCATCGACGTCCTGCTGTCAGCCCGCCGGGTCGGGCCGGGCGGCAAGGTCTACGGCCTGGACATGACCGAGGAGATGCTCGACCTCGCCCGGCGCAACGCCCGCCAGGCCGGCGCCACCAACGTAGAGTTCCTCCAAGGACACATGGAGCAGATCCCGCTCCCAGACGACCACGTCGACGTGGTCATCTCCAACTGCGTGGTCAACCTGTCCACCGACAAACCCGCGGTGTTCGCCGAAACCCTTCGGGTCCTGCGGCCCGGCGGGCGGCTCGGGATCACCGACGTCGTCGCCGAAAACCACCTGACCCTCGCCGACCGTGCGACCCGCGGCGACCATGTCGCCTGCATCGCCGGAGCCCTCACCTTCGCCGAATACCGCGACCACCTGACCGCCGCCGGGTTCACCGACATCACCATCACCCCCACCCACCAGCTCGCCGACGGCATGCACTCGGCGATCATCCAAGCCACCAAACCCGCAGCTTGAGATCTTTCTCATCGGTCGGTCCAGTTGCAGCGGTGTCGGCCGTGTCCTACTGCCGGTGACCAGCGGCTGGACTGGTGGGCCAGACGTCTACGGGGTTGGGCGCTGCCGCGCCTGCTCAGTCTCGGAACTCGCCGAATGCCTCGACGTCGACCTGTCGGTCGTCTCCCGACACCTGGCCCTCCGGCGGGCTGCAGGTGTCCTGCGGGCGACCAAGACCGGCCGAACCGTCCTCTACGAGATCCAATTCGACCCGCTCGCCGAGACGTTGCGCGGCATCGCCGACGCTCTCGAACGCGCCCGCGACGACTTCGCCACAAGCGCCTCCTGCGCCTCACCTGCCAATGACCAAAAGGAAGGAACCTCGTGACCGCGACCGCGCACGCCGCCACGGCATCCGGCGCCGCCGGCACGCCCGCCCCCAATGCACCGCTGGTCATCGACTACTGGACGGTGGTGATGGGGGAAGAGACATCATGCAGCTCCTGCGATGAGACGCTCACCGTGCTCAATGGGGCCATCGATACCATCCGCCCACTCGCCGACCAGCTCGGCATCACCGTGAAGATCACACCGCGAACCGTCTCGACTTGGGACCAGGCGCTGGAGCACCGGATCACCGCGTCGCCGACCATGAGAGCCGAGGGAATCGAGCTGTGCCCTTCCCACCCGGACGGCACCGAGACCCGACGGTGGACCTGGCGCAGCGAAACCACCAACTCGCTCCAGCCTCAGGCCGCCCTCGACTTCGTCCTGCAGGCCCTGTGCGCCCGTAGTCGGCAACTCGGTGACTACCTCTCCCGCGGCGGACCATCCCTATACCTTCGCCGTTTCCTCTCCGCGCCGGTAACACCGGAGCACGGCCAAGCCACCTCCTGCGGCGCAGGTGGCACCTGCTCCTGAACGCTTGAACACCGTTAGGCTCCCGGTCTGATTGCGAGTGCAGGAACACCCGGCATTCAGCGACCAGGCGGAAGGAGCCCTCGGGCTCAGAGAGTGGGCCTCCTGCCTGCAGGCGAAACCTCGACACCAATGCGCCAGCAACTACTGGCGGGTGCGCGCGGCGTTGGACGTCGCCAAGTTCTTCTCCACCGGGCAGGAGGCCCCTCAGCTTTCCTGCCGCAGTCCCCGGCCACCGTTATCGATGCCCGCGCAGAGCCCGGCATCCACAGTTTCATCCTTCGGCGAAGGTTGGATGCATGAGCGCGCTTGGGGCTGCTCGCACTGACGCAGGTCCACCTCCCCCCCGCGCGGCACGTGACTCGAGCTGTGGACGTGGCGTTCCTGAGGAATCGCGTGTAACAGGACCGGCGCGACGTGCGACCGGTAGTGGTGCCTCTCATAAGGTTGATCAACGGTTTAGTGAGCGTCGCCGGCCGTACGCGATGGTGATCCTGTGCCGGGGAACATCGCGAGAAGCGAGCGTGACCAGGCCCGATCCGTGCCCGCGAGCAAACATAGAGCAGACGGTGGGACGGAACGGGGCGTACCTGACGGCGGGCATACCCGGGCATCCTCGCGTTTGCCCTGGTCACGTGTGGTGGGTCGCGTGGGACTCGAACCCACAGCCTACGGATTAAAAGTCCGGAGCTCTGCCAATTGAGCTAGCGACCCGTCGTGCAAGGGTACCGAGATCGCCGGGGGGTTCGCGACGGGGTTACGGGGTGGCGGCCAGGTGGACGGGGAGGTGCTTCAGGCCGTTCTGGAAGTTGGAGGTCAGGCGGACGGGCGGGCCGGTGCGGGTGATGCGGAGGGGGAGGAGTTCGCGGAAGACGGCGCGCATCTGGGTGCGGGCCAGGTGGGCGCCGAGGCAGAAGTGGGGGCCGAAGCCGAAGCTGACGTGGTCGTTGGGGGTGCGGGCGATGTCGAAGCGGTCGGGGGAGGGGAAGACCGTTTCGTCGCGGTTGGCGGAGGCGTGGTAGACGACGACCTTGTCGCCCGCCTGGATGTCCTGGCCGGAGAGCCGCAGGGACGTGGTGGCGGTGCGGCGGAAGTCCATCACCGGGGGCCAGTAGCGGAGCATCTCCTCGACCGCGGAGGGGAGCAGGGACGGGTCGGCGCGGAGGCGGGCCAGTTCGGAGGGGTGGTCGAGGAGGGTGTGGAGGCCGCCCGGGATGCCGTTGCGGAGGGTCTCGTTCCCGGCGACGGCGAAGAGGAAGAA
>JAJYTD010000078.1 GCA_021793235.1 Actinomycetes bacterium | reverse complement strand
GCAGCGGGGCGCTGAGCCGGCCGGGGCGGCCCCGGCCGGCTCAGCACGGGCCGTTTGGCCGGACAGGTCGACGCGGGAGAGGCGGGAAACGTCAGGACGCCCGGTCCTCCAGCGGAGTCAGCGCGCGCTCCAGGACGTCGCGGACCGTGTTCTGCAGCAGGTCCGTCCTGTATCGTGCGCGCCATCGCCGAAGGCCGGCAAAGCCGGACCATGCGTGCCGGGCAACCAGAGGCCCTGGCCGTGCTCGCCTGGGCGTCGCTGCGCGGTCTGATCACCCTCGGGCTCTCCGGCCACCTCGTACGCAAGGGCATCGACAGCGATGCTGAATCGGCGCGCCTGGTCGGCGAAGTGGTCACCGGGCTGCGGAGCTGAGCGCACGCCACCGCCGTGAACCGACGGGCGCACGCTCAGGCGTCGCGGCGGTGCACCCGCAGACCGGCGAACGACTGGTCCACAGGCATCAGTTCGATGGTGTTGACATTGACGTGGGGCGGCTGGGAGGCCGCCCAGTACACCGACTCCGCGATATCGGCGGGCAGCAGCGGGCGGGTCCCGGTATAGACGTCCTCGGCCCGGGCCCGGTCGCCGTGGAACCGCACCTCGGAGAACTCGGTCCCGCCGCTGAGGCCGGGTTCGACGCAGGTGACGCGGACACCGGTGCCGTGCAGGTCGGCGCGCAGGTTCAGGCTGAGCTGGTGTACGAACGCCTTGGTGGCCCCGTAGACGTTGCCGCCCGGGTAGGGGTGGACGCCCGCGACGGACCCGATGTTGACGATGTGGCCCCGGCCCCGCTCGACCATGCCCGGCAGGAGAGCGCGGGTGCAGTACATGAGCCCCTTGCAGTTCGTGTCGACCATCTGCTCCCAGTCATCGACGTCGGCTTCCTGGGCCATCTCCAGGCCCAGGGCCAGCCCGGCGTTGTTGACCAGCACGTCGACCTCGGCGAATTCCGCGGGCAGGGCGCCGATCGCCTGCTGCACCGCCGACCGGTCCCGCACGTCGAGCTCCAGCGGCAGGACACCGGGGCCCAGCGCCTCCGCGAGCTCGGCGATCCGGTCTGCTCTGCGGGCCGAGGCCACGACACGCGCGCCCTCCTCGGCGAAGCGCCGCGCGATCGCCGCGCCGAACCCGGTGCTGGCACCGGTGACGAATACGGTTTTCTGTTTCTCGCTCAAGGGTGCGTCCACCATTCCTTGGGTCGGTTCCGGCCGCATCGGGACGGGCCCGGAGCGCGGCGCTGAACACGTTCGGCTGATCGGGGCCGGGCGCGGGCGTCGCCCTCCCGGCGACCGTCAGCGTAGTACCGGCCGATACCCCTCCCATGGGGCAACCCGCTGCCGGGGCGGTGGCGCGAGGCGGCGGGACGGTGGTGACTGCGATCGAAAATTAAGTTAAGGTAAGCCTAACCAAAGAATGAGGTGCAGGTCGGTGCCCGCGCCCGTTCGCCGTCTCGGCCGTTTCCGGCCGTTCTTTGTCATCCGTATCGTGCCAGGAGGCCCCCCATGCCCGCTCTCCGTGCCGCAGCCGCGGTCGCCCTCAGCGCCGCCGTACTGCTCAGCCTCACCGGATGCGGGTCGGATACTGACCCGGCCCCCTCCGGCGACACGCGCACCGTCGAGGGGGCGCAGGGCACGGTCGAGATTCCCGCCGAGCCGGAGCGCGTCGCCGTACTGTGGCGCCCCACTCTGGCCGCGGCCACCCGGCTCGGCGTGGACGTTGCCGCCACCGCGGGCGACCCCGGCGGCGACCACGGACTGGCTCCCTTCCTGCCCGAGGACCGGGACGGGGCGGACGTCCCGGTCATCTCCGCCTCCGCCGCCGAGAACGAGATCGACTTGGAGGAACTCGCCTCTGCCGATCCCGATCTCATCATCGGCGTCCGCACCCAGAACGGCTTCCAGGCCGAGATGCTCCCGGAGCTGGAGGCGATCGCGCCGACCGTGCTGCTGGACTGGACCGGCACCGACTCCTGGCGCGGCCACCTCGCCGAGGTCGGTGAGGTCCTCGGTCGGCAGGACGAGGCCGAGCAGGCGGAACAGGAGTACAGCGATGCTGTGGCCGATGCGCGTACCGAGATCGAGGAGGCGGTCGGCGACCCGGCGGACACCGAAGTGTCCCTGTTGCGGCTGCAGGACGCGCAGGAGATCCGTATCGAGACCCCGGCATCCTTCCCCGGCCAGATCGCCGATGACCTCGGCCTGGCCCGGCCCGAGGCGCACACCGAAGCCGACGGCGACACCGATTTCATCTCCGAGAGCTATGAGAACCTGGACCGCGCCGACGCCGATGTGCTGTTCGTTCTGTCCGGCAGCGGCTACGAGGACGCTCCCGAGACCTTTGACAGCGGGGTGTGGTCCCAGCTGGAGGCGGTCCAGGACGAACGCGTCTACGCCGCCGACTACGACTACTGGGGCGCCGCCAACCACTACGCGGCCCTGCGCGTGATCGACGACATCACCGCGGCCCTCACCGGTCAGGCCGAACCGGCGCTGTGACACGCCGGGGGAGTCGGCATGCGGCGCCCGCAATGCCTCCGGGCGGAGCGCCGCATGTCAGCGCCCGGCCAGACCACGGCGCGTGCGGCCGAACGGCGGCCGCGTTCGGCCGTTAGAGGAGGCAGATGCCGGATAGCGGGTGTCCGGCGAGCGGGACCCGGGCGAGCCGGCACCTCGAAGTTCCGTGCTTCGCGGAGGCGCCCGATCACCATGGGCGGTGGAGTCGAGGTGCCGCTCCTTGAGCGGCGGAAGGGGCGGCGTTGGCGGACCGGAAGCGACCGGCATCGGGCACCGGGGCGCTGCCCGGGAAGAACCTGCGGGACCGCGTCGAAGCGGTGCGGTGGGTCTATCCCGGGTACTTCGCGCTGGTCATGGCGACCGGAATCGTGTCCTCGGCGCTTCAGGAAGCGGGGTGGCCGGGGCTGTCGGGCCTGCTGCTCGTTGTCGCGGTGGTCTCCTTCGCAGTACTGGCGGCCGTGTTCACGGTCCGGGTGGCCGCCTTTGCGCGCGAGGTGCTCGCCGACCTTTCTGCGCCCGGCCGCGCGTACGGCTTCTTCACGTTCGTCGCAGCGTGCGGGGTGGTGGGAACCCGCATCGCAGCCGACGGGACACCGATGGCGGCCGTGGTCCTGGGCGTAATCGGATTCGTCGCCTGGGCGGGGCTGAGCTACGGGGTCCCGGTCCGGCTGATCCTGGGGCCGCGCACGGACCCCGTACTGGCCGGCGTGAACGGGAGCTGGTTCATCTGGGTCGTCGGCAGCCAATCGCTCGCCGTGGTCGCCGCCACGGTCGGGTCGGCGTTTCCAGGCCGGGCCGGGGCCGCCGGGCTGGCGGCGGTCCTGATGTGGTCGGTCGGCGTGGTGCTGTACCTCATCGTCGCGACGCTCGTACTGGCCCGACTACTGCTGCTGGAGGTGCGTCCGCAGGACCTCACTCCGCCGTACTGGATCGCGATGGGCGCTACGGCGATCACCGTGCTCGCCGCCGCGCGGATCCTGCGTATGCCCCAAGGCGCGGCGACCAGTGCCGTCGAGCCCGTTGTCACCGGGCTCGCCGTGGTGTTCTGGGCGTTCGGTACCTGGCTGATTCCGCTGCTCGCCGTGTTCACCATCTGGCAGTACGTGCTGCGCCGCGTGCACCTGGAGTACCTGCCGCAGTTGTGGAGCATCGTCTTCCCGCTCGGCATGTACGCGGCGGCCGGAATGGCGCTCGGCCGTGTCGCGGGGCTGCCGATCATCGAGGGCATCGGCCGAGCCTGGGTCTGGGTGGCGTTCGCGGCCTGGGGGCTCGTCTTCGCCGCCATGCTGGCCGCGCTGCTGCGCCCCTTCCTCGGCCGGATGGGGCGGTCGGCCGCCGTTGCGGGTCGGCCATCCGATGAGAGCTGAAGGGCCGCCCGCCCTTCCCGGGCGAAGCCGAGAGGGTGTGGCAGTCGCCGTCCTCATCGGGCTGCAGGCGTCGGGAAAGACGACCTTCTATCGACGGCTGCTAGCCGACACGCATGAGCACGTGAGCAAGGACGCCTTCCCCAACGCCCGGCGGCGGCAGCGCCGCCAGATGCGCATGGTCGACGATGCCCTGGCGGCCGGGCGCAACGTGGCCGTCGACAACACCAACCCCGCCCCCGAGGAATGGCGGCCCGTCATCGACGCGGCCCGCGAGCACGGCGCCCGGGTGATCGGATACTGGTTCCCGCCGGACCTGGCGGGCTCGCTGGAGCGCAACGCGGCGAGGCAGGGGCGGGCCCGGGTCCCTGATGTCGGGGTGTACGCCACGTTGCAGCGGCTGCGCCGCCCGCGCCGTACCGACGGGTTCGACCGGGTCTACACCGTCCGCTTCGGCGGCTCCGGCGAATTCACCGTCTGCCAAGAGGACGAGGAGTGACACAGACCCGAAGGCGGTGCCCGGTCACGGGCACCGCCTTCGGGTGGTGCGGGGATCTCCCCGGCGGACCGGTGCCCGCCGGAGAGAGGCCGGATCAGGCGGCCGCGGTGACGCGGACGCGGACGGAGACGGCGGTGAAGAGGGCCGCCGCCGATACCGAGGTGATCAGCATGACGACGATCATGCTGGCCAGGGTCGCCTCGCCGGCACCGGTGAGTCCGGCCAGGGAGGCAAGGCCGCCGCCGAGGGCGAACTGCAGGGTTCCCAGGAGGGCCGACGCCGTCCCCGCCTCCGACGACGGTCGGCTGACGACGGCGAGCGTGGTGGCGTTGGGCGAGATCAGGCCGGTGCAGAACATCATCACGAACAGCACCGCGGTGACCGACACCAGGGTGGCCTGGCCGCTGAGGTGGAGCCCGCCCAGCAGGGTGACGGCGGCGGCGCCGCCGAGCAGGCCCAGGAACAGTCGGCGGGGGGTGTCCATCTTGTTGATCAGAGCGGCGTTGAGCTGGTTGCCCAGGATCATGCCGAGCGCGTTGATTCCGAAGATCAGGCTGAACTGCTGGGGTGTCGCCCCGAACTCCGACTGCGAGACAAAGGAGAACGCGGAGATATAGGTGAAGGTCATCGCGAAGCTCAGCGCCATCGTCAGTGCCGGTCCGATGAAACGCGGATCGCGCAGCATGTCTCCGAACAGCCGTAGCATGGCGGCGGGATCCTGGCGGCGGCGCTCCCCACGGGGCAGGCTCTCCGGGAGTCCGAAGAAGACCAGGGCGAACCCGGCCACCCCGGCCGCTCCCAGCACGGCGAAGATGAGCTGCCAGGGACCGAACAGCAGCAGTTGCCCGCCGAGGAGCGGTCCGAGCATCGGGGCCAGTCCGACGAGCAGGACGAGGCGGGAGAAGAACCGGGCGGCGGAGTCGCTGTCGAAGGTGTCGCGCACGACCGCCCGGGAGATCACCATGCCGGCCGCGGCCGCGAGCCCCTGGACGAAGCGCACCGCGGTGAACATCTCCGCTGAAGAGACCACCATGCTCAGCACCGAGGTGGCGGTGAACACCGCGATGCCGATCAGCAGGGGGACGCGTCGCCCCCACTGGTCGCTGAGCGGGCCGATCACCAGTTGCCCCAGGGCGAGGCCGACCATGACGGCCGTGAGTGTGAGCTGGATCTGCGATTCGGAGGCGTGCATATCCGCGGCGATGTCGGGGAATGCCGGGAGGTAGAGGTCTGTGGCCAGCGAACTGGTGGCGGAGAGAACCCCCAGGATGAAGACGAGCAGCGCCACCGCGCGGCGTGGCTGGCCAGTGGCGGGGCCGGCTGCCCTCGGGCGGGAGACGGTGGACCGGTTCGGGCGCATAGCAGTAAGGCCCACTGGTACTCCAGAGCGCGAATAGGAGAAACAGAAGCGGAAAAGAGGGGCGCCGCCATCCGCCGATCAGCGGGGGCACCGGGGCGATCCCTGGATCGGGATACAAGGCGTGCAACACGGCCGACGCCCTGAGCAATCCTGCTATCTCCGCTGACCGCGCGTGATACGAGTCACTTATCGAAGAAACCTTGGTGGGCGGGGTTTCGCGCGATATGGCGATGGGTAAATCCAAAAGTTTCGACTGGGATGCGTGTCGGCTTCTGTGGCGGTACCCGCCGCGGCCGCACAGCAGAACACGAATTCTCCGAAACCGGAACGCATGATCGGGCCCCATGCGGATAGCAGGCCCATTGCGCGCAACGGAGTGCCGAGCCGTTCTCCGCCGCGTGAGGTGCCCGGGGAGTCTTCCTGCGGGCACCGGACCGCCCCGGATGAAGGGAACGCGAAGCACCGCGGACCTCGTCCTCCAGGTCGGGCGCCCGATGGTCTTCGGGGGGAGCCGGAGGGGCCGGACCGGCGAGCGCACCGAGGCGCTCGCGCCGGTGGGTCTCATGCCCGCCCATCGGCATCATGGGGTGCGGCCGGGGCGCCGAGACCGATCGGCGCCCCGGCCTTTGCCGTGCGGGCATGTCGGGTCTTCGGCGGCGGTGGTCGGGTTCCTCAGGTGCCGAGGTGGTCGCGGAACCACGCCATCGCGGCCCCGGTGACCTGCTCCAGCGCCCCCGGTTCTGTGAACAGGTGCGTGGCGCCGGGGATGAGGTGGACATCGTTGACCACGTGCAGTCGGTTCGCGGCCTCGAAACTGATCTGCACGATGGCCTCGTCGGCGCTGCCCGCGAGCAGCATGATGGGCGAGCGGAGCCGGTCCAGCGCGTCATCGGCGAGATCGACCCGTCCGCCCCGGCTCACCACTGCCTTGATCCGGTCGGGGCGCTGCGCCGCCGTTCGGATGGCGGCTGCGGCTCCGGTGCTCGCTCCGAACAGGCCCACGGGCAGCCCGGCCGTTTCGGGGACACGATCCAGCCAGTCCACCGATCCGGTCAGCCGCTGTGTGAGCAGTGGAATGTCGAAGCGAAGTCCACGGGTGGCCTCGTCGATCCGTTCCTCGTCCTCGGTGAGCAGGTCGACTAGGAGCGTGCCGAACCCGGACTTGTTGAGGGCCTCCGCGACGGCCTTGTTGCGCGGGCTGTGCCGCGAGCTGCCACTACCGTGGGCGAAGAGCACGACTCCGGATACGTCCGACGCCACGGCCAGGTCGCCGGTGAGCGTAGCGCCGGACGTCTCCACCGCCACTGATCGCACGTCCATGTCCGCTCTCCCTTCCCTGCTGCCTGCCCCGCCACTACCTGGGTGGAGGCGGGCGAAACCTTGCGGCGTGCCGGGTTTGCCCCTGCGGGCCTGTGGTAGCGGGACCCGTGATGGCCGACGCCGGGACGCGGGACGCCTGCACGGCCTGTCGGGCGAGGAACCGCGGGAGGATGCGATGCACGAGGGGTCGGAGAACGATGTCCTGATGACGACCCTCAAGCGCGTGGCCGCGGTCCTGAAACAGCGGGAGATACCGTTCGCGCTCAGCGGCAGTTTCGCGGCTTATGCGCGGGGGGCCGCGGCGTCCAGCCCGGCGCACGACGTCGATTTCACCCTCCTTGAGGAGGACATCGGCCGCGCCCTTGACGGGTTGTGCGAGGCGGGCATGTCCGCGGTGCCCAACGAAGAGGACTGGCTGGCCAAAGTCCGCGACGGAACGGCACCGGTGGATCTGATCCACCGTCCCAGCGGTGTGCCGGTCACCCGGGAGATGCTCGGCCGCGCGACACCGCTGAACGTCGATTCGGTCCTGATGCCGGTGCTGGCCGCTACCGACCAGATCCTGATGCTGCTGCGGTCCTTCTGCGAACACGAATGCGACTTCGGCGGCCCGCTCCTCATGGCGCGCGCCTTGCGCGAGCAGGTCGACTGGGAACGCGTGCACAGCGAGATGGAGGAGTCGCCCTATGCGCGGGCCTTTCTGTACCTGCTGCGGGAACTGAACATCATTGGCGATGGAGAGGGGAGTGCCATGCCCGAGGAACAGCCCCAGTACAAGGTGGGCCGTCTGCGGCGGGCCCTGGCCGAGGACCCCCGCACGAGCGAGCTGGGGATCGGGGTGCAGGTGCGCGGCCTCGACATCCATCTGTCCGGAGAGGTGGGGTGCGCGGATCGTCGGCGCGCCGTTGTCGAGCTGGCCGAGGAGGTCATGCCGGGGCACACGGTCTACGACGAGCTCACGGTCGCCAGGATCGACGAGCCACCGAAGGAGGAGCGGCTGCCATGATCTCTATCGCCGCTGTGGGCGACGTCCACCTCGACGGTGCCATGGCAGGGCACTACCGGGCCCAGCTGGGCTCCCTCGCCGATGATGCCGATGTGCTGCTGCTGGCGGGCGACCTCACCAAGCACGGCACCCTCGAGGAGGGCCGCGTGGTCGCCGAGGAGTTCCGCGGCCTCGACGTCCCGGTGATCGCGGTCCTGGGCAACCACGACCACCAGTCCGACGCCCAGGACACGATCGCCGAAATGCTGCGCGCCGAGGGCATCACCGTCCTGGAGGGGGACGGTGTCACTATCGACTGCCTCGGCGGCCGGCTCGGCGTGGCCGGGGTCAAGGGGTTCGGCGGCGGATTCGCCGGAAAGGGCGCCACGGAATTCGGTGAGCGCGAGACCAAGGAATTCGTCCGACACGGGCGTGAGGCGGCTGAGCGGCTGGGCGCGGCCTTACAGGGTCTCGACGCCGATATCCGGGTGGGCCTCACACACTACGCACCGGTCAAGGAGACGCTCGCGGGCGAGCCGTTGGAAATCTACCCCTTCCTGGGCAACTACCTGCTGGCCGAGGCCCTCGACAACGCCGAAGCAGCGCTCGGCCTGCACGGACACGCGCACGCGGGGACGGAGAACGGACTGACCCCCGGGGGAGTGCGGGTGCGCAATGTGGCCATGCCCGTTCTGCGCCGCACCTACGGGCTCTACTGTCTGCAGCCCGACATACTCGGGAACCGCGGTTGACCCGCGGCCCCGGCCTCTGCCCTCGGCTGCTGTTGACTTCCTCCCACGGCTGAAGCCGGGACCTGCACCGCTGGAAAACCCGGATCAGACAGGCCGCAGAGGATCGTGCCCCAAGCTCATCAACCGGTGCCGCCACGCGTCATCGTGCGGTTCGGGTTCGGCGAGCAGGTCGCGGACCGTACCGACGACTCCGCGCATCGTCTCCACGTCGTCACTGGTGAGGTCCATACGCCGTTTGTCGAGGATGCGCACGACCTGGCGGCCCGTGCCGGCCACGCCGAGGTCAGGACGGGGGGTGAAGACGTCCGGGCCCGAGGCGTCGGTGAGCAGCCACCGGCGCAGCTCCTCCCCGGTCATGTTGACCACGTCGTGGAACTCCTGCCACAGCTCGTCGATGGTCGGGTCGGGATCTCGGGCCATGGTCGGCCTCCTTTGGTCATGTGCCTGGTCGCCGTGTACTCACGTGTCGGGCCTGCTACCTCGCACGCGGCCCGCCGAAACCCGTCTCGGGCCAGGTCGCGGTGGACAGCGGGGGCCGGGTTTAGCGCACAGGGATCTCGGTAGCGGAACCGGAGAACGCCGGCGACAGCCGCGCCAACGGGAATGAGGTGGCTCATGCCGACCCAGACCGAGGAGTTCCTGCGCACCCATCCCCGCGATGTGCAGGGTGAAATCGACACTCTGAAGACGTGTGTGGAGCGCTTGGCCGCGTGCGTGCAGTCCTGCACCGCCTGCGCCGACGCCTGCCTGGGTGAGGAGAACGTCGCCGATCTGGTCCGCTGCATCCGGCTGAATCTGGACTGCGCGGACGTATGCGCGGCGACCGAACGCATCCTCTCCCGCCGCACCGAGTCCAACCTGAACCTGCAGCGCTCGCTGCTGGAAACCTGCGTGGACTACTGCGCCGCGTGCTCGCGCGAATGCGACCGGCACGCAGAGGCACACGAGCACTGCCGCTTGTGCGCCGACACCTGCAGGCTGTGCGAAGACGCCTGCCGGCAGATGCTGGCGCGCCTTGTCTGAGAGGACCGAAGGAGGGTCCGGTCATGCCGGGACGCAAGGAACTGCCCGACACCCTGAAGCGATCACCGCGCAAGGCACAAGACACGTGGATCAAAGCGCACGACTCCGCCGTCGATTCCTACGGTGACGGCGAGCGCGCCCACCGGGTCGCCTACTCGGCGCTGAAGCACACCTTCGAGAAGGTCGGCGACCGCTGGGAGCCCAAGGAGAGCAAGGGAGCCTCCGATCCTCAGGCGGCCAACCCCAAGGCGCGCGAGAAAGGCAAGGAGCGCCCGACGGCAGGCGGAGTCGATGCCAACGCCAGCAAGGAGCACCTCTACAAGCGCGCCCGGGAGCTCGGGGTCCAGGGCCGGTCCAAGATGAACAAGAAGGAGCTCGTGGACGCGCTGGGCAAGCAGAGCCGGAGCAAGACGAGGCAGGCCCGGGCGTCCTGAGGCGGCGGCACCGCCCAGCGGGGCGGGAAGAAGACGGGGAGGGTGAACAGCCCTCCCCGTCGCCATGTCCGGGGGTCTGCCCGCGCCGGCGGGGCCGCGACACGGAAATGGCCGGGCGGTCCCCTCCCGACCCCCCGATATGCAGGAGGGGTGACCGCCCGGCTCTGGGTGGTGCCCCGAAACCCAGGGCACTTCATGGCTTTCCGGTACTAGGTCGGCTACCGAAGGAGGGGAGGCTGAAACGTGCGGCGCCGAAGTTTTTCCGGTTCTTTTCTCTCCGCTCCGCCCGCACCGCGCCGCCGACCCGTCAACCCGGCCGCTGAACGGCCACGGCGTGCCTGCGGGGCGCGTCCACGGCGAGCACCCGGTCCAGTGCCGAGATCACCTCGCTGGCCGTGATGCGCAGCAGGCCCGGGTCGGGATGTTCGCCGTGCGGGTCGCCGAAACGGCCCTTCCACAGGCATACGTGCCGGTCCGGGTCGATCCGCGGGCCCCACAGGCTGGGGGAGACCGGGCCGAACAGCAGGACCGACGGTGTGGAGTAGGCGGTGGCCAGATGACCCACACCGGTGTCGCCGCACACCACCACCGACGCCTCGGCGATCAAGGACGCGAGTTCACCGACCGATGTGCGGCCCGCGAGCACCTGGCGGGGGTCCAGTCCGGCCACCCGGGCGACGCGCGACGCCAGGGGCCGCTCCGTTTCGGTCCCGGTGATGACGACCCGGTACCCCCGGGCCGCGAGGTTG
>JAJYTD010000032.1:24322-50850 GCA_021793235.1 Actinomycetes bacterium | reverse complement strand
ACTCGACCGAGACTATCCCCAAGAAGTCTGTGGCCTGCATAGACGGAGAAGCCCCGCGCACACACCAGTGGCGCGCATCACGCAACACCCTCGCAAATAGTTACTGAGAGTAAATAAATTGAGGGTGGTCTCGCGGTCCCGGCCGCGGAAGGGGCGCCGGGGTAGTGCCTGCCCGCATGGCGGGCGGCGGGCGGGCGGCCGGCCGCAGAGCCGGCCACAGAGCCGGTCACAGAGAATGAGCACGGAGGACGGGCACACCACCCCGGACTGGACAGGGCCACCCCACCTCGGGTTACCGTGGTTTAGGCAAGGCTAACCAGGCTTCCGGCGCCGATCGCGCCTGTGCCCGACCCGATTTCGAGGAACCATGCTGCTGGAGCAAGAACGCAGGCGCGTCAGCCTGACCGCCCGCCGCCTGGCCGACAGCGGACTCGCCCAGGGCTCCGGCGGGACCGTCAGCGTCTGCGCAGACGGCCTGGTCGCGGTCACGCCCGCCGGCGTCCCGCTCGACCGTGTCGAGCCCGCGGACTGCCCCGTGCTGTCGGTCGAGGGCGGGGTGCTGGAGGGACGGCGCGAACCAGCCGCCGAGACCACTCTGCACACGGCCGTCTACCGGGCCACCGACGCCACCGCGGCGGTCCATGCGCACGGCGACAACACGGCCGCCGTCTCCGCCGCCCTCACCGAACTTCCCCCCATCCACCACAGCGCCGCCCGGATCGGCGGAGCGATCCCCGTTGCGGACTACGCCCTTTACGGCACCGGAGAACTGTCCGACCGGCTCGTCAAGGTCCTCCAGGGAAAGCGGGCCGCCCTGCTCGCCAACCACGGCGGCGTCGCGGTCGGCGACGGCCTGGAGCAGGCATTCGAGCACGCGCGGCTGCTGGAATGGCTGTGCGGTGTCTACATCCGCGCCAGGGCCATCGGTGAACCGCGCGTGCTCTCCGAGGACGAGCTCGCCGAGATCCGCGACCGCGACACCTACGGCTGGGCAGGTCCGGACCTGCTCTTCTAGCCGAGGGGGGCGTCCTCTTCGTCGGGGACCTCGTCGGGCTGGGTCCAGGCCAGATAGACCGACGGGAAAGCGGAGTGCAGGAGGAAGAACACGAACAGCGCCGGTGCCAGCGCCGCGATCGGCACCTCGATGTCCGTGGCCGTCAGCAGCATGGCGGCCACCATCAGGGCGAAGAGGAGAACTGTCGTCAACCGGTGGCTCACGATCCGGGCGCGGCTCTGCTCTGCGCGCTGCCGTTCGTCCAGGCCCTGATAGCCCGCGACCCACCTGGCGGCGATGTTGATCTGGGTTCCCAGGACGGCGACCAGCAGCGCCAGCGCTAGGAAGACGAACCAGCCGCCGGGAAACGGCCGCGTCAACTGGGCCAGCAGTGCCGCACCCGTCCCCAGCGTGACCGCCCCTTCGGCCGCCACCAGGAGCCTGCGGCGCCCGCGCCGCGCCCATCGCCTGCGGGTCTTCTCGTCCTCGACCGCCGCGTGCAACTGGTCCCGCATCCGGCTCTGGACGTCAGATCTGCTGTCCATCCGCACGCTCCCTTTCGTCATCATGTGTTCTCTCCACTGCCGATCCGGGGGAAGGGGGCGGTCGAGAACACCACTTCCACCGGCACCTCGAAGTACTGCGCGATCCGCAGTGCCAGGTGCAGGCTGGGGCTGTACTCGCCCCGCTCCAGGTAGCCCACTGTCTGGTAGTGCACCCCGAGCGTCTCGGCGAGCTGCCGCCGCGATATCCCGCGCTCCGCGCGGAGCATGGCGATGCGGTTAAAGATCTGCTCGCCGCTCGTACCGGTCTTCGCCCGGCTCCGCTTCGAACCGTTCGCGGTCTCGGCCACGGAGGCACCCCCTTCCGTCTTTGTGCGGCTCCGTTGTGATCTCGACGGTGCGCCGCGGAATCCGCCTGCTCAATCGCGACCGCTGGGAACCGTTCCGGTCAGCCGACACGCTGCATCGCCTTCTGCCGGCGGGCCTCAACCGACGATCCGGACTCCCGGCGCGCCATGCGGCGCAGCACGGCCGGTGCGATGGCCAGCCCCACGACCGCCCACAGCCCCAGCACCCCGAAGGTCTCCAGGTGCCGCCAGGACTCCCCGATCTCCACGGCGAGCATCGAGTCGGGCAGGAGGGCCGACCGCATCCCCAGACCCAGCCAGTAGACGGGGAAGATCTGGGCGACCGCCTGGATCCACCCGGGCAGCACGGTGACCGGGTAGAAGACCCCGGAGATCACCACCAGGCCCATGATCGGGATCATCCCGATCCCGGTGACAGCGCGGGGATTGTCGAACAGCGAGCCCAGGACCGCGCCGAACGGCATGGTCGCGAGCATCCCCAGGGCCAGCACCCACAGCAGCCTGAACCAGCCGCTCGCCAGGCCCGCCAGCAGGCCGTCGAAGAGGAATATCCCGGGAACGAGCAGGACCAACACGCTGACCAGCGTCATCAGTGCGACGGTTACGATCTTGCCGATGAGGTAGCCCAGCATGCCGTGCGGCAGCGCCTTGGACCGCAGCAGCGTGCCGTCCTCGCGCTCCTGGGCCAGCAGCGCGGCGGTGCTCAGCAGACCGCCGAAGGCGATCGTCATCCCGAGCAACCCGGGCAGGGATGCGGTCGCGTTGGAGATCGGTGTCCCTTCCACCGTGTCCTCCCGCAGGAAGAACAGCACCACCAGGAAGACCAGGGCCACGAACAGATAGGAGAAGAGGTCCTGCCCGTTGGTGAGGGTCTGCCGGAACTCCGTCCAGCCGCGGGAGAACCCGGTGCGGACGGCATGCGCCTTCGGGTTCATCGGTCGACCTCCGCGAACCCGGACACGGCCGCGTGGCCCTGCCCGGTCTCGTGCCGTTTGACCATGCTCATATAGACGTCCTCCAGGGTGGGCCGCCGCACTTCGAGATCGGCGACCTCGTCGCCGTACTGGGCGAACAGGTCACGGACGAACGCGGTGCCATCAGGGGTCGCGTGCACGAACCTGCTGCCATCGCGGGTCCAGCGCACCTCGGCGTCCCCCGGCAGCTGCGCTGCGAGCTGCTCGGCGCTGCCGTCGGCGACGATGCGCCCGTCAGCCAGGATCAGGATG
The DNA here is from genome assembly GCA_021793235.1 of Actinomycetes bacterium. GTDB lineage: Bacteria > Actinomycetota > Actinomycetes > Streptosporangiales > Streptosporangiaceae > JAJYTD01. The sequence goes on along the minus strand of JAJYTD010000032.1, from coordinate 47,759 downwards.
CGGTCGGCGAGCTTCTCGGCCTCGTCAAGATCGTGCGTGGTGATCAGGATCGTGGTGTCCTCGTCGGCGAGCTGGTGCACCAGGTCGTGGAAGCTCCGGCGCGCCTGCGGGTCGAACCCGGCGGTGGGTTCGTCCAAAAAGAGCATCTCGGGGCGGCCGACGATGCCGATGGCGACGTCCAGGCGGCGGCGCTGGCCGCCGGAGAGCGTCGCGATCTTCTTGTCGGCGTGCGGGTCCAGTCCGACGGTCTCGATGAGTTCGCCGACGTCGCGGGGGCGGCTGCCGCCCGCCGTGGAGTAGGGCTCGTAATAGCGGGCCAGGTGGGCCAGGAGTTCGCGCACGCGCCACTTCCCGTGGTCGCGCCAGGACTGCAGGACCACACCGAGGCGGGCCCGCCACTGTTCATCACCCTCCGCGGGGTCGGTGCCCAGCACCCGGACATGGCCGGCGGAGCGCATCCGGAAGCCTTCGAGTACCTCGATGGTGGTCGTCTTGCCGGCTCCGTTGGGGCCCAGCAGGGTGAGCACCTCGCCCTTGTGTGCGCTGAAGTCCACTCCCTTGAGCACGTCCACGCTGCCGTAGCGCATCCGCAGGTCGCGCACCTCGAGAACGGCCCCGTCACCGAAGGCGGAGGGCGGCGCGGCACCCCCCTCGTTCACCATTGTCATAGACATGCACCCTTCAATCGCTTGCCTACGACCATTGATAGCATATGTACTATATCTTGGCGAGCGGCTGCTACGGGAGGAGTGACCAGAGGAAGCACACCGACGACCGTGCTCATATGGCCGTTTCCGGGCTCGCGGCCGGAAAGGAGCGCACGATCGTTTTGGGGAAGGGCCGATGGCAGGCACAGGGCCTGCTCGACGGGCGCGGGCCGCAACAGATGGCACACGAAAGCGCGAAAGCCGCCTCCGTGTCCCCCCTCAAAATCACGGAGGCGGCCTTCGCTTGGGATCGGTCGCGGACTCCTCCCCCCTGGAGTCGCGACCTTCGAAAGCTCGCGAAGCGGGTGATTATGCTTTTCTCTCCCGCGCTGGTACATAGATTACCCACGACCACCTGGGGCAACAACCCTCAGTCACAGAAAATTACTTAAAGTAATATCCACTCATGCGCCTGCTCCGGACCAACTGCACAGGACGAGTGCCAACAGGGGGTCACGTCCTCTTCCCCTTCTGCCGGACATAGCCTGGGAACGTGCGCTTCCCGCTACTGCAACCCCGCTGGCTCGGCATTCACCTGGTGGCCGTGCTCGCTTTCCTCGTGTGCCTCACGTGCGGCTACTGGCAATTCGTCCGCGCGCAGGAGCCCTCGCGCGAGGTGATCAGCAACCCGATCCAGGACCTCGCGGAGGCCGCCCCGCTGGATGATGTCCTGCAGCCGGGCGAATACATGCCGGAATCCGAGGCCAACCAGGCCGTCACCGCCACCGGGGAGTACGACACGGACACACCCCTGCTGTCCCCCGCGCTCTCACCGGAGGGCGACAAGGGCTACTACGTCCTCGTCCCGCTGATCACCGAGGGAGACACGGCCCTCACCGTGAACAGGGGGTGGGTCCCCGAGCAGGATGCCGATGCCGTCGACGACCTGCCGCCCCTGCCCGAAGGCGAGGTCGAGGTGACCGGCTGGCTGATCTCACCGCAAAAGGAGCAGGACGGCTACATCCCGGTGTCCGTACCCGAAGGCCAAGTCGAGCGGATCGCGCCGGCCGTGCTCGTCAACGAGTGGCCGTACCGGCTCTACGAGGGCTATCTCACCCTGGCCCAGCAGGATCCACAAGGCCCGGAGGCCACCGCATCCGGCCCCGAGCTGCGGCGGATCCCGCCGCCGGAGCCGCCCGAAGAGATCATCTGGAACCTGCAGAACGTGAGCTACGCCGCCCAGTGGGTGGTCTTCGGGATCGCCGTGCTGGTCTTCTGGGTCTCACTGGTGCGCCGGGAACTGAACGACAGCGGCCCCGGTGACACCGACAACGGCCCCCATGAGCCTGGAGCCGACGGCGATGGCGGCGGCACCGGTGCCGTCCCAGCCGACGACGGTCATGCCTCGGTGGCGGGCACACCCTGACCCGGCTGCGCGGCCGCGGCGGCCGTGGCGGTCGCGGCCTTCTCAGCGGTGGCCATCCGGTGCTCCAGGACGAGGCCGACGAAGGGGATCGTGCCGGCGAGCGCGACACCGACCGTCCTGCCCACACCCCACCGGCGGTCGATCGCCAGCCACAGTACGACCAGCACGTAGAACATGTAGATGTAACCGTGCGGAATCGCGATCAGCGCCATCAGCACCGAGTCGTCACCGAACAGGTTCTCCATTCCTGCGGGTGCGCCCACGAGAGAAAACCGCGCGGTCTCGCCGACCAGGTACTTCGCCGGCATGGCCGCGAATGTCAGCAGTATCAGGAAGATACCCGTCACATAGGCCAGCACGCGATAGAGCACGAACGGTAGACGCTTCTTTTCCACAGGGCCACCTCGGACGGTCGAACGGCACAAAGCTCCGATGGCTGCCATCGGAGACCTCTTGCCCTCTGAGCCTAGGTGCTGTATTGAGCACCTTTTCTGCGGGGCATGTCACATGCTTCCCTGTGCGCCGCCCCGGTGGCCCGGGTCATAGGGCTCCGGCCCCCCGGTCAGGGCTCTTCCAGCTGCCGTCGGACTTCATCGTCCAGGCCTGCGGGATGGTGCGCAGCGTCAGGTAGGAGTCGATGATGCGCATCGGCAGGAAGAACAGCCCGTAGATGAGATAGCTCGGCCGCCGACGGATGGTCGCCATCACACAGGTGAGGATGTAGTCGGGAACGAACAGGCCGACCGCGATCGCGGTCAGCGGCAGCACCGCTGTCACCGCACCGTACCCTGCCGCGTAGAAGCCCAGGTCGAGCACTGCGCCGCCGGTCGCCAACGGCAGCAGCGTGAAGACTCCCAGCGCGGCCGTGACGATCAGCAGGACGGCGACGAACAGCACTTCCACGATGTAGAAGAACAGCGCGAACCAGAACAGGCTCGGCCACACACCGTGCCTCCGCACCGTCTGCCAGAAACCCAGTGTCCAGCGCCGCACCTGACTAACGTAGTCGCGCAGGGTGAAGGGGTCCTGGCAGTAGGCCTTGGTACCGGAGCGCATGGAGATGCGGCCCAAGCGCTTGTGGTGCACCTCGAAGGTCATGTTGAAGTCTTCGATCACCAGCCCTTTGGGGTTGATGTCGAGCTGCTTCAGCACGCTGCTGCGGTAGACGCTGGCGAAGCCGGGCACGATGAACGCCACACTGGTGTGCCGCCATGTCTGGCCGAATCGCATCAGGTACTGCAGCATCCAGTAGAGGCGATCCCGATAGGCCGAAATCAACCGACCGATAACGGTGCGCTGCTTCGGCTTCCACTCGGCCACCACGAAACCGGCCACTGCGGCCACTTTCGGGTCCTGCAACTGGGCTCGGGCGCCCTCGACGTACTTCTCGTCCAGTTCGGTGTCCGCGTCGAGAATCACCACACCGTCATAGTTTTCGGTCAGGTTGAATTCTTGGATGACGGCCTCGATCGCTCCGGCCTTGCCCCGGTTGGCCAGCAGCTCCAGAACGTTGACCCCTGTCTCCGCCGCGATGTCGGCTGTCGCGTCACGGGAGCTGTCCGACACCACGTAGATGTCCCAGCGGTTGAACAGCCGCAGAGCCGATGCGATCGCCCCGTCGATGACCGGCTCCTCATTGTGCGCGGGGATGATCACCGCCAGGGAGAGCTGGTCGGGTTCGTCGCCACCCGCCGCGGAGTCGACCTGCCCGGTCGCCGTCTGGATCGCACCGTCTCCCCCTCCCTCGCCGGAGGAGGCGGAGCCTCCGCTGGTCGCCAGGTCCCCCGCAGCATGTGAATGGACCAGGACGCGGTCTTCTGAAGGGGCGCGGTCGCCGTCTCCGCCTATGGCGGGAGCCGTCCGCGCAGCGGGAAGGGCCTTTCGCGCCAGCAGTGCGCGGACGGAGTCGTCTCCGAACCGCACAGCGCCGATCGACGTCCACACGAGAAGGTTGACCCCTAGAGCCATCCAAAGGAAGAGGGGCATCGGGCCGGCTCCGCCCGTGTCGAGCACAAACTGAAACCACTGCACAAATAGCGTCACGGCCAGTGCCAGGGCGATGAGCCCTGACAGCCAGCTACCTATGAAGCGTGCTGTACGCACAGGGGTGCCTCCAAAGAGGTTCCATTTTCGGACAGGCGTTAACCGACAAAGCCAGTGTTAAGTTGACGTCCCCTAGCCGTGAAAAGTTCACTGGATTCCACGACCTATGTAGGCCATCCGGATCCTCTGCGCCGCCTTGCGGGAAGTGGAGACCGTTGGTGCAATACCAAGAGAGGAGAAACCGCCCTTCCTACGAAGTTTCTTCGCATTCGCTCCAAAGTACGGACAAACAAACAGCGAGGACCACCGCCCCGCACCTGAAGAGCGCCCGCTGGACCAAGCCGTGAGCTCCACCGACGCACCCGCAACGGAGTGCACGAACATCGCCCCGGAGAGGAACCGCAGTGCGCGTCGCCATGCACCAGCCGCACTACCTGCCCTGGCTGGGACTCATCGACAAAATCGATCGCAGTGACCTCTTCGTCGTTCTCGACCACGTCCAGTACGAGCGCCGAGGATGGCAGAACCGCAACTACGTTGCCGCAAAGAGCGGGCCTGTCCTCCTCAGCACCCCGGTCATCAATCAGGGTCGGCACGAACGTATTATGGACAAAAAGATAGACAACACTCAACCCTGGAAAGAAAAGCACCGCAAGACACTTGCGGAACACTGCTACAAAAGGGCACCTTTCTGGAATACCTACCGCGAGGAAGTCCTGCGGATCTATGACACCGACTGGGAACGGCTCGTTGATCTGGCAATGGCCACGACCCGCCTCGTTCTGACCGGTTTCGGGATCACTACACCGATTGTCTACTCCAGCGAACTCGGTGAGTTCCCCGGCCAGAAGAGCGAGCTCTTGGCACAGGTCTCCGCCAAGGTCGGCGCGACCGTCATGCTCTCCGGCGACGGCGCCCGCGACTACGTCGACCCCGAGGTCTTCCAGCGGTACGGGATCGGGGTCGAGTGGCAGCACTTCCAGCACCCGGAGTACCCGCAGCACAGCCGCAGGGACGCGGACTTCCTGCCCCGCATGGCAGCACTAGACCTGTTGCTCAACACAGGCCCGGACGGGCTGCGAGTGGTCCGTGGAACACGCACCACTGGTTACGTATAGTAACAATCTGATCGCCATATGCGTCAACCGCCGCACTCACGTATGCGTCTCTGCAGTACCACCCGTGGTTTCCACTGATCAATCCCCCACTGGTTAGGACGTGGCATGATGATCGACTGGTCCAGGCAGCGGATTCTTATCTTCGCCCCGCACCCCGACGACGAGACCCTCGGATGCGGTGGCCTGGTGAGCAAGGCCAAAGCGGCCGGCGCCGAAGTGTACGTGCAATTCCTCACTGTGGGCGACACCGCCGACCTCTCTTCCAGAGGGTTTTCCACCGCCGACGAACGCCACGCGGAGATCAAGGCGGTCGCGGACCACTTCCGCTGGGACGGCTGGCACATCGCGTTTCCCGGTGACGAGTACCACTTGAAGCTTGACGCGCTGCCCCGATTCGAGATCGCCAACGCGATCGAACGGAACTCCCCGCTGTCCATCGCCGACATCGAGCCCACCATCGTGCTGGCTCCGCACCGGACCAGCTACAACCAGGACCACCAGGTCACGGCCGAGGCGGTGCATACCGCGCTGCGCCCGTCCAACACGCGGGTGCGGCACCACCCGCAGTTGGTCCTCGCCTACGAAGAGGCCGCCGACCAGTGGCGCTACGAGGCCGCCGCCCCGCCGAACCTGCTGGTCGAGCTCTTAGAGGAGGAGGTCGAAGCCAAGATCGCGGCCATGCGCCTCTACGGGACCCAGATCCACGACCACCCGCACACGCGGTCCGAGCCCACCCTGCGGAGTCTGGCCGTGCTGCGCGGGATGCAGGGCGGAGTCGCGCTCGCCGAAGGCTTCCACGCGATGCGCTGGTTGGCCTGAGGACGCCGCTTCGGCAGTCCCGTACTGCAAACCCGAATCAGCCACACCGACCCTTGACCCTTGACCCTTGGAAGGGGAGACGACTTGAAGGCCATTGTGACCGGCGGTGCCGGCTTCATAGGTTCCCATCTATGCGACTACCTGATCGCCCGCGGACACGAAGTCATCGCCTTGGACGACCTGTCGACCGGTTCCGAGGCCAACCTCGAACAGCTCGCCGAGAATCCGGCTTTTGAGTTCGTCAAAGGATCGATCCTGGACGAGAAGCTGGTCAACGATGTGATCGCCGAGGGCGACACCGTTTTCCACCTGGCGGCCGCAGTGGGCGTCCACACGATCGTGGACCACCCGTTGCAGTCGCTCCACACCAATCTGAACGGAACCGAGAACGTGGTGGAGGCCGCCGCGGCCCGCGGCGCACGCTTCCTGGTCGCCTCCACCAGCGAGGTGTACGGCAAGAACGACGCCGAGGGCCTCACCGAGGACGCCGACCGCGTGCTCGGGTCACCGCTGAAGAGCCGGTGGTCCTATGCCGCCGCGAAAGGGCTGGATGAACTCGTCGCCTACATCTACGGTGTCGACTCCGGCCTTCCCTGCGTCATCACGCGTTTCTTCAACATCGTCGGCCCGCGCCAGACCGGCCGCTACGGCATGGTGGTGCCCCGCTTCGTGGACCAGGCGCTGAAGGGCGATCCCATCACCGTCTACGGTGATGGCACGCAGCGGCGCTGCTTCGGGTCCGTGTTCGACGTCATCCCGGCCGTCGTGAAGCTGATGGACACGCCCGCGGCGTACAACCGCGCGGTCAATCTCGGCGGCCGTGAAGAGGTCTCCATCAAGGGCCTGGCCGACCGGGTGATCGAGTTGACCGGCTCCGACAGTGAGGTCCGCTACATCTCCTACGCGGACGCCTACGGCGAAGGGTACGAGGACATGCAGCGCCGCATGCCCGACACCGGGCTTGCCCGCGAACTCATCGGCTACGAACCGCAGAGGCGGCTCGACGACATCATCACCTCGCTCGCCGACCACACAAGGACGAACTCGCCCTCGCCGCACACGACAGCGGCCTGACGATCCACCGGGCCGGATCCCGTCCATCCGGCGCGGAGAGCGTCCTCTTACCTCCGCACACGGCACCGAACCGGTCGCCCGGCGATCGGGTACGCCGTCGCGCCCGCAACGCCACGGCATCAACCGGCCACCGCGCTCAGTGCGACCACCACACCCAGCCCCGCTGCCGCAGCACTGAGCAGCAGCAGCGCCCACGGGCGTGCGACCGGTGCGATCGGACGCCCACGGGGGTCATCGTGCAGGCCGTGCCCGGTGCCGCGCCAGCGCCTACGCAGGTGCACCAGCAGCACCCCCGCCACGATCAGCATGATCAGCGCAGGCGGCAGCCGATGCAGCAGCCCGTCCCCTGCCACGTCTTCACCCCCGAAGGGGATGCGCAGATGCAGCAGGGTGACCACAACGATGACGATCAGTGTGCGCTGCCAGGCGAGCAGGGTCCGCTCAGGCTGCAGACCCGTGTCGCGTCGACGGTTCCGGGTCAAAGCCAGAAGTCCCCGATCAGTACCGTGCCGCATACGAACACCACCCCGATGGTGGTGATGATCGGCAGCACGCTTGTCGGCAGCGGCCCTTCACGGCGCATGGCCTTCTGCACCCGGATCCAGTGCACGGGCGCGTAGACGGCGATGACCACGGCGAGCGCGGTAAGAGAGCTCCCCACCGCCGTCTGCACACCCGGCCGCCAGTCCAGTTGAACCAGATGCAGCACCGCCACCGCTCCGGCGATCAACGCAAGCGCCGTGCGGATCCACGCCAGGAAGGTGCGTTCGTTGGCCAAGGTGAAGCGGTAGTCCGGCTCGCGGTCGACCGTGTCCCCGCTATCGCCTGCCTGCCGGAGCGGCCGAGCGCCCATCGTCTTCCCCCGTATCGCCTGCTGTGTCCCCTTCTCCATCGACACTAGTGAAGATCGCCTTTTCCTCCCAAGCCGGTATTCACCAGGCGTTTTGTAGGGAATCAGCCCCGCGGGAACACGGGTTTCCCCCTCCGCCGACGCTTGCGGAACAAATCAGTGGGCACGACCGCTCTACGAGGAAAGACACCGACCCGTATTCAGGAGACTCCGTGGCCACCATCGAGCTCACCAAGGACAACTTCGACAAGACCCTCACCGAGAACGACTTCGTTCTCATCGACTTCTGGGCGTCCTGGTGCGGTCCGTGCCGGCAGTTCGCCCCGGTGTTCGAGAAGGCCTCCGAGGAACACAGCGACCTGGTGTTCGCCAAGGTCGACACCGAGGACCAGCAGGAGCTGGCAGCGAGCTTCGACATCCAGTCGATTCCCACGCTGATGGTCGTACGCGACAAGACGGTGATCTACGCCCAGCCCGGTGCCCTTCCGGAGAGCAGCCTGCAGGACCTCATCAAGCAGGCCCGCGCCCTCGACATGGACGAGGTCCGCAAGGAGATCGAGAAGCAGCAGGCCAACGGCGCCGCAGCAGAGGAATGAGGGGGAGAGGGGGGACGCTCCCAACGGAGCGCCCCCTTCGCCGCGGCAGGAGCCACACCCGTCCTGGGCCCGGCATTCACCTGCGGCTGGTTCGGAAATACCGGCACGGCCCGTGTTGACGGCGTCCGATCACCGATGGCGGACAGCAAGGTAGACGATGTCGGGCGTGCCGCGGCGCGCCGGGACCTCGATCGTCTCCACGGTGCAAAACGTCTGCTCCAGCAGCTCTGCGAAGCCGGGGGCCGGTGCCGCACTCCAGAACGCAAGCGTTCCCCCGGGAGCGAGGATGCGCTCCAGGGATTCCAGCGCGGGCGACTCATACAGCCGCTGATTGCCCTCGACGACGGTCCAGTCCGGCCCGTTGTCGATGTCCAGGCAGATCGCGTCGAACGGTGGCTCATCCGCTCGTTCGGGAGCGGCCAGCCAGCTCACCAGGTCAGCCTGGATCAGCTCGCACCGCGGATCCCGCGGAAGGTGGCCCGCCACCTCCGCCAGCGGACCGTGGTGCCACTCGATGATCCTCGGTTCGAGCTCGACCACCCGAACCCGGCCGACCCGGCTGTCATCGAGGGCCTCACGCGCGGAGAACCCCACGCCGAGGCCCCCGATCAGCACGCGGATCCCGCAGCGGCCCTGCGGCAGCGCTGCCAGGCAGGCACGCACCATCTCACGCTCAGAAGCACCGTCCCGGGTGTCCATGAGGAACACGCCGTTGGAGATGACCTCCCAGTCGCCGCCGACCCGCCGAAGCACCAGTTCCCCTCCGGTCTCCCCCACAGTGCGGGCGACGACCCGGGGTTCTGCGGTGTCGGACGGCAAAAAGGAGAACATGGCGGCCCCGTGGCAGTGGACTACAGGCGGCAGGCGTAGATATCGGTGACCAGGATGGCACGCGCACCCAACTGCCACAGGTCGTCCATGATCTGCTGGGCGGAACTACGCAGCACCATCGCGCGCACGGCCACCCAGCCCTCCCGGTGCAGCGGCGAAACGGTCGGCCCCTCCATCCCCGGGGTCAACGCGACCGCGTCGTCCAGCTTCTCGGCGTGCACGTCGTAATCCATCATCACGTAGTCGCGCGCGACCAGGACACCGTGCAAGCGGCGCAGCAACTGTTCGATCTTGGGGTTGTCTTCGGCACCCTTCTGCCGGATGACGACGGCCTCGGACGTGAGGATCGGGTCGCCGAACAGTTCCAGTCCGGCGTTGCGCAGCGTGGTACCGGTGGAGACGACATCGGCCACGGCGTCGGCGACGCCGAGCCGGATCGAACTCTCCACCGCGCCGTCGAGGTGGATGATCCGAGCATCGATCCCGCGCTCCGCGAGGTAGCGTTCGAGCAACCCCTCAAACGAGGTCGCGATGCGCTTGCCCTGCAGGTCCTCGACCGTCATCGTCGATCCGCCCCGGGCGGCGAAGCGGAACGTCGAACCGCCGAACCCCAGCGGCAGCACCTCGTCGACCGGTGCGCCGGAGTCGAGCAGCATGTCGCGGCCGGTGATGCCGACCTGCAGGATGCCCTCGCCGACGTAGACGGCGATGTCCTTGGGGCGCAGGAAGAAGAACTCGGCGTCATTGTCGGGATCGACCAGCACGAGGTCGCGGGAATCCTTGCGCTGGCGGTACCCGGCCTCGCGGAGCATGGCGCTGGCGGGTTCGGCGAGCTGGCCCTTGTTGGGCACGGCGATACGGAGTTGGTCGGCCATTGGAGGTTTCTCCCTGATCATCGGCTCGGAAGGCGGATCGGTACGGACATCGACGGCACGGCCGATCACGGGCGGACCGGGATCGGCCTACAGATGCCGGTAGACGTCCTCCAGACGCAGTCCGCGCGCCAGCATCAGGACCTGGAGGTGGTAGAGGAGCTGGGAGATCTCCTCGGCGGCGGCCTCGTCCGACTCGTACTCGGCTGCCATCCAGACCTCGGCGGCCTCCTCGACGACCTTCTTGCCGATGGCATGCACGCCGGCGTCCAGAGCGGCGACCGTGCCCGACCCCTCGGGGCGGGTGCGGGCCTTCTCGGACAGCTCTGCGAACAGCTCTTCGAAGGTCTTCATGATCACTTTCCTCAGGCGGCGTGCGTTCCCAGGGTAGGCGCACCCCATCCCTGATCGTGACTCCGCCCGTTGAATACGCGGCGGCCGCGCGGAGCCGGTGCGCGCCGCCCGGTCACCCCATCCGCCGGACGACGGTCTTGAACAGCCCGCGCGGAATCACCCGGAGCAGGCCGTCGGCCGCCCTGTACTGGGCGCCCGGCACGACCTTGGTGCGGCCGGCCGCCCACGCGCGCAAAGAGTCGCGGACAACGCGCTCCTTAGGGACGAAAGCGATGTCGGGCAGCCCGCTCTCCTGCACCGCACGCGTCATGTCGGTGCGCACATAACCGGGCAGCACCGCAGTCACGTGCACGCCGTGCCCGGCCACTTCCAAGGCGACGCTCTCGCTCCACAGCGAGACGAACTTCTTCGTCCCGGCATAGATCGAGCCTCCCGGGTTGGCGGTCAGCTCGCCGACGACCGAGGAGACGTTGATCACACCGAGTGGCCGCCCGTGTTCACCCACTTCGCGACGGGCGATCTGCACCGGCAGCACGGCGCGGGCCAGGCGCAGCACCGCGCGGACGTTCAGGTCGAGCATGGCGTCGACATCGTCGGGATCCTGGCTAACGAACGGGCCGCCCTCGCCCCTGCCCGCGTTGTTGACCAGCAGGTCGATCGGTGCGGTGCCGTCCGTACCGTCGGCGCGCAGCCGCTCCTCGACTTCCGCGAGGTCGGCGGGGTCGGCGAGATCGGCGGGGAACGGGGCGGCGTCCACCCCGAAGCGCTCGCCGAGTTCCGCTGCCAGCTCCCGGATGCGTTCGGCCCGGCGCGCGACGAGGACCACCGAGAAGCCCCGCTCCGCCAGCTTGCGGGCGTACTCCTCGCCGATGCCGCTGGACGCGCCGGTGATCAACGCCGTGCGGGGGGTTCGCGAGCTGCTCATGGGAGGCGATGCTACCCGGTACATGCGGCATGAGAGCGCTATGAGGCGACACAGGCATCCGCTAACCGGCGGCTTAGGCCCCGAGGCGCTACCGTTCTGCCCATGGCAGCGCCACAGAGCCCTTCCGAGTCCATAGACACCCGACTACGAGACGCCGGACTGTTCGTCCGACAGGCGTTTCGCACCTTCCGCGCCACCGGAGCGGTCGCTCCCAGCGGCCCCGCACTGGCGCACTCACTGACCAAGTACATCGACGAACGTGAGGACCCCGACGCGCCTCTGTCCATCATGGAGGCCGGAGCCGGCACCGGCCCCGTCTCCCGCGCCATCGCCGCCCACATGCGCGATGGCGACACCGTCGACCTCGTGGAGTCCAATCCGGAATTCGCCGGCTACCTCCAGGAGCTCCTCGACACCGACCCCGATCTCTCCCGCGTCCGCGACCGCGTGGCCGTCCACCAGGCGCTCGTCACCGACCTCGGGCCCGACCGACGCTACGACGTCATCATCTCCGGCCTTCCCTTCGCCAATTTCACGGCCGAAGAGGTGCGGGAGATCATGGAGTACTACTTCACCGTGCTGCGCCCCGGCGGGCACCTGTCCTTCTTCGGCTACCTCTACACCAAGCAGGTCAAAGCGGTCATCGCCCCGCGGGCGGACTACCTGCGTCAGGCCCGGTCAAGCTGGGTCGTCGATGAGTGGGTGACCCGCTACGGAATCGGCAGCGAGCGCATCCTCCCCAACATCCCCCCGGCCTGGATCCACCACCTGCGCAAACCACTCGACGATTAAGCGCATACGCGAGCAGCAGCGGTCCTTTGGGGACGGCGCCGAGGCGCCTCTGCCAGAGGACCGCTCCGCCGAGGGCAGGCGGCGCTGCGCGGCGATGGCGAGTCCGTCTTGTCCTTGGCCAGGAGGGGCCACAGGATTTAAAGCATGGACTTCAACGCAACCGCCGACGCAGCCGTCGACCACGGTGCCGTGCTCCGCGAAGCGCCGCACCGCTTCCGCCGCACCGATGTCGCCTTTTTGAACACCGCCGCCTTCGGGCTGCCCCCGCTGGACGCGCACGAGGCCGTGCTGCGCGCGGAGCACGACCGGGCCGCCGGACTGCTCGACCTGTCGGCTCTGGACTCCGCCGTGGCCGCCTCCCGGTCCGCGTTCGCCGAACTGGTGGGGCTGCCGGTGGAGCGTGTGGCGGTGGGGTCGAACGCATCGCAGTTCATCGGGCTGGTTGCCGCATCCCTGTCCCCGGGGGCCGAGGTCGTTGTCGCCGACGGGGACTTCACCTCCGTGCTCTTTCCCTTCCTCGCGGCCGAAAAGCGGTCGGGGGTCCGGGTGCGGACCGTTCCGCTGGACCGCATCGCCGATGCGGTCGGGCCGGAGACCGACCTGGTCGCCGTCTCGGCCGTGCAGTCCGCGGACGGATGCCTCGCCCCCATGGACGACCTCCTCGGCGCCGCCGCCGAGCACGGCGCCCGGACGCTCATCGACGCCACGCAGGCGGTCGGCTGGCTGCCGCTGCCTGCCGAGCGGATCGACTACCTGGTGTGCTCCGGCTACAAGTGGCTGCTGGCGCCCCGCGGCACATGTTTCCTTGCGGGCGCTGCTGAGGCGCTGGCCGAGCTCCCTCCCCTGGCCGCCGGGTGGTACGCGGGCGCCGATGTCTGGGACTCGATCTACGGCGGACCGCTGCGCCTGGCCGAGGACGCCCGGCGCCTCGACCTCTCTCCGGCGTGGGCATCGTGGGTGGGCCAGGCGCCGGCGCTCGCGTTCCTGAACGAGGTCGGCGTTGCGGCGATCCACCGCCACGCCCTCGCTCTTGCCGACCGGTTCCGCTCCGGACTGGGCCTGCCTCCCGGCGATTCCGCCATCGTCTCCGTCGCTCTTCCCTCGGGAGCCGCCGCCCGGCTGCGCGAGCGCGGGGTCGTGGCCTCCGAGCGGGCCGGCCGAGTGCGTTTCTCCTTCCACGTCTCTACCGCAGCCGACGATGTCGATCGGGCGCTCGACGCTCTCTCCCCGGAACTGAAGTCAATTTAGATTGACAAGCTGGATTGGTCAACGTAAGTTGACGCCACGTTCACCGATCCAGTGGGGAGACGGATCATGTTCAACCGCTTCACCGACGACGCCCGCCAGATCGCCGTGCTGGCCCAGAAGGAGGCGCGCGAGCTGGGGCACCAAAGAATCGGAACCGAACACCTGCTGCTGGGACTGCTCGCCCAGGCGGAGGGGACCGGCGCGAGCGCGCTCCGCGCACACGGCCTGGAGCTCGGCCCGCTGCGCGACAGCGTCGGACGGATCGCGGCTCCGGCCGCACAGCCGCCCCGCCGCCGGCTTCTGGCCGGTATGCACATCCCGTTCACCAAGCGCGCCAAGAAGGCCATGGAGCAGGCGCTGCGTATCGCCCTCGACTTCAAGCAGCGGTCCATCGGTACCGGGCACGTGCTGCTGGGTACCCTCTCCCTTCCGGACGGCACCGCCTCGCGCGTACTGGCCGAAGCCGAAGTCGATATCGCATCCCTGCGCGCCGACGCCGAACGGCTCACGCGGGGCGCGGGCCGGTGACCGGCGACTCCGATCCGCCGGGCCGCCGATCCGGTACGGACCGCGATCCTCGCCGGAATCGGCGGCTGACCTGCTAAAGCGGCCGACGCACGCGCGGCAGCCGCTCCCCTGCCGTCCCTCACCCGAAAAACACCTCGCTCTCCTGCCACGTCCAGGCGAGAATTCCCCCATGGCTACTTGTCCGGAATGCGGAGCCGTGAGCGCGGCACCGTGCGGTGAGCTGTTCCACCGACTGCTGGCACTGGACCACTCTCGCCGCGAGCCGTGGGGGTCGCTCCACGGCATCGCCGTCGCGTGCTACCGGCTCCAGCACCCGGCTTCTCTGGATTCACGGGCGTTTCCGCTGGAACTGCTGCGGACCTACGTAGCGGATGGAACCGAGGCCGCGCACCGGTTGACCGCGCATGCCCGCCGCGCCAACTCCCACCTGGTACGGTCCCGGGGCCGAGCCACCACCGACGGCCGGGTCGATACCCCCGACGGGTTCACGGTCACCATCGCCGAGGTGGCCGTGGACGGAGGCTTCCCCGCGGACGGCCACCCAAAGCGCGTCCGGAAGTGGGCGGAGGCGACCCTGGCCGCGTGGCAGGGCTGAACAGCCCGCCTCAGTGTCTGAAGTGGACGGACAGCCTTCCGAGGTACGTACGTTGACCCACTTCAGGGCCGCGTTCAGAGCTTGCGGTACGCGTCCCTGCGATGAGCGATCCGCACGGCGACCACCACGAGGCGCCCGTCGTCGATCGTGTAGACGACCCGATGGTCACCTACGCGGATACGCCAGAGCCCCGGATAGCCACTGAGCTGACGGCATCCATCCGGACGCGGTTCCTCAGCCAGCGCCAACACGGCCGCATACACACGACGGGCCACTGGCCTGTCCGGCTTGCCGAGCTCCTTACCGGCCCGGTTGTCGAACACCACTTCGCAGGGGCGCGAGTCCTCGTCCGTCACAGGCCGAGTTCCTTGGCGACGTCCTCGGCCGACACGACCTCGGCGTTACCGGAGCGGATCTCCGCCAACCGCTGGTGTGCGACACGACCATCCTCCTGGTCGAGCATCTCCTCGTAAGCCTCGACCAGTTCGATGGGGACGATCGCGGCGACACGCTCGTGCTTGCGCCCGCGCGTCACGTAGGTGACCTCGCCGCCGAAGGCGGCTCTGTTCACACGCTCGGAGAAGTGATCACGGGCCTGGGCGACAGACAGCTCGACAGGATCAGCACTCATATCCTTATTATGCGCCAAGTTGGCCAACTTGGCGATCTTAATCGGCTCACCATCCCGCTCATGCTCAGTACTTGAAACGCACGAACAGCCGACCGGAGTACCTATCCGGATTCACTTCCGCCGGGAACGAACCCCGGCCTGAGGCCGGCTCAAACAGCGACCACGTGCACATCATCAGCACCGATCGCCTCCACGTAGGCGGTGATGTCCCCGGGATCAATGGTGAACACCACGGCGCTACGGTGCTTTACAGCCGTCCAGGCGACGAGGGCGTCCACCGCATCCGGGCGTTTCTTCATGGGGAGAGCCGCGATTCCCAAGACGGCACCGATACGCCTCCAGTCGGCGATGTCAGGAGCCGTCGCACACGCGACGCACTCCGCCTTCCCAGCACTCGTGGGCCGTAGAGCGGCCGGGGACGACCTCGACTGAGGCACCGTACATTCTTTCAGCACCGTGCTCATGGCATGAACCGTCGCCGGATCGGGGCGCCACACCTGGGTCAGGACCGGCCCGGGGACCACGGGGCGGTGTGGAGCACGCGAAAGCCCCTGGTGCATCTGGACGGCCTTGCCCTTACGCGCTGCCAGAGCAATGAGCATCCCGGTGTCATAGACAGGGGTGCGAGCGCTCACGCCACCTCGTCCCGGTCTTGCGCCGCATCCTCTTCGCCCCCGTAGACCAAGCGCATCGCCTCATCGACTTCCCGGCGTTCGTCCTCGGCCAAGGAGTCGGGCTCCGGGGCCCCGACGGGACCGTAGTGTGCGGCTCGCGCCTCGGCGTCGGCGATCAGCGCGTCGATGCCCGCGAATTCCGCCTCGGCCGCCTCGGTCTCGGCCATCTGCCGGGTCGCGGCGTTGACGAGATAGGACGACACATCCATCCTCGCGCGGTCCGCGTGCGACCTGACACGCTCGGCCTCATCTGGATCAAGGCTGATACTGATTCGCACCTTCGCCATACCACCATCGTAATACGAGTATTACGCCTTGTCCGGAAGACGACACCGGAGTGGGGGCGCGCGCCCACGGGACATCAACGCCGAAAATGCACGAACAAGCGGCCAAGGTACGTGGCTTGATGTACTTGCCCGGCTAACGGCACGCAATCCGCGCCAGACGCGACCGGATCGAACTTTCCGTGATCAAACGACTGCAATACATGCAAATTGCATGCTATCCTCAGTGTATGAGTGAGACAACGATCGTCCAGGTACGGGATGTGCCCGCCGAGGCGGTGGAGACCCTCAAAGCACGGGCCTCGCGCAAGGGGCAGTCACTGACCGCCTACCTACGTGAGTTGATTCTGGAGGAGGCGTCCCTCCCAGAGCTCGAAGAGGTCATGGCTCGACTCGCCGAAGACGAACCGATCAACTACACCGTGGAGGATCTGCGGGAATTCATGGCGGATGGTCGCCGATGAGCTACGTCGTCGACTGCTCGCTCGTCATCAGGTTGCTTGCGGCCCGCCGAGAGGACGAACTGTTGCGCCGCCGCCTCATGCGCCGGGTACACGCACCCGCCTTGCTCGATGCCGAGGTGGCCAGTGTGGTCCGCGGGTTGTCAATAACCACCAAGCCCAACGTGAAGATCTCTACGCAACGGGCTCGGACCATGCTGGACCGCTACCAAGGACTGCACATCACGCGGCACCCTATGCAGCCACTGCAGCCACGTGTACACGAGCTGCGCAACAATCTCACCGCCTACGATGCCATGTACGTCGCACTCGCCGAAGCTCTAGAGCTCCCGCTCCTCACGGATGACGCCAAGTTCGCCAAAGCGGCGGGACACCGAGCCCGGATCCTGCACTACCCACAGGAATGACAGCTGTCTTGCGTTCAGTGCCTCAAGTGGACGAACAGCCTTCCGATGTACGTGGCTTGATGTACTTGCCGAACAACCACCCCGAAACCCTCACCACATAAGTACAATTTCTTGTACAAAAAAGTTGTGTCTGGCCACATCACGAAGGGACGAGACATGAAGACCATCACCTACTCCGAGTCTCGCGCCAACTACGCGGCCACTCTCGACTCAGTCATTGAAGACCGCGAAGAGGTGGTCGTCACAAGAGCAGGACGGGAGCCAGTGGTCATGGTGGCACTGTCGGAGTACGAGACCCTCAAAGAGACTGCCTACCTCCTCCGTAGCCCCGAGAACGCCCGACGCCTGGTGTCCGCGATCGAAGAACTGGAGGCCGGCCGCGGTATCGAGCGGGAGATAGACGAGTGAGGCTGATCTGGGCGGAGAGCGCCTGGGAGGACTACGTCTGGTGGCAGAACCAGGATCGGAAGATCCTCAAACGCATCAACGCACTCATCAAGGACATCGCCCGCAACGGCAACGAGGGCATGGGGAAACCAGAACCACTGCGCCATGGTTTCCAGGGCTACTGGTCCCGCCGTATCACCGACGAGCACCGGCTCGTGTGCAAGCTGGCAGAGAACGAGATCCTCATAGCGACCTGCAGGTATCACTATGGAAAGTGACAGTTGGTCACTCATCAGTGACGAAAATGCACCCATAGTCGGCCGAAGTTGCGGGAGTCTTTCTCCACCCGGTGATAGAGGCGCTTGACGTCCTTCTGGTCCAGAAAACGCAGGACACGCTTTTTGAGTTGGCCCGACCCCTTGCCGGGGATGATCTCCACGGTCTTGGCCTTGGTGCGCACGGCCTCGTCGATGACCTCCCGCAGGGCACGGTCGATGTCGGTGCCGCGGTTGTAGATGTCGTGCAGGTCGAGCTTGAGCTTCACGGCGCATCCTTGTCTGCGATGAAGATCGCGGTTCCGGGGAGGATACGCCCGCGGACCGGGCCCCAACCACCCCACACCTGGTCGTTGTCTTCGGGCCACTCCGGTTCCACGAGGTCGCGCAGCCGCAGCCCGGCCGCGGCGACGGCGCGCACCCAGTCGCCGATGGTGTGGTGGTGCTCGACATAGACGGCGCGGCCTGCCGCGTCCTCCTCGACGTAGGCGCGCCGGTCGAAGTAGGACTCCCGGGCGGTCAGGCCGGATTCGGTGGGGTCGTCGGGAAAGCACCAGCGGATCGGATGCGTCACCGAGAACGCCAGCCGCCCGCCCGGCCGCAGCACTCGCGCGCTCTCCCGCAGCGCGGCCGCGGCGTCGGGGACGAACGGGAAGGCGCCGAACGCGGAGCAGACCACGTCGAAGGCCGCGTCGGCAAAGGGGAGGCGCTGCGCATCGGCCTGGGCCACGGACACCGATGTACCGGTCCGCTCGTCGATCCGCCGGGCGTGCCGCAACTGGCTCCGCGACACGTCGATTCCCACGACCTCGCGCACTCCTTGGGTGCGCAGCCAGCGTGCACACTGCCCGGCACCGCAGCCGATCTCCAGCACGCGCGCGCCCTCAAGGCCACGCGGGTCGCCGAGCAGCCGCGCCTGCGCCTCGTCCAGCCCTTCCGGCCCCCAGATGAACCCGGTGTCGCAAAGGAACGCGCCGTGTTCGGCCTGGTATTCGTCTGCCGCGGATTCCCACCAGATGCGGCTGGCCCGCGCACTTTCGTCCGGGTCGGCCGGACGCCGGGAGACGCGCGCGATACCGGGGGAGGTCAGGTCGTCGGTCATGGAACCATCCTCGCAGCCCGGACCGGCCCACCGGGAGATCCGGGGGAAACGCACCTATACACCCTGGTTTACCTGCGGTTATGGCCAGATCCGGCCTTGGCGGGCACGGTGTGTCAGCGAACTTCGCCGGATGTGGTCCCGTCCCATGGGATGCAGGCCATAAAGGAGGAGAGCCATGAATATGCGCAGGCCGCAGCGCCGCAGCCGATTCACTCAGAGCGCACTCGCCGCCGGGATCGCGATTCCCGCCATGACCGTCGGAATCCCCATGGCCGCCGCCCAGGCGGACGTGGCCACACCAGCAGACGACGACATGCGATTCTGCACGTCCGAGGACTTCAAGATCATCGAGAACGAGCGCGAGGCGGCCGCGGGCACCACCTACATCGAATTCGCGATGCTGCGGATCGGTGGAGAGGGCGATGCCAACGCCCCCCGCCAGGAACCGTGCATCATGCACCATGGATTGGACGTGTACTGGATCGACGAGTTCGAGGGGGACCGCGTCGGCGCCTGGGCCGAATACGACGGCGAACCCGGTGAGCCGTTCGTGCTGGAGCCTGAGGAGACCGCCCTCCTCACCCTCGCCCAGCCCAACTACCAGAACTACGACCCCGATGTCTGCGACCCCGCGGAGGTGGCGGGCATTCAGGTGCAGTTGGATTTGGGCGACGGCGGAACCTACGCCTCGACCGGCGGCCAGGACATCGTCTGCGCCAATCCGGAGGTGGCCGTCCCACGGTTCTCCGTCGCCGAGTCGCCGTACTGACCCTTGTCCGCCCCAGGCATGGCATGGCCCCGGAGGAAGCGGCCTCCGGGGCCATGCCGGTCGGTCACCGGCGGTTCGCCTTCCGCGGGAACGCACTCCACACCTCAGACTGTTCTCTCCAGCAGCTCGGCCGGGGCTGGCATGGGGATTGCCGTAGCACCCGGCCACGGCTGCGCGGAGGCAGGCAAGGGAGCGGTGCTACAGCCACTCAGCACGCACGCCGGCGAGGAAAGCGGCCCACTCCGCAGCAGGAACGGTCAGGTGCCCCAGATGGCGATTCTGAGTGTCGCGGACTTTGATGTTCTCGGGAGCTTCGCAGACCTCTACGCAGTTGCCGCCGTTGCCCTGGCTGTAGCTGCTCTTAGTCCACATCTCCATATCGGTCTCCGTTGATCTTGCGTAGCAGGCTGATGGATGCGGGAACTGGATACGCCTCCGCCTGCAGTGTTCCAAACAGGGTCGACAACTCACTCACCTTGTCCGGCTCTTCGAATACTTCTCCGCCCAATACATGCTCCACGTACACGACTGACTGTGTGCCGCTGAGCGCCATCACCCGAAACGGGATGCCAGGATCCGCGCTTGCAGGTGTGTCCGGAAGCACCTGGATACGAATGGTGTCTTCCTCCACCAATCCGGCGATATGTCCTAGTTGTTCTTTCATGATCATCTCATCGCCTACAGTGCGGGAGAGCACCCCCTCTTTGAGGATGAACCACAGCAAAGGACGTCCCACCTTCCGTATCCCAGGCAAGCGTTCTATGCGCGTGGCGACGGATTCCTCCACTTCCCCGGGCGTTGCCGTGGGTCGCCGAGCCTTAGCCAGCGTCCGTGCGTATCCAGGAGTCTGCAGGAGACCAGGGATGGTTGTAGGTTCATACTCCCGGATCTCAACCGCTCGCTGCTCTAATACGAGTACGTCCTTGAACCACTCGGGAACGTAGCTCTGGTTGTGGAGCTGTTGCCACATCCGCCGCAGGGTTCCGCCTGTATCCAAGGCAGCATCAAAAGCGTCCGTTTGGTCCGATTGTGGCTTCCGGGTCGCTCTCTCAATCGCACCGACCATCCCATGAGAGAGACCGACTTTCCCCGCTAGTTGGCGTTGCGTCAGTCCAGAAAGCTCGCGTAGCCGCCTTAACTCGCTGCCGAACTGCTGCCACCTGGTCCGCCCGTCTCTCTGCATGGAAACAAGTTTGCATTCTCTGGATACGTTTGGCTACTCATACGCCAAAAGTAAATCAACAATGTAGCTCTTATGGCAGCTCAGAGCCTGTAGTGGCAGGGTCGGTCCCGAACGCGGAAATCCGCAGTATGCCGTCTCGGGATGCTGCGGAACGCAAAGACGGTCGGTCATCACTGTTCCCGCCCGTCCCTATACAAAGCGGCCCTGACCAGTGAGGACACACCAGGTCAGGGCCTTAGCCCCCGACCTGCAAGGACAGGTGAGGACTCATGCGACAGGTTATCGCCTCATACCCGCCCCGGCCCCGGCGCCCGCGCCGCTCTGGCCGGGTGCGCCCCTATGTGCTGCGGGCGGTGGTCCGGTGATGGCCGCCCTTTATCAGGCGCACCGCTGCTTCGCCGGACGGCCCGAGCACGTGAAAGAGGCGCGTGACTGGATACAGCAGGTGCTGGCCACAGCCAATGTCCCCGATGAGCGTGGGGCCACCGCCGCACTGCTGGTCTCGGAACTGTGCACTAACAGCATCCGCCACACCGCCACCGGGCAGGGCGGTACGTTCACCGTGGTCCTGACCATCCTGGCCCGCTGGGTCTACATCGAGGTGGAGGACGGTCCCAGCGCCACCGTCCCCCATCTGGCCCCCACCGCTTTGGAAGCCGAGCAGGGACGCGGCCTGGCGTTGGTCGACGCCTTCGCCGACGACTGGGGATGGTCGGTCACGGGCGCGTTCTTTCGCCTGGAACTTCCCGAGCCCGATCGCTGCCCCGCCCGCACCACCCGCCTGGAGCGCCGATGACCCGGCCCGCAGCGTCCTCACACGCGGGCGTGCGGGCGCGGATCCCCGCCCGGTGCGGAGGGGGAGCCGGGGTCCGCGCCGCTGTCAGGGCCGCCTGCTCTGGGAGTTGCGGACCCGCCGCCCGGCCGCGTGCCGATGACACCGGCGTCCATGAGTTCGCGGCGCACCAGGAAGACCCACCCGCCGACCGCGATGACGGTGAAGACCCACCACTGCACCGCGTACGAGAGATTCAACCCCGTATCGGTCTCGGGCGCCGCCACGCGTTCGGGCGCCGGGTCAGAGGACGGTTCCTGGTCGGTGAGTTCCACGAAACCGCCATAAACGGGGTAGGGCAGGTCCTCAGAGATCGCATCGACCTCGACGATCATGATCTGCCCTTCAGGCAGTCCTCCGCGGTCGCGGATACCGGTGTTCTGCGCCGTCTCGCTGTAGTGGAGGCGTCCGGTCACCGTGACCTCGCCGGCCGGTGCCGGGGGAACGTCGGGCTCGGATGTCGCGGTCGGCGGCTGCTCCACCCATCCCCGGTTGACCAGCAATCCCCTACCGTCTTCGGTCACCAGCGGAGTGAGCACGTGCAGGCCGACCCCCTGCGACCCGTCGCGGTTGCGGACGAGCAGTTCGTGCTCGGAATCGTAGGTACCGGTCGCGGTGACGCGCCGCCAGCGGTCCTTCGGGTCGACGTCCGCGCCGGGGCTGGTCAAATCGTCGACGGGAACCGGCTCGGCGGCCATGTTGGCCTGCTGGCGGTCTGCGGCCGCGGCCTTGTCCTCCCAGCGGCCGAGCTGCCAGAACCCCAGCCAGATGAAGGAAGGGATGATCAGCAGTACCAGCGCGTGGAACGCCAGCATGCGTGATGAGAACAGCACCCGGAGCACATCTTCGAGGTTATAGGAGCAGATCCGCCTAGTTGTATCGGGGCGTACTTGCTGCTCACTGAGCACAGGCTGATCGGAAGGGGCCGGTCCCGTCAGTGGATTCCCGGGACCGGCCCCATTGTGCACCGACGCGTGCCGCTCAGGCTTCCACGTCCTTGTCGGCAGCGGCCGCGGCCTTGCGCCTGCGGGAGAAGTACATCGCCGTACCGCCGCCGCCGATGGCGGCCACCGCTGCGGCGACCAGACCGCCGAGCGCGGCGCCGGTCACCGGAAGGCCGCCACCGGCCGATGTGCTGCCATCCCCGTCCGCGGGCGCGCCCTTCTCATCGGCGTCGTCCTTACCGCTGTCCTTCTTGCCGTCGTCCTTGCCCTTGTCCTCGTCCTTGCCGCCGTCCTTGTCTTCTTCCTTTTCCTTGTCTTCTTCCTTGCCCTTGCCGTCGTCCTTGCCCTTGTCCTCGTCCTTACCGTTGTCACCGGAGTCCTCAGAGATGGTCTTGAGGCATTCGGCCTTGGAGACTCCGACCACCGCGGCGGAGTTGCCGCAGATCGAGGCCGCAGCGTCCACGGGGACATTGACCTGGTTTCCGCTGGCGGTACCGCCGGAACCATCGGTCTTTGAGGCGTCACCGGATCCGGACTCATCAGCGAGCTTCTTGGTGACCTTGGTGCACTCGGCCGCAGAGACCCCAAGAGCAGCGATCGAGTTGCCGCAGACATCGATGGCCACATCAACCGGAATGTTGATCTGGTTTCCGCTGGCGGTACCGCCGGAACCATCGGTCTTTGAGGCGTCACCGGATCCGGACTCATCAGCGAGCTTCTTGGTGACCTTGGTGCACTCGGCCGCAGAGACCCCAAGAGCAGCGATCGAG
>JAJYTD010000032.1:0-24312 GCA_021793235.1 Actinomycetes bacterium | reverse complement strand
CTGGTTTCCGCTGGCGGTACCGCCGGAACCATCGGTCTTTGAGGCGTCACCGGATCCGGACTCATCAGCGAGCTTCTTGGTGACCTTGGTGCACTCGGCCGCAGAGACCCCAAGAGCAGCGATCGAGTTGCCGCAGACATCGATGGCCACATCAACCGGAATGTTGATCTGGTTTCCGCTGGCGGTACCGCCGGAACCGTCAGTCTCCGGGGCATTTCCGCCCTCGCCTGCGGCGTAGAGGACCTTGGCGACATCGCTGCATTCAGCCTTGGAGATGCCAAGGGCCGCCAGCGAGTCGCCGCACAGTTCGGCCTCGACGTCGACCGGCACGTTGATCTGGTTTCCGCTGGCGGTGCCACCGGAACCGTCGGTCTGCGGGTCGGCGAACGCCAGCGCCGGCGCCGCACCGACCAGTCCCGCTGCGAGCAGGGTGACGGACGCCGTTGAGGAGAACTTCATACGCATCTTCAGGAACGACCTTTCACTACTGCTGAACGTAAAGATTCACCGACACAGAGTCACCGGAAGTGGGGACGATGACGGCCGGCCACGAGGAAGCATGAGATGGGTTTCACTCCATCAGCAGATCGGCGGAAACGACCGAATCGGGAGATACAAACCCCAATACGGGTAGTGGGCGACTTCGAACCGCCGATGCCCCGCTACGCTAGCAGCTCCGGACTCAGCGAAAAGACATTCTCTGAACAATTCTCAGACAACGAAAAATATCCGCATTCACCAGGCCACTCTGGACATAAACAGCCTGGTCACAGCAGAAACCAGCAAGACCCAGGGAAGCCGCTCCATCACCTGGAAAGCACCAGATCAGCCACTGCGTTACCGCAAAGTTATCCAATAAGGAAAGACGAATCTACTTCGTAGCTTGCTACTTAATTGGGCAACGAAAAATCTACCGCCCGGTCACTCACATAAACGGCATAACACCGATATACGGCAATCGGACTCGTGTTCCGGACATAAATGACCCCGGGTGCGGATCCCGCACCCGGGGTCAGGCGGTACCGAACGGCGGCCGCGCGAGCGGCCACCGGGACGGGTCGGTACCGGGCTTTAAGCCTGCACCCCCAGTCCCTTGGCGACACCGGCGCCCAGGTCCGGGTGGACGTTGTTCCAGTACTCCACAACGCGCTTCTTCATGTCATCGGTGACCTCAGGGGCCGAGGCGTGGCCGACGATGTTCGACACCATGTTGGCGCGCTCGCCATCGGAGAGGACCTTCTCCCAGAGCGCACGCGGCTGGCCGAAGTCGTCGTCCTCCTTGTGCAGCTCGTAGGCCGAACGGATGATCTCGCCGGCGACGTGGTAGCCCGACCCCTCGTACAGCTCCTCGGCCGCCACCGGGCCGCCGGCGGTGTTGGGCGCGTAGACCGGGTCGGTGTTGTTGGTGAACGCCATCGGGCCGTCGAAGTTGTAGCTGCGGACCGGCACCTTCGGCTGGTTCACCGGGAGCTGCAGGTAGTTCGGGCCGATGCGGTAACGCTGGGTGTCCGGGTAGGAGAAGAGCCGGCCCTGGAGCATCTTGTCGGGGCTGGCCGCAACACCGGGCACCAGGTTGCCGGGTTCGAACGCGGCCTGCTCGATCTGGGCGAAGTGGTTGTCGGGGTTCCGGTTCAGCGTGAACTTTCCGATGGTGATCTCGGGGTAGTCGCTGTGCGGCCAGATCTTGGTGAGGTCGAACGGGTTGAACCGGTAGTCCGCGGCGTCCTCGAACGGCATGATCTGCACGTTCACGGTCCAGGACGGGTAGTCGCCCCGCTCGATGGCCTGCCAGAGGTCGCGGCGGTGCGCGTCCGGGTCCTCTGCCTCCATGGCCTTGGCCTCGGCGCCGGTGAGGTTCTCGATGCCCTGGTCGGTCTTGAAGTGGTACTTCACCCAGAACTTGTCACCGCTGGCGTTGTACCAGAGGAAGGTGTGGCTGCCGAAGCCGTGGACATGGCGCCAGCTCTTCGGGGTGCCGCGGTCGGTCATCAGGAAGGAGACCTGGTGGGCCGACTCCGGGGCCTGCGTCCAGAAGTCCCACTGCATGTTGTGGTCGCGCAGGCCGTTGTCGGCGCGGCGCTTCTGGGAGTGGATGAAGTCGGAGAACTTCGAGGGGTCGCGGATGAAGAAGATCGGCGTGTTGTTGCCGACGATGTCGTAGTTGCCGTGCTCGGTGTAGAACTTCAGCGCGAAGCCCCGCGGGTCGCGTCCGGTATCGGCGCTGCCCAGCTCTCCGGCGACAGTGGAGAAGCGCAGCAGCAGAGGCGTCTTCTTCCCCTTCTGGAACAGGTCCGCCTTGGTGTACTGGCTGACGTCCTCGGTGATCTCCAACTCACCAAAGGCGCCACCGCCCTTGGCGTGCACGACGCGCTCGGGCACGCGCTCGCGGTTGAAGTGGGCCATCTTCTGGATCAGGAAGTGGTCCTGCAGCAGCAGCGGCCCGTTGGGGCCCACTGACTGGGAGAAACCATCGCTCGGCGCCGGGTGGCCGGCGTCGTCCGTGCTGTAGGGAGCGCTCACTGCTCGCACCTTTCAAGGTAAAGGGAAAACGGCCTCGCGGAACAGAGAAGGCCTACTCCGGCGGCCGGGAGGCGGCACCGGATACCGGACGGACCGCCCGGCGGCCCGTGTCCGCGGCGACGGTGTTTCCGTCCGGGTGGGAATTCTCCGCCCGACACTGTGGACAGACACCCCAGAACACCACTTCAGCCTCGTCGATCACGTAGCCGTGGGAACGGGACGGGGCCAGACACGGGGCTTCGCCGACCACGCAGTCGATATCGGTGACTTCACCGCAGCTTCGGCAGACCAGGTGGTGATGGTTGTCCCCGACACGCACCTCATAGCGCGCGGGTGAGCCCGCCGGTTCGATGCGCCGCAGCAGACCCGCCCTGGTCAACGCGTGCAACGCGTCGTAGACCGCCTGTGTCGATACGTGTCCGACTCTCTCGCGTACACCGCGTGCGATGTGCTCGGCGTCCAGGTGGTTGCCCGATCGCACGGCCTCAAGGATCGCCAACCGCGCCGCGGTGACCCGCAGCCCGGCCGAACGGAGGTCAGTGGCGTCGTCCATGGCCAGCACCCTAAGACACAAACTGGAATGATTCAACTAAACGAATCAATCCAGAAAAGCCGCCCGCGCGTCCGCCGTCGGCAGAGCCCACTGCCACCGAAGACGGTCTTTCCGTACGCGACCACAAGCAGAGATCAGCAAAGAGCGATCAGTCAACCACTGATAGTCGATGTGCTCCTCCTTTTCTCGACGCACACGGCGACGCCCGCGGCGGCTTTGGCGGACATGCCAACCGACGACCAGCGGCCGGCGTCCCCACCAGGGAAGTCCCTGCCTCCCTCGGGAGCCCCACGTGAAATCCATCCCCCCTAGCTCCTATCCTCGTCTCTCCGCCTCACTGCGCATCGGGGCGTTCTTCACCGTCGCAGCCCTGACGGCAGCGTGTCCCCCCGTGGCCGACTCGGCCGGAACGGCCGGTACGGCCGGTACGGCCGGAACGGACGCGGAGCTCACCGAAGCAGAACCCGCCGAAGCAGAACCCAAAGCACCGATCACCATCGCCATCGGCGGTGACGTGCACTTCGAGGGCATGCTCCGCCAGCGCCTCGACTCCGACCCCGCCACTGCGCTCGGCCCGATCTCCCAACCCCTTTCCCAGGCCGACGTCGCCATGGTCAACCTGGAGACCGCCGTCACCGAAGGCGGCACTCCCGCCCCCGGAAAGGAGTTTCGCTTCCGGGCCCCGGCCACAGCGTTCGACGCGCTCGCCTCCGCGGGTGTCGACGTCGCCTCGGTGGCCAACAACCACGGCATGGACTACGGCGCCGACGGTCTCCGGGACACCCTGAACAGCGCGGCCGAAGCCGACTTCCCCCTCATCGGTGCCGGTCTCAACGCCGATGAGGCCTACGCGCCGCACATCGTCGAGGCCAATGGCGGCACGGTCGCCTTCATCGGCGCTACTGACGTGCTCGATGAGCACCTCATCGCCGAATGGACGGCCGGCGACGACCGCCCCGGGCTCGCATCGGCCAAGTACGAGAAGCGGGAACACCTGATATCTGCTGTAGCGAAGGCCGCCGACCAAGCCGACACAGTGATCATCAACCTGCACTGGGGACTGGAGGGCGACCACTGCCCGCTTCCGCACGCTCCCGATCTCGCCCGGGACCTCATTTCAGCCGGAGCGGACGCTGTGGTCGGCGGGCACGCCCATGTGCTTTCGCCCGGCGGCTACCTCGATGACGCCTTCGTCCACTACGGCCTGGGGAACTTCGCCTTCTACAACTCCAGCGGCCCGACAGCCGAGACGGGCGTACTCACCCTGACCGTCCAGGACGGCACGGTTCTCGATGACGAGTGGCTGCCCGCCCGAATCCAGGGCGGCGTCCCCGTTGCCTATACCGGCGATGCCGCCGACCAGGCCTATGCGACTTGGGAGGGTCACCGGGAACGCTGCTCCCCGGAACTCACGGCAGAACCCGGCGAGGAACCCGGAACCGAGCCCGGCGAACCGACAGGAGAGGCCGTCGAGGCCGGATAACCGGGATCCGGCGGACCGCTTGCCGCCCCTACCGGAAGCGGGCGAGCACCGCGTCGATCTCGGCGGTCATGTCCCGTTTGGCGGCCTCGTCAAGGAACGACGCGGCCACGCCGTTGCGCGCCAGGGCCGCCAGGGCGTCCGCGTCCAGCCCCATGCCGTGCGCCACGCGGTACTCATTGAGCAGGTCGGTACCGAACATCGGTGGATCGTCGGTGTTGAGGGTGACCAGCAGCCCGGCCTCCATCATCCGGGGCAGCGGATGCTCATCGATCACTTCGACCGCGCGAGTGCGCAGGTTGGAGGTTGGTGACACGTCGATCGGGATTCCCGCTTCTCGCAGCCGCTCGACCAGCCGCGGATCTCGCATGCTGTCGATTCCGTGCCCGATGCGCTCAGCGCGCAGCAGATCCAGTGCCTCCCACACGCGTTCGGGTCCGCCGTTCTCCCCCGCGTGCGGGAGACTGCGCAGACCGGCCGCGCGGGCGCGGGCGAACAGGTCCGTGAACGGCTCACGCGAGACCTCGACGCTGCCCACGCCGAACCCAACGACGCTTTCGGGGCCGTCCTTGAGGACGGCGTCCAGCGTCTCCTCCCCCGTCTCCACTCCGAAGTCACCGGGAAAATCGGGGATCCAGCGCAGCCGGATACCGTGCTCGCGTTCGGCTTCGCGCCGGGCGTGTTCGATGCCGTCGAACACCACGCGGGCCGGAACCCCGCGCATGAGGTGGTTGTAGAGGCTCACGTGCACCTCGGCGTAGCGCACGTTCTGCGCCGCGAGACGGGCCGCGGTATCGGCGGTCAGCCGGGCGAAGTCCTCCTCGTCGCAGAGGGTCTGCACCGAGGCCAGGTAGACCTCGATGAAGTGCGGGAAGTCACGAAAGGCGTACCAGTTCCGGATCGCTTCCAGCGAATCGGGAACGGCGTCGACGCGGTGCTTGGCAGCGAGTTCGAGCAGCGTCCCCGGCTGCATCGAACCTTCTAAATGGACGTGCAGCTCGACCTTGGGAAGGTCGCGGATGAACGCCTCGATACCGGAGGCGGCTGATGAGGGACCGGTCATGACGGCGACGCTACTCAGGCGCTGCTTCCACTCCAAGTGATCTGGGGATTTTTGACGGTATTTCGTAAGAGTCCGCGCTGCCACCCGGGGTGCCCCGGGTGGCAGCGAAAGGCATGGCGGCCGCCGTCACCTGGCCGAGTCCGGCCTCAGCGGTACCGGGGACGGTGATAGCCGTGCAAGTCACGGCTGAGAGCCTCCGGAGCCGCTCACCGGGGTGTCCAGCTGCTCCCCGACCGTGTCCCCCACTTCATGGAGAGCCCTCTCGCGCAACCTGCGCGACATGGCCGGCGCCACCCCGTATTGACCGCGCAGGCGCCCAACCCATGAGCAAACAGCAAAGAGGAGACGCAGCACAGGCCCTATGTATTTAAGTGCACCCCCTCAAGTCCGCAACATTACGGAACCATTTGAATCAGGAAGAACATCATAGATACGTGACGACTACTTCCTTCGGTTCCACACCCACCACATCTCGGCCACAGCAGGACTCCGAAGTATGCAACGGATCCGGTGGCCGGATGGACGACAGCCACAAGGCTCTACTCGGTGCCACAGCCCCCGCTCTGGCACGCGCACCGCTGCGCCGCCTCCCCGCACAGCAACGCAGCATGGTCCGCGTCCAACGGATGCTGAACGCCTGCGCCGAACTGCTCGATGAAGGCGGCTACAGCGGACTGTCGACGACGCGGATCGCCGAACGCGCCGACGTGGCGATCGGTTCGGTCTACCAGTTCTTCCCGGATAAGAAAGCGATCGTGCAGGCGCTCGGACTGCGCTACCTCGACCAGTTCAGCACCCGGGTGGACGAGCGCTTGGCAGAAGGAGCATTCTCGCACTGGACCGACGCCGTCGACACCATCATCGACGAGTACATCGACATGCACCGCAGCGTCCCGGGCTTCCGCAGCCTGTACTTCGGTGATGCCATCGACATTCGGCTGCTGGACTCCGAAACCGACAACAACCAGGTGATCGCCGCACGGCTGCGCGAAATCCTCGTCTCAACCGCCGGTGTCGCCGAGAGCGCAGAGCTCGACCGCGTCATCACGGTGGCCGTGGAAGCCGCCGGCGCCGTACTCAAGCTCGCCTTCCGGTATGCCTCCGACGGCGACCCGCGGTTGATCGACGAGACCAAGCTGCTCCTGCGCGCCTACCTCGATCGGCATTTCGCACCCGCCCGAACCTGAAGCCCGAGGCCGAATCTACGGTGAGCACCGTCGATGGCTCTGTATCGCTGCAACGCACGGCAAAGAGCCGGACGAAACCCAGGCCCCCGCGGCGGCGCACCCCTGCGCGCCACCGGTGACCACGGCCGGCAGCGCTCCTGCCGGGCGGGGCATGCTCGGCAGCGACGGGGGGCGCCGTACACCGTCCGCTCAGGATGCGACTCGCCAGAGGCCAAGGCTCATGGCCTCTCGCGGTACCACACTCGATTAGGCTACGACGTGCCTGCTACGCACGAATGCGGTTCACGACGCCCACCGAAGAACCTCCGGAATGTAGGTACACGGCGTTCGAGCACGGGAGGGAACCCTCAGTAGTGGCTGACAGTACGCCCACCCAACCCATGACCGGTATAGCGGCCGGCATTCCCTACGTCGCGATTCCTCCGGCGGTCCCCGGCGACTCCGCTCCCCTGATCGTGGCACTCCACGCGTTCGAACCCCCGCGCAGTGAGGCAGCGCTCGCTGGAACACTGCCGTTGGCGTCATTGCCCGCCTGGCGGGTCTACCTCGGGCTGCCGTTGTTCGGCGCGAGGCTGCCCGCAGGCGGTGTCGCCGAGATCAACCAGCGGGGACAGACCGACTACCTGCTTCAGTTGTACGGCCCTGTGGTCGAGCAGGCGGCGGCCGAGCTGCCGCGTGCCGTCACCGAGCTGCGTTCTCTCTTTCCTGTCCGCGATGACCCGGCCGGTCTGCTGGGTGTGGGTGCCGGCGGTGCGGCGGTCCTGCTCGCGCTCG
The DNA here is from genome assembly GCA_021793235.1 of Actinomycetes bacterium. Classification (GTDB taxonomy): domain Bacteria; phylum Actinomycetota; class Actinomycetes; order Streptosporangiales; family Streptosporangiaceae; genus JAJYTD01. The sequence continues at coordinate 16,735 of JAJYTD010000032.1, read as the reverse complement.
CTGAGAACCGGCTGCCCATCGGCGCCGCCGGAGTCGTCAATCCGATCATCGACCCGGCATCGGTGATCGCGGCGCGTGAGCGCCGGCTCGGCATCGGATACGAGTGGTCCGACACGGCACGAGAGATCGCCGCGTGGCTGAACTTCTCCGGTCGCACAGCGGACTTGCACCGACCGCAGACGCCCTTGCTGATCGTCAGCGGCCAGCGGGACGAGGTAGCACCGTCCGCATACGGTCAGGCGCTCCACGATGCTCTGGCGCCGCATTATCCGCCGCAGGCGGTCCGGCACATTCTCGTCCCGGACCTGGCCCACACCATGGGTCCTGAACCGGGGTTGGCGCCCGGGCCTCCCGATCCCGGCAATGTCCTCGCCGACCGCGCCCTGATGGAGTGGTTCCATCTGCACCTGAGCAGCGACACGGAAGCCACCGTGAGGCTGCGCGGCTGAACTCCGGCGCACGGAGCCGGCCCGGGCCCCTTGCCCGAACCCGGCACGCCGTACCTCCTCCTCGTCGAGCCCGATACGGCGGGCTGACTCCAGACCGCGCCGACCATAACGGCCCGACGGTCGGGTTGATCTTGGTCACGCCCATACCGGGACACACGCCGGTTCCGAGGTCATCGCACAATGCCTCGGGGGTGCGGGCGACGAGCTCCTCCGGAGTCGGTACGGTTCTACTTACCAGGTACGGGATGCCGCACGCCGAGTACGAGGTGTGGGTTCCGCGTTCCAGGGCGGGGGTGTCCAGATCTTGTGACCCGCGCCACCGGCGCGCCTACGAGGCCGCGCTCATCCCCGTCGCGTCACCGCCGATCACGACCGATCGTGGCCGCGCGTTCACCCGTCGCTCCATGCCGCCTCCCCTACCGGATGCTCACACGTCAGTGCGCCGCCGCTCCATGGGATCATCCCTTTGTGGCGGCCGGGCATCTCCCTGGTTTTCTCCGTATTCATCCATCGTGCTAGGAGGGCGACTTACGTGACGGAACCGGCACCGGTGTTTGCCAGCGGGGTCGACCACGAACGGCTCACGTCCCAACTCCGGTTCATCCTGGAGGCCGACAAGCTCAAACGAATCCTGCGCCGCAACATGCTCGTCGACGGATCCCGCAGGGAGAACGACGCCGAACATTCCTGGCACCTCGCCTTGACCGCCCGGATCTTCGCCGAATACGCCCCTGAGGGAACCGACATCGACCGTGTCGTCGAAATGGTCGTCCTGCACGACATCGTCGAGATCGACGCCGGAGACACGTTCGTCTACGACACCCAGGGGGCAGACTCCCAGGCCGACCGGGAACGCGCCGCGGCCGAACGCATCTACGCCCTGCTCCCCGAGGACCAGGCCGAGCGCACACGGGCACTGTGGGAGGAGTTCGAGGCACGTGAGAGCCGCGAGGCCCGCTTCGCCAAGGCCATCGACCGGCTCGCCCCCATGCTCGCCAACTGGCACACCGAGGGCGGTACCTGGGTGCGCTTCAAAGTCACGCGGGAGCAGGTGATGGAGAAGGTGAAGATCATCAGCGAGGGTTCCGCGGCGCTGGGTTCCTATGCCACCGCACTGATCGAGGACGCCGACCGCCGCGGCTACTTCGCGTCTCCCTGAGCCACCGGCAGCCGTCTTCCCGCTGACGCTTCTATGTCGGCGGGCCTGGTCGCGGGGGTTCCGGTGGGGTGTCCCTGGCTACCTTCGCCACGTGCGGGGGCCGCGGCAATGGGGCATCCCTCGCCGCGCTCGCAGGGCCCCCATCGCCGCAACCAGGAAGGCGGTCCCAGGCACGGCAGCGGCTCTCCCGTGCCCTGCTCCTCGTCACATCCACTCCCGCCGAACCAGCCCCGGCACACCCTGATCACCAATAGATCTCGGGCGCGCCGTCCCCACAGCGCGCGGCGAGCGCCCTTCTGCCCGAGACCGGCGAGCGCACGGCGGCTTGCTAGAGCTGCTCCACGACCAACTGCACGGCCGCCGTCATCCCGACGGCCACGATCAGCCCGCGCAGAGCGAACGGCTTCAGCTTGCGCCCGAGCCGAGCACCGAAGTAGCCGCCGATGACCGAACCGCCGGCGATGAGACCGACGACCGGCCATACCGGCGCGGCAAAGGTGGTGTAGAACACGGCGGCCGTCGCGTTGACGGTGAAGGCCAGCGCGTTCTTCAACGCGTTGATCCGCTGGACGTCCTCGTCCAGCGAGGTGCCGAGCACGCTGATGAGGATGATGCCCTGGGCGGCGGCGAAGTAGCCGCCGTAGACGCCGGCACCATAGACGCCGAGCGGAAGCAGCGGCCCCCCGTGGCGGCGAGCCGGGCGGTGCTTGCGCAACCAGCCCGTGAGGCGGGGCTGCACGATGATCAGTACGCAGGCGAGCCCGATAAGCACGGGAACGACCCGCTCGAACACTTCCGGGTCCAGGTTGAGCAGCAGCACTCCGCCGCTGATCGCACCCGCGCAGGACATGACGGCCAGACGGAGCAGCCGCCCTTTCTGGCCCCGCAGTTCCTGCCGGTAGCCGATCGCTCCGGTCAGCGACCCGGGCGCCAGCCCGACGCTGTTGGAGATCGAGGCGATCACCGGTGGGTACCCCAGCGCCAACAGCACCGGGAAGGTGAACAGCGTCCCAGAGCCGACGACCGCATTGATCCCCCCGGCTCCGATGCCCGCCGCCAGAATGGCCAGCGCTTCCCACAGACTCATGCACGACCCTCACACTCGGTTTCCGGGGACGCACCCCCACCGCGGGCACGCGCCACGCCGCCAAGAACCAGGAGGTGATGCATACAGTCTACGGATTGAGGGTGTGGCAGTGGGAACCGCCCCGGCCGCACACCGCGGCGGCCGTCTCTCTTCCGCGCCGCACCACAATGACGGGCACCGAACGGTGCCGACTCCGTGCGAACAGGACGGCCCTAGACGTGTCCGGGGCCGTCACATGTATCCGGTGGCGTGCCCCGCGCCTGCTTCGTCCTCGGTGGAACACGGGGAGGATTGTGGAAGGTCACGGGGCGGAACGGTCATCCCTTTCGGGATTTCGCATGGCATCGGCGATGGTGCCGAGGGATTCCTGGGCGAAGAGGTTCCAGGGAGCGTTGGCTCCCATTTCACTCGGGACGATCCACACCTTGTTGGCGTCGCCCTGGGCGATCTCCGGAAGCTTCTGCAGGTACTGGTAGGCCAGCGCCTCCTGACTGATGTTGCCGGAGTGCAGCGCGCGAAACACCATCTGGATGGCGTCGGCCTCGCCGCGGGCGCGCACGGTCATCGCCTCGGCCTCGGCCTTCGCCCTGACCTTCTCGGCATCGGCGGCACCTTGGGCGCTCAGCACAGCAGCGGACTGCTCACCCTCCGCGCGCAGAATCGCCGACTGCTTCTGGCCTTCGGCGCTCAGGATCTCAGCGCGCTTGTCCCGGTCGGCGCGCATCTGCTTCTCCATGGCCTCCTGGACCGACTCCGGAGGCTCGATCCCCTTGAGCTCCACACGGCTGACCTCGATGCCCCACTCGGCCGTCGCCTCATCGAGCACCGCGCGCAGCTCGCGGTTGATCTGGTCCCGCGAGGTGAGCGTCTGCTCCAGGTCCATGCCGCCGACGACATTGCGCAGTGTCGCCGAAGCCAACTGCTCGACCGCCTGGATGAAGCTCGCGACCTTGTAGGTCGCGTTGTAGGGGTCTGTGACCTTGACATAGACCGCGGTATCGACATTCACCGACAGGTTGTCCTGGGTGATGGCGGCCTGCGGCGGAAAACTGACCACCTGGATGCGCATGTCGATGCGCTCCCGGACGTGGTCGACGAAAGGAATGACGATGTTGAACCCTGACTCCAGGGTGCGGTGGTAGCTACCGAACCGCTCCACGACATCGGCCATCGCCTGAGGGACGATGCGGACGCTGCGCCAGCCGATCACGACCAGAATCGCCACAAAGATCAGCAGAATGATGACAACGGTACCCATCGGGGCGGCTCCGGCTCTCCTGTCGGGGGGTGGTCACAGGCGGCAATAGATTGTGGACGATCGCGGCGCAGACGTCCACGCGGTGATCATAAGGCGCGTTCACACCTGAATTCCCACCGCAGCCCCATAAACTAACGGCAAACTAAAATCTCATGGCCGAATGCGGACAGCCACGCGCTTTCCGGATGACCAAATGCGGTATTCCGGAACCGCGAAAACCGGAAGCCGTACTCTCCTCCCCGAGGCCCGCCCCTCGCTCACACCGCCCGCGCACTCCACCGGCCGCCGTCGCGCTCCACCTTCAGTGCCAGGCCGAATGTCTCACTCAGGTTCTCTCCGGTCAGCACATCCTCCAGCGGACCCGATGCGACGATCCTCCCCTCCCTCATCAACAATCCGTGCGTGAACCCGGGCGGAACCTCCTCCACGTGGTGGGAGACCATCACCAGCGCGGGCGCGTCGATGTCATCGGCCAGCACGCCCAACCGGCGCACCAAGTCCTCCCGGCCCCCCAGGTCCAAACCGGCGGCGGGTTCGTCCAACAGCAGTAGTTCGGGGTTGGCCATCAACGAGCGCGCGATGAGCACGCGCTTGCGCTCACCTTCCGAAAGCGTCCCGAACCGCCGCTCCGCCAGATGTGCGATACCCCACGAGGTGAGCAGCGCTCGTCCGCGGCCATAGTCGGGCGTCTCGTACTGCTCGCCGAAGCGCCCCAGAAGCCCATAGGAGGCGCTGATGACGAGATCGAGGACAATGGCGGAGTCGGGGATCCGATTGGCCACTGCAGCACTGGCGAACCCGATCAGCGGCCGGAGTTCGGAGAGATCGGCCGCCGCGCCGAGCCGCTCGCCCAATACCTCGACATCGCCCTCAGAAGGGGCGAGCTGGGTCGCGGCCACGCTCAGCAGAGTGGTCTTCCCGGCCCCGTTCGGACCGATCACCACCCACCGTTCATCCTCCTCGACGATCCACTCCACACCATGCAGCAGCTCCGCATCGCCGTACCGCACTTTCACACCGCTCATGCGCAGCACATGACCGTTCATCGCTCTCCCTGTCGCACTCCTCGCTCATGCTCACCGCTCACCCCGCCACCACCGCGACAGGGGCCTCGCGGTCGGGCATCAGCGACTCCGCTCGCTGGTTCCTGCACCGGTCCGCTTCCGCTCCGGTAGCCACGCTCCGAAGCGAACCTACTGGACACACCCGCTGGCCCGCTCACCGATCTAGGCTTGACGAATGCTGCAAGACCTGTCCTCCGCACAGTTGGTCGCCTGGGGCAACGCATGGCTGTCCGGCCAGGCCGCGCTGGACGACGCCGTCGACGCGGTGGAACGGCGCACCGGTCCCCACGTCATCGGAACCGTCACCGGCGATCTGCCCTTCGCGACCGGCACTCCGCTGCGCTCGGCCCTCGCCCGTCTACGCTCCCACGGAGCGACCGCGTTCCGGTTGTGTCTGCCGGTCCCCGGCGATCCACTCGGACTCGTGGGCGCCAAGGAACTCAACACGGCGGCGATCGACGCCCGTGAAGCCGTACTGGTGCGGCTGGCGGGCCGACAGATCGGGCTTGTCCCCCATGAGGACCGGCGCGGGTCATCCTATGTGGGGGTGGCCTGGACGCCCTACCCGGCCAACGACACCGACCCCGAACCCGTCGGGCTGGCAGAGGCCGAGCACCGCCTCCTCCTCGCGATCCAGGAGTCCGCGGCCCTGTTCGGCACAGTCGACGACATCTCCGACTGGGGCCCAGAAGTCACCCGTGCTCTGGCCGACCTGCGCGATCCCGACCGCGCCCCCACCGAGGGCCTGGCCCCCGGCCACCCGCAACGGGCTCACCGGCTGGCCGCGCAAGCCGACCGGCTCGCCGTCGTCGTCCGGCTCGCCGAGAGCGGCACCGGCCGCGGGCTGACCTCCCGGCAGGCAGAGGCCCGGCACGAAGCACTGCGGACGCTCGACAGCGCGATCCGGCGCGCGCGGGTCGCCGCCTATGGGGCGGCCGCCAGGTGAGAACACCCCCAGCCCGGCCGGTGCCCCGACTGCTTCCGCTTCTGGAGAACGGCAACAGGCATCAGGGTCGCCGCGGCCACGTATCAGGGGAACACCAGGGATGTTTCCCGATCACGAGAGGCAGTCCCGGGGAGGATACTCGTGCCTATGAGCGCTACGGTCCCGACTTCCCGCACCACGGCCCCTGATCTGCGTGCCTCCGACGCCGACCGCGACCGCGTCGCAGAAGCCCTCGCTGCGGCCCTCAGCGAAGGGCGACTCACCCAGGACGAACACGCCGACCGGCTTGAGGCGACCTACGCCGCAAAGACACTCGGCGAACTCGCCCCGCTGACCGATGACCTGCCCGATACTGGAAACGGCGCCGCGGCCGGACCCGACACCTTCTCGCCGGGCAGCAGCGACCCCCTCTTCGCCTCCGCCACCGGCAGCGAGAACATCACTGCTGTCTTCGGCACGGCGGAACGCAGCGGACGCTGGCTGGTCGAGCCCCGCACCAACGTGTCACTGCTCTGCGGCCACTCCTCACTGGACCTGCGTCAGGCAGTCCTGGCAAAGCGGGAGGTCACCATCCAGTGCGCCCCCATCCTCAGCAACCTGGAGCTGATCCTGCCACCCGGCATCCGTGTCGTGAACCGCATCTCCACCATCGCCGGCTGCGTCGACGAGAGCAAAGTACGGTCCGCGCCATCGTCGTCAGCGCCGACAGTGGTCCTCACCGGCATCTGCCTGCTGTCGTCGATCGAGGTGAAAACCCGCGGCCTCCCCACAGCAGACGCTGACCGGCGGGAATAATGCAGGAGCCAGCATGACTACCGAGAAAATGGGGGCGGCCATGGAGCCTGACCATATTCGCGCATCCGACGCCGACCGCGAGCGAGTCGCCGAACGCCTCCGCGAAGCCCTGGCCGAGGGTCGGCTCTCGCAAGAGGAGCACGAGGAGCGGCTCGATACCCTCTACCGGGCCAAGACCATCGGCGAACTGGCTCCCATCACCCATGACTTGCCCGTCGGCGGCACCTCCGCAGTCGAGGAGCCCGGCATGCCCGTCGGGATGACCGTCTCCTCCGAGGAGGCCCGGCAGCTCGCCTCCGAAAGCGAAGGCAAAGAGAACATCGTCGCCGTATTCGGCGGCGCCGAACGCAAGGGGCGCTGGCTCGTGGAGCCGCGCACCAATGTCTCGGCGCTGTTCGGCGGGATCGACCTCGACTTCCGAGAAGCCGTGCTGACCCAGCGCGAAGTGACCGTCCAGTGCGCCGTGATCTTCGGCGGCGTGACGATCGTCGTGCCGCACGGCGTACGTGTGGTGAACAACACAACAGCCATCCTCGGCGGTGCGACCATACGCGGCGCCGACACGGTCACCGACCCCAACGCTCCCACCATCAGACTGACCGGCACCTGCATGCTCGGCGGAATCGACGTCAAAGCCAAAGGCCCCAAGCGCAAGAAGAACAAGAAGCAAAAGTAACAACTGAGGGTGACCATTCAGGCAATGAGATGACCGGAGCGTGAACAGCCTGCGTAATACCGCCGACCTCCTCAACGGCCGCGCAATCCGCCCGAGTACCGTGGATCATGCCATGAATGACCACTCCACGCTCTTGGTAACGGTGACCGGACGCGATCGCCCTGGTGTGAGCGCCCGCCTCCTCAGCACCCTGTCAGTGTTCCCGGTAACCCTCGCCGATCTTGAACAGGTCGTCATCGGCGGCCGCCTTGTCCTCGGCGCCCTGCTCATGGTCGACGAAAGCGTCGCACCCGGTGTGAGCCGGGAACGCGTCTTCGAAGAAGTCCGCAGCGCCGTCGAGAAAACCTCCATCGACCTCGACATGGACGTGGAATTCTCCAACGGCAACGGCCGGGTCAGCGCCGCTTCCACCGACCAGTTGCACGCCACCGTCCTCGCGGACCCGCTTCGTCCGGGAGCCCTCGGCGCGATCGCCTCGTGCGTGGCGCGCGCCGGCGCCAACATCGACCGCATAGAACGGCTCGCGAGCTACCCGGTCACCTCGATCGAACTCGAGATCTCCGGCGCCGACCCGGAACGCCTCCGCGGCGACCTGGCCATGGAGGCCGCCACGCAGTCCATCGACGTCGCACTGCAGCCCAGTGGACTGCACCGCCGCGCCAAGCACCTGATCGTCATGGACGTCGACTCCACCCTGATCCAGGGCGAGGTCATCGAGCTGCTCGCCGAACACGCCGGATGCGCCAAAGAGGTCGCTCGGGTCACCGAGGAGGCGATGCGCGGCGAACTCGACTTCGAGGAATCACTGCGCCGGCGCGTGGCCCTGCTCAAAGGGCTGGACGCCTCCGCGCTCGACGCGGTGCGCGAGAAGCTCGTGCTGACCCCGGGCGCCCGCACACTGGTGCGCACACTGAAGCGGCTCGGCTACGAGTGCGCGATCGTCAGCGGCGGATTCACCCAGATCACCGACGCCCTGGTCGACCGGCTGGACCTCGACTACTCCGCGGCGAACACGCTGGAGGTCATTGGCGGCAAGCTCACCGGCGACCTGGTGGGACCGGTCATCGACCGCAAGGGGAAAGCTCTCGCGCTGGAGCGCTTCGCCCAAGAGGCCGGGGTGCCGCTGAACCAGACCGTGGCCATCGGTGACGGCGCCAACGACCTCGACATGCTGCGGGCCGCAGGCCTCGGCGTCGCCTTCAACGCCAAGCCGGTCGTGCGCGAGCAGGCCGACACCTCGGTCAGCGTCCCGTACCTGGACACGATCGTCTTCCTGCTGGGCATCTCCCGCGAAGAGGTCGAGGCCGCCGACCGCGAGGAGAACGAGGAGCCGGAAGAGTAGGCGGCCAGGAGCGTCTCTCAGGGGAGCCGCTAGCTCCCGGAGCGCATCCGCCGATGCAGCCGAGGGGTCGTGGACGTGGTGCTGCACAGCCGCGCCGCGACCCGGAACAACTGGTGCTCGCGCCCAGCAGCCGTGACAAGCTGGATGCTGACGGGCATCCCGCCGACACGGCCGACCGGAACGGTCAGCGCGGGCAGATCGAGCACGTTCCATGGGCTGGTCAGCGCCAAGAGCGCGGGACGCACACCGACGGCCGCTCCATTGATCTCTGCCGTGCGGTGGCCGATGGGCGGAGCCGTCAACGGCACGGTCGGTAGCGCGAGCAGGTCGTAGCCGTCCAGAAGCCGGGCGACCGTGCGGCGCGCCTGCGCACGGGCGGTCAGGGCCCGGACATAGCGCCAGCCGGGGACCTCCGCTGCGGCGCGCAGCCGCTCCAGCACCTCGGGGTCGAACAGTTCAGGCGCCTGCTCAACCCGGTCCGCGTGGACCGCGTAGGCTTCGCTGCTCTGGATAGCGAGAAAGACCTCGTGCAGGGCTTCAAGATCGGTGAGCTCGGCGTCGTCGACCACCGCGTCGACTGTTTCCCCCGTGCCCAAGGCGGATCTGGCCGACTGGCCGACCTCGCGGTCGACGGCGAAGAGGGACCCGGTCGCGAGCCACCCGATGCGTTGTGGCACGCGACTTGCGGTATCCGCCGATTCCATCCCGCCGATCGTCTCAGCGGCGATACGGCAGTCGAGCGCGGTCCGCCCCACCACGCCGACCACGTCCAGTGAGGTGGAGAGGGGGAAGACCCCCTCTGTCGGGATCATGCCGTGCGCCGGCTTGAACCCGGCGACCCCGCACAATGCTGCCGGGATCCGCACTGAGCCACCGGTGTCGGTGCCCAGCGCCAAGGGAATGATGCCCGCGGCCACCGCCGCCGCGCTGCCCCCGCTCGAACCACCGGCCATCCTGCTCGGGTCGTGGGGATTGCGCGCTGCGCCATTGGCCGAGCGGTCGCCCGTGGGCCCGTACGCGAACTCGTGGGTGGTCGTCTTACCGAGGATTACCGCACCGGCCTCGCGGAGCCGGCGCACACATTCGGCGTCCTTTTCAGGGACGTTGCCCCGCAAATGGGCGGAACCCGCCGTCGTCGGCAGGCCCGCCACATCGATGTTGTCCTTGACCGCGACCGGAACACCGTGCAGCGGACCGCGGACGCGCCCCGAGGCCCGCTCGGCATCCCTCTGGTCGGCGGCCGCTCGCGCCCCCGCCGCGTCCACAGTGACGAACGCGCCGAGAGCCGTTCCCGCCTCCGTCGCCGAAGCGAGCGCGCGCTCGACGAGTCCGCTGGAGGTGACGCGGCCGGTACGGAGGTCACCGGCGAGATCGGTAATGGTCCGTCCCGTGAACGGACCCGTGAGTGTTTCGGGCGTTCGTCCCATGTGTCCTTCTCATCCGTGTCGGTCTCGATCGCCGGCCGACCGATCATCCCGGTAAGCCTGGGTCGCCGAGTCACAGTTGTCAAGAGCCACACACATGGCCATTCATCTATGAATACGCCTGTTCAATGTATATATCTCCATCGACGTAGATAGTGCGCCCCTGCTGGACTGACTCCATGACATCGACTCCCCTCCAGCGAACCGTGGTCCCTCCGCGCCACGGGCGCGCCGTGGCTCTCGCAGCCGGACAACGCGTCCGCGTCATCGACATCGAGGGCGGCCAAGTAGGCGACGTGTTCGCCTTCGTCTCCGGCGCCCGCGACGAGTACCACAGTGCCGCCCACACCCGCGCGCACGTCAACCGGCTGTTCCCCGCCCTGGGAGAGCCGTTCGTCACCAACCTGCGCCGCCCCGTCCTGACGCTTGTCGAGGACACCTCACCCGGCCACCACGACATGCTCATCCCCGCGTGCGACCCCGAGCGCTATGCCGCGCTCGGCGCGCCACCCGACCACCGGTCATGCGCACAGAACCTCGCCGAAGCGCTGGCCGAGGTGGGCGAGTCGACCGCCGTGATCCCCCAGCCCATCAACGTGTTCATGCGGATCCCGGTGGACACGGACGGACGGCTCGGCTGGCTCGCAGCCGAAACGCGTCCGGGAGACTCCATAACGTTCCAGGCGAACCTGGACTGCGTCGTCGCCGTATCGGCATGCCCGCAGGACATCGTGGACATCAACCACGGCCGCCCCACGACGTTGGAGATCGAGGTCATCGGCGCCCGCAACTGACCGCGAGAAGAAGGACACCCCCTCGCGGAAGGCAGCCCTCCTCCCGCACCAGGGAAACAGGACCCGACACAGAAGACACGGAGACAGCCCATGAACGACAGGACCCCTCACCCCGCTCTCACCCCGACCGAGATGAGCGGTCTGGCACTGCCCAACCGCCTCGTTGTGGCGCCGATGACGCGCGTCTCGGCTACCCCCGAAGGGGCCCCCACCACCGAGATGGCGGAGTACTACGCCGCCTTCGCGCACGGCGGGTTCGGCATGATCGTCACCGAGGGAACCTACACCGACGACCGGTACAGCCAGGGCTATGTGAACCAGCCCGGAGCCGTGACTGAGACCCACCTCGCCGGATGGGCACGCGTCACCGACGCCGTCCACGCCGCAGGAGGCCGGATCGCCATGCAGCTCATGCACGCCGGCGCCCTATCCCAGGGCAACCGCCACCATTCGGACACGGTGGCTCCCTCTCCGGTACAGCCCCGCGGGACGATGATGCCGGAGTACGGCGGATCCGGAGCCTGGTCGACCCCACTGGAGATGAGTAGGGCGGACATAGAAGAGGCGGTGCGCGGTTTCCGTGATGCCGCCCGCAGCGCCCAGTCCACGGGGTTCGACGGAGTCGAAGTCCACGCGGCCAACGGCTACCTGCTCGACCAGTTCCTCACGGACTACACCAACCACCGCTCCGATGAATACGGCGGTGCCGTCTCCCACAGGGCGCGCCTGACGTGCGAGGTCATCACCGAGATCAAGAAGGCGGTGCCGGATGACTTCATCGTCGGCGTCCGCCTCTCCCAGACCAAGGTGAACGACTTCCACCATCGCTGGACCGCGGCCGACGCAGAAGTGGTCTTCGACGCCGTCGCGGCGGCTGGAGCGGACTACCTGCACATCGCCAGCGAGGGGCGCGACTGGATCGACTCCGCGCGGCTGGACAACGGAGAGACGATCACCGGGATCGCTCGGCGCGTGAGCGGTCTTCCGGTGCTGGCCAACGGTGGGATGCACAATCCACAGCAGGCCGCGGATGTGCTCGATGGCGGCCACGCCGACCTGCTCTCCCTCGGCCGGGGCGCACTGGCCGACCCGGAACTGCCCCGCAAGCTCGCCGCCGGTGAGGCTCCGATCGCCTTCGACCATGGGATGATCAACCCCATGGCGACGTTGGAGAACACCCGCCGCTGGACACAGGCCGCGGCCGGGTGAAGGACGCACACTGCGGGCCCAAGCGCCCGCACCGTACCCACCACCGACCCGACACGGGAAGAACACGATGAGCGATAGTTGGCTTGGCGGGGCGGCCGCGGTAGCGCTGTTGACCTTCGACGTGGACGCCGAAAGCGCCATCCTCGCCCACGGGCGGCGCTACGCCGACCACGCGATGACCATGAGCCACCAGGCCTACGGCCCGGAGATCGGCCTCCCCCGCCTCTTGGACATGCTCGATGAGCTGGGCGTTCCAGCGACGTTCTTCGTTCCTGGCCAGGTCGCCGAGCAGCGCCCCGAGCTGGTGGGCACGATCGCGGAGCGCGGGCACGAGGTCGGACACCACTCCTACAGCCACCGTCCGCCCACCTCGATGACGGCCGAGGAAGAGCGCGCCGATTTCGAACGCGCCCTCCACGTGTTCACCGACCAGGGGGCCGAGATCCACGGACACCGGGCGGCCCTGTGGGAGGCGACCTGGCACACGGCCGACCTCGTGGCGGAGTTCGGCCTGCTCTACGATTCCTCCCTCATGGGTGACGACCGCCCGTACCGCATCCCGACGACGCGGGATCAGGGCGAGATCGTCGAGCTTCCCGTGCACTGGTCGCTGGATGACTGGGAGCAGTACGCCTTCCTGCCTGAACCGTCCATCGGTTCGGTGATCGAATCTCCGGAGAAAACCCTGGAGATGTGGCGGGCGGAGCTGGACGCGATGCGCCACTACCACTGCCTGTTCAACCTGACGAGCCACCCGTTCCTGTCCGGGCGCCCCAGTCGGGCGCTCGCCCTGCGCCGACTGATCGAATACGCACTGGAGTGCGGCGACGTGCGGTTCGCTCGATGTGTGGATGTGGCGCGCGCCGCTGCGGTCGACCAGTCGCTGCTCTCACGCCCGTTACACCGCCCTGACCCGGATTCCGATGCCTACCCGCTGTGGTGATCGACACCAGGGCCGGTGAGAACCCGTATCGGGATCACCGGCCCCTCTCGGCGGTGTCGGCGGCTTCCAGCGCGAGGAACAGGTCCACCCGATCCCGGGTTCGCGAGACGTCACGACCCGTCAGCGACGCCACCCGTGCCAACCGGTTGCGCAGAGTGTTGACATGCACATGGAGCGCCTCAGCGGTCACGGCCCAGTGGCCGTCGTGATCCAGGAAGGCACGCACCGTGCTCTCCAAACAACTATCGCGGTCGCGGTCGTGAGCCCGGATGGGGTCGAGAACGACAGCGGCCAACTCGCGCAGTGTCTCACGGGAATGACGACCGAGTAGTAACCGGTACATGTCGAGGTCGCGGAGACGAGCGGCAACGGGCCCCTCGGAGCGCCGACGCAGCACCCGACATGTCTCCCGCGCTTCAAGCAGCGACGAACGGAGAGCCCCCACACTCGGGGAGATGTCCCCGAGGCCGGCGACGACACGCGAATTGCCCGTTTCCGTGGCCGCCGCGTTCACCAGGCGCGTGACTAGGGCGTGGAGTGCGTTCTCGGATCGCTGCCACGGGAAGATCGTGACGACGTCCTGACCACTCTCGGCGACCACGGCCGGCGTCCCCTCGGTGATGAAGAACCCCGTGATCGCCTCGGCCAGCTCTGCCAGGCGCTCCTGCGAAGCCGGTGAGCAGACCAGCGCGCAAACGGCCAGCGGACTGCGGGTGTCGATGCCGAACGCCGTGAGCCGGGAGGCGATCTCCTGTTCCGCCCGCGTGCCCGAGGAGATCATGTCGAGCAGCTCGCCGGCGAACCGCATCTCGACCGTGCGCGCGATCCGGGTACGGGCCGCCTCCAAACTGAGGAAGCGCGCGGTCTGCTCCAGCGCCTCCAGCTCGCCGCTGCTGAGCTCATGCATACTCCGCAGGCAGACGAGCGCGGTCTCCACCCCACCGGGGCTTCCGAGCGTGTCGACGAGGAACAGGCTAGCGGTGCCCCTGCCCTCCAGGGCGACCTCCAGAGGCGGAGGATGCCGACCGAGCGCGTCGGCGACCGCGCGCAGCTTCTCCGCGTCCAGAGGCGAGCCCACGGCGGCCAAGTCACGACCGGCCCGGTCCACCACCGTGACGTCGAGCCCAGGATGGTCCCGACGCAGCACCCCCAGTACGGCGACCATACCGTCCCCGCGCGAGATCACCTGGACCAGATCGTTGTTGCGACGCACTACGCCCATGAGCTCCTGCTGCCGCTGCTCGGCGTAGAGTGCCGCCACCGCCCGCGAGACAGCGGTGAACGGCACGGAGATACCCAACTCCAGGAGAGTCACCCGCTCGCGAGCACAGACATCGACGAGTTCGTGCGGCATCACCGGGGTCTCGCGTCTCAGGCCGAAGACGATCCCGGCCGCCCCGGATCGCTTGACGCTGGCGACGAAGCGCTCGGCCGACGACTCTCCGTCGAACCATAGCCCGTTGGTCAGCACCAGTTCGTACTCCCGGACATAGAGGGCCGGGTCGGGGAGTTCGGTGATGTGCACCCACCGCACCGGACGGTCCGGCTCGTCCTGGCCCGCCCTTCCGGTCGCCCCGTCCGCGCCGACCAGCACCCGCAGACCCAGCGACGTGTCAGTGAGGAGAGAACACAGATCGATCATGATGTGAATATATCTAGCGAAGGTGTGAAACACCTGGATGTTCGTCTATCCCCGAACCAACGGTCAGATGGTTGTCTTTGCGTATGGTCCGTTCCTCACGAGTACGGAGGTCCCCCCCATGCCCATGCACCACGAACCCTCTCGACCGTCAGGGCGTACCGAAACGGTCGCCTCGGACGACTATCCGCTGACCGAAGTCCCCCTGCGGGCCCGTCGTGGACTGTTCTCCCTGCTGACGGTACTGCTCGGATTCGTGTTCTTCACTCCCACCATGCTCGCCGGCGCACAGCTCTCAGCCGCGTTCCGCTGGAACGAACTCGTCTCCGTACTGGTCGTAGGCAGCCTGGTCCTCGGTCTCTACGTCGCGGCGCTCTCCTGGCTCGGAGCCCGGACCGGCCTGACCACGGTCCTGCTCGCCCGGTACACGCTCGGCCGCTTCGGAGCGAAATGGGCCGGCCTGCTCCTTGGCGGCACCCAGGTCTGCTGGTACGCGGTGACCGCGGTCTTCCTCTCCGAACTACTGGTCCAAGCGCTCGGCTGGCAGGACTACACCTGGCTGGTCATCGTTCTCAGCTCCATCCTCACCGGCGCCATCGCCTACTACGGTTACCGCGGACTGGAGGTCCTGAGTGGACTATCCGTACCACTGATGTTCGGGCTGTGCTGCTGGGTCACCGTCCAAGCCCTCAACGAGGTCGGCGGTTGGGGCGGGCTCAACGCAGTCGATCCCCGCGAGTCGCTGCCCTGGGCGACCGCGGTGACCATCGCCGTGGGCACCTTCGTCAGTGGAGGTACGCAGACCCCTAATTGGAGTCGATTCGCGCGGCTGCCGTGGCAGGCGTTCGTCGCGGCCTTCGGCGCGTTCTTCGTCGGCAACCTAATGATGCTGGTCTTCGGCGCGATCGGCGCGGTCGCCTTCCAGGCGGACGACTTCGTGGCGGTCCTGCTGCAGATGAACATGGTCATCGCCGCGATCACGCTGCTGTTCTTCAACGTCTGGACGACCCAGGAGAACGCCGCCTACGCCTTCGGGGTCGCCGGCGCTGAGATCTTCGGGGTCGCCGGAAAACGACCGTTCATCATCATTGGCGTCGCGGCTGCCATTCTGCTGGCCCTGACCGGAATCTATGAGGCACTGCCGCAGTACCTCGTCCTGCTCGGCATCCTTATCCCGCCGCTGGGCGGTGTGATCATCGGCGACCACATCTTCGTCTGGCGTTCACGGAAGCTTCCCTCGGTCGAAGAAACGCGCTTCCTCGCCGTCCGCTGGAGCTGCGTCACCGCCTACCTGTTGGGAACGATCGTCGCCCTGGTGAGCGACCACATGGCGATCGGTCTGCCCCCGGTCCAGGGAATCGTCGTGGCCGCCCTCGCCGTCCCCGTGGCCGAAGGCATGTTCCGCATGCTGGGAGTAGGCACACAGCATCAGCACACCGGGAAGGCCCAGAGCACAGACGAGCGTCCCGAACTCAAGGGATCGACACCACGATTCTGGAACACATCAAAGAACTGACCGAACGCGCGGTGGCCGCAGGCCACACGACTGCCGGTTTCGCCACCGTGATCGAACAGATCAGCGGGCCCCAGCCGGCAACGTAAGCGGCCCCAGGGTCTTTTGGGCCCGCACCCGTCCTTGTTGTGGCAATGGGGCCTTGTTGTGGCAATGGGGCCTTGAGCGAGCGCCAGCGAGCCGACGCCGGCCTGCCGCCCAACGCACGCCGCACCCCACAACCAGACCGCCACCACGGCCAAAGCCTGAAGGACGGGACGGGCGCCGATCTCGGGAAAACATCCCCCTCACCCAGGGCTATGCGGGACGTTTTCCCGAGATCGGCGGAGAAGAAGGCGGACGCCCCCCCGATTCACGTGCTCACAAACCCGGGCACAAAAAAAGGGGGGGCCCCCGAAAACGGGAACCCCCCACAAAAAAGATGTCCGGCGGCGACC
>JAJYTD010000031.1 GCA_021793235.1 Actinomycetes bacterium | reverse complement strand
AGCCGCTCCCTTCTTGTTTTTGTGATTGGTAAAATAAACCTCCACCTTTACGGTGTAGATTTATTGTATTCGGGGGTGGGGCCCGGGAACGGCGGAGCCGATCTCGACTCCGGTGCGCCAACGGCCCCGCTCCTCTCCCGCCTTTTGGCACGACACAGCGAGCGCTCCCCCGCGCGCTGCGGCCCCTGCTCTGGCCGCTCCCCTGCCCCGCGGGCCGGCACGGCTCAGGCCTGGTCCCCCGGGTCCACGGGTACACCCGGCTGGTCGGTCTCCTCCACCTCCACCGTGGGCACATCGGTGGTGGGTGAACCACTGGGCGAAGGCTCCGGGGTCGGGCTGGACTCCCCACTGGGCCCATCACTGGGTGCAGGAGAGGGTGCGGACGGGGACGGGGTCTGCTGCGTCTGGCTCGGACTGGGCTCGGGCGAAATCACCGGCTGGCCGGCCTGCGGTGCCAGCGACGACAGCCACAGGTACAGCAGTACCAGCAGCGCCGCGAACAGCAGGAGCAATACCAGCAGCGCTACGATCACCGGCCGGCTGGAGCCGGGGGCGGCCACCGCCGCACCAGAACCGCGCCCTCCGCCCGACCAGGACCACCGCGCCGCCATCGGTGCGGGCCGGCCCGCCCAGTGCGGCGCATAGGCGGGTGTGCCCGCGGAGCGCTCGGCTGCGCCCACCGCGACCGGCGCCAGGAACGCCTCCGCGCCCGCCTCGCCTTCGGCATGGGCGACCGCCACCCAGGAGGCCGCGGGATTGGTGGTGTTGGCGGCCAGCACGGCGGGCGCGTCCGTGACACCCGCGCCCTTGGCGACCGCGGCGGCGAACCTGTCCCGGGCGGCGGGGTCGGCCGCCGCACCCGCGCTGAGCATCGCAATGCTCACCGGGCGCCCATCGGCACCGTGCGCCAGGTACACCACACCCTCGGCGCCCGCGCTGATCCGCTCGCTCAGCCGGTAGGCCCCCAACTGGCGCGGATCGCCCTCCTCCAGCGGCACGCTCTTGCCCTCCTCGACGTGGTCGGCGCCACAACCGCACGGCTGCCCCGCTTCCCGTGCCCCGCTTCCCGTTCGGATCGAGCGGGTAGCATCGCCGGTGCGTGACCATCAACGTACCCGGCGGCGGCACCGTGGGGGTGACCCGCTCGTTGAAAGGCTGGAGACATGCCGGAAACCGACCCTGTACCCGCAAGCGGTGCCGCGGCCGCCGGCGCCGAGGCCACCGGCGAGCCCACGCGGCTGCTGCGCGCGGCCCTGCAGGAGGTCTCCACCGTCATCGTCGGCCAGGACCAGATGGTGGAGCGCACCATGGTGGCCCTCATCGCCCGGGGGCACTGCCTGCTGGAAGGGGTGCCCGGTATCGCCAAGACACTGGCGGTCTCCACCCTGGCCAAGGTCACCGGCGGCTCCTTCGCCCGGGTGCAGTTCACCCCCGACCTGGTGCCCTCCGACATCGTCGGCACCCGCATCTACCATCCCTCCACTGAGCAGTTCGACGTCGAGCTCGGCCCGGTCTTCGCCAACTTCGTCCTCGCCGACGAGATCAACCGGGCCCCGGCCAAGGTCCAGTCCTCCCTGCTGGAGGTCATGGCCGAAAAGCAGGTGTCGCTGGGCGGTACCACCTACCCGCTTCCCGACCCCTTCGTCGTCATCGCCACTCAGAACCCCGTGGAGTCCGAAGGCGTCTACCCCCTGCCCGAGGCCCAGCGCGACCGGTTCTTGATGAAGGTCGTCGTCCCGCACCCGCGCGCCCACGAGGAGATGGAGATCCTGCGGCGGATGAGCGCCACCCCGCCCGAAGCCCACCAGATCCTCGACCCGGTGACGCTTCGCGAACTGCAGCAGGATGCCGAGCGCGTGCAGGTCCACCAGCTCATCGCCGACTACGTCGTCCGCCTGGTCATGGCGACCCGCGAGCCCGAGAACTACGGTGTGCCCGAACTGCGCCGCGTCCTGGAGGTGGGGGCCAGTCCGCGCGCCACCCTGGGGCTGGTCGCGGCCGCGCGCGCCCTGGCCCTCATCCGCGGCCGCACCTACGTCCTGCCCGAGGATGTGCGCGTGCTGGCCCGCGACATCATGGCCCACAGGCTCGTCCTCAGCTTCGACGCGCTCGCCGATGGCGTCACGACCACCCAGATCGTCGACCGGGTGCTGGCCGCCGTGCCTCCGCCCCGGGTCATCTGGGATGATCCTTCCAGCGGCGAGCAGTCCGCCATGGCCGCACGGTAGGTCGGCTGTGTCCCACCCTCCCTCCCCCGGTCTCGACGCGCGCCTGCACGCCGCGCTGCACCACCTGGACCTGCGTGTCGTGCGGCGACTGGAGGGACTGCTGCACGGCGAGCACCTCGGGCTGCGCCTGGGGCCCGGCAGCGAGCCCGCCGAGGCGCGGCTGTACCAGCCCGGCGAGGACGACGTGCGCCTCATGGACTGGGCGGTGACCGCCCGCACCACCACCCCGCACGTGCGCGACCTCGTCGCCGACCGCGAACTGGAGAGCTGGACGCTGCTGGACCTGTCGGCCAGCATGGATTTCGGAACCGGTCCCCGGGAAAAGCGCGACATCGCCATCGGCGCCCTGGCCGCCGTCAACGTTTTGACCCAGCGCGTAGGAGACCGGTTCGGCGCCCACTTCCTGCACCGCGGGCGCATCCGCCGGTGGCCGGCCCGGTCGGGAAAAGCGGCCCTGCTGGCGCTGCTGTCGACCGTGGCCGCCGCCCCCCGCACCGGTCCCGACGGCGGTGCGGGCGCCACCTTCGCCGATGCCCTCACCGACCTGGCGCGTACCCGCACCCGCCGCGGGCTGCGCGTGGTCATCTCCGACTTCCTGGACACCCCGCCCGGCGCCACCCCTGCGGCGCCGGCGCCCTGGGAGCGGCCCCTGCGCACACTGGCCGCCCGCCACCAGGTCATCGCCATCGAGGTCATCGATCCCCGCGAACTCGACCTTCCCGACATAGGATTGGTCACCATGCAAGATCCCGAGACCGGGCGCACCCGGGAGGTCCGGTTGAGTCCACAGGTCCGGCGGAGCTACCAGGAGGCCGCGCAGGCCCAGCGCGCCGCCGTGCAGGGCGGGCTGCGCCGGTGCGGCGTGCCGCACCTGGTCCTGCGCACCGACCGCGACTGGATCGTGGACATGGCCCGGTTCGTGGTCGAACAGCGCCGCACCGCGCACCGGCTCGCCCGGCACACACCGGCCACACCTCGCTGAGCGACGCAGAAAGGACTTCGGGTGACCTTCCTATCCGCCGGCTGGCTGTGGCTGCTGCTCGTGCTCGCCGGGCTCGTCACCGTTTACGTCCTGTTGCAGTACCGGCGCAGGGACTACACCCTGCGTTTCACCAATATGGCGCTGCTGGACCAGGTGGCGCCGCGCAGGCCCGGCTGGCGGCGCCACGTCACCGCCGGCCTGTTCTGCCTCACCATCGCCGTGCTGATCGGAGCGATGGCCCGCCCGGCGATGCCGGTGGAGGTGCCGCGCGAACGCGCCACGATCATCGTGGCCATGGACGTGTCCCCGTCCATGGCCGCCAGCGATGTCAACCCCGACCGGCTCACCGCGGCCAAGGAGTCCGCCCGCGGATTCGTCGACTCCCTGCCCGACCGGTTCAACGTCGGCCTGGTCACCTTCTCCTCGGCCGCCAGCGTGGTCTCCTCCCCCACCCAGGACCACCGGGCCGTCACCGATTCCATCGAGAATCTGCAGATGTCACCGGGAACCGCCATCGGCGAAGGGGTCTTCACGTCCCTGCAGTCCATCAGCTCTTTCGATGAGGAGGCCGGGGAGGACCCGCCGCCGGCCGCCATCGTGCTGCTCTCCGATGGCGAGAACACCAGTGGGCGCCCCATCTCGGCGGCGAGCAGGGCCGCCGCCGAGGCCGGTGTCCCCGTCTCCACCATCGCCTTCGGCACCGGCGCCGCCATCATCGAGATCAACGGCGAACCCGTGGAGGCCGACATCGACAAGGAGGCCCTGGAGCGGCTCGCCGACAGCACCGAGGGCCACTTCTACGAGGCCGAGTCCGAGGCCGAGCTCAGCGACGTCTATGACGACATCGGCTCCTCCTTGGGCAGTGAGACCGTCGACAAGGAGATCGTCACCCGTTTCGTGTTCGTCGCGCTCCTGCTGGCCGGTGCGACCGCCGTCGCCTCCCTCACCTGGTTCCAGCGGCTGCCCTGACCGATACCGGCCGGAGGCCGCGCCCTGCGACCGGCGCCGGTGCCGCGCTGCGCAGACCAGGCCGGTAGCCTGGGACGTCGCCCTGCTGTTGGAGAAGTTGGAAAAGGAACGATGCCGGAAACATCCCCCGCTCCCGCGGCGATCTTCTTTGATCTCGATGACACGCTGATCGACGACTACACCGCCGGCTCCGCCGGGTTGCGCGCTGTGATGGAGCGGCTGGGGCACCCTGACTTCGCCGCCGCCCGCCGTCTGTGGGACGTGCAGACCGACATATCCTTCAGCGCCTACATCGCCGGGAGGCTGACGCTGGCCGAGCAGCGCCGCGAGCGCGTACGCGCCCTGGCCACCCAGGCCGGGCATGCCCATGTCTCCGATGAGCACTGCGACGGCCTCTATGAGATCTACCTCGCCGCCCACCGTTCGGCCTGGACCGCCTTCCAGGATTCCGCGCCTGTCCTCACCGAGCTCGCCGCCAACGGCATCCGGCTCGGGGTGATCACCAACGGAATCGAGTCGATGCAGCGCGACAAGCTCGCCGCGGTGGACCTCACCCACCACTTCCAGGCCGTCGTCTGCGCCGACACCGCTGGGGCCGGAAAGCCCGACCCGCGTATCTTCCACATCGCCTGCCACGCGCTGGGGGAAGATCCCCGGCGCTGCTGGCACGTCGGTGACCAGGTGCGCGCCGACGCGCTCGGCGCGATCGCGGCCGGGATGCACCCCCTGCTGCTGGACCGCCGCGGCCGCCACGGTGCGCAGCAGGAGGTCGCCACCATCGCCGGCCTCGGCGACCTGCTCCGCCTCGCGGGCATCCCTGCCTCCTTTGGTGTAGACGCCGGGCGCCGATGACGGCCGCGGAGACGGGCCTGCGGGGCGCGGCGGGCCGGTACCGGCAGGCGCGGCGGGTCTGTGCGCATCTGGCCGGGTCCGCGCCCCAGGGCGCCGTGCTATCGGGCGGGCGGGTGCACTTCGGTGCAGATCCCGCGGATGTGGCGCGGTCGGCCGCCGGTCTGCCCGCCGACACGCCGCTGGTTCCGTTCGATGTCCGCACCGAGATCACCCCTGTCCAGGACGGTGCAGGGACGCTGCTGCTGCACATCGACCGGCTCTACTACGCGACGCGGTCGGCTGTTGCAGCGGATCCGCGATCAGTGGAGTCCGCCCTGGCGCTGCCGGCCCGCCCGAGTGCGGATGAGCTGGCGGCTGAGGAGCCCGCCCGCCCGGGTGTGTCCTTGCGGAGGTTCGCCTCCTACGGGGTGGTGACCGATCCCGCGGGCAACATCCTGCTGTCCAAGATCGCGCCAGGTTTCCCCGGTGCCGGTTCCTGGCATCTGCCCGGCGGTGGTGTGGACCACGGCGAGGAGGCGCGCGCGGCGCTGCGGCGGGAGCTGTTCGAGGAGACCGGTCAGCACGGCCGGGTGGGTGACCTCATCGCTATCGCGCACCACCACCGCGGCGGTCTGATCGGCCCGGAGAACGCGGCCACCGAGGTCTATGCGGTGTGGGTGTTCTTCCACGCGCACGTGGCCCGGCCGTGTCCGCTGGAGGTCACCGAGGTCGGCGGGTCGACCATCGCCTGTTCCTGGTTCACGCCCGAGGACCTCGCGCACATCCGGTTGTCGAGCACTGCCCGCCGCGGTCTGGCCGCGCTGGTCGCCTCCGCTTAGCCCTCCTAGCAGAGTGCTCTTGGAGGCCGGTGCTGTTGCTCGTCGTTGGGCTGCCGCCGCGAAACGCCGCCGAATATGCCGGTCACTTCGCGCATGTCGAGTTGGCGGTGCAGTTCGGCGCCGGGTCTTTTCCCTGGTTCGGCGATCCCGCGTGGTTCACGCGGATACGGGCGGCCTTTCTCGGCTGACCGCGTCGAGCAGCGGCTTGGCGGCCACCGTCGCCCCGTCGGTGCGGATCATGTCGGCGCCGCTTCGCGGCCACCGCCGGCTCCGGTTCGGTGAGGCGGCCGGCCGGCAGCAGGTCCGGGGGCTCGGCTGTGTGCTCGCAGCTTTCCACCAGCCGCTCCAGCGTCTTGACCAAGCCCCCGTTCAGGCCGCAACTGCGCGCTTATCTTCCGGCAGCGCCGAACCACGTGGGCAGTCGGCTGAGCAGGTCCTGCTGGTCGTCACCGACCCACGCCACATGGCCGTCCGGCCGCAGCAGCACGGCGGGCACATCCAGTTCCTCGCTGCCGTCGGCGACATGGTCGACCCGGTCGGCCCAGCCCGCCACCGAGAGCCGACCGGTCTGGTCGAGCAGTAGCCCGCGGCCGCCGTGCATCCGCTCATAGAGGCGGCCCTGCCGCAAGCCGATGTCGCGCATCCGCGTGCCGAGCAGGTCATGCCCCTCGCCGAAGTCGTAGCGGACCCCGATCGCGGTGATCTTCTCGATCAGGTACCGGTTCACCTCCTCGAAGTCCATCAGTTCCGACAGCAGCCGGCGCACTGCCTGGGAGCCCGGCTCGGTGGACATCAGCTCAGTCTGTGCGCGGGTGTTGTCCAGCACGTCGGCGGCCACCGGGTGCCGTTCGGTGTGGTAGCTGTCCAGCAGCCCCGCAGGTGCCCAGCCGCCGACCTCGGCGGCCAGTTTCCAGCCGAGGTTGAACGCGTCCTGGATGCCGAGGTTGAGCCCCTGTCCACCCAGCGGTGGGTGGACGTGCGCCGCGTCGCCGGCCAGCAGCACCCGGCCCACCCGGTAGTGCTCGGCCTGCCGGGTAGCGTCGCCGAAGCGGGACAGCCAGCGCGGTGAGTGCACGCCGAAGTCGGTGCCGGCGAAGGCCCGCAGCTGCTGCTTGAACTCCTCCAGGGTCGGCGGGACCGAGCGGTCCTCGGCCACCCCCTCGGCGGGCACGACGACGCGGTACACCCCGTCCCCGGAGGGCCCGGCGCCGAACCCCTTCTGGGTCTTGCGGACTTCCGCGACGATGGCGGCGACCGTCGCCGGATCCTCGGTCACCTCCATCTCGCCCAGCAGCGTCTCGACGCTGGCGGGCTCGCCGGGGAAGCCGACGCCGAGCAGTTTGCGCACCGTGCTGCGGCCGCCGTCGCAGCCGACGAGGTAGCGCGAGCGCAGTCGCGTCCCGTCGACCAGCTCGGCGGTCACCCCGTGGTCGTCCTGGCTCAGCCCGACCAGCTCGCAGCCGCGCCGGATCTCGGCGCCGAGCTCGATGGCGCGCTCGGCCAGCAGGCGATCGGTGGTGGGCTGCGGGATGCCGAGGATGTAGGAATGTGCGGTGTCCAGCCGGCCAGGCCACGGCTTATCGATGCCGGCGAAGTAACCGCCGAGCACGTACTGCCGGCCGTGCGCGAGGAACCGCTCCAGCAGACCGCGCTGGTCCATCACCTCAATGCTGCGCACGTGCAGGCCGAGCGACCGGACCTGCCTGGTCGGCTCCGCCTCCTTCTCCAGCACGAGCACGTGCACGCCGTGCAGCCGCAACTCGCTTGCCAGCATCAAGCCGGTCGGTCCGCCACCGGCAACGATCACATCGATCATGAAACCCCCCATTCAACGTTTCCGCGGCCCATGCGTCGACAGGAGCACACGTATTTCGCGACTCCCTTGTCCGTAGGTTCTGGCCGCGGTCGACGATTCTGCGGCACGACCCGGGTCTTGCCGCAAGCCCCCCGGTGCGCTATACGTTGAGAGTGGCAAGGAATATTTTTCCTTCCCTTCACCGCCCGCTGTAGGCGACCGATCTCCTCGCGAAGCGGTGGCGCACCGCATACGGCGCTACGTCGGCCCAGGAGGATCTCCCATGAGCCGCACGCCGTTTTTACGGGCTCCTATCGCAATGGCCGCAGGCGTCTTCGGCGCATGAGCGCGCATCCGAGGATGCGGAAGGCGTCGTGGCTGTCGTCCCGGATCTCCCAGCGGATACGCAAGCGGCGGAACCGGTGCGGGTGAGCGAAGGCCCGTTCCACGACCCGGCGTTGCGCGCCAAGGCCAAAGCCGTGCCCGGTCCCCGTGCCGGGCGAACTTCGGTGCCACGCCCAGAGCCCGGACCAGGTTGTCAGGGGGCGGTGCCGCGGTGCGGGTTCAGCGCCGGACCAGCAGGACCTGGCGCAGTAGCCACAGGGCCGCGCCCAGGGCGATCACGGCGCCTCCGGAGACCACCGAGGACAGGGGCAGGCTGAAGGCCAGCACTACGCAGCCCGTCAGTCCCGCGACCGGGACCAGCAGCAGGGGGCGGTTCTCCTCGGGGCCCAGGCGCAGCGCGGAGGCGTTGGTGATCGCGTAGTAGGCCAGCACCCCGAACGCGGAGAACCCGATCGCGCCGCGCAGGTCCACGGCCAGCACCAGTGCGCAGACCACCGCGCCGACCGCGGCCTCGGCGCGGTGCGGTACACCGAAGCGTCCGTGGATGCCGGACAGGTAGCGCGGCAGGTTGCCGTCGGCGGCCATCGCCGCGGTCGTGCGGGACACACCCAGGATCAGCGAGAGCAGCGCGCCCAGGCTGGCCAGGGCCGCGCCTGCGGCGACCAGCGGGACCAGTACCGGCCAGCCGGCCGCGGTCACGGTATCGGAGAGCGGTGCGGTGCTGGCGGCCAGGCGGTCGCGGCCCAGAACCATCAGCGCCGAAGCGCCCACCAGCAGGTAGACGGTGAACACCGCGGCGAGCGCGATGGTGATGGCGCGCGGGATCGTGGTCTGGGGGGTGCGCACCTCGCCCCCGAGGGTGGCGATGCGCGCATAGCCGGCGAAGGCGAAGAACAGCATGCCGGCCGCGCTCAGCAGGCCGAAGAAGCCCGGCCACTCCCCCGAGACCGACAGGTGGGCGGGGTGGGCCTCGCTGCCGCCCAGGGACACCGCGACCACGGCGGCCAGTGCGGTGAGCACGCCGAGCAGCAGGAGCCGGGACAGCCACGCCGATGTGCGCACGCCCAGGTAGTTCACCGCGGTCAGGGTGGCGACCGCGGCCAGCGCCACGGGGCGCTCCCAGCCCGGCCACACATAGGAGGCGAAGGTCAGGGCCATGGCCGCGCAGGAGGCGACCTTGCCTACGATGAAGGCCCAGCCGGCCAGGTAGCCCCAGAGTTCACCGAGGCGCTCACGGCCGTAGACGTAGGTTCCGCCGGATTGGGGGTGGCGTGCGGCCAGCCGTGCCGATGATGTGGCGTTGCAGTAGGCCACCACGGCGGCGATCAGCAGGGCCGCCGGCAGCCAGGCGCCGGCTTCGCCGGCCGCGGGGGCGAAGACCGCGAACACTCCGGCGCCGATCATGGCTGCGACGCCGATGGTGGCGGCGTCCGCGGTGGTGAGCACCCGGGCGGGCCCGGCCTGCGAACCAGAAGAGGTGGTCATAGTGGCAGAGTCTGCCCTAGCATGATCACGCCGTAGTGAACAATTCCCGTGCTGAGTGCGTCCACAATCGGCCGCGGCGGGTCCGCCCGGCGGTGCGGCCTCACATCCGCCACGGTGCGCCGGTGTGTTCGGCGATGTCTTCTGCGGCGGCTTGGCGCAGTTGGCGCGCGAGGTCGGCCAGGGCGCGCGCGACCGCCAGTTCGTCACCGATCTCGGGGACGTCGTCGTCGGCGGGGTTCTTGCGTGCCATGCCGCGGCCGCGCAGGGCTGATCCGTCCTCGGTGTCCAGTCCCGCCTCGGCCCAGGTTCGGGCGGAGGCGCCGTCGGCCTCCTCGGACAGCAGGATGTCGATGTTCCACCGCTTCATGGTGTGCACCACGCCCACCTCCCTGTGTGTGCGGTCCTTTGGGGCCGCGGCGGTCAGAGCGTTCCGGGTTCGTCGGTGTCCTGTTCGATACGGGCGTCGGGCCCGGGGTAGACCAGCACATCGTGGTCTTCGTCGAACCAGCGGACCTGGTAGGGCGGGGCTCCTCCCCTTCCCCGGACCTCGGTCACCACGCCGGTTCGGCGGTGGGTGTCGTCGCGCGGTCCCTCGACCACCAAGCGGTCTCCGATGCGTGCCTTCATCGGCCCTCCCTGAGCAGGCGACTATGCACCATCTTCCGCTTCATTTCCGACAAATGCAATGGTCAGGAGGGGTGTAGGGGTGGTGTGGGCGGGAACGGGCGGCCCGGTTCGCCCGGTGGGGGCGGGCCGGGCCGCGGCACGGTCTATTCGACTCCGGCGGTGAGGGTGCGCCCGCCGTCGAGGGTGAGGGTCTGCCCGGTGACCCAGGAGGCTTCGTCGGAGGCGAAGTAGGCGATGGCGGCGGCGACGTCCTCGGGGACGCCCAGGCGGCCCAGGGGGTAGCCGGCGGCGACCTCCGCTTCGTTGTTCTCGAACAGCGCGGTGGCGAAGCTGGTCTTGACGACGCCCGGGGCCACGGCGT
Source organism: Actinomycetes bacterium (assembly GCA_021793235.1). Classification (GTDB taxonomy): domain Bacteria; phylum Actinomycetota; class Actinomycetes; order Streptosporangiales; family Streptosporangiaceae; genus JAJYTD01. Next base: position 40,795 of record JAJYTD010000031.1, on the reverse strand, counting down.
TGACCCGGATGCGCTGGGGGGCCAGTTCGTAGGCGAGCTGCTGGGTGAGGTTGATCAGGGCCGCCTTGCTGGCCCCGTAGACGGCGATGCCGGGTGAGGGGTGCTGGCCGGCCAGGGAGGCGACGTTGACGATGGCGCCGCCGTTGTCCTTCATCCACGCGTGGTGTACGGCGGCGGCCCAGGAGGCCGCGGCGATGACGTTGATCTCGAAGATCTTGGCCATTGCGGCGGGTTCGACGTTGACGGTGGCGTCGAAGACGGGGTTGGTGCCGGTGTTGTTGACCAGGATGTCGATCCGGCCGAATGCGGCGAGGGTCTGCTCGATCACCTGGGACCGGTGGTCGGCGTCGTGGGCTTTGCCCGCGATTGCCAGCGCCGTGTCCGCTCCGCCCAGGTCAAAGACGGCCTTGTCCAGGGTTTCGGGGGTGCGTCCGGTGATGGCGACCTTGCCGCCCTCGTCCACGATGCGCCGGGCGGTGGCCAGTCCGATACCGCGGCTGGCTCCGGTGATGATGGCGACCTTGCCCTCGAATCGTCCCACGGCGGATGTCCTTTTCTCCTCGGGGTCGTAGCAGCCTAACAATACCGACCAGACGGTCTGCCCCTCCGCTCGGGCCGCCTGCCCGGCGCAGGCGCATCACCCCTGGTACCGTCACCGCGTGGCGCAGCACTATTTCGACTCTGACCCGCAGGCGGCCAGCAGGCCCGCGACCGTCGACCTCGTCCTCGCCGACCTGCACCTGCGGCTGGACACCGACCGCGGCATGTTCTCCCCCGGCCGGATCGACCTGGGTACGCGCGTGCTCCTGGAGACCGTCGCCGCCCCGCCGCCCACGGGGCGGCTGCTCGATGTGGGCTGCGGGTACGGGCCTATCGCGCTGACCATGGCCGCGCGTGCGCCCGGGGCCCGGGTGTGCGGTGTCGATGTCAATGCCCGTGCTGTCGGACTGGCCCGGCGCAATGCCGACAGCAACCACCTTGACAATGTAGATTTCTTTTTGGTGAACGCGGACGGCGCACCCGCCCACGCCGACACCGGCGCCGCAGCGGCCCTGTCCGGCCCCTTCGACGCCCTGTGGTCCAACCCGCCCGTCCGCATCGGCAAACCCGCCCTGCACGCCCTGCTGCGCACCTGGCTGGACCGCCTCTCCCCCGCGGGCAGCGCCCACCTCGTAGTGCAGAAGAACCTGGGGGCCGACTCCCTGCAGCGCTGGCTCGACACCAACGGCTACCCCGCTGAGCGCACCGCCTCCCGAGCCGGCTTCCGCGTTCTGCGCGTGCACCGGGCCTGAGGCCCCGTCTCCGCCCGCTCCCGCCCACGCCTCGGTATCCTGGGCGCCACCACAGCGATCATCCAGAACACGAGGACAGGCCCCAGGTGAGCACGCAGCTGCGCCCCACTGACGTCAAGCGACTGAACCGCCGATGGCGCAGGAGCACCCAGGGCCGGATCGGCCTCATCGTCGAATCCGTCACCCAGCCGTTCAACCTGGGGTCCATCCTGCGCACCTGCGCCACATTCGGGGTCGACGCCCTCTGGCTCACCGGCAACACCGCCGATCCCACGCACCCCCAGGTCGGCAAGACCGCACTGGGCACCGAGCAGAAACTGCACTGGGAGAGGCCGCGCTCCACGCCCGAAGCCATCGCGGCCGCCCGCGACCACGGCCTGCGCGTGGTCGCCATCGAACTCGCCCGGGACGCCGTCCCCTTGCACGAGGCCCCGCTGGAGGGCGACGTCTGCCTGGCCGTGGGCGCCGAGGACCACGGATGCTCCCCGGCACTGCTCGCCGGCGCCGACACCACCGCCTACATCCCCCAGATCGGCCGTGTCGGCTCGCTCAACGTCGCCGTGGCCGCCGCCATCGCCATCGCCGAAACCCGGCGCCGGGAGTGGGAGCACGGCCCCGCCGACACCTCCGGCTGAGACCGTCCGGTAGTCCGATCAGGGCAAAGAGGTCGCTCCCGCAGGATTCGACCCGGGGTTCGGGGGGAATTTCTCCGGCTCGATGTTCGTATCGTAGGGGTAAGAGAAAAGAGAGAGGAAAAGTGGACCCGTCCCGAAGTACCGGCAGCGTCCCCGCGGGATGCTGCACCCCTGAATCAGACGAGCCGCCTTCACCAGGCGGCGTGCGCACCGGAAATGACGGCTCCGAGGCGGTGCGTGCGATATGAACGTCATCTTGAGCATTCTCCTCGGAGCACTGGTGGTCATCGTGATCACCGCCGCGACGGGCTACTTCGTCGCCCAGGAGTTCGGGTTCATGGCGGTGGACCGCTCCCGGCTGAAAGCCCGCGCCGCCGACGGTGACACCGGGGCGCGCCGCGCCCTGGACATCACCGGCCGCACCTCGTTCATGCTCTCCGGCGCCCAACTCGGCATCACCGTCACCGGACTGCTCGTGGGCTACATCGCCGAACCCATGATCGGCGAGGGCATCGGCACGCTGCTGGGAGGCGTCGGCGTTCCCGCGGGCGCGGGCATCGCCACCGGCACCGTGCTCGCCCTGCTGTTCTCCACCGTCGTGCAGATGGTGTTCGGCGAGCTGTTCCCCAAGAACCTCGCCATCGCCCGGCCCGAGCCGGTCGCCCGCTGGCTGGCCCTGTCCACCGGCATCTACCTGCGGATCTTCGGGTGGCTCATCCGGTTGTTCGACCAGGCCGCGATCCTGCTGCTCAAGGCGGTGCGCATCGAGCCGGTCGAAGACGTCCAGCACGCGGCCACCCCCAGCGACCTGGAACGCATCGTGGAGGAGTCCCACAAGAGCGGCGACCTGCCGGCCGAGCTGTCCACACTGCTGGACCGCACACTGGACTTCCACGACCGCACCGCAGAGCACGCCATGATCCCGCGCCCGCAGGTCACCACGGTGGAGGCAGGCGAGCCGGTGAGCCGGGTGGTGGACCTGATGGCCTCGGGCCACTCGCGCTTCCCCGTTCTGGGCGAGGGCGTGGACGACATCGTCGGCCTCATCTGCCTGCGCGACGTGCTCGACTTGGGCGGCCGCGACCTGGACACGGTCCGGGTCCGCGATGTGGCCCGCCGCGCCGTACTGGTGCCCGGCTCGCTGCCGCTGCCCGGCGTGCTCGACCAGCTGCGCGACACCGACGAGGAGTTCGCCTGCGTGGTCGACGAGTACGGCGGCCTGGCCGGCGTCATCACCACCGAGGACATCGCCGAGGAGCTCGTCGGCGAGATCGCCGACGAGCACGACCCCGAAGACGAGGGCGAGGCCCGGGTCGGCGACGACGGCAGTTGGCTGCTGCCCGGTGCGCTGCACGTGGACGAGGTCGAGCGGCTGCTGGGCCACGACCTCCCCGAAGGCGACTACGAGACGATCGGAGGACTGGTCATCAACGAGCTGCGGCGGCTGCCCGAACCGGGCGACCACGTGAGCGTGGCGCTGCCGCGCCACCCCGGCGCCCATGAGGACGACCCGCTGCGTTCGGTCCGGCTGAGCGTGGAGAACGTGGACCGCCACGTTCCCGAGACGGTACGGCTGGAGCTGCGCGAAAAGGCCGCGGAATCCGCCGCGCCCGCCCCCGGCGAGGTGAACGCATGAGCGGCCTGAGCCCGGGCGTCGCGCTGCTCATCTCGGCGAGCATCATCGTGTTGAGCGCGTTCTTCGTGGCCATCGAGTTCGCCCTGGTGGCCGCCAGGCGCTACCGGCTGGAGGAGGCCGCCGAGACCAGCGCCTCGGCACGCGCGGCGCTGAAGAGCGCCCGCGATCTGTCGCTGCTGCTGGCCGGTTCCCAGTTGGGCATCACCCTGTGCACTTTGGCGCTGGGCGCCATCACCAAGCCGGCGGTGCACCACCTGATGGAGCCGCTGTTCCAGGGCTGGCTGCCGAGCGCGGCCTCCACCGTGGTGTCCTTTGTGGTGTCGCTGGTCGTGGTGACCTTCCTGCACCTGGTGGTCGGTGAGATGGCGCCGAAGTCCTGGGCCATCTCCCACCCGGAGAAGTCGGCGACCCTGCTGGCGATCCCCATGCGCGCCTTCATGTGGGTCACCCGGCCGGTGCTGGTCCTGCTCAACGGGATGGCCAACTGGTGTCTGCACCGCGTCGGCGTCGCCGCCGTCGACGAGGTCGCCGCCGGGCACGGCCCGGACGACCTGCGGGAGCTGGTGGACCATTCGGCCAAGGCCGGTGCTTTGGATGCCGACCGGCGCGACCAGCTCGCCACCGCTTTAGAGGTCAACTCCCGTCCGCTGAGGGAGATCGTCACCCCCCGCACGGATCTGGCCGGGGTCTCCCCCGCGGCCTCGCTGGAGGAGGTCAAACAGGCGTCGCGGGACTCGGGGCACCTGCGGCTGGTGGTGAGCGACGGCGAGCAGCCCGTGGGGGTGCTGCACGTCCGCGACGCGCTCACCAGCGCCCCCGATACCACCGCCGCCGACCTGATGCGACCGGTGCTCACGCTGGAGGCCGCCACACCCATCTACGCGGCGCTGAGCATCATGCGGGAGAGCCGCAGCCACCTGGCGCTGGTGGAGGACGGGAACGGCCTGCTGGGGCTGGTGACCCTGCAGGATATGCTCGACCGGCTGCTGCTGCTGGACTCGGCGGCCTGAGGGCGCGCCGGCCGACCGGCGGGCACCAACGACAACGAGGGCGGGAGGACCGAGGGGAATGCGCTCGCGCAGCGGGGACCGGATGTGGGCGGTGGCGGCGGCGGCCGGCTTGTGGGGGACCTCGGGGCTGATGCGCGAGCCCCTCGCCCAGACGCTGCCCGCCCCCACCGTCGTGTTCTACGAGCACGCGGTGATCGCGCTGCTGCTGGCCCCCTGGATCGTTCCCGCGGGCCGGGCGCTGGCCGGCGCCGGAGGCAGGGTCATCGCCGCCATGCTCGTCATCGGCGGCGGGTCTTCGGCGCTGGCGACCACCCTGTTCACCTTCGCCTTCGCCGTCGGCGACCCCGTCACCCCGCAGGTGCTGCAGAAGCTGCAGCCGGTCATGGCCGTCCTGCTCGCCCTGGTGGTCCTCGGTGAGCGGCTCACCCCGCGGTTCGCGCTGTATGCGGTGCCCGCGCTGGCGGGCGCCTGGGTGCTGGCCTTCCCCGATCCGCTGGAGGTCGGCGTGGGCAGCGCCCGGGCCGCCGCGCTCGCCCTGGGGGCGGCCCTGCTCTGGGCGGCCGGAACCGTGCTGGGCCGCCTGGCCGGAACCCGCCTGTCCTTCATGCACATCACGGCCCTGAGGTTCACCATCGCCCTTCCCGTGGCGCTGGCCATCGCCGTGGCGACCGGGTCCGGGCTGGCGATCGGCATCAAGGCGCTGCCCATGCTCGTGGCGCTCGCGCTCCTCCCCGGTCTGCTCGCGCTGTCCCTGTACTACTGGGGGCTGAGCCGTACCGCGGCCAGCCGCGCCACCCTGGCCGAACTGGCCTTCCCGCTGGTGGCCGCGGTCGTCGGGGTGGCCGTGCTCGGTGCCGAGCTGACCTGGAGCCAGTGGGGCGGCGCCGCGCTGGTCCTGGTATCGGTCACCGCGATGACGCTCAGCAGGTCCCGTGCCCGGCCCGCCGGAGTCATCGTGCCCGATGCCCACCGTGCCGCAACCGCGGCCACAGTGACCGGCGCCGCCGACCCCCGCTGACCGGTGCGGCGGCCCGACCATGCCGCTGCCCTCGGCTGCTCTGCCCGTGGGCCGTGTTCTCCGGCCGACCGGTCAGGCCGCCGCCAGGGCCGAGGACAGGGCCGCGATGAAGCGTTCGCGCACGTCCGGGTCGCAGTGCGCGGCCTCCAGGACGCGCTTTTCACGGTCGGGGTCGGGGCCGGCCTCGTGGTCGCTGCCCGCCCCGGCCGCCACCGGCATGGAGGAGGCGCCGTCCCACTTCGGGGCCGACGGATAGGTGACGTCGATGGCCACGCGCGCACCCTCGATCTCGGCGGTCAGGTAGCGGTGCACGTCCCACACGCCCTCCGCCGGGACGGCGGAGGCGACGGCGGCCCCGAAGCGGTCCCGGGCCGCCTCGGGGGTGCAACAGTAGACGCGGTGCACCAGGCGCGGGCGGGTCTGCGGCCAGCGCTCGGCCAGGACCGCGGCCAGCAGTCCGTGCTTGGTCGAGCAGGTACCGCGCCACTCCGAGAGCGCGCCCTGGGCGCTGCGCACCGCGGGCCGCCCGTAAGGCATGCGGCGCACGGCATCGACCACCTGGACAAGGGAGGCATCGGCGGGCAGGGCCGCCCGCGCTATCAGAGCGTCGAACATGGCGGCCAGAGTAACGAAAGCCGGGGATTGGGGATAGGTCCAGACGTTGGGGGCAAAGCACCCGGGACCGCAGGGCCCCGGGGGCTGTCGCGCGCTCAGCCGGCCACAGCGGTGAGCGTCACCTCGATGTTGCCGCGGGTGGCGCGAGAGTAGGGGCAGACTTGGTGGGCGGCCTCGAGGAGCCTGGCCGTCTCCTCCTGGGACAGGCCCGGGATGGTGACGCGCAGTTCGACTGCCAGGCCCAGGCCGGTGTCGTCCTTGCCGATGCTCACCAAGGAGTCGATCTTGGAGCCCTCGGTCGAGGCGCCGGCCTCCTTGGCGACCTTCTTCAGGGCGCCGTGGAAGCAGGCGGCGTAGCCGACGGCGAAGAGCTGTTCGGGGTTGGTCCCCGGGCCGTCGTCGCCGCCCAGGCCCTTGGGCACCGACAGGTCGACGTCGAGCCGTCCGTCGTTGGTGTGCCCCTGCCCGTTGCGGGCGTCGCCTTCGACGGTGGCCTCGGCGGTGTAGAGAACGTTCACGCTGTCTCCCTTGACGGATTCGCTGATGGCGGGGCGGCGTACGGTTCGTCGGCCGCAGCGGCCGCCGCATCGTGGGCTTTGATGAAGCTAGCACGCAACGGGGGACGCGATCGCTAGCAGGAGGGGCGTTTCCGACCTATGGCGGCAGTTTTCCGGGGGCCTGGGCGGCTCTCAGCCTGACCGCGAGATCACGCAGCGTGCGCAGTTCATCGGGGTCGAGCGCGGATCCCACATAGCGTTGGATGGCGGCCGCGTGCGCCCGCCCGACCCGGCGCAGCACGTCCCGGCCCCGGCTGGTCAGCCGCACCACCGTGCCGCGCCGGTCGCCGGCGGCGTCCTCGCGCGAGACCAGACCCGTCTGGGCCATGCGCTCCACCAGCCGACTGATCCCGGGCTGGCTCAGCAGTACGTGTTCGCTGAGGTCGCGCAGCCGGCTGCCCGCCGGGCAGCGGGCGAGGGTGAACAGCACGTCGTACTCGCGCATGGAGATCTCCTCGTTGCGGAAGTCCTCCTGGAACCGGCGCATCAGGGCCGTCTGGGCCCGGGCCAGCGCCTCCCAGGCCTCTTCGGCGAGTCTGTCCCTTCCGTCCCTGGCCATTTCCGCTCTTTCCTCCGCCCCGGCCCCAAACGGCGCCCCGGGCTCCGGCGCGGACCGCTCCCTGGGCCGCCTCACGTGCGCGTACGCGCATAACAGCCAAGCCGCCATCCTAGTGCGCGGCCGCTGTGCAGGGCGGCTCAGATCGCCTGCCACCGCTGCAGCAGGTGGAAGGCGCCCCAGCCCGGTAGGGCCGGGAACCAGAAGGTGAACAGCCGGAACAGCAGCACCGCGGGCAAGCCGACGGCCGCCGGGAGCCCGGCCACGGTGGTCAGTCCGCCGAGCATCGCGGCCTCGACCGCGCCCAGGCCCCCGGGGGTCGGCGCCGTCGACCCGATGGCGTTGCCCGCCAAGAACACCACGGCGACCGCGACCAGGTCCGCGTTGCCGCCGAAGGCCAGGACGGAGAAGTGCAGGCACAGCACGAACCCGGCGGTCAGCAGCAGCGTTCCGCCCACCCCCATGGCCAGTCGGCGCGGGTGCTGCAGCAGGTCCAGCATCTGGGGCACCGTTCCCTGCACGTAGGGGCGCACCCGCTCGACCACCGCGCGGCGCAGCCCCGGCAGCAGCAGGACGAGCGCCGCCAGCAGCGCCAGCGCCGCCGTCACGCCGATGAAGGTCGCTGACGGGGAGAAGTCGGCCAGATAGGCGCTTCCGGTGAGGTAGGCGCAGACCAGCAGCAGCGGGAGATGGGTCAGCAGGCCCACGGCCTGGGACAGCCCCACCGCCGAGACCGCCACCCCGGGGGAGGCGCCCATGCGGGTGACATAGCGGGTGTTGAGGGCGAGTGACCCCAGCCCGGCCGGGGCCGCGATGCGGATGAACGAGGCCGCGTACTGGACGAGCACCGTCGTCGCCATGGGCAGCCGGATGGGGACGAAGCCGATGAGCGCCATCGCCGCGGCGACCATGCACAGCGTCGACGCCGCGAAGGCCGCGGCGGTCCATCCGGGATCGGCGTCGGCGATGGTGCCGAAGTCGATGTCGGCGAGCTGGTAGGCGAGCACCAGGCCCACGGCGGTGGCCGCGATGACGCTGGCCACGGTGCGCGGCCGCATGCGTTCCAGTTTGGCCGGGCGCGCGGGGGCCTCGGGGGCGATGTCGATGATGCGCGAACGGATCCCGCTCAGTACCTCCCGGCGGGAGCGGAGCCTGCGGCGCAGACCGAACGGCATCCCGGCCGACTGCACCAGCGGCAGCGCCGCCGCGATCGGCGCCACCCCCAGTACGCGCACGGCCGAGCGCACCGCCCGCTCCTCCCCCACGCTCAACGCCAGTACCGCCAGCATCGCGGCCACGTCCAGCGAGGCCTTGATCGGGGCGGCGGCCACGCTGCCGCCCGACAGCCCGGTGAAGGCCGCCCGCCCGGACGGGGACCAGCCCACGGTGTCGCCGTTGAGGTTGCCGTGCACGATGCGGTGGCGGTGCAGCCGGCCCAGTTCGGTCCAGATCTCGGCCAGGGACCGGTCGGTGACCGCAGCGGGGTCGGTGTCGTCCAGGGTGCGGACGCGCAGGTGCTCGCGAATCAGCACCGCCGTGCCCCGCCCCAGTTCTCCGATGGCGATGATGCGGGGGACGGCGGCTCCCGCGGCACGGGCGGCGAAGTCCATCAGGGCCGCGTGTTCGAGCCTGCGGCGCAGGCCGAGCAGGACCGGGGGGGCCGCGGGGTCGCGCAGCAGTACCAGGGCGGCCAACCGCTTCCACAGTCCGCTGGTGTCGTCGGCGCGCATGACGGCGATGTCCAGGCGGCGGTCAACGGTGTCCACGGCGAAGTGCTGGTCGCCCATGGCGTCGGTGCCGGCCGAGGTGAGGCCGAGGGGTTCCAGGTCGAAGCGGCGGAGTTCGCGGATGAGCCGGTCGGTGGCCTGTGCCGGGCGGGGCAGGCCCACGGCATAGCCGGCGGCCGCCGCGCAGGTCCATCCGGTGAGGACGGTCAGCAGCAGCGCGAGCGCGGTCGTGATGCCGGCCAGCAGGACCGATGCGGCGGTCGCGGCGATGCCCGCCCACATCGCGGTGCGGATGCGGGGCAGGTCGCGCAGAGACAGGGCGCCGACGTAGGCGATGGCGGCGGCGATGTAGGCGTGCAGCGGGTTGGTGAAGGCGCTGTGGGGCTGGGGGGCGGCGAGGATGTCGGGCGGGCCGCCGGGCCCGGAGACGGCGAAGACGGCGGCGTTGACGGCTCCGGCCAGCCCGTAGCCGAGGACGGCGGCGGCCAGGGCGCGCACCACGTTGCGGAACTCCCGTCGGAGGAGGCGCTCCACGGTGGTCACGGCCACCAGGACGATCATCGTGATGTTGGCGATGCCGGCGATGACCGCCAGCAGCGAGGACGGCAGCAGCGCGCGCAGTTCGGCCGGGTCGGCGGTATCGGAGCTGTCGGTGGTGAGGCGCACGGCCAGCAGGACGGCGAAGATCGCGAGCGCACCGGCGGACGCGATCAACAGGTCCAGCGGTCTGCGCGCCATCGGCCGGATCCGCTCCAGCGCCTCGCCCGCGTCCGGCTGTTCCGCGGATGCTGATTTCACCAAAACCTCCCGGAGGAGGTCCCGGCTTTCAGGCCGGGGAGGAATCCGGGCGGTGGCTTACTCATGTGCCGGCCTCCTGCAGACTGGGGTGTATGCGGACGGCGTACACGTGCCGGGCCTACCCCGACCCCGAACAGCAGGCCCAGCTGGGCCGCACGTTCGGCTGCGTGCGCCTGGTATGGAACAAGACACTGGCCCACCGCCACACCGCCTACCACCAGCACGGCCAGAAGACCTCCTACACGCAGACCGATCAGGCGCAGACCGATCAGGCGCTGACCGCGTGGAAGAAGACCGAAGACCTTGCGTTTCTGTCCGAGGTGTCCTCGGTTCCGCTGCAGCAGGTACTGCGCCACCAGCACACCGCCTTCAGCAACTTCTTCGCCGGCCGCGCCAAATACCCCAGGTTCAAATCCCGTAACGGCCGCCAGGCGGCGCATTACACCCGCTCGGCGTTCCGCATCCGTGATGGCCGGTTGTTCCTGGCCAAACAGGCAACGCCGCTGGAACGGCAAGGGTCCTCCCTTCCGCAATCGGCAACGAAGCAGGAAACCGGGTCTGTGAGGACCGGGCCGTAAGGCCCATACGCGCGTAAACACGTATCGGAACCCCCTCCCTCCAGGGAGAGGAGGAAGTCAAGCCTCCAGCCTGCCCGATGCGCGGCCGTAACGTTGCCAGGCTCCCCGTTGCGGGCTCTGCGTACCGCCGCCCGTCCGCGGGCCCGCTGTGCGGATGTGGCCGTTCGGGTGGACGCCGCCTATCGTTACCAGCGGGTGGTGCCGTGGCGCCCCCTCCCTGCGGCGCCGCCCGCACCCGCCGCGGCGAGGTTTCGCGTCCGGTGATCGGGGCTATGGGGAGCGCACGAGCCCCCCACCAAGAGCAATGGAGCACTTCGTTGACTGAGAGCACGCCCCTGGACCTCAGGTCCGTCGTCGCCGGCGCGCCGCTGCCGCGCGCCGGCACGCCTGTGGCCGATACCGATCCTTCCCGCACGGCCGACGTCCTCGCGGAGGTGAGCCTGGCCGGGCCCGAGGACTTCGTGGCCGCCTGCCGCGCCGCGAAAGAGGCGCAGGCAGCGTGGGCGCGGGTGCCCGCACCCGTCCGGGGCCAGGTCGTGGCCACCATCGGCGACCTGGTCAAGGCCAACAAGGAGGCGCTCGCGCAAGCCCTCACCCGCGACATCGGCAAGCCCTTGGCGGAATCGCGCGGCGAGGTCCAGGAGGCCATCGACACCTGCGAGTTCTTCCGCGGTGAAGGACGGCGGCTCTACGGCCAGACCGTGCCCTCGGAGATGCCCGACAAGGAGCTGTTCACCTTCCGCACCCCGCTCGGCGTCGCCGCCGTCATCACCGCGGGCAACTTCCCTCTTGCCGTCCCGAGCTGGTACATCGTGCCGGCGCTGCTCGCCGGCAACACGGTGGTGTGGAAGCCGGCCGAGTACTCCGCCTTCTGCGCGTGGGCCTTCTATGAGATCCTCTCCCACGCCGGCCTTCCCGAAGGCGTGCTCAACATCGTCTATGCCGACGGGCAGGACACCTTTGCCGGGCTTTCCGACGCGCTCGACCAGGGCCTGGTCGACAAGGTCGGGTTCACCGGCTCCAGCGCGGTGGGCAGCCGCATCGGCGCGTTGTGCGGGCGTCATCTGCAGACCCCCTGCCTGGAGCTGGGCGGCAAGAACCCGATGGTGGTGGCCGAGGACGCCGATCTGGAACTGGCCGTCGAGGGAGCGCTGTTCTCGGGGTTCGGCACCGCCGGGCAGCGGTGCACCTCGCTGGGCACCGCGCTGGTCCACGAGTCGGTCCACGAGCGGTTCGTGGACCTGCTGGCCGAGGCCGTGGCCGCGGCGGCCGTGGGCGACCCCACCCAGGACGTCCTCTACGGGCCGCTGATCTGCGAGCGCTTCGCCGAGCGCTTCGAGGGCTTCCTCGACTGGATCGGCGACCACCACACCGTCCTCGGTTCCACCGCGACCGGGCGGATCACGGCGGCCGCGCCCCGCGAGGGGTTCATCGGTGATCCGGCCGCCGGATTGTTCTACCACCCGGTGATCCTCAATGGTGTGCGGCCCGACGACCGGGTCTTCACCGAGGAGACGTTCGGTCCGCTCGTCGGTGTGGCCTCCTACCGGCACCTGGAAGAGGCGGTCGAACTCGCCAACCGGCCGGGGTACGGGCTGTCCTGCTCGATCTACACCACCGACCCGAAAAAGGCGTTCGCCTTCCGCTCGGGCATCGGCGCGGGCATGGTCAGCGTCAACAATTCCACATCCGGCGCCGAGGCGCACCTGCCGTTCGGGGGCAACGGCCGCTCGGGCAACGGCGGCCGCCTCTCGGGGACGTGGGTGCTCGACCAGTTCACCCGCTGGCAGTCGATGAACTGGGACTACTCCGGCAGGCTGCAGAAGGCGCAAATGGACGCCGTCCAGATCGAGGCGGATCCGGACTTCCGACTGGGATGACGGGGCCGGGCGCCACAGAGGGTAAGATCCCCAGGGATTTTCCCCTCTTGCACCCTCTTGCCGCCGATCCGGACGTGGACAGTTGAACACCACCGCCAGCACCGTCGAGGAGGCCCGAGCCGGGCTGGAGGCGCCGCAGGCGATTCTGCGCCGATCCGGTTTCTCCGCGGCCGCCCCCCTGTTCTCCGCCGATCTCGCCGCCGCAGCCGATAGTGCGCAGGCCGAGCAGGTCGTCTCCTCGCACGGGCGCCGACTGTGGTCGGAGGCCGTCCGCACGCAGGACGGGATCGCCGACGACCGGCCCCTCTACTGGGCCCGGCTCGCGCTGGCCGCCCGGCTGCGCGCCTGGACGCCGGGCTTCGAGGTCGGCGGCAACGCGCGCACGGCGCTGCTGAGACGGCTGGAGCATGCCTCCCGCGGCCACGATGACCTGGTGTTCCCGCTTGACGACCGGATCCTGCGCGTCATCGTCACCGGTTTCGACCCCTTCGGGCTCGACGCGGACATCCGTCGGTCCAATCCCTCGGGCGTGGCCGCGCTCACCCTGCACGGGGCGACCTTCGAGGCCGGCAGTCGCACCGTTGTCGTCCGCACGGCGGTCTTTCCAGTGCGCTGGCGGGACTTCACCGACGGGATGGTCGAGCGCACGCTGTACCCGCACTACGCTCCCGGCCCCGGCGCTGTGGCCGCTGACGCGGTCATCACCGTCGGCCAGGGCCGTGCGGGCCGCTTCGACCTGCAGGCCTGCCACGGCGCACGGCGCGGCGGCGGTGCCGACAACGAAGGCGTGAGCGCCCCGGGACCGGTGCCGTTGCGCCCCGACCACCCCGGGGCGCGCCCGCAGCCGCAGTGGACCGTGTCCTCCCTGCCCCGCCGGGCCATCGTCGAACGCGCCGCCGGGCGCTTCCCCGTCCACGACGGCACCGGGCTCCCCGCTGACCACGGCGAGGCGCGGGCGCAGGGCCCTGGTCCGGCCGCGCACCGGGGCGGGGGCGACCTGTCCAACGAGATCGCCTACCGCAACACCCTGCTGCGCGACGCCACCGGCCGGATGATCCCGGCCGGGCATGTGCACACACCCGTTCTGGAGCTCGCCGCAGAAGAGCGGGGCGGCGGGGCCGGCGCGCTCAGCGACGCCGCATTCGAGCGCGACCGCGCCGACATCGTCGAGCAGCTCCGCGCCATCATCGCCGCCGCGGTCGGCTGATCGGGGTGCCGGCCAGGTGTCGGTACCCGTAGTCGGAGTATCACACGCCGCTTCCCCACAGGAACATGGACAGGATGAACATGAGGATGCTGAGCGCGGCGGAGAGCCCGAAGAGCACCCAGGCGGCCATGGTGCATCCGCGCGAGGTCTGGGCGTTGCTGTTCATCGTCGCCGTGCCGATGATGGCGCAGATCAGGCCGGGGATCGCCAGGAGGAGGGAGAAGAGGCTGCAGAAGCAGAAGAAGAGGCCGAAGATGTTGGCGATCAGCGCGCCGATCGCGCTGCCCTGATTGACCTGCGGTCCGCGGCCGCCACCGCCGGGAGGCGGAGGAGGTGGCGGGGGCGGACCGTAGGGCCCGCCGGGAGGCGGAGGGGGCGGCGCTCCCCATCCCCCGGAACCGTGCGGAGGCTGACCTCCCGGACCGTAACTCATGCTGCTCCCTATGGCGAATATGGCCGTTGAAACGATGCGATGCTCTCAGATGTGAGGGCGGCCGACGGGTCCGGGTTCTGCTCCCGGGGTGATTTGTTATTGATTCGGGTCGTGGCCGGGTGCGGTGACCAGTGAAGAACACCACCGTCCTTTATGCTGTAGATTTTCACCTCGGCGCGGGCGCCGGCACACGGGAGGCACTCGCCCCGTTCCGGCCCGCCTTCCCGGACCTCTTTCGCTGTTTTACCTGCAAATCCGGGCTTTTTACCTGATCTCGGGCAGGGGTAGCGGAGAGAGAGGGAGGTGGCCGATGGCATCGCCGGTATGGAAGGGATCGCTGTCCTTCGGGCTGGTCAACGTTCCGGTCCGGCTGTTCGGCGCGACCGAGCACCACGGGACGCGGTTCTACCAGCTTCAGCGGGGCACTTCAGACCGGGTCCGCTACCGCAAGGTCAACGAGCGCACGGGCGAGGAGGTGGCGACCGGGGACATCGTCAGGGGCGCCCGGGTCGACGGCGACTACGTGGTGCTGGAGCCCGAGGAGTTGGACCGGATCGCCCTGGGCCGCTCCCGCGTCCTGGAGGTGTCGGCGTTCGTGCCCGCCGGGTCGGTGGAGCCGCTGTGGTACGACTCCACCTACTACCTGGCCCCCCAGATCGCGGCCTCGGCCCGGCCCTACAGGCTGCTGTGCGCGGCACTGGAGCGGTCCGGCCGGCTGGCCGTCGCCTCCTTTGTGATGCGCCACCGCCAGCACCTGGCGGTCATCGGACCCCAGCACGGCGTCCTGACGCTGAGCACCCTGTGGTGGGCCGACGAGGTCCGCGACCCCGACGCAGTGCTGCCCGACATCCCCCAGGCACAGGTGGAGGAGCACGAGCTCGATCTCGCCGGGCAACTGATCGAGTCCATGGCCCAGGAGTGGCGCCCAACGGACTACACCGACGACTACCAGGAGCGGCTTGCCGAACTCATCCAGGCCAAGCACTCCGGCCGCCGGCCGGGCTACACCGAGGAGGAGCCCGAGCCCAGGAGGACCGCGGTGACCAGGCTGGTCGAGACCCTGCGCGCGAGCCTGCGCGGCGGCGCGGCCGGCGCGGGCCAGGGCGCCGGCCGCTGAGACGGAGGTCGCGGCTCTGGCCTCAGGGGCGAGAACCCACTCGCGGACCGCTTCCGCCTGCAGGCGCGGTTCGGCGCCCGCCCGGCCGCGCCGCAGCCACCGGTCGTGGGTCGCCGCAGCCACCGCCCCGGGCGGCCGCCTTCGGTCGCGTACTTCCTGACCGCCCGCGCCGCCGGTGAGCCCTGGCCGTTCGGATGCCGTTCGGCGTCTAGGGCTGGGGCAGTGCGGCGATCCGGGTGGTAAGCCGGGTGATCTCGGCTTCGGTCTCCTTGAGCCGGATGCGGACGTTCTCCACGACGTTTTCGGGCGCCTTGCCGGTGAACGCGGAATTGGCCAGGCGCGCTTCAGCGGCCGCCTTGCGCTTTTCGGCTTCGGCGAGGTCCTTTTCCAGGCGCTTGCGTTCGGCGGCGAAGTCGACGGCGTCGGAGAGGTCCACTTCCACGTGCACCCCGGCGACCTCGACAGCGGCTGAACCGGCGAAGCCGTCCGCGGGTTCTGTCAAGCGGGTCAGGGCGCGGATGTGCTCCTCGAATCCGGCCAGCAAAGGGCGGCCGAAGCTGATGCGCGCGGGAACACGCTGGCCGGACTTGAGGTTCTGCTCGCTGCGGAACCGCCGGATCTCGGTGACGACGGTCTGCAGCTCACCGATGGTGTCCTCGGCCTCTGTGTCGGCCGACCGGTCCTCGGCACGGGGCCAGGGCGCGATGGTGATGGACTCCTCGCCGGTCAGGGTGCGCCACAGCTCCTCGGTGACGAAGGGGATCACCGGATGCAGCAGGCGCAGCGTGACATCGAAGACGTGGCCGAGCACGGCGCGGGTGGCCTCGGCCTCGGCTCCGCCGTGTTGGAGGGGGGTCTTGGCCAGTTCGACGTACCAGTCGAACAGTTCATCCCAGGCGAAGTGGTAGAGGATGTCACACACCCGTGCGAAGTGGAACTCCGCATAGGCGGAGTCCACCTCGGCGACGACACGGTTCATCCGGGAGAGGATCCACCGGTCCGCGGTGGACAGCCGATCCGGCGGAGGCAGCGGACCGTCGCCGCCGGCCAGGGCCGAGTCGGTCGCGGCTCCGTTCATGAGGGCGAACCGGGTGGCGTTCCAGACCTTGTTGCAGAAGTTGCGCGAGCCCTGTACCCAGTCTTCGCCGATGGGCACATCGGAACCGGGGGTGGCCCCGCGGGCGAGGGTGAACCGCAGGGCATCGCTGCCGTAGGTGTCCATCCAGTCCAGCGGGTCGACCGCGTTCCCGCGCGACTTGGACATCTTCTTGCCGAACTCGTCGCGGACCAGCCCGTGCAGCATGACGTCCTTGAACGGCACCGCTTCCTGTGGCCCCCGGTCGGCCATGGCGTAGAGGCCGAACATCATCATGCGCACGACCCAGAAGAAGAGGATGTCGTAGCCGGTCACCATGACACTGGTGGGGTAGAAGGCGCGCAGGTCCTCGGTGTCGTCGGGCCACCCGAGGGTGGAGAAGGGCCACAGCGCCGAGGAGAACCACGTATCGAGCACATCAGGGTCCTGGCGCCAGCCTTCGCCGCTGGGCGGCTCCTCGTCCGGGCCGACGCAGACCACCTCGCCGTTGGGGCCGTGCCACACCGGGATGCGGTGCCCCCACCACAACTGGCGGCTGATGCACCAGTCGTGCATGTTGTCGACCCACTCGAAGTAGCGGGCGGCCATCTCCGGCGGGTGCAGCCGCACCCGGCCGTCGCGCACCGCGTCCCCGGCGGCCTTGGCCAGGGGGGCGACTTTGACGAACCACTGCAGGGACAGGCGCGGCTCGACAACGGTGTCGCAACGCGAGCAGTGGCCGACCGCGTGGACGTAGGGGCGTTTCTCCGCGACGATGCGCCCTTCCTGGCGCAGGGCCGCGACCACCGCCGGGCGGGCCTCGAACCGGTCCAAGCCTTCGAAGGGGCCGTGTGCGGTGATGACGCCCCGCTCGTCCATGATCTCCAGGGCGGGGAGGTCGTGGCGCTGGCCGATCTCGAAGTCGTTGGGGTCGTGGGCAGGGGTGACCTTGACCGCGCCGGTGCCGAACTCGGGGTCGACGTGCTCATCGGCCACCACGGGGATGCGGCGCCCGGTGAGGGGGACTTCCACCGTTTGGCCTACCAGGTGGCGGTAGCGCTCATCGTCGGGGTGGACGGCCACGGCCGTATCCCCCAGCATGGTCTCGGCGCGCGTTGTGGCGACCACGATCGAGGCGTCTTCGTCGCCGTAGCGGATCGAGACCAGCTCACCGTCGTCGTCGCGGTGCTCGACCTCGATATCGGACAGGGCGGTCTGGCAGCGCGGGCACCAGTTGATGATCCGTTCGGCCTGATAGATCAGCCCGTCGTCGAACAGCCGCTTGAAGATCGTGCCGACCGCCCGGGACAGCCCCTCGTCCATGGTGAACCGCTCGCGCGACCAGTCCACGCTGTCGCCCAAGCGCCGCATCTGGCCGAGGATCTTCCCGCCGTACTCTTCCTTCCAGGCCCAGACCCGCTGGACGAACTCCTCGCGGGTCAGGTCGTGGCGGGACTTGCCCTCGGTCGTGGCCAGGTGCCGCTCCACGAGGGTCTGGGTGGCGATGCCCGCATGGTCGGTACCCGGCAGCCACAGCGCTTCCAGCCCTTGCATGCGGGCACGCCGGATGAGCGCGTCCTTGATGGTGTGGCCGAAGGCATGGCCCAAGTGCAGCACGCCGGTGACGTTGGGCGGGGGGATCACGATCGAGAACGGGGTTTTGCCGCTCTTGGGGTCGGCCTTGAAGTAACCGGCCGCGTCCCAACGCTGGTACAGCTTGTTCTCTACCTCCCCAGGGGAGTACTGGGTGGGCAGGTTCGGAGCACGGTTCGCGGCGGTTTCTTCAGTCACAGAGAGGAATTGTATGCCGCTCACCAGCCCATCCCAAACCGGACGGGCGCGCGGCGCGCGGCTGCCTTGACCCGGCCTTGACCCTCTGATCGCGCTCAGGGCGCGCCACGATCGAGCCGTCCTCGGACCGGTCCGGACACCGGCGACTCTGCGTGTTGATGCGGTGGTCCGGCCGTCGGATCCGCCTTTGTCCGCGGGGCTGGTGCGCCCGCGCCGTGGCGCCACGCCGGTATTGGGCAGAATTGCACCGGCGACGGCCCCGCCGTATGTTCGCCGTGCGGGGGCTCCGCGTTCACGCCGCGCTTCGTCCGCCTCCCGCTCAACCCGTCCGCGATTCCGTCATGACGAGGCCGTCTGTGGTGCTGCGCTTCCCGACCCGTGTGCGAGCCGTGCTGCTCGCCGGCGTCGCGCTGTCCCTCCTGGCTGTTCCGGGAGGCGTTCCCGAGAGCGAGCTCGAGGCGAAGGGCGACCTGATCACCATGGCCCCGCAGCGGATCGACGGTGTGGACATCGAGGAGTACACCGTTGACCAGGACGGGCCGCGCATCAGCGCACAGATCCCCGTCGTAGCGGGGGCGCCGGCGTTCACCAGCGAAATCCGCACCTCCATGGCCGAGAACCACACCGACTTCATGACCGGGAACGACGGTGAGGGCGAGGCCTCCCTCCGGCAGCAGGCCACCTTCCTGGCGGCGGCCAAGGGCGTGCTGGGGGCCCGTATCACCAGTACGCGCGAAGACGACTCCGGCACGACCGTGGCGACCACCACGCGCTGGTACGACGCCGATTCCGGTGCGGTGCTCCCCTGGACGGCCCTGTTCAGCGGAGAGGAGGCGATCGACACCGCCGCCGCCCAGGTGTCGCGCCTGCTGCAGGATGAACAGGGCGTCGCGGCCGAGGACCTTCCCGAGGGGCTGCCCTCGCCCGCACAGTCGAGCGCGCCGGCCGCGGAGCCGTCCGAGCCATCCGATGTGGATGCCCAGGCCGCCTGGGAACTGGCCGACGAACTGGCGGACTCCCCGCTGCACGACGTCGGGTTCGCGCCCAACGGCGGCCTGGTGGTCAGCCTCCCCGACCCGGCCGCCGACGCCGACTCCGGGCAACGGGTCCGCGTCGCCCTGGACGCCCAGACGGCCCAGCCGCTGCTGTCGGAGTTCGGGGTGCGCGCAGGCGAGGCCGCAGCCGCCGGAGCGGAAGGAGCCGACCTCGGCGGGTTCGCGGAGCCGGCCGCGGCCTCGGGGAGCGGCATCGACTGCGACCGGGTTCCCTGCGTTGCGCTCACTTTCGACGATGGCCCCGGTGAACACACCGGGGAGGTGCTGGACGCCCTCGACGCCTACTCCGCCGATGCCACCTTCTATGTCCTGGGGCAGATGGTGGAGGAGATGCCCGGTGTGGTGGCCCGGACCGCCGAGGAGGGCCACGAGATCGGCAGCCACAGCTGGAAGCACGACAACCTGGCGCAGAAGTCCGGTCCGGCCGTCGAGAAGGACCTGTCCCGCACCGCTGAGGCGATCGAGGAGGCCTCCGGGGAACCGCCGCGCACTCTTCGGCCGCCGTACGGGGCGTTCAACGAGACCACGCTCGACCACACCGATGCCCCGGTGATCCTGTGGGACGTCGACACCCTCGACTGGCAGCACCGGGACTCCGAGAAGGTCGTCGACATCGCGGTGGCGGACACCCGCCCGGGCAGCGTGGTGCTCTTCCACGACATCCACAAGTCCACCGTCGACGCGGTCCCTGACGTGCTCCGCCGGCTCCACGCCAAGGGGTACCACTTCGTCACCGTCTCCGACCTCTTCGAGGGATCCGAGCTGAAGCCGGGGGCCACCTACACCCGCCGCGACTGAAAGGGCCCGGCCCCGCCCCACGTCGATCCCGGCCTCTGCGGAGGTTCACGGGTGAAAGCGGCCGGGGTGGGTAGTCGCGGTCGGTGCGACGCGACGAAAGGGGTACGCCCTTGAGCGAGAACATCTTCGTGCTCGGCTTGGACGAGCACAACCGCGCGACCATGGACAGCCTTCCCCACCTCTCCCAGTACCGCTTCCATCCGCTGCTGGACATCCCGCGGCTGCGCGGCGACATCGACCTTCCCGGGCTGCTGGCGGCCGCGCGGGCCGAGCTCGACGCGTTCGACGGCACGGTGGATGCGATCATGGGCTACTGGGACTTTCCGGTGAGCACCCTGGTTCCGATCCTGTGCGCGGAGCGAGGGCTGCCGTCGGCCCCGCTGGAGGCGGTCGTCAAGTGCGAGCACAAGTACTGGAGCCGCCTGGAGCAGAGCACCGTCATCGACGAGGTGCCGGGCTTCGCCGAGGTCGGCTTCGACGCAGAGCGCCCTCCGGAGCACCTCTCCTATCCGCTGTGGCTCAAGCCGGTGAAGTCCTACTCCTCGGAGCTGGCGTTTCGCGTCGAGGACGATGCGGGCTTCCGCGCCGCCCTGGCCGAGATCGCGGAGGGCGCCGGCCGCCTGGGGGAGCCGTTCGAGTTCGTGCTGGACCGCATCGAGCTGCCCGAGGCGGTGGCTCGGGCCGGCGGATCGGCGTGCCTGGCCGAGGAGGAGGTCAGCGGGCAGCAGGTGACCGTGGAGGGCTACTGCCGGGGCGGGGAGCCCACCGTCTACGGGATCGTGGACTCGGCCACCTACCCCGACTCCCCCAGTTTCCTGAGCTACCAGTACCCCTCCAGCCTGCCCGGGCCGGTCCGCGACCGCCTCACCGACATCTCCACGCGCGTCATCCGGCGGATCGGGCTGGACTCCTCGACGTTCAACATCGAGTATTTCTGGGATCCGGAGACCGACGACATCCGGCTGCTGGAGATCAACCCCCGCCATTCCCAGTCGCACGCGAAACTGTTCGAACTGGTCGACGGCACCCCCAACCACGAGGTCGAGGTCCGGCTGGCGCTGGGCCGCGAACCGGAACTGGATCCGGGGCACGGCGAGTACAGCGTCGCCGCGAAGTGGTTCTTGCGCCGGTTCACCGACGGCATCGTGCACTATGCGCCCAATAAGGACGATGTCGTCCGGATGGAGCAGGACATCCCGGGCACCACGGCCCGGATCATGGTCGACCCCGGTGTCCGGCTGTCCGATATGCAGCTGCAGGACAGCTACAGCTACGAGCTCGTGGAGGTCTTCGTGGGGGCCGAGGGCACCGAGGAGCTCTGGCGCACCTACGAGCTGTGCCTGGCCCGCCTGCCGTTCGAGATCGAGGATGTCGAGGAGAGCGATGAGGTCGACGGGAAGGAGTGATCGCGCATGCGCACGGTGACGTCCCTGCCGCACGAGGTACGGGAGGACGGCGGTATCTGGATCCCCATGGCCGACGGCACCCGGCTGGCGGCCCGGATCTGGCGGCCGAAGAACTCCGACGACGAACCGGTCCCCGCCGTGCTGGAGTTCATCCCCTACCGGCAGCGCGACCTCACGGCCCAGCGCGACTCCATCCACCACCCCTATATGGCCGGCCACGGCTATGCGTGCGCCCGGGTGGACCTGCGGGGCAGCGGCGACTCCGAGGGGGTGCTCCAGGACGAGTACCTGGAGCAGGAGCTGCGCGATGCCGAGGAGGTGCTGGCCTGGCTGGCCGCACAGCCCTGGTGCACCGGGCAGACCGGCATGATGGGGATCTCCTGGGGCGGCTTCAACGCCCTGCAGGTGGCGGCCCGGCAGCCCGAGAGCCTGGCCGCGATCATCACCCTGTCCTCCACCGACGACCGCTACGCCGACGACGTCCACTACATGGGCGGCTGCCTGCTCGGCGACAACCTCTCGTGGGCCTCCACCATGTTCGCCTACACCTCTTGCCCGCCCGATCCCGACGTGGTCGGGCCGCAGTGGCGCGACATGTGGCATGAGCGGCTGGACCGCAGCGGCCTGTGGCTCGACACGTGGCTGCGCCACCAGCGCCGCGACGACTACTGGCGGCACGGCTCGGTGTGTGAGGACCTCTCCGCGATCGAGGTGCCGGTGATGGCGGTGAGCGGCTGGGCCGACGGCTACTCCAATGCCGTGTTCCGGCTGATGGAAGGACTGGATGTGCCCCGGCTGGGGCTGGTCGGGCCGTGGTCGCACAAGTACCCCCACATCGGGGTCCCGGGTCCGGCCATCGGTTTTCTGCAGCAGTGCGTCCGCTGGTGGGACCGGTGGCTCAAAGGCACCGACAACGGCATCATGGACGATCCGGTGCTGCGGATCTGGATGCAGGAGAGCGTGCCGCCCTCCACCTCCTATACCGAGCGGCCCGGGCGCTGGGTGGGCGAGACCCGATGGCCCTCGCCCCGTGTCCGCTATGAGCGCTATCCCGTAGAACTGCACCGCCTCGCCCCGCTCGACGCCGAGGTCGAGCCGGCGCAGGCCATGGTCCAGTCACCGTTGTCGGTCGGCCAGTTCGCCGGCAAGTGGTGCTCCTACAACGCGCCCCCGGACCTGCCTTCTGACCAGCGGGAGGACGACGGGGGCTCACTCGTCTTCGACAGCGACGTCTTGACCGAGCGCGTCGAGATCCTGGGGGCGCCCGTGCTGAACCTGGAGTTCACCGTGGACCGGCCCGTGGCGATGGCCGCGGTGCGGCTGTCCGATGTCGCCCCCGACGGCAAGGCCACCCGGGTCACCTACGGGCTGCTCAACCTGACGCACACCCGCGGGCACGACGCCCCCGAGGAACTGGTGCCGGGCGAGCGCTACCGGGTGGATATCCCGATGAACGGCTGCGCGCAGGCCTTTCCGCCCGGGCACCGCATCCGGGTGTCGATCTCGACGTCGTACTGGCCGCTGGCCTGGCCGCCGCCCGAACCGGTGGTGCTCACGGTGCTGCTGGAAGGGCGGACCGAGCTCATGCTGCCGGTGCGCCCCACCGAGGAGGCCGATCAGGTGTCCCCGCGCCCCTTCGGCGACCCGGAGGGGGCGCCACCGCTGGTGACCACACAGGTCGAACCGGGCGAGCAGGGCTGGGAGGTGCGGCGCGACCTGGTGGGCTACCGCTCCTCGCTGGAGGTGATCAAAGACCTGGGGACGGTGCGCTTCGAGGACATCGACCTGGATGTCACCCGCCGCTCGGTGGAGGTCTATGATTCCCAGGGCGACGACTTCTCCTCTGTACGCGGCCGGACCGAATGGCACATGCGGTTCTGCCGCGGCGACTGGGACGTGGAGACGGTCACCACGACCGTGCTCACCTCGACACCGCGGAAGTTCTGCTTGCACGCCACGCTCGACGCCTATGAGGGCGGTCAGCGCGTGTTCGCCCACACGTGGAACACCGATATC
Source organism: Actinomycetes bacterium (assembly GCA_021793235.1). GTDB lineage: Bacteria > Actinomycetota > Actinomycetes > Streptosporangiales > Streptosporangiaceae > JAJYTD01. The sequence continues at coordinate 17,595 of JAJYTD010000031.1, read as the reverse complement.
CCGCGCGACCACGTGTGACGGGCTTACTGCGCGGACGGCTCCTCGACCTGCTCGTGATAGGTGCGGCGGGTGCGTTCGGTGTGTTCGCGCATGAGGCGGGCCGCTTCGGCCTCCTCGCCCGCGGCGATGGCGTCGATGATGCAGGCGTGCTCGTCCCAGGAGGCGTGGCCGCGCGCACGCGCGATGGGCGCGTAGTACCAGCGGACGCGGCGGTCGACCTGGGCCGCCAGTTCGGCCAGGACCCGGTTTCCCGACGCGTGGGTCACGCCGCGGTGGAAGTCGGCGTTGGCGGTGACCACGGCGTCGACGTCGTTGTCGCCCACCGCCTCGGTACCGGACCGCCACAGTTGCCGGAGCAGGTCGATCTCGGCCGGCCCGGCGTTGCGTGCGGCCAGCCGCGCCGACTCCGTCTCCAGGAGCGCGCGCACCGCCAGCAACTGGTCGGCCTCGCTCTCGGTGGGGGTGTGCACGAACGCTCCGTAGCCGGGCCGCAGGTCGACCCAGCCTTCGTTGTCGAGGCGCTGCAGCGCCTCGCGCACCGGCTGGCGAGAGACGCCCAGGTGCTCGGCGAGCTCGCTCTCGACCAGGTGCCGTCCCGGTGGCAGTTCCCGGGTGGTGATCAGATCAAGGATCGACTCGTAGACGGCCTCGCGCAGCGGGGCGGGCCGCTGTACCCGACCGGCCACCGCGATCTTCAACGGCTGAGAGGACATAGACGCTACTCCGACTCCGCATCCGAATGATGTAGACAGTCTACGAAATCCAGGAAGGCGTTCGATCGGCGGGCGCGGACGGCAGCCGAGCAGGGAGGAGAAGAACGGGGAATCTTCCCATTCTCTTCCAGTCGCACGTTCCTTCTCCTTTACCGCACCTCGGCTGCCGCACCCCCTTGTTGGAATACTGTATACAACTTTGCCGGCCGAACGAAAGGAGACCACATGCGCATCGCTGTTCTGGGCGCCGGCGCGATCGGCGCCTATGCGGGCGCGGCACTGCAGCGCGGCGGGGCCGATGTCCACCTCATCGCCCGCGGGGCGCACCTGGAGGCCCTGCGCACCGATGGTGTGCGCGTCCTCAGCCCGCGCGGCGACTTCACCGCGCACCCGCACGCCACATCGGACCCCGCGGAGGTCGGACCGGTCGACTTCGTCTTCCTCGGCCTCAAGGCGCAGCACTACGCCGCGGCCGGACCGCTGCTGCGGCCGCTGCTCGGCCCCTCCACCGCTGTGGTGGCCGCGCAGAACGGCATCCCGTGGTGGTACTTCCACGGAATCGGCGGCCCGTTCGCCGGGCGCCGCATCCACACGGTCGATCCCGGGGGCGCGGTCAGCCGGGCGGTCCCCGTGGAGCGCGCGATCGGCTGCGTCGTCTACGCCGCCACCGAGATCGTCCGCCCGGGGGTGATCCGGCACATGGAGGGCACCCGGTTCTCCATCGGCGAGCCCGACGGGACGGTCTCAGCGCGCTGCCGCGCGTTCAGCGAGGCCATGACGGCCGGCGGACTGAAATGCCCGGTCGAGCCGGAGCTGCGCGAGGACATCTGGGTGAAGCTGATGGGCAACATCACCTTCAACCCGCTCAGCGCGCTGACCCGCTCCACCATGGCCCAGATCTGCCGCGACCGGTCGACCCGCGGGCTGGCCCGCGCCATGATGGCCGAGACTCTGGAGGTGGCCGCCCGGCTGGGGGTCACGCCGGGCGTCTCGATCGAGCGCCGCCTGGCCGGGGCCGAACGGGCCGGCGACCACCGGACCTCCACCCTGCACGACGTCGAGCGCGGCCGGCCCATGGAACTGGACGTCCTCCTGACGGCCGTGGTCGAGCTGGCCGACCTCACCGGGGTCCACGCGCCGACCCTACGGGCGATGGACGCGGTGGCGCGGCTGCTCAACGAACGGCTGGCCGACGGTACCGCCGGGGCCACCGCGCCGGTCGCGCCCCCGACCCCCGCACCGGCCACCGCGCCGGCTCCCGCGCCCTGACCTGGCGCACACCCCTGTTCCCCCTTGCCGCTTCCCGCGCCCCCGCATACTGTAGACAGTATTTCCGGACCTCGGTCACGGCGACCCAAGCGAGGCCACAGATGCGATCGGACCGACACAGTACCCCCTACGAACGGCTCACCCGCCCCCTCATCCGCGAGGGCGGCGAGCTGCGCCCGGCCTCCTGGGAGGAGGCCCTCGACCGCGCGGCCGCCGCGTTCACCGGCAGCGTCCAGCAGCACGGACCCAACGCTTTCGGCATGCTCTCCTGCGCCAGGGCCACCAACGAGATGAACTACATGGCGCAGAAGTTCACCCGCGTGGTCATCGGCACCCACAACGTCGACTCCTGCAACCGGACCTGCCACGCGCCGAGCGTGGCCGGGCTCTCGGCCGCCTTCGGCTCCGGCGGCGGCACCTCCTCCTATGAAGAGGTGGAGAACACCGACCTGATCGTGGTGTGGGGCGGCAACCCCCGGTTCGCCCACCCGATCTTCTTCCAGCACGTGCTCAAGGGCGTGCACCGCGGCGCCCGCCTGTTCGTCGTGGACCCGCGCCGCACCTCCTCGGCACAGTGGGCCGACCGCTGGCTCGGCCTCAACGTCGGCACCGATATCCCGCTGGCCCACGCCATCGGCCGCGAAATCATCCACGCCGGGCTGACCAACGACACGTTCATCAAGCGGGCCACCACCGGGTTCGAGCAGTACCGCGAATTCGTCGAACCCTGGACCCTGGCCGCCGCCGAGGCCGAGACCGGCGTCCCGGCCGAGGCGATCCGCGAACTGGCCCACGCCTACGCCCTGGCCGAGCGCGCGCAGCTGAGCTGGACGCTGGGCGTCACCGAGCACCACAACGCCACCGACAACGTGCGGGCGCTGATCAACCTCTCCCTGCTGACCGGGCACGTGGGCCGCTACGGGTCGGGGCTGCAGCCGCTGCGCGGACAGAACAACGTCCAGGGCGGCGGCGACATGGGCGCCATCCCCGACCGCCTGGTCGGGTTCCAGGACATCCTGGACCCCGATATCCGCTCCCGGTTCGAGAAGGCCTGGAACACCACGCTCCAGCCGAACCGCGGCCGGACGCTCACCCAGATGTTCGAGGCGATGGACGAGGGCGAGCTGAAGGCGCTCTACGTCATCGGGGAGAACCCCGTGCAGTCGGAGCCGGAGACGACCAAAACCGTCAGGCGCCTGGCCACGCTGGACCACCTGGTGGTCCAGGACCTGTTCCTGACCCGCACGGCCCAGCTCGCCGACATCGTGCTGCCGGCCAGCGCATCCTGGTGCGAATCCGACGGGACCTTCACCAACAGCGAGCGCCGCGTCCAGCTCGTGCGCAAGGCGCTGGACCCGCCGCCCGGCGCCCGCGACGACATCGCCATCCTCTGCGACATCGCCGAGCGGATGGGCCACCCCTGGAAGCACCCCACGGCCGAGGAGGTCTGGGACGAGCTGCGCGCCCTGTCCCCCATCCACCGGGGCATGAGCTATACCCGGCTGGAGGAGCACCAGGGCATCCAGTGGCCGTGCTACTCCGAGGACAGCCTGGAGCCGGGCTACCTGCACGGGCGGCTGTGGTCGGCCGACCCCGCCGAGCGGGGCGAGCCCGCGCCGTTCGGCCTGGTGGGCCACTCGCCGCCGGTGGACCTGCTCGACGACGACTACCCCTTCCGCCTCACCACCGGGCGCCGGCTGGACGACTACAACACCGGTGTGCAGTCCAGCGGGTTCTCCTCTCCCCTGCGGCGGGGCGAGACGCTGGACATCTCGCCCGAGGACGCCGAGCGGCTCGGCCTGGCCGACGGCGAGACGGTCCGGGTGTCCTCGCGCCGCGGATCGGTCCTGGTCCCGGTGGCGGTCACCCCGGCCATGCGCGCCGGCCTGGTGTTCATGACCTTCCACTTCCCCGACCAGGTCGACACGCAGCTGCTCACCATCGACGCGACCGACCCGATCGCCGGGACGGCCGAGTACAAGGCCGCAGCGGTGCGCATCGACAAGGTCGCCCAGGCGGCCGGGGCCGCGGAGCAGCCGCCCGTTCCCGCATCGGCATAGGCGGCCCGGGTATCCCCGGTATCCAGCACGCACCGGCCTGTGCGCGGGGCAGTGGCGGCACTGCCCCGCGTGCATGCCGACCCCCCGGTTCCAGCTGCGAGCCCCCGCTGGAAACCATGTGAAAGAGGGGGCTTGCCGACATCCACGCCAAAGCATACTGTAGCCCGTATACAAAGTCCTGTGATGTGGCTTACACGGATTCGAGGTGACCGGGGACGTGGACCTGCACTTCCTGGATGCTGTGCCGACCGACGCTGAGAAAGCCGCCGTGGACACCGTCCTCGGCCCGCCGGAATCGGGCTGGGACGGCGGCGAACGCCAGTCCGCAGACCTGCGCTTCGCCGCGGGCGGCCACGCCGCCCGCGGGCGGCGCGACCTCCTCCTGCCGGCCCTGCACGCCGTCAACGACCGCATCGGCTGGATCAGCCAGGCCGCGCTGGACTACATCTGCCGTCGGCTGACCGTCCCCCCTGCCGAGGCCTACGGCGTCGCGTCCTTCTACGCCATGTTCGCCCTGCACCAGCGCCCCCGCCGCGTCGTGCACGTCTGCACCGACATCGCGTGCGCAGCCCGCGGATCCGACCGCCTGTGCGCCGACCTCACCGAGCGCCTCGGGGCGCCCGGAACCGAGAGGCAGGACCTCACCTGGCACGAGAGCCCCTGCCTGGGGATGTGCGAGCGCGCACCGGCCGCCCTGGCCATCGAGGCCGGGGATCCGCCCGCCTACGCCGTGGCCGCCCCCGCCACCGCCGAGGCCCTGATGCCCTCCCCCGCCGCCGAGGGGTCGCCCAACGGCCACCGCCCGGCCACCACTTTCTCCCCCGCTCCCCTGCCCGGATCCGCACCGGAGCCTCCCGAGGCGGCGGCGGTGCCCCAGGCCGGCGACCCCGGCCTGGTCCTGCTGCGCCGCATCGGCACCGTCGACCCCCAGAGCCTCGACGACTACCGCGCCCACGGCGGCTACGCCGCCCTGCGCGAAGCCCTGCGCCTGGGCCCGAGCGGGGTGATCCGGGAGGTGAGCGACTCCGGGCTCGTCGGCCGGGGCGGCGCCGCGTTCCCGACCGGCCGCAAGTGGGAGGGCACCGCCCGCCGCCCCGAGACCCCCCGTTACCTCGTCTGCAACGCCGACGAGAGCGAACCCGGCACGTTCAAGGACCGGGTGCTGATGGAGGGCGACCCGTTCTCGGTGATCGAGGCGATGACCATCGCCGGATACGCCAACGGCGCCACCACCGGCTACCTCTACATCCGCGGCGAGTACCCGCGGGCGCTGTCCCGGCTGGAGAACGCGATCGCCCGCGCGCGTGCGCGCGGCCTGCTCGGCACCGACATCCTCGGCTCGGGCTTCGACTTCGACATCGAGATCCGGCGCGGCGCCGGCGCCTACATCTGCGGCGAGGAGACCGCGATCTTCAACTCGATCGAGGGGCTGCGCGGCGAGCCGCGCACCAAGCCGCCGTTTCCGGTGGAGCGCGGGCTCTTCGACCAGCCGACGGCGGTCAACAACGTCGAGACGCTGGTGAACGTGCTGCCGATCATGCTCATGGGCGGCCCCGCCTACGCCCGCATCGGCACGGGGAGCTCGACCGGGCCCAAACTGTTCTGCGTCTCGGGCTCGGTGCGCCGCCCCGGGGTCTATGAGGTGCCCTTCGGGGCGACCCTGCGCGAACTGCTGGAGCTGGCCGGGGGCGCGGGAACCGGCGACACGCCCCGGCAACCGCGCGCCGTGCTGCTCGGCGGCGCCGCGGGCGGGTTCGTGCGCGGCGATGAACTCGACATCCCGCTCACCTTCGAGGGCGCCCGCGACGCGGGCGCCACCTTGGGTTCGGGCGTGGTGCTGGTGCTCGACGACAGCGTCGACCTGGCAGCGATCCTGGTGCGCATCGCGGCCTTCTTCCGCGACGAGTCGTGCGGGCAGTGCGTCCCCTGCCGCGTGGGCACCGTGCGCCAGGAGGAGGCGCTGCGCCGGCTCCAGCTGGGCTCCGGCCCGCGCCGCACCGACCTGGCCCTGCTGCGCGAAGTCGGGGCGGCGATGCGCGACGCCTCGATCTGCGGGCTGGGCCAGACCGCCTGGAACGCCGTTGAATCGGCCATCGACCGGCTGGGCGTCTTCGGCGCCGAAAAGGAAACGTTGAAGGAGGTCCGGTGACCACTACCCCGGTAACCCTGGCCCCGCCGCGGCGGCTGGTCGACGTCACCATCGACGGACGCGAGGTCCGCGTCCCCGAAGGCTCCACCATCATGGAGGCCTGCGAGGCGATGGGCACCGACGTGCCCACCCTGTGCTACGGCGACACCCTGGCGCCCAGGAACGCCTGCCGCGTGTGCGTCGTGGAGGTCGAGGGCGCCCGCACCCTGGCCCCGGCGTGCTCGCGCGCGGTCGAGGAGGGCATGGCGGTCGCCACCGACTCCGAGCGCGTGCGCCACAGCCGCAAGATGGTGCTGGAACTCCTCGGGTCCTCGGTGGACCTGTCCACCACGCCCAAGGTCGACGAGTGGAACGAGCGCTACGGCGCCCGGCCCGACCGGTTCGGTCCGCGCGCCGACCCCGCCCCGCTGGGCGAGCGCGACGCCCGCCACGCAGGGACCCACGAGGTCGGCGACGGCTCGGTCGCGGCCACGGTGGAGCAGCCGGCCAAGGTCGACAACGACCTCTACGTGCGCGACTACGGCAAGTGCATCATGTGCTACAAGTGCGTGGACGCCTGCGGGGAGCAGTGGCAGAACTCCTTCGCCATCGGGATCGCCGGGCGCGGCTTCGACGCCCGGGTCTCCACCGAGCACGATGTGGCGCTGCCGGACTCGGCGTGCGTGTACTGCGGCAACTGCATCGAGGTGTGCCCCACCGGCGCGCTGTCCTTTGCCACCGAATTCGACATGCGCGCCGAAGGGACCTGGGACGAGGAACGCCAGACCCAGACCACCACCGTGTGCACCTACTGCGGTGTCGGCTGCAACGTGACACTGCACGTTCAGGACAACGAGATCGTCAAGGTGACGTCGCCGCACGACAACCCGGTGACGCACGGAAACCTGTGCATCAAGGGCAGGTTCGGCTTCCAGCACGTACAGCAGCGCAGGCGCGACTGAGCAGAAACGACTGAACAGGCACGATCCGGGGAAGATCTCCCCGGTGGACCCGAAGGTCACGGGCGCACGGCGCCGGAAAGGCAGAGGGGCTCATGGGACGTGTCACGGTCCGCGGAAAAGTGCTCCGCATCCGGGGCGAGGCGGTCAACGACCGCGTCGACACCCTGGTCGCGGAGGAGCCGCTGGAGATCCGGCTCAACGGCGGCCCCCTCACCGTGACCATGCGCACGCCCGGCCACGACTTCGACCTGGCCGCCGGGTTCCTGGTGAGCGAGGGCGTGGCCACGGGCGCCGGCGACATAGCGGCCATCCGCTACTGCGCCGGCGCCACCGAGGACGGCTCCAACACCTACAACGTGCTCGACGTAACCCTGGCGCCGGGGGTGCCGCTCCCGGACATGACGCTGGAGCGCAACTTCTACACCACGTCCTCGTGCGGACTGTGCGGGAAGGCCAGTCTGGAGGCGGTGGCCACGGTCGCCTCCTGGTCGGTCGCGGAGGATCCCGCACGGTTCACGGTCGCGCAGCTGAGCCGGATGCCCGACCGGCTGCGGGAGGCCCAGCGGGTGTTCGACCGCACCGGGGGGCTGCACGCGGCGGGGCTGTTCACCACCGAAGGGGACCTGCTCGCGGTGCGCGAGGACGTCGGCCGGCACAACGCCGTCGACAAGCTGATCGGGTGGGCGGTGCGCCAGGACCGGCTGCCGCTGCGCGAGACCGCGCTGATGGTCTCGGGGCGCGCCTCCTTTGAGCTGGCGCAGAAGGCGCTGATGGCGGGCATCCCCGTACTGGCGGCGGTTTCGGCACCGTCGTCGCTGGCCGTCGACCTGGCGGCCGACTCCGGCCTCACCCTCGTGGGGTTCCTCCGCGGCACATCGATGAACGTCTACGCCGGTCGGCACCGGGTCATTCTGGAGAAGGCGTCGGTGACGCCGTTGGCGGCCCCAGGGTGATTCCGCGACCGGGTCGGTAGGCGCGAGACCGGTCGGCGTGCAACAGCCCCCTGCGCCGGCCGGTCCCGGCACATTCTGCCCGGCCGCCAAAGAAGCGGCCGCGGAGGCGTCAGCGGCCGTCGTCGGCCAGGCAGGCGAAATCGTCGGCGCGGAGCTGCGCGTCGAGGACATCGACCGCGGTCCGGCCGATCACGGCGCTCCGGCGTTCTGCCCCGGCCCTTTGGCGGGGGGCGAACGGGGAAGACTACGGCCATATGTTCTCGATGACGCTGACCGAAGCGACCGGGGCCGACCTCAGCGACCACGAGGCCGGACTGCTGGAGGAGTGGGAATGGGGCGGGGAATACCCGCGGACGGCCATGCTGGCCTGCGCGGTCCTGGCCGAATCCGACTGCGTGTTCCGGGTCGACGGGTTCGGCCTGGCCTGGAACGTCGACGTCGACTACGACCTCTCCACCGTCATGGAGGACTTCCCCGAGACCCTCGACGCCGTCCGCGCGTCGCAGCCGTGTGAGATCGGCTTCTACGCGCCCTCGACCCGCCGTCAGGTCCGCATTCTCCCCCGGAACGGGCGGCTGCGGCTCACCTGCGCACTCCTCGGGGAGGACGGTCCCGCAGCAGCCCCGCCCGTGGAGTGGGCCGACCACGCCGGCTTCGAACGGATGCTGGTCGACCTGGCTGCGGCTTTCAGCCGCTCCCTGGCCAGGATCAACGTCGCCGTCGCCGACACCGCCCCGTTCCCCGACTGGCGCCACGGACGCAGCTGACCCGGCCGCCAGGAGGGTGGCCCAGGGGCGGCTCCACGCTCCCGGGCGGTGGCATCAGCCCTCGTCCAGGACCAGCTCGGCGAGGATCCGCACATTCTCCAGCAGCTGCTCGTCCGTCATCCCGTCGACGCTTGTGAGATGGTCCAGGAGGTCCGCCCTCGCCGTGGCGAGCAGGGCGTGCGCCGCCCAGGCGGCATTGAGCCGGGGTGAGGCCCGGCCGATGGCGTCGACGAGCACCCCGTGGATCCAGCGGTAGGGCTCGGACTCGAAGAGCGTGCCGTCGGCGCGCCCGGCCGGGGCGTCCTCCAGCGCACGCGCCAGGCGGCCGTTGTCGAGTTTGACCCGCACGATGGCCTGCATTATGGCCACGATCCGCTGCCGGGGCGGTGTCTTGGGGCCCAGGGGATCGGGACCGGAGGCGACCGCATCGCGAAGCCACTCGGTCCGGGCCTCGAAGACAGCGCGCACCAGACCCGCTCGGTCGCCGAAACGGCGGAACAGGGTTCCCTTGCCGACGCCGGCCGCCTCTGCGATCTCGTCCATCGACACGGCGGCTCCGTGGGGTGACTCGGCGAAGAGCCTGTCCGCGGCGGCCAGCACGGCCAACCGGTTACGGACGGCGTCGGAGCGCTCAGTACGTTTGGCCATCCACTCCACCCTTGAAAAACGGACCGTCGGTCCGTATCCTTATCCGGACTGCCAGTCCGAATTATAGTGGAGGCTACGGCATGCCCACGGAAAAGACCGTGCTCACCCCCGCAGAGCTGTTCCGCGAGGGGATCACCCGGCTGTGGCGGGACGATCTCGCCGGTTGGACGGAGCTCCTGGACGAGGACGTCGTCTTCGAGTTCCCGTTCGCACCGCCCGGCCGCCCGCGGAGCCTCGAAGGCAGGTCCGCGGTCGCGGAGTACATGAGTCACCTGCCCGGCGCCCTCCAGGTCGACGAGGAACCGGCCCTGCGGGTGCACGAGACGACCGATCCGGGCACCGCCATCCTGGAGATGAGCGTCCGAGCACGCGTCAAGGCGACGGGCGCGCCCTTCGAGCAGCAGTACGTCGTCGTCCTCGAAGCCGCCAACGGGTTGATCACCTCCTACCGCGACTACTGGAACCCCCTGGTCGCGATGGAGATGGAGACCGGGGCATGAGGGGGCGCTCGCGGGTCCTCGTGACGGGGGCCACCGGCACCACCGCCCGCGCGCTCGTACCCGAGCTCCTCAGACACGGGGTCGCGGTGACCGCGGCCAGTCGGCACCCTTCCGCGGCTGTCGGTGCCGAGGCCGTGGAGCTCGACTGGTACGCCCCCGAGACTCACGATTCGGCGCTGCGGGATGCCCACAGCGTCTACCTCGTGCCTCCCCCGCTGGACCCGGATCCCGCCTCCGTCATGGTCCCGTTCCTGCAACGGGCGCGCCTGCAAGGCATGCGCCGCGCGGTTCTCCTCAGTGCGTCGGTCATTCCCGCAGGCGGTCCGGCCTCCGGCAAGGTGCACGAAGCGCTCGCCGACATATTCGAGGAGTGGACCGTTCTCCGCCCGTCCTGGTTCATGCAGAACTTCACCGGGGACCACTTCCACGCCGTCGGCCTCCGGGAGACGGGCAGGATCGTGACGGCGACCGGAACCGGGCGCGTGGGGTTCATCGACGCCGCTGACATCGCCTCGGTGGCCGCACGAGCACTGACCGGCGAGGCCCTAGCGGATCGGGAACTGCTCCTGACGGGACCGGAAGCGCTCAGTTACGGTGACGTGGCCGAGATCTACGGTGACGTCACCGGGAGGCAGACCGTTCACGAGGCGGTGGACCAGGGGTCGGTCGAGCAACGGCTCTCCGGGGTGATGGCACCGGAGGCGGCGGGGATGCTCGCCCGGCTCGACACGCTCGTGGGGTCGGGGGCCGAGGACCGGGTCACCGATACGGTCGAGCGGATCACCGGCCGATCGCCGCTCGATCTGCGCACCGTACTGGAGCGGGAGCTGGCCCGTCAGTGACCGCTTCGGGCCGCGTTCCCGCGCACGGTGGGCTGCCGTTGCGGCGGGTGTCGGCGATCTCGGGACGTATTCCCTCTCGCGCGCCAGTGAGGGGGAATACGGCCCGAGATCGCGGCGTGGAAAAGGCTTGCCGCCCTCATTTGATCGCGGTCCCCGCGATATGCGGCAACGCGATGCCGAAAGAAAGCGGAAGCTCAAAGGACTCCTCGGCGACGGCACCGAAGCCCGTCCGCTTGATCATGCGCCCGGTCTCGCGGTTCGGACTGCACCCACCGGGCAGACGCCGCAGGATCGGGGTCCACGCCTCCTGGAGGCGGCGGGTCCGGGTGTCGAGGGGCGCCGCGACGTGTTCGATGAACACGTAGCGGCCGCCCGGTTTGAGCACGCGCAGGAGCTCGGCCAACGCGCGGGCCGGGTCGTCCACCGAGCAGAGGACGAGCGTGCCGACCACCGCGTCGACGCTCCCGTCGGGCAGGTCGAGGCGCTCTGCGGTTGCGGTCGACAACCGGGTGGCGAACCCGATCCCAGCCGCCCTGCTCCGGATGCGTTCGTGCAAGAAGACGTTGGGCTCGATCCCGGTCCAGCAGATGCTGTCCCGGTAATACGTGAGGTTGACGCCGGAGCCGGGACCGATCTCGATCACCTGGCCCTCCAGAGGATTCAGCAGCTTCGGCTTGAGACGCTCGTAGTGCGGCGGCTCCCATCCGCCCGCGTGCATCCGGGCGGCGAGCCGCGCGCGGAGACCGCTGCAGCCGCTCATTTCCGTGGCTCCCGGCCCTCATCGCCGGCGTCACCCGGTGCCGGCGCACAGGCGTGGGAGCCGACACCCGCGGCTGTATCCCCTTCGGCGACTCGGAACACGGGAAACCGGTACGCCGCCCGCTCGAACTCGGCCAGCGGCGCGTCCTTATGGACCGGCAGATGCACCCTGGCGTTGGGCGCTCGCCGCAGGTAGGCCTGCAGCACAGGAGCGCGGCGATCCGCCGTGACCTCGTCAAGGCGCACCCTCTCGCGGTGACCATGACGCATGGTGACCTCTCCCCCCGCCGCTCTCACGTTACGCACCCAGTTCGCCTTCTCCCCGAGCATGGAAACGAGATAACGCTCGCCCCCTACGACGGTCATGACGAGCGGCATAGTGATGGTCCGACCGGATCGCCGCCCTCGCACCTCAAGGGTGACCAGGTAGTTCGGAGCGACCCCGCGCGCGTAGAGCGCTGCCGTGCACCGGTCGAGGACGCGCGCCACCCGGTTGGGGCGCCCGCCACGGTAATACCACCTCTTCAGGCTCATCTCCGCCCTCCTTGCCGCCTCGCATTTATACGCCGTACGTGTACGGCGTATAGGGGCGACGCTAACCTGTACGCCGTACAATGGTCAAGCAATGTCGCAGCAGAGCCGTAAAGGCGCATCGGATAGGGCGGCCCTCACGCCTCGGGCGGTGGTCGAGGAGGCACTCTCGCTCGCCGAATCGGAAGGGCTGGGGAAGGTCACGATTCGGCGGTTGGCGCAGGGGCTCGACGTAACGCCCATGGCGCTCTACTGGCACTTCCGCAGCAAGGACGAGCTGCTGGACGGCATGGTCAACAGGATCTACGAGAAGATAGACCTGAAGGTGGACGCGTCCGCCACGTGGCAGGAGCAGCTGAGGACGCTCGTGGGTTCGATGGTCGATGTGCTGCGTGCCCATCCCTCCACCGCTCCCCTTCTCTCGACCCGCAGCACCACCTCCGAGAGCAGCCTTCGCGCGACCGAGGTCATGCTGGACGTCCTTTGGCGCGGAGGGTTTTCGCCGACGGAGGCGACACAGATCGCCCGTCATACGCTCAGCACCGTCACCGACCTCATCAGCGGAGCGCGCACAGCGGCTCCCCAAGAGGAGCCCGGCGCGTTGATGGACGCCCAAAGGCGTGCGCGCGTCTTCCTGGAGTCGCTGCCGCCTGAACGCTATCCGCGGCTTGTGGAGGCCGCGGGGCCCTTGAGCGAGTGCGACGACCCGGACGCCTACTACGCCTTCGGCCTCGATCTGCTCCTAACGGGCATCGAAACGATGGCGGCGCGCAAGCACTAGCTGACGGTAGGGCCGAGGTGGGGCGGGGTGCCCGCCTGGTCCCTGCGCCGGGAGTTCGACACCGGTAGGCCACAAGTCCACCGATACCGCCACGCCCTCCGGTGTTATTCGTGGACCAGCACGATCAGGGCCTGCTGGGCGGGGTCCAGGCGCCGCCATCGGGACCCGGTGGCTTGCCGGTGGTCGCGGATGGTGCGTGCGGCCAGGTTCAGGGGGCGGCGTGACAACGGCAGGCAGGAACGGTAGAACAGCATCGGAGCCCCTGGTGTGGCAGGTTTTCTTGGTCGTTAACCCACCTACCAGGGGCTTCCTGCTGCTCGGGAGGGGAGCGGGCAACCGGTACGGGGCTGTGACCTGCACCTTCAGGTTGGGAAACACTCGCTGATTTCAGCGGCCGCCGCAGTTTCTTCGTTTGTCTGCCATCGATGATCACGCGATGGCCGTCTGCGTGTCTGGAGAACGCCCCAGGCCAAGGGTTTGCTGAGCTGCTATCCACGGCACGTGGATTCAGGTCGGGGCAAATCGGAACTGCAACTGGAGCCGGTCGGCCAAGGTAACGTGAGCGGCGTTTGCGGCTCAGCGGAACTCCATCGGTGAGTAGGGGCGATGGCCGCCAGACCGCCGGAAGGAAAAGGAGCTTTATGCGTGTGGCCTCGGCGTGGCTGGGGTGGCGGTCGGTGCGCCATCGGCCCGGATCCGTTCTGGGTGCGGCGGTCGTCCTGACGGTCAGCACCGCTTTGGTGAGCGCGCTCGCTTTCCTCTACTTCTCAGCGGACCGACAGGTACAGGTGGTCGAGCGCTACACCGGGGTCCCGCTGGTCGCTGTCCCCGAGGATCCGGGCGGGCGGATCCCTCTGGCCGTGGCGGATACGCTCGCGGAATTGCCAGAGGTCGCCGATGTCGTTCCCGAGGTGACGTTTCCGGCGACGGTACTGGGCCCCGACGGTCGCGTGCTGCGGGCGCCCGGAACCGAGCACGGCTTCGGGCACGGCTGGGGCAGCGCCTCACTGACCCCGTTCGAGGTGACCGAGGGCAGACCGCCGCAGGGAGTCAACGAGGTCGTGGTCGACCGGCTGCTGGCCACCGAGGGCGGCCTCGCGGTGGGGCAGACCGTCCCTGTCCTCATCCTGGGCGAGACCGAGGAGTACCGGATATCGGGGATCGCCGATCCGGCCGACGGAGCAGAATGGCGCTACCAGTCCGCGCTCTTCTTTGCGGATTCCCAGGCCGTGGAGCTGTGGGGGCACGGCCCCGACCATGCCGGTGTCCTCGGGGTCCGCCCGGCAGAGGGGGTGACGGAGGCGGAGCTTCGGACGGCCGCCGACGGAGCGCTCACCGGCATCGAGAATGGCCGCTATATGGCGTTGGCAGGGGCCGACCGCGGCAAAGCCGAGAGGAACATCTCCCCTGAAGAGGATCGGTTCATCGCTTCGTCGATGCTGACGCTGCTGGTGTGGGCCGCAGTCATCGCCACCGGGGTCGTGGCCGGCGCGATCGGCCTGGCCGTCCGTAGCCGCAGCAGGGAGATCGCTGTACTGCGTGCTGTGGGGACCACGCCACAGCAGGTCCGGATCATGGTGGCGGGGGAAGCGGCGGTACTGTCCGCTGTGGCGCTGCCCGTGGGCCTGACGTTCGGCGCGGTTCTCGCCGGCCGCCTGGCTACCGGAGGTTTCGGCCTCGTCAGCCAGTTGAGCGCTGCTTTCCGCCTCCACTACACCGCGTCGGCGATTCTGCTGACCGCGGTGGTCATCACCGTCTCGGCGCAGATCGCAGGGCTGATCGCCGCACGGCACGCCTTGCGCGTCCGCCCCTCTGACGCGCTCGCCGAGGCCACCACCGAAGGGCGGGAACTATGGCGAGGACGCGTCATCGCCGGTGCCGCCACCTTTGGCGGGGCCTGCGTCGGAGCCCTGGCCCTGGCTGCACTCGACCTACCGGATGGCACGGTGGACACCTACCTCAGCGGGTCCGTGGTGCTGTTGGCGGTGATCGGCACGGGGTTGTTGGCCCCGTGGCTGGTCCGAGGGATCACCACCGCCGTGCGTTCGATCGCCGTCCGGGAGCCCCGCATGAGCTCCGGCTTGGCAGTGGCCAACGTGGCCTTCTACCATCGCAGGTTCGCAAGTGTCGCCGGCCCGCTGCTGCTTGGGATAACGCTGGCCGGAACAGCCGGTGCGCTGCAGTTGCACCAGAACTGGGCGGCCGGAGAACGGGCGGTCAGCACCTTTGCTTCGGATTTCGTGGTCATGGCCGAGCCGGGCAACGGGTTCGACAACGGAACCCGCATGGCCATTGCCGACCTTCCGGGGGTGGCCTCCGCGGTGCTCGCCCACCAAGCCCCCGTCGATGTCCGCACCGGCGGATCAGCTTCGCAGGAAATAACAGCGACGGTCGTTCACGGGGATGTGCGCGGTACGGTCGACCTCGGTGTCGTGGAAGGGGGCTACGACGCCCAGAACGAGGCCACGGTCCTGGTCACGACATACTTCGCCGACCAGAACGGCCTTGCACCGGGCGATGAGGTATCGGTGGCCGGGCCCGACCCGAGCCAGGCGAAGAGGTTTCGTATATCGGGGACGTACCAGGACGGGTTCCTCGACCGCCAGATGATGTTGAGTCCGGCCGCAGCGGAGACAATCGGTATCGTCCCGGGATGGTCTGGTTCGATCTTTGTCGGGGCAGAGCCGTCGGCCGCCCCGAATGCCGTACGGCAGGAACTGGAGGCGCTGCTTCCCGCAGGGGGTGACAAGACCCCGTTCGAGATCCACGACAGTACAGGCCTCCGGCAGTTCGCCGTGGACCAGTGGGCCGAACAGAACGGTGCGGCGACGAGCACGGTCATCCTCATCGGCGCCTTCCTGGTACTGGGAGCGGTGAACTCCGTCAGCGTCGCCCAGTTCGACCGGAAGCGGGAGTTTGCGAGCATGCGCATGCTGGGGTTCCGGTGGCGCCAGATCTCCCGGGTCGTAACACTGGAGGCCGCCCTCACGGTCCTGCTGGTATTTGCTGCGGCGGTCGCCGTGACCCTGTGGATCGCCGCGTTGATGGCGTTGGGGGCCAGGGGGAACGCGCTGTCGTTGCTGCCGGAGATCCTCCCCGTTGCTCCGGTGGCCGCTCTCGGCGGTGCGGCGCTGCTGCTCTCCGTGGCGGGGACGCTGGCCGCGGTGCGCAGCGTCCGCAGGAGTAGTCGCTAGGCAGACCCGCAGTGCGGACAAGCACGGGCACAGCACGGATACAGCGAGGAAAGGGCGGGCGGAATGGTGCAGCAGGACGGTTGCGCGGCACGGGCCGATGACACAGGCCAGGTACCGGGGGCGGCGGTGCGTCTGGAGGCGCTGTGGAAGGTGTACGGGGCCGGTTCCACCGAGGTGGCGGCGCTGCGAGACGTCACGGTCGGCTTCTCCGCCTCCTCGTTCACCGCGATCATGGGGCCGTCCGGGTCGGGGAAGACCACGCTGCTGCAATGCGCGGCAGGGCTGGCCGAGCCGACGCAAGGCACCGTCGTTCTTGGCGACACCGATATCGCGGGTATGGGGGAGCGCGAGTTGGCCCTGGTGCGGCGGAAGCGGATGGGCTTCGTTTTCCAGGCGTTCAATCTGCTTCCGGCACTGACAGGGCGGGAGAACGCGGTGCTGCCGCTCGGGCTGGCCGGACGGAAAGTGGACAAGCGGTGGCTGGAGTCGATCATCGACCGGACCGGGATGCGCGGACACATCGACCGCTACCCGCACGAGCTATCTGGAGGCCAGCAGCAGCGGGTGGCGATCTGCCGGGCGCTGCTGGCCCGCCCCGAGGTCATCTTCGCCGACGAACCGACCGGTGCCCTCGACAGCAGTACCGGGGAGGGGATCCTCGCGCTGCTGCGGGCATCGGTGGACGAATTCGGCCAGACGGTGATCATGGTGACGCACGAACCAACGGCCGCGGCCTATGCCGACCGGGTTCTGTTCCTGCGGGACGGCCGGATCGTCGGCACCATGGAGCAGCCGACGGTCGCTTCGATCACGGGCCACCTGGCCCGGCTCGACCCCGCGCGGTGATGGCACGGGAGGCAAAAAGGGCCGGCTCTTGGCTTGCGATGCTTTCGTCAAAGACGAGGAGTCAGCGTGTCCTGCGACTGTAGTTTCCTCAGGTCGCCCGTTTCGAGCGGCCGGGTACGGCTTCCCTTCCCGCGCAACCGCACCCCGCTCTCTTGGTTTTTTCGGTAAGCGACGGATCCGCAATCGCCACATCAAGATCGCTCTTACGACCTTCACCGAACGGGGCACCGTTAGTGTGCTTACCTCCCGTTACGGCACTCCCTTGAAGGATCCCCTTGGCGGTGGGATATCCCGCATCCGCGAATCCTTCGTGTAGATCCTTACCGAGGGTGAGGGAATCCGCGCTGAGCTCAGCCTACCTTTAATGAATAGCTCAGTAGCATTCACATCCCAGCAGGGAAATTCGCGGATTATTCTTCACTTTCTCCTCAGTGTATTCGCAGAAATCAACCCCTTCCACGATTAGGACATAGGAATACTGCCCGTATTCGGAATACAGAACCTCCCCATCAAAGTCTAAGAACTTGTCTCAATAGCCTGCGTGGGTGACTGGGAGCTGCCATCATCACGTGCTGTGAGTGATGTGTTGCCCGATGGGCTGTGGGAGATCGTGGAGCCGCTGCTGCCGGAGCGGCCGCCGGC
>JAJYTD010000077.1 GCA_021793235.1 Actinomycetes bacterium | reverse complement strand
GCCGGCGGCCGCTCCGGCAGCAGCGGCTCCACGATCTCCCACAGCCCATCGGGCAACACATCACTCACAGCACGTGATGATGGCAGCTCCCAGTCACCCACGCAGGCTATTGAGACAAGTTCTTAACGTCGGTCAACTGGGACCATCCCCGCGTGCGCGGGGAGCACAGTGAATGACCTGCAGGTTTTCCTGCGTTGGGAGCTTACTTCATTCACTTCTCAAAAATCGGACAAACCACTTGCCGAAACCAGGAGCAGTATCCCACTCCTTGCCGAACCGGTGGTATTCGAAGGTTCCACTGAGGAAACCCACTCACCCAGGCAGCGGTGAAACCCTACGTCAACGGCCCATGCCGGCCCCTCCCCAAGCCATCGGCCCACCCCCACTCAGCACTTACCTTCCGCCACAATGGCAACGCGGCGCTCAGCCGAGGAACCCGTTCGCCCAACGGGCCGGTGACGTGGGGGTCGGCGCCGAAGTCCAGTCGGTGTCGGTTTCTGGGACACGGCTGCGGCGTCATGGGGACGGCGTCTCGACACGGGCACAGCACGATCGGCGCCATGACGCATGATCATCCCGGTGAAGGGGGTTGTTCAAGACGGCTCCGACGCCGTGATCGCACCAGCCAGAGCCCAAGATCATTGCGCATCAAAATCACTTACCGGACAGCGCTTAGCAGGGCCGTGCTCGTGTGTCGCCTGCAGCGGAGCGGTCGGGGTGGGAAAGGAGTGGCGCCTGTCGCCTGCTGTCTCAAGGGCTCCATTGATCAGAAAGGTCACGCGTGGCAAGAACTTCTGATGCTCTCGGGATTTGGTGGCCAAAGGCGGCGATACGGTGTGCGGAGATTTCGGCGTTCCACACGCACCCCACTCGACCGGCGGGCCACTTTCGCAATCTGGCGTACGCGGGAACGCGAGAGGCCATTTGCGCTTCCGCAGTTTTCCGGTCTCAACATCCCCGCACCCACACAGCTCTTCGACCGTTCCGGCCCCTGCATGGGGAAATACCTCAACTCTAGGGAAGTCGCCGCTCACGCCAGAAACAGCCGGTCCGCGGCGCCTCGGAAAGAGCCGACCAAAAATATTCTGCATATCGGTTATCCCGATTCGACTGCAGGCGGACCTATTCTCGACCGAAACATGGAAACCACTTCCTGTCCAGCTGACAGGAAGCTAGGGTTGCCGTCATGCCCGATGATCCCTGGCAGCCACCGTCCATCCTGCTCGCGGTCGATTTGGTGATCTTGACTCTGCGCTCATCGAAGCTTCATGTTCTGCTCATTGAGCGCGGCATCGAACCGTACGAAGGTGCCCAGGCCCTGCCCGGCGGCTTTCTCAACAACGTCGGCGAGGACATCCTGGCCGCAGCCCACCGCGAGCTGCATGAGGAGGCGAACCTCGACGCGTCGCGACTGCACCTGGAACAGTTAGGCGCCTACGGGACCCCGGACCGCGATCCGCGGGGACGGGTCGTTTCCGTGGCCTACCTGGCGATCGCGCCCGGTCTGCCGGAACCCGAGGCGGGCACCGACGCAGCGGGGGCCTCGTGGAAAACGGTCGAGGACGTCACCTCAGGGCGCCTACGACTCGCCTTCGACCACCGGCGGATTCTCACCGACGGAATCGAGCGTGCTCGAACGAAACTCGAGCATTCGTCGTTGGCTACCGCATTCTGCGACGAGGCTTTCACGATCGCGGAGCTGCAACAGGTCTATGAGGCCGTATGGGGCGTGGAACTCGATCCGCGCAACTTCTACCGAAAAGTCCAGGCAGTGTCCGGCTTCATCGTCGCAGCTGGGCCTGACCGGCGGACCACGAAGGGCCGCCCCGCGCGGCTGTACCGGGCAGGGCCGCGGACCGCCCTGCACCCTCCGATGAGCCGGCCCAGTGCAACGACGACGAGCGAGGCGCACCTTTGACCGACAACCCGGTGGTGATCCTCACCGCCCTCAACCTCGAGTACGAAGCCGTCCGCCGACGACTGGCCGATCCCCGCCTGCATCGCCATGAAAGGGGGACACGATTCGAGACCGGCACCCTTCCGGGCACCCGGTGCCGGGTAGCGCTCGGACTCACCGGTAAAGGCAACCACGCCGCTGCGGTCCTGGCTGAGCGCGCGATCCAGCGGTTCTCGCCGACGGCGGTCATGTTCGTCGGTGTCGCCGGGGCCCTGTGGGACGCCACACCGCTGGGCGACGTGGTGATGGCGACGCACGTCTACGCCTACCACGGCGGCACCAGCGAAGACGACGGGCTCAAAGCCCGCCCCCGGGTCTGGGAGTCCGCCCACGCGGTCAGCCAGATCGGCGCCCACGTTGCTCGGTCCACCGACTGGGCGGGCCGCACACCACCGGACCGCCATAAGCCCGAGGTGCACTTCGGGGCTATCGCCGCCGGAGAGGTCGTGCACAACTCCCGGATCTCCTACGAAGCGGAATGGATCCGGGCGACCTACAACGACGCGCTGGCGATCGAGATGGAAGCCGCCGGAGTGGCGCAGGCCGGTCACCTCAGCGGCTCTCCGGTGGCGATCGTGCGCGGCATCAGCGACCGGGCCGACGGCAGCAAGACCAGCAGCGAAGACGCTGCCTGGCAACCGTTCGCCGCGGCCAACGCCGCGGCCTTCGCCGTCCGGCTCGCCGAAGAGCTGATCAACGATCGGGAGCACAGCGCGATGCACGAGGACACCACCGCCAAGCACGGCTACACCGTCAACAACACCTCGTCCGGCCAGGTCGGCATCCAGGCCGGCCACGTCACCGGCAGCACCGTCCACATGGGCACGGTCGACCACGGTCCGATCCCGGCCGATCTCGCCGCCGAGCTGGCCGCATTCCGCGACGACCTGATGCGGGAACGCTTCGCGGGCCGACTCGACGAGTCCACCTATGCGGCAGCGCAGGCGGAGCTCGACACCGCGAGCAAAGCGTTGGAGGCAGACACGGAGGAGGGCAGGAGCACGTTCGTCCTGGCGCTCAAACGCCTGCGCGGACTGATCGGCGACGTGGCCGAGCTTGCGGCGAAGGTCGCGACGTTCATCGTCGCGGCGCAAGGGCTCTCATGAGCGGGCCCGGCACCACCAACACCGCCGGCCCCGATGCCAGCATCGGCATCCAAGCCGATCAGGTGCACAATTCGGCCGTGTACCAGGTGCTTCCGGAGGATCCGCCGAGCCGTAGATACGAGGTCGGCCTGCGGTTCCTGGACAATGGCATGCCCCAGCGCGCCCGCGAGCTGATCTCCGACGCCATTGCCCATGGGTACGACAGCGGCCAGGTGCGGTTCCACTGGATCCTGGCGGTGCTCAGCAAGCGCTCCTACCGCGATCTCACATCCGAGGAGCGCCAGGGACTGGATCGGATTTCGGCAGAGCTGCACAGGTATCCCGACGACACGTGGAAGCGTGCGCTGGAGGCGATCTTCGAACTGCTCGACTGTTTGGCGGTACCCGGCGACGATCCCGATCCGGCGCTCAAGCGACTGCGCGCCCTGCCGCCTCCCCAGCACAAAAAGATCATCCGCCATCTCGATCTGGTCCTCACCGGCGGGATGAAGGAGAGCCTGTGGGCCGAGACCCGCCAATCAGCGGAGGAGGCCAGGGACAGCGGCGACCGAACCAACCGCGTGTGGGCGTACTTCGAACCCGAACCCGCAGGTGCACGGGCACGCGAGCCCGCCGCGGACTCCGCCGCACTCGGCGACTACGTCCGAGCCGTCGCCTGGTCCGGCCTGTTCGTGTTCGCGGCCGGATACCTCGGCTGGTCGGTACTGGCGCACGCCGACTTGGTGCCGATACTGGCCTACCTTGTGGCGCTCGCCGCCGGATACGCCGGAGCCCGCAACGGGTCCCGATGGCACTACAAGGCCAAGCGGTTGCGGGACAAGGACCGCGAGTACAGCGCTCCGCTGCGAAACGTCTCAGCGCCCGAGGACGGGTTCGCCAACCGGGTCGATCACTCGTTCACCCACTACTTCACCAAGTACCCGCCCGAACGCGTGGACCGGGACGCGTGGCTTGCCGAGACGGCCGGGATACGCCGAGCATTGCGCGACGAGGTCGTCGAGATCTACCGGGAGAGCAGGATCGGCGTCGGGCAGGTCAATTGGCTGATCCGGTACATGGCCCGCGATGTCAGGCGGCGGTGGGCTGCCGGAACGCTGATGGAGCACCGCAATCGGTACCGAGTCGAGGCCTCCACGAAGATCGGGAGTGTGGTCTCATTCGCCGTCCTGGCCGCGGCGGCCATGAGCGTCACCGTCACAGCAGTCCAAGAATCGCCGATCATCGCGGTGATTTCCGCGTTTACCACCGTAGTGAGCGGGAGGTTCGCCGCACCGTTGTGGCTGGGTATCGTCAGCGAGCACCGACGGTTCGGAGAGGAGTGGCAGGAGTACCATCGGATCCACCAGGAGCGGATAGCTGAATACCTGCGCTGGAAAGGGAAGCTGGAAGCCACCCGACCCTCTGAAGAGGAGATGGAAGCGTGGCTGAACGCCGACAAAATGATGATTCTCGACTCCGCTCTGCGCCACTACCGGATTGCGTGGCATGGCATCATCGCTCACACCTTCCTTCATACACCGGAACGGCCATGCAAGCGAGCGCGAGTCGAGGGTGGGCCCTGGCGCTATTCGAAATACGAGATTCGGGTATTCCTGATCACTGAGGAAGGGGTTCGTGAGGTCTCCGCCGATCTCGACTTCGAGCGGGCCGAGGTCAGCAGTCACGAACGCGACAACTTCCGGTTCGAGGCGGTCTCCTCGGTGCAGGTGGAAGAGGAAGGCGAGCTCGGCTACACGTTGCACCTCACTTTGATGAACGGCCCCACCAAGAGCATCGTCGTTACCGGCCCGGAGTCACGGCAGCCCGGCTCCGAGCAATGTCCCTCCGAACTGTTCAAAATCAACCTTGATGCAGCCGGATTCGCCCACACATTACGCATCCTGGAAGGCATTGCCGCTGAAGGAAAGAAATGGATTGACCGCAATCGGACACCAATCAGTGGTGGTCGTTCCTTCTCTGCTGATCCACACACGCCTACGGCGCCTGCAGCACGGTCAGGAGAGCCAACACCGACGACATCAGAGCAGCCTTTCTGATGCCGGAAAAACCGCGCTTCGTGGATCGGAGAATCCAGAGAACGCGGTACACGGCCTCGCTCCTGGGCTACGGAGAGTTGACCCGTGATCTGGAACGGAGGAACCCGCAGCACGCACCAGGCGAGCGAACCGCTTAGTCACCCCATGTCACCCATGAGCTTTTCGAAGGCGTCTTCAGTGATGACCGGAACGCCTCGGTCACGCGCCTTCCGCGCTTTGGCGGACAGGGAGTCCGGATCGGTCGCGACCACCACCCGGGTCTTCTTGGTCACCCCTTCCTTGGGCGCGAGACCCGCTGCCGCCGCCAACGCGTGCCACTCATCCCTGCCGCGCCGACTGGCGCCGGTGAACACCACCTGATCACCCGGCTGCAGCGCTAACCGCGACGCGACCGGGGCTGCGGAGGGGGCGCGATCACCTGGAGCCAGAACAGCTTTGGCGCGCCGAAGCTCCTGTTCCACGGTCTCCGGAGGGAGCGCGAGTATTCCGGCGACGCTGCGCAGGTCGGCCAGTTCCCCGGCAACGTGCTCGAATCCCGGGGCTTTACGGACGTCACGAGCGCGGATCCGGTGGATGTGGCCAGCACCGAGGTCGCGCCGGGGGTTGATCAGGGTCGACCATTCGGAGGTGGTGGCGCCGGATTCGTCCAGGTGAGCCACTGCGATCTCAACCACGCGATGGTGCTTGGCGGGGGTGGTTCCGGCCGTCTCCACGTCCATGACGGCGTATCCGGTCATCGTCGGCGGCCTTTCGGGCACGGGGGAACAGGAAGGGGCTCGCCACGGGGCGCGAGGTTGGATCAGATTACATTCGCTGTTGCCTGTTAAGGACGAAAACAGCGGAATCTGCGAATTGCCCCGGTGATCCTCGAAGTAGGCGGCTCGTTGGCGCGGGGTCGGGACCATCCCCGCGTGCGCGGGGAGCAGCGCCCATCAGCGGTCTCAACGTACCGCGGTCTGTGTCGGCACGGGGAGCGCCGAAAGAACAGGGCCCCCGCTGTGTAGGTGAAAGCACCGCGAAAGCTCGAATGACGATAATCGGCGGTATGGCTGAGGCGGGGCACGAGAGGTCGACCAAGACCGGTACGACCGTGGTCGGATCGGCGGCGCTGGCGGACCGGACCCCACGGGCCGCCCCCACCGCACCGCCGGACAGCACACGTCGAATGGCCACGGTGTTCGTCAGCTACTCGCGGCGCGAGTTCCACTTTGCCGAGGCGGCGACCGCGACGCTGCGGTCTCACAGCGCCCTGGACCCCTGGATCGACGCGCAGCGGCTGCGGCCGGGCATGGACTGGGCCAAAACCTTGGACGAGAGCCTCGACAACGCCGACGCGCTACTCCTGCTGGCCTCCCCGGCGGCTATGGCCTCGGCTTACGTGCGGCGCGAATGGACGCGCGCCGCAGAACGCGGCATCCCGATTCACATCGGAGTCGTCGAAGCGGTCGACCTGCCTAGCGAGCTGGCTGGCCGCCCGGTGTACGACCTGCGCACCCGGTTCTGGAAGCGAGCGGCCGCGCTGGGCGAGGCGATCGCGCAGGCGCGCACCGAGCCGGTCGCGGTTGCTCCCCGTCCGAACCGGCTGGGGCTGCCCGGCCGGATGCCCGCGTCGGTGGCCGCGACAGCCGCGCTGGCAGTGCTCGCCTCGCTCGCCCTTGTGGCGGCGACCGTGGTCTTGGTGAGCGTGGACATCGCCGTCATGCGCCTGGCCCGCAGCCCCTTCATCGGTAGCGACTGGATGTGGCAGGACAACGCGTTGGAGGTGCTGCGCACCCTGCGCTGGCAACGGGCGATGTTCGCGCTCTTGGGGCTGACCGCGATGGCCGCACCGCTGGCGCCCGGTGTGCTGATCGCGGGCACCTGGCTACTACGGCGCCGCAGCAGCCAGTCCTTTCTACTGATGGGCTTCGGCTCGACCGCGGCGGTCGGGTCGTTCCTATTCGTCTTCGTCGGGAAAACCGTGGGCAGCCCGGCTCCGGACGACCCCTTCATCACGGAGGAGGTTTTCCCGACCCCTCCGGGAATAGCTTCCGACACGGCGCTGCTGAGAGCGCTGCTGGCCGGCGCGGTCGTGTGCGCGGTGACCGGTGGGATCCTCGTCCTGGTATCACGCACGCTGCACCTGTGGCTACCCACTGGAGCGGGCGCCGGCTACCAGCGCAGGCGGCTCGCCGGTATGCGGCTGATCCGCCCGGACCTGCTGACTGTGGCCGGACCGAAACGCTATGGCCCGCGACTCCTGACCGAGTGGACAAGCTACGATCCGTGGTTTCCGGTCAAGTGGATGGACTCCTGCGCGCGGTTGGCCGCTCTTCCGGCGCCCGAGACGCCGTGTGCGGTCGAGGTGCTGAGCCTGGCGCCGGCGGACGAGGCCGTCGCGGGACTCATCCGGCTGGCGTGCCGCGAAGCGGGTATGGCAGGCGGTCCTTCCCCGGCCCGGTGGGTGTTCGTTCTGGTCAGCTCGCAGGCGCCGTGGCCAGAGACGGCGCAGGCGATCCAGGATCTGGGGCCCCGTGCGATCTGCGTGCTGCTGGACAGCCTGCACCTGCCCGCCGACGCCGAGGAACTACGCCGCCACCAGTGGTTGGACTTCCGCGAACGGCATCCCGACAGCCTGTTCCCCCTGCTGGCGGCGCTGCGGTCCCCAACGGCCGAACCCGCCGACGATGGCCCCGCCCCGGCGCCGGCCGTCGCCGACCGGTTCCGCGCACCCGTCGCGGTGCGCCAGTTCGTCGCGCTGGGTCGGAACCTCGCCGGTGCCCTCCCTGGTTTCGCCCTGGTGGCGCTGATCTTCCGGCCGATGGACGTCCAGAGCCCGGCCTTGGCCGTGGTGACCGTACTAGCGGTCGTCTGCCTGGTGCGCCTGGGCAACCGCGTGGCGACGCGGCGGATCACCGCCGCGGGGTTCAGACGGGGCTGCCTGGTGACGTTGGCCGTCTTGACACTCTGGGTCGGTGTGGCGTTCTCCATCCTGTGGACCCCCCTTGCGCTCTCGACAGTCTGGGGGCCGACGTCCTTCGTGACGGCGGACATTGGCGGCGAAAGCGTCGCGTCGTACCAGCCGGAGATCTTCGGCGGTGTGGGCAACCCCCACCTGCTGACATTGGGGGCGGCCAATCTGCCCGTGTGCGTCGCGCTGATCCTGATCATGTATTACTTTCCGCTGCGCGGACTGTGGCTCCCCCCGACAGTGGCGCCAGCCGACGCGCGGCTGCCTCCCGTCGGTTGGGCGGCCTGGCGGGGGTTCACTCCGCTGGTGGTTACCCCCGGCATCCTGTTCTCCCTGCTGATCGAGTTGATAGTGCTGTATCCGCCTTAGGCCTGCGCGGGCATCTGGAGACCGGAGCCTGGACCACCGCCGCCACCACGCACCTGCCGTCTGAGTTTCCCACCCAGCCTGATCCGCGTGGACCTGGCCGCCATCCCGGCGGAACACGATCGCAGGCGCGGCCGTCGGCGTGGCAGCGCTGTATCCCCCTCGGCGCCGACACCTCCCGGGCTCTGGGCGCCCACATCCCGCCCGGCCACGAGCTCCCTTCCGGAGCGGTGCGTACCTCTTGGCCCGACGTCGGCCCGAAAAGCGCTGCAGGCGCCCTCCGCCATCCCGTCTTTGCCCAGTGGTGGACCCGGGCTTCCCCTCCTACCCGCAGTCCTAATCTGGCACATCCCCGTGGCCTGGCACCGTGCCAACCCGGATGATCTGGAAGCCCGCATCGCTGAGGATCGCCGGAAGCGCGCGGATCGCGTCGCGGTCCTTGTCGCGCACGGCCTCGCTCAACCGCTGCCAGGGCAGCAGGTTGGGGTGGTGCTTGCGGGCGTCGTCGCGTTTGGGGGCGTAACTCCATCCGTCGGCTAGGCGTTCGCGCATCCACCGCTCGTGCTCCATGATGGAGAGGCGCTCCACCTCCTGCCTCTGCAATGGGTGCGCGTGGGCGGGATCGGTGTTGGGGCCGAGCGCGCAGCCGATGGCGGTGAGTTTGGCACTGATGTGCGCCACCGCGTCACGGTTGGTCCTCCGGTAGGTGTCGTTCAGTACGTGCCATGGCACCAGCAGGGAATTCGTCTCTTTGGTCTCTCCCTCACGCATCCGATCGGCCACGTAGTGCTCGTGGTGGGCACGCGCCAGCTGCTCGGTCAGGTCCGTGGCGATCAGTTCGGGGTCGCAGGCGGCGTCGACCACGCTGAACAGGTGCAGCCGCCCTGCCACCTCGTCGAGCAGTGAGTCGCCGCCGTGGAAGGCGGAGCGGAACGCCGCCAGGTGTTCCAGGCGCACGGTGACCGGCCCCCCGCACTGCCACAACCGCACGTCGGTGAGCATGGTCGCCAGGGCGTGCTCTTCGTCGTCGTAGCAGACGTAGACTTCGACGGGTGCCTGCGCGTCGGCGTCGTCGGGCAGCGCTGCGGTGAGGTCGCCCTCGTGTGCGACGATGGTGCAAGCCCGCTCCAGGAACGGATAACGGCGGTACAGCGCCGCCAACCGCTTTCTGGCGTCGGGGTCAACGACCGTGACCGCCAGCGACGCCTTGTGGGCAGGGTCACTGATCCGCCAGGCACGGGCGAGCTCCACCAGCAACGCAGCACCGAAGGCACTCAGACCCGCGATCACCACTGCCCCGCGGCGCGGCGGCCCTGCCAGTTCGGAGCGGTGGCCGGCCAGCGCGTGGGCTCCGAGCTCAGCAAGGTTGAAGAAATCCACGGTGGTCTCCGCGGCCCGTGTCGAACCGAGCCTGCGGGCGCGGAGCGCCGCACACAGCTGGGGATCGGGGATCTCGATGTAGACGGCGCGCGGACCACCCCCACGGTCCGACTGCCTGCAGGCGACCTGGGCCACGGCAGTGTTGGCCGCCGCGTCGGCTCCGAACACGTACAGCACCGCGGCGCGGGCGATGCCGACGCCGCGCAGCACCTCAGGCCGTTGGGGATCGCCATGGACCACCAGGTCCCGCATGCCCTGACTATCCGCCTCGGCCGACACTCCCGGGCGGCCCGGAAGCCGTACCACGGTTGCGCCCCGGGCGCGCAGGCGTGCGGTCAGGACTTCGGCTTCCGGGCCGGCTCCGCAGACCACGGCGTGGCCGGTGGTGCGGCTGATGCGCAGCCGCTCGAGCCGGTCGGCGAGCAGCAGCCGCACCCCCTCGGCCAGGGCGTGGGCCGTGGCCAGCGGGGCGGCGAACCGTGCGACCTCCAGCGTCCACGGGTAGGGTCCGCCGTGGTCCAGCGCCGGAGCGGAGATCACGAACAGCTGTAGCACGTTGTAGGCCACGTCCAGCGGACTGGCATTCTGTTCGGGGCGCTCGCCCAGATAGGCGGCAAAGCCTGCGTAGCCGAGAACGAGCGCGGCCAGCGCCGACAAAACGAATATCGCGCGGAAGGCCGACAGCGTACGGCGGCCCGCCCCGGGACCGCCCGACACCGTGTCCCTGGTGCCCATCGCTTCGACTCCTCACCCTCCGGCAGGCCCGCTCTCTCCCAGAACAGCACAAGAGCTCAACGCTAGCGGCAAGCCCTCCCCCCTCGCATCACCCAACCGTGCACGGGGAGCACTGCTCCACGCTCACCCGGGAGCGGGTGCGGCGGGGACCATCCCCGCGTGCGCGGGGAGCACTGGTGGGGCATGCACCCCGCCATCGGGGCGCAGGGACCATCCCCGCGTGCGCGGGGAGCACTTCTCCAAAGCCATCGGGGTCGTGTCAGGCCGGGGACCATCCCCGCGTGCGCGGGGAGCACTCCCGGCGCTCCCAGCGGTGCGGGCAGACGCGGGGACCATCCCCGCGTGCGCGGGGAGCACCGGTGGTGGCACTCGACGAGGTGGTCGGGGTGGGGACCATCCCCGCGTGCGCGGGGAGCACTGGTGGGGCATGCACCCCGCCATCGGGGCGCAGGGACCATCCCCGCGTGCGCGGGGAGCACTGGTTGAGTGCCTTCCAGTCGAGGTAGAGGTAGGGACCATCCCCGCGTGCGCGGGGAGCACCCGGACCTGAACGGCACCACCCGAAGATCAATGGGACCATCCCCGCGTGCGCGGGGAGCACTTGCCCCCGGCTGATTAGCCCGTCCTGCTGTAGGGACCATCCCCGCGTGCGCGGGGAGCACCCTTG
>JAJYTD010000030.1 GCA_021793235.1 Actinomycetes bacterium | reverse complement strand
GCCTCCGTGACATGGGTACCGTCCCCTCGATTCTTCCGAATCGCCTACCGATCCCGCATGCTTTTCAGCCTACTCGTCCAGCCCCTGGTCGATGGCGTAGCGCACCAGTTGGGCGCGGTTGTGCAGATGCAGCTTGTTCAGCGTGTTCTGCACGTGGTTCTGTACCGTGCGGTGGGACACCGTGAGCCGGGCGGCGATCTGCTTATAGCCCAGCCCCTTGGCCACCAGGCGGAGCACTTCGGTCTCCCGGGGGGTCAGGGACGGGGTGGCTGCCGCCTGCTCCGGCTGCGGGGCGGCCGCGAGGCGGCGATACTCCCCGAGCACCAGCCCGGCCAGCCCGGGGGTGAACACGGCGTCGCCCGCGTGGACGCGGCGCACCGCGTCGAGGAGTTCCTCCCGGCTCGCCGACTTCACCAGGTAGCCGGTGGCGCCCGCTTTGACCGCCTCCAGCACGTCCTGGTGCTCGCCACTGGCCGAGAGGACGAGGACCCGCGGCGGCTTGGCCGAACGCAGCAGCTTCCGCGTCACCTCGACGCCCGACATGTCGGGGAGCTGCAGGTCGACGACTGCCACGGTGGGCCGGACGGCCGGAGCCACGCCCACGGCTTTGCGGCCGTCCCCAGCCGTGGCCACGACCGCCAGCCCGGCTTCGGCGAGGTCACGGGCGACCGCGTCCCGCCACATGGGGTGGTCGTCGACCACCATGACCCGGATCGGCTCGCTGTCCATAGGAGGACTCTAGCGACAACGGGGCGGGCCGGGTGAGGCGCGGCCGGCCGCGGTAGACCCGTCAGTCGTCGTCCCCACGGTCGTTCCCGCGGCCGTTTCCACGGTCGTTCCCGCGGCCGTTTCCACGGTCGTCCCCACGGTCGTTCCCGCGGCCGTTTCCACGGTCGTTCCCGCGGTCGCCCGGCGCAAACGGGCTGACGAACAGCTCGACCTCATCGCCCTTCTCCGCCTTGCCCTGAGGACTGTAGCTCGTGACCCGGTCGCCGCCGAATACCTCGGTCACCTTCACCTTGAAGCCGAGCTCCTTGAGCTCCTTCTCGGCGTCCTTGACTTTCCAGCCGGTGACGTCGGGAATCTCGATCTCCTCCGGGCCTGACGAGACGGTGAGGGCGACCGAATCGCCCGTGCCGACGTTCTCCCCAGCCGCTGGGCTCTGCTCCATCACCGTGCCCTTGTCGACATCGTCGCTCGGCTTCTCGGTGACGTCGACCTGAAGCCCCTTCCCCTCCAATTCGGAGCGGGCGGCCTCCTGGTCCTTGCCCACGACGTCGGGTACCGAGAACCCGGAGTTGACGGTCAGGGTCACGGTCCCCTCGCGATCAGCGGAATCCCCCGGTTCAGGGTCGCTGGAGAGCACGGTGCCGATGGGCTCCTCGGAGGAAGAGCCCTCCTCCTCCTCGATGTTGCTGAAGCCGGCATCTGCCAAGGCCTTGCGTGCGTTCTCCACGGGCTCTCCGACGACTTCGGGCATGTCGGTGGTCCGCGGACCCTTGGACAGCGACACCGTGACGGTCTCGTCTGGCAGGATGCGTTCGTCGATGGTCGGCGAGGTCTCGGCGACCTGGCCCTCCTCGGCTTCGTCGCTGTAGACCTCGACCTCGGAGACCGCCATCTTCAGCCCGGAATCCCGCAGCACCTGCCCGGCCGTGTCCTGGTCCATCCCGACCAGGTCGGGAACGGTCTCGTAGCGCCCGAGCAGCATCCACCAGCCAAAGCCCAGCAGTGCGACCGCGAGCACCCCGGCGACGAGTACCAGCGGGTAATTCCGATACCAGGGCGGGCGGCCGTCGGGGCGTCTCTCCTCGGCGTCTTCCGGGCCGTCCAGATCGACTACGAGAGTGTCGTTGTCGTTGTCGTTTCCGCTGCCGCTGTCTGCGGGCAGCGGGGCAGCGGCGACGGTTCCGGTCGCGGGCAGCGGCGCGGAACCGGTCGCGGGCAGGGAGTCCATGACGTCCAGGACGGACGCCAGGTAGCGCCCGGCGTCGCCCGGACGGTATTGCGGATCGCGCTCTGTCGCCTTGGTGACCAGCACGTCGACCGAACTCGGGATTGTGGGCAGGACTCTGGACGGCCGCGGGACGTCCTCATTGACATGCTGGTAGGCGATGGCGATCGGATTCTCACCGGTGTGCGGTTGGGCGCCGGTGAGCAGTTCGTAGAGCATGATGCCGGCCGCGTACACATCGGTGCGGGCATCGGAGGTGCCCTGCTCGATCTGCTCGGGTGCGAGGTAGGCGGCGGTGCCCATGAGCGTTCCGGTCTTGGTCATCGCCTGCTGGGACGACTCCACGGCCCGGGCCAGCCCGAAGTCGGCGACCTTCACCTGGCCGTTCTCGGTGATCAGGACATTCTCCGGCTTGACATCGCGGTGCACCAGTCCGGCCTGGTGCGCGGCTGCGAGCGCGGCCAGTACCGGGGACATGATCTCCAGGGCATCGCGCGGGAGCAGTCGACCGCAGTCGTTCAGCAGGTCGCGCAGTGTACGGCCGGGGACGTACTCCATGGCCAGGTACACATATCCCTGGTCGGTTCCTTGGTCGAAGACCTGAACGACATTGGGGTGCGAGAGTTTGGCGACCGAGTGCGCTTCGTTGATGAAGCGGCGTACGAACGTGGGGTCCTGAGCCAGGGAAGGATGCATGGCCTTCAACGCCAAGCGCCGGTCCAGCCGCAGGTCGTGCGCGACGTAGACGGTCGCCATACCGCCGCTGGCGATACGCGACTCGACGAAGTACCGGCGGTCGAGTGTCGCGCCGACAAGCGGATCCGCAGTCGTCATATCCACAGGGCGAGTTTAGGGGGGTTCCGGGCGGATGGCGTCAGTCGAGTGCGGGAGACGACGCCTGAGCGTAGCGGCGCACCGGGATCCGGCCCGCCAGGCGTGCCGCGCGCCCGGCGCGGACCGCGTCGCGCATCGCGGCCGCCATCAGCACCGGATCCTGGGCGCGGGTGACGGCCGTCGCGAGCAGTACCGCGTCGCAGCCCAGTTCCATGGCGAGCGCGGCCTCGCTGGCGGTACCGATGCCCGCGTCGATGATGACGGGCACCTCGGCCTGCTCCACGATCAGCTCGATGTTGTGCGGGTTTCGGATGCCCAGTCCCGAGCCGATCGGCGCGCCCAACGGCATGACGGCGGCACAGCCCAGTTGTTCCAGGCGGCGTGCCAGGACAGGGTCGTCGTTGGTGTAGGGCAGCACGGTGAAGCCGTCGTCGACGAGCTGCTCGGCCGCGTCGAGCAGCTCCACCGGGTCCGGCAGCAGCGTGTGCTCGTCGGCGACGACCTCCAGCTTGATCCAGTCCGTCTCCAGCGCTTCGCGGGCCAGCCGGGCGGTGCGCAGGGCCTCGGCGGCGGTGAAGCAGCCGGCGGTGTTGGGCAGCGGACGGATGCCATTGCGGTGCAGGACGTCCCACACCGAACCCGCCGGGCCCGGGGCGACCCGGCGCAGCGCGACCGTGGTCATCTCGGTTCCGGAAGTGACCAGCGCGTCCTCCAGGACGCGCAGCGAGGGCGCGCCGCCGGTCCCGGTGATGAGCCGGGAACCGAACGTGTGCCCGGCGATGACGAGGGGGTCGCGGACGGTCTTGGGGGATCGCCCGGCCGTTTCCAGCACCATCTCAGCCTCCCTGGACCGCGGTGAGCACGTCCACCCGGTCGTTCTCGGTGATCAGGGTCTCCGCCCAGTCGGCCTTCGGCACCACGTGGTCGTTGACCGCCACGGCGATGCCGCCGGCGGCATCGGTCAGGGACCGGACGATATCGGCCACGGTGGTGCGCGGAGCCACGTCGCGGCGTTCGCCGTTGATGATCACGTTCACTGGTCTCCCTCGTTTCCCTCGAAGCGGCGGGTGGCGGCGAATCGGCGCGCGTAGTCCGGCAGGCCCTCGCCCGCCAGCGCCTGGGCCATGGCATCGCCCGTGGCAGGGGTGAAGAGCACGCCGTGCCGGAAGTGCCCGGTGGCCAGGTGCAGGCCGGGCAGAGTAGTCGGGCCGAGCAGGGGCTCGTTGTCCGGGGAACCGGGCCGCAACCCGACGCAGGTTTCGGCGATCTCCAGTTCACTGACGCCGGGGACGAGTGCGTGCGCGTCGCGCAGGACCTCCCACATACCGCCAGCGGTCAACCGGGTGTCGTGGCCCATCTCCTCCTGCGTGGCGCCGAGGACGATCTCGCCATCGGCGCGCGGTACGAGGTAGACGGGGGTGCCCTTGACGAGTCCGCGGACCGTGCGGAACACGATCGGCCGCTCTCCCCGGGGGGTGCGCAGCCGCAGCAACTGGCCCTTGACCGGCCGCAGCGGGGGCACCACGCCCGCGGGGAGTCCGCCGATCCGGGAGCTCCAGGCGCCAGCGGCCAGTACCACCTGGTCGGCGGTCAGTTCACCGCCGGATTCCAGGCGTGCGCCGCGGACCCGTCCCGCAAAGACGCGCAGGCCGCTCACCCGGTCGCGGACGCCGACCACGCCGCGGTAGTCGGCGGCGGCCCACAGGGCGCGCATGAGCATCCGCGGGTCCACCGACCGGTCGTCGGGGGCGAGGATGCCGCCCCGCACCGACGGAGCGAGCATCGGCTCCAGTTTGCGG
This sequence comes from Actinomycetes bacterium, assembly GCA_021793235.1. Lineage (GTDB taxonomy): Bacteria > Actinomycetota > Actinomycetes > Streptosporangiales > Streptosporangiaceae > JAJYTD01. Next base: position 46,877 of record JAJYTD010000030.1, on the reverse strand, counting down.
CACTCGCGGCTGGTCAGCCGCTCGGCCCGCACGCCCAGGCGGGTCTGCAGCTCACCGAGCTCGGTCAGCCGGGCGAGGTCGTCGGTGTCGAACGCGATCTGCAGGGTGCCCTCGGCCCGGTAGCCGGCCGGTTCGCCGCTCTCGTCCTCCAGTTCGGTGATGAAGTCCGGATACCGGTCGCGGGACAGGGCACCGAACCGCATCAGCGGCTCCTCACCGAACACGGCCTCGGTAGCGGGGGTGAGCATGCCCGCGGCGACGCCGGAGGCCGCGCCGGCGGTCTCTGCTGCCACGATGGTCACCCGCAGCCCGCGTTGGGCCGCACGCCAGGCGGTGACCAGGCCGATCAGGCCGGCTCCGATGACGAGGACGTCGGTAAAGCCACCAGTGCGCATGGTCGCACCTCCGCTCCCTTCGCCGGTATGACCCGGATCAGGTTCGTGCGGTCGGAGGCTTTCAGCCTCCCTCTCAGCCGGGTACCGCCCGGCTCCCGCGGGGATCCTGCACGTATTCTCCGCCAATCTTAGGACCTTCGGCGGACAGGGGCCGCACCGCCTGCCGATCCCGGCGGGAACCGGGCGTCGCCTCGGTTTGCGCCCTGGGCGATGAGCGCCCGGCGGTCTGTTTGCGAGCGGCTGTTCTGTGGGAAATTGATTTCGTGACCAACTCCAACGGCTACGACATCGATGCTCTCGTCGGTGAATGGCTGACCTTGCGGGACGCCGCGAAAGCGCTCAGCGTCAGTCCGAACCGCGTCAAGCAGTTCATCCGGGACCACCGGCTGCTGGGCGTCAAGCGGAGCGGGGAACTGGCGATCCCGTCCGCGTTCATCGCGAACGGCGACGTCGTCAAGGGCCTGCCCGGAACGCTCACCCTCCTCGCTGACTGCGGCTTCAGCACCGACGAGGCGTTGCACTGGATGTTCACCCCTGATGACACGCTTCCCGGGGCTCCCATCGAGGCGCTCGCCGCCAACCGTGGCACCGAGGTGCGCCGCCGCGCACAGGCGATGGCGATTTAACACCCGGCGCAGGGCGGAAAACAGGGCGTCAACGCTCTGCGCTGTTCCGGTGCCCTGATCCGGCACCGCGGTCCTGCGCGCACTACCCTGTCGGCGTGGATGCGAACCTGCGAGAACGTCTGACGAGTGCCCGTCTGTACCTGTGCACCGACGCCCGCCGGAAGCAGGGCGATCTGGCTGATTTCCTCGACGCGGCGCTGTCCGGCGGCGTCGACATCGTCCAGTTGCGCGACAGAACCCTGGAGGCGCGCCAGGAGTTGGCGGCCCTGGAGACCGTGCGCGAGGCGTGCGAACGCCACGGCGCGCTGCTGGCCGTCAACGACCGCGCCGACATCGCGCGTGCCGTCCGCGCCGACGTGCTGCACTTGGGCCAGAACGACCTGCCGGTGCCCCATGCCCGCGACATCATCGGCGATGGGCCGCTGATCGGCCGCTCCAACAACAGCGCGGAGATGGCGGTGGCCTCGGCGGTGGAGGAGGGGGTCGACTACTTCTGCGTCGGCCCGACCTGGGCGACCCCGACCAAGCCGGGACGCCCGGCGGCGGGGTTGACCCTTGTCGAGCGAGCGGCCGCGCTACAGACACCGCGTCCCTGGTTCGCCATCGGCGGGATCGATCTCGGCAATCTCGGCGACGTGCTGGACGCCGGTGCGCGCAGGGTGGTCGTTGTGCGCGCGATCACCGAGGCGCGGGACCCGCAGGCGGCGGCCGCGGAGTTCCGGCGGCGGCTTGCCGCGGCATGAACACGGTTCCTAACGATGTTAGGTAACGATTTCCGGTCAGGCGCGGCGCTCAGCGCCGCAGGCGTCCCCGTATCGGAGGTGCGTGCGCGGCCCCTCAGCCGCGCACGTGGGCCAGCGCGCTGGGATGCTTGCGCAGGAACCCCTCAATGGACCGGGCGGGGCGGCCCGTGAGGTCGGGCACCGCCGTGGAGACGACGTCCAGCTCTCCCGCCGCGATCGCCGCGTACGAGCTGGCCCACCCCTCGATCATCCACTCCGGCGCGCCCGAAGGGCGCCGCGAGGCCAGAGCCTCCTCCCAGGTTTCGGGGACATAGTAGATGGCCGTGCCGACCAGCGCGGACAGTCGCTCGACGGTCTGGCCGAGCGTCACCGCCTCCGGGCCGGTGAGATCGTAGGTGCGGCCGTCGTGAGCGGCGCCTTCAGCAAGTACGGCCGCCGCCGCGTCGGCGACGTCGTCGCGCGCCACCCAGGCGACCCGCCCCTGCCCGGCCGGGCCGCGGATCACCCTCTGGTCGTCGATCCAGCTCGGCACCAGGTCCAGGTAGAGGCTCGGGCGTAGGAAGGTGAACGACACGCCGGTGGAGCGGATATGGGCTTCGGTGAAGAAGTGGTCACGGGCGAAGGTGAACACCGCCGCCGGCCCCGCCGAGAGGAATGACAGGTAGACGATCCGCGTCACACCCGCGGCCAGGGCCGCGTCCACGGCGCTGATGTGCTGGTCGACGCGGTCGGCGGCCTCCGTGGCGGAGACGAGGAACAGCGTGTCGACTCCCTTGGCCGCACGCTCGAAGGCGGCGGTCTCCTCGTATGCCGCCATCGCCGCGCTGGCCCCCGGCAGCTCGGGCGCGCGGTTGATGTCTCGGACGATGAGCCGCTGCGCTACTTTGCGCCGGGCCAGCCGGGCGGCTACCCGGCCCCCGATCTCACCGGTTGCGCCGGTGATCCCGATGGTGTGTGTTGGTCCCTGATCGTCACCCATGGGGCCTTATTTTCGGGGAACGGGCAGCCCGACGCACTCACCGGCGCGCGACGCGGCCCAGGGTTCCGGAGACGGTGCCGGCGTCAGCGTGCCGTCCCCTGGGCCGGACTGCTCTCCTTGGCCGGACTCCGGTGCCGGTAACTGAGCCTGCGCAGCAGCACCTCGGCCGGGCCGCGGCGGTCGGCGCGCTCCAGCGCATAGGCTCCGCCGACCGTCACCAGCCACACGGCGGCGGCGAAGGCGGCCATCTGGGCGCTGCCGAAGGCACCGCCCAGTCCCAGTCCCCAGGCGGCCAGCACCGGTGCGCAGATCACCGACTGGGCGAGGTAGCACGAGAGCGACCGCTTGCCCACGGCGACGACAGCGGTCGTGGCGACCCCCTGCCGTTCCCGGCCGCTCAGCCAGTGGCCGATCAGACCGAACAGGGCGACGTACCCCGCGCCGCCGAACAGCCCGACGAATTGGCGGGCACCGCTCATCGCCCCCTCGGCGGCCGCGGTCATCTCCAGCAGTCCGACGTGCGCCATGGCCTCGGGCAGCCCGGTGGCCCAGGCGGCCCCGATGCCGCCGACGGCCGTCCAGGCCAGCAGCCGCAGGTGGTGCTGCGGCCGCTCCAGGATCCGGCGCCGACCCGCGGCCATGCCCAGCAGGATCGCCGCCGGGATGACCACCGCGAGTACTTGAAGCGGCAGCATGAGGGTCCACACCATGATGCGGTTGAGCATCGCCCCGAAGGGGTCCTCCATGCCGAAGGAGGCGCCGAAGAGATCGGAGAGCCCGGCCGTGTCCGCCGCCCCTGTATCGGTCGAGGACGCGAAAACGGCCCCCATGATGCTGAGCAGTGCACTCGCGGCCACCAGGATGCTGGTGACCCCCACCCAGATCCACAAGGTGCGTTCGGCGCGGCGCAGGAACAGCCACCCCAACAGCAGCCCGGCGACCCCGTAGGCGCCCAGGATGTCGCCCATGAACAGCAGCGCGGCATGCGCGAACCCGAACACCAGAAGCCATACGTTGCGGCGGCGCAGCAGCGCGGCGGCGCCGCGCTCGGAGGTGCCGGCCTCCCGCTGCCGGTCGAAGGTGCGCATCATGCCGTACCCGAAGAGAAACGCGAACATCGGGAAGATGCGCCCGTCCACGGCCAGGACCATCGCGAACTGCACGACTCGGTCCGGTGCCGACCCGTCGATGGGATGGGCACTATAGGGACTCTGCTGCGCCGCCCACAGGTACCACGGTGTGTTCGCCAAGGCGATGAGCAGCAGCATGAAGCCCCGGGCGAGGTCGGGGGCGAGGGCCCGCTCCGCGGGCCGTACCGGGCCGCGGAGGGGGGAAAAGCCGGTGTTCACGGGGTGGCTCCTGGAGAGACGCCGGGTTGGGACCTTTCCTACAGGGTTCCGCATAACGGACACTCTCGTTATCCGCCGTAGGGAGGACCCCACGTCCTTCTGGCGGGTGGTACGGCACTGTCCGTGCGGTGGGCCACCGTGTCGACAGGGCCCGGTCGCGAAAGTGCTGCCCCGCGCGTCAGTGCTTGCGGGAGGTGGCGGCTGCGATCAGGTCGGCCAGGGACGAACGGGCGTCATCGGCGATCGCATCGTTTTCGAGCGCTGCCGTCGCCTGTTCGACATAGTCGTCGATGCGGTACTCACACGCCTTCAGCGCGCCGCATTCGGTAGCCAGTCCGCGCATCCACTCCACCGCGTCCCGGGTGAGCTCGGGGTCTCCCAGAAGACGGCGGAACTGTGCGGCGTCGGCAGCCGAGGCGCGCTGCAGCGTCTCGGCGACGATCAGTGTGCGCTTGCCCTCCCGCAGGTCGTCACCCGCGGGTTTGCCGGTCTGCTCTGGATCCCCGAACACGCCGAGCACGTCGTCGCGCAACTGGAATGCGATGCCCAGCGGCAGGCCGTAGGCGCTGTAGACAGGCGCGAGTTCGGTGTAGCGGCCCGCCAGCGCCGCACCCAAGTGCAAAGGGCGCTCGATGGTGTACTTGGCGGATTTGTAGCGCATGACGCGCAGCGCCGCTTCCGCGCTTTCCGTGCCGCGCACCTGCTCCAGCGTGTCGAGGTACTGTCCGGCCATCACCTCGGTGCGCATCGTATCGAGGGGGCGGCGCCCGGCCTGCAGCGCCTCCAATGGCAGCCCGCTCGCGTGGTACATCGCGTCGTTCCACGCCAGGCAGAGGTCGCCGATCAGGATCGCGGCCCCCTGCCCGAACTCCTCCGCGGCCCCGCTCCAGCCCGAGTGCTCGTGCAGGAGCGCGAGGCGCTTGTGCGTGGCCGGCAGGCCGCGGCGGGTGTCGCTGTTGTCGATGACGTCGTCGTGGATGAGGGCGCAGGCCTGGAGGAACTCCAAAGACGCGGCGGCCGCGTGGATTTCCGGGGAGTCGGCACCACCGGCTCCGCGCCATCCCCAGTAGCAGAAGGCCGGGCGCAGCCGCTTGCCTCCCGCGAGCATGGCTTCCAGCGCGTCCGTCACCGGTGCCAGCTCCGGTCCGATCTCCAGGAGCTGAGTGCGGCGCCGTCCGATGAAATCCGCGAGCGCGGTGTCCACGGCCGGGCGTACGAAAGACACGGGAGAGGGAAGCGAGGATGTCATGCGGGCAGGTTATCCGCTGTGTGCCGGGCGAACGCCGCGAAGCGGGGTGCGGCGACGTATCCGCCTGAGCAAAGGCGGTGAGGGGCACCTATGCCGCTTCGGAAGGGAGTCGCCTAGGGTAGTGCTCATGCTTGGGTCACCGACATGCACCGGGAAAGGGCGTAGTGCCGCTGCGCGGCCGCGCCGAATCCACGATCTGCTCACCGCCGGCGAACCGACATTCTCTTTCGAGTTCTTTCCCCCGAAAACCGAGGAGGGACAGCGCAAACTCTGGCGGGTCATCCGCGAGATCGAGGCGTTGCAGCCTTCGTTCGTCTCCGTGACCTACGGAGCCGGAGGCGGCACGCGGGACCGCACCGTCGAGATCACCGAACGGATCGCGACCGATACCACGCTGCTGCCGGTCGCGCACATGACCGCTGTGAACCACTCCATACGAGAGCTGCGCCATCTCATCGGTAGATTCGCCGGGGTCGGCGTGGGCGACATCCTCGCAGTACGCGGAGACCCGCCCGGGGACCCGATGGGGGAGTGGGTCAAGCACCCCGAAGGCGTGGAGTACGCCGAAGAACTCGTCCGACTGATCAAGGAGAGCGGCGACTTCTCCGTCGGCGTCGCCGCGTTCCCCTACAAGCACCCCCGCTCCCCCGACATCGAATCCGACACCGAGTACTTCGTTCGCAAGTGCCGCGCGGGCGCCGACTACGCGATCACCCAGATGTTCTTCGACGCCGACGACTACCTCAGGCTGCGTGACAGGGTGGCGGCCAAGGGGTGCGATGTTCCGATCATCCCCGAGATCATGCCGGTCGTGAAGTACTCCACGATCGCGATGTCCGAGCAGTTGTCGGGCGCGCCCTTCCCCCGCCATCTCGCGGCGGAGTTCGAGAAGGTGGCCGACGATCCCAAGGCCGTGCGGCAGTTGGGCATCGAACAGGCCCAGCGGATGTGCGAGCGGCTGCTGGACGAGGGTGCCCCCGGCATCCACTTCATCACGTTCAACCAGTCCACGGCCACACGCGAGATATACCAGCAGATCGCCGCCGATCGCGTGCCCGCAATGGCAGCGGCGCGGCCATGATCGCGAAGGGCCGGCCGGGGTTTCCGGGGAAGTAGAACTCCGGCAGCACATCGGTGAATCCGCACGAGCGGTAGAGACCGCGTGCGACAGTGGGGCCGGTGTGGGTCGACAGGACGGCGGTGCGCTCCCCGCGCGCCGCCGTCAGCCTTTCCAGGAGGCGGCGGCCGATGCCGCGCCCCTGGTGCCCCGGGCGCACGTGGACCTCGGCGATCTCGAAGGAGTCGGCGAACCAGCGCCGCTCGGCGGCGGGGTCGCGGGTGTGGAGCTCACCGGTGACGATGTCGTGCCACCACTGTCCGCTGTGGCCATGGAAGCCGTAGGCGAATCCCACGGCGGTGGTGCCGGTGGCGTCACCATGGTCTGCGGGTACGGGGTCCTCGGACGCCGGAGCGATGGCCATGACGGAGCGGAATCCGAGGTTGCCGGCGTGGTGCTCCATGATGGCCCGGCGCCCGGGGAGCTGTTCGGAGGGCGGGTCCATGGCCGCGGCGTAGATCTCCAGGAGCGCGGGAAGCGCGTGGACGAAGACGGGGGCGGCCGGCTCCCACAGCTCGATCTCGGTGTGCACAGGGCCACTCTATGGGGCTATCGCCCCGCACTGGTCCGGAGCCTTTCCGCGGTATCGCGGACGGTGTTTTGGCGGTCGGCCGTTCTTGACGAACGCGGGTCGAATGCGGTTAACTGACATTGCTCGAACGCATGTTCGATTGAGCTTGCGGAGTCCCGCAGGCGCGCATCCGCCCCCAGTGTGCGGATGCGCAGAGCGGTCGGGCAGGGGGAGGGGAAGCCCCTTGCCCGGCCGCGTTCGTTCCTTGCCGGACGGGTGTCCGTCTGGTGCAGACGTCGAAGGCCGCGTACCCGGGCCCGGGTACGCGGCCTTCGACGTCGCGGTACGTGCCCCTGGGGCAAGGGGGCATGGACGAAGAGATCCAGGTCAGCCTAGAAGGCGTCCACCGCCCGTCGCGCCTCGGGGTCCAGGACCCCCCAACTGATGAGCTCCTCGGTCAGGTCGCCGGGGGAGCGGTCGTAGATGACCGCGAGCGAGCGCAGGTCCTCCTGGCGGATGGACAGCACGCGGCCGTTGTAGTCGCCGCGCTGACTCTGGATGGTGGCGATGTAGCGGGCGAGCGGCCCCGCCTTCTCCTGCGGAAGCTGCTGCATACGCTCCAGGTCGATGACGAGCTTGGGCGTGGGGCCCAGCGGGGTCGGCGCCGCACCTCCCGGCAGCAGTTCCGACATCGGAACACCGTAGAAGTCGGCGAGCTCGGCGAGCTTCTGTACGGTGACCGCGCGGTCACCGCGCTCGTAGGAGCCGACCACGACGGCCTTCCAGCGGCCGTGGGACTTCTCCTCTACCCCGTGCAGGGAGAGTCCCTGCTGGGTGCGGATGGCACGCAGGCGCGCGCCGAGGGACTTCGCGTATTCGGATGGCATCTTCTTCGTCGCTCCCCGGCCGTGGCGGTGGCTGGTGCGGGTGGTGTGCTCCGAATTCGCCCGGTTGCGACCGAGCCTTCCCGTTAAGCGGGCCGTGTGACGTTCCGCGAGAAGTGTCCGGAGCAGCTCCGCCCAGATTGATTACGCACAGTGACGGTAAGGCTGTTCGGTTTCCAGGTCAAGCCGTTGGGCGGAAACGCGACTAATCAGTGGCCAAACTGTGCGTAAGTGAGAGGCCTCTCATTCCGGGAGCGATGCGGGCGATTCGTGGTGCGCCCGCAGCCTACAAGCCCGATGACGCAAGCTTTTCCGGGCCTTCCGCGGGTGTCAGGGCGCCGCCGCCCGGGTTGGCCGCCGCGGCGGTGGAATCAGGCTCAATGGGAATTAGCGTGACTAATGTCATATTCTCCCCGTGTTTGGCGCCTCTGTCTGATCACCCGGAAGGGTGGCGCTGATAGCGTGAACATGTCCGACATCCTTTAACGCCTGTCCAGTGAGGCAGGGAAGGGGGAATTACTTTGTGTGCAAAAAAAGTATCGGACAGTGATGAGGGGGTCGGTGCTCCGCCCGGACGCGGAGACCTCCGACCGACACGAGCCGTACTCGAAGGCTCCGAAATCGACCGGGCGCTCACCCGGATCGCCCATGAGGTGCTGGAGCGCACCAAAGGCGGCGAAGACGTCACGCTGCTGGGCATCCCCACCCGCGGCGTTCCCCTCGCGCGCAGGCTGGCGGAGCGCATCGAACGCGTAGAGGACCGGCACATCCCCTGGGGCTCGCTCGACATCACCATGTACCGCGACGACCTCCGTATGGCCCCGGCGCGCGCCCTCGGCCGCACCGAGATCCCCGCCGAGGGCATCGACGGCCGTGTCGTGATCCTCGTCGACGACGTCCTCTTCTCCGGCCGCAGCGTGCGTGCCGCGCTCGACGCCCTCAACGACCTCGGCCGCCCGCGCGCGGTCCAGCTCGCCATCCTCGTCGACCGCGGCCACCGCAGGTTGCCCATCCGCGCCGACTACGTCGGCAAGAACCTGCCGACCTCGCTCCGCGAGAACGTCGCTGTCCTGCTCGACGAGCTCGACGGCCGGGACGCCGTGCTGATCGGCCCGGCCCGGCCCCGCCCCGGTGAGGAGGACCACCGCTGATGCGGCACCTGCTCTCCGCAGGAGACCTCACGCGTGATGAGGCCGTCCTGGTACTCGACACCGCCGCGGAGCTCGCCCGGATCAGCGGGCGCTCCGTGAAGAAGTTCCCCACGCTGCGCGGACGCACCGTGGTCAACCTCTTCTACGAGGACTCCACGCGTACCCGCACCTCCTTCGAACTCGCGGCCAAGCGGATGTCGGCCGACGTCATCAACTTCTCCGCCAAGGGGTCCAGCGTCTCCAAGGGCGAAAGCCTCAAGGACACAGCACTCACCCTGCAGGCCATGGGGGCCGATGGCGTCGTCATCCGGCACGGCTCGGCCGGTTCCGCCCACCGGCTCGCCGGCTGGGTCGACGGCGCCGTACTCAACGCCGGCGACGGCACGCACGAACACCCCACCCAGGCGCTCCTGGACGTGTACACCATGCGCGAACGCATGGGGCGGGTGGACGGGCTGCGCGTGGCCATCGTCGGCGACATCCTGCACAGCAGGGTCGCGCGCTCCAACGTGCTGCTCCTGCACACCCTTGGCGCCGAGGTCACCCTGGTCGCCCCGCCGACCCTGATGCCGGTGTCGGTGCCCACCTGGCCCTGCGCCGTCTCCTACGACCTTGACGAGGTGCTGCCCAAGAGCGACGTCGTGATGATGCTGCGCGTGCAGGCCGAACGCATGAAGGACGCCTTCTTCCCGACCGCCCGCGAGTACAGCCGCCGCTACGGGCTCGACCGGGACCGCTTCGCGCGGCTGCAAGACGGTGCCATCGTGATGCACCCGGGACCGATGGTCCGGGGCATGGAGATCTCCGCGGAAGTCGCCGACTCCGCGCGGTCGACCGTCAACGAACAGGTGACCAACGGGGTCAGTGTGCGGATGGCCGTGCTGTACCTGCTGCTGGGCGGCTCCGGGTCCGCGATCGGGAATCAGGGGGACTGAGGGGAATGCACAAGACGCTCGAGGCCGAATCGGCCTACCTGATCCGCGGTGCGCGCATCGCCGGAGGCGACCCGGGCGACATCCTGATCCGCGATGGGGTCATCGCGGACATCGGTACCGGGCTGACCGCCGACGACGCAGAGCCCGTCGACGCCGAAGGGCTCATCGCCCTGCCCGGCCTGGTCGACCTCCACACCCACCTGCGCGAACCCGGCCGCGAAGACGCCGAGACCGTGGCCAGCGGCGCCCGAGCCGCCGCGATGGGCGGCTACACCGCCGTGCACGCCATGGCCAACACCGACCCTGTCGCCGACACGGCCGGTGTCGTCGAACAAGTCTGGCGGCTCGGCCGCGAATCCGGGCACTGCGACGTGCAGCCGGTGGGGGCCGTCACCCGCGGCCTCGACGGGCGGCACCTGGCCGAGCTGGGTGCGATGGCCGACTCGGTCGCCCGCGTGCGGGTCTTCTCCGACGACGGCATGTGCGTCTCCGATGCGCTGCTGATGCGCCGCGCCCTGGAGTACGTCAAGGCGTTCGACGGAGTCGTGGCCCAGCATGCCCAGGAGCCGCGGCTCACCGAGGGCGCCCAGATGAACGAAGGCGTCGTCTCCGACCGGCTCGGCCTGACCGGCTGGCCGGCCGTCGCCGAAGAAGCCATCATCGCACGCGACTGCCTGCTCACCGAGCATGTGGGGTCGCGCCTGCACGTCTGCCACGTCTCCACCAAGGGCTCAGTTCAGATCCTCCGTTGGGCCAAGGGCCGCGGTTGCGATGTGACCGCCGAGGTCACCCCGCACCACCTGCTGCTCACCGACGAGCTCGCCGAAACCTACGACCCCATATACAAGGTCAACCCGCCGTTGCGCACCGCCGAGGATGTCCACGCGCTGCGCGAAGGACTCGCCGACGGCACGATCGACTGCGTGGCCACCGACCACGCTCCGCACCCGATCGAGGCCAAGGAGGCCGAGTGGGCCAACGCCGCGATGGGGATGGTGGGCCTGGAGACCGCCCTGTCGGTCGTCCAGCACACCATGGTCGACACCGGCATGCTCGACTGGGCGGGGGTCGCCGATCGCATGTCGATCGCGCCCGCCCGCATCGGCCGCCTCACCGGACACGGTCGTCCGATCGCCGTGGGCGAGCCCGCGAACGTTACGCTGTACGACGCGGGCGCGAAGCGCGACATCGACCCGGCGGCGATGGCCTCCAAGAGTCGGAACACCCCGTATCAGGGGATGCGTGTGCCCGGTCGGGTGGTCGCCACTTTCCTGCGCGGCGCCCCGACGGTTCTCAAGGGAAAGATCCAGTGAATTCACCACAAGCAAGCCCTGCCGTGCCCGCGATGCTGGTGCTCGAAGATGGCCGCGTGTTCCGCGGGCGGTCCTTCGGCGCGCAGGGGGAGACGTTCGGCGAGATCGTGTTCAACACCGGCATGACCGGCTACCAGGAGACCCTCACCGACCCGTCCTATCACCGCCAGATCGTGGCGATGACCGCCCCGCACATCGGCAACACCGGAGTCAACGACGACGACCCTGAGTCCGGACGGATCTGGGTCGCCGGATACGTCGTACGCGAACCCGCCCGCTTCCCTTCCAACTGGCAGGCCAAGGGCACTCTCGACGCGGAACTCCGCCGCCAGGGCGTCGTCGGTATCGCGATGCCCGGCACCCGCGCCCTCACCCGCCACCTGCGCGACCGCGGCGCCATGCGCGCGGCCATCAGTACGGTGGAGACCGACCCCGAGGCGCTGCGTGAGCGCGTCATGGCCACCCCGCACATGGTCGGCGCCGATCTCATCGGAGAGGTCACAACGGCCGAGCCCTACACTCTCCGCCCGCCCCAAGGGGTACCGACCCGGTTCCGCGTCGCCGCCGTAGACCTCGGTATCAAGGCGATGACCCCGCAGCGCCTTGCCGAGCGCGGCTGCGAGGTCACCATCCTGCCGGCCGACAGCACCACAGAGGACATCCTCGCTCTGGAACCCGACGGCGTGTTCTTCAGCAACGGCCCCGGCGATCCGGCGACGGCCGACGCGCCCGTAGCCGCGATGCGCGGCGTACTGGAGGCGGGGCGGCCGCTGCTCGGCATCTGCTTCGGCAACCAGATCCTCGGCCGCGCGCTCGGACTGGACACCTACAAGCTGCGGTTCGGCCACCGCGGCGTCAACCAGCCGGTACGCGACGTGCACACCGGGCGGGTGCACATCACCAGCCACAACCACGGTTTCGCCGTCGACGCGCCCACCGGCGCCCCCTTCGACACGCCTTACGGGCGCGCCGAGGTCAGCCACATCGGCCTCAACGACAACGTGGTGGAGGGGCTGCGGTTGCTGGACAGGCCCGCGTTCAGCGTCCAGTACCACCCCGAGGCCGCAGCCGGCCCGCACGACGCCGCTGGGCTCTTCGACGCGTTCTGTGACCTGATGTCCGCCCACACCGCACAGCCGGTCGAGCCGTAGAGGACCACCATGCCGCGCAGAAACGACCTGACTTCCGTTCTCGTGGTCGGCTCCGGGCCGATCGTGATCGGGCAGGCAGCGGAGTTCGACTATTCCGGTACCCAGGCGTGCCGCGTGCTCAAGGCCGAAGGCCTGCGCGTCATCCTGGTCAATTCCAACCCGGCGACGATCATGACCGATCCGGAGATCGCCGACGCCACCTACGTCGAGCCGATCACACCCGGCATGGTCGAGAAGATCATCGCCAAGGAGCGTCCGGACGCGCTGCTGCCGACACTGGGCGGGCAGACCGCGCTCAACACCGCCGTGGCCCTGCACGAGACCGGTGTGCTCGCCAAGTACAACGTCGAGCTCATCGGTGCCAACGTCGACGCGATCCAGGCCGGTGAGGACCGGGAGACGTTCAAGGGCATCGTCGAGCGGATCGGCGGTGAGTCCGCCCGCTCCCGTATCTGTCACTCCCTGGAGGAGTGCCTGGCCGCAGCCGAAGAACTGGACTACCCCGTCGTCGTCCGGCCTTCCTTCACCATGGGCGGGGCCGGTTCGGGGTTCGCCCACGACGAGGCTGACCTGCGGCGCATCGCCGGGCAGGGGCTCGCGCTGTCCCCGACCACCGAGGTGCTCCTGGAAGAGTCCATCCTCGGCTGGAAGGAGTACGAGCTGGAGCTCATGCGCGACGCCAACGACAACGTGGTCGTCGTCTGCTCCATCGAGAACTTCGACCCGATGGGGGTGCACACCGGCGACTCCGTCACCGTCGCCCCCGCCATGACCCTGACCGACCGCGAGTACCAGCGGATGCGCGACATCGGTATGGCCGTCATCCGCGAGGTCGGGGTGGACACCGGCGGCTGCAACATCCAGTTCGCCGTGCACCCGCAGAACGGGCGGATCATCGTCATCGAGATGAACCCCCGTGTCTCCCGCTCCTCGGCACTGGCCTCCAAGGCCACCGGGTTCCCGATCGCCAAGATCGCGGCCAAGCTCGCCGTCGGCTACACACTCGACGAGATCCCCAACGACATCACGGCCAAGACTCCGGCCAGCTTCGAACCGAGCCTCGACTACGTCGTGGTCAAGGTCCCGCGGTTCGCGTTCGAGAAATTCCCCGGAGCCGATCCCGGCCTCACCACCACGATGAAGTCGGTAGGCGAGGCGATGGCCATCGGGCGCTCCTTCACCGAGGCACTGCAGAAGGCCATGCGCTCTGTGGAGCAGAAGGGAATCGGCCTGACCTGGGCTGGAGAACCGGGCGACAAGGAGGAGCTGCTGCGTGCCGTCGCAACGCCCTCCGAATACCGGTTGCGCCTGGTCCAGCAGGCGCTGCGGGCCGGGGCGGCGGTACGCGAGCTGCACGAGGCGACCAGGATCGATCCGTGGTTCCTCGACCAGCTCCTGCTGCTGGAGGAGACCGCGCGCGAGCTGGCCGGCGCACCGAAGCTGGAGGCCGACCTGCTCCGCTCCGCCAAGCGGCTGGGTTTCTCCGATGCCCAGATCGGTGAGATCACGGGCAAATCCGAAGATGTCGTGCGGGAGCTCAGGCACGCGCTGGGCATCCACCCGGTCTACCTCACCGTCGACACCTGCGCCGCGGAGTTCGCGGCCGCGACGCCCTACCTCTACTCCAGCTACGACGAGGAGAGCGAGGTCCCTGAGGGCACCACGCCCAAGGTGCTCATCCTCGGCTCCGGGCCCAACCGCATCGGACAGGGGGTGGAGTTCGACTACAGTTGCGTGCACGCGTCGCTCGCGCTCTCCGAGGCGGGTTACGAGACCGTCATGGTCAACTGCAACCCCGAGACGGTCTCCACCGACTACGACACGAGCGACCGGCTCTACTTCGAACCGCTCACCCTGGAGGACGTCCTGGAGGTCGTCCGGGCCGAGCAGATGAGCGGCCCGCTCGTCGGCGTCATCGTGCAACTGGGCGGACAGACCCCGCTCGGGCTGGCGCGTCGGCTCAAGGACGCCGGAGTCCCCATCGTGGGCACCAGCCCCGAGAGCATCGACCTCGCCGAGGACCGCGGTGCGTTCGGCAAGGTGCTGGCCGACGCCGGGCTGCCCGCGCCCAAACACGGCACGGCGCACTCATTCGCCGAGGCCAAGAACGTGGCCGACGAGATCGGCTACCCGGTCATGGTCCGCCCCTCCTACGTGCTGGGCGGGCGCGGCATGGAGATCGTCTACAGCGAGACCATGCTCGCCGACTACATCGAACGCAACGCCGAGGTCAGCCCGGAGCACCCCGTACTGATCGACCGGTTCCTCGACGACGCCATCGAGATCGACGTCGATGCGCTCTACGACGGTCACGAGCTCTATCTCGGCGGAATCATGGAGCACATCGAGGAGGCCGGCATCCATTCCGGCGACTCCGCGTGCGCGCTGCCGGCCGTCACACTCGGCAACGAGGACTTCGAGCGGATCCGCCATTCCACCGAGGGCATCGCCCGCGGGACCGGGGTACGCGGTCTGCTCAACGTGCAGTACGCGCTCGTCTCGGGCGTGCTCTATGTCCTGGAGGCCAATCCGCGCGCATCGCGCACGGTGCCGTTCGTCTCCAAAGCCACCGCGGTCCCGCTGGCGAAGGCGGCGGCGCGGGTGATGCTCGGTTCCACCATCCGCGAGCTGCGCGCCGAAGGGGTGCTGCCGGTCGAGGGCGATGGCGGCACTCTGCCCATGGACGCGCCGATCGCGGTCAAGGAGGCCGTGCTGCCTTTCAACCGCTTCATCGACAGGCAGGGCGAGGGCGTCGACACGGTCCTCGGCCCGGAGATGCGCTCTACGGGCGAGGTCATGGGACTGGACGCCGCGTTCGGCGCGGCCTACGCCAAGTCCCAGTTGGCGGCATACGGGTCGATGCCGACATCGGGATCGGTCTTCGTGTCGGTGGCCAACCGCGACAAGCGCACGATGATATTCCCGGTCAAGCGGCTGGCCGACCTCGGCTTCGAGATCCTGGCCACGGAGGGCACAGCGTGGGTGCTTCGGCGCAACGGAGTCGAGGCCCGCGTGGTCCGCAAAAACAGCGAAGGACCCGGGCCCGACGGCGAACCCACTATCGTGCAACTCATCCATGAAGGCGACGTGGACCTCATCGTCAACACTCCGTTCGGTGGAGCGGGGCAGGCCGGGCCGCGGCTGGACGGTTACGAGATCCGTACGGCCGCGGTGGCGCGCGGGGTACCGAGCGTCACGACGGTGCAGGGGCTGGCCGCGGCCGTCCAGGGCATCGAGGCCCTGGTAGGGGACGACATCGAGGTCCGCTCCCTCCAGGAGCACGCCGCGTCCCTGCGCGGCACCGCGGGCTGAGAACACCCGCGGAGGAGGGCGAGGCTAGGCGAGTGGTTCCGATGTCTGGGGAGGCGGGGAGAGTTTCGGTGCCGTGGGAGTGCTGGGGCCGGTCCGGCCGCACCACCGCCGGCCCTGGCGGGGGCTCGGCTGCGAAGCCGGGCCTGCCGGCGCCGGGATCGGCGCTCCTACCGCAGGAGAAGCCGGAGGAGCGTGGGAGGCACGGTGAGTGACTTCGGGCCGGTGCAGACGCGCAGCCCGGTGCTCACCGTGCGTCGGGTGGACGCCTACTACGCCATCACGATCGTGGCGCCCCAGGTCGCGGAGCGGTTCCGCTCAGGGCAGTTCATCTCGGTGGCGGTCGGCGGAGACCAGTCGAGCATGCTGCTGCGCCGACCGTTCGCGATCCACGACGTCAAACCCGACTACGGGGGCACGGTGGAGTTCCTGTTCTCGGTGCGGGGACAGGGGACCGCGTGGCTGGCCGAACGCCGTTCACGCGATCTGCTCGACGTGGTGGGGCCGCTCGGCCGCCCCTTCCCGCTGCCGCGGGACCCGGTGAACTGCGTCCTGGCCGGCGGTGGTTCGGGAAGCGCGGTGCTGTTCCCACTGGCGCAGTCGCTGCGTCGCAGGGGGTGCCGGGTGGACTTCGTGATCGGCGCCGCCTCCGCCGACCGCGTCTTCAGCGCGATCACCGCGCGGCGTGCCGCCGCGACCGCGACATTCACCACTGATGACGGTTCCTTCGGCTTGCGCGGACGGCTCACCGACGCGCTCGGACAGGTCATCGAGGACGCCCGTTCCGACGTGGTCTATGCGTGCGGCCCGATGCCGATGCTGCGGGAGGTCACAGCGATCGCGGGTGTCTACGGCATTCCGGTGCAGGTGTCGGTGGAGGAGGCGATGGCCTGCGGCACCGGTATCTGCATGAGTTGTGTGATCCCGGTGGTGGGGGAGGACGGCATCACCCGCATGGCGCGTTCGTGTGTCGATGGGCCGGTGTTTCGCGGGGAGCGCGTCCGTTTCGACGATATCGGCACGATCCCGTTCGACGCCCTTGGTGCGCCGGGGTGGAAGGCGCAAAGCGGCGAAGGCGGTGTGGCGGACCGGGAGGCAGGCTGAGCATGGCCGTGGCAGGACGGAAGGCGCGATGAGTCCCGATATGCGGACTCGGCTGGGGCGCGTGGAGTTGGACAACCCGGTACTGGCGGCGTCCGGCTGTGCGGGCAGCGGTCGCGAACTGGCGCAGTTCTTCGATATCGCCCGGATTGGTGCGGTGGTGACGAAGTCGGTGATGCTGGAGCCGCACGCGGGTCGGCCCGCTCCCCGCATGGCCGAGACACCCAGCGGAATGGTCAGCGCCATCGGGCTGCAGGGCCCCGGAGTGGAGGTGTTCCTCCAACGCGACCTGCCGTGGCTGATGTCTCGAGGCGGGCGCGCCGTGGTCTCGGTGGCGGGCAGTGGTGTCGCGGAGTACCAGGAGCTTGCGCGGCGGATCTCCGGAGCCGAGGGCGTGGAGATGGTCGAGATCAATCTCTCGTGTCCGAACCCGGCCGCGCAGGGGCGGCACTTCGCCGACGACGCCGCTGAGGCGGCGCGGATCGTGCACGCGGTGCGTTCCAATACCCGTTCCGACATTCCCGTCTTCGCCAAGCTCGCCCCGGACGTCCCGGACCTGACCGCGCTCGCCGGGGCGTGTGTCGAGGCGCACGCTGACGGCCTATCGATGATCAACAGCGTCCGGGGCATGGCGATCGATCCCCGAACGCTGCGGCCTGCCGTGGCCGGCGGTATGGGCGGGGTGTCCGGACCCGCGATCCGCCCTATCGCGGTGGGCTGTGTCTACGAAGTGCATACCGCTTTTCCGGATGTCCCTATCATCGGTATGGGCGGGGTGAGAACCGGGGCCGATGCCCTTGAGTTCCTCGCGGCCGGCGCCTCGGCCGTAGCCGTGGGATCAGTGAACTTCTCCGATCCCTCCGCTTGCGTGCGCATCCTGCGCGAGTTGGAGGAGGCTTTGGCGGAGCGCGGGGTATCCCGGGTCGCCGAGGTCGTCGGTGCCGCTCACCGGAATGGGGGAGCTGCGCCGAACCGATAGCGGTCGACGCGCTCAGGCGGCTTGTGCTGCCGTTCTGATCCGTGGAGACGGGGGGAGAGCCGCGATTCGAGATTGACCGGCTAAGGCCGTCTGAGCGCCGTAGAGGCATGTCCTGTCCGCTGCATGCATGAACCGGCTCAACCGGGGAACCGCACGTGGCAGTGCCCATGCTGATCACCGGCGAACCGTCGCCTCCGGCGAAGGCCGCATTGTCTTGCTCATCCCAGTGATACGAAGGAGAACGCCCGTGGTCGCGCCCATCGCTGTCGCCATCGACGCACCCGAGATCGAGATCGCCGCCCGCTGGGCGTCCGCGGTCGCCCCCCATGTGAGCACAGTGAAAGTGGGACTGGAGCTCTACCTGCGCTACGGTCCCGAGGTGATCACCACGCTGCGCGGTGGGAACAAGGTCTCGGTCTTCCTCGATCTGAAACTGCACGACATCCCGGCCACGGTGGCCGGGGCGGTGCGCAACATCGCCCGTTTGAAGCCGGCGATCCTGACCGTGCACGCCGCGGGGGGCCGGGACATGATCGCGGCCGCGGTCGAGTCGGCTCCCAACACCCAGATCGCGGCGGTCACGGTGCTGACGTCGCTCAGGGAGGAGGCGCTTGAGGAGGTCGGGCTGCGCGGACCGGCCGCCGATGCGGCCAGGCGCTTGGCCGTTCTCGCGGTGGAGTCCGGGGCGCGGGCGCTCGTCTGCTCCCCGCACGAGGTCCCCTCGCTGCGTTCCGAGGTCGGCCCCGATGTCACCCTGATCACTCCTGGAGTGCGGCCGGCCGGCTCGGACAAGGGGGACCAGGCCCGGGTGGCGACACCGGAGGAGGCGTACACCTCAGGGGCGGACCTGCTCGTCATCGGACGCCCGATCACCCGGGCCGCCGATCCGGGGGCCGCGGCGGCGTCGATCGGGGCCGCGCTGCGAAGAGCAGAGGCTGCTTCCGCCTGACCTCCTGCTCACCACTTCCGGTCAGAAAGTGGGTTCCGATAATGGTAGTCCTAAACCCGGAAAGGCGTCGGAGCCAGGACTTGCGTCGCCCGCGCGGGGGCAGGTGGAGGTGCCGATCCGAGAGATGGTCAACCGGGCCAAAAGTCCCGAATTTACTCCCACTGGGTAATCATTCGATTGCTCTACGTGTTTAGTTGGATGAAATAGCGCTTGAAGGGCCACTTTGCGTTGCCGAACAGGGCGGAACCTACTAACTTGCGCAGGCGTCCGCCCTCTAGAAACGAGAGAAAACCGAGGTGACCCGGCGTGGCCCTTCCTCCCCTCACACCCGAGCAACGCGCTGCGGCTTTGGAAAAAGCCGCAAAGGCCAGAAAAGAGCGCGCGGAGGTCAAGAACAGGCTGAAGCACGGTGGTATCTCCCTGTCCGAGGTTCTCACCGACGGACAGACCGATGACGTCATCGGCAAGATGAAGGTCTCTGCTCTCCTCGAATCGCTTCCCGGTGTCGGCAAAGTCCGCGCCAAGCAGATCATGGAGCGACTGAACATCGCGGAGTCCCGGCGCGTTCGCGGCCTGGGCGCCAACCAGCGTGCGGCCCTTGAGCGCGAATTCGGAGGCGGCGAGTAGCCGAATTCGGCCTGTGTCCTTTCTCGCATCGGGAAAGCGGGCGAGGCGACCGCGTGAGCGGAGCCGCTGATACAGCGGACCGCGATCTTGAGCACGGAAGCCGACACGACCCCGGTCGGCCGCCGACCAGCGGCCGACCGCCCGCGACGGATGTGAACGTGCCGCGGTGCGGCCGGAGAGGAACCCGATCAGGGTGACTCACCTGCTGCGCCGCGGCGCAGTGGTATAAAAGACACACCTCGCACAAGCGGCCGGGCAAGCGTGGCCGCCGACGGCTTCGGCGCGCCCGTGTCGGCCGGATCAGCGCGAGGAGCCCGAGTTTCGCCCGAAGGCACGCCGTGTGCGGTCGGCCGCGGGCGCCGGGCCGTCCCATCGGCCCTCCTGTGCGGGCCCCGTCGAGAGTTTGGTCTTGCGTGTCTGAGAACCCCGGGACCGGAGTCGATCAGCTCGGCCCGGCCAAGCGGCTCACCGTGTTGTCCGGCCCCTCCGGGGTGGGCAAGAGCACGGTCGTCAAAGAGCTCCGGGCGCGCCACCCCGAAGTGTGGCTGTCGGTCTCGGTGACGACACGGGCTCCCCGCCCCGGTGAAACGGACGGTGTGGAGTACTACTTCACCGACGACGCCGGTTTCGACCGGATGATCGCGGCCGGCGAACTGCTGGAGTGGGCGGAGTTCGCCGGCAACCGCTACGGAACGCCCCGCGGGCCGGTCGAGGAGCGTCTACGCGCGGGGGATCCCGTACTCTTGGAGATCGATCTGCAAGGGGCGCGGCAAGTGCGGCAGAACATGCCCGGCGCGCTCCACGTGTTCCTGGCCCCGCCCTCGTGGGACGAACTGGTACGGCGGCTGGCCGGGCGCGGCACCGAGGCTCCCGAGGTGGTCCAGCAGCGGCTGGAGGCCGCCCGCGTGGAGCTCGCCGCCGAAAAGGAGTTCGACGCCACGCTCGTCAACACGTCCGTGCGTGAGGTCTGCAATGAGCTGCTAGCGTTGATTCTGGCACCGCAGGTGTGATATCCGGCCTGTCCGGTCGGGTACCGTCAAATGAACCGTTCCGCGCTCCCGTACGGGGGCCGTCGACCGTCCAGGGGGACGCACGTGGCAGGCACCGAGCCCGTCGCCGAAGGCATCACCAATCCGCCCATCGACGAACTCCTTGAGTGCGTCGACAGCAAGTACAGCCTGGTCACCATGGCTTCCAAGCGTGCCCGGCAGATCAACGCCTACTACGCCCAGTTGGGCGAGGGCCTGCTGGAGTACGTGGGTCCGCTCGTCGAGACCCAGGTCCAGGAGAAGGCGCTGTCCATCGCCCTGCGCGAGGTCAAGGGCGGACTGCTCACCGCGGAGCCCTACGAGGGCTCCTGAGGGGCGCCCGCCGGGCCGCTCCGCCGCTGGCTAAAGTCCTGCTGTGAACACTGAGAACCCACCCGAGGTCGTTCTGGGAGTAGGTGCGGGCATAGCGGCCTACAAGGTCTGCGAACTGCTCCGCCGCTTCACCGAGTCCGGGCATCGTGTCCAGGTCGTACCGACCGCCGAGGCACTCCGCTTCGTCGGGGAGCCCACGTGGGCGGCGCTCTCCGGTCGCCCCGTGGCCGCCGGTGTATGGGACGCCGTACACGAAGTTCCGCACGTCCGTATCGGGCAGCGCGCCGACCTGGTGTTCGTCGCACCGGCGACCGCCGACCTCATGGCCAAAGCCGCCCACGGGATCGCCGACGACCTGCTCACCAACACGCTGCTGACCGCACGATGCCCGGTCGTGTTCGCCCCTGCGATGCACACCGAGATGTGGGAGCATCCGGCGACCCAGGCCAACGTCGCTACGCTGCGTGCTCGCGGCGCGATCGTCCTGGACCCCGACATCGGCCGGCTGACCGGTACCGACACCGGCCGCGGGCGGCTCCCCGACCCTGCGGCGCTCTTCGATGCGGGACGGCTGGTCCTGGCACGCGGCGGCCTCCCGGCCGACCTTGCGGGACGCCGGGTGCTGATCTCCGCGGGCGGTACCCGCGAACCCATCGACCCCGTGCGGTTCATCGGCAACCGCTCTTCTGGACGACAGGGGTACGCACTGGCGGCGACCGCTCTCACCCGCGGAGCCGAGGTCAGGCTCGTCTCCGCCAACGTGGCGCTGCCCGATCCGGCGGGTGCTGATGTGCGCCGGGTGGGGTCCGCGGTGGAACTGCGTGAAGCGGTGCTGGCCGAGCACGCTACGGCCGACATCGTCGTGATGGCCGCGGCGGTCGCCGATTTCCGGCCGGCGGAGAGCGCACCGGGCAAGATCAAGAAGACCGGTGAGGGGCCCAGCCCGATCGAACTGGTCGAGAACCCCGATATTCTTCTGGAACTCACGCGGCGGCGTCCGCGCGGTGATCAGGTCATCGTCGGCTTCGCGGCCGAGACCGACCACGTGCTGGAGCACGGTCGGGCCAAACTCGCCCGCAAAGGATGCGACCTGCTTGTGGTCAACCAGGTCGGCGAAGGCCGGGCGTTCGGCACCGAGGACAACCAGGCGGTGGTCCTCGGCGCCGACGGCTCGGCCACCGACATCCCCAACGGCCCCAAGGAAGAACTCGCCGATCGTGTCTGGGATCTTGTCGCGGCCCGTCTGACGCGCCCTGACACCGGGCGATAGTGTTGCGTGAACAGCGACTCCGTTTCGCTCTACGCTACGAAAATCCCAGTACAGAGCCATGATCATCCGGCTCGCCAAATTTTTGGTGTGCCATGTGTCACATTGCCGTCATGGGCCGCCTGATGTGGTGTTCCATGGCCGTTCGGCGGTGTGCGCCCATCGGGGGAAGGGTCCCAACGGGGCCGCTTCCACCCCCCACCCCCCGGCGCGGCGAACAGCGTCCCACTACAGTGGACTAAGCAACCAACCACATCGGTCGGTATTCACCGGTGGACCCCTTCCCCCGGTGAACACCGGACCGAGCCGACAACTGTCAGCCAGCAGCCGCTGCAAGGAGTCACTCAACGTGTCCCGTCGCCTTTTCACTTCCGAGTCGGTCACCGAAGGTCACCCCGACAAGATGGCCGACCAGATCAGTGACGCGGTCCTCGACGCGATGCTCAAGGACGACCCGTCCAGTCGGGTCGCCGTCGAGACCCTGATCACCACCGGACAGGTACACGTGGCCGGAGAGGTCACCACCAAGACCTACGTCGACATCCCCGCCATTGTTCGGCAGAAGATCCTGGAAATCGGTTACGACTCCTCTGCGAAGGGCTTCGACGGTCAGTCCTGTGGGGTTTCCGTCTCCATCGACGCCCAGTCCCCCGACATCGCCCAGGGCGTCGACACCGCCTACGAGGCTCGCGTGGAGAACGAGGACGACACGCTCGACCGGCAGGGTGCCGGCGACCAGGGCCTCATGTTCGGCTACGCCAACCGCGAGACCCCCGAATTGATGCCGCTGCCGATCAAGCTGGCACACGCCCTCTCCCAGCGCCTGTCCCAGGTGCGGCACGACGGGACCGTCCCCTACCTGCGCCCCGACGGCAAGACCCAGGTCACCGTGGAGTACGACGGCCAGAACCCCGTCCGACTGGACACCGTGGTCGTCTCCAGCCAGCACGCCCCCGACATCGACATGGATGAGCTGCTGACGCCCGACATCAAG
The DNA here is from genome assembly GCA_021793235.1 of Actinomycetes bacterium. GTDB lineage: Bacteria > Actinomycetota > Actinomycetes > Streptosporangiales > Streptosporangiaceae > JAJYTD01. The sequence goes on along the minus strand of JAJYTD010000030.1, from coordinate 23,887 downwards.
GAGCACGTCATCGCTCCGATCGTGGCCGACTACGGGCTTGAGGCCGACGCCTACCGGCTGCTGGTCAACCCCACCGGCCGCTTTGAGATCGGCGGCCCCATGGGCGACGCCGGGCTGACCGGCCGCAAGATCATCGTCGACACCTACGGCGGCTACGCCCGCCACGGCGGTGGCGCCTTCTCCGGCAAGGACCCGTCCAAGGTCGACCGCTCCGCCGCCTACGCCACCCGCTGGGTCGCCAAGAACATCGTCGCCGCCGGCCTCGCCGACCGCGCCGAGGTGCAGGTGGCCTACGCGATCGGCAAGGCCCACCCGGTGGGCGTCTTCATCGAGACCTTCGGCACCGAGCAGGTCGCCCCGGACGTCATCGAGAAGGCGGTCCTGGAGGTCTTCGACCTCCGCCCCGCCGCGATCGTCCGCGACCTCGACCTGCTGCGTCCCATCTACTCGGGAACCGCCGCCTACGGCCACTTCGGCCGCCAGAACGCGGAGTTCACCTGGGAGCAGACCGACCGCGCCGAGGCGCTGAAGTCGGCCGTGGGCGCCTGAGAGGCCTGATACCGCATGCGGCCCCGCCGTCCGAAAGGGCGCGGGGCCGCGCGGCTGTCCGCGGCCGGACCCATCGAGCGGGTGCTTCGCGGCCTACTCCGCCTGCGCAGCGGCGCGGCTCAGCTCACGAGTTCGATCGGGCAGCGCGCTCCGGTACCACGCGACATCCGGGCGTCGGTGGTCAGAACCCGCGTTTCCAGGACTTCCGCGGTGGCGATGTAGGCGGCATCATAAGCGGAGTAGTTGTGCCGGAGCTCCCACGTTCGTTTCAGTAGCGGAGTGTGGGCACGGAGCTCGATGAGCAGCGAGGAGAAGTCGTTGCGTGCGGTCTCGGCTTCGGCCAAAGTGATCTCTTTCTTCTGCAGGAGTCCCCGCAGCACGCTCAACACCTCGATGTTGAGTAGGTGCGGAGCGTAGATCCGGTGGCCGCGTATCCGCGATTCGACGGCTTTCCCCTTTCCGCGGTCCACAAGCAGCTCCATGATCGCGGAGGCATCGACGACGGTCATTCGCCTCGTCCTTCCCGAAGGGCGGCCAGGATGCCGTCTGTGCCGATGCTGCTTGTCATACGGTCCCGGTTCTGCGCGATGCCGTCGAGTACGGCATTGTTATGCGCGATGATCTCCGCGTCACTCATGGCGGAGCCGGATTCGGCTTCTTCACCGATATCGGTCTCGACGAGGTGGCGGATGTATTCCGACAGGGTCATCTGGGCCGCCTGGGCTTTGCGCTGTACGGCCTCGGCGGCCTCGGGGGAGAGGCCCAGCGCCTGGATGGTTGACATGTCGTCCACGCTATTCACCTCCTTCCTGTTCTCGCTGGTCATTTTTCCGGCCGGGGGACAAAGCGTCCAGCCGAAATGCCGGACGAAAACGGGCACCCCCTGATCAGGGGGTGCCCGGCCACAGCGCGATCGGGCAGAAAAGTCAGAGCCGGATGGTCGCGCTGCGCACGATCTCAAAGACCGGGTGCGCCGCCGCCTCATCGATGAACGCCTCGATCGGGGAGTCGGGTTTCGCCGCGAAGGAAGAGCCGACGATGACGGCGTGCGGAGCGTCGAGGTAGGCCTTGAGTACGGGGGCGGCCCGCTCCGCGGTCACCTCCACGACACTGATCAGCTCGATCCAGCCGCCGCGGCGCAGGGTCGCGAAACCGTCTTCCCGGATATTGCGCACCCAGCCCACCTCGCCGTAGGGGGAGACGAGGAACCGGCCCTGTTCGTTCTCCACCAGGTTCACCGGTATCGTGCGCAGGAACCCCGACTTGCGGCCGCGCGTGGTGAGCAACCGTGTCTTGGACGGGCCGATCCCGTACTTGGTGAGCCCCCCGATGACGGCATTGGCGGTGCGCCGCAGCTTCGTCATACGGAAGCGATTCGTGTCGTTGCCCATCGACCTCTCCCTAGTTCGGCTCCCCACCATTGTGCGGGGTGTGCCGGGCGGGCGACGCAACAGGACCGCCCGGCGTTTCCAGCGCGGAGCATACCCAGGGCCGACAGGCCTTCCCGCCCGCTAGCGGAATGCCGAGATGCCGGTCACCGACTGGCCGATGCTGAGGGCATGGATCTCCTCGGTGCCCTCGTAGGTGGCGACCGTCTCCAGGTTCACCATGTGGCGCAGCACCGGGTACTCCAGCGTGATGCCGTTGGCGCCGTGCACGGACCGTGCCGTACGGGCCACCCGCTGGGCGGCGGCGACATTGGCGAACTTGCCGAAGCTCACGTGGTTGTGGTGGCAGGCTCCCGCGTCCTTGAGCCGCCCGATCTGCAGGGCGGTGAGCCCGGCCTGGTTGACGTCGACGACCATGTCGGCCAGTTTGCGCTGGGTGAGCTGGAACCCGGCAATGGGGCCGCCGAACTGTTCGCGCGTTCCCGCGTACTCCAGTGCGGCCTCGTAGCACGCGCGGGCGGCCCCCACGGCTCCCCACACGATGCCGTATCGCGCCTCGTTGAGGCAGGACAGCGGGGAGCCCAGGCCTTTCGATCCGGGCAGCAGCGCGTCGGCCGGAAGCCGCACACCGTCGAACACCAGTTCCGCGGTGACCGACGCGCGCAGTGACAGCTTCTTGTGGATGACGTTGGCGGTGAATCCGGGCGTGCCGGCGGGCACGAGGAACCCGCGGATGCCGTCGTCGGTGGCCGCCCACACCACGGCGACGTCGGCCACGGACCCGTTGGTGATCCACATCTTGGTGCCGTCCAGTACCCAGTCGGAGCCGTCGCGGCGGGCGCGCGTGCGCATCGCCCCCGGATCGCTACCGGAGTCGGGTTCGGTCAGGCCGAAGCAGCCGATCGCCTCGCCCGCGGCCATGCGCGGCAGCCACTTCTGCTTCTGGTCTTCGGAACCGAACTTGTGGATCGCGGTCATGGCCAGCGACCCCTGCACCGACACGAAGCTGCGCAGCCCGGAGTCGACGGCTTCCAGTTCCCGGCAGGCCAGGCCGTAGGCGACGGCGCTTGCGCCGGCGCATCCGTAGCCCGCCACGTGCATGCCGAACACTCCGAGGTCGCCGAAGGCCTTGGCGAGCCCGCGCGGGTCGGGGATGGTGCCGGCCTCGAACCAGTCGGCCACGTTGGGCAGCAGCTCCCGTTCCGCGAAGTCGCGGACGGTGTCGCGGATGGCGCGCTCCTCCGCGGGCAGCGCGGAATCGACGGCCAGGAAATCGTGCGGGTCGGGTGGGGTGATGCGCCGCTCGCTCATTGAACGTCCTTTCTGCTGAGCATGCGAGAACTCGGGTGTACTGGAGTCTCGCGCCTGGCAGGACGGCCGGTCGGTGCGGGGTCCTCAGCGGGAGGGCAGTTACCGCGAGTATGGCCGATGGCTCAGCCGCCCTGTCAATCACCCCGGGCCCGCCGTGCGCGGGGGCGCCGACGAACAGTGCCGTTGGTTCTTCCCATCGCCTTGCCCGTGCAGGAGGCGGCATTTGCGCAACGAGCACCAGCCGGGGATCTCGGACCCTTCAGGACCGAGGAACTGGCAAGCGGTAACATCGGTCACAGATGTAGGGGTGGCGGGTGGAGGCACGGGACACGGCGTCCTCCCGGCCCGCCGCCGGCCAACGGCTCGGGGAGCGCGATCGTGACGGACGAGTGGCGGGCACTGCGCATCGGCGATGAGCACCCGTTCACCGACATCCCCGTGCCGCGTGTCGTCCACATCAGCGAGCATCTCGCCCGCTCCCGGGTCGTGCCGCCGCCCCCGCCGCCACCGTCTCCCCGTGCCGTGCAGGCCAGAAGCGGCTTCCTGCGGCGGGTGGCCGCCTACCTCGCCGCCGATGCCGGAATCCGTCAGTTCGTGGACTTGTGGTCACGGCTTCCCGCCGGCGCGGGAATCCGGCACACCGCCCGTGCCCACGCCCCGGACGCGCGGGTCGTCTATGTCGACACCGACAGGGCCGGTTCCGCGGTGCCGCTGCGCAGCCACACGTCCTTCGACGGAGAGGCCGTGCCCGTGGTGACCGCTGACAGACTGGACCCGACCGCACTGATCGACCGGCTGAGGCTTGGCGAGCTCGTCGACTTCGACCGGCCGGTCGCGGTGCTCCTCACCGACATCTCCCCTCTGCGGCGCGAGGGCGTCCTGGTGCACGATCTCGTGCGCGCGCTGTACACCGCTATGTGCGCCGGAAGCCACATCGCCATAGCCCAGACCCCGCCCAGCGCCCCCGACCCGTACTTCCGGGAACTCGCCGCCGCACTGTTCGCCCCGTTCACGATGCTCTCCCCGGGGCTGGCCGACCTGGCATGGTGGCCCTACCCCGATGACGAGGTCGCCGCGCAGGGTACCGGGATCCTCGCAGGTGTCGGCTACAAGGGCTGATCCCTCGACTCGGCCCTGCCGCCGCAGCCTCCACCCCTCGCCGCTTGACATGGAAGTGTCGGGCCGCATGGCGCTGAACCGGTCGGCGCGGCTCCTCGCCCGGTCAAAGTTCTACCGGGACGCCCCCCTGCTCCGCGACCCGTACCGGGTGCCTGCGCACAGGTGCCCGACGCGCTCGGCCGTGTCAGACCACGTGCAGCGGGTCCACCCGGACCTGGGCGAAGCGGTCGCCTTTGCGGGCGCTGCGGGCCGCAACCGCAGCCTTGAGGGCTCCGGTCAGGGCGAAGGTGGCCGTGTGCGGAACGCGGACCAGAGCGCGCTCCTCCTGTTCCGCATCGTCGCCGGTGCCGACCGGGCCGAGGAGTTCGGCGCTTTCCGGCAGCTCGATCCCGTCCAGGAGTTCGCGTACGTGTGCCGGTGCGCCCGTCACCGATGCCATCGTGACCGCGGGCGGAAAACCGAGTTCTCGGCGTTCTGCCAGCTCGCGTTCTGCGAAGCCGGCGGGATCCCAGCGGACCAGCGCCTGAACGACCGGCAACGCCGCCTCTGCGAGTACCACCACCTGGCCTCCGTCGGAAGCGGGGCGCACCAGCGCGGCTGCGTTGCACCAGCGGCGCAACGCCTCCTCACTCGCCCGCAGGTCCGCGCGGCCCACCAGCGCCCACCCGTCCAGCAGCAGCGCCGCAGCGTAACCGCCTTCGGCGACCGGCTCCGCGCCTGGTGTCGCGACGATCAGCGCCGGCCGGTCGCCGACCTTGGTGAGCATCCCGTCCCTGCCGGACGTGCGCACGGCCAGTGCGGGAAACGCCCGGCCCAGTTCCTCGGCGGTCCTGCGCGCACCCACCACACCCGCGCGCATGCGGGCGTGTCCGCACGTGCCGCAGCGCCACTCGCCGGCGATGCGCCCGCACCACCGGCAGTACGGCATCGCGTGGGCACCGCGTATCGCCAGCGGTCCGCGGCAGGATCCGCAGCGGGCCGAGGCGCGGCAGCCCGCGCAGGCCAGTGAGGCGAAATAGCCGCGTCGGGGGACTTGGACCAGTACCGGCCCGCTACGCGCCCCCTCGCGGGCGACACGCAGCGCCAGACTGGGCAGGCGGGCCGAACGGGCCGCCTCGTCGCGGGCGAGTTCGCTGTCGCCGCCGGCGGGCCGCACCACCGGGGCGCGCGACCTGACAGCCGCCCGGTCGGCGGCCAGCGGATGCGCCCACCCGGACGCCACCAGCCGGGCGGCCTCGGCGGTGCGGGTGAACCCCCCGATGAGAGCGGCGGCGCCGACACGGTGCGCCCGCATCGACAGCACCGTCCTGGCGTGCGGGTAGGGAGCGTGCGGGTCGGCGTGCACGTCGTCACCGTCGTCCCAGAGCACCACCAGGCCGAGGTCGGCCACCGGTGCGAACATGGCGGCGCGCGTGCCGACCACGGCACGCGCGCGGCCGCGCAGCACCGACAGCCATCGGCGGTACCGTTCGGCCGGGCCCAACTCCGCTGTGAGCGCCACATGCCGGTCCGGCCCCAGCCGTGCGCCCAGCGCGGTGTCGACGGCGTCGACGTCGCGGCCGTCGGGAACCACGACCACCGCACCGCGGCCTGCGGACAGGACGGTCGCCACGGCTACGGCGATCGCGTCGGCCCAGTCAGGGCCGGGCAGCGCACTCCACACCGCACGGGGGGCGTGCCCGGCGCGCAGCGCCTCCAGAAAGGACGGGCCGGCCGGGTAGTCCTCCCACGGGCCGGGGCCCGGGCACCGGACTTCTGCGCCGCCATCCTCGGCCGGGGCGATGTCCTCCTTCTCCACACGTGCATGCCGAGGCGGAACGGCCAGCCGGAGCACATCACTGAGCGTCCCGGCATAGCGGTCGGCCACGGCCCGGGCGAGCCGGCTGATCTCGGAGGTGAGGACCGGCTCGGCGGAGACGACCTGGTGGAGGTAGGCGAGCTGACCCCCGAAGTCCGACTCTGCGACCCGCTCCAGCAGGAAACCGCTGAGCAGCTGCCCGTTGAACCGCACTCGCACCCGGCAGCCCGGCACGGCGGCGGCGTCCATGTCCTGCGGGACCTGGTAGTCGAAGAGCCGGTCGAGGTGGGGGAGCGGGGTGTCGACCACGACCCGGGCGATGGGCAGCTCCTCGGCGGGTCGCCGCTTCTTCGGAGTCGACTTCGCGGCCACCGCTTTGGTGCGGGGCACGTCGAAGAGGACCCCTTCGTCGGGATCGGCCTGCGGAGTCATCGTGATCAGGTTTACCAGAGGCGGCCGACAGCCCGTGGACTGCTGGTAGACAAGACCCCGTACACCACGGTGAGTTAGGAACGGTCGCCATGAAGCTGGTCTTTGCTGGAACACCTGAGGCGGCGGTGCCGTCGCTGAAGGCGCTGCTGGGTTCCGCACATGAGGTCGCGGCCGTCATCACCCGGCCCGACGCCGCTTCCGGACGGGGGCGCAAAGTGTCGGTGAGCCCGGTCGCGCAGGTCGCGGCCGAGGCGGGCGTGGAGGTCCTCAAACCGCGGAAGGCGAGCGACCCGCAGTTCCTGGACCGGCTGCGCACCATCGCACCGGACTGCTGCCCCGTGGTGGCCTACGGGGCGCTGCTGCGCCAAGAGGCCCTGGACATCCCCCCGCACGGCTGGGTGAACCTGCACTTCTCGCTGCTGCCGGCCTGGCGCGGGGCGGCACCCGTCCAGCACGCGGTGCTGCACGGCGACGACGTCACCGGAGCGTCCACCTTCAAGATCGAACCCGCCCTCGACTCCGGACCCGTGTACGGCATGCTCACCGAGCCCATCGGTCCGCGCGACACCAGCGGCGACCTCTTGGAGCGGCTCGCGCGCTCCGGCGCCGGGCTGCTGCTGCGCACACTGGACGGGATCGAATCCGGTGAGCTGGCAGCCCGCCCGCAGAACACCGACGGCGTCTCCTTCGCACCCAAGCTCACCCCCGCCGACGCCGAAGTCGACTTCACCGCGCCCGCGATGCGGGTGGACCGCCTCGTCCGCGCCTGCACCCCGGCTCCCGGGGCATGGTCGACATTCCGCGGCACCCGGATCAAGCTCGGACCGGTCGTTCCCGTGCCCCAAGCCGCGGCGCTGCCTCCGGGGCGGCTGTCGGTGCGCAAGAAGAACGTGCTCGTGGGCACCGCGACCCACCCCGTGGAACTGGGCGAGGTGCAGCCCCAGGGCAAACGCCGGATGGCGGCTCTGGACTGGGCCCGCGGGGTGCGGCCCGGCGATGACGACGGCCTCGGCACCTGAGCTGCCGTATCCTCGACGGGTGGCCCGCGCGGCACCGTTTCCGGGCGCAAAGACGCGGGCATCCGGGTTTCTTCTGGCGTGAGGCGATTTTCACCGTGACCGAACCTTCTCGTTCTCCCGACCGCCCCCCGCGCCGCGGGAAGGGCAAACGCGGCACGAAGCATCCGGCGGCACCGGCTCCCCTGAAGGACCCGGCCCGCAGGGTCGCCTACGAGGTACTGCGGGCCGTGGCCGAACGCGACGCCTACGCCAACCTTCTGCTCCCCGCGGTACTCCGGGAGCGCGGCGTCACCGGCCGTGATGCCGCGCTGGCCACCGAGCTCACCTATGGCGCCCTGCGCCGCCAGGGCACCTACGACGCGGTCCTGGACGCCTGCGTCGACCGCTCGCTGGCATCGGTGGACGCCGAAGTGCTGCCGATTCTGCGCCTGGGGGCGCACCAGCTCCTGGCCACGAAGATCCCACCGCACGCGGCGGTGAGCGCGACCGTGGACATCGCGCGCAAGGTCATCGGGCACCACAGATCCAGGTTCGCCAACGCCGTCCTGCGCAAGGTCAGCGCCCGGAACCTGGCGGAGTGGCTGGCGGTCGTCGCCCCGGATCGGCGGTCCGATCCCGTAGGGCACCTCTCCGTCGTGCACAGCCACCCGCGCTGGATCGTCCACGCGCTTGCGACCGCCCTTGGCGAGGACCCCGGCGGCGGCCTGGCCGAGACCGAACAGCTGCTGGCCGCCCACAACGATCGTCCGCAGGTGACCCTGGTCGCCAAACCCGGCCGGGCCTCCCCGGCCGACCTGGTGCGGGGCGGCGCCACCGAGGCGCGCTACTCGCCCTACGCCGCCTATCTGACCGAAGGAGACCCCGCCGCGCTGCATGAGGTCCGGCAGCGGCGCGCCGCCGTCCAAGACGAAGCCAGCCAGATGGTGGCCCTCGCGCTGACCCGGGTCTCTGTCGACGGCACCGACGCCCGCTGGTTGGACGCGTGCGCCGGCCCCGGAGGCAAGGCGGGACTCCTCGCCGGACTCGCGGGCCGGCGCGATGCCCGGCTGCTCGCGGCCGACGTGCAGCCGACCCGCGCCCGGTTGGTCGCCGGAGCCGTCGAGCGGTCGCTCCGCGACGCCGGCCGGGCCGCCGTAGCCGACTCGACCCGCCCTGCCTGGCGCGACGGCGTGTTCGACCGCGTACTCGTCGACGCGCCGTGCACCGGGCTCGGTGCGCTGCGGCGGCGCCCGGAGGCCCGCTGGCGGCGCACTCCCGAGACCGCCGACGGACTGGCCCCCCTTCAGCGGGCCCTGCTGGAACGCGCGCTCGATGCGACCCGCCCGGGCGGGGTCGTCGGCTACGTGACCTGCTCGCCGCACCTGCCCGAGACGCGCGGCATCGTCGAGGCCGTCCTGGCCGGCCGCTCCGACGCGACCGTGCTGCGCGCACCCGACTACCTCGACGAGGTGCCCGGTGTCGCCGCAGGCGACTACGCCCAGTTCTGGCCGCACCGCCACGGTACCGACGCGATGTTCCTCGCGCTGCTGCGCAAGAAATAGCGGTTACGGGGCGCTGCGGTCCCCCGTTGAACAGGGCGGAGGCCGGACGTGGCTAGACTTCGGAGACGTGGCAATCCAGATCTCACCCAGCATCCTCTCCGCCGATTTCGCCCACCTCGCAGATGAGGCGGCGGCGGTCGCCGACTCCGCCGACTGGCTGCATGTCGACGTCATGGACAACCATTTCGTGCCCAACCTCACCTTGGGCTTGCCGGTCGTGGAGTCGCTGCGCAAAGCGGCGTCCCTGCCGCTGGACTGTCACTTGATGATCGAGGACCCTGACCGCTGGGCCCCGGCCTACGCCGAGGCCGGGGCCGGAAGCGTCACCATCCACGCCGAGGCGGCGAGCGCGCCTGTGCGCACCCTGCGCGAGATCCGCAATCAGGGCGCGCGGGCCGGGCTGGCACTGAACCCGGCGACCCCCGTCCAGGCCTACGCCGACCTCCTCCCAGAGCTGGACATGGTACTGCTGATGACGGTCGAGCCGGGCTTCGGGGGGCAGAAGTTCATCGACCTCGTCCTGCCGAAGATCCGCCGTGTGCGTGAGCTGATCGACGCCGCCGGCGGAACGGTGTGGCTGCAGATCGACGGAGGCGTCAGCAGCGAGACGATCGAACGTGCCGCCGAAGCCGGTGCGGACGTGTTCGTCGCCGGCTCGGCCGTCTACGGCGCCCAGGACCCGTCGGCCGCGGTCGACGCCCTGCGCGCCCAGGCGCAGAAGGCCGCCGCGTCCTGACGCCGCCGGCCGCTGTGCGGAAGCAGGGCCATCGCGTCCACCGACCGTTTTAGTCAATGAGGAGCGCTCCGCCCTTCAGGGCGGGGCGCATCGATTGCTGTGCGTGGTAATGTCAGTACCGCGTGCGATGGGCAAGCGGGCACGGTGCGCGGGTGGGCATATCCGTGCCGGGATGTGGAGCCCTCGCTGCCGGGTGGGCCGAGAAGCGTCAACCGCCCCGGATGCGCCGTGTGCGAAGACAGGGAATCCCGGGCGCTTCGCGGTCCGATACCACGCATCGCCAAGGAGCGCTCCAGGCTTTACGCGAGGGGTGCATGGAAGCGATACGGGATGCTGAGATCGACGTCATCCTGTGGATCCAGAGCTGGCGGGGCCTGCTGGAGCCGCCCATGGACGTGGTCACAGACCTGGGGTCGCAACGGGTATTCCTGGTACTCATCCCATTGCTGTTCTGGGCCGTCGACACGGCCCTGGGAGCACGGCTCGCCCTGCTGCTGATGGGCTCGGCATCCCTCAACGGGGTAGTCAAGCTCGCCTTCCACGGTGCCCGCCCCTACTGGTACAGCGGCGCCGTCGCACAGCTCACCGGGGCGAGCACTTTCGGGCTGCCGTCCGCACACGCCCAGAACAGCCTCGTCGTATGGGGCTACCTGGCGGCGCGATCCACGCGCCGGTGGGCCTGGCCTGCGGCGGGCACGCTCATCACCCTCATCGCCTTCTCCCGTATGGTCCTGGGCGTGCACTTCCTCAGCGACGTGCTGGCCGGGCTGGCGGTCGGTGCCGTGCTGCTCTGGCTGATGCTGCGCTACGAGGCCGCCGTGCTGCGGTGGTGGCAGAGCTTCAGCGTCGCGACCCAGATCGGGGCGGCACTGGGGATCTCCCTCCTGCCGGCGGCGGTCGCCGCAGGGATGCGGCTGGTCCGCGGCGACTGGACCGCACCCGAAGGGTGGACCGGCTCTGTCCCGCCGGATCCGGTGTACAACTCCCTGGCGCAGATGCTGGGGATGGGCTGCGGACTCTTCGGCATCATCGCCGGCGCCTCCGTGCTCGCAGCGCGCGGCTGGTACAGCGCCGCCGGTCCACTGCTGTCCCGCGTGGCGCGGTGCGGGATCGGCATCATCGGCCTCGTGCTGATCTCCGTTCTGCTGGAGGCCGCCTTCCGCGTTGTCGACGGCGCCGCGGACACAGCCGTCGAATCCGGGGGCTACCTGCTCTTGGCCCTGTGGGCCGCACTCGGCGCGCCCGAACTCTTCCTCAGGATGGGCCTGGCCGAACGCCCCAGAGCCGAAGAGTCCGATTCCCCGGTCGGCGGCTGAGCCCGCGCACCCGCGGGGCGCTTCCACCGTTGTCCTCTGCCCGGCGCGCTGATCAGGGGACCTGCCCTACCCGGGGAATGGACCCGCATGGCACACTGTTCCCCAAGACGTTGTCGAACGCGTGCTCCGGGGTCGGTGAAAATCCGAACCGGCGGTCAAAGTCCGCGACCCGGCCGAAGCCATCGGCTGGTTGAACCGGTGGAATTCCGGTACCGACGGTGAAAGTCCGGATGGGAGGCAGTACGCGTGGGATCGGCCGAGACGTGCGTCATACCGACGGCACCGGTCCGGTCCCCAGGGTGGTCGTCGGCCGCCTGAAATCCATCCCCGGAGCCTGAGCAAGGTAGGGGGGATGGCCCGGTGTTCACCGGAATCGTGGAAGAGCTCGGCGAGGTCGTCGCGATCACGCACCTCGGCGCGGCCCAGGGCGACGCCGCCAGGATCATACTGCACGGCCCGACCGTGACCGCGGACGCCCAGCACGGCGACTCCATCGCGGTCAACGGCGTCTGCCTCACCGTCGTGGAGGTCGCGGACGGCCGCTTCACCGCCGACGTGATGAAGGAGACACTGGACCGCTCCAGCCTCAGCGCCCTGAGAACCGGGTCCCCGGTCAACCTGGAACGCGCGGCCAAGGTCTCCGACCGGCTCGGCGGCCACATCGTCCAGGGCCATGTCGACGGCACCGGCGAGGTCTTGGAACGCGTCCGCGGCTCCCACTGGGAGACCGTCCGCATCTCGCTCCCGGACGGTCTGGCCCGCTACGTCGTGGAGAAGGGCTCCATCACCGTCGACGGCGTCAGCCTCACCGTCGCGGCCGTCGATGCGGGATCATTCACCATCAGCCTGATCCCCACCACGTGCGACCTCACCACACTGGGCCGCAAGGACGCCGGCGCCCCTGTGAACCTCGAAGTGGACGTCATCGCCAAGTACGTCGAACGCCTGATGGCCGCCACCGGGGAGCGTGCCTGATGGGCAGCAAAGGAACCTGGCGGCTGGAGCGGACCCACGCCGAGCCCGCCCTTTTCAGTAGATACATCCGATGGGCCGACCCCACCGGCACCGTCTCCGGCCTCTTCTCCGCCCCCGCGGTTCCGGGCATCCGCGGCCGGATGCGCCGCCGCCACACGAGCCGGGCACCGGGCACCGCCCCGGAAACGGGCGCGAAGGTCAGCGCATGACCGGCCCCGAAGAGCTTTCCGTCAGTACCACAGGCCAAGGAGCGGCAGGCATGACCAGCACCATCCCCGAGCGGACCGACGCGCCCATCCGGCTCGACGACATCCCCGAGGCGATCGCCGACATCGCGGCCGGGCGCCCCGTCGTCGTCGTCGACGACGAAGACCGCGAGAACGAGGGAGACATCATCTTCGCCGCCGAGGCGGCCACACCCGAACTCCTCGCGTTCATGATCCGCTACACCTCGGGCGTCGTCTGCGTCCCGATGCTCGGCGAGGACCTGGACCGGCTCGAACTCCCGTTGATGACCAAGGTCAACGAGGAGGGCATGCGCACCGCCTACACCGTCACGGTCGACGCCCGCAGCGGGGTCTCCACCGGCATATCCGCCGCGGACCGCGCCCGCACCATCCGGCTGCTCGCCGACACCGGCAGCGTCGCGGGCGACTTCGTCCGGCCCGGCCACATCCTTCCGCTGCGCTACCGGCCCGGAGGCGTTCTCGCGCGGCGCGGGCACACCGAGGCATCGGTCGACATGGCCCGGCTCGCCGGACTGCGGCCGGCCGGGGTCCTCGCCGAGGTCGTCAACGACGACGGCACCATGGCCCGGCTGCCCCGGCTGCGCGAGTTCGCCGACGAACACGGCCTCAAACTCGTCTCCATCGAACAGCTCGTGCAGTACCTGGAGCAGAACGGCGGCGCAGGGCACAGTGCCGAACCCGCGGCCGCCCCCCGGAAGCGGCCGCGGACCGAGCGCGCCGTCGAAACGCGCATTCCCAACCGCTACGGCGAATGGCGCGCCATCGGCTACCGCGACGCGGCCGGCGGCGCCGAGCACGTCGCACTGGTCTTCGGCGACCTCGGCGACGGAGCCGGCGTGCTCACCCGGCTGCACTCCGAATGCCTCACCGGCGACGCCTTCGGCTCGCACCGGTGCGACTGCGGGACCCAGCTCGACGAGGCCATGGCCCGCATTGCCAAGGAGGGCCGGGGCGTCATCGTCTACCTGCGCGGCCACGAGGGCCGCGGAATCGGACTGCTGCACAAGCTGCGGGCCTACCGGCTGCAGGACGGCGGCGCCGACACCGTCGACGCCAATCTGGAGCTGGGGCTGCCCGCCGATGCCCGCGATTTCGGCGCCGGTGCGGACATCCTCGCCGACCTGGGCGTGTCCTCGATCCGCCTGCTCAGCAACAACCCGGCCAAGGCCGACGGGCTCACCCGGAGCGGTATCGAGGTGATCGAGCGGATCACGATGCCGACCATCGTCACCCCCGACAACCTGCGCTACCTGCAGACCAAGCGCGACCGGATGGGCCACGACCTGCTGGGTGACGCCGCGGCCGGACCGGTCGCCGGCTCTGTGCCCGCCGTATACGACCACTGAACCCGCGGACCGGAACAAAGGACTGATCATGAGCGGAACCGGACGTCCCGAGGAGACCCTCGGCAACGCAGAAGGGCTCACCGTGGGCATCGTCGCGACACGGTGGAACGCTGATGTCGTGGAGCCCATGCTGGACCGCGCGCTGGAGACGGTGCGGCGGGCGGGAGCCGCCGAGCCCACCGTCGTCCGGGTGGCGGGGGCCGTCGAGATCCCCGTCGTCGCCCAGGAGCTCGCCCGCGGCCACGACGCGGTGGTCGCGTTGGGTGCGGTCATCCGCGGTGGGACACCGCACTTCGACTACGTCTGCCAGTCGCTCACCCAAGGGCTCACCGAGGCCGCGCTGCGCGAGTCGACTCCCATTGCCAACGGCGTCCTGACCTGTGATACCCATGAGCAGGCGCGTGACCGCGCAGGCCTCCCGGACAGCCGAGAGGACAAAGGACGAGAAGCCGCCGAGGCGGCCCTGGACACCGCGCTCGTGCTGCGCGGGCTGCGCGCCAAAAGCAGGATGAGCCCCGTCGGGTAAGGAAAGGACGGCAGGGTGCGGCCACAAGACGCGGGAGATGAGAGCGCCGTGGACGAAGCGGGTGGGAAAAAGTCCCCGGCGTTGCCGGTGACCTGGCGGCCGCGCAACATACGCGTCGTCGCCTACGGGCTGGCCGTACTGGTCCTGGCCACGATGGTGGTCCTGGCGTGGATACTGCCGCCGGAGTGGGGGCTGGGAGACCGCGTGAGCCTGGTCCTGCTGGGCCTGGTCGGTGTCGGTGTGCTGCACCTGCTGGCCCGCCCGTGCCTGGCTGCGGCACAGGACCGGGTCACCGTGGTCAACAGTATCCGCACCCACGTATTGGAATGGGCGGAGATCATCGACATCAACATGCCGGTCGGTGAACCATGGCCCACGATCGATCTGGCCGACGGCACCACACTCGCGGTCCTGGGCATCCAGAGCAACGACGGCGCGTTCGCCCGGGCGGCCCTCGCCGAGTTCCAGGAGCTGCTGCGCGCCCGGGGCGAGGCCGAGGAACCCAGCGTCTGAGACGGCCCGGGCCCGCCCGTCGGCAAACCGATGGGAACTCCGTGCGGCTGTGCGGCGTCAAAGTGGTATGGACGCCGACACGCGGACCCGCGGACGGACCCGGCCCAAAGGCCGTGCCCGCCTCAGCCGGGTCGCCGTCGTGTTCTGGGCCGTTGTGGCGATCCTGGCGCTGGTCTCGCTGTACGCGGGGTGATTCGCCCGGTTCCGAGGGAACCGGATGCGTGCGCGCCTACGCCCGCCGCTAACCCCCGTAGCGACCGCGAGGTCTCGGGTTGATCATGGCCCCTTCCGGGCGCGGCTCCCACGGCATAGCCTGTCGGGGAAAGAGACGGAAAGGGCGTGCATGAGCGGCGTGCGGACACGAACATGGGAGGTTGCCGACCCGGCCGAGCTGGCGAAGCTGCTGGACGCGCAGGACTACCTCGCCGACGACGGTGCGGCCACCGCGTGCTTTCTCGCCATGCGGATGGGGCGCCCTCTTTTCCTCGAAGGCGACGCCGGGGTCGGCAAAACCGAGCTGGCCAAGGCCATGGCCGCTGTTATCGGCGGCCCTTTGATCCGACTGCAGTGCTACGAAGGCATCGACGCCGCCCAGGCGCTCTACGACTGGGACTACCCGCGCCAGTTGCTGCACCTGCGCGCGGCACAGGCGGTCGGCACCGATGGCGTTGCCGAACTGGAGTCCGGCCTTTACGACCGCCGGTACCTGCTCGCCCGCCCGCTGCTGCGCGCCCTGGAGACCAGTACCGACACACCGAGCGTGCTCCTCGTCGACGAGATCGACCGCGCCGACGACGAGTTCGAGGCCTTCCTGCTGGAGTTCCTCTCCGATTTCACCATCTCCATTCCCGAGCTCGGCACCGTTCGCGCCGCAACACCGCCCGTGGTCGTCCTCACCTCCAATCGCACGCGGGAGGTGCACGACGCCCTCAAGCGCCGCTGCCTCTACCACTGGATGCCGCACCCGGGCTTCGAGCGCGAAGTCGCGATCATCCGGCGGCGGCTGCCCGAGGCGACCGAGCGTCTGGTGCGTGATGTCGCCACCGCCGTTCAGCGGCTGCGCGACCCCGGACCCTCAGGTATCGACCTGCTCAAACCGCCCGGTGTCGCCGAAAGCATCGACTGGACGACCGCGCTCGTGGCGTTGGGCGCCCGTGCACTCGATCCCGACGTCGCGGCACGCAGCCTGGGCGCCCTCGTCAAGCACCAAGAGGACCGCGAGAACGTGCACCGCCGACTGTCCGCCCTGCTCAACGGGCGCGGCCCGGACGCACCGGAGTAGCCGTGACGACGACCACCCGGACACGCGGTATCACCGAGACCATGCTCGGATTCGTGCGGGTGCTGCGTGCGGCGGGGGTGAACGCGGACACGGGCCGGGCGGAGGCGTTCCTGCGTGCGGTGGACGCCCTCGATATCGCATCCGCCGAAGACGTCTACTGGGCGGGTCGGCTCACGCTCTGCTCGTCGGCCACCGAGCTCGACCTCTACGACGCCTGCTTCGCGCACTACTTCTCGGCTCAGTCCGTTCCCACCGGCGCCCGTCCCCACCCGGTGACGGTCGCCCGGTCCGCCATGTGGAACACCACGGAGGAGCAGGGCCACAGCAGCGACGCCCCGGACGCGCTCGCCGCGGCAGCCGATACCGAAGTACTGCGCGGCGCGGATATCGCCACGCTCACCCAAGAGGAACGCGCGGAGGTCGCACGGCTGATATCCCTGTTGAGCGCACACCGCCCGCATCGGACCACTCGGCGTAGGGCGCCGGCCGTTCGCGGACGCCTCGATCACCGCAGGACACTGCGGGCGAGCCTGCGCACGGGCGGAGAACCGCTGCGGTTGCTGCGCCGCGACCGCACCGTCAAACCGCGGCGTGTGGTGCTGCTGGTCGACATCAGCGGATCGATGTCGCCCTACGCCGACGCGCTGCTCCGCCTGGCCCACGTGGTCGCTCGCGGGCACCCGGGGCACACCGAGGTGTTCAGTGTGGGCACCCGGCTCACCCGGCTCACCCGCGAAATGCGGGTCCGCGACCCCGCGGCCGCGCTCGCGTCCGTCGGTGCCGCGATCCCCGACTGGAACGGCGGCACCCGGCTGGGCGCCGAACTGAAGGAGTTCCTCGATCTGCACGGGCAGAGGGGAATGGCGCGCGGTGCGCTGGTGATCGTCGCCTCCGACGGTTGGGAGAGGGGGGACGCGTCGCTGCTCGCAGAGCAGATGGCGCGGATGGCACGGCTTGCCCACCGCATCGTCTGGGTCAACCCGCACAAGGCCCAACCGGGCTACGAACCGCTCACGGCGGGGATGCGGGCGGCCCTGCCGCACATCGACGACTTCGTGTCCGGGCACAGCCTGGACGCCTTGGCACAACTGGCCACCGCCGTCATCGGCGGCAGGGCCGAAAAAGGAGGACCACGTGCGTGACATCCGGGCGGCCGTCGCGGACCTGTACACGTCCGGCGAGGTGTTCGCGCTCGCCACGGTCATCGACACCTACCACAGCGCTCCTCGGGAAGCGGGGGCGGCGATGGCCGTCAGCGCTTCGGGAGAGGTGATCGGCAGCGTGTCCGGGGGCTGTGTCGAAGGCGCGGTCTATGAACTGGCCCAGCAGGTCATCGCGAGCGGTGAGCCGGTGCGCGAACGCTACGGGGTCAGTGACGACGACGCGTTTTCCGTCGGCCTCACCTGCGGCGGAACCCTTCATGTGCTGGTGGAGCCGGTGAGCCGGGAGCTCTATCCCCAACTCGGCGAGGTCATCGGCGCGATCGGCGCGCACCGGCCTGTTGCGGTGGCCACCGTCGTCGCCGGCCCGGGACTGCTGGGCGCACGCCGCGTCATCCGGCCGGACCGGGCCGAGGGCGGCCTGGGGAGCGACCGGCTGGACGCGGCCGTCGACGATGACGCCCGCGGCATGCTCGCCCAGGGAAGCACCGGAATCCTGCGCTACGGCGCCGACGGCCAGCGGCGCGGTGACGAGCTGGAGGTGTTCGTGCAGTCCTTCGCCCCGGCACCGCGGATGCTGGTCTTCGGCGCCATCGATTTCGCCGCCGCGGTCGCCGACATCGGCGCCTACCTCGGCTACCGGGTGACTGTGTGCGATGCGCGTCCGGTCTTCGCCACGGCCAAGCGGTTCCCGAAAGCCGACGAGGTGGTGGTGAAGTGGCCGCACGTGTTCCTCAGCGAGATCGAGGGCCAGATCGATGAGCGGACCGCCATCTGCGTGCTCACCCACGACCCCAAGTTCGATGTTCCCGTGCTGGAGGTCGCGCTGCGCACTCCGGCCGGCTATATCGGTGCGATGGGCAGCCGCCGCACCCACGAGGACCGGCTGGGCCGGTTGAGGGAAGCCGGGGTGGACGAGGCGCGGTTGGCGCGGCTGCGCTCGCCGATCGGTCTGGATCTGGGGGCGCGTACCCCGGAAGAGACGGCCGTCTCGATCGCCGCCGAACTCATCCAGACACGGTGGGGCGGGAGCGGCCGCCCGCTGCATGCCACAAGCGGACGCATCCACACCGAACCGATGGCACGCATCCGGCCTCATGTTCCGGCATGAGGGCCGCGGTGCTCACGCGTGGCCGCTGGTGTGCGGAAGCGCAGGGAGCCGTGGCTGCTATTCGGCCGGAAGCGGCCAGAAAACCAGGTGAACCATGCGGTCGGCGCGCCTGAATCGCCGTAGCAGCAGGGGATCTCGGCGGCGTGATTGCAAAACCGGAACCCCGGATCGAGCCGCGGGCGCGGCCAGGCGTGGCATTATCGCGTCATGACGACACGCAAGCAAGGCGATGACGGTGTGCCGATCGCCGGTCTCTTGCTGGCCGCAGGGCAGGGGAGTCGGCTCGGCCGTCCCAAGGCCCTGGTGGAGCTGGCGGGGGAGCGGCTCGTTGATCGGGGCGCGCGGATTCTGCGCGAGGGAGGGTGCGTGCCGGTCTATGTCGTGACTGGAGCCGCGGAGGTCGTGGTTGAAGGGGCAGACGGGGTGCACAACCCGGAATGGCGCACGGGGATGGGGTCCTCCCTGCGTGCTGGGCTCGCCGCCCTGCCGGAGGACACCGACGCGGTGGTCGTGGCGCTGGCCGACCAGCCCCTGGTGACATCGGCTGCGGTGGAGCGGCTGCTGGAGGCTTACCGCGATGGGGCCCGGGCCGCGGTCGCGACCTACTCCGGGAATCTGCGCAACCCTGTGCTGCTGGGACGCGAGCACTGGCCCAGCGTGCACGCCCTCGCCGAGGGGGATGTCGGCGCACGTCCGTTCCTGCGTGCCTACTCCCACCTGGTGACCACGGTTTCCTGTGACGACATCGCCAGCCCCGACGACATCGACACCCCCGAGGACCTGGAGCGCCTGCGCACACTGGTCGGTCAGGAATCGGTCTGATGATGGGAGTAGGCGCGGATCAGCTCTGCGCCAGCCGCCGTATGCCGAAGCGAGAACCAAGGGTCTGCTCCGGCGACAGCACGTCAAGGTCGTCGCCGCTGGCGAAGGCGTTCGGCGGGCAGGTCATGGGCTCCACCGCGAGACCGACACGGTGCGCTGCTTCGGGCAACCCGTCCGCACTGAACACCTGCAGCCAGGAGTAGGAACGGTCGGCCCACAGCCCGACCGCGGTGCCGCCACCCGACAGCACCGTCCATGCCAGCCCTTCCTCGTCGCGATCGAGGCCGGTGAACGCCGTATCGAGCACGGTTCCCCCGATGCGGCGCGGGGAGCGGAAATCATGCTCGGTGCCCGCGACCGGCTCCGGGGCGCCGGACGGCAGCAGCCGCCCGTCGACCGGGAGCCGGAGCCTAGCGGGCAACCGCAGCGTCGCTTCATCCAGCGGCGCTGAAACCCGCAGGTAGGGATGCATTCCTGTGCCGTAGGGGGCGGGAGAGCCGCCGGTGTTGTGTGCGCTTATGGTGACGGTCAGTCCCGATACGGGATCCAGTTCGTAGGCGGCCGTGAGCTCCAGGCGGAACGGGTAGCCGGGCGCCCCGTCGAGCGTGTAACCGAGCCTGGTCACCGAGGGTGCGACCGTCTGTGGCAGCCACGGCTCGGAGTGTACGAGGCCGTGAAGGGCGGTGGTCCGCTCGGGTTCGGTGATCTCCAGCCGGTGCTCGGCGCCCGCGAAGACGTAACGGCCGTCCGCGATGCGGTTGGGCCACGGAGCGAGTAACTGCCCCTGGTAGGCGACCGGCTCGGCATCGCTGCCATAACCCCACACCAGGTCCTGTCCCTGCCAGGTCAGACGGCGCAGCGCCGCGCCTCGGCGGTCGATGACCGCCCGGTAGTCTCCCGCCGCCAGCTCGATCGCATTGCCCACCGGATACCGTCTCCCACACTCGCCGTTGATCCTGGGCGATCATAGCGGGCTTGCTACGGAATTCTCTGCCCGGATTCGCCCCCATTTGCGAATCGCGGGGAGAGCGGAAAGAACGGAAAGAGGGATGCCGACGCTTCTCAGCCGAAGAGGGCGTGGAGCGGGATCAGTACCCCTGCTCCGACTGTGAGCAGGCCGTTGGCCAGCAGAACGAGAACGGTCAGCACGGTGGTGAAGACGGCCATGCGGTAGGCGATGATCTGCGTCCGGGCCTTGCGCCGGCGGTTGGCGGCGGTGCGGCCCAGGAAGAACAGCGCCAGCCCGAGCAGTGCGGGCAGCCACCACCGCAGCTCCATGTCACCGGGGAGCAGGCCGGCTACGGCGCCGGCCGCAGTGGACACCGCCGAGACGGCGGTGCTTTGGCTGAAGGAGAGCACCGCCTCGTAGGCGGCCGCGAACGGGCTGATGGTCTCCGGGTAGAACCCGTCGGCCCGCAGCAGTCGGCCGATACTGTCGATCATGCCGAACAGGGCGGCCGGGTAGGCGAAGCGGCGGCACCGCCCAGAGCCCATGGCGCGCTGGATCTGGCGCATGCCCTTATCCACGCGTCTTTGCTCTTCCTCCCGCTGCCGCGTGAGGCGTTGCCGCTCGGTATCGCCGGATAGGGGGAGCGTGGGCGGGGCACTGCGCGGCCGGGTAGGCGCGGCCGCGAGCCTTTCCCTGGTACGGCTCCACCGCTCGTTGGCCGCGCTGGCCAACGCGGCCCAGCGGCTGTGCCGCCGAGCACGGTTGTCCGCGCGGTTCCGCTCGCGCTGGGCGGCGCCGATGCGGGTGGCGGTGGGAAGCAGCAGCACCGCGGTGATCAGTGCCGCGTTCGTAGCGGGGTCACCGCGGCGCCGAAGGCCCGCACTGCGCTGCTCCCGCCACCAGTCCGCGTGCCGTGCGGCGCCGTTCCGGCCCGGTTGCCAGGGACGTGCCCGCAGCCGCCGCCGGTACTGCGCTGGCGCATCCGGGTCCAGGACCAGTTCGACCGCCTGTGCCCAGGCGGTGTCCCATTCGTGCGGTGCGATCTCGGCGGCCTCGGGTGCGCGGGTGCGCGCGAGGCGCTCTGCCGTCGCCTGCACCTGCTGCATGATGAGCGGGACCTCGTGCTGCACACGCTCCAGCAGCGCGCAACGCTTGGCCGCCTCGGCCCGGCAGGAGGAGTGCTCGCACCAGTGCCGCGCGGCCAGGTCCAGCGCCTCCAGTTCGATGGCCTCACGCAGTACCGCGTGCCGACTGCGCTCACCCGCGGCCAGGGCCAGCACGCCTTCGGCGCTGACTTCGTGGCCCCGGTAACGCGGCGGCATGCCCGGGACGTAGTGGGCGGCCAGAGCGCTGATCGCCAGGTGGACGCGCTCGGGATGCTCGTGGAGGTCGGTGAGGTAGGCCCGGTCGAAGGTGTAGTCGTTGACCTCCCGGTCCAGCCATGTCCGCACCGCGGGCCAGTGGGCGCGCAGCCACACCTCTCCCTTGTCCGACCGGTCCAGCAGATCGAAGGCGAGGCTCGGCGGGTCCTCGTGGGAGACGTCGGCGAAGGTGATGGGGGCGTGTGAACGAGGCCGCACCAGCTGCGGCCGCTCACCGGCGAGCCACTGCCGCACTTCGGAGTAGCCCCAGCGCGCCGACGGCATGGGATTGAGCAGGCCGCGCGCCAGCAGCCGCCAGTCCTCGTCGGCAATGGCGGAGACGTCGATTTCGGTGCTGCGGGCGGCCAGCCAGTTCTCGCCGCGTTCGGGGCGGCGTCCCGTCACCAGTTCGTGCACCATGATGCCCAGGGACCACCAGGCGGCCGGCGCCTCCCGCCGGCCTTCGACGACCTCGGGCGCGGCGTAGTCCTCGGTGATGGCCAGCCCGCCGTAGACGCGGCTCATCGTGGCCCGGACCGCCCCGCCGAAGTCGGTGAGGGCGAAGACCGGCGGATCCAGGCGGCGGATCAGCAGGTTCTCGGGTTTGACGTCGGTGTGGTTGTGCTGGAGGGAGTCCTGCCAGTGGTGCAGGCACGCACCGATGGCGGCGACGATGTCGCGTGCGCGGGCGTCGTCCACAGGAGCCTGGTCCATCAGGGAACGCAAAGAGCCTTCGGCGAAGTACTCCTGTGCCTCCCAGGCCACCTCCTCGCCCCAGGAGCTGCGCGCGTAGCCGTAACCGTGGATGGCGGGAGTGTAGGGGGCGACCTCGCCGCGGGCGCGCAACCGGTCCAGGAGATCCCGATTGATGTCGTGCCCCGGTCGGTAGACCTTGAGCGCGAGTCGCTGCCCGGGGGCGGACGAGGCGGAGTCCGTGCGCGATGCGCTCTCCGGCTCGGCCAGGTAGACGACGGCCTCGCCGCCGGAGCCGATATGGCCGAGCACGTTGTAGGCGCGGCGCAGCTCAGCGGGGATGGCGTAGTCCAGTTCTCCGGCGGGGCCGACCACGACGCGAGAGACCAGGCGGCCGAACCAGGCCGGGACCGCGCGCGCCCCGGTGCGCTGCCGCGTGTCCGTGGGCGCGCCGCTCGCGGGAGAGGGGCCATAGGCTGCGGGCCGCGCCGCCGGCCCGGTCATCCGGCGCGTGTCACCGGAGGCGGCTGAGGGGTCAGGGCGCGCGGCCCCGGCGCCCGGGCGCAGGATACGGGTCACCCACCGGGTACGCGCGTGGCCCGGGTCGAGCCGGTCCGTCGGCGCGGCCGGCTCGATCCTGCGCGTGGGGGACGCGGGATCGGTTGGCTCGGGTGTGGCCATCGGCGGGCGGTGTCCTTCGGCTGCTCGGTCGGATTCCTGCGGTCGCTTTCAGCCTAGATCGTTGATGGGGAATTGTGGGTTGGTCAATGGTCGTAGGCGGTCAACGATCGCTTGACGGGTGCGTCGATGAGCCAGTTGTGCCAGATCGCGGCGTTGAGGGCGAGGATGCGCTGGCAGGTGCGCGCCCAGAGGCCTTCGGTGGTGCGGGCGTTGTGGCGCTCCAGGCCGAGCTGGTTCTTCAAAGTCCAGATGACGGCCTCGATGCGTTGGCGCAGCCACCCCGGGAAGGTCGGGTCCTCGGGCTCGCTGCGCAGGGCCGGGCGCACGATCGTGTGCCCGGCCGCGGCCATCGCGGCCTGGATCCCGGCCCCGGCAAAGCCCTTGTCGCACACCAGCGGCACCGGTCCCGGGGCGATCTGCCGGGTGTGGGCCAGGTGCAGAGCCTGCTTGCGTTCGTCCAGCTCCTTGGGGTTGGCCAGGCTGAACGCCGCCACGGCGCCGTCGGCGGTGGTGATGAGCATGAGCTTGACGCCCCAGTAGAAGCAGTGGTGGGAGGCATCGCGCCCGTAGCCGGCCATCTCGCCCAGGCCCGAGCGGTTCACCGTCACCCGGGAGGCACCGCAGCGCACCGGGGTGCCGTCCATCAGCCGCAGCCGTTCCCACCAGGTGGGGGTGGCCCGGGCCAGCCACACCGCGACCGGCAGCATCACATGCGCCAAGGAGCGCAGGTGCCGGTTGTACTGGGACTGGCACGGCAGACGGGGGAAGAGGTGGCCGATCCGGCCCGGTGCCACACGCAGCCACCGGCGCTCGTCGTCGCAGCGCAGCAGCACCTGGGCCACGGCCACACAGACCAGTTCGGCATCGGTGAGCAGACGCGGCCGTCCCGGTTTCCGGCGCTGTGGGGCCGAGGGCAGGACGTGATCGTCCAGATGGACATAGAGTGCAGTCAGAAGGGCGTCCAGGTTGTTTGTCACACATCGATCTTGGCGCCCTTCGCCATGTCCTCAG
>JAJYTD010000076.1 GCA_021793235.1 Actinomycetes bacterium | reverse complement strand
CGGGGTGGCTGAACAGGGTGAGCAGGGAATCTGGCAGTCTTGAGCACAGATTTCCCTGGAGGTGTCTTTCAACAATGAGTGAATTCCGCATCGAGCACGACTCGATGGGCGAGGTCAAGGTTCCCGCCGCGGCCAAGTGGCGCGCGCAGACGCAGCGGGCGGTGGAGAACTTCCCCATCTCGGGCCAGGGCCTGGAGAACGCGCACATCGCCGCTCTCGGGCACATCAAGGCCGCGGCGGCCACGGTCAACGCCGAGCTGGGGGTGATCCCCGACGACTTCGCCACGGCGATTCGCGAGGCGGCCCTGGAGGTCGCCGACGGCAAGTGGAACGACGAGTTCCCCATCGACGTGTTCCAGACCGGTTCGGGAACGTCGAGCAACATGAACACCAACGAGGTCGTCGCCACGCTGGCCGGTGCGCGGCTGGGGCAGCCCGTCCACCCCAACGACCACGTCAACGCGTCGCAGTCGTCCAACGACGTGTTCCCCTCGTCGATCCACATCGCCGCGACCTCCGCTGTCGTGAACGACCTCATTCCGGCGCTGCGGCACCTGGAGAGCGCGCTCACCCGCAAGGCCGAGGAGTTCGCGTCGGTCGTCAAGAGCGGCCGCACCCACCTGATGGACGCCACCCCGGTGACACTGGGCCAGGAGTTCGCCGGTTACGCGGCGCAGGTGCGCTACGGGGTGGAACGGCTGGAGGCGTCGCTGCCGCGCGTCGCCGAACTGCCGCTGGGCGGAACCGCCGTGGGCACCGGAATCAACACCCCCGAAGGGTTCTCCGCCCGGGTCATCGCCGAGATCGCGGAGGCCACCGGCCTCCCGCTGACCGAGGCCCGCGACCACTTCGAGGCGCAGGGCGCCCGTGACGGCCTTGTCGAGCTCTCGGGCCAACTGCGGACGATCGCGGTCAGCTACGCCAAGATCGCCAATGACATCCGGTGGATGGGGTCGGGACCGCGCACCGGCCTCACCGAGATCTTCCTTCCCGACCTGCAGCCGGGGTCCTCGATCATGCCCGGCAAGGTCAACCCGGTGCTGTGCGAGGCGATGCTGCAGGTGTCCTCGCAGGTCGTGGGGAATGACGCCGCGGTGGCGTTCGGCGGTTCCACCGGCAACTTCGAACTGAACGTGCAGTTGCCGATGATCGCCCGCAACCTGCTGGAGTCGATCCGGCTGCTTGCCAACGTCTCGCGCCTGTTCGCCGACCGGTGCGTGGACGGCATCGAGGCCAACGAGGAGCGCTGCCGTGAGTATGCGGAGTCCTCGCCCTCCATCGTGACGCCGCTGAATCGTTACATCGGCTACGAGGAGGCGGCCAAGGTCGCCAAGCAGGCGCTGGCCGAACGCAAGACGATCCGGCAGGTCGTCGTCGAACGCGGCTACATCGACGCCGGAAAGCTCACGGAAGCCCAGCTTGACGCGGCACTCGACGTTCTCAAGATGACCAACGCCCAGATCTAGCGTCCTGGGGCCGGGCCGGTGCGCGGGCCGCGCGCACCGGCGGTCGGGCCTGCCCGGTTCCGGTGGTGCGCGGGGCCTCCCGCGCGGCCATGCACCCTGCGTTCTTAGTAATCTGCAGGTGGACCCGCACGTTTCCCCGAGAGGCGGCACATGGCAGTGGACGATGCCGATGGCGCGCGCATGGTGGCCGGACGCTACCGTCTGCAACGTGAACTCGGCCGCGGCGGCATGGGAGTCGTATGGCAGGCCACCGACATCGAACTCCAGCGTGAGGTCGCCGTCAAGGAGGTCCTGCTCCCCGACCACCTCACCGAGGCGGAGCGCACCGACGCGCACGCCCGGGTGCGCCGGGAGGCGCAGTCCGCGGCCCGCGTCTCCCACCCCTCGGTGATCACTCTCCACGACGTTTTCGACTTCAACGGCCACCCGTGGGTGGTCATGGAGCTGATCCGGGGCCGCTCTCTGCAGGAGGAGATCGCCGCACGCGGCCCGTTGGCGCCGGCCAAGGCGGCCGCGGTCGCAACAGCGCTGCTGGAGGCGGTGCGGGCCGCGCACCTCGCGGGTGTGGTGCACCGCGATATCAAACCGGGCAACGTCATGGTGTGCGAGGACGGCCGCGTGGTCCTCACCGACTTCGGCATCGCGACGGTCGAGGGCGGATCCACCATCACCCGCACCGGTACCCTCATCGGTTCGCCCGAGTACATGTCGCCCGAGCGGCTGGACAGCGAACAGGCGACACCGGCGTCGGACCTGTGGAGCGTCGGCGTGACGCTGCACACCGCTCTGGAAGGGCACTCGCCCTTCCAGCGGGACAGCATCACCGCGGCGATCGCCGCGGTGCTCTCGGCGCCCATTCCGCAGCCGCGCAACGCGGGCCCTCTGGCTCCGGTCATCAAAGGGCTGCTGCAGCGCGATCCGGAGAAGAGGCTCACGGCCGATGGCGCGCTGGCCCTGCTGCGGGAGCAGGAGGCGGCGCCGGCGACTCCCGCGGGCGGGTCGGCCGCCGCGCCGCCGCTTCCACCGCCCGCAAGCGGGCCTGTCCCTCCTCCCGCCGGCCCGAATACGCCGCACCCCTCCGGCCCAGGAGCCCCGCCCCCTTCAGGGCCGAATACGCCGCACCCCTCCAGCCCGGGACCTCCGCCTCCCTCCGGCCC
Source organism: Actinomycetes bacterium (assembly GCA_021793235.1). Classification (GTDB taxonomy): domain Bacteria; phylum Actinomycetota; class Actinomycetes; order Streptosporangiales; family Streptosporangiaceae; genus JAJYTD01. The sequence goes on along the minus strand of JAJYTD010000076.1, from coordinate 8,795 downwards.
CAACCCGCCGTTCTCCGGCGCGCCGGCCCCAAACCAGCAGTCCGGCCCGCAGATGCACTCCGGTCCGCAGATGTCCGCACCCTCCTTCGGGCATGCTCCTCCCGTACCGCAGGGCCCCTACACCGCCTCGTTCAACGCGGGCCCGGCTGCGCACTACCCGGCCCCGAACGCTCCCCCCGCACGGCAGAAGGGCAGGCGGGGCCCCATGGTGGCCCTGGTGGGCGGGATCGCCGTGATCGGTGTGGTCATCGCGGTGGTCGCGGTCTTCACGCTGGCCAACGTGGACACAACGGAGTACCAGACTTTCCGGTCCGACTCGTTCGAAGTGGACTACCCGCAAGAGTGGAACGTGGACGACAGCAAGACCGACACCGACGGCCACGTCTACTTCGAGCACCCCGGCAAGGACCACCTGATCTACGTGAACGCGTGGCAGAACCAGGGTTCCCAACATCCCGACTCCAGCTACGGCTGGGTGGAGCGGGACAACGACGGCTTCCGGTCCGATGAAACGCTCTCCGACTACCAGACGGTCGAGATGGCGGAGGTCACCTCGTCGACCTTCCCCGACAACTGGGACGTGTCCCGGCTTGAGGCCGAGTTCACCCACGAGGACTGGAGCACCGAGGACCGCAACTTCCGGTCGCACATCATCCTGATCGGCTCTGACGGCTACGCGATCACCCTGAACGTCCCGGCCGAAGAGGCCGACTCCTACGACAAGATCTATGAGAGCGTGCTGGAGTCTTTCCAGCCGTAGACACGGGGGAAGGGCGGAGCAGGAACGAAGACGGCCCCCGCGGTCAGAGGACCGCGGGGGCCGTGTGCCGCCGGGCGGGTATCAGTACCAGTTGTTGGCTTGGGAGTGTTCCCAGGCGCCGCAGGGCGAGCCGTAGCGGTCCTGGATGTAGCCGAGACCCCACTTGATCTGGGTGGCGGGGTTGCTCTGCCAGTCACTGCCGGCGCTGGCCATCTTGCTTCCGGGAAGCGCCTGCGGAATGCCGTAGGCACCGGAGCTGGGGTTCTGGGCGCTGGGGTTCCAGTTGCTCTCCTTCTCCCAGAGGGGTTCGAGGCAGCTGAACTGGTCGGATCCCCAGCCGTAGTCGCCGAGCATGGATTTGGCGATGCCCTTGGGGTCGCCCGTAGGGGCCGAGGAGCCGGAGTCGCCGGACTCTTCGGTCTCCTCCTCTTCTTCTTCCTCTTCCTTCTCTTCCTTTGCCGAGGCCGATCCGTTGGTCACCGATTTGCCGTTCGCCTTGTCGATCAGCTCCTGGACCTCCTCGCGCTGCTTCTTGAGGTCTTCTTCGGAGATCTGTTCGGAGCTTGCGAAGAAGTCCTCTTCGGCAGCGGGGTCTTCGCCCGGTACCGCGGCAGCGGAGGTCTCCTGGGGGTCCATCCCGCTGTCCGCGAAGGCGGATACGGCGAACGTCGCTCCGGCGACCATCACCGCCGAGCCGACCGCCGCGGCGACGCGGAGCGAGATCCGGTTGAGTAGCAAGTATCGCCCTTTCGTCACCCGTGCGCCCAGCGATACACGCACGATCGACCACAGCCCTGGTCTCACCGGCGTCATCGAGAATGGAGCGGCGGACGTGGCGCGATGCGCCGTGATCGCTGGCCGTCCCCGCCACTGGAGATCGGCGCGCGTGGCGAACGGGAGTCATCTCGTCGATGGGTCATCACACGCGCCCCAAGGGCTCCTTCTAGAACGGAAACCACCCTGCCGTATGATCACGGCACAGTAACACCATTCGATGTATGACGTAAATCACACTACTGAGCGACGTCGCGAAAAAAGCCACTAACTGGGGCGATTCACGCAGAGTAACAGATCACCGGAACAGTGTCGCTGAGGTACTCAGACGCATCTGAGTACTTAGGACGATGCCCGGTGACCTGCGGTGCGGCAAGAATGATCGCCATGGCCGCACTCCCCGCCTTCATCACCTGCCCCGACTGCGCCGCGCCGGTCGCTTTCGGCCCCGTGGCCTGCCCCCGCTGCTCGCTGCCGCTGACCGGACCGGCCGCGGTGCGGCTCGCCCATGTGCTCCGGCAGTTGAACGAGGTGGCCGCACACCAGGCCATGCTGGCCGCTCAGCGCGGCGCTCTGCTGAACCAACTGCGGTGGGTCCGCGACAGCAGGCCGTCCCTGTACGCCAGTGCCCGGCCCGCCGCGGGCCCGCCGCCCGCACCACAAGCCCCGCCGGCGCATCCCGTCCCCTCCGGGCCGCCAGCCCCAACTGTGCCTTCGGCCGCACTGCCGGGCCCGGCCGGTCCGTCCGCCCGCCCCGCTGCGCCGTTCGGCGCTCCCCGGCCGCCGCAGCCGCGGCCCCCGCGGCGCAGCAGGTGGGAACTGTCGACGCTGTCCGTACAGAACATCCTGCTCGGATCGGGCGGACTGCTCCTCGCGATCGCCGCTATCGCATTCACCATCGCGACCTGGAGCGACCTCGGTATCGGCGGCCAGGGGGCGATCCTCGCGGGCATCACCCTTGCCACCGGATACGCGGCGCTGCCGCTGCACCGCACGGGCATGACGGCGACGGCCGAGACGCTCGGCGCGCTGCTCCTCGTTCTGCTCGTGCTGGACGCGTTCGCCCTCGGGTGGGTCGCGGGGCCGTCCCTGCACGGTCCCGGTTACGCCGCCGCCGCGGCGGCGGCCATCACCGGTCTCCTGGGCGGCTACACGCTCGTGGTGCCCCTGCGCTCCATCCGGGTCTCGGCGCTGCTCACCGCCCAGGTGATCGCCCCGATCGGCGTCCTCGCGCTGGACGCGCCGGGCTCTGCGATCCCACTCGCGCTGGTGCTGACCGCCTTCGGCGACCTGGCGCTGTACCGCTTCGCGGCCGCGCCTGGACAGGCCCGCGGATGGTTCCCCCGCCTCGTGGCGGTCATCGGTACGGTCGGCTGGACCGCGGGGGCCCTGGCCGCCGCTGTGGTCGCCGCCGTGGCCGCGCTGCGTACCGGGCCCGGGTCCGCTTCCGCGTTCTGGGCGGCGGGCACGCTCGCCTTCGCGGGCGCCATCGCCCTGGCGGCCGCATACGGCCGAGCGGCACCGTGGAACCGTTCCGTCTGTGTCGGCGCCGCGGTGGCGGCGTGGGTCCTCGTGTGCCCTTCGGTCGTCGCCGGCTTCGCGCATGAGGCGTCCTGGCCGCTCCTCGCCCTGGCCGTGTCCGGGACCGCGGCCGCCGCGGCCACCGGGGCCGCGCCGGCCGCACGCGGCAGAGCGGGCCTGGGCGTCGCCGCGGGAGCCGCGCTCGCTGTGAGCGGCGTGTACTCCCTGCCCGCCCTGGCGCCCGTACCGGCCCAGCTCCGCCGGATCGCCGCTCCCTGGCAAGACGTCGCCGCGGACCCGGTCGTGCCCATCGAGTGGTCGCTTCCCCTCGTGCTCACGCTCACGGTGACCGCCGCCGGGTGGACGGCGCTCGCCTGGTCTCTGCACCGCCGGTGGACAGCTCCCATCGGGCTGTACGCGGCCACCGCGGCCGCGCTGGCCGTCGCGGGAATGTCCGGCCTGCCGCACACGCTGACGGTGGCCCTGCTCACCGCCACCGCCGTGCTCCTGTTCGGCGTCGCGGCCGCGGTCACCGCCTACCGCCGCGACGCCGCCACCGCCCCGCTCCCGCCCTCCGCCGACGCGGACCACGCAGCGGCATCGGCGTGGTGGTCGACCCGGATCGCCCTGGCCCTCTTTGCCACCGTGGTCTGCTTCGCCCTGGCCGCGGCCCTTTCCTCCGCCGCGGCGACCGTCATCGTCTCGGCCGTTCTCGCCGCCGCGGTCCTGGCCGGAGCGGTGTGCACGCCTGGCGGACCGGTCGCCGCCGCCGGAGCCGCCGGCGTCCCCGGGTTCCTGACCGCGACGGTCACCGCCGCCTTCATCGCCGTCGGCGCCTCCCCCTTCGCGACCGTGCCGGCGCTGCTCGCGGTCGCCGCTGCGGCGGTGGGCGCGGCGACCGCGCCGGCCCGCGCCGGTGTCCGGCCCGTCCAGGTCCTCGCCCTGGACCTGGCGGCCGTGCTGCCGGCCGGCGTCGCTGTCGCGTTCGCCCTGCCGGGCGGCCGGGACCTCGTGTCCCTCACCATCGCGGTCGCCGCGGTCCTGGCCCTGGTGGTCTCCACCCACCCGGCCGGCCGCGGCACCGTGCGGGCGGCGCGGAACGGGGCCTCGCTCCGGCTTTCCGGGCCCGCGGGGACGCGTCGCCCCCGGCCGGACGGTGCCCGTCCGGCCGTCCGGCCGACCGTGGTGCGGCGCGCTCTGATCCGGTTCACGGTCGTCCTCAGCGGGATCGCTCCGCTCCTCATGGCCGACCGGATCGCCGCCGCCTTCACCGGTCCCCTGTCCCTGGTGTCGGCGGTGTGGGACCCCGAGCCGCTTCCGCTGGTCCTGCCCGCGTCCTGGTACGGTCCCGGCCTTGTGCTGCTGCTGCCCGCGCTCGGGACGGCTCTGGTGGTCCTGGTGCTGTGCGCGGCCGCGTACGGGAACCTCCCCCCGGCCGGCGGCCGCGCGTTCGCCCGGCGCGGGCGGCTGGTGTCGGCCTCCGCCGTCGCCGCAGGGGTGTTCGCGCCCGTCGCCCTCACCCACCTGCCCGTCGGCTACGGCGCCGCCCTTGCCGTCCTGGTGTGCCTGGCGGGGCTGGTGCTCCTCGGTGCCGCTATGAGCCGCGGAGGCGCCGCACACGGGCAGGCGTGGACCGGGGTCGTGCTCGCCGTTCTGGCAGTGGCATGGTCGCTGGCCGGCCCCGTACCGACCCTGCTCGTACTCGCCTCGCTGAGCGTCTTCTCCGCCCTCGCGGCCGCCGCCGCGCGGCCGCACACGCCGCCGGTGGTCGCGGGCGCGCTCGCCTATCTGGCGGCGCTGGGCCTGGGCGCCGCGCTGATCGCGGCCTATCTGGCGCTGCCGTTCGCCGGCGTCGAGGCCGACCTCCGGTGGCTTCCGTTCACCGCTCTGGCGATGGCCGCCGCCCTGGCGGGGGCGGTCCGGACGCGCGTGGTGCGGCAGCGGCCGGCACAGTGCGGCGGACTGGTCGCGGCCGGGCTCACGCTCACGCTGATCGGCCTGTGCGTGGCGCCGGCCGTCCCCGAAGTCCCCGGTCTGGTGGCCGCGGTGGCCGCGCTGCTGCCGCCTGCGTTCGCGGTGTCGGTGGCCCAGCGGCCCGGCCGGGTGATCGCCGGGGCCGGACTGCTCGTGCTCCTGGGCGTGGTGGCCCCGGTGGGGCCGCGGCTCGCCGCGATCCTGCTCCTGCCCTACACATGGGCGGCGGCGGCGTGGTCCGGTGCCCGTCCGGACGGTCTGCTGACCCCCGCGGCCGCTGCCCTGTCCCCGGCGGCCGGTGTCCCCGCCGACCCGCTGCTGCTCCCGGTCGTGACCGCCGCGGCTCTGGCCGTACTGCTGGCGGTACGCGTATGGTCGGCGTCTCGGGTGCCGTACGCTGCGGCGCTCCTGGCCACGCCCGTCGTCGTCTCGGGCGCGGTGGTGACCGGGGCGGCTTTCGCCGTCGTGCTCGGCTGTGTTCTGCTCACCGCGGCCGCGCTGGCCGCGGCCGCGGCGCGCACCGCGGACCGCGCATCGGTCCTCCTGTACGGGACGGCCGCCCTGTGGCCGGTCTCGCTCGCCGTGTTCTGGGGGTTCGCGGAGCCCGCCGCGACACTGATCGCGCTCGGCCTGGTCGCCGCCATCGCGGCCACCGGGCCGGGGCTGAGCCGGACGGTCGCCTTCTCTGCCGGAGCCACCGCGGCGGCGGCCCTTGCCGCGGGCGCGTTCACCTTCGCCCTGCCGCTGGCGCTCGGGCAGCCCGCCGAAGTCGCCGCGCTTGCCCCGGTCGCCGTGGTCGCGGGTGTCGCGGCGGTGCTGGGTGTGGTGCGGCTGGATCGGCGGGTGCTGATCGCGGCCGAGGCCGCGGCGGGCCTGATGGCCGCGGCCGCGGTCCTGCTGACGCTCATCGTCAGCGACCGCCTGGAACTGACCGGCGTAACGCTCGCCGCTGTCGGGGTGATCGCTTTGGCCTCTGCTCCGCGAAGGGGCCGCGGATGGCTCGGTGTCCTCGGCGGGGTGCTGCTGCTCTGCGCTCTCTGGGTCTTCCTGGGGTGGATGCGGGTCAGTGCCCCCGAGCCCTACACGGTGGTGCCCGCGCTCGCCGCGCTGGGCGCGGGGTGGGAGTGGCGGCGCCGCAGGCCCGGCACTGGCACGTGGCGCTGCTACGGTCCCGGCCTGGCGCTGCTGCTGGGCCCCGGGCTGATACTGGTCCAGACGGGCGGGGACGCCCTGTGGCGGGTGGGCCTGCTCGCCGCCATCGCGCTGGCCGCGGTCCTGGTGGGCGCGTGGCGGCGGCTGCAGGCTCCGCTGCTGATCGGTGCGGCCGCGCTGCTGTTCACCGCCTTCGGCACCCCTGACTCCGTGCTCTGGGAGTCTGTTCTGCGGGTGCCGAAGTGGATCCTGGTGGCGGTTCCCGGCGTCCTGCTGCTGGTCGTCGGCGCCCGGTTCGAGAGCAGCCTGCGGCAACTGCGCCGCCTGGGCCGCGCCGTGCGGGGTATGGAGTGAAGGCGGCCTCGGATCAGACCCGCTCATCCGCGCTGACCTTGGCGTTGATCTTGACGCTGTGCACCTCTCTCGCGCGGTTCAGGGGTGCACAGCGTCAAGATCAGCGATCTCTTGGAGTGTGCGCGGGCGGGGCCGCTGCGGCCCCGCCCGCACCCCGGTCAGCCTTCCAGCATCTCCGTGACGAGGGCGGCGATGGGCGAGCGTTCCGAGCGGGTGAGGGTGACGTGCGCGAACAGCGGGTGGCCCTTGAGTTTCTCGACCACGGCGACCACGCCGTCGTGGCGTCCCACGCGCAGGTTGTCCCGCTGGGCGATGTCGTGGGTGAGCACGACGCGGGAGTTCTCCCCCAGGCGCGAGAGCACGGTGAGCAGCACTCCGCGCTCCAGTGACTGGGCCTCGTCCACGATCACGAACGCGTCGTGGAGCGACCGTCCGCGGATGTGGGTGAGCGGGAGGACCTCCAGCATCCCCCGGTCGACGACCTCGTCGATGACCTCCTGCGAGGTCACCGCGGAGAGGGTGTCGTGGACGGCCTGCGACCAGGGCGACATCTTCTCGTTCTCGGTGCCCGGAAGGTACCCGAGTTCCTGGCCGCCCACCGCGTACAGCGGCCGAAAGACCATGACCTTGCGGTGCCGGCCGCGTTCCAGTACGGCCTCGAGTCCCGCGCACAGGGCGAGCGCCGACTTTCCGGTGCCGGCGCGGCCACCCAGGGAGACGATGCCGACCTCGGGGTCGGTGAGCAGGTCGAGCGCGACGCGTTGTTCGGCGCTGCGACCGTGCAGGCCGAAGACGTCGCGGTCGCCTTTGACGACCTTGACCGACTTGTCCGGCAGTACCCGGCCCAGGGCCTTGCCGCGTTCGGACACCAGCACCAGACCGGTGTGGCAGGGGAGATCACGGGCCGCCTCGATGTCGGCCGTCTTGTCCTCGAAGAGCGCGGAGACCTCGTGTGCCGGAACCTCCAGTTCGGCCATCCCCGTCCAGCCGTGCTCGATGGGGAGCTCAGCCCGGTACTCGTCAGCGCTCAACCCGATGGAGGAGGCTTTGATCCGCATCGGCAGATCCTTGCTGACGAGGACGACCTCGCTTCCCTCCGTCTGGAGGTTGCCCGCGACCGTCAGGATCCGGGTGTCGTTGTCTCCGAGCCGGAAACCCGCCGGCAGGACGGACGGATCGCTGTGGTTGAGCTCCACTCTCAGCGTTCCGCCGTACTCGTTGACCGGGACATCGACGTCGAGGCTGCCATGGGCGATCCGCAGGTCGTCCAGCCTGCGCAGTGCCTCACGCGCGAAATATCCCAGCTCGGGGTGGTGCCGCTTGCTCTCCAGTTCGGTGATCACCACGATCGGCAGGACCACCTCGTGCTCGGCGAATCGGGTGATCGACACGGGATCGGCCAGCAGAACACTGGTGTCGAGCACATAGGTTCGCCGCTCACCCTCCTCTGCGGAGGAAACGGGGGTGTCAGGATCGCGGCGATAGGTCGAGGAACTAGCCACTCGTTCTCCCCTTGGGCACCGCGCGGGCGCCCTTGTCTCACGGGATACCTTGGACCGGGACCAGCCCCGTGAGGGCCGGGACCGGCCCTCGCCACGATGAGTTCCTTCACAGGTCAGGACCTCACATGCTCGGGGGCTCCCGAGTGGACGGACGCATACCGTCCACTGGATTCGACGGTACCCGGCTCGATGGAAAGAGCAAGACCCCCAGGTGGTGTGGCGTGTGAACGTGTGGTTGCACGCGCCGCGCCGCGTTGTCTCCTCCGTTTCGGTACGGGACGGGGGTGTCGGGGGCCGGGCTCAGCAGCCGAACCGTCGGTTCCGCGCGCCATAGGAGCGCAGCGCGCGCAGGAAGTCCACTTTGCGAAAAGCCGGCCAGAAGACCTCGCAGAAGTAGAACTCCGAGTGCGCGCTCTGCCAGAGCAGAAACCCGGAGAGCCGCTGCTCTCCCGAGGTCCGGATGAGGAGGTCCGGGTCGGGCTGGCCGCGCGTGTAGAGATGCTCGGCGATGTGTTCCAGATCGAGGCGCTCGGCGAGCTCCTCGATCGTGGTGCCCTTGGCCGCCTCCGCGTGGAGGAGCGACCGCACCGCATCAGCGATCTCACGCCTTCCTCCATACCCGACCGCAACATTCACAATCGGCCCGGAGTTGCCGGATGTGGCCGCGCCCGCCTCTTTCATCACACGGGCGGTCGAATCGGGCAGCAGATCCAGGGCGCCCATCGGGTTGACGTTCCACCCCTCGCGGCGCAGCCGCA
>JAJYTD010000075.1 GCA_021793235.1 Actinomycetes bacterium | reverse complement strand
CGCTGGGAGCGCAAGGCCAGCAATTTCCTCGCCATGGTCGCTATCGGCTGCATCAAAATCTGCTACCGCCATCTGACCAAGCACAACCCACGGTATTGAGACACACTCTAAGGCTTCTAGCAGGAATGACGCAAGAAACCCTGGGCCAGCACGCACGTCTGTCAAAGCCGATGATCAGCGCTATCGAGCGTGGAACAAGAATCCCAAAACCCGACATTGCAGACGCCTTTGATTCCAGCTTGTCTACAGGCGGATCGTTGAAGCGGCTGTGGCGTGAACTGAGCGATACCCGAGAGGTCCCCGACTGGTTCCAAGACGCGCTCCTGATTGAGCGCCGCGCCCACGAGATCCGCGAATACGACCCACTCGTCATCCCTGGGCTGCTGCAGACCTACGACTATGCACGCACCCTCATCCGCGCATGGAACGTGGGTTGCTCGGAAGAACATGTTGACCACATCACCCGCGCACGGGCTGATCGCCTCCCTGCCCTCCTCGGGAACCGCCCCCTGATGCGCTTCGTCGTACGGGAAGCAGCTGTCACCGATACCGTCGGCAGCGACATGATCATGAAGGAGCAGTTGGAGTATGTATCCAGACTGATCGAAGAGCGGACCATCCGGTTCCAGATCCTGCCGAGGTCCCCTCACGGACCGGGAACGTGCCTCCCATTGCGGATCAGCACTCTCTCTCCCACACAGGCAGTCGGCTACGTTGAGCATGCGCTCGGAGGTGAAGTGGTCGAGACGCCGGAGAAGGTCTCAGAGCTGATGACGGTATTTGGGGAACTGCAGGCGGCTGCGCTCCCTCCCAATGACTCAGCGACACTGCTGCGCAGAATCCAAGGAGAGCTCTAATGAGAGACTGGCACACTTCCAGCTACAGCCAAGGACACGGTGGCAACTGTGTTGAAGTCGCCGAATCTCCGCATTCGGCCAAGGTCCGCGACACGCAGCACCGCGACCTCGGGCACCTGGAGTTCCCCGCCGCCGAATGGCAGGCCTTCCTCCTCACCGTGCGGAAGGAGCAGATGTAAGCACCCACCGACACCGCTCCCGAAAGCTGCGGCAATGGGGCGCAGCGAGCGCCAGCGAGCAAGCCAGCTTGCCGCCGAGCAGACAACCGCCTTCTCCTGAAACCTGCGGTGACCGTCCGGCTTCTGGGCACCCGATGTGTGCGGCGGCAAGCCGGCACCCCTCGCTGCGCTCGGGGATGCCCCATTGCCGCAACCATAAAGGCACCAGCCCGCACAAAGACCAGGAGAGGGTTCGACCATGACGGACACGGACTGGACGAAGTCAAGCTATAGCACCGGCGGCGAAGTGTCGCCGATCTCGGGTGGGTTTCCCTCTCACCGGCGAGCGAGAGGGAAACCCACCCGAGATCGGCGGGGCTCTCATGGGTGCGGATCCCGGAAGAAAGGTCACGGTCGACGGGCTTCCGGTCCCGCCCGCCGGCCATGGGCCGCAGACCTCTGCCAGGTCTGGCCTTCCGGAGGGGCAAAGATCACGATCGTTACACATAATCCGATAACCCGACATACCACCCACCCTCGTTAGCGAACGTGAGCGATGCCGGTCTCCACTCGCCAACCTGGCCCCGATGCTGCTCAGCGGAACCGCATCCGGCCGGGCTGCGGCTGTACTGTAGCCGTGCTGTAGCGGGCCCACCGGTGCCCCATAGGCGGGGACACCGCGGATCACGTGCTGAGACGTCGTGTAGCCTCGGTTTTATGGTCCTGCTTGTCTCGCGTCGGCACATCGACTACGCCCGGGTAAGCAGCATGCTCTGTCTTCCTGCGATCTGAACCGCTCACCGCGGTCATCCCCCTTCGCACCTGTCGCGCGGTCCGCTTTGCCCGTGTGCGCCGCGGTCTGCCGCCGCCCCGTACCGGTCGCGGCCCGCGCCCCCTGCTTTCCTGACGCGTCCGAGCTGTGCCTTTTCCCACAGGAGATTCACCATGACCGATACCGCACCCACCCCCGAGCAGGCCCAGACGGCCGAGTGGTCGTTTGAGACCAAGCAGATCCACTCCGGAGCCGAACCCGACCCGGCCACGGGCGCCCGTGCCACGCCGATCTACCAGACCACGTCCTATGTCTTCCGCGACACCCAGCACGGCGCCGACCTGTTCAGCCTCGCGGAGCCGGGCAACATCTACACCCGGATCATGAACCCCACCCAGGACGTCCTGGAGCAGCGCATCGCCGCCCTGGAGGGCGGGGTCGCCGCGGTCGCGTTCGCCTCGGGTTCGGCAGCGACCACCGCCGCGATCCTCAACCTGGCCGGTGCGGGCGACCACGTGGTGTCCAGCCCCGCCCTCTACGGCGGCACCTACAACCTCTTCCGCTACACGCTGCCCAAGCTCGGCATCGAGGTGACCTTCCTGGAGGACCAGGACGACCTCGACGCCTGGCGCGCGGCCGTACGCCCCAACACCAAGCTGTTCTTCGGCGAGGCCCTGGCCAACCCCGGCAACAACGTGCTGGACGTGCGCGGCATCGCCGACATCGCGCACGGGGCCGGTGTCCCGCTGATGGTGGACAACACGGTGCCGACCCCCTACCTGCTGCGCCCCATCGAGCACGGCGCCGACATCGTGGTGCACTCGGCGACCAAGTACCTCGGCGGGCACGGCACCACGATCGCCGGTGCCGTCGTCGACGCCGGCACCTTCGACTTCGGCGCGCACGGGGACCGCTTCCCCGGCCTCGTGGAGCCCGACCCCAGCTACAACGGCCTGAAGTACTGGGAGGCGCTGGGCCCGGGCGCTTTCGCGACCAAGCTGCGCGTCCAGCTGCTGCGCGACACCGGCGCGGCCATTGCCCCGATGAACAGCTTTTTGATCCTGCAGGGGATCGAGACGCTGTCGCTGCGCATGGAGCGGCACGTCGCCAACTCCCAGGCGCTGGCCGAATGGCTGGAATCGCGTGAGGAGGTCGAGAAAGTCTACTACGCCGGCCTGCCCTCCAGCCCCTACTACGCCGCGGGGCAGAAGTACCTGCCGCGCGGTGCGGGCGCGGTGGTCTCCTTCGACCTGCGCGGGGGCGTCGAGGCCGGCCGGGCCTTCGTGGACGGGACCGAGCTGTTCAGCCAGTTGGTCAACATCGGCGACGTGCGCAGCCTGATCGTGCACCCGGCCAGCACCACGCACGGCCAGCTCACCCCCGAGGAGCAGATCGCCGGCGGTGTCACCCCCGGCCTGGTCCGGCTGGCGGTCGGGCTGGAGCACATCGACGACCTACGCGCGGACCTGGAGAAGGGCTTCCGCGCGGCCAAGGGCCGCCAGTGAGCCCTGCCCTGCCCGAATATCCCCTTTCCGCCACCGGGGCGTGGCGGGAAGGGGATCCGGTGGGCGACCGGAAATGGTTCGAGCTCGGCGACGGGCTGCGGCTCGAATCCGGTGCGGTGCTGCCCGGGGCGCGGCTGGCCTATGAGACCTGGGGCGAGTTGAACGCCGACGGTTCCAACGCCGTACTGGTGCTGCACGCCCTGACCGGCGACGCCCATGTGGCCGGCCCGGCGGGTCCGGGCCAGCCCAGCCCCGGGTGGTGGGACGGGCTGGTCGGTCCGGGCAGGGCGCTGGACACCGACCGGTTCTTCGTGGTGGCCCCCAACGCGCTGGGCGGCTGCCAGGGAAGCACCGGACCGTCGTCCCCGGCCGCGGACGGCCGCCCCTGGGGCAGCCGGTTCCCCCGGATCACCATCCGCGACCTGGTCAATGCCGAGACCGGGTTGGCCGATGCGTTGGGGATCAGCACCTGGGCGGCGGTGATCGGCGGTTCCATGGGCGGGATGCGCGCCCTGGAATGGGCGGCGACCCATCCCGGGCGGGTCGACCGCGCCCTGCTGCTGGCCTGCTCGGCGGCTGCGTCGGCGCAGCAGATCGCCTGGGCCTCACCGCAGTTGCACGCGATCAGGGCCGACTCCTGCTGGCACAACGGCGACTACTACGACCGTCCCGGGCCCGGGCCGCACGCCGGGCTGGGGGTGGCCCGGCGGATCGCCCAGGTCACCTACCGGGGCGCCGAGGAGTTCGACGGGCGCTTCGGTCGCGCGCCGCAGGAGGGCGAGGGTCCCAATGGCCGGTTCGCGGTCGAGTCCTACCTGGACCACCACGCCGCCAAGCTCGTCCGCCGTTTCGACGCGGGCAGCTATGTGGTGCTGACCGAGGCCATGAACGCCCACGATGTGGGCCGGGGGCGCGGCGGCATCGCCGAAGGGCTGCGCCGGGTTACGGCCCGCACGGTGGTCGCCGGGGTGAGCAGCGACCACCTGTACCCCCTGGCCCAGCAGGCGGAACTGGCCGCGGGCATCCCGGGGGCCGGCGACCTGCGCATCATCGACTCCAGCCACGGCCATGACGGCTTCCTGATCGAGACCGAGCAGGTGGGGGCGCTCATCAAGGAGCTTCTGACCGACGCCGACCGGTAGGGGCCGACCCGGCCGACTCCGGGACCGGCCCGGCCCGGCCGGTCCCGGTCGGATACCGCCCCGATACGGGACCGGCCGGGCCCTGTGCCTCAGGTGTGTACCAGCGGGGTGTCCACCAGGTGCTCGGACAGGAACCAGGCCTGCAGCTCATTAGTGCGGATGACCTCGGAGACGAGCAGGTCGTTGGTGCCGTCGTCGCCCATCTCGGCTGCCTGCTCGGCCGCGTCGTGGCACTCGGTGAGGATGGTCTCGTGCGCCGCCAAGAGCCGGGAGAGCATCGCCGGGACTTCCTCGACACCGTCCGGCGCTCGCGGGATGTTGGTGATCTCGGCGGTGTGCCGCGGGTCACCGACCGCCACCCCGCCCAGGGTCTGGACCCGTTCGGCGATGCTGTCGATGAGGGCCGCCTGCTCACCGGCGTGCTTGTCCAGCAGCAGGTGCATTTGGTAGAACGTCTGGCCGCGCACCAGCCAGTGGTGCTTCTTGTACAGGCTGTGCAGGATCTGGGTGTCGGACAGCACCTGGTTGAGCCGCTGGCACGAGTTCATCCGCGTGTTGTAGGAGAGGACCACCGGGAGCTGGCGGACCGTGCCGAACTCCTGGATCTCGGTGCCCTGCTGGTTCAGCCACGGCTGGCTGCTTCTGGGCCTGGGTGCTTCCGCGGACCCCTTGTTGGTCGTCACGGTTGAATTCCCCCTTTGGAATCGGTGTGTTCTGGGCGACACGCACGGATACGCCCCAACCAGCCAGTCTTGAACATCCACCGTTATCGGCGAGAAAACCCCGCACCATCCCCGGGCAAGGGTTCGGTTGCGCCTCGCCGATCGCGGGCGGAACGGGGGCGCACGGCAGAGCACACGACCACGAACCGGCTGAAGACCGGCACCTGTCCGGGTGCTCTGGCACCGAATGCGCGCACACAGCGCTGGAACGCATCCACTGCTGCTCAGGAGCGGCAGTGGGCGGCCGCCCCCACCCGTCGGCCGACCGGGGGGCGTTGGTGTCAGGGGTCGTCGAACGTGTCGTTTTCTCCAGAAAGGGGTTCCTGGTCGGCGGCTGAACCGAACACCTGGGCGAAGCCGGGGCCCAGGCCGTACTCCTCGCGCAGCCGCGCGGCGGTCTGCCCGTAGCCGTTGGACTTCAAAAAGACCGCGAACCGCTCCAGGAATCCGGTGTACTCCTCCTCGTCGGCCCAGTCCAGCGCCGCGGTCCCGGCCACCCGCAGCCAGGGGTCGCCCTCCTCCTCCAAAGGGTCCGCCGACTCGCCGTTGCGCCCGGCCTCTTCAAGGTCGAACCGGTACGCCGACTCCTGCGGTGCCGCGCCGTTGCCCTCCGCGGTGAACCCGTACACCTGCCCCATGAACGGGCCGGTGGAACTCCAGATGTCGCCTTCTGCGGCGGCGCCGTTGCCCGCCGCTTCCGGGACGGGCGGGTAGGCGCCGCTGTTGCCGCCGCCTCCGGCGTGTTCGCGGTACAGGTCCGGGGCCTGGCGGCCGGTCGGTGCCGGGAAGGGCGCGTCCAGGCTCCCCCGCTCCCACGGCGCGGCCGCGCGCTCCTCGTCCCGCACGGCCCTCATCTTGCGCAGTTCACGCAGCCGGTTCAGGCGCTCCTCGTCTTCGGGGGCGATCTCCAGGCGCACATCCTCGGCCCACACCTCGGCAACACCGGGGTGCCCGCACGGTTCCGCGCCGAGCGCCGCGGCCAGCCGGTACCGCGCCGAGATGTGGTCCTGCGGCTGCTCCTTCGCAGCCAGGTCGCTGACGCGCCGTTCGATCGCGCACACCGCCGCGCCCTCGGCCGCGCTGTCCAAAAGGTCGCTCCCGCGCCAGCAGACCACCGCCGAGAACAGGAAGGGGTAGTCCGCGCGGGCGCTGGGGACCTCCCACCGGAAGATGTGCTTGCGCCGGTAGGGCCACGGTGATTCCGTCGGCCCGCGGTCCTTTGCCCCCGACGGCGCCGGGTCAAGGCGCTCTGGGGCGTCCTGGGCAGAGCCGCGGCGCTCCTCGGCCTCTCTCCGGCTGCGCGCGTCGGTGATCAGCACCGCCGCGAGCGCCAGTGCCAGGAGCAGCGCCGCACCGCCTCCCGCGAGCAGGGCCGCTTCGGTTGTGAACGCCCACCGCTGGTGGGCCCACCGGCCGAAACAGGCGATGGCGGCCGCGAACGCGGCCACCGCGAGCACTGCTAACCAGGAGCGGCCGTTTCTGCTCATCATCTGTTCGGGCGTCGCCCCGCCGGCAGGCGGGCGGTATCGACGCCCTCCTCCTTCCTCCGGGGGTGCGGCCGGGCCGCCCGAGGGCGGCGCGCTCCGCGGGGGGACGGTGCTGGGGTGTGCGAAGCCTCGTATTGGCGGGCGCCTTGCGGGCGCGCCGCAGGGAACGAGCGGCTCTGGACCGGGGCGGCCCCAGCGGCCAGCGGGATCGGGCCTCTGCGGAACGCTACTCCCTTCCCCGGTGTGCCGGTGACGCTCCCGGGGCGGGAAGGTGCACGCGCCCCGGGGTGTGGCCGGATCCGGCCACACCCCGGGCGTTTCGTTTCCCCGAGGAGCCGGGGTTTCGCGTGGGCCACGGTCAGCAGACCGGCTCTGCGGCCGGCCACCGATCACCGGTACGGTCACCGCGGCCGGAGCCGAGGAGATCGTCGATGCGCACGGCTCGGCCCGGGCGGAAGAACTGGCGAGAGAGCATCATCGGCGCCATGCTCCGATTCGAACCATGGCTGTCCCGGGCAGACCACGCCGACGCACGGCCCGTGCTCCGCGCCCTGCTCGGCGCCTCACTCACCGGCGTCCGCTACCTCCACGCCGAAGACGACTTCTGGCCCAACGGCCACCGCCACGACGACATCCACGAAGTGGACATGGGGGTGGAGCTCACCACGGCCGCGGGAACGCGCCTGGTGGTCTCGTGGGCGATGGACGGAATCGTCCAGGGCCTGGGCCGGCGGATGCTCCCGCAGGGGCACGAGGATCCGGTTCGCGACTCCGTCGAGGTCGGCGGGATGGAGCAATGGCGTCCGCGCCTGGGGCGAACCGTGCTCCGTGCCGGGCTCGCCTCCCATGTGGCCGAGGACGACTGCGCCCCCACTTACTGGTCCCTGCGCCTGGAGTTCGACGGCGGCAGGAGCCCGGTCATCGCGCTCGGTGAAGCCGACGAAGGCGGGCACCACCAGCCCGACGCCCTGGTGGTCCTGTTCGACGAGGACACCGCGCGCGGTTATGTCCCCGTGTCCAGCAGCACCCCGGCGTGGGGTGAGCTCGTCATCGCCTAGCGCCGCACCGGCCGTCGTCTGCTGCGAGCAGCGGCAGATCAGCGGAATCGAACGAGGCTGCGGAGGGCGATGCCACGGGAAGCCCTCGCTCGTGCCGTGGCTCCCGGTACTCGCCGAGTATTTCCTCCGCCGCGCCCATGACGGGCTCGCTCGGTGAACGCGGTCAGGCGGAGGTGCCTGCTCCCGGAGAGATCCGTGCGCTTGCGCGGCACTCAAGGGCGGGAGTTTCTGCTGCCACGCCCAGCAGCAGGACGGGGACTGCTTCTGGGGCGCATGGGAGAAGTAGCCCTCCTACTGGAAAGGAGAATCCCGACTGGCAGCTTATCGCCCCGAAGCAGGGCGTCTGTCGAGCGAAGCCAATTCTCGTATACCTGCAAAGGCTTCAATATCTCCACATTATTCTCCAATTTGGCCGCCAGGGAGTCGGCGGACAAAAATTTATTTCGAGAGAAATAGGAAACGAAATTGGCGGAGTACTTAGCATAGAAGAACTCTTCCTCTGTTTTTGGAGCAAACGCCTCAGCCTGACCCCCCTCAAGATTCAAAAATGACTTTACAATTCGCCTATAATCCTCCCCCGAAGCCAGAGAAACAGCTTCAATCAAACGAGCATCCGAGGCCCCACCAGCTCCAAGAAGCCGCCCCAAATCCATTTTTCTTTGCTGATCCATGAGGCCAATTTCAAGCCGGTGCCCTTCTCCAATGCGAGCAATTGTAACAACGCTGCTCTCGCATTTTTGGCGCCGTTTCCATTCTGCTACGGAGATCGGGTTGTCTCTGTCGTGCCCGGGGTCGAGCGCCATGGTCTCAACCCTCCCTGAATTCGGATTATGAACACGGACAGCGGCACAGAAGTGGTTGGCGAAGTGCGCGGGAAACTTTGTTTCACGGATTCCCCACTGCCGCCCATCCCCGATTCCGACCCTGCGGATCAAGGTAGAGGGGACTCCCAGTTCTTTGAACGAGGAGAACTCCGCATCTTGGTGGACGACCGTAAGCGGATCCTCCGAGACGATGGGGTCCACGGACAACCGCACTCGGGCGACAAATGAATTTGGATCGAAATCTTGTTCCACATTCATTACGTCTCCGGTGCTGTAAGCCCGCAGAAGACCCTGCGGTGAGAAGTCGGGGATGAAATTACCCAATCGCCGGAGAGCGCCTTCGGGAACACCCTCACGCAGCATTGCCCCCAAGATGACATTGGTCTTGATCCCACATCCACCGACAACGCCATGACCAATTGGGAGCCGCAACGCCAAAGCAAGCATGTCCCGAGCCTGATCATAACTGATATAAGGATCGGTTTCATCTGATCGTCCGCTGCCCATTCAAAATCCTCGACCAAGGTTTACCGAGTACAAGAGAGAAGCCGAAGAGAAGAATACTTACACCGGATAGGGCGATTACCCGGTTTCCACTCAAGCATTTCCCCTTCGACGTGCAGCGGAAGAAGAATTCCGCAAGGGCGAGGGCGGGTACCGGGAAGTCTCCGATCAGCACGGCGGATATGGCATCGGAGTTCGTCCACTATTTGCTACCCCCGGGGGAAACCATAACAGAACCGGGTAGGAAAGGTCTTCCTCGAAGCAGACAACCGCCGGCCGAGTTCAGCGGGAGGCAGCGGTGCTGAAATGAAAGGAAACCGCTCCAGGCGTGCACCGCCGAACGCCTCTGGCAGCGCGCCGGGACGACCGTGTCCAAGGGCTCTCCGTCCGCCTCCGCCCCCGCAGAGGGGCGGAACCGAATGCGGCGGCGGCCATCCCCTGCCCGGCCGCTCCCGCCGCACCGGCCCCGGCACACCTGTAAACGGCCAACCGGCCTCGGGACAGGTGCCCCTCTCATCTGGAGGGCCGCCTGTCCCGAGGCCGACACGGGTCCACGCCCGCCGCTTGAGCGTCGGCGGGGGCGCCGGGCGCCTGCTCAGGCGTGGTCGTCGGGGCGCAGGGTGTAGCCGGGGAAGTTGCCCGGCAGGCGCTCATCCTCAGGGCCGCGGGTGACCGCGTGGACGAGGAGCCGGCCGCCGACGAACGCACCGCGCCAGGAGTCGCCCCATCCGCCGAACAGCTCGTCGCGGTCGCCGCGGGAGCGCGGCCGGTTGATGCCGACTTTGAACGCCCGCACGCCGGCGGCCAGCCGCTGGGCGGTGTCGGGGTCGTCACAGGAGACGGTGGAGACCAGGGCGCCGTTGCTGGCGTTCATCGCGGCGAGCAGTTCGGCCTCGGTGTCCACCAGGACGATGGAGTCGACCGGGCCGAAGGGTTCGGCGTGGTGCAGCGGCGAGGACCGCGGCGGCTCCAGCAGCGCGACCGGCGCCATGTAGGCGTCGGTGTTCTGGTCGGGAAGCAGCCGGGCCGTATCCAGTGTCCCCCGGTACAGCGGAACGGCGCCTGCGGCGACCGCCTCGGCGACCTGGGCGCTGAGGTCCTTGGCCTTGCCCTGGTTGATCAGCGGCCCGAAGTCCAGCTCGGGCAGGTCCTCGTCGGGGTCGGCGACCGCGAGGGGGTGGCCGAAGCGCACCGAGGAGACGGCCGGCAGGTAGGCGCCGAGGAAGCGGTCGAACAGTGAGCGTTGGACGATGAAGCGGGGGTAGGCGGTGCAGCGCTGCTTGGCGTAGTCGAAGGTTTTGCGCACCTGGGTGGAGAAGGTCTGCCAGTCGCTGAACTCCCACACGCCCCAGCAGTTCAGCCCCTCCTGTTCGAGGATGTGGGGTTTGCCGAGGTCGGCGAGGGCTGTCGCCACCTGGCCGCCGGTGTCCCTGCCCCCGACAAAGGACACGCAGCCGATCGCGGGTGAGCGGACCAGTACCGGCGACAGGTCCCGGCCGCCGCCGCTGACCAGGGTGAACGGCAGGCCCTCGCGGACCGCCAGGGCGACGGCCAGGGTGAGGCAGACCAGGCCGCCGTCCGTGGGGGTCTTGGCGATGGCGGCGTTGCCCGCCAGCGCCTGGACGCACATCGCGTGCGCGAGCACGCTCATGGGGTAGTTCCAGCTCGCGATGTTGCTGACCGGACCGTCGAGGGGTGCCCGGCCGTCGAGCATGTGCTCGATCCCGTCGAGGTACCACTCCACGCCGGAGATCGCGCGGTCGACGTCCTGGCGCGCCAGCCGCCACGGTTTGCCGATCTCCCAGACGAGCGCCAGCGCCATCAGGTCGCGGTGCTCGTTCCAGGCGTCCAGGGTGGCGCGCACGCGGGCGCGGCGTTCGGCCAGGGGGACCTCGCGCCACCGTCGGTGTTCGTCCGCGGCCGCCCTGACGGCGGCTTCGGCCGCGTCGGCGCCCACCATCGGCGGCCCCGCGATCTCGGTCCCGTCGAGGGGGGAGAACGCCGGGCGCGGCCGTCCGTCGGCCCGCCAGTGGCCGCCCCAGTAGTTGTGCACCCGGTCGGCGCCGAAGGCTTCGGGGGCGAGCGCGCGCGAGCGTTGGTAGACGGCGGCCCATTCGGTCCCGGGTTTGAGCATGAGCGTCATAGTGCTCTCCTGAACGACAGTCTTCGGACACTGCTGTTCACATCGAAATTATTTCTCCATGGGGTAAATCGACCGGCTCCGCGGAAGAATATTCGGCTTATTTTTCTTCTTTGGGATGTTATTTGGCATTTTGAAGGTGTCTGCGCCCGTGTCTATGCCTGTGTTTCTTAGAACAGGTCGCGGGCGAGGCGGGCGGTCTCGCTGGGCGTCTTGCCGACCTTGACCCCGGCCGCCTCCAACGCCTCCTTCTTGGCCGCGGCCGTGCCCGAGGACCCCGACACGATCGCCCCCGCA
>JAJYTD010000074.1 GCA_021793235.1 Actinomycetes bacterium | reverse complement strand
GCCAGGACCTCGCGGTCGCCGTGTCTGCGCCGTCCACCACCTTGGGGGCGGGTGGGCGGTTCGGGTACCACCCGCTGGAACAGCTCCCACAGCCCGTACGGCACCAAACGCTCAACCATCGACACTCGGCCAGGCCACCGAGAACCCAAATGAGATGAGCTCTTAGCAGCCACACCGTCACCCGGTTTCGGGGAGAGGGGTGTCTGTGTGTGCGGCGGCAAGCCGGCTTCGCCCCATTGCCGCAACCCGGGGGTCAGCGTTTGCTGTGTCCTGTTGCTGTGGTTGGGGTGGGTTGGGTGTTCCAGCGCAGTTCGGCGAACATGCCGGGGCCGTGGTCGGAGTCGAAGCGGCCCCAGTGGTGGGCGAGGGCATCCACCAGCAGCAGGCCGCGCCCGTGCTCGGCCTCAGGGTTGGGCGGGGCGGTGGGGAGGGGGAAGTCGGCGGGGCCGTTGTCGCGGACCTCGATGCGCAGCCGCCCGGGGGAGAAGAACGCCCGGACGGTGAAGGTGCCGCCAGGGGCGCCGCTGGGGGAATGGGCCAGGGAATTGGTGGCCAGTTCGGACAGCAGCAGTACGGCGTTTTCGGCCGCCTCTTCGGGGACGCCGGCGATGCGCATGCGGGCGGTGAGCCAGTCGCGGGCGTCTTTGACGCTGTGCGGTCGGCCGTCGAAGCGCAACGAGCAGCGTCCCAGCGGGGCGCGCCGGGGGCGTCGGGGCATGGGAACGATACCGTTGGACACGAGTCCATCACCTGCTTATCTCAGGTCGTGGGCTAAGGCCCTGGCCAGGTGTGAGCGCGCCTGGCCAGGGCCGCTTTGCGTTCGCACCTGCATAGACCGACTCGGTCTATGCATGATGCTATGCATAATGCATAGACTTATGTTTACTACAATCTGTTGCTGGACACCAGGGGTTCCGTAAAACTGATGAGGGCCGAACGAGTGGGGAGCGCGGATGGTGCAGCGGCGAAGGAAGACGGTGCGTGGACGGCGTTTGTCTACGGAGCTGAAGCGGCTGCGTGAGAAGGCTGGGATCTCGGGAGAGCAGGCCGCTTCCCAGTTGGACTGGTCGCAGTCCAAGGTCAGCCGCATCGAAAACGGGCGCATCACAGTCAACGCCAAGGATCTTCGCTCCTTGCTCTCGCTGTACGAAGTACCGGAGGAGAAGCAAGGCAAGTACTTCGAACTGAGCAAGGGATCGAAGGTAAAAGGCTGGTGGGAGGCCTACGCTGATGCGATTCCGCGCGACTATGCGGACTACATCGAGCTTGAGACCGAAGCTTGCGCGATCCTCACGTACTCGCCGCAGATCATCAACGGCATCCTGCAAACAGAGGAGTACGCAAAGCGGGTTGTTCAATCAGCCTTGCTGATCTCTCCTCCAGGGGAGGTCGCCCGCCGGGTGAGTGTACGGATGGAGCGTCAAGAACGCCTGGTCAAGGACTGCTCGCGGGCCTTGTCGATCGTGCTGGATGAAGCCGTCCTTCGGCGTAAGGTCGGTGGGCCCGAGGTGATGAGCGCCCAGCTTCGGCATCTGCTGATGCTCGCAGAGCAGGAGAACGTGACCATCCGTGTACTTCCGAGCGAGGTAGGTGAGCACCCCGCTACAGCTGGAGAGTTCACGATTCTGCAGTTCCCCGAAGAGGACGACACCGACGTGGTTCACGTGGAAGCGATGACCAGTAGCCTCTATGTCGAGGAAGAAGCGGAAGTGTTCCGCTATACGCTCGCCTTCAATCAGTTGTGCTCACTTGCGCTCGATCCTCCGGAGTCCAAAGCGTTCATCGCTTCAGTGATTGATGGAGAGGAGCGGACAGAATCTTGAAAGGAGCCAGGGCATGTCTGCCTTGCAGTCCTCTCCTATGAACTGGCACAAGTCCAGCTACAGCGGGAACGGGCCTAGCTGCGTCGAAGTCGCCGAGTGGTACAAGTCCAGCTACAGCGGCAACCAAGGCGGTGACTGCGTCGAGGTCGCTGACACCCCGCGCCTGGTCCACGTTCGCGATACCCAGAACAGACGGGCGGGCCACCTCTCCTTCCCCGCCTCCTCATGGCACGCCTTCATCTCCTCCCTCAAATCCGGCGCCCTCACCGAGTAGCCCCCGCCCCGGCCGATCTCCCGCGACGGTCGTGCTGTTGTGGCCATTCCCGGGCCCGAATCCAGAAAAAACCTCACGGTCGTTCCGAAGATCGCCGAGCCGCGGCCGTGGTGTCCCCGGCGGCGGCTCGGGGGCGCCGCCAGCGCAGGAGGTAGCGGTAGTAGAGCCCGCGGCGGATGCGGGCGCCGGGGATGGTGCGCTGGGCGACGGCCCGGATCCGGGCGAGGTCCTCCCGGGGCTCGGCGGTGACCAGGGGCGGCGACCACTCGCGGTACAGCAGGCCGAGGACGCGGACCACCGGGAGCACCAGCCCGGACACGACCCAGTCGAGGGCCGTCTTGTTGGCGGAGAGCCCGACGGCGAACAGTTCGCCCCCGGGCCGCAGCAGGGTGCGCGCTTTGGCGAGGGCGGCGGTGAGGTCCATGTGGTGGATGACGGCGACGAACACCACGAGGTCGAAACTCTCCGGCTCAAGCTCTGCCGTCTCTGCCGTGAGGAAGTCCGCGGACACCAGTGTGACGTTGCCCCGCCCCGTCGTGCGCGTCTTGGCGGTGGCGAGGGCGGCGGTGTCGGTGTCGATACCGGTCACGTGCTCCGATACGGGCGCGAGCCGCTGGACGAGCAGGCCCTCCCCGCAGCCAACGTCGAGCACCCGTCCGCCCAGCCGCTCGGCGACCCGGAGAATGCGGCCGTGGTAGGCGGAGTTGTGGTTCCAGTACTCCTCCATCGCCCCAGCCTCGCACAGGCCCGGGCTGAAGCATCACGCATCCCTTGACCCCGGGGCGATGGGCCCCACCACCCGCCCGGGATCGGTGCGATGAGAAAGAGCCCGTCCCCTCACCCCGCTCGCCGCCGCAGGACCACAGCGGTGGTGATCGCGGTGGTCGCCGCGGCGACCACCAGCCAGGCCGCGGGGCGGCGCGCCAGTGCCCTTCTCGGGCGGGGGACACGGGCCGCCGGCTGCTCCGGAGGCAGCGGTTGGGCCAGGGCCTCGGCCAAGTGGTGGGCACGGCGGCCGGTACCGCCCTGTTCGACCTGGGTGCGGCAGCTGAACCCGTCGGCGAGTACCAGCGTGTCGGGTTCGGCGTCGCGGACGGCCGGGAGCAGCACGCGCTCCCCGGCGGCCATGGACACGTCGTAGTGGCCGCGCTCGAACCCGAAGTTGCCCGCCAGTCCGCAGCAGCCGGAGTCGAGTACCTCCTCCTCGATCCCGGCCTCGCGCATCAGTCGCCGGTCGGCGTCGAACCCAAGTACGGCGTACTGGTGGCAATGGGTCTGCACGATCGCGCGCCGCTCACGCGCGGCGGGCCGCCAATCGCGGTCGGGTGCGTGGTGGACCAGCGCCTCGGCGAAGGTGGCGAACCGGCTGCGCAGCCGCTGGATGTCCTCGTCGTGCGGGAACATCTCATGGGCGTCGGACCGGAACACGGCCGCGCAGGAGGGCTCCAGGCCCACGATCAGGGTCCCGGCCCGCAGCCACGGGCCCAAGACCTCGGTCGTGCGGCGCAGTGTCTGCTCGGCCACGGTGAGCTGGCCGGTGGAGATCCAGGTGAGCCCGCAGCACAGGGGGGCGGTGGGCACGGCGACCCGGAACCCGGCGGACTCCAGCACCCGCACGGCCGCCTGCCCGATGTGCGGGTCGAAGTGGTTGGTGAACGTGTCGGGCCAGATGACCACGGCATGCGGATCGCCGGGGTCCGGTTCGGGCGTGCCCCGGCGGCGCCACCACTGCTGGAAGGTCTCTGCTGCGAACTCGGGCGCGTCGCGCTGGGGCGCGACACCGGCGAGCCGCTTGCCGAGGTCGGCGACCTTCGGCAGGTGCAGGGCCGTGTTGGCCAGCCGCGGGGCGGCAGCGGCGGCCTTGGCCAGTACGGGCAGCCATCCCAGCGAGTAGTGGGCGGCAGGCCGCAGCCGCCCCCGGTAGTGGTGGGCGAGGAACTCCGCCTTGTAGGTGGCCATGTCGACGCCCACCGGGCAGTCGGACTTGCAGCCCTTGCATGCCAGGCACAGGTCGAGGGCGCCGTGCACCTCCGGTGAGCGCCACCCTTTAGTGACGGGGCTGTCGTCGTGGCCGTGCAGCATCTCGACCAGCAGCCGGGCGCGGCCCCGGGTGGAGTGCTCCTCATCGCCGGTGGCCATGTAGGAGGGGCACATGACGCCGCCCTCGTGCTGGCGGCAGTTGCCGATGCCCACGCACCGGCCGACGGCGCGGGCGAAGTCGCCTCTGTCTTCCGGGTAGGCGAAGAAGGTGTCCGGGTGCGCGGGCCGGTAGGCGGAGCCCAACCGCAGGTTCTCGGCGATGCCGCGGGCGTGGACGACCTTGCCGGGATTCATCCGGTTGTCCGGGTCGAAGGCGTCCTTGAGTTCGGCGAAGGCGGTGGTAACGCGGTCGCCGAACATCACCGGGAGCAGGGCGCCGCGGGCCTGGCCGTCGCCGTGCTCGCCGGAGAACGACCCGTTGTAGGAGGCCACCAGCTCGGCCGCGCGGTGCACGAACCGCGTGAAGTCGTCCACGCCCCGCGCGGTGGTCAGGTCGAACGGGCTGCGGACGTGGACGCAGCCGTGGCCGAAATGCCCGTAGAAGGACGGGCGCGGGTAGTCGAACTCCTCGTACAGCGCGGTGAGGTCGCGCAGGTAGTCGCCCAGTTTCTCCGGGGCGACCGCGGAATCCTCCCACCCGGGCCAGGCGTCGGGGCGGTGGGGGACCCGGGCGGTGGCCCCCAGCCCCGACTCGCGGACCTTTGCTATCTCCTCCTGCAACTCGGGGTCGCCGGTGAAGAGCACATCGGGATCGTCCGGTGATTTGCCCAGTGCGGCCAGCAGGTCGCGGCTCTGCTGTGCGGTGTCCTCGGCGGTGTCGGCGCCGAACTGGGCGAAAAGCCGGGCGGGGCCGTGCGGAAGCTTCGCGACGGCTTCGGGGTACATGTCCTTCAGCCGCATGAACTCGACCAGGACACTGTCGATCGCCTCCAGTTCGAGCGGATCGCTGTGCGCCGTGATCTCGGGTACCGCGTCGGCGGCTGCGGCGATGTCGCTGTAGCCGAGCACGACCATGCTCGTGGCCTGCACCGTCGGTACGAGTTCCAGTTCCGCGCGCAGAACGGTCACCAGTGTGCTCTCGCTGCCCACCACAAGGCGCGCGACGTCGAAGCCGCGGCCGTCGACGAGCGCGTCGAGGTTGTAGCCGGAGATCCGGCGCGGGATGTCGGGGAACCGGTCGCGGATGTCGTCGGCGTAGCGGTCCCGGATGTCGCACAACCTGCGGTACAGCTCGCCGCGTTGGCCGTCCTCGGCGAGGAGGTCGGCCAGTTCCTCCTCGCCGGTGCGGCCGACCCGGCAGCGCAGCCCCTGGTAGGTGAGGATATCCAGGGCGCGGACGTTGTCCGCGGTCGTGCCGTAGCGCTGGGCGGTCGCGCCGCAGGAGTTGTTGCCGATCATGCCGCCCAGAGCGCAGTGGCTGTGCGTTGAGGGCTTGGGCCCGAACATCAGCCCGTGGTCGGCGAGTTGGCGGTTGAGCTCGTCGAGCACGATGCCGGGCTCCACCACACAGGTGCGCGCCTCCTCGTCCACCGAGACGAGCCGGTTGCAGTGCTTGGTCCAGTCGATGACCACCGCCGTGTTGGTGCACTGGCCGGCCAGGCTCGTTCCGCCGCCCCGGGACAGCACCGGAACGCCGAACTCGCGGCAGACCGCCACGGCTTCGGCGCCCGCGTCGATACTGCGTGGCAGGACCACGCCGATCGGTACCTCGCGGTAGTTCGAGGCGTCGGTGGAGTAGGCGCCCCGCGCCTGGTCGTCGAACCGGATCTCGCCGTCGACCCGGGCGGCCAGCGCGCTGGGCAGCGATGCCGGTGCCGTGCCATCGGATGCTTCGGCAGCCGTATGCGGGGACGGTCCACTGCTCATGTTCCCTCTACCTCCGGGATGCCCGGCCGGGCCGCAGCCTCAGGCCACGCGGAACTCGGCCGCGTCGGCGTCCTTGAACTCCATACCGTGGCCGGGCGCCGAGATGTCGGGGCGCACCGCGCCGTCGGTGACGCGCAGCGCGCCGGCGAAGAAGGTCTCCTCGATGCGCTCATGGTCGCGGAACCACTCCAGGTGGCGTGTGTTGGGCGTGGCCGCGGCGGCGTGTGCGGACAGGTTCTGCGCACAGTGGGCGGAGACGTCCATGTTCGCCGCGGCGGCGACGGCGCACGCGCGGAACCAGGCGCTGAAGCCGCCGCAGCGGGTGACGTCGACCTGCAGGCAGTCCACGGCGCCCGCCGCCAGCATGTCCGCGAAATAGGGCAGGTCATAGCCGTACTCGCCGGCCGCGACATCAGCACCCACCCGGTCGCGCACCCGGCAAAGCCCGTCAAGGTCGTCGCTGCTCACCGGTTCCTCGAACCAGGAGACGCCGAGGCCGTCGAGTTCTGCTCCGACCCGTACGGCCTGCTTGGTGCCGTAACCGCCGTTGGCGTCGACGAAGACCGCCACATCCTCGCCCACGGTCGAACGGGCCCGCGCCACCCGCTCCAGGTCCCTGCGCACCGCCGTGCCGCGGTCCTCACCGATTTTGATCTTCACCGCGCCGACCCCCAGTTCCTCCACCCAGCGCCGGAGCTGGGCCTCGGACTGGCGTGGGTCGTAGGTGGTGAATCCGCCGCTGCCGTAGACCGGGACGCTCTGGTGAGCGCGCCCGAACAGTCGGCACAGCGCACTGCCGTGCGCCCGGGCTGCGGCGTCCCACAGCGCCGTCTCCACCGCCGAGATGGCGCACCCGGCCAGGCCGGGCCTGCCCTGGTTGCGGACGGCGCTGCGCATGGCCGCCCAGGCCGCGGGAACGTCGAGGGCGTCGCGCCCCGCGATCACGGCTGCGAGCACCCGCTCGATGAAGTCCGCACAGGCGGCGTCGGCATAGGTATAACCCAGGCCGGTGGTCTCGCCCGCGTCGACCCGCACCACGACCAGGGTGGTATCCGTCCAGGACAGCGTGCCGTCGGCCTCGGGGACCTCGGTGGGGATCCGGTAGGCGCGTGCGTCGGTCCCGCGGACCGGCAGCGCGGGCGCGGCTTGCATCAGCGGCGCCCGGTCCCGGGCAGGAACTCCTGGGCCTTGCTCTTGACTCCCTCGTTGATCACCGACCACGCCTCGGGATCGCCCTTGATCAGGGCAGAAGCCATAGCCTGGATCTGCTCCATGGTGGCGTGCGGCGGAATGGGCGGAACCGTCGGGTCGGTGACGAACTCGACCAGGCAGGGCCCCTGCGCGTCGAGGGCCCGGCGCCAGGCGCCCTCGATCCCTTCGGGGCTGTCCACCTTGATGCCGGTGAGGCCGATGCTCTCGGCGAATCCGGCGTAGGGGAAGTCGGGGATGCGCTGTGAGGGGATGAACTGCGGTGACCCGCTCATCGCCCGCATCTCCCACGTGACCTGGTTGAGGTCGCCGTTGTTGAGCACGCCGATGATGACGCGCGGATCCGACCACTCCTCGGCGTAGTGCGCGATGGTGATCAGCTCATTGATCCCGTTCATCTGCATGGCCCCGTCCCCGACCAGCGCGATGACCGGGCGGTCGGGGTGGGCGAACTTCGCTCCGGTGGCATAGGGCAGCCCCGGCCCCATGGTCGCCAGTGTCCCCGACAGCGACGCGCGCATACCGGGGCGGATCTTCAGATACCGCGCGTACCAGTTCGCCGCCGACCCCGAATCCGAGGTCAGGATGACATTGTCCGGCAGCATCGGCGACAGCTCGTAGAAGACGCGCTCGGGGTTGATCGGATCGGCCTCCACCTTGGCGCGCCGCTCCAGGACCTCCCACCAGCGGCTCACGTTCGATTCGATGGTCTCCCGCCAGGAGCGGTCCTCCTTGCGGTGCAGCATCGGCAGCAGCGCCTGAAGCGTCGCCTTGGCATCACCGAGAAGGTTGACCTCGAACGGGTAGCGCATGCCGATCATGGTGGGATCGATGTCGATCTGCACCCCGCGCGCCTGATCGTAGTCGGGCAGGAACTGGCTGTAGGGGAAACTGGAGCCGATCATGAGGAACGTGTCGCAGTCGCGCATCATCTCATAGGAGGGCCGCGTCCCCAGCAGCCCGTTGGAACCGGTCACAAAGGGCAGGTCATCGGGCAGGACGTCCTTACCGAGCAGCGCCTTGGAGATTCCCGCGCCGAGCGCGTCCGCGGCCTGGAGGACCTCCTCGTGGGCGTTGCGCGCGCCTTGCCCGATCATGATCGCAACACGCTCGCCCGCGTTCAGCACGTCAGCAGCGCGCCGTATCTGGTCCTCGGGCGGCATCGGGACGGAGCTGACCGAGTCCCGGCTGCTGGGCACCATCTTGAACGCGTGCGTGGGCGGCGAGTAGTCCAACTCCTGCACGTCGCCGGGGATGATGAGCGCGGTGACCGTGCGCCGGGTCTCGGCGATGCGCATGGCGCGGTCGAGGACGTTGGGCAGCTGCTCGGGGACGTTCACCACTTCCACGTACTCGGCGGCGACATCCTTGAACAGCGTGTGCATGTCGACTTCTTGCTGCATGGAGCCGCCCATGGCGCTGCGCGCGGTCTGCCCGATGATCGCCACCACGGGGACGTGGTCGAGTTTGGCGTCGTAGAGCCCGTTGAGCAGATGGATGCCGCCCGGCCCTGATGTGGCCGCGCACACCCCGACCTTGCCGGAGAACTTCGCATACCCCGTCGCCTCGAACGCGGCCAGTTCCTCGTGCCGGGACTGGATGAACTTCGGGTTGTCGCCGGCCCGCTCCCAGGCCGCCAGCAGGCCGTTGATCCCGTCTCCGGCGTAGGAGAAGACCCGGTCGACCCCCCATTCGCGCAGCCGTTCGAGAAGGTGGTCGGATACTTTCTGCGCCATCGTGTCTCCTTGCGGTTCCCCTGATGAACACGAGGAGGGCGGCCAGATCCGCCCGGCTCCTCGGTGACGGGCCGCCCGCTACCCGAAGCGGGAAGCGGTGAAACGGAGACGACCGGGAAACGCGCCGGTCATGGCCGTTGCGCCGACCGCGGCAGCCCAGGGGTCAACCGCCCGAACCGATGTCGGCGACGGCCTGGTCGATGCGCTCGGCGAGTTCGATGTCGATCGTGGTCACCGCGTCCACCGATGCCGTCCATACCGAGAAGGCGATCCCGTCGTCGGTGATCTCGTGGTGCGCCCGGCGGCCCAGCTCCCCGCTGATCCGGTCGATTCTGGCCAAAAGCGGGGGGATACGGTCCGCCGGTAGCCGTACAGCCCTGGTGAGACGGTGGGTGTCGCCCTCCCAGTCGGGCAGCCTCCCCTGCGCGGCACGCAGAGTCGGCTCATCGAGCCGGCTCGGCGCGCCCGTGATCCCGGTATCGGAGCGGCCCACGGCCCCGATCGGGTCACCGACCCAGGCGGCGAGCTCTTCGGGCAGCGAGCCCGCCAGGTCCTCGCTCAGTTCGGGGGAGGATGTGGCGATCTCTGCGAGGACGACGCGCGCCAGGTGCAGGCCCCGCTCTGGTGCGCAGCCGAGCTGGTCCCCCATTTGCCGGGCAAGGTCGCCGGAGCTCGCCGACTGGTCGGTGCTCGCCTGCCGCGGAAGGTTCCGCAGCGACGACGGCAGGGCCTGCTGCAGCCGTACCCGGGTCTCCGGGTCTATCCGCGGGGCGACCACGTGCACGACGGCTTCGGCCGCGCGGCGTGCCTCGCCGGTATCAGCGACCCCGTCATGCGCGGCTACGCGGTCGACAAGCTCCTGGTGGGTGATCATGCTCAACTCCGTCCTCCGCGGGCGCCGCACAGGTGCTCGGGGGCGACCCCCTCGGCCCCTGCACGGCGCGGGGCTCACTCCTGCCGCGGTTCCCGTTCCGACTTCGGGCCGCGGCCGCGCTCGGTCTGCCGTATCGGCTTGTGCTCGTCGTGCTCCTGGAGTTCGCGGTTGGCCCTCTCATCCGCTCCCTGGTCGTTGGCTATACCCGCGTCTTCGAGCGCCTTGCGCTTGTGGGCGCGCTGGATGTCGTACTTGTGGCTTCCGGGGCGGGGCATACCGATCCTCCGCTTCCTCTGCTGCGAATGTGTTCACTGCTCCGGTCGCGAGTGCCGCATAGGCGGCGTCCGCGACCGGGGCGGTTCCCCGTGCGGTGGCGTTCTGCCGCCGGGACCGCTGCGGCCGGCTGTTCCGCCGCGCCGGCGTCAACCGGTGCTTCCGGCGGTGGTGAGCCGGCGCAGGTCTTCGGGCAGGCTCTGGCGGACCTTGCCCATCACCCCTCCGGTGGAGGCCTCGTCCAAGACCTCGAAGACCACGCGCGCCAGGTGAGCCGATTTGGGCTCGTCGGTGTGCGCCCGCTCACTGACCCGGGAAATGAATTCGCGCTGGCCGAACCGCTGCACGTCCTCGGTGTCGACGGCGGTGGTCACCCGGCGCACATGCTCGCCGATCTCCTGGGGAAGCTGAGCCGCGAGATCGTCGGCGAGGTCGGAAGGGATCCGCTCGGTCAGCGTCTCCAATGTGGCCCGGGTGGCGGCCTCGGCGGCTCCGCGGCTGTCCAGGCGGGCGCGTTCCTGCACCTGTCCGATGAACGTATCGTGCTTCATTTCGTCCCTCCGGGTACTCGATCAGCGAATGCGATGCCGGTTCCTCCGCACGTCGGCGTGGTCGCCCAGTCATGCCGGATGCCGCCGTCGAAGCGCGCCGTGTTCGGACCGGCGCGGTGCTTCGGTGTGTGCGGGTACCGCTGCGGCGCGTCGTGGCGGTCGCACCCCTCGTCCTCACCGGCCACTACCACAGGACCGCGCGAGTATGCGGACCAGGGGAAATATCCCCCTGAAACGGATCCCGGCCGCGGTCACCGGCCGGGGAATTCCCGATGTTCGGGGGAGTAGACCCGATGCGCCCGGGTAGTCAACCGCGCTGAAGGATGCCCATCAAGGGGATGACATGGCGTTCAACAGCCCGAAGGACCTGTTCGTCCACGAACTGTCCATGATGTACGACGGCGAGAAGAAGATCGCCCAAATGCTGGACGAGATCGCCGGCCAGGTGGAGAACCAGACGCTGATCCAGATGCTGCAGACGCACAAGGAAGAAACCCAGCACCAGGCCAAGAACCTGGAGCAGTGCTTCCAGCGGATCGGGGAATCACCGCGGCAGGTGCCCTGCGGGGTGGTCAAGACGATCCACAACGAGTTCAAGGAATTCGTGAAGCAGAACCCGTCGTCTGACGTGCTGACGATGTTCGCTATCAGCGGGGCGACCAAGACCGAGCACTTCGAGATCGCCACCTATCGCGGGCTGGTCTGCAAGGCGATGCTCATGGGGGATGCGGAGTGCACCAGCCTGCTGGAGGCCAATCTGCTGCAGGAGGAAGAGACAGCGAGCAAACTGGAGCGCTTCGCCCACGAATTGGGCCAGCAGATGCTCGCCCCCGCGTGATGTACCGCCTGGTCCGATGACCGGACGGAACAAGTACCGG
>JAJYTD010000073.1 GCA_021793235.1 Actinomycetes bacterium | reverse complement strand
CCTCAACCCTTGACACAGACCACCTGACGCAGGTGCGCCACCACCTCGACCAGGTCGGTCTGGGCGTCCATCACCTCCGACAGGTCCTTGTAGGCGGCGGGGATCTCGTCCAGCACCCCCGTGTCCTTACGGCACTCCACGCCTTCGGTCTGGGCGATCAGGTCGGCTTCGGTGAAGGTCTTCTTGGCCTTGTTCCGGCTCATCCGCCGCCCGGCCCCGTGCGAAGCCGAGTTGAACGAGTCGGGATTGCCCAGCCCCCGCACGATGTAGTTACCGGTCGCCATGCTGCCCGGAATGATCCCCAGTTCGCCGCGTCCGGCCCGGATGGCGCCCTTGCGGGTGACGAGGACGTCGACGCCATCGTAGGCCTCCTCGGCCACGTAGTTGTGGTGGCAGGAGATCCACTGGTCGAACGTCACGCGCGGGAACATCCTGCGCAGCACGTCGCAGGCCAGCCCCATCATCACGTCGCGGTTGCGGCGGGCGTACCCCTGGGCCCAGAACAGGTCCCGGCGGTAGGCCTCCATCTCCGGGGTACCGGTGACGAACACCGCGAGGTCGCGGTCGGGCAGGTCCTGGTTGTGCGGCAGCTTGCGGGCCTGCTCGATGTGGTATTCGGCGAGCTCCTTGCCGATGTTGCGGGAGCCGGAGTGCAGCACCGTCCACACCGCGCCCTCGTCGTCGAGGCAGACCTCCAGGAAGTGGTTGCCGCCCCCGAGGGTGCCCACCTGCTTGGCGGCACGCTCACGGCGGCCCTGGACGGCCGGCGCGAGGGAGGAGAAACCCGCCCAGAACCGGTCCCAGTCGGCCGTCTTGAGCCCGTGCACCCGCCGGGGATCGACGGGCTCCTTGTGCATCTGGAACCCGACGGGGACGGCCTTCTCCAGCGCCGAGCGCAGCGCTCCCAGGTCGTCGGGGAGGGCGTCGGCCGTAAGCGAGGACTTCACCGCTGTCATCCCGCAGCCGATGTCCACCCCGACCGCGGCCGGCGAGACGGCGTCGCGCATGGCGATCACCGAGCCGACCGTGGCGCCCTTGCCGTAGTGCACATCAGGCATGACGGCCAGGCCGTGCACCCACGGCAGCCGGGTGACGTTGCGGAGCTGGTCCATCGCCGCGGGCTCGACCGTGTCCGGGTCGGCCCACATCCGGATCGGCACACGCGCCCCCGGGGCTTCGGTGTAAGGCATGGGCCACCTCCCTTTCCATACGGGATCGCCGGTGCGCGGAAGGCCCGCTACCCGCGCACGACCATGAGGCCAGACCGCGGGGTGGCCCGGCAACCGGTTTTTCGGACGGCCGGGTGCGGTCAGCCCCCGATCGCCGACATCGGGCGTGCGGGCTGCAGGAAGCTCGGGTCGTTGATGCCGTGGCCGGGCAGCTTGGCTGCGACGGTGGCGCGCCAGCGGTCGGCGATCTCGGTGTCGGTGCCGCCTCCGCGCAGCAGCGGGCGCAGGTCGGACTCCTCCCGAGCGAACAGGCAGTTGCGGATCTGGCCGTCGGCGGTGAGCCGGACGCGGTCGCAGGCCCCGCAGAATGGGCGGGTGACCGAGCCGATCACCCCCACGGTCGCCGGGCCGCCGTCGACGAGGAACAGTTCGGCCGGGGCGCTGCCGCGGTCCGCGGTGTCGGCGGGTTCCAGGTCGAAGGCGGTGCCCAACCGCTCCAGGATCTCGTCGGCGGTGACCATGTTCTCGCGCCGCCAGCCGTGCTGGGCGTCCAGCGGCATCTGCTCGATAAAGCGGAGCCGGTAGCCGTGGTCCAGGCAGTAGCGCAGCAGTTCGGGCGCCTCGGTGTCGTTGATCCCGCGCATGAGGACCGCGTTGACCTTGACGGGGGTGAGACCGGCTGCGGCGGCTTCGGCCATGCCGTCCAGCACGTCGTCCAACCGTCGGCGGCGGGCGAGCTTCTCGAAGACGTCGGGGCGCAGGGTGTCGAGGGAGACGTTGACACGGTCGAGTCCGGCCTCCGCGAGCGCCGGGGCGATGCGGGCCAGCCCGATGCCGTTGGTCGTCAGCGCGGTCTGGGGGCGAGGGGTCAGGGCGGCCGCGGCGGCGATGATGCCGGGCAGTCCGCGGCGGAGCAGCGGTTCACCTCCGGTGAACCTGACCTCCTCGATGCCGAGCATGGTGACGCCGATGCGGATCAGCCGGTTGATTTCGCTGTCGGTGAGGACCTCGTCCTTGGGGAGCCATTCGAGCCCTTCCGGCGGCATGCAGTAGGTGCACCGCAGATTGCATCGGTCGGTCAGGGAGACCCTCAGGTCGGTGGCCACTCTCCCGTAGGAATCGGCCAGCATGGGCGCCACCTCCCGGTGTTCGGTCGCAGCCGGGCTGCGACAGGTGCGGATGCGTCAGCGGTGACGTCATCCCGTTGGTTCCCGCCACATCGCCACCCTAAAAGCAAACTGATCCGCCCTAACAGCCGAAAGTGCCACAAAATCCATCGAGTGTCCAAATTTGGGCCATATGCCCTTATTTTCAGCGGGGGTCTTCTGCACTCCGCGGCCGCGCAGCCGTGCCCATTCCCGGGAGAAGCCGTAACCTGCCCCTGAAACCACCGTCGAGAGGAGCCACGGGTGGTCGGAACACGGGAATGGAACCTGCCGGGCGGGGCGAACGGGACAGAGCGCCTGTCGGTCCGGGCGTGGGCCGCGGAGAACGAGGCGCCGAGCCGACTCGTGGTGCTGGTGCACGGCTACGGTGAGCACATCGGGCGCTATGAGCACGTGGCACGCCGCCTGTGCGCGCACGGGGACGTCGTCTACGGGCTGGACCACCGCGGGCACGGCCGTTCTTCGGGAGAACGGGTGCTGATCGAGGACTTCGCCGATGTGGTGGCGGACGTGCACCGGGTGGTCACCCAGGCGCGCATGGCCTACCGCTCTCTTCCCCTGGTCGTCATCGGACATTCCATGGGCGGCATGATCGCGGCCCGCTACGCCCAACTGCACGCGGCCGAACTCGCCGGACTCGTGCTGTCCGGCCCTGTGCTGGGCCGGTGGAGCGTCGCCGAGCAACTGCTGGCCGTGGAGGAGATCCCCGACACCCCCATCGACACCGCCACACTGTCCCGCGACCCTGAGGTGGGCGCCGCCTACGAAGCCGACGATCTCGTCTGGCACGGCCCGTTCAAGCGGCCGACGCTGCGCGCCATCACCACCGAGCTGGAGCGCATCAATAGTGGCGGCCGCCTCGTCGGCACACCGCTGCTCTGGGTGCACGGGTCCGATGACCGCCTGGTGCCGATCGAGGACACCCGAGTGGGCATCGAGGCCTTCGCCGGAAGCGATGTGACGGCCCGGATCTTCCCGGGCGCGCAGCACGAGGTGTTCAACGAGACCAACCGGGACGAAGTGCTGGACGAGGTCGTGCGGTTCGCCGCCAGGTTCGCCGCAGAGGGCTGAACACCCCGCCGGGGCCCGGGGGAGAACGGCGGCCCCGGCGCGGTGCGCCTCACGCGCCGTAGAGCTCCTCAATGACGCTGGCGTACTTTGCCTGGATGACCCGCCGCTTGAGTTTCATCGACGGTGTCAGTTCGGCGGTATCGACCGTCCACTCCTCCGGTAGCAACCGCCACTGCTTCACTTGCTGGACGCGGGCCAGGCGCTCGTTGGCCGCGTCGACCGCCTTCTGCACCTCTGCGAGCACCTCCGGATGCCCGGCGAGCACGGCCAGGTCCGCGGTATCGATCCCGCGGGCCGCAGCCCAGCCCGGAGCGGTCTCGCCGTCCAGCGTGAGCAGCGCCACCGGGTAGGGGCGGCGGTCGCCGTAGGCCAGCGCCTGACCGATCAGCGGGTGCTCCTTGAGCCGGCTCTCGATCGCGGCGGGGGCGACGTTCTCCCCGCCGGCGGTGATGAAGAGCTCCTTCTTCCGGTCCACGACGTAGACGAACCCGTCCTCGTCGATCCACCCGACGTCCCCGGTGTGCAGCCACCTCTCGTCGTCGATGAGGGCCGCGCTGTCCTGCGGCCGATTGAGGTAGCCGCTGACGTTGATCGGGCCGCGGACCAGGAGCTCGCCGTCGTCGGTGACGCGCACTTCCATGCCGTCCGACGGGAGGCCGACACTGCCGAACCGGTAGGCGTCGGCGCGGTTGCAGGTCACGGCCCCGCAGTTCTCGGTCATCCCGTACACGTCACGCAGGAGGATCCCGAGTCCGGAGAAGAACCGCAGGGTCTCCTCCGGCATGGGGGCGGCGGCGGTGATGCAGTCCTGAGCCCGGTCCAGCCCGACAAGGCCGCGGATGGGCCGCAGCACCTCCTCGTCGACCCGGGCGAAGCGCTTCTCCAGATCGGCTTCGCGCGTGCGGCCGTACTGGCCCGCCTCCAGGTACTCGCGTGCGACCTGCGCGGCCGCCTCGATCGCGGTCCGCTGCTCCTCGGGGGCGGCGTTCAGTGCGGCGGTCAATCCCGTCTGCAGCTTCTCCCACACCCGCGGGACGCCGAAGAGGCTGTGCGGCCGCACCAGGCCGAGGTAGGTGCCGAGCTGGGCGATGTCGGGGCAGAAGTGGATGTGCCCGGAGACCTTGAGGGGCAGGTAGACGCTGATGACCCGCTCGGCGATGTGGGCCATCGGCAGGTAGGACAACGTGCTCCCGCCGTGCGGCAGGCGATTGGCCCTTTGGGTGATGACGACCTGGAACAGCACCTGGTGGTGGGTCTCGTAGACGCCTTTGGGATCGCCCGTGGTGCCGGAGGTGTAGAGCAGCGTGGCGTTGTCCTCCGGGGCCACGGCCGCCATGCGGGCCTCGACGGCCGCGGGGTCGGCCGCGTAGGCGCGCCGCCCGGATTCGGTGAAGTCGGCCCAACTGATGAACTCGGGGTCCTCCTCCCCGATGTCCTCGGGGATCGCGGACTCGTCCAGCAGCACGACGGTGCGCAGCCGCGGGAGGCGCCTCAGGCCCGGACGCCATCGGGCGAGCTCGTCGGCGCCGTTGAGGACGGCGATCACCGCGGAGCAGTCCCCCGCGACGAACTCCACCTGTTCGGGGGCGAAGGTGGCGTAGACGGTGAGCGGCACCGCGCCGGCGTGCACGGCGCCGAGGTCGGCGATGAGGTGTTCGGACCGGTTGGGCAGCATCAGTGCGGCAACGTCGCCGTGTCCGACCCCGGCGCCGATGAAGGCCGCGGCCAGCTCCAGTACGGCGGTGCGGTACTCCGCCCAGGTGCGGGTGGACCAGCCCCCTCCGGCATCGTCGGGCACCCGGTCCGAGAGCGCCGGCATGTCGCCGTCCTCTTCAGCGGCCCGGCGGAACCAGTCCACCAGAGTCAGTCCACTGATCTCCTCTTCCACGCCCTGCCGTTTTTGCCGGACCTCGTCCTGCTGCATGCCCACACTCCCACCCTGTCCATGTGCCGCACGTCACCCCCCGTCGGTCAATCCGACCATGGCGGAGCGGGAGCCGCAACTCTCCTATAAGCCAACAAACAGAACAAACGCCCAGATATTGACCTTGGGTGCGCGCGGACGCACGCCCATAAGCACACGGGGCCGAGATCGGCGGGAACCGGGGTGCTACACGTACAGGTCGTGGCGGAGGGGAGCGGGCCGGATCAAGGTCTCGGCGTAGGCGTCGGCCAGGCGGTCGACGGCGTCGGCAAGGACCTCGGGGGGCCGGGTGTAGGACAGGCGCAGGTAGTGCTCCAGGGTGCCCTCGGCACCGAAGACGGGCCCCGGCGCGGGGTGGACCCCGTGCCGGGCGGCGTTCTCGCTCAGGGCGGTGGCCACCGGCCGCGGAAGACCGACCCAGAGGACCAGGCCGCCGCCGGGTGTGCTGAATCGCCATTCGGGGATCCGCTCGCGCAGGGCGGCGGTCAGGGTGTCGCGGCTGCGGCGGAGCTGGCGGCTGCGCTCGGCTCTGATGCGCATGATGTCGGACAGGAGGCGGGTGGCGATGAGCTGGTCCAGGATCGGGCTGGACATGTCCACGCGCTGCCGGATCGCCATCAGCCGGGAGACCATGGGCGGCGTGGTGCGGATCCAGCCGATGCGCAGTCCGCCCCAGAAGAGTTTGGCGACCGAACCGACGGTGAAGACACGGCCGTCGAAGTCGTGCGCGGCGACGGGGGCCGGCTGGTCGCCGGAGTCGATCGCGAGTTCGGCGACGCTCTCGTCGACGATGAGGGACGTGCCCGCGCGCCGGGCCGCGGCCACCACCGCTGCGCGCTCGTCGTCGTCCATGAGGGCACCGGTGGGGTTGTGGAAGTCGGGGATGAGGTAGGAGGCCCGCGGCTTGGTCTGCCGGAAGGCGTCGACGAGGTACTCCATGTCCCAGCCGTCCGGCGCCACCCCGACCGTGCGGATCCGGGCGCCGCGCCTGCGGGCGCTGTCGAGAGCGTGGTGGTAGGTGGGCGACTCCACCAGCAGACTGTCCCCCGGATCCAGCAGCAGATCCATCAGCAGCGCGATCGCGTGCTGGGCGCCGTTGGTGACGAAGATCTGCTCGGGGTCGGTCGCCAGCCCCCGCTCGACATAGCGCCGGGCGACGGCGTGGCGCAGCTCGGGGAGCCCGTAGGGGGCGTAGCCGAGCCCGCCGGCGTGCGCGGCGAACTGGTCGACCGCCAGCCGCGCGGCGTCCTGCAGGCCCTCGATGGCCGGAGGCGCGGCGACACCGAGGTCGATGTGCTCGGCGTTGGGCATGGAAAGGACCGTGCTCCCCGATCCGGCATCAGGAAGCACGGTCCAACTGCCCGCCCCCTGGCGGCTGTCCAGGTAGCCGTTCTCGCGCAGCCAGGTGTAGGCGGCGGTGACCGTGTTGCGGCTGACCTTGAGCGCCGAGGCGAGGTCGCGCTCGGCCGGCAGCCGCGTGTGGGTGGGGATCCTCCCGTCGAGGACGAGCCCACTGATCGCCCGGCCAATGGCGAGGTAGTAGGGCCGCTCGTCCATATGCGCACCGATCAGCCGAGCCAGTAGACGGCCATTGATCCGCCTCTCCCCGATCGCCATGATGCCACTTTCTCGAATTGGCCCTACAGAATCGCCCCACCTCGGGCCAATATACCGACATGGCCTGAAGCTCCAGCCGCGTTGGCTGCTGTGGTGCCCCGCGGATCCGCTTCCGCTTCGATTCCGCTCTTCGTTCGCGATGCCGATCGCAGAGTGCCCGCTGCTTCGGGTACCGATGCCTCCGGCTCAGTTGTTAGGGAGAAGCCCCGTTGACCGCCCTCGTCCGAATCGCCCGCCGCGCCTTCATCTCCCCGGTGCTCCCCCCTCCCCGGATCCGCCGCCTGCTGCAGCTCTATCTCGGCCTCCACCTGTACGGGGCCGCGAGCGCCCTGCTCATCGCCGCGCGGCTCGGCGCCATGCCCTGGGATGTACTGCACCAGGGCCTTGCGATCAGAAGCGGCCTGTCGATCGGCACCTGCAGCATCCTGGTGGGTGCGCTGCTGATGCTGCTGTGGATCCCGCTCCGGCAGCGCCCCGGCCTGGGGACGGTGAGCAACGTCGTGGTCATCGGCCTGTCGGTGGACGCCACCCTGTGGTGGCTCCCCGAAGCGGAGGGAATCGCGGCGCGCTCGGCCTACCTCGCCCTCGGCATCCTCGGAGTCGCCGTGGCCACCGGGTGCTACATCGGGACCCGGCTGGGTCCCGGTCCCCGCGACGGGCTCATGACGGGCCTGGCCGCCCGCGGGCTCTCCGTCCGCGCGGCGCGCACCGGGATCGAAGTCGCGGTGGTCCTCACCGGATTCCTCCTGGGCGGCACCGTGGGTGTGGGAACCCTGCTGTTCGCGGTGACCATCGGTCCGCTGGTCCATGTCGTACTCCCCAGAACGGACATTCCCCCCGAGACCGGGCCCCGCGGCCCGGCCGCTTGAGGCCCGAGGTCATCACGACGTCATAACGGATCCGCGGCGCTGAGCCGCGGACCCGGCGGTGCCGGGGAACGGCGCCCCTCGACGCGGTGCGGCAGCCCCGTCCCGCAGAGCCGAGCGGCCGTGCGGCGAAACACAGTTCCTCCGCACTTCACCAGGCAGGCCCCGGCACCCGGTAGCGTGGCGGAAGCGGCAAGGGGCCCCGACACCCGCCACATCCGCGTACCGCGATACCGGGATCGCCGCGGATCACTGTTGTCCACGCCCGGAACCCATCGGCCTCGCGCCGGCATCACATGGTCACGGGGCCATCAGGAGTTGGATACGGTACGTCCGCGAGGCGTGATCTTGGTGACAAAAGGGGGTGATCCGCGTGTCCAATCTGATTGAGGACTACGCGCTGATCGGCGACATGCAGACCGCTGCTCTCGTGGGGCGCGACGGCTCGATCGACTGGCTCTGCCTACCCCATTTCGACTCCCCCGCCTGCTTCAGCGCCCTGCTCGGCGATGAGCAGAACGGCAACTGGTGGATCCGGCCCGCCAATGGAGACATGCGCTCCACGCGCCGCCGGTACCGGCACGAGACGCTCATCCTGGAGAACGAATGGGACACCCCTGAGGGCTCGGTCCGGGTCATCGACTTCATGCCTCCACGCAGTGGCGCACCGCACCTCGTGCGCATCGTTGAGGGCCTGCGCGGCACCGTACGAATGAACACCGCCCTGCGGCTGCGCTTCGACTACGGCAACGTCGTGCCGTGGATCCAACGCAGCGGCACCGAGGTCGTCGCCATCGCCGGCCCCGACTCCGTGTGGCTGAGCTCATCGGTCCCCCTGGAGGGGCACAACTTCGTACACGACGCCACGTTCACGGTGAGCGCCGGCCAGCGGGTGCCGTTCGTCATGACTTGGCACCCCTCGCAGACCGAGGAATCCGAGCACCTGGACGCAGAGAAAGCACTCTCGCGCACCGAGCGCTTCTGGAACCGGTGGGTGGACCAGTGCTCCTACGAGGGCCGCTACCGCGACGCCGTGGTCCGTTCCCTGATCACCCTCAAGGCCCTCACCTACCGGCCGAGCGGCGGAATCGTCGCCGCGCCCACCACATCCCTTCCCGAGGAGATCGGGGGTGTGCGCAACTGGGACTACCGCTACTGCTGGCTGCGCGATGCCACCATCACCCTGGAGGCGCTGATCCGCAGCGGCTACACCGATGAGGCGGAGGCCTGGCGCGAATGGCTGGTCCGGGCGGTGGCCGGCGAACCCCAGCACATGCAGATCATGTACGGGGTGCGCGGTGAGCGCCGACTGGCCGAGTGGGAGGCCGACTGGCTGCCCGGCTACGAGAACTCCCGCCCGGTGCGCATCGGCAACGCCGCCGTGGGCCAGCACCAGCTCGACGTCTACGGCGAGGTCATGGATGTGCTGCACCTGGCCAGACTCAGCGGCCTGCACAGCGGGGAGCACATCTGGGGGCTGCAGCGCTCCCTGGTGAACTACCTGGAGTGGTGCTGGGACGAACCCGACGAGGGCCTGTGGGAGGTCCGGGGGCCCCGCCAGCACTTCGTGCACTCCAAGGTGATGGCGTGGGTCGCCGCCGACCGCGCGGTACGGATGATCGAGGAGTTCGGCAAAGAGGGGCCGATCGAGCGCTGGAAAGCGCTGCGCGACACCATCCACGCCGAGGTCTGCGAGTACGGCTTCGACGATCGGCGCAACACCTTCACCCAGTACTACGGCAGCCACGAGCTGGACGCCGCCCTGCTCCTCATCCCCGAGGTGGGGTTCCTGCCCTATGACGACCCCCGCGTCGTGGGCACGATCGAGGCCATCCGCGAGGACCTCATGGTCGACGGATTCGTCATGCGCTACCGAACCGACCGGGCCGAGGTCGCCGACAAGCTCCCCGGCGACGAAGGCGCCTTCCTGGCGTGCAGCTTCTGGATGGCCAACGCGCTTCTGTCCATCGGACGGGAGAAAGAGGCCCGCGACCTGTTCGAGCGGCTGCTGGCGCTGCGCAACGACCTCGGCCTGCTCGCCGAGGAGTGGGACGCCAAGCACGAGCGCCAGGTCGGCAACTTCCCCCAGGCCTTCAGCCACGTTCCCCTGGTGACGACCGCGCTCAACCTCTCCCGCCACGACGGCTACCGCCGTGGAGAGGTCTAGGCGCTCTGCCCCGGGGACCGGGTGCGCGCCACCCTCCCGCCATCAAGATCACCGAAACCGGGGTGGCGCCCTCCCGCCCCGGGTACCACCTCCCTATGCTGGGGTTTTCCGAGCAGGGCTGGCCGCAGATCCTCGCTCTGCTGATCGCACTGGTGCTGTGTTCCCTCATCGGGCTGGAACGCGAACTCCGGCAGAAGAGCGCGGGATTGCGCACGCACACCCTCGTAGGGTTGGGCGCCGCGCTGTTCATGGTGGTGAGCAAATACGGATTCGGCGATGTCCTTCGCGACAGCGACATCATGCTCGACCCTTCGCGCCTCGCGGCGCAGATCGTCTCGGGCATCGGGTTCATCGGCGCGGGGGTCATCTTCGTCCGGCAGGACGCGGTCCGGGGGCTGACCACGGCCGCCACCATCTGGGTGGCCGCGGCCGTGGGAACCGCTGCGGGCGCAGGGCTGTGGCTGCTGGCATCGGTTGTCACCGCAGCCCACTTCCTGGTCGCCTTCGGCTATGCCAGGGCCCTGCGGTGGCTGACGCGCAAGGAGCCGACCACCGCGCTGCTCCACATGCGCTACGAGCACCGCCGCGGCATGCTGCGCTCGATCCTGGCCCAGGTCACCGACCACCATTTCACCATCCAGGATGTCGACACCCGGCGCGCCAGCAACGACATCGTCCACCTCTCCCTGCGCGTGCGCGGCAAGGGGGACCCCGACGATCTGACGCTCCCCCTCCTGGAGACCGACGGCGTCCAATCCGTGCGCCTCGACCTCGGCAGCGAGGACAGCTAGCGGCCGCAAGGTTTTCCCGCCTCCCCTCGGAACCGGCTTCCGGTGTCTCCGCCGCCCGCTAGGGTTCGGTCCATGTCAG
The DNA here is from genome assembly GCA_021793235.1 of Actinomycetes bacterium. Classification (GTDB taxonomy): domain Bacteria; phylum Actinomycetota; class Actinomycetes; order Streptosporangiales; family Streptosporangiaceae; genus JAJYTD01. The sequence goes on along the minus strand of JAJYTD010000073.1, from coordinate 678 downwards.
GACGACCCTTGAACGAGATCATGGACAGCGGCTGGGCGAAGGCGCTGGAGCCGGTGGCGGACCGAATCGGGAAGATGGGGGAATTCCTCCGCGAAGAGGTCGCCGCAGGGCGCACCTACCTCCCGGCCGGCGACAACGTGCTCCGCGCGTTCCAGCAGCCGTTCGATGATGTGCGGGTGCTGCTCGTCGGCCAGGACCCCTACCCGACACCGGGCCACGCCGTCGGCCTGAGCTTCTCGGTGGCCCCCGACGTCAAGCTGCCGGGGAGCCTGCGCAACATCTACCGGGAGTACACCGACGACCTCGGCCTGCCCATGCCGGGCAACGGCGACCTCACCCCGTGGACCGAGCAGGGTGTGCTCCTGCTCAACAGGGTCCTGACGGTGATGCCGCGCAAACCCGGGTCGCACCGCGGCAAGGGCTGGGAGGAGGTGACCGATCAGGCCATCCGCGCGCTGGCTGAACGCAGCAAGCCGATGGTGGCCATCCTGTGGGGCCGCGACGCCCGCAGCCTGCGCCCTTTGATGCCCGGTGTGCCCTGTGTGGAGTCGCCCCACCCGAGCCCGATGTCGGCGCACAACGGCTTCTTCGGTTCCCGCCCGTTCAGCCGGGCCAACGCCCTTCTGCAGGAGCAGGGCGCCGACCCCGTCGACTGGGCGCTCCCCTGAGTTTCGGCGC
>JAJYTD010000072.1 GCA_021793235.1 Actinomycetes bacterium | reverse complement strand
GACCAAGCACAACCCACGGTATTGAGACACACTCTAAGTGCTGGAAGGTGGAAAGATGGTGCAGCCTGGCGGGGGGCGTTGGGTGAAGATCGGCCGAAAGATCCGGGAGCACCGTCAGCGTTCTGGACTTTCGCAAGAAGAGTTGGCGAAGGCGGTAATGATCTCGCCGACCATGCTCAGTGCAATGGAGCGCGGCGCGCGTGGGATCAAAAGAGACCACGTGGAGCGTATCGACACGGCACTCAGCACATCTGGAACTCTCACCGATCTGTGGGATCGTTCCTCAGGCTCTGGGCTGCCCACCTGGTATCAGGGGGTAGCCGACATCGAGCAGGCAGCCTCTGAAATCCGGATCTACCACCCGCTCCTGGTGCCGGGCCTGTTGCAGATAGAGGAGTACACCGAGCACATCTTCCGGGTAGGGCGTCCCCGGGATACCCCTGCCGAGCTCGACGATCTGGTGCGGGGACGGATGAATCGCCAGGCGATCTTTGATCGGGAGCGCCCACCCCGCCTGGTCGCCGTCCTAGACGAGGGCGTCTTGCGCCGTCCCACCGGAGGGCGTGGAATCATGAGGCGGCAACTCAGCCGTCTGCTAGCAGCCTGCGACCAGCCGTATATATCGATTCAGGTGGTGCCTTATGAAAGCGACCACCACCCAGGCCTGTCCAACGCTTTCACACTGTTCACCGTCCCTAAGAAACCCCCTGTTCTATATGTGGAGACCCGACGTTCTGGGGCGCCTACGGATGATCCTGAAGCAGTGGATGATTATTCCCAACTGTTCGCGGACCTGCGGGGTGCTGCCCTTCCATTGGGAGCGTCGCGGCAGTTGATCGCACAGATGCAAGGAGAGTTCTCATGAGCGACCATGGCCTTCCCCTGACTTGGCGTAAATCCAGCTACAGCAATGAGAGCGGCGGTGACTGCGTCGAAGTCGCCATGAACTGGCACAAGTCCAGCTACAGCAACGCCAGCGGCGGGCACTGCGTCGAGGTCGCCGAGACCCCTCGCGCTGTGCTGGTGCGCGATACCCAGCATCAGGAGCTGGGGCATCTGGGCTTCGCCCCGGAGGCCTGGACCGCGTTCCTCGCTGAGGTGAAGGCCAGAGGCGGGTAGCGGTCCCCTTTTTCGTGCGTTGCTCGGTGATCACGGTCCTGCACCCGCTACCGTGAGCGGGGTCCTGCCGACATCACAAGGGTCCCCGTGCGCATGAATCGAACCATCCGCCCCTCCGAGACCACCAGCCCCACCGGGTACTGGGACCGCTACGGCTCCGGCGTCACCGAGGAGGAGCCCCCCGAAGAGGCGCTGAAGAACGCCTTCGGGTGGTGCCAGTACGAAAGCCATGGCCCCGGCGACGAACTCCTCGGCCAGCCCGCCACCGCGCTGGAGCTGGGATTCGGCCGAGGCAACGCGGTAGCCGCCCTGGCTACCAAGGGCATCAACGCCACCGGCGTGGACCTCTCACCCGTGCAATACGAGCGTGCCGCAGCGCGGTGGGGGCACCTGCCCGGCGCCGAATTCGCCTGCGCCGACGTCTGCGACTACCTGGCCGGTGCGGCCGGGCAGCGCTGGGACGCGATCTACTCGATCTGGGGCGCGGCGTGGTTCACCGATCCGGGCCGCCTGCTGCCGCTGGTCTTCGACAGGCTGGAGCCCGGCGGGCGGTTCGTGTTCTCCCACGCGCCCCCCGCGCCCGGTGCCTACGGCCCCCAGGGGATGTACGGGGCCGGGTTCACCGGCCGGGCGGTGTGGCTGTACCGGTGGGCCTACGAACCCGAGGACTGGTCCGGCATCCTCACGCGGTACGGCTATGTCGACGTGGACGCGCGCATCCGCCCCGCGCCCGAGCCCGACCTCCTGGGCACCCTCATCGCCACCGCCCGCCGGCCAACCGGACCTCCGCGGTCAGGCCACGGTGGGCTCGCCTTCCAGGGCGACCCCCCTGTCGGTGAGGTTCTGCAGCGCGGCGTCGGTGGTCTCGCGGGCCACGCCGGCGGTCAGGCCGAGCAGGACCCGTGTGGCAAACCCTGAGTTCGCGGCGTCCAGCGCGGTGGCGCGCACGCAGTGGTCGGTGGCGATGCCTACGACGTCGATATCGGTGACGCCGTGTTCGCGCAGCCACGCCTCCAGCGGTGTCCCCTGCGCGCCGGTCCCCTCGAACCCGCTGTACCCGTCGGAGTACTGGCCCTTGCTGAAGACCTCGCCGACCGCACCGGTGTCGAGGTTGGGGTGGAACTCGGCGCCCTCCGTTCCGGCGACGCAGTGCCGCGGCCAACTGGTGACGAAGTCCGGCTGGTCGGAGAAGTGCGCGCCCGGGTCGATGTGGTAGTCGCGGGTCGCCACGATGTGCGCGTAGTCGTCCCGGTGCTGGGCGATGTGCCGCGAGATCGCGGAGGCCACGGCGGCCCCGCCGGCGACGGCCAGGCTGCCGCCCTCGCAGAAGTCGTTCTGCACATCGACGACGATCAGTGCCTTCATTTCGATCTCCCCTTTTTCCGCGCGTCAGACGCTGACGCGCTGCTCGAACCTGGTCGGAATGGCGGGCTCGCCGCGGGACATCTGCTGCGCGGTCTCGGGAAGTTCACGCAGGGCCCGCGCGTGCCGCTCGCGCGCCTCGCGTAGCGGTTCGCGCCCGATCACCTCGCCGTTGGCCACCAGGTGCCGCAGCAGCGGGCGCTGGCCCGGGATCTGCTCGGGCTCGTGGTCGTAGACGAGCTCGGCGGTTGCCACGCCCCGATCGTCCAGCCGCCGCGCGCTCCACTTCCGGCCACCCTTGCTCGGCTTGCCGACCGACCGCTTGGCGACGGGCTCCAGCGCGTCGTCGGCCGATGTCCCGTGCGCGCGGGCCACGAGCTTGTACACCAGCGACGCGGTCGGCGCGCCAGAGCCGGTGACCAGGGCGGTCCCGACGCCGTAGCCGTCGACTGGGGCGATGGCCAATGCCTGGATGGCGTATTCGTCAAGGTCTCCGGTGACGACGATGCGGGTGCCGGTGGCCCCATGTTCGTCCAGTAGGCCCCGCACGCGCGACGCCGTCAGGGCGAGGTCGCCGGAATCGATCCGCACCCCGCCGAGTTCCGTCCCGGCCAGATCGACGCCGGTCCGCACGGCCCGGTCGACGTCATAGGTGTCCACCAGCAGCGTGGTATCCGTACCGAGGGACGCCAATTGCGCTGCGAAGGCCTGCCGTTCGCTGTCGTGCAGCAGAGTGAACGAGTGCGCGCTGGTGCCGGCGGTCGGTATTCCGTAGCGGCGGCCCGCTTCCAGGTTCGATGTGGTGGCGAATCCGGCGATGTAGGCGGCGCGGGCCGCGGCCACGGCGGCCGCCTCGTGGGTGCGGCGTGAACCCATTTCGATCATTGGGCGGCCGCCGGCGGCGACCGCCATGCGGGAAGCGGCCGACGCGATCGCGCTGTCGTGGTTGTAGACCGACAGTGCCAGCGTCTCCAGGACCACCGACTCGGCGAACGTGCCCTCGACCACGAGAATGGGGGAGCCGGGGAAGTAGCAGTCTCCCTCGCCGTAGCCCCAGATGTCCCCGGAGAACCGGTAATCGGCGAGCCAGCGCAGTGTGGAGTCGTCGACGATCGCGGCATCGGAGAGGTAGTCGAGGGTGGCGGAGTCGAACCTGAAGTGTTCCAGTGCGTCCAGGAACCGTCCTGTGCCGGCGACCACGCCGTAACGCCGGGATTCGGGGAGCCGGCGTGCGAACATCTCGAACACGGTCGGACGCTGTGCCGCACCGCTGCGCAGCGCCGCCTGCAGCATCGTCAGCTCGTACTGGTCGGTGAGCAGTGCGCTGCTCCAGTCGTCGGTCATGGGAGCCAGCCTAGTTTGTGCCTCTCGGTTAAAAAATGGCCGGAAACCGTGGCACCGGCCACCGGGACCGCGCTGTCCGCAGGAGCTCTGGCCCGGGAGTGGAATAATGGGCGCAGGGAGGTCCGGCCGGAGGAAACGCGGGACAGCGGTCGCGCGTTGACCCGGTCGGCGCCGTTTCGGCGGATGGGAGCGTGGAGCGGTAGCGTTGCGGCATGTCGCACGCTGCCGGACAGGAAAGCAGACAATAGGCAGGGTGAGTCAGCCATGACGACCGCACCGGTCGAACTGGAGCGGCCGGAGATCGATGAGGACGTACAGCCCGACTTCCCCTGGGTGACGATCGTCTGGAACGATCCGATCAATCTGATGTCGTATGTGACGTATGTGTTCCAGGCCGTCTTCGGCTACTCCAAGAGCAAGGCCCACGCGCTTATGCTGGACGTCCACTACAAGGGCCGCGCGGTGGTCTCCACCGGTACTCGCGAGGAGATGGAGCGCGACGTCTCCACCCTGCACGAGTACGGCCTGTGGGCGACTCTGCAGCAGGACCGGTAGCCCCAGTGGTGGCCGGGAGGCGGCGGGGGCGGACAAGACGACGGGCAACGGCAGGCGGATCTCTCATATGACCAGCGGATTCCGGTCCGTACGCGGCGGTGTCGCAATCAATCTCAACGCGGATGAGGCGGCGGTGCTGCGCTCGATGGCCGCGCTTGTCCTGGACATCGTGGAACCGCCCGCGGCCAAGGATGCGTTCGAAGAGCTCGTCGGTATCGGCGGGAACAGCGAGGCGCCCGAGGATCCCGTGCTCGCCCGGCTGTTCCCCGACGCCTATGGCGACGACCCCGAGGCCGCGGGCGACTTCCGCCGCTACACCGAGGACAGCCTGAAACGGCACAAACGCGAGAACGCCGAAGCCATGCTCTCGGCTCTGCCTGAACGTGGCGGCAAGATCGTTTTGGGCAAGGAGGACGCGCACGCGTGGCTGAAGTCGCTCAACGACGTCCGATTGGCGCTGGGCACCCGCCTGGGTGTCGATGAGGAGAGCTACGAGGCGTATCTGCGCGGCGAGAAACGCTTCGACTCCGACGACACCGCGGCCCTGCACATCTACGACTGGCTCGGCGGACTGCAGGAGACTTTGGTCCACGCGCTGTTCGGCGTGAACCGGCGGGGCGGCTGACCAGCGGCACCGGAGGGGAGGACGAGGCATACCCAGCCAGTGGGTCGGGATAATTTCTCCGATACGCTCTGATGCATGCTGAGGATCGACCGCGCGATCTATGACCAGATTGTCGCCCATGCCCGCCGCGACCACCCAGATGAAGCATGCGGCGTCGTCGCCGGCCCGGAGGGATCCGACCGGCCCGAGCGGTTCATCGAGATGACCAACGCCGAACGCTCCCCGACCTTCTACCGCTTCGACTCCAAGGAGCAGTTCAAGGTCTGGAACGAGATGTGGGACCGCGACGAGGAGCCCGTGGTCATCTACCACTCCCACACCGCGACCGAGGCCTACCCCTCGCGCACCGATGTCTCCTACGCCAAGGAGCCGGGAGCCCACTACGTGCTGGTCTCCACACGCGACCCGAACATCGAGGAATTCCGCTCCTTCCGGATCATCGACGGCGAGATCACGGAGGAGCCCGTGGAGGTCATCGACGGCGACTGACCGCCCTGGTTTTCCCAAACGGCCACCGCCATGGAATCACCGGCCGGTGGCGTCTGTTGGAAGATGGGGAACGCCGGGACGTGTTCGGCGAATCAGCGAACACGGCCGAGGCGGCGGGTCGCACGCCGCGTACACGCGCGCCGCGCTGTGTGCTGCGGGGGCGCATGCGGCCCGCACCCGCAATGATCGACAGAGACGTCCAACACTACGGAGAGACACTCATGGCCACCGAGGTCCGCATTCCCACCATCCTGCGCAACCTGACCGATGGCGCCAAGGCAGTCGAAGGCGAAGGGGCGACGCTCGGTGAACTCATCACCGACCTCGACAAGCGCTATGCCGGCATCGGTGAGCGCCTCCTGGAGGACGGCAAGCTCCGCCGGTTCATCAATGTCTACCTCAACGACGAAGACGTCCGCTTCCTCGAAGGGCTCGACACCCCCGTCGCTGACGGGGACACGGTGACCGTTCTGCCGGCCGTCGCCGGCGGTATGCGCTGACCATGCGTTTCGACTCTCTCCTGGGTTCCCTCGGCCGCACCCCGCTCGTCGGGTTGCCGAACCTGTCCCCGTCGCCTCGGGTCCGGCTGTGGGCGAAGCTGGAGGACCGCAACCCGACCGGATCGATCAAGGACCGCGCAGCCTTCTACATGGTCGAACAGGCCGAGAAGGATGGGCGCCTCTCTCACGGCTGCACGATCCTCGAACCGACATCGGGCAACACCGGTATCTCCCTGGCCATGGTCGCGAAGCTGCGCGGCTACCGAATGGTCTGCGTGATGCCGGAGAACACGTCGGCCGAGCGCAAGCAGCTGCTGGAGATGTGGGGTGCCGAGATCCACTTCTCCCCGGCGGAGGGCGGATCCAACGAGGCTGTACGGGTGGCCAAGGAGATGGCCGCGCAACACCCCGACTGGGTCATGCTCTACCAGTACGGCAACCCGGACAACGCCCGCGCGCACTACGAGACCACCGGTCCCGAGCTGCTGGCGGACCTGCCCGAGATCACCCACTTCGTGGCTGGTCTGGGGACGACCGGCACCCTGATGGGGGTCGGCCGCTACCTCCGCGAGCAGCGGCCCGAGGTGCAGATCGTCGCGGCCGAACCTCGCTACGGTGAGCTGGTCTACGGGCTGCGCAACATCGACGAAGGCTTTATCCCGGAGCTCTACGACGAGTCGGTGCTGACCACGCGCTTCTCGGTGCCCTCCGACGCCGCGCTGAAGCGCACCCGCGAACTGCTCACCATGGAGGGCATCTTCGCCGGGATCTCCACGGGCGGGGCGCTGCACGCCGCGCTCGGGGTGGCGCAGAAAGCGGTGAAGGCAGGGGAACGGGCCGATATCGCGTTCGTCATCGCCGACGCCGGATGGAAGTACCTGTCGACCGGCGCCTACGAAGGCACGCTTGAGGAGGCCGAGGAGCGCCTTGAGGGCCAGTTGTGGGCGTAGCGCTTCACGGGGTTCCGCACCGCGGCGCCGGTGCGGAACCCCCCACGAAATTGTGCCCCGCGAGTTCCGCCGCGATCGGCGGCGGACCCGATCCGCGCGGGGGCAGACCCCGGGGTTCTTCCGGGAACCCGGCTGGAACATGGTGAACCGTATTCGGTTCAATAGTGCCTATGACGCGATTCGACTCCGCCACCATGGTCGCCGCGGTGGGCGAAGGCCGCTACACAGCTGAACTCGACCCCGGTTACCTCATCGGCAGGGCCATAAACGGGGGATACCTCATGGCGATCATGCAGAGAGCGGCGCTGATCGAGTCCCCGCACGCCCACGCGGTCTCCTCCTCGTACCACTTCCTGCGGCCGGGCACCGCAGGACCCGCGGAGATCGACGTAGCCGTGCTCAAGGCCGGACGCACGGTCGCCACAGTCCAGGTGACCGCCCGGCAGAACGGAGCCGCACTCGTCACCGGCACCATCGCCACCGCGACAATGGACCCCTCTGCCGTCCCCGTATACGAGGCGGAACCGGCACCCGTGCCGCCGATCGAGGAATGCGTCCGCTTCGACCCGCGCGCCGGCCAGATCAGCACAACCTCGTTCATCGAACGGGTGGATCAGTACTACACGCAGGAGAGCTGGGACCGGATCAACCGCCGCGCCGCCGATCCTGTCCCCGAACTCGTGGGCCATGTCCGGCTCAGCGAGGTCGACGGCAGAGACAACGACGATCCGAGCCTCTTCCTCCCCCTCGCGGTCGACGCGCTACCTCCGGTGGTCGTCACGCTCGACTCCTGGCGCTGGGCACCCACCGTCGAACTCACCTGGCACATGCGGGCCATCCCTGAACCGGGTCCGCTCACCTTTCGGTCCAGAGCCGCTGCGGTCAACGACGGCTGGTTCGACGAGACCGTCGACCTGTGGGACACGAAGGGACGGCTCGTGGCGCAGAGCCGCCAACTCGCACGCTCCAGTCGCTGAACCACCAGTCCTTTCGCATTTCGCATTCGGCCGGGGAAAATACACTGAGCCGCCAGGCGTGATGGGCGCACATGTGATTCACGACGCGTGAGACGCGGGCCACATTCGCCACCACCGGGGCGATCGTTGGGGTAGACCCGTAACACGGACACACGGAAGACGCCCATCCCGCGACACGCGTTCCACCGTGCGGTCTCCGCTGCGGAACCTCACCGAAAAGGCAAATGCGACGTGCGACTCACCATCATCGGCTCATCGGGAAGCTTCCCCAGCCCGGAAAGCCCGGCCTCCTGCTATCTCGTGGAGGCTGACGGTTTCCGAATGCTGCTCGATCTGGGCAACGGCGCCCTCGGTGCGCTGCAGAGGTATGCCGATATCTACCAGATCGACGCCGTCTACCTCAGCCACCTGCATGCCGACCACTGTTTCGACCTCTGTTCCTACTGGGTCGCCCGGACTTTCTTCCCAGGAGGCCCGAAACCCCCCATCCCCGTCTACGGGCCGCCCGGTGTCGCCAGGCGGATGGCCGAGGCATACGGGCTCGATCCCGACCCCGGCATGACCGAGACCTTCGACTTCCAGGAACTCGCCCCGGGACAGCGGCGGATCGGCCCCATGACCGTGCATGTGGACCGGGTCAACCATCCGGTGGAAGCGTTCGGAATCAGAGTCGAGCACAACGGATCCAGCCTCACCTACAGCGGTGATACCGGCGCCTGCGACGAGATCGTGGAGCTCGCCCGCGATACCGACCTGTTCCTCTGCGAAGCCTCTTTCCACGACCACCGCGAGCACCCCAAGGACATGCACCTGACCGGCAGCGAAGCAGGCCAGCACGCCCAGCGAGCCGCGGCCCGGCGACTGGTCCTCACCCACCTGGTCCCGTGGAACGATGACGAACGCACGTTGGCAGAGGCACGCACCACCTTCGACGGTCCCATCGACCTCGCCCGCCCCGGTGCGGTCTACGACCTCGCCCCCTGAAACCGGGCAGCCGGCTCCCGGAGTGAAACCAGCCACGTGCGGGCCCCTGCCGGGACAGCGGCCGATCAGCGATCAAGCCTCGTCCTCAGCGGCTGTGACGTCCGCACTGCTCTCGCCCATCGGCAGTTCACCGGCAGTCGCCGACACCGCATCCAGCAGGTCCGCAGCGTCGACCCGGTCGTTGTTGGCGGAAACAGATACCAGCATCCCGGGAAGGTGCAGGTCGACCCCAGAGAACATCTCTCCCGTATGCCACTCGGCGACACCGCCCAGTTCAGCCACCTCGTCCGTGGTGAAAAAAGCCGGATCCTCAAGGCCGGCCGCCGGAACATGACCCGGATACTCCACCAGGCTCTTCTCCGGGGCGAAGGTCACCATGACGACCTGGCTCCCCTCGCTCGTGCTGAAGTCGGCCCACGAGCACTCCAACCGCTCTTCGGTACGCACCTCGGTGAATTCCGGATCGCTCAGCCGATCGGTGATGCCGTCCATGTGCTCGTGCACACCGGTCGCCGCGCACGAGGCGGGCAACGGGGCGGGGTCCACCGGTTCCTCCTTGGCGTGCTGAAGATCAGCGCTGGCAGTAGGTTCGGGGACCGCCAGAGACCGCCCACCGAACTCGGCCCACCCCGGAGTCGGCGATGCCTCCTGCGAGGCCGGTGGTTCCTCCGATTGCGCGGCACCGGATTCGGCAGCACAGCCGCTCACCAGCATCGCGGTCGCGAACGCGGCTCCACCGATCGCCCACCGAGCACCCTGCGCGCATCTTTGGTCCAATGTCATCGCGTGCAGACCTCTGCCATTCGGGTTCAGGGGCCGTCCGCGGCTGTCGCGCGGCGGCGGCACCCTCCATGGTGTCATCTTTTGCCGCGTGACCATCGCGGTGCGGTCCGACCGTAAGCCAAGGGATACCTGACGATGCCCGGGTACGGCTTTCCTGCTCTTTCCCCACTAAGCCGATACGGGTCCGGACGGATGTGGGCACCGATAGGCTCGGTCCATGGCTCGACCCGACGGACGCTCTCCGAATCAACTCCGCCCCGTGACCATCTCGCGCAACTGGCTGCGCCATGCTGAGGGGTCCGCCCTCATCGAGTTCGGCGATACCCGAGTGCTCTGCGCCGCGACCGTCGAGGACGGCGTTCCGCGATGGCGCCGCGGCACAGGTGAGGGCTGGGTCACCGCAGAATACGCGATGCTGCCCCGCTCGACCGATACCCGCGGCGCACGCGAGTCGGTGAAAGGCAAGATCGGTGGCCGGACACACGAGATCTCCCGGCTCATCGGGCGGTCCCTGCGCGCCGTCATCGATTTCAAGGCCATGGGCGAACACACCATCACCCTCGACTGCGATGTCCTGCAAGCCGACGGAGGAACTCGCACCGCCGCCATCACCGGCGCATACGTGGCACTCACCGACGCGGTCAAGTACCTGCGCAAGCGCCGCAATCTGAAGAACAACCCACTATCCGGCTCCGTCTCGGCCGTCAGTGTCGGCATCGTCCAAGAGCAGCCGCGCCTGGACCTGAACTACCTCGAGGACTCCGTCGCCCAGACCGACATGAACGTCGTCGTCACGGGGGATGGACGGTTCATCGAGGTGCAGGGGACCGCTGAGGGCGCGCCGTTCGACCGCGGGAACCTGGACAGCCTCCTTGATCTGGCACTCAGCGGCTGCACCGAGCTGACCGAGATCCAGAAGAAGGCCCTTGCCGGATGAGCGGACGCACCACGGTCGTCCTGGCGACCCGCAACGCTAAGAAGATCCCGGAGATGCAGGCGATCCTCCTGCAGGCCGGCCTGGACGCCGAGGTCGTCGGGCTCGACGCCTACCCTGACGCGCCCGAGGTAGCCGAGACAGAACCCGACTTCGCCGGCAACGCACTGCTCAAAGCACGCGCCATCGCACGTCACACCGAACTGCCCGCTATCGCCGACGACTCAGGCCTGCGCGTCGACGCGCTCAACGGGATGCCGGGCGTGCTGTCCGCCCGATGGGCGGGGCGTTTCGGTGCGCGCACGGGCGACAGGGACGCGGCCAACCTCGGCCTTGTCCTCGACCAGCTCCGCGATACCCCCGAGGAGCGGAGGGGCGCCGAGTTCGTCTCGGCCGCCGCCATTGTGCTGCCCAACGGACAGGAGGACGTCGTCGAAGGGGTGATGCGCGGACGCCTTATCGACACCCCGCGGGGCGAGAACGGGTTCGGGTACGATCCGATCTTCGTCCCCGACGGAGAGCAGCGCACCACCGCGGAGATGAGCGCCGCGGAGAAGAACGCCATCAGCCACCGCGGCATCGCGTTCCGCCGCCTGGCTGAGCGACTGAAAGACCTGGTCTGAGGTGGGGCCGGTCCGACCGGCCCCGCGCGGCGGGCTTTCCGAAAAAATGGTTCGAAGCATTGACTTCGTGCCTGTAGACTAGGAAGCAGTCAGGACGCCGAGACCCGAACATCGATCTGGATGGGCGGTCGGGTCCACCCTCTACTTTCCAGGCATAACCACGGTTTCCCCGGTTTGGTGGGGCTTCGGAGGCCTGGTAACGTGGAGGAATAACAAAGCGGAACTCCGCCTCTTGCGGAAGAGCCTTCCGGGCCGGTTGTGGTTCGGGTGGGTTTGTACGGGATGAGCGGTTGTTTCTTGAGAACTCAACAGCGCGTGTTTGTTTTTCTTTGTGCC
>JAJYTD010000071.1 GCA_021793235.1 Actinomycetes bacterium | reverse complement strand
GCCGATGTCGCTTGCCCAGCCAACCAGGATGATCTGCGCGAATCGTCTTGCGAGAGATTGCCTGGACGGCCGCTCGCTGGTCCGAAAGCCTTCGTCAAACACTCCCTAGGGGCCGTGCCGCGGCTAAGCTGGAAGGTGTCTTCACGTCCCGCCACCATTGCCCTCGCCGCCGTTGTCGAGGCCCTGATCGGCCTCATCATCGCGGCCGGGGGGATCTACGTCCTGCTGGGAACGGTGCTCGGCCGAGCCGCCGACGCGGCCTCGGCGATCCCTCTGGCGGTCCTGGCGCTGGGTGCCGCCGCCACGATCGGCTACGTCGCCTGGGGCCTGTTCCGAATGCGCGACTGGGCACGCACACCGGTGGTGCTCACCCAGATCTTCGTGCTCATCATCGCCTACTACATGTGGACCAGTGAGCAGTACGCGATCAGCGCCGGCCTTGCCGCGCTCGCCATCGGCGGTCTCGCGCTGGTACTGGCACCACCCACCACCGCCACACTCTTCTCCAAAGAGGACAGGAAGAACTGACGGACCGCTCGGCTGTGCCGAGCGGGCCGCCGAGCGGCAGCCTCGCTCCTCGACCGCGGATTCCGCACAACGCAAAAAGCCCCGCCCCGGACGGAATCGGGGCGGGACCGCGTGTCGGCCGATGCGGCCGGGTATCAGGTGTCAGTCGTCGGTCGTCAGCGCCTGGCGCAGTTGGGCCAGAGTGCGGGCCAGCAGCCGGGAGACGTGCATCTGGGAGATGCCGAGCTCCTGAGCGATCTGCGACTGCGTCATGTTCCCGAAGAAACGCAGCAGCAGAATCCGCTTCTCCCGCGGCGGAAGCTGTTCGAGGAGCGGTTTGAGCGATTCGCGGTACTCCACGCCCTCCAGCGAGTCGTCCACGATGCCCAGTGAATCGGCCACCGCGGGAGCGTCTTCGTCACCGCTGTCGGGAGCGTCCAGGGACACGGTGGAGTAGGCGTTCGCCGACTCCAGTCCTTCCAGCACCTCCTCCTCGGTCATCCCGAGGTGGCCGGCGAGTTCGTGTACTGTCGGCGCGCGCCCTTCGCGCTGGGAGAGGTCGCTCACCGCCTTGGTCAGCGAGAGCTTCAGTTCCTGCAGCCGCCGTGGGACGCGGACCGCCCAGCCCTTGTCGCGGAAGTGCCGCTTGATCTCTCCGACGATCGTGGGCGTGGCGTAGGTGGAGAACTCCACCCCGCGGTCCAGGTCGAACCGGTCGATCGACTTGATCAGGCCGATCGTGGCGACCTGGGTGAGGTCGTCGAGCCACTCACCGCGGTTGCGGAAGCGGCGCGCGAGGTACTCCACGAGGGGCAGGTGCAGTTCCACGAGCTCGTCGCGGATCCGCTGCCGTTCAGCAGAGTCCTCGGGAAGCCCGCTCAGGCGCTCGAACAACTCTCGTGCACGGGCTCGGTCGGGTACCGCATGCTCCGTTTTCGCGGTCAGAGCGGGCCCCCTTTCGCTCACGCCGACTCCGTCATGCCGCGCCGTTTGTGCAGCACGATGGAGACGCGGTCGTCAGGGCCGACTCCGGCGTCGACCTCTCCGGCCAGAGCCGACAGTACTGTCCAGGCGAAAGTGTCGCGCGCGGGTAGGCGACCGTCGGCGGTCAGCACCGAGACGGATATGCGCATTCCGTCGCCGGTGAGTTCGAATTCTGTTGTCAGGTCGGTTCCGGGCAGCGCTTGGGAGAGCAACATCGCGCACGCCTCGTCCACCCCGATGCGGAGGTCCTCGATCTCGTCAAGGGTGAAGTCGAGGCGGGCCGCCAGGCCGGCCGTTGCCGTGCGCAGAACGGAGAGGTAGGCACTGTCCGCCGGCATCTTGACGGTCACAGCGTCCCGTACTTCCGTAGCGCCCGGCATCGGCGCAGCGGTTTCTTCGGTCACGTCCCTCCTCCGGGAAGCGAGATTGCCGCTTGAGAGCAATCTATCGTGTTTCTCACCACGCCCGGTGCACACATCTTCGGCCGTGTCACCAAAGCGGCGGCCGGGAACCTAACCCGTACCGAGAGCGGTGAGGTCGTCAGCGGTGAGCCGGAAGACCGTCCACCCGTCCATCGGAACGGCGCCGAGCGAGCGGTAGAAGTCGATCGCCGGTTTATTCCAGTCGAGTACCGACCATTCGAGCCGGGAATAGCCGCGGTCGACGCAGATCGCGGCGAGTTCGGCCAGCAGGGCCTTTCCATAGCCGCGGCCGCGCAGCTCCGGGCGGACGTAGAGGTCCTCCAGGTAGATCCCGTGCGTGCCGGTCCAGGTGGAGAAGTTGCGGAACCACAGGGCGAACCCGGCGACGGTCGTGCCGCCGCCCTCGTTCTCGGTGTGCTCCGCGATGTGCGCGAATACCGCCGGGTGCGCGCTGAAGAGCGCCGCATGGAGGTCGGCCTCCGTGGACACCACGGCCTTCGGCTCCTGCTCGTATTCGGCGAGTTCGCGGATGAGCCGGTGGATGACGGGGACGTCGCCAGGACGAGCGGGGCGGATCACGGTTCTCCTCGGGGGCGGACTCTTCAGTACCGCCCTCCAAGTTAGTCAGCCTTCACAGCACCTTGGACAGAAAGGCCCGGGTGCGCTCGTGCAGCGGGTTCGCCAGCACCTGGCGCGGCTCCCCCGACTCCACGACGACGCCCTCGTCCATGAACACCAGGCTGTCGCCCACCTCGCGGGCGAACCCCATCTCATGGGTCACCACGATCATGGTCATCCCGTCCCGGGCCAGGTCCTTCATCACGTCCAGGACCTCGCCGACCAGTTCGGGATCGAGCGCGCTCGTGGGCTCGTCGAACAGCATCAGCTCGGGTCGCATCGCCAGTGCGCGCGCGATCGCCACGCGCTGCTGCTGGCCTCCGGAGAGCTGGCGGGGGAAGGACCCGGCCTTGTCCGCCAGCCCCACCCGCTCCAGCAGGTGCAGCGCGGTCTCCCGGGCACCGGCCCGCTTCTCGCGCTTGACCTGGACGGGAGCCTCCATCACATTGCCCAGGACCGACATGTGCGGGAACAGGTTGAAGTTCTGGAACACCATGCCGATGCCGCGGCGCTGTTGGGCCACCTGGCTGTCGTGCAGCTCGTGGAGCTTTCCGCGCTTTTGGCGGTAGCCCATCAGGTGGCCGTTGACCCACAGCCGTCCCATGTTGATCTTCTCAAGGTGGTTGACGCAGCGCAGGAAGGTGGACTTGCCCGAGCCGGACGGGCCCACCACGCACATCACCTCGCCGCGCCGGACCTCCAGGTCGATGCCGCGCAGCACATGCAGGCGGCCGAAACTCTTGTGCACGTTCTCGGCCACGACCATGAGGTCATCGTCGGGGCCGGTCACTGCGCCGACCCGGGGAGCGTCCTGTGTCAATTTCCCGTCCTGCTCTGCGTCATCTTCACGCCGGCCATCGCCTGCCGGTCCCCTCTGGTGAACGACCGCTCCAGGAAGTACTGGCCGGCCATCAGCAGACTGGTGATCGCCAGATACCACAGGCACGCCGCGACCAGCATTGGAAACAGGTTGAACGTCGAGTTCCCGATCGCTCTGAGCTGGAAGAACAGCTCGGTGGTGAGGGGGATGGCCGATACCAGCGAGGTGTCCTTCAGCATCGCGGTCGCCTCGTTTCCGGTCGGCGGCACGATCACCCGCAGCGCTTGCGGCAGCGTGATCCGCCGCAGTACCTTCGTCCGGCTCATGCCCAGCGCCTGGGCGGCCTCCGTCTGGCCTTTGTCCACTGACAGCAGCCCCGCGCGGACGATCTCGGCCATGTAGGCGCCCTCGGACAGGGACAGCGCCAGGATGGCCGCCATGAATGGTGTCAGCAGGTCGTTCATTGGGATCGAGTAGAAGCGCGCGTCCCCGTCGATGCCGAGCAGGGGCATCCAGTAGTTGTCGAAGGGAAGCCCGAACTCCAGATTGGTGTAGAGGATGCCCACGTTGCCGAACAGCACGCACAGCACCAGTCGCGGCACCGCCCGGAAGAACCAGGTGTACAGCCAGCCCACACCGACCAGGACCGGGTTCGCGGACAACCGCATGATGGCGGCGATGATCCCGATCACGATGCCGATCACCATGGACAGCACCGTCAGGATCAGTGTGGTCCGCACGCCGATCAGTACGGGTTCGGAGAACATCTTGGAGAACAGGAACGGCCAGTCGAACTTCTCGTTGGTGACCAGCATGTTGACGAGCATGCAGGCCAGGACGAGGAGGACGGCCGCGGTCGCCCAGCGCCAGGGATACCGGACCGGAACGGCTTTGATCGTGCCGGATGAGTCCGTCTCGGCCGCCGGGGCCTTTGGCGACCGAGTGGAGTCGGAACCTGTATTCACGCTGTTCTACTCTTGATCTTCGACGCTCGGGTTGACCTCGGACTCAGTGAGTGTGCCTTGTTCGTCGAGCCCCCACCCACTGAGGATCTCGTCGTAGGTGCCGTCGTCGATAATGGACTGGTACCCGGCAGCGATGGCCTCGGCCAGTTCGGTGTTGTCCAGGGAGACCACGGCGCCGTAGGGGGCGGCTTCGTACTGTTCGCCCAGTACCTCCAACTGGCCGTCGGTCTGCTCGACGGCGTAGATCGCGACCGGCATGTCCGCCAGCCCCGCGTCGCTGTTGCCCGAGACGATCGACTCGGTGGCCTGGTCCTGACCCTCGAACTGCTGGATGTCGATCTTGGGGTCGCCCGCTTCTTCGCAGGCATCGCTGCGGGCCTGGATGTCCTCGACCTGGATGGTGTCCTGCTGGACGGCGACCTTCTTGCCGCAGGCGTTGTCGGGGTCGACGTCGGCCGGGTTGCCCGCAGCGGTGAACCATTGGGTGCCCACGTTGTAGTAGCTCACCATGTTCGCCTGCTCAAGGCGTTCCTCGTTGATGGTGAATGAGGAGATGCCCACGTCGTATTTGCCGGTATCGACGCCTTCGACGATCGTGCCGAACTGGGAGCTCTCCCATTCGGCCGTCAGGTCGAGCTTTGCCGCCACGGCGTCGAACAGCTCCACATCGAAGCCGATGATGGTGGCGCCGTCCTCGTCGAGGTACTCGGCAGGCGCGTAGCTGGAGTCGGTCCCGACCTTGAGCGTCCCCTTGTCGCGGATGTCCTGCGGCACCATCTCGGCGAGTTCCGCATCGGCCTCGACCTGCGGGCCGCTGTCCTCGGGCTCCTCGCTACCGTCCGATCCGCCACCGCAGGCGGACAGCACCAGCACGGCGCTGAGGGCACCGGCATAGTAGAGCCGCCTGTTGCGGGCAGCCGACACGAACGGGTGCTTCGGCACAGCCACGTCAGTCTCCTTCTTCCTGGCAGGCCGGCCGCTGTAATCCGGCCGGGCGCGTCTGTCGCCGGTGGCGCATCGGAGGACAACCACACGGAAGACCGCATAGAACAATACGGACATTTCATCATCCAGGGTCTGCATGTTCTAGGGGTCACCGTTATGAGATGATTGAGTAACGGGTCAACCCCGTGGAAGCGGCAGCGCTGAAACTCGCATACGAGTCGAGCGGACACCGGCTCCCCCTCAGCCTCGGTCATGGCCGACCGAAGTGGCGGAGTCCCCCTAGCACCCACATCCGCACGCTGCCTGGTTTGAACAGAGGCCGTCTGTGTCATGGCCGGCACGGGCACAAGACGAGGGGTTTGAAGAGTTGACCACCGATTCCCATTCCTATCTCGACGGGGACCCGGCGTTCGCCCTGCATCGGGGCGGAAAGCTGCACGTCGCGCCGTCCGTCGAGGTCAACGACCATGAAGGCCTGTCACTGGCCTACACGCCGGGTGTCGCACGCGTGTGCAGC
This sequence comes from Actinomycetes bacterium, assembly GCA_021793235.1. Taxonomy (GTDB): domain Bacteria; phylum Actinomycetota; class Actinomycetes; order Streptosporangiales; family Streptosporangiaceae; genus JAJYTD01. The sequence goes on along the minus strand of JAJYTD010000071.1, from coordinate 5,942 downwards.
GCCATCGCCGACAACCCCGAACTGGTCAACACCTACACCTGGAAGAACCGGATCGTCGCCGTCGTCACCGACGGTACGGCCGTTCTGGGCCTGGGCGACATCGGTCCGGAAGCGTCGCTGCCGGTAATGGAAGGCAAAGCGCTGCTGTTCCGGCAGTTCGGTGATGTCAATGCGTTCCCGGTGGCGCTGTCCTGCAGCGGTGTCGACGACATCGTCGAGACGGTCGTGCGGATGGCCCCGTCCTTCGGCGGTATCAACCTTGAGGACATCTCCGCGCCGCGCTGCTTTGAGATCGAGAAGCGGCTGCGCGAGCGGCTGGACATCCCGGTGTTCCACGACGACCAGCACGGCACCGCGATCGTGACGACGGCAGCGCTGCGCAACGCCGCTCGGCTGACGGGGCGCGCCTTCGCCGACCTGCGCGTCGTGGTCTCCGGAGCGGGCGCCGCGGGTGTCGCGGTCACCAAGATGCTGATCGACGGCGGGATCGGCGACGTCGCCGTGGCCGACAGCAAAGGCATCATCTACAAAGGCCGGGAAGGGCTGAACCCCGTCAAGGCCGAACTCGCCGCCATCAGCAACAAGGCCGGGCTGCAGGGTTCCATCGAGACCGCGTTGGCCGGGGCCGATGTGTTCATCGGGCTGTCCGCGGGAGAGGTCCCCGAGTCCGTGGTGGCCACTATGGCCACCGACGCCATCATCTGCGCGATGGCCAATCCGAGCCCGGAGGTCCATCCGGACGTGGCCAGAAAGTACGCGAGCGTCGTCGCGACCGGACGCAGCGACTTTCCGAACCAGATCAACAACGTTCTCGCCTTCCCCGGGGTGTTCCGGGGCGCACTGGACGCAGGCGCCACCGACATCACCGAGAACATGAAGCTCGCGGCCGCTGATGCGCTCGCGGACCTGGTCGGCGAGGACCTTGCCGCCGACTACATCATTCCGAGCACCTTCGATACGCGCGTGGTCCCGGCGGTCTCGGCCGCGGTGGCCGAGCAGGCGCGCAAAGACGGCGTTGTCAGGGCGTAGTCGATTGGTGATTGTGGGTAACTGATCCGGAGCGGGGTTCCCCGCTCCGGATCATGGGGACTGCTTCCTTCTGTGGCAGGCGGGCGGACTACAGGCGGCCGTGTGCGACGGCCGCGAGGAAGGCCGCCCACGCGCCGGGGGCGAATCTCAGTATCGTGCCGCCGACCGCCTTCGAGTCGCGAAGCCAGACGGTCCTGTGCTGCTTTGCGACTTCCACACACTGCCCTCCACTAGTGCCGCTGTGGGAGCTCGTGCACCAACGCCGGCACTGCGGATCGTTCGCGGCCATGCCGCGCCTCCTTCATATTTCATCTGCTTCCTCTGCTCCCCGTTGCCGCAGGCTCTGTTCCGCCTCACTGATGACCTCTCGTGTCCTCTCCGGATGCAGCGCCGCAGTACGCAGGTGTTCAAAGGCCACCGTGTAGAACTTGACTTCTTTCGCCTTCTCGATGTAGAGGCTGCTCGTCAAATTCTCCAAATGGACCAGGCGAGGGGCGTAGATGTCCGGTTCGGTGAACTCGAGGATGTCGAATGATCCATTGAGTCCGGAATGCGCCCCTGTGGAGAAGGGGAGGATCTGTAGGGTGACGTGTGGCTGCCTGCTCATTTCCAGCAAATGCCGGAGTTGGTCCGCCATCACTTCCGCGCCCCCGACAGGCCGGTACAGAACCGATTCGTCGAGGACGGCCCAGATGTGCGGTGGAGTGCCGCTGAAAATGAGGTCCTGGCGACGCGTGCGCAACTCTGTCCGACGGTCGACTTCACTGGGCTCGACCGGGGTGGGGTGGGCGGCCATGAGCGCGCGGGCGTAGTCCTGTGTCTGGAACAGGCCGGGGACAAGCTGTGACTGGTAGAAGCGGAGAGTGCTCGCTTCCGGCTCCAAGCCGAGATAGACCTCGAATCGCTCCGGCATGATGTCGCCGTAGACGTGCCACCAGCCGCGCCGCCGCGATTCGCGGGCCAGCATCACCAGGGTCTGGCGCAGGCCGGGTTCTTCGACACCGTAGAGTTCCAGCAGGTCGCGGACGTCGTCAGAGTTGGTCGCGACCTGCCCGCGTTCGATCCGGGACAGTTTGCTTCCCGACCACGACATCCTCTCTGCCGCTTCTTCACCGGTCATTCCGGCGTTTTCTCGCAGACGCCGCAATTCAACACCAAGACGACGGCGGCGGACCGTGGGGTTGCTGGCAGTGGCCACCGGAAGCCTCCTTTTCGAGGGGAGAGGCTGAATGGAGAACGGGAGAAGGCTACTGGACATCGGGCGGTATGGAATCCTGTATCGGAAATTCTGAAAAGCAATTGCAGTGTGTGCATCGGCGGGGCCGTCTCTACGGCGCCCGGTCACGCTCCGAAGCCATTGGCCGCGGTGCCCGACCGGCGGCCGGCAACGCAGAAGCCTGCGCCGATACGCGGAGGCCGTGTCGATGCCTCGCCCCGCGCAACGACACTCCGGGAAACCGAGGGCCATGGCGGGGCTCCTACCAGCGGTCGTTAATGTCGTGCCATGTTCGCTATCACCGCCGCACGCATCGACAAGGACGATCCGACATCCGGGCTGGAAGCGGGGGAGCACCCCGATCCGGTCCCCCCGGACGGCTGGACCGCGGTCACCGTGAAGGCCGCCTCACTCAACCACCACGACCTCTGGAGCCTGCGCGGTGTCGGGCTGCCCGAGAACCGGCTGCCGATGGTGCTCGGCTGCGACGCGGCCGGTGTGCTGGATGACGGTACCGAGGTCATCGTGCACTCGGTGATCGGCGACCCGGACGCCGGGGGCGGTGACGAGACGCGTGACCCGGACCGTTCTCTGCTGTCCGAGGTCTATGACGGCACGTTCGCCGAGAAGGTCGCCGTCCCGCGGCGCAACCTCGTGCCCAAACCCGCCGAGCTCTCCTTCGAGGAGGCGGCCTGCCTGCCCACGGCGTGGCTGACCGCCTACCGGATGCTCTTTGAGAAAGCCGGATTGGAGCCGGGCTCGACCATCCTGGTGCAGGGGGCCGGAGGCGGGGTGAACAGTGCCCTGATCCGGATGGCGAGCGCGGTCGGCCACCGGGTGTATGCGACGAGCCGGAGCGAGGCCAAGCGGAACCGGGCGATCGAACTCGGCGCGCACACCGCTGTACCGACGGGGGAGCGGCTGCCAGAGAAGGTCGACGTCGTCTTCGACACCGTGGGTGAGGCGACCTGGAAGCACTCACTGCGCTGCCTGCGCCCGGGAGGCCGTATCATCACGTGCGGCGCCACCAGTGGGGACGCTCCGGCGGCCGAGCTGAACCGGGTGTTCTTCCTCCAGCTTTCCGTCATCGGATCCACCATGGGCACCCGCGACCAGCTTCGCCGGGTCGCCGAGTTCTGCGCCCGCACCGGCATCCGTCCGCAGATCGACCGCGTTCTTCCGCTCGACCGGGCGGTGGAGGGCTTCACCGCGATGGAGCAGGGCGAGCTGTTCGGAAAGATCGTCTTCACGGTCTGACCCGGGCCGCCGGCCGCGCAGACAACGAAGGCGCCGCCCTCGGGCGGCGCCTTTGTCTGGCCGGTGGTCAGCTTCTTGGTCCGTGGTCGGGGCCGTCCCCGCCCTTGCCGGCGTCTCCGTCCCCGTCGACGGCGGCGCTCCACGGGTCTTGGGAGGTGTGCCGCCCTTCATCATCGGGCTCTGCCTCCGGCTTCTTCGACCCGGGCTGCGGCGCAGAGGAGCCGTCCGGCTTGTCGTCGGCCCCGCACGGCCCCCACGAGGCCGCGTCGCGGCGGATCACCTCAAGAGTGTCGTCGAGGATGCGGCGCAGGTCGTGGGCTGCGGACTCGCCGACGTGCCCGGCCTCGCGGACGACATCGCGGACCCGGTCGGTGAAATCGTGCAGCGTCTGCTCGAACTCGGTGCGCCCCCCGGGGCCGCCCCGCTTGGCCCAGGCGCCGAAGCCCTGGGTGAACTTCTCCCAATCGCGCTCCCACCAGGAACCGCCGCGGTCGTGCCCGCTGTCCTCGGCCTGCTCTCCGGTGCGCTCTCCGGCGCTCGTCCCCGAGGCCTCGTCGCCCTCTGCGGGCCCGCGGTCGGCCTGGGCGGTGCGGCGCCCGCCGCCGGCGGCGAACTTGAGCTCCTCGCGCAGCGAGCTGATCGTGTCCCGTACGTCCTGCTTGACCGCGCGGGCGACGTCGCGCACCGATTCGGTGATCTCGCGTTCCAGGTCCTCCAGGTCGGAGCTGCGGCGGCGCAGCTCCGCACGCCCCTTGTCGGTGAGGCGGTAGACCTTGCGGCCGTCGACCTCCTCGTGGGTCACCAGCCCTTCCTCCTCCAGCCGGGCCAGCCGGGGATAGATGGTGCCCGGGGAGGGGGAGTACACCCCGAGGAACCGGTCCCGGAGAAGGCTGATGATCTCGTACCCGTGCCGCGGGTTTTCATCCAGCAGCTTCAGCAGGTACAGCCGCAGGCGGCCGTGTCCGAAGATGGTGCTCATGCGTTCCCCCTTGGAATCGCTGCCGGAACGTCGGGATCACGGCGCAGGAGCGACACCGAGCCTGAGACGGTCGTGGCGGTGATGGTCGCCGGGTCCACGCCGCTGCCGATCTTGCCGCTCAGGTGGCTGCGCCCGCGCAGGTTGCGTCGGTCAAGGGTGAAGTCCGAGTCCAGCTTGCCGGTGGCCGAACGCAGTTCGACGGTGGCCGATGCCTCGGCCGGAACACGCAGAGTGATCTCCCCGGAGATCGATGCCAGCCGGGCGCGCCCCGAGGGGGCCAGGCCGACATCGGCGAGCAGCTGCCCGGAGGCGGTCTTGCCGGAGAAGTCGGAGAGCCGCCCCCCGGCAACGGCGATCTGTCCGCTGACGCTGTTGTAGTTCAGGCTGCCGGTGGAGTCCCGGGCGCTGAGGTTGCCGGAGACCGTGCTGACCTCGACCTCACCGCCCATACCGTCCAGCGTGATATCGCCCGAGGCGGTGCGCAGCCGGGTCTTGGAGTTGAGCCCGGCGGACACGATCGGAGCGGAGAGCGTGGTGACCTCCACCGGGCAGTCGCGGGGCACCCGCAGGCCGATGGTCGTCGACCGGCGGCCCACATCCTTGTAGCCGGACAACTGGACCGGCCGGAGCCGGTTGAGCAGGCCGCCACTGGTGAGGTCTTCGTAGGTGATGGTGAGGATGCCGGCTTCCTGGGTGGCGAGGACGGGCTCGCCGACGATGTCGGAGATCTCGAAAGTCACCGGGTCGTCTGTGGGAAGGATGTTCACGTGACCGCCGATGATTCGGATGTGCAATGCCACGATCCCGTCAAGGGTCCGTGCCGTCGGCTGGTCGATGGTCCATCGCGCCATCCTGCCTCCTTGGTCTGCCTGAAGCGTTCGGGACGAGGCGCTGACCGTCCCAAGCATTATACGAACACGATATGTCGCGAGAAAGCAGAACTCAAGATATGTCGCTTTGGCCGGGGGTGATTCGGGGAAGTACCGGGGATCTCCCCGGCTCCGGAATCAGGGATGCGGGTCCGTATCGCCGCAGAGCGGCGGTACCGTGGCCGCTTCCTTGCAGAAAGGGGCCACTGCGGCCGGGCATGCGGCGCTGCTGCGCGGGATCAGCGTCGGAGGGCACCCAAAGACCGCAACGGCCGATCTGCGGGCACTGCTCTCCGGGCCCGGCCACGGCCCGCAACCGAGGACCACGACCAGACCGCCGGCCCTCGCAGAAGACGCATGACGACCAGGAGGGCCCGGCCATTAGGCCGGGCCCTCCAGAGGTCGAGCGCCCTCAGCGCTTTTGGTTCACCGAGGGAGTGTTTGACGAAGGCTTTCGGACGCCCCTACTGTGCACTGCTCCGCAAGCTCCGCAGCATCGCACAGCGGGGGCCCGCGAGCGGCCGTCCAGGCAATCTCTCGCAAGACGATTCGCGCAGATCATCCTGGTTGGCTGGGCAAGCGACATCGGCGC
>JAJYTD010000070.1 GCA_021793235.1 Actinomycetes bacterium | reverse complement strand
CGCCCGCACCGGCCAGCGGCTGCTGGCCCTGGCTGCGGCGATCTGGCACAACTGGGAGACTGACGCACCCGTCAAGCGGTCCCTGATCGCCTATGACCACTGAAGACATCGGACTCAATCATCTAGCGGCCGTAGCGGGCCGCCTGCTCATCAGTGAGGAACTCAACCGACATACCCCCAGACGGTACGAGCAGGGTCGAAAGCCTTAGAGCCGTATCCTGTTCGGTTGTTCTTCAGCCCCCGAGAAGAAGCGGCCCGGCGCGAGCGCCGGCGCACCATCCACATCGCCTTCGACGCCGAGGCCCGTGGATCGCGGCCACCGCGCGGTACGGGACTGCGAGGGCTATGACCTGCGCCCCAACCCTCTCCAGACCGCCACCCCGCCGAGTTCGTCGCGGCGATGCGGCGCTACCGCCGGTGGGCGGGCAACCCCTCCTTCCGGCTGCTGGCCGAACGGTGCGCGCACATGTGCTCGGCGGCGACCTTCCACGGCGTCCTCAACGGCACCGAACTGCCGAAGTTCACCGTGCTCAACGCGTTCGTGATCGCGTGCGGGGGTGATGAGGAGGAGTTCCAGCGCTGGGCCACCGCCTGGCGCTGCCTGGACCAGGAGGGCGCCGGCCCCGCGCCCTCACCGGTGATCCTGCTGCCCCCGCCCGACGAACAGGAGCCGCCCGGGGACTGAGGGCGCCCCCACCGATGACGGTGGCCCGGCCCCGTGGTCAGGGGCCGGGCCACCACACGCCGGAGAGGGCGTGAACTTGGGCTGCTTGCCGCAGATTATCGAAAGCCAGCGACGAACCTGGTGATGAGTTTTCGCGCTCGCACCCGTCATACCTGCGTCGGGACACGATGAGACGGAAGGATGACGTGATGGGTGCGGACACACGGCTGGAGGAGATGGGCGTGAGCGGTCTGGGCGAGGTCGACGAGCCGGCGTTCTCGGGACTTGCGGAGCGGCACCGGCGGGAGCTGCACGTGCACTGCTACCGGATGCTCGCGTCGTTCGAGGACGCCGAGGACACCGTGCAGGAGACGTTCATGCGTGCCTGGCGGCGGCGGGAGACCTTCGAGGGGCGGTCGACGTTGCGGGCCTGGTTGTATCGGATCGCCACCAACGCCTGCCTGGACCTGCTCGCCAAGCGCCGCCCGGAGCCTGCAACCGGCGGCGAGGTGCTGTGGCTGCAGCCCTACCCGGATCGGCTGCTCGACGAGCTGCCCGCGGGCGACGCGGACGAGCCGGAGGCCGTCGCCGTCGCGCGGGAGACGATCGAGCTGGCCTACCTGGTCGCAGTCCAGCACCTCGCGCCGCGCCCGCGGGCCGTGTTGATCCTGCGGGATGTGCTCGGCTGGCCGGCGAAGGATGTCGCGGAGCTCCTGGGGGACTCCGTCAACTCCTTGACTTCTCTCCCAGCTAAAGCAGGGAGATTCTTCTCTCGCGAGTCGAGCTTTCTGCTTCGCGGCCAACTGCCGATCCGAGTTAACGACGAGGAGCGGAAGAGCACCGCCCATCGGTCTTACACCAGCTCCACAGACATCACTTCCCGCCAGCCCGGCGGTAGGCCGACTCGAACTTGGTTTTCGCCCGAGCCAACGCTCCTTAAGCTAGCACTGCTTTCAGAGGTGGTGTGCGGGTTTCACGGTTTTGGTGGGCGGAGATCCAACCGGGGGCGCATCGCCGTCTCTTGTCCCGCTCCGCAGGAGTCCGATTCCTCCCTGACCTGAAGGCCAGGGGCATCCTCGGAAGGATTCAGGTGAACAGCGCGCTGCAGCGGGCCCGTGCCGGGATGCGGGAGCACCTGCCCGCCGAGCAGCAGGACTGGACCGGCGGCGAGGAGGACGCCGAAACGCGCGAGCTGGTGCGCCGCTACACCGATGCCAGCGTGTCCACGGACGTCACGGCGCTCGCCTCGATGCTGCGCGGCGGCGCGCGTATCGCCGTGATCGCGGCGGAGTGGCACGACGCGTTCTGCCTCGTCACCCGTGGCCGGGTGCAGCTGGAGCTGCGCGATGGCGAGCCGGGGCCGGCCCTCGAACGCGATGCCGGGTTCTGGCTCCGCGGCACCGGCGTCCGCGCCCTGCGGAACCCGGGCCGCCGCAGGGCGAGGGTACGCATCATCACTCCGCCCGGGAGCCAAGGCCCTCACATTCCAGTCAAGGCACCCCGTACACCAATGACCGGAGGAACGACATGAACAGCACGAAGGAAACCGGGATCGTGGCCGGCGCGGCCGCCGGCCGGACCAGCCGCCCCCACCGGTTCCGCGGGCTCGCCGGCATCGGCGTCATTGCCGCGCTCGCGGCGACGGCGGTCACCACCCTCGCCGCCGCGCTTGTCCGGGCCGCCGGCGTCGACTTCGAGGTCACCGATGGCGAGACGATCCCGCTGTCCGGGTTCGCCGTAGTGACCGGCTTCTTCTCGGTCGTGGGCATCGTCATTGCCGCCGCTCTTCTTCGTTGGAGCGCTCACCCCGCCGAGCGATTCGTGTGGACGGCAGTGGCGCTGACCGCCATCTCGTTGGTCCCGCCCTTCCTCTCCGGGGCCGACACCGCCACCACCACCGCCCTCCTCGGACTACACCTCGTCCCCGCGGCGGTGGTGATCCCCACCCTGGCGCGGATCCTGGGCACGGGGCGTGAGCAGCAATGGAACGGTCAGTGGCGTTAGCGAGCCGTCGAGGCGCGGCTTACCGCCACTGGCCGTTTGCGGGGGTTCGGCAAAGACGAACCGCCGTTCTGACCGGACGCTCAGCCCCAAGCAGCAGGCCGAGCTCCGGCGGATGCACGCCAGCGGCGACTACACGATCACCGACCTCACCGAGCTGTCTACGAATGGCTCGATCAACCCACGAAGAAAGGTAGGGACGCCATGCTGACGCAGGTCGCGGAGGGTGTGCTGATCCACCAAAGCGAGTTACTCCAGAACAACGCCGTTGTCGTGCAAGGCCAGGCCGGCGTGTTGCTCATCGACCCCGGGCTTACCGGCGACGAACTGACCTGCCTTGCGAACGACCTGTCCGAGATGGGCCAGCCCGTCGTGGCAGGCTTCTCGACGCATCCTGATTGGGATCACGTGCTCTGGCACGCCGACCTTGGCGAAGTGCCCCGTTACGGCACAGCCCGCTGCGCGGCTGACATGCGAGATGTGCGGTCAGACGCGGGCTGGAAGGCCCGCGCCGCCGAGGGGCTACCGCCGGAAATCGCCGAGGAGACACCGCTGGACCTATACGGCCTCATCACCGGTCTGCCTGCCGGAACTGTGCAGATTCCTTGGGATGGCCCTGAAGTCCGGATTATTGAGCACCCGGCGCATGCCCCGGGCCATGCGGCGCTGTTGATCGAGGAACGCGGGGTGCTCGTCGCCGGCGACATGCTGTCTGATGTCTTCGTTCCGATGCTCGACGACTTCAACGGCACCAATGACCCGGTCGAGGACTACCTCGTTGGGCTGCAACTGCTCGAGGACGTGGCGGACGACGTCGATGTCGTCATCCCCGGTCACGGGTCCGTCTGCGGAGCTGATCAGGTACACGCACGGATCGAACAGGACCGCGCGTACGTACATGCCCTGCGTGACGGCGGTGTTCCCGACGACCCGCGGGTCAACTCGCCTAAGCCTGGCTGGGAGTGGGTGAGCGACATCCACGCAGGGCAACTTCAGCAGCTCGCCCAAAGAAGGAGAGCGTCATAAACCGTGGGGTGGGGACGGCGTCGCCGGGCGCATGAGCGTCCCGGCAGCCGGAACAGGGCCTTCAGAAAACGATCGTTTTCTGAAGAATCTGGCGAGCGAGCGCCGAACTCCTCCCCGAGCCTTCAAAAACCCTTTCAGAAACCAGGAGGGTTCAACAACCCCCACCAGCCGTTTTCTGAGAGAATCGCGGGCATGGACACGCCCCTGGACCCGCTCGCGGCCGAACCGGTCGTGCTCACCGAGATCCGTATCGGCTACGCCCGTGTCTCCACCGGATCGCAGAAGCTCGACCGCCAGATGGACGCGCTCACCGCGGCCGGGTGCCGCCGGATCTTCGCCGACAAGAAGTCGGGGCGCACCGACGAGCGCCCCGAGTTGAAGGCGTGCCACGACTTCCTCAACCCCGGCGACACCCTCGTCGTCCCCTCACTAGACCGCTACGGCCGCTCGCTCCAGGACCTGGTGACCATGGTCGCCGACCTGCGCACCCGGGAGATCGGCTTCACCTCCCTGCACGAGAGGCTCGACACCACGACCCCGGGCGGGCGCCTGGTCTTCCACGTGTTTGCCGCGCTGGCCGAGTTCATCCGCGAGCTCATCGTGGCCGGTACCCGCGAAGGGCTGGCCGCCGCCCGTGCCCGCGGCCGGGTCGGCGGGCGTCCCAGCGTGGTCAACGCCGACCTGATCCGCGCGGCCCGCGACATGCTCCCCAACCCCGAGTACTCGGTGACCTCCATCGCCAAGCTGCTCGGCGTCAGCCCGGGGACCCTGTACAACCACATCCCCGACCTGAAGGAGCTGCGTGCCCGCCGCGCGTTGGGCACAGGCGACGGCTGAGAACCCGTCATCCTGGGTGATGCCAGTCCAGCCAGGCGCCGTGCGGGTGGTAGTCGCCCAGCACGACCTCGGTCCGGGAGTGGCCGCCGTCCAGGTCGGTGAACCGCAGCCGTGGATCCTCGCCGGGTTCGGCGCACAGCCACAGGATCCGCCGTGTCTTCGACAGATCGCGCAGCAGGTCGGCGTGCTCCGTGCGTGCCTTGGGGGTGAAGTGGGCGGTGACGGCGGTGTGGTAGACGCACACCACCGCCTCGGCGGGGGCCCGCTCCAGGAGGGCGGGCAGGTGCTGGGCGGCGGTACCGCGGTAGATGGGCGGGAGCGCTCCGGTGCGGGCGGCGGTGAAGGCGGCGTCCAGGCGGGAGGCCCGGTCGGGGTGGTCGGGCCAGATCAGGGACCGCAGCCAGGTGCGGTCCTCGGCATCGGCCAGGTCCAGGGGGTTGAGGTCGATCCCGGCCCGCCACACGATCTCGGGGCCCCCGTCGTGGATCGGGGGGCGGTGGGGGCCGCGCAGCTCGCTGGCCAGCACCAGCGGAGAGTCGGGAGCGCCGACGGTGGAGCCGGTGCCGTAGTCGTAGGCGTAGCGGTCCGGGACCAGGGTGAGCCCGGCCGAGGGGCCGATCTCGACCGCGGCGAGCGGAGCGTCGGCGTGGCGGCGGGCGGCGGTCAGGGCCGGGTAGAGGTAGGCGCACCGGCCGACCTCGTGGGTCTGGACCAGGCGTGTGGCGACGATCTCGGCGACCTGGTCGCGGTGCTCGGCGAGGAACGCCCGCAGGTCGGGCCACGGGGCGTCGGCCTCGGGGTCGGGGGCGGGCTGTCCGGTCAGGACGGGGTAGAAGCGGGCCAGCGGGTGGCCTTGGTGGTGACGGGCGAGCAGGTACTGGACCGCGCCCAGCAGCAGGGAGGGCGGGTTCTGCCCGTCGGAGGCTCGGGCGGCCAGGTCCAGGGCGGTCGGGTCGGTGGCGCAGGCGGCGGCCATGGCCGCGTAGACGGGAGCGTATCCTCCGGCGGCGCGGCGTTCGGCGACGGCGGTGAACGCCGCGGCCACCGCGGTGGTGCGCTCTAGGCTCGGTGCGGTCAACGATCCTCCAGGGTGGGGTGTCCGTGTTCGAGGTAGGCGGTGGTGCCCGATGCGTGGGCGGCCAGGGCGGCGGTGACGCGGCGGGTGATGTGGGCGGGCAACAGCTCGCCGAGGCGTTCGGGTGCCGCCCACGCCCAGCTTGAGAGTTCGTCGGGGGGCAGGCGCAGCTCGGCGTCTTCGGGCAGGCGGGCGGTGAACAGCCACTGCAAGGCGGCGGTGCGCCCGCCGCGGGGCGGGACCCAGTCGACGGCGGCCAGGTGCTCCACGATCGCCTTCACGCCGAGTTCCTCGGTCAGCTCGCGGCGACACGCGGTCAGCGGCGACTCGCCGTGTTCGATGATGCCGCCGGGGATGCCCCACGGTTGGTCGGGTTTGTAGGTGCGCTCCACCAGCAGCACCTCCCCTTCCGGGGAGCGGATGAGCGCGCCCGCCGCGCCGCGGGTGGCGGGCAGGCGCGCATAGAACTGCTGGTCAGAGGCGGTATCGGTGTGGCTCACCCGGTCGAGCCTAGGACACCGCGCCGGTGTGGTGGGGTGGTTCGGCTCACGCGGCCGTGCCCTGGGGGAAGAGCGGGTTGGGCACGACGTGGTCGATGCCGCCCAGCAGCAGGGACTGGAACAACGCGGTGCGGGCGGCGACCTCGATGCGCGCGAAGTTCTCGGTCGCCTCGTACAGGCCCCGCGCCAAGGTGAAGGCGCCGTGCCGGTAGATGAGGAACCCGAGCCCGTGGCGGGCCACCTCGTCGGCGCGTGGCACCAGGTGCTCCTCCAACTGGGGGATGAGCTGGTGGACGTTGACGGCGTTGACGTCCGGGCGCTGCACGATCCCGGCGGGCACCTCCACCGTGAGTTCCCCGGCGCGCACCTTGGCCTTGGTCTCGGTGTCGTCGGCGACCAGGCAGGGGATCTCGCCCATGGTGTCGAGCTGGTTGGTCACCGACGGCACGGTGCGCCCCAGGGAGGCGAACGCCAGCGAGTAGGGGGCGTGGGCGTGCACCACCCCGCCAGCGTGGCCAAAGCGCTGGTAGATGGCCAGGTGCACGGAGGTGCCCGAGGCGGCCAGGCGGCTGGTGCGGTCCACGATCTCGCCCTCGGGGGACAGGGCGATGACGTCAGAGGGCACCATCTCCCAGAACCGGAACGAGGTGCCAGAGGGGGTGACGAGGATGGTGCCGTCGTCGGCGCGGCAGGACACGGCGCCGCCGGTGGTGTCGAGCATCCCCCACTTGTAGAGGCGGTGGACGGTGTTGGCGACCAGGTCGCGTTCGGCTTCGTACTTCACCACGTGCTCCTTACGGGTTGGTTCGGTCAGGCCGCGGCGGGCAGGGCGGCATGGGCGGTCAGGTCGTGGGCCAGGGCGGTGTAGGCGGCCGCGTAACCGGTGATGTCGAACCGGCGGGCGTGGGCGCGCGCCGCCCAGGCGTAGTGGGTCAGGGCCGGGGTGTCCCAGGCCGCGGCACGGGCCAACGCTTCGGTCAGCGCGCCGGGGACGGTGGGGTCGTAGCGCAGCCCGGTGATCTCGTCCATCACCAGCTCGGCCGACCCGCCCCGGTCGGGCACGATCTGGGGGATGGCCGCCATCCCGGCCTCGATCACCACACGGCCGAACGCCTCGACTTCGCACGCCGACACCAAAAGGTCGCTGGAGGCGCGCCAGACTCCGGTGTGGCCGCGCAGGGTGATGTGGCCGGCCATCCCGTGCCGGTCGATGCGGTCGGCCAGGGCTGGGCGGGCCGGACCGTCGCCGTAGACGTCCAGGCGCATCCGGTCCCGGGCCCAGGAGGGCAGGGCGGCGTAGGCGTCGATGACGCGGTCGATGCGCTTCCACTCCTCCAGACGGGCCACCACCGCCGCCCTGCGGACGCGGCCCGGTGTGGAGAAGGGCAGGTGGTCGGCGGCCACGCCGTTGTGGATGGTCAGGGCCCGGATCGGGCGGGGCGCGTGGTGGGTCAGGGAGCGGGTGGCGGCGGCGCTGACTCCCACCCAGCAGTGCGCTCGGGCCCAGGCATCCCAGTCCACCTGTGGCAGGGGCGTGGCTCGCAGGTGCCCGGTGGCCGGATCCAACATCCGCAGCCGCCCCTGGTCGAGCAGGAGGGCGCGCAGCACGGGCAGGACCACGACACCGTGAGGTCGGGCGGCGTCGATGTCGACGGTCGCGGTGCGGTGAGTGCTGATCAGCGCCATCGCGCCCGGGGCCAGTGCCTGGTCCAGGGCCTGGCGGTAGGCGGCGAAGTCGGTGACCAGCGTCAGGTCGAAGGGCAGGGGCAGCGCCGGGGAGAGCGTGCGCCCGGCCTGGTCCCACAGCACCACGTGCACCTGGTGACCGCCAGAGCACAAGGTGGTGGCCAGCTCGGCCACCGACCGCTCCGCTCCGCCCGGCGCGGTGCTGACCCAGGTGAGCACGTAGCGGTCGGGAGGCATCGTGCCAGGACTCATCGCCGCCTCCGGTTCGTCGGTCGTTTCCACCACCCTGCGTCGCCAGCGCGGCCCGGTCACGATGAGGAAGGCGGAGGATCGCGGAGGAGGACGGAGAGGCGCTGTATCCGCGGGGGTTGAACACCGGGCCGGGCTGCGAGAATGGCACCATGCCCCCTACCGCTCCACGCCCGGACAACCCCCTGCGCCGCGCCCGCCGAGCACGCGGGTGGGACGTGGCGCGCCTGGCTCGTGAGCTGCGCCGCGCCGGCGGGAGAGAGGTGACCGCGACCACCGAGTCCCTGACGCGGATGATCCGCGACTGGGAGAAGGGCACCTACCAGCCCAGCGAGCGCTACCAGCTTCTGCTGGCCCGCGTCCTGGCCACCGACCCCGACCGCATCCGCACCCCGGACCAGGACGTCGTGGTCCAGGCGCCCACCGCGGGCCGATCCGAGGACGCGACCGCCGAGGTGCGCACCACCAGCGCCCACATCGTCGCCCTGGACACCAAGTTCGGGGCCCGCGACATCGTGGACGCCGCCGCCCACGCCGCAAGGTGCGCCCACCGCACCGCTATGGCCCGCTTCGACGCCGACTCAGACGTGCTCGCCGCCGCGGCCGAAGCCCAGCAGATCGCCGGATGGGTCGCCTTCGACGCCGAACGCCAGGACCTGTCACGGCAGATGAGCCTGGAGGCCCTGCTAAGCGCCCGCACCGCCGGGGACCGGTCCATGGAGTACTTCGTGCTCGGCCAACTCGCGATGGCCGACGTCCACCTCCGCCAACCCGTTGAAGCCGCCCGCATCTGCGACACCGTCCTGTCCGACGGAGCCAAGGGGAGCATGCGCACCCTGTTCACCCTGCGGGCCGCGCGGGCCGCCGCCCAGATGGGCGAGCACACCCGCGCACGTGACCTGATCGCCCAGACCCGAAGCCTGTACCTGGATGGGCCCCGTCAGGGGGATCCGGCGTGGGCGTGGTGGCTGGAGGAGTCGGAGATCGCCTGGCACCACGCCATGATCTGCGCCGACACCGGCTCCTGGGGGCGGGCGGCCGAACTCTTCGCCGCGGCAGCCGACCGGCCCACAGGCTATGACCGGGCGGTGGTCGTCTCCCAGGCGAGCCTGCTGTGGGCGCTGGCGCACGCCCGGGCGTGGGAGGAGGCCGAGGCGGTGCTGGTGCGCGACGTGCTGCCCCGCCAAGGGGCGGTGGCGTCGGTGCGCACCCAGCGCATGCTCGCCGCTGCGGCCCGCCTGCTGGACGGCGCCCACGGGCGGCCCTCGCTGCGCGAGGCCGCCCGCCAGCTCACCGCCGACGCCTGATTCGTCAACTACGCAGGGTCCAGTGCTCGGCCGCCTCGGCGAGCACCTCCTCCACGGGACGGGCGAAGGCGAGCACGTCGATCGCGGCGGCCCGCGCCCGCTCCACCCACGCCGCACCCGGACCGGGGCCGGTGGTGGGTGCGTCGGTGATCGCGTCCGAGATCAGGGCCAGCGTCGCCTCGCTGGGGGCGGCGAAGGCGGTGAGCACCGCCGAGGCGAGGTTGCGCGACCCGGCCGGCGGCCACATCTTCGCCGCGTCCCCGACGAACCAGCGCATCGACATCACCTCCGCGGTGTCGCCGCTCTCGTCCATCAGGCGTTTGTACAGCTCGTGGTGGTGATCGCTGGGCAGCAGGAGCATGAGCCGAACCAGCCGTTCGACCTCGGGCGTCATCTGGGCCACAGGGGTGCCTTTCCATCAGGGGGCGCCGCGACGGCGCGGGGCGGGGCAAGAACCGCACCAGGTCCATGCCCATACGCGGTCGGAACGCAACCGCGCTGGCGGCACTTCCCGCCCGTGCCTCAGGCGGCCAGGTCCATGACGGTGAAGTCGATTTCGTCCAGGGACGGGTTGAACGCCTCCGGCTCGATCGCCAGGACGTCGGTGGCGTAGGCGCCGAACCGGGTGATGTGAGCGCGGATGTAGGGGGACAGAGCGGCGATCTCCTCGGCGGTGATGGTCCACCCCTCCGCGATCAGGTCGCGGACCACGTCGGCGATGTCCAGTGCGTTGTGGAAGATGACCAGGTTGGCCAGCAGGGTGTTGAGCTTAATGAGCTTCTCCTGCTCGTCGGGGTCGTTGTCGGCCAGCACCCCGTTGTTGCCGAACCGCAGCCACTGGGAGAAGTCGTTGTAGGACTCGACCTTGTTGGTGGCCGCGGTGATGCGCGCCCGCAGCGCCGGGTCGGCTAGAAAACGCAGCAGCGCCACCGTGCGCACCGACCGGCCGACCTCGCGGAACACCTTGTAGATTCGGTTCTTGCGCGAGTTCGAGCGCAGCCGGCGCATCAGCGTGGCCGACGACAGGCGGCCCTCGCTGATGGAGATCGCGACCTGCATCAGATCGCGCCAGTGCCGCTCGATGAGCCTCCAGTCGATGACGTTGCGGCCCCGCTCCCCGTACAGCTCGTCCGTGCTGGGGTAGATCACCTTGTCCGAGGCGCGGAAGAAGGTCAGGTCCTTGAAGTTGCGGATCCGGGGCAGCAGGTCGAACCCGAACAACGTGGCCAGGGTGAACACCGGCGCCGACTGGCCTTGCGTGTCCGCATGGACGGTGGAGGGCTTGACGTCGGACTTGTTCTCCAACAGCCCCTCGATCAGGTGCACCGCCTCCCACACCCCGCACGGGATGAACCGGGAGAACAACGCCACATAGGTGTCGGAGACGTAGTGATAGGCGATGCCGCCCACCCCGCCGTAGCGAATACTGGTCTCGGCGAGCAGGTTGTCGACGTAGGTCTCCACCTGCGTGCCGTCGGCCGCCACGGAAGTACCGTCGCCCCACGCCCGCACCACGTCCAGGTCGTTGAAGGCGTTGACCACGACCGCGATCGCGGCGTTGAGCTTCTTCAGGTCGATGTGGCGGTTGCGCACCATCGACAGCTCACGGGCGGTGATCCCGGCGATGTGCTTGGCCGCCTCGTAGGGGCCGAGGTTGATGCCGCCGGTGAACACCGCCAGCGAGTAGCGGCCCAACGTGTCCCGGATCTTGGGGTCCGACCCGGAGGCGGGGCCGAAGCAGTGGTGCCAGCCCAGCCAGTAGGCGGTGCGCGCCACGATCCCCAGCAGGGAGCGTTCGGGCATGCGCGCTTCGATCGCTTCGGCCAGCTTCTCCACCGCCTGCGGAGCGCCAGAGCCGCGCCGCGCTCGCAGCCGGGGCACCCCGTCGTCGATGAACAGGTCGGTGTTGTCGGCGTACCCCGACTCCAGCTCCATGGAGGCGTCCAGGTGCTGGTGCTTGAGGTGGTCGACGAACCCCGCCGCAGTGTCAGGCAGGCCGACCTCGGCGCAGAACGCCGACAGCCGCCGCTCGCACTCCGACCACGGCAGCAGGTGCTCGGACCAGTCGGCGTACTCGTTCGAGCCGACGACGGCGACATCGCCGGTGCGCAGTTCCTCGGCCAGGTAGCAGAACACCATCGCCTCGAAGTGGCGCCGCTCCACCATGCCCGGGTGCTTGCGGTCGCACACCACGCGCCGCCAGTTGCCCGACGCGAAGCCGATCCCCGACTCCGGATCATCCTCCTCAGCCGGGGGCGGCAGCGGAATGAAGTCGCGCCGCTTGCCCGCGTACTCCCTCGCGTGCTCGAGCGCCACCAGCACCGAGTCATCCGATGAGGTCGCCTTCAGCTCCAGGTGACCCGCCAGGTCGAACATCACCGACCGGTCCTTTTTGAAGAACCGGTGCACCAGCACCTCG
>JAJYTD010000069.1 GCA_021793235.1 Actinomycetes bacterium | reverse complement strand
TCGCCCGCACCGGCCAGCGGCTGCTGGCCCTGGCTGCGGCGATCTGGCACAACTGGGAGACTGACGCACCCGTCAAGCGGTCCCTGATCGCCTATGACCACTGAAGACATCGGACTCAATCATCTAGTTGTGCCCAGGACGCTCGTGGACATGCGCAATGGCGGACTTGCCCCGCCGCATTCTGGGTAGCCGCCGGATACCGGCAGTCGGCTCCGGCCGCCAGGGCCGTCCTGAGCGGTTCCGCCGGTCGATGACGGATACGGGGGGCGATTTCGATGGCGGAGCACGATCGACCGGGATCCCCCGGGGACGGCGGCGCCTCCGCCTCTGGGCGGACCGTCACCGTCGGACTCGTCGCCGACCCGGGCATGGCAGACCGAATCGCCGAACGCGTGGCCGCCGACCTGCCCGATACGCTGTCCGCGGAGGTCGACGACACGGTGTCGTGGCGCGTGGAAACCGATTGCGAGGAACTCACCCTCAACGACCAGGGCAACATCCCGATCCGTAAAATCGCCCACCGCATGATGGCCGAGCGGAGATGGGACTACCTGGTCGCCCTGACCGACCTGCCCCGCCATATCGAAACGCACCCGGTCCTCTCCAGCTTCAGCACCGCGCACCGCACCGCCCTGATCTCGCTCCCCGCCGCGGGCGGGCTCTGGCCGCGGCGCCACGTACGGCAGGCGGTCGTGTACTTCCTCGGGGAGGCGGCCGCGGCCTTGGGTGCAAAGGAGCCGAGCGGCGTGGCAAGAGAGCCGCGCTCCCCGGTCACCCTGGCCTCCCCCATCCACCGCTTGCCTGTGGCGAAAAAGGACATGGAGCACCATGACACCTACACGGCCCTGATCGGGGTGCGAGGCAAGGCGCGGATGCTGTTCGGCATGGTGCGCGGCAACCGCCCGTGGCGGCTGATCCCCAGCCTGTCGAGCGCCCTGGCCGCGGCCACGGCCACGGCCGCGTTCGGCGTCTTCTACGGGTCCATCTGGGCCATCGCCGATGCGCTCAGCCCGCTGCGCCTGGCGCTGATCAGCGCCTTCGCCCTCACCGCGATGACCGTCTGGCTCATCGCCTACAACGACCTGTGGGAGCGACCCTCCGAACAGTCGGCGCAGAAAGAGTCCGTACTGTACAACACCGTGACCATCGTCACCGTAGTGTTCGGCGTCGTCTGCATGTACGCCCTGCTGTTCACGGCCACCCTGATCGGGGTGCTCATCGTCATCGATCCGCAGCTCCTGCAGTCGGAACTCGGCCACCCGGTGGGGATCACCGACTACGGCGCCATCGCCTGGCTCGCGAGCTCGATGGGCACCGTCGCCGGTGCGCTGGGCTCCACCTTCGAAAGTGAGGAGGCCGTCCGCACGGCCGCCTACAGCAAGCGGGAATTGGAACGCCGAGCCCGCTTCAGCGAATCGTCCGATGCGCAGTCCTGACCCCGGGCCGGCCCTGCCCGGGTTCTGGCACCAGCAGAGCGCCGCCGCGCCTGATGGGCGCGGCGGCGCTCGTGTACCGCTCGGCGGGCCGGGTGGGCCGGAGCGGGGTCGGTCGCCCGGAGAGGGGCTACTTCGCGATCAACTGGCGCAGCACGTACTGCAGGATGCCGCCGTTGCGGTAGTAGTCGGCCTCGCCGGGGGTGTCGATGCGGACATCGGCGTCGAACTCGACACCGGTGTCGGTGGTGACCTTCACCGTGGAGGGGATGCGGCCCTCGTTGAGCTCGGTGATACCGGTGATGGAGAAGGTCTCCTCACCGGTGAGGCCCAGGGAGTCCGCCGACTGGCCCTGGGGGAACTGCAGCGGCAGCACACCCATGCCGATCAGGTTGGAGCGGTGGATGCGCTCGTAGGACTCGGTGATGACCGCACGGATGCCCAGCAGCGCGGTGCCCTTGGCCGCCCAGTCGCGCGAGGAGCCCGAACCGTACTCCTTACCGCCCAGCACCACCAGCGGGGTGCCCTGCGCGGCGTAGTTCTGCGCGGCGTCGTAGATGAACGTCACCGGCGCATCGGCGGCGTTCTCGGCCTGGGTGAAGTCGCGGGTGTATCCGCCCTCGGTGCCCGGCGCGATCTGGTTGCGCAGCCGGATGTTGGCGAAGGTGCCGCGGATCATGACCTCGTGGTTGCCGCGCCGCGAACCGTAGGAGTTGAAGTCCTTGCGCTGGACCCCGTTCTCGGTAAGGTACTCGGCGGCCGGGGTACCCGGCTGGATCGCACCGGCCGGGGAAATGTGGTCGGTGGTCACCGAGTCGCCCAGCTTGGCGAGCACGCGAGCGCCGGTGATGTCGGCGACCGGGCTGGGCTCCCGCCCCATGCCCTCGAAGTAGGGAGGCTTGCGGACGTAGGTGGAGTCGGCCTCCCACTCGAAGGTGTCACCGGTCGGCGTGGGCAGCGACTGCCAGCGCTCGTCGCCGGCGAACACGTCGGAGTAGGCGCTCTTGTACATGTCCGCGGCGATCGCGGAGTCGATGACCTCCTGGATCTCCTCCGGCGTCGGCCAGATGTCGGCGAGGTAGACCGGTGTGCCGTCGGCGCCGATGCCGAGCGGCTCGGTGGTGATGTCGATGTCCATGGACCCGGCCAGCGCGTAGGCCACCACCAGCGGCGGCGACGCCAGGTAGTTCATCTTGACGTCGGGGTTGATCCGGCCCTCGAAGTTGCGGTTGCCGGACAGCACCGAGGTGACAGCGAGGTCGTGGTCGTTGACGGCCTTGGAGATCTCCTCGGGCAGCGGGCCGGAGTTGCCGATGCAGGTGGTGCACCCGTAGCCGACCAGGTTGAAGCCGAGCTTGTCCAGGTAGGGCGTCAGTCCGGAGCGCTCGTAGTAGTCGGTGACCACCGTGGAGCCCGGCGCAAGGGAGGTCTTGACCCACGGCTTGCGGGACAGCCCCTTCTCCACTGCCTTCTTGGCCAACAGGGCGGCGCCGAGCATGACCGAAGGGTTGGAGGTGTTGGTGCAGGAGGTGATCGCGGCGATCACCACGGAGCCGTGGTCGACCTTGGTCGTGGTGCCGTCGGCCAGGGTGACCGGGACCGGGTTACTCGGACGCTTGAGCGGTCCGCCGGCGGTACTGTCGGCAGGGGCGTGCGACACGTCCGGGGCCGGGTCCTTCTTCTCCCCGCTGTCGTTCGCACTTGCGGCGATGTAGCCCGGCGGGTCGGAGGCCGGGTACGAATCGGCGGACGTCTTGTCCACGAGGTTCTTGAGACCGTCGTCGCGCACGTACTCGCGCACGTCCTTGCGCCAGGTCGGCTTGGCCGCCGACAGGGCGATGCGGTCCTGCGGGCGCTTGGGACCGGCGATGGACGGTACGACATCGCCGAGGTCCAGTTCCAGGTACTCGGAGAACACCGGCTCCTGTGCCGGGTCGTGCCAGAGTCCCTGCTCCTTGGCGTAGGTCTCGACCAGCCGGGTCTGCTCCTCGCTGCGGCCGGTGAGCGACATGTACCGGATGGTCTCGTCGTCGATCGGGAAGATCGCGGCGGTGGAACCGAACTCCGGGCTCATGTTGCCGATGGTCGCACGGTTGGCCAGCGGCACCGCGGCCACGCCGTCACCGTAGAACTCGACGAACTTGCCGACCACGCCGTGCTTGCGCAGCATCTCGGTGATGGTGAGCACCAGGTCGGTCGCTGTGGTGCCGGGCTTGAGGCTCCCGGTGAGCTTGAACCCGACGACGCGCGGGATGAGCATCGAGATCGGCTGGCCGAGCATTGCGGCCTCGGCCTCGATACCGCCGACGCCCCAGCCCAGGATGCCCAGGCCGTTCTGCATGGTGGTGTGGGAGTCGGTGCCCACACAGGTGTCGGGGTAGAGCTGCCCGTTGCGGTTCATCGTGACGCGAGCCAGGTGCTCGATGTTGGCCTGGTGCACGATTCCGGTTCCGGGCGGAACCACCCTGAACTCGTCGAAGGCGGTCTGCCCCCAGCGCAGGAACTTGTAGCGCTCGTGGTTGCGCTCGTACTCGATCTCAACGTTGCGCTCGAAAGCGTCGGGACGGCCGAAGATGTCGACGACGACCGAGTGGTCGATCACCAGTTCCGCCGGGGCCAGAGGGTTGATCTTGGCCGGGTCGCCGCCGAGGTCGTTGACGGCCTCGCGCATCGTCGCGAGGTCCACCACGCAGGGGACACCGGTGAAGTCCTGCATGAGCACCCGCGCAGGGGTGAACTGGATTTCCTGATTGGGCTGGGCGTTGGGCTCCCAGTTCCCAAGAGCCCGGATGTGCTCGGCGGTGACGTTCGCGCCGTCCTCGGTGCGGAGCAGGTTCTCCAGCAGCACCTTCAGGCTGTAGGGAAGACGCTTGGCACCCTCTACGGCGTCCAAGCGGAAGATCTCATACGACTCGTCGCCAACGCGGAGCGTGTCACGGCTGCCAAAGCTGTTCGCGGACACGGTGTTCGCCTCCTGATCTCGCCACTTTTCCCAGCATCCTGCCTTAGCGGCGCGCCGGGACATCACTGAGGTCGCCCTAACGAGATAGCCCGCTATATCGAGGCCGACCCACCTCGCAGCATGCCGAAATACGTCTTCTACCAGTGGTGACCTGCCACGGCCGCACACGCGGGCGGCCAGGGGGTCACCATGGCGGCTACCCTCGCGCCGGGCGGCAAACCTCACACGCTCAGTGATTGGCTCCTGCTTATCTCGACATCAAGGTATCGAACAGATATCTCGATATCAAGTTACCTGGGTCGCCGTCCTGCCGCCCTATCCGCCGCACCGGTGAACGCCGACGGCGCCGCCCTGAGCACGGGCGGCGCCTCTGAGCCCCTACCGGACCTGCGGGGCGACCTGCGAGGCCACCAGCTCCAGGTGGTCCAGGTCGGACAGGTCGAGAACCTGCAGGTACATGCGCTCCGCACCGACCTCGGCGAAACGGCCGACCTTATCCACGATCTCGGCCGGACTACCCGCCAGCCCGTTCTCCTTCAACTCCGCCACGTCCCGGCCGATCGCCGCTGCCCTCCGGGCGACCTCCGCGTCGTCGCGGCCGCAGCACAGCACTTGGGCCGCCGAGTAGACCATCGGCTCGGAGCGCCCCGCGGCCTTCACCGCGTTGCGAGTCCGCTCGAACGCCGCCGCGGTGTCCTCGATGGAGCTGAACGGAACGTTGTACTCGTCGGCGTAGGCCGCGGCCAGCCGGGGCGTGCGTTTGGCACCCGTGCCGCCGATGAGCACCGGCGGGCGCGGCGCCTGCTGGGGCTTGGGCAGCGCGGGCCCCTCGGCCAGCCGGTAGTGCCGACCCTCGAAGCTGAACGTCTCGCCCACCGGGGTCGCCCACAGTCCGGTGATGATGTCCAGCTGCTCCTCGTAGCGGTCGAAGCGCTCGCGGGCCGTCGCCGGGAACGGGATGCCGTACGCGGTGTGCTCATCCTCATACCAGCCGGCCCCGAAGCCGAACTCGACGCGGCCGTCGCTCATCCGGTCGACCTGGGCGACACTGATCGCCAGCGGACCCGGATGGCGGAACGTCGCCGCGGTCATGAGCGTGCCCAGCCGGATCCGCGACGTCTCCCGGGCCAGGCCGGCCAACGTGACCCAGGCATCGGTGGGGCCGGGGAGGCCGTCGGTGTCTCCCATCCGCAGAAAATGGTCAGAACGGAAAAAAGCGTCGTAACCGAGGTCCTCGGTCGCCTTCGCAACGGTCAGCAGGGTGTCGTAGGAAGCGCCCTGCTGGGGTTCGGTAAAGATCCTCAAGCGCATGCGCCCCATTGTCCTCCCTCTGCGCCCCTGCCACGCAACCGAAGCGCGGGCACCTCCACCGCGACCGGCCGCATGTGGCCGGTCACGCACCCGGGCAGCCCCGCGCACAGCAGGCCGCTGAAAGGGTGCGGGGCCCACTCGGTCGCGCACCGGGCACCGTCCTCCGCCGCTTTGCCGAAAGCGGCGCTCTGTCAGCTCTTCCGCCCAAAGAGCATCGCAACGGCCTGGCGCATCCATTCGGATCTACGGAGAGCCGGTATCACGACGAACATCAGTAGCGCCAGACCCACTGCTCCAGAGAACGCCAGCAGCCAACGCTTACTCTCTCTTTCGTCCGCTGCTTCTTCGAGGGCCGTACTCATGCTGCTGTCGAGTCCCACCTGGAACCGCGATATCGGGTTCTGCGGGGACCCCGTCCTTGTGATCGTGCAGTCTGCCCCATATTCGGGGTCGAGGGAGAACTCCACAGAAGTCACCGCATACGTGCCGACCCCTCCATCCCAACCAACGAAGACAGGGGTCGCCGTCAGCGTGTCCAGCGCCCTGACAGGGGTTTGCTCATCCCCGTAGGCGAACCCCGACACGTCCACCTCGATACGCTCGGGAGGGGATTCCTCCACGCCCTCAGGGTTCTTCCCCGAAGCCGCCAATATGTACCGCATCTCCTCGCCGCTGAAGCTGGGGGAGAAGTCGACTTCCATGGTCAGGGTCCCGTCGACCTTGATCGGCCCTGGAATGTACACAGGACCCTCAAGTTGAGGGACAGTGAAGGCCGCGGCAGCATAAGGATATATTTGGGCGCTGTCGCCCTGTCGCCCAGGATGAGGAGATCGGGCGTGATCTCCACTCCAGGCCCTTCATTCTCGGCCTGCGTGTCCGCAAAGCAGCCCTGGTAGACCGCCTCTGCGGTTTCCGACCGAGGGTGCATCGGGCCACCCGCCCCCATACATCCCACCACGGCCAGCAAGCCGGCCGTCCCCCGCACGCTTCTGTGCACAGCCCCTCCCTCCCACCATTGTCGAGCAGCACGAGCGAAAGGGCGGTCGATCAGGAAAACTGGCCGCCTCCGGCGATTGGTGCGGCAGGACCAAGCGGTGGGGGCGCATGGGACGCCCCGGCGCATCAGCGGCGCACGAACCCGGCTAGCTCCGGTCCAGCACCGCCAGGCACTCCACGTGGTGGGTCATCGGGAAGGAATCGAACGCGCGCAGCTCCGTCAGTTCATACCCGGCTTCGACGAAGGCCTTCAGGTCACGAGCGAGCGTCGCCGGGTCGCAGGACACATAGGCGATGCGGCGGTTGCGCAGCTCCGCCAACTGCTCGGCGACGACCCGGCCGGCACCGGCGCGCGGCGGGTCGATGACCGCGATGTCCACTCGCATGTCGACCCATTCCCGCAACTGTGTCGCCACATCGGCACACTCGATCCGCGCCCAGGCCGTGTCGCGCAGGTTGTGCCGGGCGTCGCGGACCGCCTCGGCACTGCTCTCCACACCCAGTACCCGCCCTTCGGGGCCCACCGCGTCAGCCAGCGCGCCGGCGAACAGCCCGGCACCGCAGTACAGGTCGAGCGCGGTCTCGCCGGGCTTGGGCTCCAATGCTGCCAGCACGGCCTCGGTCAGCGTCCGCGCCGCCGCGGGATGCACTTGCCAGAACCCCCCGGCGCTGACGCGGAACTCGCGCCCGCCGACGTTCTCCCGAATCCCGCGCCGCCCTCGCACCGGCTGGGTCCTGCCTCCCTTGAACCGGCGCAGCACCGCCGAGGACGCCTTGGGTTCAGGTAGAACCGGCAGCTTGGCTCCGCGTGGAGTGACGATGACGGCGCTGTCCCTGGTCGTCCCCGACACCACGGCCTCGACCTCGGTAACCCCTGGCCACACGAGCTCGGAAACACCGAGCCGGTTCGCCTCCGGGTGGGCGATCAAGCACGTGTCGACCGGCTCCAGCTCGTGGGATCGGTGGCGGCGCAGTCCGGCCGTGCCGTCGGTGTCGACGGCGAAACGCACGCGCGTGCGCCAGCCGAGACCGCCGGGCGCTCCCGCGAGTTCCTCCACGTGCACGTCGCGGTCGATGCCGGCGATACGGCGCAGCTGCTCGGCGACCACCTGGCCTTTGAGCCGACGCTGCGCCTCCAGGGAGGCGTGCTGCCAGTCGCAGCCGCCGCACCCTCCCGGCCCGGCGAAGCGGCACGGCGCCTCCACCCGGTCGGGTGAGGCCTCCAAGATCTCCACCGCATCGGCGCGTAGGAATCGCGTGGTCTCTTCGGTGACCAGGGCCCGTACGCGCTCGCCAGGCAGTGCGTGCCGTACGAACACGACCTGCTGATCATGGCGACCCACACACCAGCCTCCGTGCGCGACATTGTCGACGCGCAACTCGAGACGGGTTCCGATCAGGCTCAAGGAAGACGACCTCCGCACAGACGGGACTGTTCGGGCACTGTGGGTGACCCTCACGACAACGACCGCCCGCCCGTGGCAACCCTATCCGAGAACGAACGGGCCGGTTGCCCCCGAAGGCGAGCACCCCGGGAGTGAGCCGAAGGGGCGCGCCGGTGTCTGGACCGAGGAGAACGCTGCGACCGAGGAACGAGGGAGCAGCGGACGACGAGGGAAGACACCGGCTCCAAGCGCCCCAAAGGCGAACGACCCAAAAAACACAGCACAGCGATCCGTGGTTGGGTATGAATCTGACGGAACGGCCGCGGGATGTGCGATCTCTCGGCCGGAGGCCGACCTCTGGAGCAGATGAGTAGTGCACATCGTCATACTGGGGTGCGGACGGGTGGGGTCCACACTCGCGCACACGCTGGAGGACATGGGGCATTCGGTCGCCGTGATCGACCAGGATCCCGAGGCGTTCCGGCGGTTGCGCCCTTCCACGGCCCAGGCCGCGGTCCGCGGCCTGGGGCACAACCGCGAGGTGCTCGTCGCGGCCGGTATCGAGACCGCCTCCGCGTTCGCCGCCGTGAGCAGCGGCGACAACTCCAACATCATTTCCGCGCGGGTGGCACGTGAGTCCTTCGGGGTCGAGCACGTCGTGGCGCGCATCTACGATCCGCGGCGCGCCGAGGTCTACCAGCGGCTCGGTATCCCGACCGTGGGAACGGTGCACTGGACCGCCGACACGATCCTGCGGCGGCTCATTCCCGGATCGTCGGGGCTGGACTTCGGGCCTCTGTGGCGGGACCCGTCGGGAACACTGGTCATGACAGAGGCTCCGCTGACCGCGGGCTGGGTGGGCCACAGGATCGAGCAGTTGGAGTCTGCTCTTCCGGTACGGGTCGCCTACTTGTCGCGGGGCGGGGAGATCCTGCTGCCGCGCGGCGACGAGACGCTGCGGGCCGGAGATGTAGTGCACGTGCTCGCCCGCGCCGCCGATATCGACGGCCTCCAAGTACGGCTGGGTGCGCGCGGAACCGAGAGGCAGGAGAGCTAGGATGCGGGTCGCGATCGCGGGGGCGGGCAGTGTCGGGCGCTCCATCGCCACCGAGCTGAGCGACAGCGGCCACGAGGTGCTGCTGATCGACCGGAATTCCCGCGCCATCGACGTGGACGAACTCCCGCGCGTGGAATGGCTGCTGGCCGACGCTTGCGAGCTGTCCTCACTGGAGGACGCGCGGTTGGCGGATTTCGACGCCGTGGTGGCGGCGAGCAGTGATGACAAGGTCAATCTGGTGGTCTCGCTGCTGGCCAAGACCGAGTTCGGGGTGCCGCGGGTGATCGCGCGGATCAACGATCCGAGCAATGAGTGGCTTTTCACCGACGCGTGGGGAGTGGATGTCGCGGTGTCTCCGCCCCGGCTGATCGCGGCGCTGGTGGACGACCAGGCGGGGGTGAACGAGGCCGGTGACGCGTCTGCGCTGCTGTCACTGCCAGAGACCGACCTGCTGGAGTTCACTTTGCCTCCGGGGACGCCCCACGCCGGGCACCCGGTCCGCGACCTGGTTCTGCGTCTGCCCGCGAATATCGTGCTGGTCGCCGTGGTCCGCGAGGGGCAGGTGCGGGCACCGTCGCCGGAGACCGTTCTGAGCACAGGCGATGACCTGGTCTTCCTCAGCAGTGCCGAGTCCGTGGACGAACTCGGCGAGCTCCTCGCTCCGTCCGCTTAGAGCTGTTCTGCCGGGTTCTCACGGTCAAGCCGAGCGGCGCCGCGAGGAGGCCGGGGGCGCGGGTTCAGCCTCTGCCGGGTTCTGTGGGGGTGCGGCCGCGGGTGAGCAGCCAGACCATGGCGGCCAGTGCGGCGACCTGGAGCGGCCACCCCATGGCGATCTTGGAGACGCCGAGCCAGGCGAAGGTATCGGCGACACCGTACTTCTCGGCCGCCCACAGGGGCAGTTGCACGATGACCCGGATGACGCAGGGCAGTACCAGCAGCCACGTGAGCCGAGAGCTGAGCCTGACCACCGCCGGGTTCTCCCGCCACCCGGCGGGATCACCGGTAACGGCACCGATGAGCAGGCCGACCGCCGGCCAGCGGAACAGGATGGTCAGGGTGAGAACAGCCGCGTAGCCGGCGTTGTAGAGGATGCCGGGCAAGGCGAAGTCCTCGGCGTCGCCGCTGCGCAGGGCGAACACCGCGGCGATACCGATACCGAAGAGGCTGTTGGCCACGAACTGTACCGAGGAGCGCTGTGCGAGCCTGACAAGGGCCAGCACCACGGCGAGGGCGATCCCCAGCCCCAAGGCGAGGGGGAGTTCTTCGGTGACCATGTAGGTGACCGTGAACGCCAGGGTGGGGACCGCGGCTTCGACCATGCCGCGCTTTCCGCCGAGCGCCTTGGACAGTTGCGCGCGCACAACGGCCTCAACGGTGTGTTCGGAGACCGCCTCCAGCGGCTTTTCGGGTTCGGCGCTGTCCCCGGTCGTGTCCGCCCCGCTGTCCGCGGCCTGCTGCTGCTCGGTCATGTTGCTCCAGGTTCCGGCGTCGGCTGTGCTTTCCACCCTAGGCGACCGGACCGGAGGTGGGCGCGCATTCCGTGCCGACCGTGGCGCTATGGTCGCAGCGAGTAGGCTGGCGAGGACGGTCGCGCCGACGGCGAGGAGAGTGCGATGCCCGTATCCCTGCGTCCCGACCACCTCGATTTCGCCCTGCGGCTGCACACCGGACTGTCCGGATCCGGCTTCGGCCTCGTGTGGTCGCCGTACTCGGTCGCCTCTGCTCTGGGCCTGGTGGCCGTCGGCGCGCGGGGGAGGACGCGTGAGGAGCTGACCGGCCTGCTCGGCCCCCGCCCGCAGGAGCAGATGGCGGCCCTCGACCAGGCGGTGGCCGATGGACCGGAGCCGGCCACGCGTACGGGGTTGTGGGTCCGCGAGGATCTGCCCCTCCGGTCCGAGTTCGAGTCCGCGGTGCGTGCACGGCCCGGGTCCGGCGTGTACCCCGCCGACTTCTCCGGCGACCCTGACGGTGTCCGGCAGGAGATCAACGCCGAGATCGCCACGGCCACCCGGGGGCTGATCGGTGAACTGCTCCAGCCGGGAACGGTGCGGGCGAGCACGCAGGCGCTGCTGGTCAACGCGCTGTGGGTACGGATGCGGTGGCTGCGGGAGTTCGACTCCGCCAAGACCAGGCGGCGCGCCTTCCACTCCCCCGCGGGTACACGCAAGGTCCCCATGATGCGCCGCCAGGCGCGGTTGCCCTATGCCAGTACGGCCGGCTGGCGCATGGCCACGCTCCCCGGTGACGGCGAGCTGGCACTGGATGTGCTCCTGCCTGATGAGCCGGCATCCCGCACGGAACTGACACAGGAGGCTCTCACCGCCCTTTACCGCGCGGCCTCCCCCACCGAGGTCGCCCTGTCCCTGCCCCGGTTCGAGCTGACCTACGGCACTGAGCTGTCCGGCGCCCTGCATGGCGCGGGTGTGCGTACGGTCTTCACCGACCAGGCCGACCTGGCCGGGATCTCCCAGCGCCGACTGCGCATCGACCAGATCATCCATCGGGCGCGGCTGCGCGTCGACGAGAAGGGCGCTGAAGGCGCCGCCGCCACCGCGGTGGTCATGCGTACGGTCGCCGCCATACCGGGGCGCCCCGTCGAATTCACCGCGGACCGCCCGTTCGTATTCGTGCTGCGCCGCCGCGCGGCCATCCTGTTCCTGGGCACCGTCGCCGATCCCGAGGACCCGGGTCCTCCCTAGA
>JAJYTD010000029.1 GCA_021793235.1 Actinomycetes bacterium | reverse complement strand
GCCTCGATGACCGCCCTGCCGGGGATGGGGTGGCTGGAGGAAGCCGCCTACCAGGCGCAAAAGCCGCTCTCGCGGCTGGGGGCCCGCGCCGATCTCGGCTTCCTCGCCGTACTCGCCGCGGTGGTGCTCGGGTTCGCCGGGCTCCGCCTCCGCAGCGACCGGAGGCACAAGGAGGAACGGTCCGATGGCGAACACGTGTGACTCCGCCCGCATCCGCGCCACGGCCGTCGGCGTGGCCGCGGTAC
The DNA here is from genome assembly GCA_021793235.1 of Actinomycetes bacterium. Taxonomy (GTDB): domain Bacteria; phylum Actinomycetota; class Actinomycetes; order Streptosporangiales; family Streptosporangiaceae; genus JAJYTD01. The sequence continues at coordinate 53,467 of JAJYTD010000029.1, read as the reverse complement.
TACTCCTCAGCGCGTGCGGGGGCCGCGGGCCCGCCGAGCCCGCCGACGCCTCTCCCCGGGACGACCCGCCCGCCCCCGCCCCCTCCGTCCCGGCCGCGGCGATCCCGCCCACCCTGGAGCCGGACCCCCTGTGGCAGGCCCCGTTCTCTTCGGCGCCGAAGGCGACCACCGACGGGTTCGTCGGGCCGGTCCTCCCCGACGAGGAGGGCGGCGACCTGATGTTCCTCGGCGTCGACGGGGACGGAACCACCCGCTGGTCCACTCCGCGCAACCCCAGTTGCACGGCTTTCGCCGTGACCCGCGACGCGGACGGCCGCGAACTCCTGGTGCTCCTGGACAGCGACGCCGATCCCGAGCGCGGCGCCCTGGCCACCCGGGTGACGGCGGCCGCCTACGAGCCGCGGGAGGGCACTCTGATGTGGGGCCCGGTCGAGGTCCCCGGCACGATGGTCGGTCCCGGCCTGGTCTTCGCCGCCGTCGAACACACGGTCATGAGCGACCAGAGCGGCCCCCGCCTCGCGTTGGACCCCTCCACCGGCGGCGTCGCGGCCGATGAGGAGGCCGATGACCGCGTGTTCCACGAGTACCAGGGCACACTGCTGGTCCGGCGCGAAGGGCGGTTGCGCGCCGTGGACACCGGCACGGGGGAGGAACTGTGGAACGGCCGCGACCTCACGCCCCCGGAGAGTCTCGGCGCGGCATCCGGGGACCCCACGCCCGAATACGGCCCGCGCCCCGTGTCCGACGCCAGCGGGGCCGTCGCGCTGGAGTGGAGCGCCGACCACCGCGACCAGACCGTCTACACCATCAACGACCTGCGCACCGGTGAGCCGATCGCCGAACTGTCGGGCCGGGAGGAGCCCCGGATCGTGGGGACCTCCACGGGAGAGGCGGCCATCAGCGGGCTCAGCGCCGAGGACGGCACGGGCATCCTCCTGGGGGTCACCGGACTGGGGTCCGCCGGAACGGGTCCGGCCTGGCGGGCGAACCGTTCCGAAGCCACGCCCGAGGCCGTCACCGGCGGCGTGCTCTACCTCTCCGGCGGCGATACCGTCCGCGCCCTCGACATGGAGACGGGCGCGGACCTTGGAGAGGGCACGTGGACCACTCCCACCGCCGCCACCGGTGACGGCACTGCGCTGCTCCCGGTGGAGTCAAAGGGGCCGGGAGAGGCGTTCGTCGCCCTGCGGAACGCAGGATCCGCCCGGTTCTACGCACGATAGTGGGACTTCTATGCTGGACAGAAAGCGATTCCGGAGTGTGATGCCCGATGCGGGAGGCCCAGTCGGCGCTGGGGCCGTTGGAGTCGGCCGTCCTGGACGCCCTGTGGAGCGCCGGCCGTGAGATGAGCGTCCGCCAAACACTGGAGGCCCTGCCGGGCCGGACACACGCCTACACCACGATCTCCACCGTGCTGGAGAACCTGCGGCGCAAGGGGTGGGTGGACCGCGAACGCATCGGCCGCCTGTGGTTCTACCGTGCTCTGCGCGACCGGGCCGCCTACGCCGCCCAGCGCATGCACGGGGCACTGACCGACAGCGGCAACCCCCGCGCCACGCTTCTGCGGTTCGTCGACGGCATGTCTCCTGAGGACGCCGACATGCTGCGCTCGCTGCTCGCCGAGGTCCCCCGCGAGGACCCGGCATGACCGCGGCCGCGCTCCCTCTGGCCACGGCCCTGCTCCTCACCGTCGCCGGGCCGACGCTGCTGCGCCGACTCGGCCGCGTGAGCGGCCTGGCGCCGGGCGGTCTACTGGCGGTGTGGACCCTCGCCACCGTCGCCTGGCTGCTGACCTGGGTAGCGCTGGTGGTGACGCTGGTGGCCCAGACCATGGGGCCGGGCCTCAAGGGGGTCATCACCGCCTGCGTCACACTGCTGCAGGCGCTGCACCGCAACGGCGCCGAATCCGCGGTCGCCCTGACAGTACTGGGGGCCGCTGTCGCCGCCGTCCGGTTGGCCTGGGTCGGGCTGCGCCGGGCCCGCGGCTCCCGCCGCTGGCGCCGGGACCACCACCGCGGCCTGACCGCCCGCGGCCGCGTCGGGGCCGTCGGCGGCCGACGCGTCTGGCTGGTGGAGAACGACCGGCCGGACGTCTACTGCGTTCCCGGTCGAGGGGCGGGGATCGTCGTCACCCGGGGCGCCGCCGAGGCGCTCTCCGCTGCGGAGATGCGCGCCGTTCTGGCCCACGAGCAGGCGCACCTGCGCGGCCGCCACCACCTGCTGGTGGCCTGGGTGGACCTGCTCGACTCCGCCTTCCCGCGCGTTCCCCTGCTCAGAGCCGCCGCACGAGAGGTCCCGGTGCTGGTCGAATGGGCCGCGGACGACCAGGCGGCGCGATCCGCCGGAGTGCGCCCCCTCGTGCACGCCATCGGCGCCATGGTGGCCACGGCGACCGCCGACCGCTCCACTGCGGCACTGGCGGCCTCGGGCGCGTGCACCGTGCAGCGCGTGCGCAGACTCCTGCGCCCGGACACCCCGTGCACGGCGACGGCACGGTGCCCCCTGGTCACCACCGCGGCACTGGCCGCCCTGCTCGTTCCACCGGTACTGATGCTGGTGTGGACCACGGTCGGCGTGGCGGCCACCCAATGCGCGTGCACGATCTGAGATGACCAGAGGACCAGGAGGAAGGAGACGGCCGCGCGCGGATCGCGCCGCGGCGGCCGAGAAGGGGAGGACATGGACCAGGACATGTGGGACGAGCGGTACCGTTCATCTCCACTCGTGTGGGGCGCCGCCCCGAACCGGTTCGTGGTCGAGCAGACCACCGATCTTCCGCCGGGACGGGCCCTGGACGTGGCAGCGGGCGAAGGGCGCAACGCGGTGTGGCTCGCCGAACAGGGGTGGCGGGTCACGGCCACCGAGTTCTCCCCGGTGGCCGTGGAACGGGGTAGGCGCATCGCCGCCGAACGCGGGGTGGACATCGACTGGGTGGTGGCCGATGTCCGCGAACACGTACCCGAGGACGGCGGCTACGATCTCGTCTTACTCGCCTACCTGCACCTGCCGCACGATGAGTGGGCCCGCGCATTGGGACATGCGGTGCACGCGATGGCGCCGGGCGCGCGCCTGGTGAGCATCGGCCACGACCGCACCAACCTCGACCACGGGACGGGCGGCCCCCAGGACCCCGCCATCCTGCACGATGCGGAGCAGATCACCGCGGACCTCTCCGCCGCGGCGACAGCCGAAGGCATCCCGCTGCGCGTCTCGCGGGCCGAACGGGTGCGGCGCCCCGTGACCGTCGAGGGGCGCACGGAAACAGCCATCGACACCCTGGTGGTCGCCCACCGGCCGGGCGAGCCGACATGACCGGTGCGGGCACCGAAGCCACCGGAACACGCAGGGTACCGCGGCTTGGCCGCACAGCCCTGGTGGTGGCGGCGGCGCTGCTGCTCATCGCCGTCGCCGCCCTGGTCCGCACCACCACCGGACCCGATACCGCCCCGGAGGCGTCGACCGCCTCCCCGAATCCGTCTCCGTCGGCCTCTTCCTCGCCGCCCGAATTGCAGGGCCCCACACCGCCCCCGGTGGAGCCGGAGCTGATGCGCGGATCCGACGATGCCCCCGTGACCATGGTCATCTTCAGCGACTACCAGTGCCCCTACTGCGCCGAGTTCTCCCAAGACCAGCAGCCGCAACTGGTGCGCGACTACGTGGAGACGGGGCGGCTGCGCCTGGTCTGGCGCGACTACCCCTACTACGGGGAGGCCTCCGAACGGGCGGCCGTGGCGGCCCGGGCCGCCGGCCGCCAAGGCGCGTTCTGGGACTACGCCGACGCCCTGTACGCGGCCCCGACCACCTGGACCGCCGAAGACGCCTCGGATGAGGCCCTGACCCGCGTCGCCGCGGACCTGGGCCTGGACACCGACCGCTTCGGGAAGGACATGGACGATCCGGCACTGAGCAAAGCGGTCGAGGAGGATATGGACTTCGCTCTGGGGCTCGGCGTCCCCGGGACTCCGGCCTTCCTGATCGGTGGAGAAGCGTTCTTCGGCGCCCAGCCGATCGAGGAGTTCGAGGAGCGGATCGAGGAGGTCGAAGACCAGGCGGACTGAGCCCGCCCAGCGGCCCGCGCCCCGCCGTGGCCCGGCGCCGTGAGCGGCGGGGTCGGTCGATGACGGGCCGGCGCAGCCGTCCGCCGACCCGGCCCCCGCGCCCGGCGAGGAGGACGGCGGCGGGCTGCCGGTGACCGGCGCGGCGCTGGCCGGTCTGGTCTCGGCCGCGGTGCTCGCGGTCGGCGGCGGTGGAGCGGCCATGTACGTCGCGCGCAAGCGCGGGTTCGGATCGGTGGCGGGCCCCTTCGGCCAGCGGCCGGACACGGTGACGGTCGAACGCGCCCACGGCCCGGCGCCGGGCGCCACATCCCCCCGGCGTGTTGTCTGCCTCAGCACCTCACCGGCCCCTTGACCGGGGCGTATGTCCGCCCCATGGGGTTTATTCGCCGATCACGCGGCAAGCGTGCAGACGAGCCGCCGTACCGCGCATCGCCAGGAAGGCCACCGCGGGTCTCTTGTAGGGCATCCGTCGCGTAAGAAGCACAGGCGAAGGGGCGTTCGTGAGTACTGAGGGAAGTACGAAAGCCATCTTCGCCGCGTTGGGCGCCAACCTGGGGATCGCGGTCACCAAGTTCGTGGCCTACCTGTTGACGGGATCGTCGGCAATGCTGGCCGAGTCGATCCACTCGGTCGCCGACTCCGGTAACCAGGTGCTACTGCTGCTCGGCGGCAAGCGGGCCCGGCGGCATGCCACGCCTGAGCACCCGTTCGGCTACGGGCGAGAACGCTATGTCTACGCCTTCCTCGTGGCGATCGTACTGTTCAGTCTCGGCGGCTTGTTCGCGCTGTACGAGGCCTGGCACAAGATCCGCGACCCGCACCCGATCACCACGTGGCAATGGGTACCGATCGCGGTGCTGCTGGTCGCGATGGTCCTGGAGGCCGCATCACTGCGGACGGCGGTGCAGGAATCCAACGCGGTACGCGGCGACTCCGGTTGGGTGCGGTTCATCCGCCGTTCCAAATCGCCGGAGCTTCCGGTGGTCCTACTGGAGGACACCGGGGCATTGATCGGCCTGATGTTCGCGTTGGTGAGCGTGGGGTTGACGCTGATCACCGGAAACGGCGTGTGGGACGGGCTGGGCACCGCCGCGATCGGGATCCTGCTGGTGGTGATCGCGATCGTGCTCGCGCTGGAGATGAACAGCCTGCTGGTCGGAGAGTCGGCTACCAAGGAGCACGTGCGGCTGATCAAGCAGGCGATCGTGGATCGCGGCGACGTCACCGCCGTGATCCACATGCGCACCATGCACTTGGGTCCCGAAGAACTGCTGGTGGCGGCCAAGATCGCTATCGACGCCGAAGATGACGCGCGCGATATCACCCAGGCCATCAACGGCGCTGAGGAACGGATCCGTGCGGCCGTCCCGATCGCCCGGTTGATCTACCTCGAACCCCACCTTCCGCGCCGCGGCCGATCAGCACACCCGACGCGGCCCGCCAACGAGACATAGCCCGCCGCCGTGCCCTCGGGCCGGTATCTGCGCGAGACTGCGTTCTGCGGGCCGGTGCGCGATCCGATATAACCAGGGGAGCCCGACCGCACCGACTGCCCGCGTTCCCGCATCCGCCCCTACGACACGTCCCGGAGCACCCGATGGAAACAGACGGAGCCCGGCTGGCTCCCCTCGCCCTCGACGACCCGGATGAGATCGGCGCCTTCCGGCTCATCGGACGCTTGGGAGCAGGCGGCATGGGCGTCGTGTATTTCGGGCGCGACGCCTCCGGATACCCCGCCGCGATCAAAACCGTGCGCGCGGAGTACGCCGCCGACCCCGGTTACCGGGCGCGGTTCGCCCGCGAGGTGGACCTCGCCCAGCGGGTCCGCGGGCGCTGCATCGCTCCACTGCTGGCCGCAGGGCCCGACGACGACCGCCCCTGGCTCGCGGTCGCCTATGTCCCGGGTCCGACCCTGCACTCCTACCTGGCCGAGCACGGGCCGCTGCGCGGCGGCGACCTCACGGCGTTCGCGGCCGGGCTGGCCGAGGCCCTCGCCGCGATCCACCGCGAAGGCATCGTGCACCGCGACCTCAAGCCCGAGAACGTCATCCTCTCGCCCGAAGGCCCCAAAGTGCTGGACTTCGGCATCGCCCAGGCGCTGGACGAAGTGTCCATGACCCGCATGGACATGGTCGTGGGCACCCCCGGCTGGATCAGCCCCGAGCGCTACGACGGCCACCGCGCAGGCCCCGCCTCCGACATGTTCTGCTGGGGCGGGCTCGTCTCCATGGCCGCCAGCGGACGGCTGCCCTACGGCAGCGGCCCGGTGGAGGTGCTGCGCTACCGGACCGTCAACGAGGAGCCCGACACCGCGGCCGACGTCCTGCCCGACGCGCTGCACACCATCGTCCGCCGCGCGCTCAGCCGTGACCCCGCCGACCGCCCCAGTGCCGATGACGTGTTCGCCGCCATCACCGGGGAGTCCATCGGCGACACCGACGCACAAGAGCACATGACCCGGGTGGCGACCCGGGTCATAGACGCCGAATGGAGCCTGCCGGTCGCTGACACCGGCGCCGCGCTCCCGGCCGAGCCGGTACGGGCGAGCACGGCCCGGCGCCCCATCACCTTCGCCGGTGAAAGCGTGCACGAGCCCGCCCACCTGGCCGAGCTGTTCCGCAGGCACGGCGACCGGGCCGAGCACTGGCTGCGCGGCAACGGCTCGGGCAAGCTCCGCGACTGGCTCGACGACATCGGTGACACCGTCTACGACCGCGAATACCTGCGCGGAACCGGTTCGGTCGAGCAGGCGGCAGTGGCGTTGACCGCGTTCGCCGCCGGGTATCTGCGCGACAGCGCCCCCATGTACCGGGGGTATGAGGTCAGCTCCGAAGGACTGCGCCGCCTCGCCACGGGCGGGCCGAACGAGCACCGGCTGCTCAGCGAGATCATCCTGAACGAGGTCCCGCTCATCGCCGCGACGCACCGCTGCGGGCATCCCGGTTGCGAGCGGCGCTGCGCCCGGCTGGAGCACATCGGCCTGCAGACCCGCACTGTGGTCGACACGGCGCTCATCGCCGCCAACCGGATCGGGCTGCAGCCGGCCCCCGCCGAACGCAACCGCGCGGTGGCCATCGCCATCGAGACCATCGACGACCCCACCCGCCAGGCCGCGGTCCAGGCCGTGCTGCGGTCGTGGCGCGCCGTGCCCGTGCCGTGGTGGCGCCAGGTGGCGCTGCGCGCGTTGCGCGCCGACCCCGCCACCGACCAAGGGCGCAGCGAACTGGTGCTGGCCCGCCTGGCCGCGCCGTACGCGGGCGCCGCGGCGGCACCGGCATGGCGCCGGGTGCTCTCCCCGCGGACGTGGTCGGGCTCGGGTTCGGTCCGGGTGTTCGTGCTGTCCTTCCTGCTGTGGTGCACCACCGGTGCGGCCGGGGCGGGGTTCTTGCACATCGGTGAGCGGCCCCTGCCCCTGCACTCTCTGCACCCCGAAACCACCGACTACGGGACCATCATCGCCCACCAGATGGGGGTATGGCCGGCCATGCTGCTGATGTCGGCCGGCCTGGTCGCGCTTCCGGCCCGCCGCAGGCTGGGCGCGGTCTTCGCCGGGTCGCTGATCGCACTGGTCTATGCGGCCGCGGCCCCCTCGCTGCCCCAATCACCGATGCTGGTGCCCGCTGTGGTCCGGGACCTGATGATCGGCGGCCTCACCAGTATGGCCGCAGCGGGGTGGGTCCCGCTGCTCCTGTGCGGCCTGGCGGCCCCCGCCCTGTTCATCTGGCTGACCATAGCGCTGCCCCGGGATCCCGCCCCGCACCGCGTCGCCCGCCCGCTGCTGCCCGACGGCAACGCGCTGGCCCGGGCCGGTGTTGCGATCGCCGGTCTCGGGGCAACCGTGTGGCTGCCCATGTGGTCGCTGCTCCTGCTGCTCGGCGTCTCGCTGATCGACCCCGGTGATGCGGGCGCCGCCGCGGAGCTGCGCGAGGGCTTCGGCACGCTCAGCGCGGTCGCCCTACCGGCGGCCGTGGCCTACGGGGCGCTGGCCTACCTGCTGTGGCGGCCGTTGGGCGGGCACTTCCTTTACATCGGGGTGGTCGCCGAGGTGTTGCTGATGGAGACTTTCCATTCCGCCTACCTGTCCACCGGGATCACCGGTTTCGGCCGGTTCTCCACCTGGCTGGTGCTGGAGCACCCCGCCCTGGCAGCTTGGATCGGGATGCTGCTCATGCCCGGTTCCTACGGGTTCGGTGTCTGGCTGTGCGAACGGCTGCGCTACCGCCGCCCCCAACCGAGGACCGCGGCGGTCCCCGCGGTGGGATATCCGCCCCACGGCTACGGGACCCCGGTGCCCGGATACGCCACCCCCTACCCGGGGCCGGTCGCGCCCGGATACGGTGCGCCCGGTCCGGCGGCGGGTCATCCGGCGCCGACCCCGTTCCCGGGCGGGCCGCCTCCGGGGACCGGTGGCCAGCACACCGGCCCGCCCCCTCCTCCACCCCCGGGATATCCGGCAACGGCCGTCGGCCCTCCAACCGGCGGGCAGCCTGCCCCCACCCGTGTGGACCCGAACGCGACCCGTGTTGGGGTCGACCCCACCCGAGTGGAACCCGCCGACCCCGATGGCACCCGTGTAGAGCCGCCGTCCGGAAACCAGGACACGGACTGACCCGCACGGCCAGGTTCCGTTGACGCTTCTATGGCGGGAGCGGCAAAATTCGCGCTGATCTCGGGCGAACTTCCCTCTCAACGACGCGTGAAAGGGAAGTTCGCCCGAGATCAGCGCGGGGTGTTCTCCGACGCGGTCACGCTTCCTTCCGGGGCGACGATCACCGACGCTCCGGGGAATCCGCGGGAACTGCGTCCATGACCACCTCAGGCAGCGGCGGCCCGCCCAACGCAAGGCCGCCGCCGAAGCGGTCGCCTCCTCCAAACATGCCACGCGCAGGGGCACGTGACGGCCGCACCCTCCCGACCGCGCGCTTCGGTCGGGCATACAGGGAGCCGGGTACCGGGGAGGGACGGGCCGCTGACCGGTCCCTCCCGGCCAGCGGCGCGTCACCGGCCGACGGCCTCCGGGGTGTCGGCCGCGTCTGCCCCGGTGAGCTCGGCGAACAGCTCTTCCCATTGGGGGCGTACCACGGCTTCGGAGAAGTTGCGGGCGGTGGCCACCGCGGCCGTCCCCATCTTCGCCCGCAGGGACTCGTCGGCCATGAGGCGGCCCATCGCGTGCGCGAGCCCGGCAACGTCCTGGGCGGGGACGAGGAAGCCCTCCGTGCCGTCGGTGAGGACGTCGGCGGGGCCGGTGGGGCAGTCGAAGCTCACCACGGGCAGGGCGTGGGCCATCGCTTCGATCATGACCATGGGCAGCCCCTCGAAACGGGAGCTGAGCACGTAGAACGACGCCTTGGCGAGCTCGTCGTCGAGATGGGAGGTGTGCCCCATCAAGAAGACGTTGTTGTAGAGGTGGTGCTCCTCGATCAGGGCGCGCAGCTCCGCCTTCTTCTTCCCGGCTCCGTAGATCCGAAGCTGCCAGTCGGGATGGTGCTCGACGACCTGTTCGAAGGCGGGGATCAGCATGTCGAACCCCTTCTGGGGGACGAGCCGGCCCGCTGCCACCGCCACCTTGGCGGTGTGGTCGGCCGGCTCCTGATCCAGGGAGTGGATGGCGTTGGGGATCCGCACGATCCGCGTTCCGGGGAGCAGTTGCTCGTACTCTTCCCGGTCACGGTGGGTGAGTACGGCGATGGCATCCAAGCGCGGATAGTAGCGGGCGATCGCCGCGCGCACGTCCTTTCTGTGGGTGCTCAGGTTCATGTGCTCCTGGCCGACCCGGGTCACGCTCGCGGGGGCATAGCGTGCGGCGAGGATGTTCAGCGCCGGCCTGGTGGTGACGAGGATTCCGGCGGAGAGCCCGCGGAGGTAGCGGGCCACCTCCTTTTCGACGTGCCGGTCGAAGTAATCGATGCCGAACTCGCCCTGCGGGATCACCTTGGGCTGCTGCTGGGCCAGTCGGGCGCGGCTCCACGCCCGGTAGCGCGCCAGCGGCCCGTGGTCGGGCCGGGCGTCCTCGGCGCCGTCGCGCTGGTCGACGATCGTGGTGATGCCCACGCGCGGATCGAGGGGGAACGCCGGTTCGTCCCTGCGCCGCAGCACACTCACCAGTTGGACGTCGTGGCCCACCGCGACCATGGAGTTGGCCTGGTTGATCACGGTGCGGATGGTGCCGCCGGTCCCGTAGGCGTGCAGCAGTAGATAACGGATCCGCATCAGGCCGCGTGCCCCTGTGCTTCGAGCGCGAGCGGGCGGCACTTCACCGACAGGTTGTCCTTGACCGTGTAGAACGGCTTCACCGAGATGTCGACACCGCCGCTCGTCACCTGCTGGGCGGGAAAGACCATGATCTCCTTCTTGCCGTGGATGCCGTCCAGCCGGCGTCCCACGCGCAGCCGCGCCCCGGTTTCCGTGGCGAGGTGGAGGTCCCACTTCACGGAATCGGACATCCCTTCCCAGACGAGGTCGCCGATCGGCACCGCCACGTCAAAGCGGCGTCCCTCCCCCAGCGGGCTGTCGTAGGAGAGCTGGTGCTCCTCGTGTTCCCGGAGGGTCAGCAGCAGCCGCCACGGCACGGGGCCGGTGTCGACGGGGTCGCCGACGATATGGCCCACCACCCGGATGCGGCCGTCGCGCGGCCAGACCTCGGTGATCTCTGCGTGTGTGCCCATCACGTCCGTGCTTCCTCGCGGCTCCGCACCCCGGTGTAGCCCCAGGCGTCGCACATCGCGCGCAGGGATTCGGGGATCTCGCCGGGGGCGGGCAGCTCCCTGCCGGGCTGGACGCTGCCGGAGCGGATCTTGTCCTTCCAGTCGCCGAGCCCTTTCTGCAGGTCCCCCTGGCGGCCGCCGTACTCGGCCATCTCCGGTTCCCAGCCGATTTCCAGGAATTCGCAGATGCGCCGCAGTTCGCCGCTCGGGTCGGCGGTGAGGTCCTCGTAGTGGACGACGTGGCCGGGCCGCCCTTCACGCGCCTTCTGCACGGCTTTCATGTAGCGGAGCGCGTCGGTCGCGGCCTCTTCCTCGTTGCGCTTCTGCGGATCCGCCTCGTGCCAGGATTTGGCGATCGACACGGGGTGGCGGAGCAGGAAGATGAACCGCGCATCGGGCCAGCAGGCGGCGATGCGCTGCCACACGAAGGCGTTGCTCGGTGTCTTCTCGACGATGAAGGACTTGCCCGCCTTCACCAGTTCGCGGTGCATGACCCGGTCCCACAGCAGGTGCTCGAGGTCGCCGCGCTCCAGGCCGAGCTCCCGCATGGCCCTGGTGGCCAGCGATGTCGAGCACTTCACTTCGAGTCGGCGGATGTGCAGCTCATGGGGGGCGTGCAGCAGCGAATGCCCGTCCAGCAGCAGCCGCAGCAGGGTCGACCCGGAACGCACCGGCGAAATGATGAAGACCGGTTTGGTCAGCAGCCGGTCGACCGCCAGGTCCGTGGGCTCGGTGAAGGCTGCCGACGCGGGTTTGGGCTTGGCCGCCGGCTTCGCCGTGGCGGGGGGTTTGCTCGGCCGTGCCTTTCGGATCTCATAGCCCGTGGCTGCGGCGAGCGCCGCGTTCAGCTTGCGTCGAAAAGACATACTAAATGAGCCTAAATGCTTTCCCGGGGTGGAATGCGCCGGTCCGCCGTAGAAGGCTGGTGCTTTCGACGTTCGTGCTGTTAGCGGCACGGTTGCCGCTGCGAACTGTTCTTGTCGCCCTGAAGCGACTAAGCGCCCATCCCGCGTGCGGGCGGGATGGGCGCTTGGGCGGGGCGGTGCTGTGTCAGACGCCGCTGCGCGGGTCGGTGAGGGTCTTGGCGGAGTATTCGATGTCCTCGAACCGGACGGTGCGGCCGTCACCGAGCGGGCTCTGGGCGCAGAACCCCACCTCAGGCGCACCGTCGAGGGCGAAGTAGCGGATGAGGTGCCAGAAGTGGCCATCGGTTCGCACGTGGAAGGCGAAGGCGGAACCGAGGCGGGAGATCCGCAGCCGGACGTCGTCGCTCTCGACCGGGAAGGAGTTGCAGTCGTCGGACACCCCCCGGTTCACCACCGACACGATCGTCGGCTTGCCCTGGGGGGAGAGCTCCAGGCACAGTTTCGCCCATGTGTCCTCGCCGGTGTACAGCAGCAGCACCGCGGCGTCGTAGGTCGAGGTGAGGTCGAGGCGGACCCGGGCGCTCAGCATGAAGTCCCCGTCGACCGATCCGACCAGGGCGGGGGCGTTGGCGAACTGGGCGTCGCCGCCGGGGTCGGTGAACAGGTCGGTGCCGGCGCCCGCTCGCACCACGAGTGTGCTGCTGTCCTGGAGTTCCCAATGTTCGGGGTGGTTGAGCCAGCGCAGCGGCGTGGGGAAAGCGGGGATCTGGACCGGGTCATTCATTGGGTCTCCTGACGGGTTGTGTTGACGCTGCGGTGTAAGCGTCCGCGATCAGCCGGTCGACGGCCAGCGCGTCCTCGACCGGGCAGACCGGCTCGGTCATGTTCCGGACGCTGTCGGCGAAATCGGCCATGAGCGGGAGGTGGGGGTTCTCGTTCGGCGGCAGGCAGGTGTCCACCGGCGCCGCGTCGACGGTACCGGTGATGTGCCCGGAGTCCAGCGGGTCCAGTGTCAGGTGTCCGCCGTCGAAGCTCAACGACAGGTGGTCGCGTGCCGGAGTGTCGTCCCAGGCGAATTCGAGGTCGGCGACCGTCCCGGACGGCCATTCCAGGCGCATTCGCGCGCTGCGTTCCGCGCCTTGGGGGAAGTGCCGCGCCGTGGTCGCGCTGACGGATCCGGGTTCCCCCAGGAGCCGGCAGAGCAGGTCGATCCGGTGGCTGCCCGCGTCCGCCAGTACGCCGCCGCCGGCCAGGGCCGGGTCGGTGCGCCAGTACTTCGGATCGTCGGGGGCGGGATCGAAGGCGCCGCGAAAGGACACGGCCACCCGGTCGACTCTGCGCCGCCCCAGAAGCTCGCGTAGCCGCAGGAACGCGGGAGCCAGTCGGCGGTAGTAGGCGACGCCGGCCCGGAGGTCCCCCGCAGCGGGGAGTGTCGCGGCCGGGGCCAGGGCACCCCGCACCGGCTTTTCGATCAGGACATGGCGGCCGGCGCGCAGCGCTGCTGCGGCCAGGGGCGCGTGCGCGACGACCGGAGTGGCGACGTAGACGGCGTCGACCGAGTTCAGCAGGGCCGTGAAGTCCGACGTCGCGGAGGCGATGCCGTACTCGTCGCACAGTGACCGAGCACGGTCGAAGTCGCGGCCCCACACACAGGCCACCGTCTCCGAGAGGGACAGCAGCGCTGGCAGGGCCCGCCGTCGGACGATGTCCCCGTATCCCGCGATTCCCCACCTCACGACGGAGCCGGGCGCATCGCGACCTTCAGTGTTTCGCCCGGCGGCGCGGTGAACGGTCCCGGCGCGTCGGCCGGGAACAGTGTCGGGTTCTGTGAGAGCCGTTCCATGGCGGCGGGCAGCTCCTCCAGGGGGTGGACGTGGGTGAGCAGCTCCTCCAGGCGGACCCGGCCCGTGGCGGCGAGCCGCTCGGCGGTGCGCATGGCCGCAGCCCGTGCCGCGTCTGTCGGTTCGGCCGCAGTGTGCACCCGCAGCCCTTTCTTCTCCCAGGCCACCAGGTCAACGGTCACGTGGGTGTCGACATGGTGGGTGCCGAGGAGGACCACCAGCCCGTTCTGGCGGACCAGATCCACACAGGCGTTGGCGGTTCCCGGCACACCCACCGCCTCGACCGCTACGTCGAAGCCACCGCCGAGCGCTTCCAGTGACGCACGAGTGCCGTCAGCGGCGACGCAGCGGTCCGCCCCCAGCAGTGCTGAGCGTTCCAGGCGCCACGGGTCCAGGTCGGCGACGGCGATCTCGGCGGCACCGCGCAGCCGGGCGGCCTGCAGGGCCATCAGTCCGACCGGCCCCTGCCCGAGGATCGCGACCCGGTCGCCGAGCCGTACCCCACGTGTCGCGTGCACGGCAAGGGGGAGGAGTTGCAGGATGGCGCCCTGCTCGAAGGGGATGTGGTCGGGAAGGGCTCCCACTGCGACCTCGCGGGCGGTGGCGAATTCGGCGAACCCGGAGGTGAGTGGGGTGCGGATGAACACCCGGCGTCCGGGTGCGGTCCGGGTGACCCCTTCGCCGACCTCCGCGACGGTTCCCGCGATCTCGTGCCCGAAGCAGCCGACGGCGCAGTGGTCGCGCAGCCCCAGGTAGTGGAAGTAGGCCAGGTCGCTGCGGTTGCACACGGTGCATGCTCCAACGCGGACCAGCACTTCCCCGGGGCCGGGGGCCGGTACCGGAACGTCCGTCCTCAGGACGGTTTCGTGGCGGCCAACGAGTTCGAACCGGCGCACAGCGGCCTACCTCTCAGCGGTGTTCATGGTCGTCACGTCTTGCCAGAGCAGTGCTCCCCCGCCGGTGGCGCCGATGATCCGACCCGCCGCTGCGGTCAGGGAGGCGATCTTGGGGGTGGGGCACAGCCTGACCCAGTCGTCTTCCTCCGGAACCCGGGTGAGCAGGTCGTTGTCGCTGGAGAGCGCGAACAGGCGGCCGTTCATGCCCGATAGGTCGATGAGGTCGCGCCCGGGACCGACATAGGTCCACTCCGCGTCGTGGTCGCCGTTCAGCGCACGGCGCCATAGGCCGCCGTCCACGGTCAGGACGTACATGGCCGTGTCGACCGGTTCCAGGGCGATGGCGCCGGGGGGCGCGGGGTAGAGGTCGGCCCAGTCGGCCGGGTGGGTGACGGGTTCGCGGCAGCGCACCCGCCCGTCGGCGAACAGGCCGTACAGGACCACCGGGCAACCGGGCACCGAGGCCGCCGGCGCCGCCAGCGCCCGCAGTCCGGGGGCCGTGTCGACCTGGTGCCAGGGCAGGTTCTGGGTGCGGTTGGGCCGGGCGGACAGCGCGCCGTCATCGGAGACCGCGAACAGGTGGTGTTCGCAGGCGGCCAGCGACACCGCGGCACGGGGGGCGGCGCCCATCGTCTCCCATTCAGGCGGGTCGCCGCCGAGGCGGTCGAGTACGTTGGCGGTGATACGCCCGATGACCGGGTCGTCGAGCGCGTTCGACCAGCCGACCGTGGCGGCGTTGAACACCGTTCCCGCGCCCGCGCGCAGGATCCCCATCGTGGCGTGCCCGCCTTTGCCGTACTTTCGCCAGTGCCGGAGGTCGGCCGTTGCGAGGACGACGAAGTCCGCGCTGGTGCCGTCCTGCCCGGTCACCACGGGAACCCCGTCGACCTCGCGGAAGTCGGCGGCGTCGGTTTCGTAGCCGACCGCGCCGGTGCCGAACACCTCTCCGCTGTACAGGCCGGTGCCGTCATAGACCCAGTGCTCGGCGAAGGAGACGGTGAACGCCTCCTTCTCCATCGCCGCCATGTTCTCCCAGCAGCCGGCACCGTTTTTGAAGCTGACACCGGTGAGCGTGTTCTCCGGCCGGTTCACCGGAGCGCTGGACCATTCGACCGTGGCGCGGGCGGGATCGGCCGCGGCCAGCGGGTCGCTGACCGCGTCGCGATAGCAGACCAGAGTGCGCCCGCTGTCCTCCAGGCGCACCTGCCACCAGCAGGTGTTGCCGCAGAAGAAGGCGGCGTTCCCTCCCGAGGCGACGAACCCCTCGACGGCGTCGCGCATCTCCAGCGTCCAGTACTCGTCATGGCCCGCGCAGACCAGCAGGCGGTAGTGCGCCAGCAGTTCCGCGTCGCCGTGCAGGTCCAGATTGGAGCAGAACTCGACCCGGTAGCCGCATTCGGCCAGCCAGCGGTAGAAGCGGTCCTCCCAGTAGCCGGCCGGTCCTCCGCCGGGCCGGTCGAAGCTCACTCGCGTGGCGCGCTGCGGCCCTTCCGCCGGGTAGAGCCCTTCTCCCGGCACTCCTGCCCGGTTGTAGGCCTGCCAGGTGAGAAAAGGAACCGAGACCAGGATGGTGCTGTGCGCTCCGGGACGTGCGACGCGGAGGGCGAAGTAGACCTCCTGGCCGCCCGGTGTGAAGGTGGCCGCGTAAAGCGAACTCGGCCAGTCCTCGGGGATGCGCAGTCGCCAGTCGGGGGCTGCGACGTCGTACTCGGCCATGGGCGCGTCGGTCACCGCGTCGCGGACGTGCGCGCGCCCGTGTTCGGCACCCTCCAGTCGGAACACCAGCGTCTCGCCCGGAGCCGCGGAGGTGCGCGCGGCGTAGGCGGACAGGGCCGGGCTCATGGCCGACCAGCGGCCGCGGCGGCCGCGGGTCCGTGAAGCTGCCCGTAGCCGTGGCCGGGGTCCCAGCTTCCTGGTTCGATATGGGCGTTGAACGGTGCTCCGTCCAGCGTCATCTGCGGGCGCGGGTGGGACAGGTGCAGGAGCGGATCGGCGAAGCGTGCGAACCCTCCGGCGCGGACCAGCCGCGCGACCATGTCGTCGTCCTCCCCGCCCCAGCCCGTGTAGCGCTCGTCGAACCCGCCGATCCGGTGGAAGACATCGGCGCGCACCCACAGGTTGGCGCCCGGGGGTTCGCGCAGGATGAGGGCGCGGAAGCTGTCCAGCGGGACGTCCGGGGCCCCTTGCTCACAGCGCCGCCTGATCGCGGCGTGACTGGAGGCGGCGTCGAGGCAGAACATGTCCTGGTACGGCAGGAAAGAGGAGGGGCCGCCGCGCTCGGCGCGGGCCAGGTTGCGCTCCAGGAACAGTTCGTCCACCAGGACGTCCGCGTCGAGCATGCAGATCAGCTCGGGCGTTCCCGGGGTCTGGCGCACCCCCACGTTGACCGCCCATGACTTGTTGAAGTGGCCGGAGTGCCGCGCGAAGACATAGTGGTCGACCCAGGGGCGGATGGCCTCCTCCCAGCGGGGCTCGTCGTCGGATTCCACGACGGTGACGGTCACGTCGTCGACCCTGCGGCGCTGGGCGCGCAACGATGCCAGGCAGGCGAGCAGGTTGCGGGTGCGCGCGCCATTGGTCCGGTCGCGGAAGGGGATCACCACGACCGTGCGCACCGCTGCGGACTGCTCCGCGGGAGGCGGTCGCCAGGCGAGCACGGTCGCGAGGTCGACCTCGGCCGCCGGCGGATCGGGCCGTGCGCCCCGGCGGTAGTCGATGAGCAGGTGGGGGTCTGCCGCCGCCACCAGGCCGGCCATCCGGGAGGCGGTGTCGGGGAATCGTTCCAGGAAGTCGCCGAGGGAGTCGGCGAGCGCCCGTTCCCTGGACTCGTCCGACGGTGCCGCGGCCAGCCGCGCGAGGTCCTCGCCCGACCGGTCCCCATCGGTGGCGGCGGCGAGCGGCTCCACCACGGAGCGGTAGTGCGGTTCGCAGATCTTCCACCAGTCGGCGGCGATCTCGGGGACCGAAGGGTCATTGGCGAGAACCGCGTACTGGGCGAGTCGAACGCCGAGCGGCGTGCCGACAAACCGATCTTCCGGCACGACGGAATTCCTGGTCATCAGGCCCCCATCCCGTTTCGATGATTGGACGATACACATCCGGAAAGCTCCTGACAAGAGGGATTGACAGGCATTAGAGCGACAACTAGGTTCCCCATGGGAGCGCTTCCAAAGTGATCCTGAATATCCGCACTCAGAGATCGTTCCGCACAAAATTCTCATGGCCGATCCAATTCTCTATACCTCTTCTCCTTTCGACGAACTCGCTTCACTCGCCGCAGCAGATCGATTCCATTCCGACATACCTGCACGTCACCACGGAGACATCTAGGGGAGATCTCATGCCCGGCCAGGACAGCACAGGAGTGGACTACACGACAGCCCGACCCAGCAACCGGGATGGCCTGGTCGACGTATCTCTTGATGAGGCGCACTCACCGGATAAAGTCCTCGCCCACGACGACCTGCTACGCAAGTTCGTCAACGGCGAGAAGTTCCGCCCGATCCACATGCGCATCGGAATCATGGGCGCATGCAACATGCGCTGCAATTTCTGCAACTTCCACTCCCCCAATGAGGAGCAGTTCTACGACCTCTTCTCGTTCAAGGACGCCCTTTCGACCGACAAGAGCGTCGCCCTGATGGAGGAGTTCGCGGAGTCGGGCGGCCGCGCGGTCACATTCTGCGGCAGCGGGGAATGCACCATCCATCCCGGCTATACGCAGATCGCCTACGCGGCCCACGCCGCCGGCCTGCGCATCGGCCTGATCACCAACGGGTCCCGCCTGCGGCGCGAGGCGCTCGCGGAGTGCGTGGCACGGACGCACACCTGGGTCCGGATGGGCCTCAACGCCGGTACCGCGGAGACGTTCGAAGACATCACCCGCGACCGCGAGCACACGTTCGCCTCCTTCATGGACTCGGTCGGACAGCTGCGCGCGGCAGCGGTCGACCCCGAGTTCCGCATCGGCTTCAACTACGTCATCACCCAGCAGAACTTCCGGGAGATCCGCGAGGCCGCCCGCGTGGCACGCGACTCCGGCGCCCATTACATCCGCTTCGAGCCGGAGTTCTACAGCGCCATGGGCCACGAGACCATCGAAAACGAGATGGCGGAGATCTCCGCCGCTCTCGACGAGGTCGCCCAACTCGGGACAGAAGAGTTCGAGGTATCTGTTCCCAAGCTCGACCGGGGACCGATGGACCAGGTCACCTCGGTCGAAGGCGATTTCGACCACTGCCATTACAGCCGGTTTGTGACCGCTGTCGGAGCGGACGGCAACCTCTACCCGTGCCCGCAGGTCCACCTCAACAGCCGGTACCGGATCGGCAATGTCGTGGAGGACGGCTACCTGAACGTCCTCGAGAGCGGGCCGCGGGATGAATGGGAGAACTCCAACCCGCTACGCACCGACCTGTGCAAGTCCTGCTTCTACCGGCCCCAGAACGAGCTGCTGGAGTGGCTGAAGAACGGGCGGGTCAAACTCGACCAGGCACTGAACGACTACCGGCTGGAAATCCCCAAGACCCTGCACGCCGACTTCATCTGAAAGGGGCACTGTGCGGATCGATCCGGGTGCCCGCCTGTCCCGCCGCTCCCCCGAGCCGCGCGCGGACGGGCGGGAAGCCGAGCAGGCCGCGCGCAACCGACGGACGCGCGCGGCCGTCGCCCGCCTGGCGCCGGTCCACCGCGCCGCGCTCCGGGCACGGGAGAGCAGCGAGGAGGAACACCAGGGACTGCGCCGTCGCTACTACACCTTCGACCACCCCCGACGCGAAGGCATCCGCGCCGTGGCGCTCTCGCCGGACACGGCCGGCCCGTGGCCGGCCGTACTGGTCTGCCCCGGACGCAACGCCCGACTGGAGGCGGTCACCGGCCTGTCCGCCCCGGACCACCCCGACCGGGACGTGGCCGTCCACCTGGCCCGCGCGGGATACCTCACCCTCACCCTGGACCACGGCCTGGCCCGCGGCGACAGCGCCGCGCGGCCGGACGGCCGCGACCCCGCGATCGTGCTGGACGGCGAGTTGCGGTTGCACGGCGACAGCGTGCTCGCTCTGCTGGCCGATACCGCCGTAGCCGCCCTCACCTGGCTGGCCGGACGCCCCGACGTGGAGCCGGAGCGGATCGGCCTGTTCGGGCACAGCCTCGGGGCCGCCGTCGCTCTGCACGCCGCGCTGCTCTACGAAGAACCGGTCCCCGTCTGCGCGGCGAGCCATCTCGGCGGCTACCCGACCATGTTCGGGCGGCTCGCGACATGGGACCAGTTCGCGGCCCTCCCGTCGATCCTCCGCTACGCGGACCTGCCCGACCTCTACTCCGCTCTCGCCCCCGCCCCGCTGCAGATCCAGTACGGGCGAAACGACCACCTCCTCGATCCCGCCGACGCCGCGGCCGCGGGAAACCGGGTTCAGGACGGCTACTCCGCAGTGGGGGCCGGTACCGCGGTCGAGGTGCTGCCGGTGGACATGGGCCACGGCACCGCGATCGACCAGGCCGCCGCCTTCTTCTCCCGCTCCCTGGCGGCCCCTGTGCGGGTTCGCGCGGAGGTGCCGGCGGCGCGCGTGGGATTCGACGCCGAGGCCCGGGAGGAGATCACCGACCTGGTCGACAACGCGCTGGCCTCCGGCACGCTGACCTTGGGGCCGGTCGGCGCCCGCCTGGAAGAGCTGGCCCGGCAGCGGATCGGGCGCGGCAGCGCCGCGGTGAGTTCCGGATCGGCCGCGCTGGAGATCGCGCTCCGCGTCATCGGTGTGGCCGGCCGAACCGTGCTCGTCCCGGTGAACACCTTCTTCGCCACCGCGGCCGGCGCCATCCGCGCCGGCGCCCGGATCGATGCCGTCGACATGGAACTGGACGGCCTCGGCATGGATCCCGGTGCGCTGCGCGCCGCCCTGGCAGAGCACGACGATGTGGCCGCTGTGGTCCTCGTCCACATCGCGGGCGTGGTCTCACCCGCGCTCACCGAGGTCCTCGCCGAATGCGCGGCCCGCGGCATACCCGTCGTCGAAGACGCCGCGCACGCCCTGGGGTCGGCTCTCGACGGCACGAACGCGGGCGCCTTCGGCCGACTCGCCGCGTTCTCCCTCTACCCCACCAAGGTGATCACCAGCGGCGAGGGCGGGCTCGTCACCGCGGACGCGGACGACCTGGACCTTGTGCGGCGCCTGCGCGACCACGGCAAGCGCTCGTTCGAGGAGAACGTGCACGCGTTCCTGGGCAGCAACTGGCGCATGAGCGAACTGCACGCCGCTGTCGGAGCGACCCACCTGCCCCGGCTCGATGCCGTCCTGGAGGAGCGCCGGCGGCTCGCCGCCGGGTACGACGCCCGCCTCGCCGACGTTCCCGCGCTGACCCCCTACACCGTTCCGCCCGGAGTCCGCGGGAACTACTACAAGTACGTCGCCTACCTGCCCGACGGCGTCGACCGGTCCGCGCTGAAGCAGCGGCTGCGCAAACGGGGAGTGGCGCTGGCCGGGGAGGTCTACGACACCCTCCTCAACCAGCAGCCCTTCTTCGCGGACGCCTTCCCCGGGCGCGTGTTCGGCAACGCCGAATGGTTCGCCGCCCGCCACGTGTGCCTTCCCCTCTTTCCCGGTATGGCAGAGCGCGAACAGGAGCTCGTCGTCGACGCGCTGCAAAGCGAGCTCTCATGAGCGCCGACAGCCCAGGGGGCGCGGTCCTGCCGCTGCTGCGGGCCGGACAGTGGTACGAATCCCACGACACCGAGCCCGTTCCCGGGTACGGCACCACGGGGCCGCGCCTCTCGCTCGCACCGAAGATCCTCATCCGCGACGACGCCCGGCGGCTGCGCGACCGGCTGCCCGCGCTGCCGCCGCTGGACCCGCAGACCCGTGTCGACCTCCTCAGCCGGGCCGTCGACCTGTTCTGCGACGGCCACGTGACGGTCACGGGCTGGGGCCGCCAGGGTCCCGCGGAGTTCTCCGCCGCGATGCTGTGCACCACCGGGCTGCCCGGTGCCCTGGTCCGCCGCTGGTCGGCAATGCTGCGTGAACACCTGAAGGAGCTGGCCGCATCGGCCGACGGTGCCGTCGACGAGACCGCGCTGGCCCTGGTCTCCCTGCCCGCCAACACCTTCACCTGCCTGGAGTCGGTTCTGGAAGCGGCCCTGACCAGCGGGGCGGTGTGGATCAGACCGAGCCGACGTGAACCCGTGTCGTCGGCCCGGCTGGTGGGGGCGCTGATCGACGCGGGCTGGCCGCCGGAACGGCTCGGGTACTACCCGACGGATCCGGGCGGACTCACCGCGCTCATCCAGGTGACGACCAGGCAGACCGTCTACGGCGGCGACGGCCTCGCCGCCGCGGCGGCCCGCAGCGACTCGCTCGACCTCCGCGGCCCCGGCCGGGCGTGCGCGATCGTGGACGCACACGCCCTGGCCGATCCGGCCCGCACCGCCCGCCGGATCGCGCCCCTGGTCGCGGCGGACAGCGGCCGCTTCTGCAGCAACGTGTGCACCATCGTCTGCCTCGGTGACGCCGGTCCGCTGGTAGGCGCCCTGGGCGACCTGCTCGACGGCATCTCCCTGGACCCTCCCGACCACCGCTGGCCGGTAGCCCACTGCACTGTGGACGACGGGAGAAGGACCGCGGCGCTCATCGAGGACGGGCTGGCCGCGGGAGGCCGGATCGCCACACAGCGCCGGCTTCCCATCGTCGCGGGCGAGACAGCGTTCCTCCCGCCCACGCTCCTGCACGTCGGCGATGTCGGCCACCCCCTCATCGGGTGCGAGCTGCCCTTCCCCTTCGCGGTCGCCACGACCGCCGACGACGCGGGCGCCCAGAGCGTGGCCGAACGCGCGCACTTCGTCTACACCGCACCTTTCCTGACCCACGAGAAAGGAGGGCCGCGCTGAACACCACAGACCATCCCACGCGCGACGCCTCGCTACTGGAGGCCATGCGGGAGCGTGTGCCCGAGATGGGCTACTCGCTCGATGAGTGGACCGTGCGCATGATGCACTGGCACTTCTCGGAACAGACCGGCTCCCCGTTCTGGCTGGCGCGCAAGCGGAAGCTCCCCTTCGACCCGCTCCGCGACATCACCGACTTCGCCTCACTGCAGATGTTCGGCCTGTTCGACGTAGCGGACCTGCGCGCCGCCCGCGTCCGCGACCTGCTGCCGCGCGGCTTCGCGGACCGGCCGTTCCGGGTCGTGGAAACGGGCGGGACATCGGGTCCCCCGTGCCGCGTCGTCGACGTCACCCGCGCCTCCTACGACGTCGCGATGTACCGCGTGATGCTGGAGGCCCGCGGGCTGGCGGGCGAGGACGTGCTCGCCATGACGCCGAGCGGGCCGCACGCCTACGGGCACTTCGTCAAACTGCTGGCCGACAGTTGGGCCGGGGCGGTGTGCGCCATCGACTTCGACCCGCGCTGGGTGAAGTCCCTCCTTCGCACCTCCTCCACCGCCGACGACTACATCGGCCACCTGGTCGACCAGACGCGCGTGCTCCTGGAGGACGAGGGGCCCGCCCTGCTGTTCACCACATCGCAACTGCTGCTCTCCCTCGCCCCGGCCCTGCCCAAGTCGCTCGCGGACTACGGTGTGCGCGCGGTCTGCACCGGGGGCACGATGTGCACCGCGGAAGAGGCCCGGTACCTGCGACAGGAGTACCTGTCCGGGGTCTGCTGGATCGACACCTACGGCAACACGCTGATGGGGCACGCTCTGCAGGCCGACCCACCGACACACGGCGAACCGGTCAGCTACCACCTGCCGCCGCCCTTCGCCGCGATCCGAATCGTCGACCCCGCGGACCACGAGCGGGAGGTCCCCCACGGAACCCGGGGGCGGGTCCTCGTCACCACGCTGCTGGACGACCTGTTCCTGCCCAACCTGCTGGAGCGGGACACCGCTGTGCGGACCGGACCGCACCCCTGGTTCCCCTGGGACGGCGTCGCCGAGATCGGACACCACCGGACCGAAGCCGACAACGAGACCACACCGGGGGTTTACTGATGCTTCCCGATCTGCACACGGCCTACTCCAACGGTGTCGCGATCAGCGTCGACGAACGACACTTCGCCCCCTTACCGGACAGCACGGACCTGCTTGGCGACCCGCGGGCGCTGCGGCGGCGCTTCCAGGAAGCGGGCGTCGTCCGGCTGCGCGGGGTGCTTTCCCCCTCAACGGTCATCGGCCTGCGCAGGAGTTACCTCTCGACCCTCCCACCCGGCATGATCATGCCCGGGACTCCACTGGAAGAGGGGGTCTTCTCCGGCCACATCCCCGACCGACTACCGGCGCACGGGGTCGCGGGGCACCCCGCGCACACGTTCGTACGCTCGGCGGAGTTCACGTCGTTCATCGGCGACCCCGCGCTCACCCGGCTCGCGGAGACACTGCTGGGCGGCGCCGCGCGCCTGCTGCCGCGCCGTATCCTGCGCCACTTCTACGCCGGATCGGACCGCGCCTCCCGTGCCCACACCGATTACGCCTACATGGACCAAGGAACAGAGAACGCCGTCACCATGTGGATTCCCATCGGTGACTGCCCCTTCGAATGCGGCGGCCTGGTCTACCTGGAGAACTCGCACACGGTGACCCAGGAGCGCCTCGACACCGTACGCGAGCGCTCGGACCGGCCGGGCGACAGCCGCCCCCTCAGCCACGATCTGGGCTGGACCGCGCGCACACTGGGGCTCCGCTGGCTGTGGGCCGACTACCGGGCCGGAGACGTGGTCGTGCACAGCCCGCATGTCGTCCACGCGTCCCTGGACTCCTGGTCCAAGCGCATGCGGGTCTCTGCTGACGTGCGCTTCGTCCGTGACGGTGAGGCCGTGGACAGCCGGTGGACCAAGCAATGGTCAGGAGACGACGGTGCCTGAACACGACACCAGCCCCACACCCGCCTCGCCAACAGGCGCCTCCGCCGGCGCCCGCGGAGAGCCTACGGCCGCCCGCTGGGCCATGGCCGCCATCTTCTTCGTCAACGGCATGATCATGGCGAGCTACTTCGTTCGCGTACCTTCACTGAAGGTCGAGCACGGCCTGACTGAAGGCCAACTGGGACTGCTCCTCATCGTCATGCCGGTCTCGGCGCTGCTCAGCATGCAGCTCGCGGGGAACCTGACGGCACGCGTCGGCAGCGCCTGGATCGCCCGCGTGACCGCGGTGGGGCTGTCGTTGTCGATGTTCGGCATCGGCGCGGCCGACAGCGTCGTGTACCTGGTGCTGGCCCTCGTGGTGTTCGGCCTGATCGACGGTCTCCTCGATGTCTCCATGAACGCCCAGGCGGTCGCCGTGGAACGCGCCGCGAAACGGCCGATCATGAACAGCTGCCACGCGGCGTGGAGCATCGGGGCCGTCATCGGCTCCTCGTTCGGCGGGCTCGCGATGCGGCTGGAGTGGTCCATCGCCCAGCACTACCTGCTGGCCGGTGCGTTCCTGGCCCTCGTGGCCGCGGTGGCGGGCCGGTGGACCCTGCCCGCCGGGGCCGACCGCGCTCCGGAGCAGGCGGATAAGGGCAGCGAGCGCGTGGGGTGGCGCACCGGCTGGACCGGCCGTGTGGTGCTGCTCGGAGCGATGGGCGCCACCGTTCTCCTCTGCGAGGGAGCCATCGGCAACTGGAGCGGCGTCTTCCTGCACGAGGACCACGGCGCCCCGCTCGCGGTGGCGTCGACGGGCTACATCGGTTTCACGGTCCTGCAGGTGGCCGGGCGGCTGGTCGGCGACCGGCTGCACGAACGGTACGGGGCCCCGGCCCTGGTCCGCTGGAGCAGTGCCATAGCGATCCTCGGCATGGCGCTCGTCGTATTCGGCCCATCGCCGGTACCGGTCATCGCCGGGTTCACTGTCGTCGGCGCCGGGGTCTCGGTCCTGCTCCCCGTGGTCTTCAGCGCCGTGGGACACAGCGGCGCGAGCGACTCCGGCACGCACAACGCGGCCGTGGCACTGTCCAGGTTCACCACGATGACCTACTCCGGCCTCCTGATGGGTCCGGCGGTCATCGGCTGGCTGGCGGAGTGGATCGGGCTCACCTGGACTCTCGGGTTCCTGCTCGTACTGATGGTCGGAGTGATGCTCAACGCCGGGGCGACGGCGACCGCCAACCGTGAGAGCGAGAAGGAGTCGCCGGCCGCCTGAGGTGCCGGTCCCGGGGCGCGGCACTTCTGCCGCCCCCGGCTCGCACCCGGGAACGGACCGCGTCCGGCCCACCGCCCATCTGCGGCTTTTCGGTTCGATACGCCCGTTTGCGGGCAGACGTACCTGTTGCCGGGTGTCGTGATGCAGCGGTACCCGCGCCGTCACGCCGTCCATCCACGGCCGTGCACGCCCGGAGCGCCCGGAATCTGGGGAGTCCCCGAGGGGCGCGAAAAGAGGTACTCCATGCTGCCAGCGAACATCTCCGACTGGTTCGCGCGCCGGACCAGCTCCTTCGAGCAGTGGCCGCCGGACACCGCCGCGGCCGCCAAGGGCGGCACCCGTATCAGTGTGGTGCTGCCGGCGAGGAACGAGGAGGCCACCGTCGGCGGGATCGTCGCGGCGATCCGGCACGCGTTGATGGAGGAGACCGCCCTGGTCGACGAGCTCGTCGTGATCGACTCCTACTCCAGCGACAACACCGCCGCGGTGGCCGCCGCGGCCGGTGCCACGGTCGCCGACCAGGATTCCGTCCTGCCGGAGGTCCCTCCGCGAGGGGGTAAGGGGGAGGCCCTGTGGAAATCGCTCGCGGTGACAACGGGCGACATCATCGCCTTCGTCGACGCCGACATCCGCAACTTCGGCCCGCATTTTGTGACCGGTCTGGTCGGGCCGCTGCTCGCCGACCCCTCCGTGTTCTACGTCAAGGGCTGCTACGACCGCCCGCTGGATGACGGTGCCACTACCTCGCCATGCGATGGGGGACGTGTCACCGAACTGGTCGCGCGCCCCCTGCTCAACATGTGCTGGCCGGAGTTGTCAGGCCTGCTGCAGCCCTTGGCGGGCGAGTACGCCGGCCGCAGGGATGCGCTGGAGTCCGTTCCGTTCGTCTGCGGCTACGGCGTGGAGTTCGGGCTGCTGGTCGACCTGGCGGCCGGGTTCGGGCTGGACGGTATGGCCCAGGTGGACTTGGGCGCGCGGGAGCACACCAACCAGGCAACGGCGGATCTGGGGCGCATGTCCGCCCAGATCATCGCCACCGCGTGGACGCGGCTGCACCACCGGGGGCTGACGGTCCCGGACGCACCGCCTTCAGCCCTGCTCACCCAGTTCGCCCGGACCGAACGGCACTACGAGCCGAACTGCTACGACATCGTCTCCGCCGAGCACCCGCCCATGGCCGAGATCGCCCCACTCCACGAGCGAACCGTGCCATCCCGTGAGCCACGCTGGTCCTGACAGCGCCCACCGGATGCCCGGGCCGCGCCCTGGGCAGCCGGTGCCGTCACCTGCGCCAGGCCGGCTCGTTACCCTCCTCGAAGTGGGAAAAAGCCGTCGACAGCCCGATCAGCACCTCCGCGCTCGTCTCGAACAGCGCGCGGGCCTGGGCATCGTCGACCTTTCCCACGTCCTCGCGCAGATGGGTCACGAGCTCGTCGAATTTCTGGCGGGCGCGCACGGTGTGGTGGCGCGGGTCATCCTCGGCGAACTGCTGGGACATCGTCGGCTCCCTTGGTCCGATCGGCCGCCGCGGTTCCGCGGCCCGGAATTGGTGTGGTTCTTCGGGCGGCTACCCTCCGCGCCCCGGGCCAACCCCGTCATCGTTGCGCGGCCTGGTCCGGATCGAAGCTCCACGAGGCCGGGGAAACCCATGGACCCGACCCACGTATCCAGGCAGAACACCCGTATTACATAATCGCTGTATGTTCCGGTCGTGCATGTCCCTCCTGATCCTCGCGGTACTGGCCGCAGGCTGCGCGCAGGGGTCGACCGCCCCGCAGCAGACAGAGGGCACCGACGCCCCGCCTCCCAGCTCCTCCCCTGCGGCCGCTCCCACCTCCGCCGAGCCGCCCTCGGGGCTCCTCACGGCTACCACGACAATGGACGCTCCATACGCCCCTCCTGACCCTCCCCCGGAGCCCGCATACGACCCCTGCGCGACCGACCCGATCACCGGAAACGTGCAGGACGGCGACTGCTTCCCGGGGATCCCCGTCGACTAGCCCGCCCCAGGGCGCCCTCGGCGAACCGCACCACCGGACCGGCGGTCACCGCCCCGCCGATCCGACCGCCGGGGCGTGCGTCCCCGCGGCTGAATCCGGGGGTCTGGGCCGCTGGAAACCCCGATCACGCGGCCGCAGCCGCCTGACTCCACGCGGCATAGGATCTGAACCGTCGGTTGCCGTGTCGGCACCGCCGCCGACACCGGTGCACCGGCCACCATGCACCACCGGTCACAGCCACCGAACATGCCCCACGGGGCTATGAACACGGCCGTTTCCGCCCAAAGGAGCGCAATGGGTCACCGACACAGAAGTCGGATGAACCCATCTTTTTCTCGCTTATCCGCGATCCACCCACGGAGGAATCCGCTGTCTTCCAGCGCCGCACACGGAACCGCCCCTGCCCCACCCCACCGCGCGACACCCGCGGCACCGCGCACCGCTGCGCTCGTAGCCATGTCCGGCGTGGTCATGGCGCTGAGCGGCCCCGGTCAGACCGCGGGCATGTCGGTCTTCGTCGACCATCTGATCACCGACCTCGACGTCAGCCGGTCGGCCGTATCCACCGCCTACATGATCGGGACGCTCACCGGAGCGGCCGCGCTGCCGTGGATCGGCCGCGCCCTGGACCGGTTCGGCATCCGCCGCGTGCTCGCCCTCGTCGCCCTGCTGTTCGGGGTGTTCCTGGTGCTGCTGGCGGGGGCGCGGGAGCTGATCGGGCTGACCGCCGGGTTCGTCGGCGCACGCGCGATGGGCCAGGGCGGCATGACCATGATCGCCACCACCGCTGTGGCGATCGCGGTGACCCGCAAGCGCGGTACCGCGCTGGGCATCACCACTGCGGCCGGGACCGCCGGCATCTCGCTGTTCCCGCTGCTGGGCGAACGCCTGACCGCCGAGATCGGCTGGCGTTACGCCTTCCTCGCCGAAGCGGGCCTGGTGTGGCTGATCGTCCTGCCGATCGCCTGGTGGGGGATGCGCGGGGTGCGCCGCGTACCCGACGAGGGCGAGACATCCGACGGCGCGGCCGAAGGCCCATCCGAGAGCACGGCCGTTCCGGAGTGGCCGCTGCGCGCGATCGTGCGCACCTCGATGTTCTGGGCGATCACCAGCGCGGTGGCGTGCAGCGGCCTGGTGAGCACCGCGGTGTTCTTCCACCAGGTCGCGGTACTGGGCGAGCAGGGCCTGACCTCCACCGAGGCCGCGGCCAACTTCCTGCCGCAGACCCTGGCCGGGCTGGCGGCCTCCCTGGTGTTCAGTTCGGCCACCGACCGGTTCCCGCCGAAGCTGCTCATCGGCGGGGCCATGGCCGCCCACGCCGTCACGCTCGCCCTGCTGCCCCTGGTGTCCCCCGGTGTCACCGCGGTCGCCTACGGCGCTTCCCTCGGCGCCGCTGCGGCGGGTGCGCGGGCGGTGGAGGCCGCGGCCTTCCCCTACTACTACGGCACCGCGAGCCTGGGCACCCTGCGCGGGCTGACCCAGTCCATCGCCGTGGCTTCCACGGCTGCCGGTCCGCTGCTGCTGTCAGTGGGCCATGACATCACCGGCTCCTACCGGCCCGTCGTTTTGGCGCTGGCGGTGCTGCCCGCCGTCATCGCGATCGCCGCGCCCTTGGCCCGGTCTCCCCGGAAGCGGCACGCACCCGTATCGGCCGCGGCAATCGAACCCACTGAAGCGGCCGATCACGGCACCGACCGCTGAGCCCGACCCCGCTCGACCGCGTCCGGACACGGCCGAGGGCCGCCGAGAATGGTCTCGGCGGCCCTCGGCGTCTTCGCGCGGCCCCGGCCGCGGATGGGTTCCCCCGCACCGGGGTCTGCTCACAGACGGGCCTTGAGCAGCTCCTTGGCGCGCTGGGCGCGTTCCCGGTCCTCGCTCTGCACCTGGGTGAAGAACTCGGCGAGCTCCTCGTCCCCCGCCTGGCGCGCGTCCTTGATGTACTGGTCGGCCGTGTCGCCCTCCTGCAACACGTGGTAGAGCACGCTCACCGCGTTGTAGTGCTCATCGCGTGTCTTCGTCGCCTGTTCGGCAGCCATCTCGCCTCCTCATCCGTTCATCTGCTGCGGCGACCCGTACCCCTGCCACAGCATTGACGTGGGAGGGCGGCTACCCATGGACATGTCGGACAAACGGCGCTCCCGCTCCTGAGGCACCGGATCGGGCAGGGCCAAGCGGAAGAACAGGCCGGTGTGCGACCACCCCCAGTCGTCGGCGAGGGCGTCGACCAGGGCCAGGCCGCGCCCGTGCTCGTCTTCGAGACCGGTTGCGGCCAGGTGGGGCACTGTTCCGCTGGGGCCGTCCTCGATGTCGATATGGATCCACCGGTCGAGGATGACCAGGGCCACGGTGAACGTCCCGCCTCTCCCGGAGGCGGTGTGGCAAAGGCTGTTGGTGGCCGCCTCCGAGGCCAGCAGCACGGCCGTCGCCACACGCTCATCGGGCACCATGGGCGCCAGCTCGGCCCGGAGCCAATCACGCGCGGCTTTAACACTGCGCGGCACCCCGGTAAAACAGCGGTGCGCCTGATACAGGGCCGCCATCACCGACCCCTCCCCCACACCACATAGGGCCGAACACGAGCGGTACGCCGCGGAGGTACGGATAGCATCGTCTCGTTCCACCTGCCTCTTCAGGTTGGGACCACGCCCCGGGAGTGTCAGCAGCACTCGCCGGGGTCTTTCCCATCCCACGATGACGGCCACTTCTGCGACCTGCCATGGAAGCTACAGTCATCAAATCTTTCCGAGAACGTGTAGACATATGTAGCAACGTGGTATACGACGTTTGCCATGAGCAATACTACGAATGAGATATGGCGGCCATGGGGCAACGAATTACGGCGGGCGCGAAGTCTAGCTGGAATTTCACAGAACCAACTGGGCCGTAAGATGCTCGTCTCGACCCCCACTGTGAGCGCTTTCGAAAGAGGGACACGCACCCCGAAACGGGATCATGCGGAAGCGGCGGATTCCGCACTTTCTACAGGCGGGACCCTCACCCAGCTCTGGATCCGGCTGAACGATACGCGCGACATCCCTGATTCGTGGCGCGACTTCGCGCTGCTCGAACGGCAGGCAACGGAGATACGCGAATACCAGATGATGGTGGTGCCGGGCCTGCTCCAGACAGCGAAGTACGCCCGCGCACTCATCCGCGCCGAACGCTCCTGGGACACCGACGAGCGGGTGGACCAGCTCGTCAAGTCCAGAACCGCACGCCTGGCCGAACTGCCGCGCACACCGCTGCACTTCATCGTGGATGAAAGCGCGGTGCGCCGCGTCCTGGGCTCACATGAGATCATGCGGGAGCAATTAGAGCGCTTGCTGACCCTGACGGAGGACTGGCGGATACGGATCGCCGTGGTGCCATCGGATACCACCAGCCACCCGGGCCTGTCCGGCTCGTTTCGGATTATGAACCTGCACGATGGCCGAATCGTCGGCCACGCCGAGCACTGGGGCGGGCAGGCGGTGATCAGCAACCCCAGGCACGTGAACCAACTCGGCACGACATTTGGGAACATTCAGGCGGAAGCCCTCCCCCTTCGGGCGTCGGCGGACCTGCTCGCACAGATACGAAAGGGACTCATGTGATGAACGAGTCGTGGCGCACATCCAGCTACAGCGGAGGAAATAACCCCAATTGTGTCGAATGCCGATCTCCGGACGGCATTCAAGTAGACATCCGCGACACCCGGAACCGCCACCTGGGACACCTGACCGTACCCACAGCAGAATGGGCCGCCTTCCTCGCCCACCTGCGCACCGACGACCGATGACCCCCGAGGGGCCTCCTCCCCGCACGCGGAGGAGGAGGCCCCGCACACCCGGGCAGAAATCGACACACGCCAAGCCGCACCCGGTTCCCGCATCCGTCCACCCGCTACGCAAGATCAACGGAGACCGGTATGGAGATGTGGATTAAAAGCAGCTACAGCGATGCCAGCGGTGGCAACTGCGTCGAGGTCTGCGAGACCCCCGAGAGCGTCAAGATCCGCGACACCCAGAACCGCCACCTGGGGCACCTGACCGTACCCGCAGCAGAATGGGCCGCCTTCCTCGCCCACCTGCGCACCGACAACCGATAACCCCCAATGGGGCCTCCTCCCCGCACACGGGGAAGGAGACCCACCCAAGCACCGAATGCCGGGTCCTAGCACACGCGGACCATGCACCAGAACGCCCACTTGTCGGTGGCAGATTCCGCATCATGAGCCTTCCGACCGGCCGTATGGTGGCACACGCTGAGCACTTGATGGGGGAAGCCGTAATAGACCACCCTCCGCAGGTAAGCGACATGCTCAGCTACTTCGAGAATCTACAGTCAGAAGCCCTGTCTCCCGGTGCGTCGGCAGACCTGGTTCAGCAGATAAGAGGCGCCCTCTCATGACCATTGAACTCGGCTGGCACAAATCTAGCTACAGCGCTCCGAACAACTCGAACTGCGTCGAGGTCTGCGAGACCCCGAGAGCGTCAAGATCCGCGACACCCAGAACCGCCACCTGGGGCACCTGACCGTACCCACAGCAGAATGGGCCGCCTTCCTCGCCCACCTGCGCACCGACGACCGATGACCCCCGAGGGGCCTCCTCCCCGCACACGGGGAAGGAGACCCCACACACCCGGGCAGAAACCGGCACACGCCAACCCGTACCCGGTTCCCGCATCCGTCCACCCGCTACGCAAGATCAACAGAGACCGGTATGGAGATGTGGATCAAAAGCAGCTACAGCGGAGGAAATGACCCCAATTGTGTCGAATGCCGAATCCCGGACGGCATTCAAGTAGACATCCGCGACACCCGGAACCGCCACCTGGGGCACCTGACCGTACCCGCAGCAGAATGGGCCGCCTTCCTCGCCCACGTGCGCACCGACAACCGATAACCCCCAATGGGGCCTCCTCCCCGCACGCGGAGGAGGAGACCCCGCCCGAGCACCGAATGCCGGATCCCAGCGCGCGCACGCGGCCACTGCGCCGGCGTTGCAGCACTCGATCGCATAGGAGCTTGCCAGGCCCCGCGCGCTATCTGCGCCCGAACTCGGTGAAGGCGCGGACCGTGTACAGGGCCGTGACCGCGGCGACGATCGCCAGCAGGACGAAGCCGGTGGTGTAGGTGCCGGTGGCCTGCAGGACCACCCCCATCAGCAGGGGCGGGAAGTAGCCGCCGAGGCCGCCCGCGGCCCCGACCAGGCCCGTCACGGCGCCGACCCGGGAGGGGTCGACGAGCTTGGCGACCAGCGCGAACACACCGCCGGTGCCCAGGCCCAGCGCGAACGCCATGAGGACGAACACCACCCCGGCGCGGATCTCCGCGGGCGGGTCGAAGGCGAGGGCGATCGCCATGGCCGCCGTGATGGCGAACGAGGCCAGGCAGACCCGTACCGGGCCGATCCGGTCCGACAGTAAGCCGCCGATCGGCCGGGCGACCACCGCGACGATGGAAAAGCCCGCGGTGCGCAGCCCCGCTTCGGTCTGGGCGAAGCCGTAGGCGGCCTGCAGCAGTGTCGGCAGGTAGGTGGAGAACGCCACGAACCCGCCGAAGGCGACCGCGTACAGCACCATGGTCTGCCAGGTGGCCTTGAGGCGGAGCGCGTCGGTCATCCGCGGCAGCACCGGGTCGGTGCTGGGCCGCCAGTCGGGTGCGTCCCGGCTGAACACGAGCATGATCACGCCCATCGCCGCCAGGGCGACGGCCATGAGGACGTGCGCTTCCGCCAGGCCGACCGCGGCGACCAGGGCCGGGGTGAAGAACGCGGACAGCGCGGTGCCGCCCATGCCGGCGCCGAACACACCGGTGGCGAGACCGCGGCGGTGCGGCGCGTGCCAGGCGTTCACGAACGGGATGCCCACGGCGAACGACGTCCCGGCGATGCCGAGGAGGAACCCCCACACCAGCAGCAGGGTGAAGGAGCCGCCGAAGAGGCCGACCAGCAGCACCGGGACGATCGAGACGAAGCAGATCGCGGCCATCATCACCCGGCCGCCGTAGCGGTCGGTCAGCGCGCCCACCGGGATGCGCCCCACGGACCCGACCAGCACCGGGAACGCGATGATCAGGGAGGTCTGGGTGGGGGACAGGCCCAGGTCGTCGCTGTAGGTGGTGGCCAGCGGCCCGACCAGGTTCCACGCCCAGAACGTCAGCGTGAACGCGGCGGTCGCCAGGGCGAGGTTGATGCCCGCCCCTCCCCTGCTTTGGGCCATCACCGGCGACTGCCCGCGCCGATCCGTTCCCATCCGCGGCGCTGTGACCGGGTGCCCAGGCCCTCGTCCTTGCTGCGGTAGACGATGTAGGGCCGCCACAGGTAGCCGATGGGTGCGCTGAATACGTGCACGAGGCGGGTGAAGGGCCACAGCGCGAAGAGCAGGAACGCGGTGAGCGCATGGGCCTGGAAGCCGATCGGGGCCGCGGCCATGAGTTCGGGGCGCGGGTCGAGGAAGAAGAAGTGGCGGAACCACACCGACAGGCCCTCGCGGTAGTCGTAGTAGTCGACGACGTTGGCGACCAGCGTGTTCCACAGGCCGAGCAGGATGACCACGGCGAGGACGAGGTACATGGCCTTGTCCATGCGCGTCGTGGCGCTGAACACCGGCCCTACGGTGCGGCGGCGGTAGATGAGGACGGCCATGCCGACCAGGGTGCCGAACCCGGCGATCGCCCCGATGCTGATCGCCAGGAAATGGTAGACCCCTTCGGAAACACCGACGGCCTCCGTCCAGCTTTTGGGGATGCCCAGGCCCATGACGTGGCCGAGGAACACCGCGAGAATGCCGAAGTGGAACAGCGGGCTGCCCCACCGCAGCAGCCGCCGCTCGTACAGCTGGGAGGATCGGGTGGTCCAGCCGAACTTGTCGTAGCGGTAGCGCCAGTAGTGGCCGATGATGAACACGGCGAGGCAGGCGTAGGGAACGGCCACCCACAGCACGATGTCGAGTGCGTTGGTCACGTGCGTGCTCCTATGTAGTCCGGTAGGGCAAAGGGCGCCGGACCGTTCTCTTCTTCCGGCGGGCCCTCCGCGACGAGGCGGGCCACGGCGTCCCGGTCGCGTCCGGTCAGCGGCGGCAACGTCGCGCTCACCGCCGCCAGGGCTCCCGCATAGGGGGAGTCGGCGTCGATGAGGGCCAGGCGCAGCAGCTCCAGCCCGGCCCGGTACCGCACCAGCAGGCGCGCTCCGGCGTCAGGGTCGGTGGTGGCGCTGAACTCCAGTAGGACGCACAGGTGGTCGGGTAGCTCCTCGGTCGCCGGTTCGAGGCCGGCGGCGCGGTAGGCGTGTTTGAAGCCGAGCAGGGCCACCCCGCGTTTTCGGGTGTCGCCGTGGGCGTAGTAGGTGAGGTAGAGGCAGCAGCGCCGCCGCAGGTCGAAGGTTGCGACGTAGTCTTCGGTCAGGCGCCGCAGGGGTGTCTGTTCGAGGTGGTCGAGTACGCCGCCGAGGTGGCCGCGCACGGGCTCGGGGAGCCGCTGTGCGGCGGTGCGCAGGTGCGGCAGGTCGGCGCGGAGCTGCTCGTCGGGGTAGTCCAGGACGAGGGCGGCGATGCGGTGGACCACCGCCCGTTGGCGGGCGGAGATCCGGTGGTTTTTGAGCAGGCGTGCGATGCGGCTCATGGCTTGGGCTCCGCGTCATCGTCGGGGTCGGTGCCTTCCATGACTTCCGGCGCGCCGCGCTCCTGGCCGGGGCGGGGCGGGAACAGGCCTTCCGGCGCCCCTTTGCCGTCCCAGTTGAGCAGGTTGACGCGCTTCTCCTTGTTCTCGGGGTCGGTGAGGGTGTTGGTGGTCTGGCGCTGTTTGAGCGAGTGGAAGCTCTCCACCGCGATGGGCGTGCTGCCGCCGGAGCCCTCCCCGAACGGTCCCCAACCACCCATGCCGGGGCCGCCCTCGTAGTCGAGGCTGCACTCGGTGGCGAGCTCTTCGAGGCCGTGGGCCTGTTCGGCGTGCGCGGGGGGGATGACGTAGCGCTCCTCGTACTTGGCCAGTGCGAGCAGCCGGTACATGTCGTAGAGGTCTGCTCCGCTCATACCGACCGCGGCGGGGATGGAGTCGTCGGGTTCGCGGCCCAGGTTGATGTCGCGCATGTAGGAGCGCATCGCCGCGAGCCGTTTGAGTACGGCGGTCACCGGGGCGGTGTCCCCGGCGGTGAACAGTTCGGCGAGGTATTCCACGGGGATGCGCAGGCTGTCGATGGCGGCGAAGAGGTTGTGCCGGTCTTCGGCGTCCGAACCGGTGTCGGAGACCACGTCGACCACGGGCGACAGCGGCGGGATGTACCAGACCATCGGCATGGTGCGGTACTCCGGGTGCAGCGGCAGCGCCACTTCGTAGCGGTTGATCAGGCTCCAGATCGGGGAGCGCTGGGCGGCCTCGATCCAGTCGTGCGGGATGCCGGCGCGTTCGGCCTCGCGAACGACGTCGGGGTCGTCGGGGTCGAGCAGGACGCGTCGCTGGGCGGCGAACAGTTCGCGTTCGTCCTGGACCGATGCGGCATCGAGGACCGCGTCGGCGTCGTAGAGGACGAGCCCGATGTAGCGCAGCCGCCCGACGCACGTCTCCGCGCACACCGTGGGCAGGCCGACCTCGACGCGGGGAAAGCAGAACGTGCACTTCTCGGCTTTGCCGGTGCGGTGGTTGAAGTAGACCTTCTTGTAGGGGCAGCCGGTGACGCATTTGCGCCAGCCCCGGCACCGGTCCTGGTCGACGAGCACGACACCGTCTTCGCTGCGCTTGTACAGCGCGCCGCTGGGGCAGCTCGCCACGCAGGGCGGGTTGAGGCAGTGTTCGCAAATACGGGGCAGGTAGAACATGAAGGTCTGCTCGAATTCGAGCTTGACCTTGTCCGAGACCTCCTTCAGCACCGGGTCGTCGGAGGTGAGTTCGGGGGCGCCGGCGAGGTCGTCGTCCCAGTTGCCGCTCCAGGACACGTGCATGTCCTTACCGCTGATCAGCGATTTGGGGCGGGCGACCGGGGTGTGTTCCTGCAGCGGGGCGTTGGTCAGGGTCTCGTAGTCGTAGGTCCAGGGTTCGTAGTAGTCCTGGATCGTGGGCATGTTGGGGCTGGAGAAGATGGTCAGCAGGTTCTTCAGCCGACTGCCGGACTTGAGGGTGAGCCGGCCCCGCTTGTTCAGCTTCCAGCCGCCTTCCCAGCGCTCCTGGTCCTCGTAGGTGCGGGGGTAGCCTTGGCCGGGTCGGGTCTCGACGTTGTTGAACCACACGTACTCCATGCCGCTGCGGTTGGTCCACGTCTGCTTGCACGTGACCGAGCACGTGTGGCAGCCGATGCACTTGTCGAGGTTCATCACCATCGCCATTTGGGCCATGACGCGCATCAGTACAGCACCTCCTGGGAACGGCGGCGGATCACGGTCACTTCGTCGCGCTGGTTGCCGGTGGGGCCGAGGTAGTTGAAGGCGAAGGACAGTTGGGCGTAGCCGCCGATGAGGTGGCTGGGCTTGATGAGCAGGCGGGTCAGGGAATTGTGGATGCCGCCGCGTTTGCCGGAGGTCTCCGACCGCGGGACATCGATGAGCCGGTCTTGGGCGTGGTACATGTAGACCGTCCCCTCGGGCATCCGGTGGGAGACGATGGCGCGGGCCACCACGACCCCGTTGCGGTTGACCGCCTCGATCCAGTCGTTGTCGGCCACCCCGACCTTGGCCGCGTCCTCGACGCTCATCCAGATCGTGGGTCCGCCGCGGGAGAGGCTCAGCATCAGCAGGTTGTCCTGGTATTCGGAGTGGATCGACCACTTGTTGTGCGGGGTGAGGTAGCGCACGGTGACCCCCAGTTCGCCCGTGTCGCCGATGCGGGGCTCGGCGAAGAGGGCGTTCATGTTCAGCGGGGGGCGGAACACCGGCAGGGTCTCCCCGAGTTCGGCCATCCAGTCGTGGTCGAGGAAGAAGTGCTGGCGCCCGGTGAGGGTGTGCCAGGGTTTGCGGCGTTCGACGTTGATGGTGAACGCGGAGTACCGGCGCCCGCCGCTCTCGCTGCCCGACCACTCCGGTGAGGTGATGACCGGGACCGGGGCCTGCTGAATATCGGCGAAGGTGATCTGTTTGCCTTCGTGTTCGGCTGCGAGGTCGGCGAGCCGGGTCCCGGTACGCGCTTCGAGGGTGGTGAACCCCTGCGTGGCCAGATGCCCGTTGGTGGTCCCCGAGAGCGCGAGGATCGCCTCGCAGGCGTGAAAGTCCCGGGTCAGGGCGGGGCGCCCGTCGGCCGCCCCGCCGCGCACGGCGCCGTTCTTGTGCCGGAGGTAGTCCACCTCCCGGCTGACGTCGAACGTCACGCCCTTTGTCGTCGCCCCCAGGTCGTCCAGGAGCGGGCCGAGCGCGCCCAT
The DNA here is from genome assembly GCA_021793235.1 of Actinomycetes bacterium. Classification (GTDB taxonomy): domain Bacteria; phylum Actinomycetota; class Actinomycetes; order Streptosporangiales; family Streptosporangiaceae; genus JAJYTD01. Next base: position 15,669 of record JAJYTD010000029.1, on the reverse strand, counting down.
CTTCTCCGCGATCGCGGTGTAGTCGCGCTCCACGGTCACCAGCTTGGGCATCGTCACCCCCGGCACCGGGTCGCACTCCCCCAGCTTCCAGTCCAGGACCTGGCCGTGCGGGGTGGCGAGTTCGTCGGGGGTGTCGTGGGTCAGGGGGACCGCGACGACGTCTGTGCGGACCCCGAGGTGGCGCTCAGCCAGTCGGCTGAACTCGCGTCCGAGTGCGGCGAAGGCGTCGAAGTCGGTGCGGGACTGCCAGGGCGGGGCGATCGCCGGGTTGAACGGGTGCACGAAGGGGTGCATGTCGGTGGTGTTGAGGTCGTACTTCTCGTACCAGGTCGCAGCGGGCAGGACGATGTCGGAGAAGAGGGTGGTGCTGGTCATGCGGAAGTCCAGCGACAGCAGCAGGTCGAGCTTGCCGGTCGGCGCATCTTCGTGCCAGACGACCTCGGCCGACCGCATATCGGGCGGGGTCTCCTCGGCGCGGACAGCGGAGTCGGCGCCGAGCAGGTGTTTGAGGAAGTACTCGTTGCCCTTGCCGGAGCTGCCGAACAGGTTGGCCCGCCAGATGGTGAGGACGCGGGGGAAGTTCTCCGGGGAGTCGGGGTCCTCGCAGGCAAAGCGCAGCCGTCCGGCTTTCAGCTCCTGCGGGATGTACTCGGCCACCGGCATCCCGGCCTGCTCGGCGTCGTCGGCGAGCCGGAGGGGGTTGCGGTCGAAGGTCGGGTGGGACGGCATCCAGCCCAGGCGGGCGGACTGGGCGATCACATCGGCGGTGGACTTGTCGGCCAACTGCCCCCCGGCGGTGGCGGCGGCGAGGGTGTCGGCGCCGAACCGGTCGTAGCGGAACTGGTCGGTGTGCAGATACCAGTAGGCGGTCTGGATCATCTGCCGTGGCGGACGCGACCAGTCCAAGGCACCGGCCAGTTGGTTGTAGCCGGTAATGGGGCGGACCTTCTCCTGTCCGACGTAGTGCGCCCAGCCGCCGCCGTTGACCCCCTGGCAGCCGGTCAAGGTCGTCAGGGTGAGGAAAGCCCGGTAGATGGTGTCGGAGTGGAACCAGTGGTTGGTCCCCGCCCCCATGATGATCATGGAGCGGCCGCGGGACTCTTCGGCGTTGGCCGCGAACTCCCGGCCGATCCGCTCGGCCTTGTCCGCGGCGACGCCGGTGATCGGGGCCTGCCAGGCCGGGGTGTAGGGCTGGGTGGCGTCGTCGTATCCGCTGGGCCACTGGCCGGGCAGTCCGTCGCGGGCGACGCCGTACTGGGCGAGTAGGAGGTCGAAGACCGTGGTGACGAGGTGGTCGCCGACCCGGCGGACGGGGACGCCTCGCAGGAGGGAGTCCGCGGCGCCGTCGGCGGCGTCGAAGCGGGGCAGTTCGACTGTGACCGCGTCGCTGTCCGAGCCGTAGACGCTGAGCAGCGGCGTGGTATCGCCGAGTTCGAGGTTCCACCGGCCGACCCCCTCGTCGCCGTAGCGGAAGCCGAGGGAGCCGTTGGGCACGGTGGGTTCGCCGGTGCTCTCGTCCAGCAGCACGGTTTTGAACGCGGCGTGTTCGCCGGTGTCGCCGAGGTCGGCGGCGGTGAGGAACTTGCCGGGAAGGTAGGACTCCCCGCCCCGCTGGAGGCGGACGAGGAACGGCAGGTCGGTGTAGCGCTTGACGTAGTCGTCGAAGTAGGGGACGGTCCGGTCGACGAAGAACTCCTTGAGCACGACGTGCCCCATGGACATGGCCAGCGCACCGTCGGTGCCCGGCTGTGCGGGCAGCCATTCGTCGGCGAACTTGGTGTTGTCGGCGTAGTCGGGTGAGACGGCGATGACCTTCTGGCCCCGGTAGCGGGCCTCGATCATCCAATGGGCATCGGGGGTGCGGGTCACCGGGAGGTTGGAACCCCACATGATGAGGTAACCGGCGTCCCACCAGTCACCGGATTCGGGGACATCGGTCTGGTCGCCGAACACCTGGGGCGAGGCCACCGGGAGATCGGCATACCAGTCGTAGAAGGACAGCATCGCCCCGCCGATCAGCGAGTAGAACCGCGACCCGGCCGCGTGCGAGACCATCGACATCGCGGGGATCGGGGAGAAGCCGGCGATCCGGTCCGGACCGAACTCCTTGGTCGTGTGCACGTGCGCGGCCGCGGCCATCTCCACGGCCTCATCCCACGTGGTGCGCACCAGGCCGCCTTTGCCGCGGGCGCTTTTGTAGCGGCGGCAGCGCTCGGGGTCGGACACGATGTCGGCCCAGGCCAGAACGGGGTCGCCGGTGCGGGCCTTGGCTTGGCGGTACATCTCCAGCAGCAGCCCGCGGACGTAGGGGTAGCGCACCCGGGTGGGCGAGTAGGTGTACCAGGAGAACGCCGCTCCCCGCTGGCAGCCGCGCGGTTCGTACTCCGGCCGGTCCGGGCCCACCGACGGGTAATCGGTCTGCTGGGCCTCCCAGGTGATGATCCCGTCCTTGACGTAGACCTTCCACGAGCACGAGCCGGTGCAGTTGATCCCGTGCGTGGAGCGCACCACCTTGTCGTGGCTCCACCGGTCCCGGTAGAAGGCGTCGGCGTCGCGGCCGCCGATCTGGTGCAGGCTGCGCAGGTCGGCCGATACCGACTTCTCCCGCAGGAACTTTCGGGTCCGCAGTAGTGCTTCGGTGACCTGGTCGTCCAACCCCGGACTGTGCGGATTGCCGTGCCGATCCTGCCGCTGCGGGCGGTACGCCATAGGGGTCCCCTCTCGCCGTGGGTTGCGTGGGGGGATCGCTTCGACCCTAGGGTCCGGTGCCGCCGATTCCCGGGCGACCGGACCGCGTGTCGCGGATACACCGGGATCGGCCGACGCGGCGCTGCATGCCGCTTGCCGCACCGGCTGCGGAAGTAACCGCCGTTGACGTGAATCACCAGGGGATCAATGGGTAGCCGGGTGTTATCGGAGGAATCGGACTGCATTGAGGAGGCACCGGTGATGGAATCCGAGACCAGGACCACCGGGCCGGAGCAGCAGACCGGCCAGGTCGCAAAGGAGCAGGCGTCGCAGACGGCCGGACAGGCGCGTTCAGCGGCCTCTGACGTGATGGAGACCGCACGGGGCCAGGCACGCACTGTCGCCGAAGAGTCCCGGTCGCAGGCCCGTGCCGCAGCGAGCACTATGGGAAACCGAATCGCCGATGAGGCTGAAGAGCAGACACGCCGCGCTTCGGCCAATCTGCGGCAGTGGTCAGAGGATTTGTCGTCGATGGCCGAGAATGCGGAGTCGGATTCACCGGCCCGCAGCATGGTGCGCCAGGTCGCCGAACGCGGCCACGGAGCAGCCGACTACCTCGAGGACCGAGGCGTTCAAGGGCTGCTCGACGAGGCGCAGATGTTCGCGCGCCGCCGTCCCGGATTGTTCCTGGCCGGAGCCGCGATAGCCGGGTTCGCGATCGGTCGGCTGGTCAAGTCGGCACAGGAAGCCCAGAAGCAGCCGGAACCGGACCAGGGGCCGGGCCAGGCGCCCGCCGAGGCGCCTCAGGGACAGATCAGCCCGGACGTTCCGCCGCAGTACCGCGAGGTGAGGTGAGATGTCGGCCGCACATGTGCCACCTCAGAAGAGCGAGCACGGCGCGCACACGATAGAGGACGGCACGCAGGACCGTTCGCTGGGGGACCTCATCGGTGAGGTGACCCAGGACCTGCAGAAGCTGTTCCGCCAAGAGGTCGCGCTGGCCAAGGCAGAGATCCGCGAGGAGGCGACCAAGGCGGGCAAGGCCGCCGGCATGTTGGGCGGCGCCGGGTTCGCCGCCTACATGGTCGCCGTACTGCTGAGCCTTGCGGCCGTGTTCGCCCTGGACCAGTGGCTTGGTCTGGGCTGGTCCACGCTGGTGATCGCCGCCGTGTGGGCCGTGATCGGTGCGGTTCTGTTCGTCATGGGGCGCAGCCGGATGCGTGCTGTGTCCAAGCCCGAACAGACCATCGAGACGTTGAAGGAGGACGCGCAATGGGCACGACACCCGACCAGATAAGAAGCGACATCGATCGCACGCGCGCCGAACTGACCGATGACGTGGACCGGCTCACCGACCGCACGAGCCCGCGCCGCATGGCGCAGCGGCGCGTCCAGCAGGTGCGCGACAAGGCGCGCCAGATGCGTGAGCGTGTCATGGGCAGCACCTCGGACAGCCGCCACCAGATGAGCGAGCGCGCGCAGGGCACCGCCCAGCAGATGGGCGAGCGCACGCGGGAGGCCGCCCAGTCGGCCAAGGAGAGCACCGGAGAGGCGATGGAGACCGTGAAGTCGGTCCCCGGCCAGGTGGCGCATCAGGCCCAGGGCAACCCGATTGCGGCGGGTCTGGTGGCGTTCGGTGCCGGCCTACTGGCGGCGTCGCTGATCTCGGAGAGCAAGATGGAGCGGCAGGCCGCCCAGCGGCTCACGGCCAGCGGAGCGACCGAGTCGGTGCAAGGCGCCGTCACCGAGTCGGCCCAGCGCCTCAAGGGACAGGCCAAGGAGGTCACCCAGGAGGCCGCCGAGCAGGTCAAGGGCACCGCTCAGGAAGCCGCCCGGACCACGGGCCAGCAGGCCCAGCAGGACGCCCAGCAGGTCGCCGGCAAGGCGCGGGAGTCGGGCCAGGCCGTGGCCGAGCAGCGGCGCCGGTAGTGGCCCCGGCCGCACGATAGGCGGGCCGCGATGACACCGCCGCCCGCACCCGTACGGGTGCGGGCGGCGGTCGCGTAGAGGGGATCGTGGGCTTATCGCCGCCGGGGAGGGGCGGTCGGCGACAAGCCCACGAAGGATGTGCGGCGACGCACGCCGCTACTCGCTGGCGAGCGCGCCGGTGATGGAGGTCTTGGCGGCCCGGCGGGACGGCAACACGCCGGACAGCAGGCCCGCCACGATCGCCACCGCGATGAAGGAGAGCACCTGCAGGACGGGCAGGCTGAAGGCCATGTCGTCCATCATGACCTGGCTGGCGGCCCAGCCGAAGAGTATGCCCAGCCCGACGCCCAGTAGCGCGCCGATCACCGCGACCAGGATGGCCTCCACACTCAGCATCCGCCGCAATTGGGACTTCGCCAGTCCCAGCGCCCGCAGCAGCGCCGATTCGCGGGTGCGTTCCAGCACCGACAGGGCCATGGTGTTGGCGATACCGAAGATCGCGATGATGATCGCCAGCGCCAGCAGTGCCGCGATGACGTAGAACACGCTCCTCATGTTCTGGTCGTACTGCTCTTTGAGCTGCGTCGCACTGCTGATGCTCACCGTCGGGTGGTCGGCGATCGCGTCTTCCACCTCGGTGCGCACATCACTCAGCGCGGCCCCGTCGGCGACCTTCACATAGACGTTCTGGTCCGTGTCCGCCTCGGGAAAGGCGCTGGTGAACGTCTCCTGGTCCAGCAAGATCGGAGGCAGCGTGGTCTGCTCGTTGAGGAGCGCGACGATCTCCACGTCGAGCGCGCCGGAGTCGGCCGCGATCGACACCGTGTCGCCGACGCCCGCCCCTATTTCCTCGGCCTCGGCCTCGTTGATCGCGGTCGTGTCGGGGGCGAGGCCGTCCAGGCTGCCCTTGATCGCGGATTCCTCGATATCGGCCTCGAAACCGCTCCCGGTCATCGTGCCGACGGTTTTTCCGGCTTCCCCGCCGACCTCGGTGCGGGCCACGCGCTCGGTGTAGACCGTGGCTATCCCGGGGGCGTCGCGCAGCTCCTCAGCGACCTTCGGGGGCACGCCCGTGCTTCCCTGTTCGGTCATCTGGCCGTGGACCAGGTAGTCCACCGGGAACTCCTCGTCGAGCTGCCGGTCCATTGTCGTCTGCAGGGACGCGCTGATCACCGAGAACCCGCTGATCAGCGTGACGCCCACGGTGAGCGCGATCATCGCGGTGGCGGCGCGCTTGGGGCTGCGCTGCGCGTTCTCCACGGCCAGCCCGGTGGCCACACCGAACATCATGCGCAGCGGCCAGCCCACCAGCGTCGTCAGGGCCCGCACCAGCAGGGGACTGACGAACATCACGCCGATGAAACAGACCAGACCAGCGCCGACGACGATGATCATGGGCAATTCGCCGGGTTCCAGGCTCATTGCGAACGCCACGGTGCCGACGGAGGCCAGGACGAACAGCAGGCCGAAGGAAATGCGCACCCAGCCGATACGGTTCTCCTTGGCCGCATTAGAGGCCGCGCTGGTGCGCAGGGCGGTCAGCGGCGCGACCCGGGTCGCGCGGACCGCGGGCAGCAGCGCCGATACCAGTGTGACCAGGGTGCCGACCAGCATCCCGATGATGATCGTGGTCGGGCTGATCACAGGGGAGGCAGCTGCCATTAGCGAGTCGTACTGCGCTATCAGCGCTATGCCTCCGACCCCCGCACCGGCACCGGCCGCGACCCCTAGCGCCGACGCTACAAGCCCGATCAACGCGGCCTCGCCGAGCACACTGCGAAAGACCTGGCGGCGGGTAGCACCGACACAACGCAGCATGGCCATCTCGCGCTGCCGCTGCGCGATGAGGATCGCGAAGGTATTGAAGATGACCAGGCTCGCGACGAACACCGCGACAGCGGCGAACGCCATGAAGCCGACCCTGTAGGTCTGGACCATGAAACCGTAATTTTCGGCGATCTCCTCGCCGTACTCCTGGCCGGTCCAGGCCTTGATGTCATCGCCGACCACGCCGGCGATCGCCGACTTCAGGTCCTCGTCCGGCACGCCTTCGGCGCCCAGCACATTGATCTCAGAGTAGTGGTCGACACCGGTGATGGCTTCGGCCATCTCGGGTGTGAAACCGACAGCGCCACGGTAGGCGGCTTCCCCGTCGAGACCGAAATCCACCAGTCCGACCACTTCGAGGGAGTGCTTCTCCCCGTTGTGATCCAGCACCCGCGCTGTGTCGCCGACCTGATATTCGGCGCTTCGGGCGAGCTGGGTGGACAGGATGATCTCGCTATCGGATTCGGGGAGGCGTCCTTCGGAAGGCTCGTAGCGGTCAACGGCACCGCTGATGGTCATGCCGGCGCTGGGCATGTCTCCGACCGCTTTGCCGTCCTTATCCAGCAGCGGGGCATCGCCGGTGATGATGCCCTGCACGGCTCCGGTTTCGGCCAGCTCCTTGATGGCGGCCACAGTGTCTGCGCCGAGCGGACTTTCCCCATCCTCGCGCGCCTGCTCCGGGTCTTCTGGGGTGACCAGCACGTCCACGCTTGTGGCCGACCCCATGGCCTGCTTTTCGATGCTCTGGCCCATCGTGTCGGTGAAGACCAGCGTCCCGGCCACGAAGGTGACCCCCAGGATGATGGCCAGAGCGGTGGTGACCAGCCTGCCCTTGTGCATGCGCAGACCGGCGAGTGTCGTGCGCAGCATCTAGGACTCCAGCTTCTTCAAACGGTCGAGCACACCGTCGGCAGTGGGAGCGACCAATTCGTCCACGAGCCTGCCGTCGCGCAGGAAGACCACGCGGTCGGAGTAGGAGGCGGCGACCGGGTCGTGGGTGACCATGACGATGGTCTGGCGCATCTGGCGTGCGGAGTCGCGCAGGAAGGACAGGATCTCAGTGCCCGATCGGGAGTCGAGGTTGCCGGTGGGCTCGTCGGCATAGACCACCTCGGGTGCGGACAGCAGGGCCCGCGCCACGGCGACGCGCTGCTGCTGGCCGCCGGACAGCTTGCTGGGCAGGTGGTCCAGCCGGTCACTGAGACCGACCACGTCGACGATGCGGTGGAACCGCTCCATGTCCACTTTGCGCTTGGCGATCTGCGCCGGCAGCAGGATGTTCTGCTGCGCGGTGAGCATGGGCAGCAGGTTGAAGGACTGGAAGATGAAGCCGATGCGGTCGCGGCGCAGCAGGGTGAGCTGCTTGTCCTTCAGCGTGGTGATGTTGGTGCGGCCCAGGTGCACCGAGCCCGAGCTCGCCGTGTCCAGGCCGGCGAGGCAGTGCATGAGGGTTGACTTTCCGGAACCCGACGGTCCCATGATCGCGGTGAACGCCCCTCGGTCGAATTTGACGTTCACACCATCCAGTGCCCGCACCGGTGTTCCATCGGTGTCGTAAATCTTGGTCAGTCCACGCGTGACCACCGCTGCGGGCTGATCTCCCTTCGAGGATGGCGGCGCGCTGACCGCGGCGTCTTCCTGCACGGTCCCTCCTGATGCTCTTAGCGGATCGATTGACCGGTGTTGTCATCCGGTTTCCCGCCAGAACAGGCCAGATAGGCCGAGCAGACCGGACCTACCGGGCGGGCCGGACGGGAACTGCTGAGAACACTAATTCCGCCTACGCCAGGAATTCCTCGACCGTGAAGCTGATATCGCCATGGCCGGACGGCCGTGCCGCCGCCGCGCGCCACCACCTTCGGCGATCCGCCACCCCCGACGAAAGTCGGGGGTGGCGGATCAGCCGGGCCGCGGCAATGAGGCCACGCGCGAGCGCCGGCGAGCCCCGGCCGGTGTGCCGCCGCACACACCCCGCCCCTTCCCACCAGACGATCACCGCGCCCCACCCAAAACCGCGGTGACCGGCCGGCTCCGAGGCGACCGCCTACCCGGCGGCAAACCAACTTGCCCGCCGCGCGAACTGCGCCCCACTGCCGCAACCCGATACAGGCCCCCGGGAAACCAGACACGCCATCCCCTGCACGGGTCCCTTCTTGGGACCTGGCGTCCACGGCTGCGGCCGGTCAGGGACGCCCGATCTGCACTCGCCACACCTGCGGACCGGACTCGATGTAGTCCCAGGTGAATTCGCCCGGGTACTCGGCCGCGAACTGGTAGTAGAGCGGCTTGGGATCGTGGTCGTTGACGAGCACGAACGCCATGTGCGCCGCGAGCGCCTCGAAGGCGGCGAAGATCTGCTGGTGGCGCTGGGCGGGGGCCAGGGTGCGCACGTCCAGTTCGCTGTCGACGAGTTCGGCGGTGTCGGCCCCGCCGCCCGCGTCCGCGTCGTGGCCGCCGCACGTGCAACCGTGGCCGCAGCACCCGGCGTCCTCGGAGCCGGGTGCTGCCCCGGCACCGGACTCGGTGCTGCCGAGGATGTCGTGCATCCCGGTGAGCAGCGAGTCGAGGTCGACACCGGCCTCGGCGAGCGCGGGCAGCAGAAGATCGTTCTCCTTGGCCAAGTGGGTCTGGAACAGCGCGTTCAGCGCCGCGGCCGTTCCGGCGATCTCGCCCTGGGTCTGCGCGGCTTCGAGTCTGCCGACCAGGTCGCGCAGCACGGTGTGCTCCTCGCGCATGGCGCGCACGAGCAGCCGAAGCTCCGGCAGTTCCGCGGCGGTGCTGTAGAGGGTCTCCTCCTCGGCGGCCGCGTGCGGGAGCACCTCGGTGGAGCAGAAGTCGACCAGCCGTGCCCGGCGTTCGGCGGGCACCGACAGCCGGTCGATGGCGTCTTGGATGGTCAGGGTGTGGTCGGCCAGCGTCCGGCCGAGCTGTGCGTGGTGGGAGCGGATCGCCGTGATCGTGGCCTGTTGGCGGCTGTCGCTCGGGGAGGCTGCGGTTGTCGTGAGCGCGGTGTGGTCGGTCATGCGGACCTCGTGTCGTCTCTGGTGGCGGTCGCCCGTTCGGTGTGGCGTCCATCCTTTTTTACGTCCTACGTTGTATTTACGATCAATATCGTGCAAACTCAAGGTGTGAACGATCACCGTGCCGAGAACATCGACCCGGGAGCCCACCGGGTCCTGGCGGACGTGAGCCGGGTGGCCGTCCTCGAAGCCGTCCGGCGTGCCGGGCGGCCGCTGTCCGTTCCCGAGATCGCCGCCGAAGTCGGATTGCACACCAACACCGTGCGGTCCCACCTGGCACTGCTCACCGACCACGGATACGTGGTGGCCGCAGCGGAGGATCGGAGCCGCCCGGGACGGCCCCGCCTGCTCTACTCGGCGGTCCCGGACGACAGCGGTGGCAGCGGTGGCGGCAGCGGAGAGCGGCGCAACTACCGGCTGCTGGCCGAAGCACTGGTCACCTACCTCGCCGAGCAGAGCGATGACCGGGAGGAGGCCGCGGTCGCCGCCGGACGCGTCTACGGTCAGCAGGCCGTCCGTCGGCAGCCTCCGCTCGGGGAGGTGGATGCCGCGGCGGCCACCCGGACGGTCGTGCGCCTGCTCGACGAGATCGGCTTCGAACCCCGGGAGGCCGTCAACGGCCACATCGATCTGCACCGCTGCCCCTTCCGCGAAATCGCCGAAACCGCCCCCGATGTCGTGTGCGGAGTCCACCTCGGCATCATGCGGGGCGCGCTGGCCGAACTGGGGGCGCCGGTCGAGGCCACCGGCCTGCGGCCGTTCGTGGAGCCCGACCGGTGCGTTGCGGAGCTGCGCACGGACAGTGGGGAGGGCCGGTGACGGCCCGGGAGCGTGTGGCGGCACGCTCCCGGGTCTCAATCAACCGGCTTCCGCTGCTCGCAGGCGCGGCGCTGTCCCTTGCCGCCGGGCTCTGGGGCGGTCTGGGGCTCCTCGGTTTCGATGTGCCGCAGCCCCGCGCCTCCCTTGCCGCCCAGCACGGCCCCTTGATGGCGCTCGGCTTCCTCGGCACGCTCATCTCCCTCGAACGCGCGGTCGCGCTCAAGAAGGCGTGGGCCTTCACCGCCCCCGTACTCGCCGCCCTGGGCGCGCTCACCGTCGTGTTCGGCTTCGCCCAGCCCGGGCGCCTGCTGCTCACCGCCGCGGGCGGCTGGCTCATCGCCGTCTACCTGGTGCTGCTGCGCCGCCGCATCGGCCGCGACACCGCCATCCAACTGTCCGGCGCCGTCGCCTGGTACATCGGCGGCCTGCTGTGGATGCGCAGCGGTTCGGTCGTCGACATGGTGCCCTGGCTGGCCGCGTTCCTCGTGCTCACGATCGCCGGAGAGCGGCTGGAACTGGCGCGGGTGGCATTCCTGCGGCGCGGGGCGAGCAACGGCATGCTCGCGGCGGCGGCCCTGGTCGGGGCCGGCGCCATCGCATCGACCGTCCACACGGACGCGGGCTGGCGGATCACCGGCCTGGGCATGGCGGTACTGGCCGGGTGGCTGGCGCTCCACGACATCGCCCGCCACACCGTGCGGGCGCGCGGCCTGCCGCGCTACACCGCGGCCTGCCTGCTGGCCGGCTACGTATGGCTGGCCGCTGCGGGTGTGCTGTGGTCGGTGCTGGGCCTGCCCGCCGCTGAGGGGGGCGGCTACGACGCCGCGCTGCACGCGCTGTTCCTCGGCTTCGTCGTCTCCATGGTGTTCGGCCACGCCCCGGTGATCCTGCCCGCTGTCCTGGGCGTACGGCTGCCCTACCACCGGGTGCTGTACGGGCCGCTCGTCCTGCTGCACGCCGCCCTCCTGGTGCGGATCGCGGGCGACCTCGCGGGCGTGCCCGAACTCCGGGTGGTCGGCGGCGTACTCGGTGAGGTGTCGCTGCTCGCCTTCGCGGGCTGCGCCGTGGCCGTGTCCCGTCTGTCCCACCTGTCCCGCCCGTCTCGTCCCCATGTCCCAACGGAGCCGTCGTGACGTCGACCGATGTGCGGATCGGCACGGATCCGCACACACCGCCTGAGCCGCCCCGCCGACGTGCGTCCTGGCACGCCCGCGCGAACGCGGTCGTACTGGCCTGGCTCGCCCTGACCGCGGCCGCCATGGCCGCCGGCGACCACCTCCCCGTGGCGCCCTGGCTGGCCATCCACGTGTTCCTGCTCGGCGCGGTGACCAACGCCATCGTGACCTGGACCGAGCACTTCGCCACCGCGCTCCTGCGGCTGCCCGCCCCGGCTCGGTGGTGGCCGGTGGCGCGTCTGGCCGCACTGAACGCCGGGATCGCGGCCGTCCTCCTCGGCGCCGCCGCCGGGTACCCCGCGGTGGCGGTGGGCGGAGCGGTGGTCGTCGTCGGCGTCGTCGCCGGACACACCGCCGTGCTCATCAAGCAGGCGCGCCGCGCCCTCGGCGGCCGGTTCGCCTACCTGGTGAACTGGTACACCTGCTCCGGGATCGCCCTGGTGGTCGGGGGGACCCTGGGCGGATTGCTGGTGTCCGGGGTGCTCCCGGGCGTGTGGGAGGAGCGGCTGACGGCCGCACACGCCCACACCAACCTGTTCGGCTGGGTCGGCCTGACCGTGCTGGGCACCCTGTTCACGCTGTGGCCGACCGTGCTGCGCACCCGGATCGTCGACGGTGTCGCCGGGCCCGCGCGGCGTGCGCTGCCCCTCGCCGTCGCGGGTCTGACCCTCGCGGTGGCCGGGCTCGCCGCCGGGCTCCGCTGGGCCGCCGCGGCCGGAGTGGTGCTGTATGCCGCAGCGGCGGTACTCGCGCTCGTCCCCTTCGTCCGCACCGCCCGCCAGCGGCGCCCGCACAACGGGGCCGCCTGGATGCTCGCGGCCGGAGTGGGCTGGTTCGTCGCGGCCCTCGCCGCTGACGCGGCCATCGTCGCGACCCGCCCGCCGGAGGAGATCGCCGGAGCCGTCGAGCCTCTCCTCCCGCTCCTCCTCGCGGGCTTCATCGGGCAGGTGCTCATCGGCGCCCTGACCTTTCTGCTCCCGGTGGTGCTGGGCGGCGGACCCGCCGCGCTGAAGCGGACCGCGGCCCTACTGGAGCAGGGCTGGAAGACACGCACGGCCGCGGTCAACGCCGCGCTGCCGCTGATCGCGCTTCCGGTGCCGACATGGGCACAACAGGCCGCATGGGCGGTACTGCTCACCGCGCTCGCCGCATTCGTGGTGCTCGCGCCGGTGGCTATCCTGCGTTCACGCGGACGCGAACTCACCCCCTCGCCGACCGCCATCGGTCTCGCCCTGGGCGGTGTGCTGACCGCACTCGCCGTCGGAGTGGCGGGCAGCGGCTTCGGCGCCCCGGCCGAGACCGGGGCCGCGATCGGTGAGACCCGAACCGTGGACGTAGTGCTCGGCGACATGGTGATCGACCCCGGGGTGATCGACGTCGAACCAGGAACCGAGCTGGTACTCCAGGTCAGCAACAGCGACACCCAACCCCACGATCTGCGGCTGGCCAACGGCGCGCACACGCCGCGGCTCGGTCCGGGCGAGAGCGCCACGCTGGAGGCCGGGGTCGTGACCGAACCCATGGAGGGCTGGTGCACCCTCATGGGGCACCGTGCCGCGGGCATGGAGATGCGCATCGACGTCGACGGTTCCAGCGGAGCAGACACAGCGGAAGGAACCGACCACGGCGACCACCAGGCCCACGACACCGCGCCGCTGAACCTGTCCGGGGAGATGAGCCCGGATTGGCGCCCCTACGACGCCGAACTGCGCCCGGCGCCCGGCGGGACCGAGCACGAGATCGAGATCACGGCCACCGAGGTCGAGCAGGAGGTCGCCCCCGGTGTGCACCAACCGGTGTGGACGTTCAACGGGACCGCGCCCGGCCCGGTGCTGCGCGGCGAGGTCGGCGACGTGTTCACGGTGACCTTCACCAATGACGGCACCATGGGCCACGGCCTGGACTTCCACGCCGGTGCGCTCGCACCCGACCGGCCCATGCGCACCATCGAACCGGGCCAGTCCCTCACCTACCAGTTCCGCGCCGAGCAGGCCGGGGCCTGGCTGTACCACTGCTCGACACCGCCCATGCTCCAGCACATAGGCAACGGCATGTACGGCGCGGTGATCGTTGATCCGCCGGACCTGGAACCCGTCGACCGGGAGTATGTCCTGGTGCAGGGCGAGCTGTACCTCGGCGAGCCGGGAAGCGAGGCCCAAGTCGACGCCATGCGCGCGGCCGCCCCCGACGCCTGGATGTTCAACGGCACAGCGGCCGGATACGACCATGCCCCGCTCACCGCAACACCGGGGGAGCGCGTACGGATCTGGGTGGTCGCCGCCGGGCCGACCAGCGGCACCTCCTTCCACATCGTCGGCGCCCAGTTCGACACCGTCTACAAGGAGGGCGCCTACCTGTTGCGTCCCGACGACGACGGGGGCGCGCAGGCACTGGATCTGGCCCCCGCCCAGGGCGGTTTCGTCGAGACCGTCTTCCCCGAGGCCGGCACCTACCCCTTCGTCGACCACGACATGCGCCACGCCGAGAACGGCGCACACGGCATCTTCCAGGTCAAGGAGAATTGATGACTCTGTGGACCGTGGTCCGGTTCCTGCATGTCCTCTCGGCCATGCTCTGGGTCGGCGGGCAGCTCACCGTATCGCTGGTCGTCCTTCCGCTGGCCCGGCGGCGGCTCGCCGCCGACCAGCGCGGGACGATGCTGAGCGCGATCGGACGACGCTTCGGCCACTTCACCATCGCGTTCTTCCTTCCGGTGCAGATCACCACCGGCGTCGCCTTGGCCTGGCACAAGGGCGTCACCTGGGCGTCGCTGGCCGAGCCGGGATACGGCCGGATCCTGGCCGCCAAGCTCGCGCTGTTCTGCGTGGTCATGGTCGCCGCGACGATGCACGGCATCGTCGTCAGCCGGGGGCGCCCTACCCTTGCCCGCGTCCTCGCCGTCACTTCCCTGGTGACCTCTCTGGGCGTCGTCCTCCTCGCCACCGCTCTCCCCGCCACCTGAGATGGATAGGCCCGGAAATTTCCACCAGAACCCTTCTCGCCGCACGTTTCGAGGTCTTTGCTCCAGGGTCGACGCTGACGCGATCATGCTCCGCCCTTGCTAGCACAAGTATCAACGCGAATTCTGCATGCACCAACGATCTTTCGCCATGCCAGCGAAATTGGCGAAGAATCTTCAGCGTGTGGGGCCATGTAGTGCGCGATTCGCAGATTCGCCAATCGGATTCGCGACTCCCCGCCATTCGGCGATATGACCCAGCCGTTGCGCGGTGCAGGACCTCCCCCCGAGAAACCGGAGCGAGCCTAGGCGAATACGGCACAAGCCCCGCAAGGCCTTCTTTGCCGGGCGCCACGGCATCGGACGCGGCGCCACCGTCACTTGTCGCCCGCGCGGTTCAGGCGTCGCAGCAGCCGCGTGACAAGCCCGCTTCCGCCCGCGGCCTCCTCCTCGGCCCCGGTGTCGGCGGACGGGTGGGAGACCGCGGCCCGCGTGGCGGCGGGTTCGGGCTCGGGCGGACGCCGGCTCTCCGGGGCACGGAACGTGGCCGGTAGACTCACCCACCCATTGACGAGGAATCCGGGTTGCCGCTGGAGCCCGTGGCCACCGTCCACCAGGCGCAGTCCGTCCACGCGCCGCAGCAGCGCCTCAACACTCACCACGGCCGCGGCCCAGGCCACCGACCGGGCCGGGCACTTGTGCGGCCCCACGCCCCATATCAGGTGTGCGGCGTGGCGGCCGGGGTCGCAGGACCCGTTTCCGTGGTGCACTTCGGGATCGGAATGGGCGGCGGCGAACCCGATCACCACGGGGACCCCTCGGGGAGCGAAGCGCGTATCCGTTGTGGCGTACCGGATCGGCCAGGCCGTGCTGGGCGGATCCGTCCAGCAGACGTGCTGCAGCACCTCTTCTACGCCGGCGGGTGCGGTCCTGGCCGCGGCGGCCGACTCGGTACAGGTCAGCATGGTGTAGAGGGTGTTGCCAATGAGATGGGTCGTGGGTTCGTGGCCCGCACCGATCAACTGCATCAGCCCGGAGATCAGTTCGTCGTCGCTCCACCGGTACCGTTCGGCTCCGTCGATGACCCGGCTCGTCAGGTCCTGGCCCGGAGTACGGCGCTTGTCGTTGATCAGCCCGATGAACCGCGTGTACAACTGCCCTTTGGCGTGCGCGCCGACCATGGGGTCGCTGTCCCGGATCTGCACGGCCAACTCGGCCATCTCGGGCCCCTTCTCGGCAGAGAAACCGAAGA
>JAJYTD010000028.1 GCA_021793235.1 Actinomycetes bacterium | reverse complement strand
AGGTCCTTTTCTGCCTCCGGCGGGGGGCACTCCGGCTCCGGGAAGCCCCTCGGTCGTGTCCCTGTCGGTCGCCGAGGGTTGAGGTAAGGGCCTGAGCTTCCCGTCTGCCGCCGTCCCGATCGGAGATCTACCAGACCAGGGCCAGGGGGCGAAGGTCGTTCGTCCGGCGGGGCGCTCCACCTTCGCCCCCTGGCCCTGGCCCGGCAGCGCAGAGCGCGGGACGACGGCAGACGGGAAGCTCAGGTGACACTTACGTGTTCGTGCGCGTGTTACAGCCGGGCAATCAGATCCCAGAGACCGTTGATCGCCAAGGCCCACAGGATGAGCTCAGCGAATGCTTCTTCTCGAAGCTTTCGGCTGAAGCTAACGCAAGCATCCAAGATCTGAAGCAGCTGCGACGGCTCTCGACCCACAGCGAGCACACCTTTCCCGACCGGCAGCCGAGAGCGAGCTCCGTTGAGCATTAGAGCTATGGCCCTCAGGTCCGGTCAGCGTGGCGCGCTTTGGGACAGTCGTTACACCTGCCACGTTATGTGACATACGTGGCGAATCGCAGGGTTCATCATAGCGAGCCCGCGTGCCCGTTGCGTGCCCGTTGGGGCGGGCGATCATGGGCATCAACGGTCGTCAGCGGGGTTGAGGGCACGCAAGGGCAGGTCAGCGGCCTTGCTGGTGATCGTTGATCTAGGGAAGTGACTTCCCAAGCTGACAGCGCGGGTTCGATTCCCGTCACCCGCTCCAGAGTTTCCCCAGGTCAGCACCTCGCACAGCGCCTAGCGATCTTGCTTCAAGATCGTATGTCAAGCAGATGTCAATGAGACTCGAAACGATCATGTGACATCCCATGCCACGCAGCCGGACCCCACGACCGCCCCACTCCGCCCAAAGTGGACACCTCCGTCAGCGCCCTTCGCCCGCTCCTGTGGTAGTCGGGTGTGAGCGCTCGCGGAGGTCGGGCCGTCGGGTGCCAAGTGCGGAGCAAGGCACTCATGCCTACACGGACGGCGGCGAATCCGAACCGCGCTACGTCCCGATCTACCGGGTACATCGAAGAGCCACTTCGTGATCCGCAGTCCGTTACAGCCAGGTGGGAGTGCCTGCCTCGGCTCGTCCACTCCTCCGCGCCGGTACGGGATCGAAGACTTTGTGAAGCCAGAGGGCCAGCGGGGCCGAACCGGCGAGAACCGGGCCGGCCCCGCTGGCATCCAGCGGGGTACTGCTCACTTCATCGCGCGTCGCCTACGGTTCGGACTGTCCGCGACCGGATGGTTGCTTACCGCGACGGAAGTGGTCCAATCTCGTCGGCTTCGAGGACGCGGGTAGGTCCGTTGGGCCACTGGCCAGCGAGAAGTGTGAGGAGGTCGGCGTCAAGCCATCGCTGGCGTCGGACTCGAGAGGCTCGACGGCATCCTTTAGGGGCTCCACTACCTGCAGGCGTGGAGAGGGCCGATCGCCGGGCGTGTGGTCGACGGCGTTGTTGAACAGTTGATCCCTTTCGGGCTTGGCCGCTCGGATCCAGGACACGCCGACCTTGTTGGTGAGTGCCTCGGTGTAGGCCGACCGGAGAGGCTCGTGCACGCCTGGACAGAGGGAGTCGGCGCCCTGCGGGACCAGAAATACGATGGCCAGCAGTTCGGCCACACGGTTGCCCTGCCGGTTCATGTCGCAGGGGTGGGGTGGACTACCGAGGGATCGGGCGGAGTCCATTGGGGTGCCGGCGAGGTCGCCGGCCGAGCGTCCGTGGGGGCGATGGCTCGTGGTCTCGGGGCTGCGGTCACAGATGCGGAACGGCGCATTCATGCAATCCTCCAGGTGGGTCTCGTGGCTGACGAGCCACAAGGAAACCCGAACGACCCAGGTCAAACACATGAGCAAAACACGCGATGGTGATAAGAGCTCAGCAGCGCGGCGTCGCGGTAGAGGACCGACGACGCTGCAACGCCGACGCCCGAGGGGGAGGCGGCTTCGGCTGTCGTCGCTGGTGACTTGTGCTCATTGGCCAAGAACACTCACCAGCAGGCTTGGTCGGTGAGGAGGTGAGGCCTCATCCTTGCGGGCTCACCGTGCATGGCTTGACCCAACACATCGTGGTCGAGCGCCCAACCGGCGGCATGTGAGGACGTTGGGCAGTTCGCGTTGATCGCCTCGGCGTCGTGACGGCGGACCTGCGCCCCCAGAAGTGATCTGTCGTTGCCGCTGCGGGAGGAGCGCTCTCAGTTGATATCGAGAGTCCAGCGAAGTTGGTGGGCGTGCTGGGCGCCGATCAGGACCTCGGCTGTGTCGATGAGTTGACCGAGTCGCAGCGCCATTTCCCTGGTCGGAGTGCGGTAGGCGGGCAGCCGGGAGCGTGGTACTCGCGGACAACGCGGATCGGACCGGCCAGATGAGCGTTGAAGTCCTCCAACTCCTCGGCCGGAACCCGCAGCTCCAGGATCGTCCGCCCGCCTGGCGCACCGGATAACGGCGCGCGAAGTCTGCGTCGACCTTAAACGCGTCACGTAACCGGCGCCCGGCGCCGGTACGTTCCGGTCCCGAGCGATCTTCACCGCGTACGCCTCGTTCAACACCGGATAGAAGATCGGCTGATCCGGCAGCCGAGGCGGGCAGACGCGCCACCCCGCCGCACACACCAACGACAACTCCGCGGCCCGACCAGGTGCCACAACGTCACCGTGGCCCGCCCTCCCTCACGCGCCTCGCTCCGTCCGTCGGTCACGAAAACCGAGTCTGGTGATCCTGCCGAATTTCGGCAACCGCATAGTCCCTTCCGACACTGCTGGGATGCGGCGGGCGCTCGCCCTGTCTCGTGACGCTCTGGCGGACCAGGCGCGGAACACTGCCGACCGGGCAGACCTGGAAGCATGGGACGAGGTTCGCCGCGCTTACCTGATCGGCCGCGCCGATCGCACGCCTTCAGCGAGGCCGCGGCCCGTTTCGACGCCGCTGTTGCCGTGGTCCTCGACGTCACCGCCTAGCGTTCGGACGTTCATCGAAGAAGGCTGTCGGCCAGGCCGGACGAGCCTGGCCGACACAGAACCTGCTGCGCTTCACCGTTGTGAACCGAGGGCACGAAGCTTGGCGATTGCCTGGTCGCGGGGGAGCAGGTTCAAGTTGTGGTCGGGCAGGCGTCGGGGGCCGTCAGTGTCGATGAAGTGCGTGGGGCCGTAGGGCCATGCGCCCGACATTATGGCGATGAGGTTGGTTCCGTGCCAGCCCTGCAGGGTCTCGTGGACGACGTCGGCGTCCGGCCCAGGAGTTGCGAACCACACATAGATCGGGCTCTCGGTAGACGAGTCGTCGTTAGTATCGATTGCGGTGGAGATGCAGTGCTCCAACTCGATGTTCTCGATGGCGTCTTCGAGGGTCTCTGCCGCGTGCAGGCGTGGGGCGAAGCTGTCGATCAAGGGTTCGTCGAAGGCGCCGGCGAATAGGCGGTCGAGATCGGCCTTCGTCGTGACGACCTGCGTGGCGCTGGTGACGTCGGTGAGCGCTTCGGTGAATGCGGCCCGGAGGAGACCGTCTGCGCCTGGCCCTATGAGCCCGGCTCCCTCCGGCCCTCCGAAGGCGTGGGCGAGGGGCCGTGGGCCGGTGTTCGCGTCGTAGGACGGCCGACGAGGCTGAGGCTGGTCGTGATTGCTCCTGAAGACGCTGCGCAAGCGGGCTCGGATCCTCCTCGGCAAGGACCGGAATCCGAAGGCTCCAGTCCCTGAGGTGCTGATTCGTGGGAGACGCCGCTGGGTGACATCGCGGCGGTTCATCTGGTTGCAGCGGTTGCAGGTCGGTACGGAGGTGCTCGTCATCTTGGCTCCCGGTCGGTCGTTGTTGGCTGGCCACGATGAAACTGAGAGTTCGCAGGTCGGCGGGGTGAGCGAAACCCACGATGCCGACAAGTGATCAACTTTGGGAGGTCGCCGCCTGGTGGTTCGGAGCATCGGATCTCTGTGGCGTAGTGGATCAGGGTGGATGACGTGGTCGGTGGTGACTTTCGCTCATTGGCGCGAAACTCTCACCCGCAAGGTCATGTAACTCTCCCGCTCCGTATCGCTACTCTCTGTGGCTGGAGGTGGGGAGTGAGAATCGAGGCCGAGCACACGGCGAAGCGGTTGTTGAAGGACATCGTCCCGGACGAGCTTCGGGTCTGGGGCCGGGCATCCGTCCCTCGCACACGGGATCGGAGAACCTCGATGTGATCGGGATCGGGCTGGCCGGATGCTCGGCGGCTCCGCTCCTCGTTTGGCGGCGGTTCCCGTTCGGGGTTTTCGTGGTGACCACCGCGGTGAGCGTGCTGCTGGTGGGTCTCGATCATTCGTTCGTGCCTTTGCTCGGCCCCGCGGTGGCCCTCTACCTGTTCGCCGCGAGCCGGGGGCGGCGCAGCCCGCGGACATGGCGCATCGTCGTCACCGTGGCCGGGCTCCTTGTGGCATACCTGGGTGTGACCGCAGCGGTACGGGGGACCTCGCCCGGGATTGAGTGCCTGCCCACCCTTGCCGCATGGGCCGTGGCCTGGTTCGCCGGTGAGCGCACACGCCTGCGGCGGGAGCAGGTGGCCGCTCTTCGAGAGCGCGCTGCGCGTGCCGAACGCGAGGCCGAACGCGAACGCCTGCTCGCCGCCGCCGAGGAGCGCACCCGGATCGCCCGCGATCTGCACGACTCGGCCGGACATGCGATCAGCGTGATAGCCGTCCGCGCCGGTGCGGCCCGGCTGGGCCACGATCGGGATCCTGAACGCTCGCGTGTCGCGTTGGAGGCGATCGAGGAGCTGGCACGGCGGACGGTCGAGGAGATCGACCACATGGTCGCCACCCTGCGTGAGGACGACGCAACGAGCGCGATCGTGGAAGCTCCACCCGGCCTCGCCTCGCTCGACACGTTGGTCGCACACCACGTGGCGGCAGGGCTCGATGTCACGCTCAACAGTTCCGGGACACCGCGACCGCTGGCGGGCGCCGCCGACCAGGCCGCCTACCGGATCCTGCAGGAAGCGCTGACGAATGCGTCGCGCCACGGGACGGGCGGCGCCCGGATCGAGCTGGCGTTCCGCGACGTGGCGCTTCAACTGACCGTCACCAACGCGGCGCCCGCCGAGGACGTGCCGCGGTCGAGCGGGGGCCACGGGCTGATCGGAATGCGTGAGCGCACTGCAGCGCTCGGCGGCCACCTGGACGCCGAGCGCATCAACAGCGCGTTTCGCGTCCGGGCCAGGATTCCTTACGGCGGTCACGACCGGTGACGCGGGTGCTGATCGCCGATGACGACGACCTCATGCGCGCCGGGCTCGTCGAACTGCTCTCCAACGACCCCACGATCGAAATCATCGGCCAGGCCGGCACCGGGCGTGAAGCCGTCGATCGCACGCGCCGGCTCTCACCGGACGTCGTGCTGATGGACATTCGCATGCCCGACCTCGACGGGATAACAGCCACCCGAGCGCTGTCCCAAGCGGCCCCACAATCGCGCGTGCTGATCCTGACGACGTTCGAACAAGACGACTACATCTTCAGTGCACTGCGCGCCGGCGCGTCCGGCTTCCTGCTCAAACGCACACGCCCCGAGGACTTGATCGCGGCGGTGCACACGATCGCCTCCGGTGATTCCCTGCTCTCACCGTCGGTGACCCGGCGCGTCATCGACCGCATGGCCCAGCAGCCCACCCCCGACCTCAACGACCAGGCCGCGCTGGCCGAGCTCACGCCGCGTGAGCGAGAGGTCCTCACGCTCATTGCACGCGGCCTTACCAACCGTGAAATCGCCGCAGCGCTCGTCGTCGAGGAGTCGACGATCCGGACCCACGTGAAACGAGTGCTGATGAAGCTCCGCCTTCGCGACCGCGTCCAGGCCGTGATCTTCGCCTACGAGAACGGCCTCAACAAGCCGGCATCCTGACGCCCAACTGGCGGGAAGCGACGCGCGTCCTTCCTGGCCGGAGACCCTGTTCTCAAAGACGGTCAAGGGGCGGCGGGCAGGTGGGGCGTGGCTGAGGGCTGTTCGGTGGCGATTCCTGCGCCGGAAAAATCGACCGAGAGGGAATATACCCCCCAGGGGTATAGTTGCCTGAGTCCAGAAGACGATCTAGGTATCAGGAGGCGACGAACATGAACGAGGTCACGACCCACAGCGGAAACGACTCGCACGCCGCGCAGGGGCACGGCGACCACGGAGGCCACGAGGCGGGAGGCGTCCCCGGCGGACTGCAGATCTCCCAGGACGGTTACACGCTCGAACCGGCGAATGCGATCATCGAGCGCGGGCAGATCGAGATCCGCTTCCGGATCCTGGGGCCGGACGGGCGGCCGGTCACGTCCTATGCCCCGATCCACGATCGTGAACTCCACTTGATCGTCGTGCGGCGGGAGCTGACGGACTTCTGGCACGTCCACCCGGAACGAGACGCTGAAGGCACCTGGTCAGTAAGGCTGAACCTCCCTGAGGCGGGGGCGTACCGCATCTTCACCGATATCGCGCCGCAAGCTCTCGGCCGTACGCTCACTCTCGGCGCCGACCTGGCCGTGCGCGGCCCGTACGAGCCGAGCC
The DNA here is from genome assembly GCA_021793235.1 of Actinomycetes bacterium. Lineage (GTDB taxonomy): Bacteria > Actinomycetota > Actinomycetes > Streptosporangiales > Streptosporangiaceae > JAJYTD01. The sequence goes on along the minus strand of JAJYTD010000028.1, from coordinate 47,437 downwards.
CGACACCGGAACCCGAGCGTTCATTCGCCATCGACGGTTATGAGGTCGAGCTGACCGGCGACCTCGTCCCAGGTGAAGGACGGAACCTCACCCTGACCGTGAGCAAGGACGGATCCCCGGTCACCGATCTACAGCCCTACCTCGCCGCCTACGGCCACCTGGTGGTGCTGCGCGCCGGTGACCTGGCCTACGTCCACGTCCACCCCGACGGAGAGCCGGGCGACGGGGTGACTGAGCCGGGCCCGGACATCACCTTCCACGCCGCCGTCCCCGGCCCGGGCACCTACCGGATGTTCCTCGACTTCAAACACGGCGGCACCGTCCGTACGGCCGCATTCACGGTCGATGCCCGACCGCGGGCGCAGACCCGCTGATAACCGGCTCGGTCCGCATTAGCCCAGGCGCTCCAAGACGCCTTCCAGGAGGCACGACATGCATCGCTGTCGCTGTACAGCCCACGACAAACCACCCTTACGCCCTTTCTAGTTCTTCAGAGGAGTTGTTCGAGATGAGAAAAATGCCCCTGGCCATCTGGGCCCTGGTCATAGCGGCCTTCGCCATGGGCGCCGACGAGTTCGTCGTCGCCGGCGTGGTGGAAGAAATCGCCGACGCGCTCGACGTCAGCATCGGCGCCGTGGGCCTGTTCGAAAGCGCCTACGCGATCGGGGTCGCGATCGGCGCCCCGTTGTTCACGGCGATCGGCAGCAAGGCCTCACGCCGATTCATGCTGCTGAGCTCGGCCGGAATCTTCCTGGCGGGCAACGCCATCTCCCTGTTCGGCCCCACCTACGGCTGGATCATGACCGGCCGCATCGTCGCCGCCCTGGCGCACGGCGCGTTCTTCGGCATCGCCGCGGTCTTCGCCGCGGAACTGGTGGCGGCGAAGATGAAGGGGCGCGCGATCGCCACCGTCTTCGCCGGATCGACCGCCGCCACAATCTTGGGCGCGCCGATCGGGGCCGCGGTCGGCAAGGCACTCGGCTGGCGGGCCACCTTCGGCACCCTCGTCATCTTCGGCGCGGTCGCCCTGCTGGGCCTGCTCCTGCTGATCCCGCGCGGTCTGGGCCGAGAAAGGGCACGGCAGATCTCCACCGACCAAGACCACACCAGCGCACACGTCCACGACACCGCACAGGCTCCGGATCACGGCGCCTCCCATGTGAGCACCGATCACCCGCACCCGGCCGACGACGGTGCGGAGCTGGACGCACACGCCAGAATGCACATGGGGGCAGGCGGTACCGCCCCCCTGAAGGCACAGCTCAGCGCACTACGCCGACCCGCGGTCCTGATCGGCCTGCTGACGACGCTTCTGGGCTACGGTGGCGTGTTCACCAGCTATGTGTACCTCGCACCGCAGCTGACGCAGGCCACCGGCGTCGCCGGTGAGTGGGTGACGCCGCTGTTCCTGCTGTTCGGCGTCGGCCTGTTCATCGGCAACCAGCTCGGCGGCAAGCTGGCCGACCGCAACCTGCCCATGGCCTTGGCCGGCTCGGTCGGAGCCCTGGCCGTGGTGCTGTTCGCCATGACCCTGCTCATCCAGCACCCGGTCACCGCGGTCATCGGAATCGTCGCCTACGGCATCGCGGCGTTCTCCGTGGTCGCACCCCTGCAGCTGCGGGTGATGCAGAAGGCGGGCGACGCCCCCGACATCGCCTCGGCCGCCAACATCTCCGCCTTCACCCTCGGTTCCGCCCTCGGGATCTGGCTCGGCGGCGCGGCCATCGACGGCGGCCTGGGCGTCACCTCCGTCAACTGGGTCGGCGGCATCATCGCAGGCACGGGCTTCGCCCTGGCTCTCGCCTCGATCTGGATGGACAAAGTCATCGCGCCGCAGCCGGTCGAGGAACGTCCCGTCCAGCTGACCCACCACCACTGAGAACAGCCCGCCAAGCGGGCGTCCGGGAGACCGAGCGCCCGCTTGCTGCGCGAAGGACGCCGCCCGGCAACGACGTGCTCTTGCCGACCCGGCGGGCGGGGCCGGCGGCCCCGCCCGCCGTGACTGCAGAGTTCCTACTGCTTGAGCAGGTTTCGCATCTTGGTGATCTCGGCGGACTGTGAGGCCACGATGTCCCCGGCCATCTTCTTGGCCCCGGGGAACTGCCCGGAAGTCTGCTCGGTCTTGGCCATCGCCACGGCGCCCTCGTGATGCTTGATCATCATCTCCAGGAACGCCTTGTCGAAGGACGCGCCCTTGGCCCCCTTGAGCTCCTCCATCTCCTCCTCGGTCATCATGCCGCCCATGCCGCCGTGCTCCATGTGCCCCATGCCGCCCGCCCCGGGTGAGGGCACCGACGCTCCCCAAGTGGTCAGCCACGCGGACAGTTGCTTGATCTCCGGGTCCTGCGCCTTCTTGATCTCCGCGGCGAGCTGCTTCACCTCGGGGGACGCGGCGCGGGTGGCGGCGAGATCGGCCATCTCGATCGCCTGGCGGTGGTGCGGGATCATCATCTGCGCGAACATGACGTCCTGTTCGTTGTGCTGAGCCTGCGAGCCGCCGTCGGACGGCGAAGCGCTCGCCGACATCGAGTGACCGGGCATCGGAGCCTTGGCATCGCCGGAGTCGTTGTCGCCGCAGGCGGCCAAGCTGATCGCCAGGGCGGGGACGGCGACGAATGTGAGTGCATGTTTCATGTTGGTGAACCTTCCGTGTCGAGTTCTGTGACGTCAGGGAGCCCGGCGCCGCGAAGGCGCCGGTGACGTGCTACAGCCTCAACACGCTCAACCGGTGGAGGGACGGCCTCGGCGGAGGCCGGCCGACGAGCAGGATCCGCACCCGGATCAGCAGCCGTCTGGCCACGAACACCGGCTCGCGCACTGTCAGGGCGACGAGGGCCCAGAGGAAGGAGATCGCCGTCAGCATCGCCAGGCAGACCTGACCACCCGGGTGGTCGTGGTGCTGGTCGCCAGGGAGATCCTCGCCGGGGGAGTGCTGGATGACGACCGACGCTGATGGCGGGGCATGTTGGCCGCTCATCGTTGTCAGCGGGACACCGGTCATCTGGCTCGGGCTGGGCGACGCTTGGAAGCCGTGCATCGCCAGCACGCCGAGCAGCAGGAACAGTCCGACCGGCAGTTCCATGCGTCGCCGGTACCGTTCAGGTGACCGATTCAGCTGCCCCACCCGCCGTTCCGTAAAGGCGCCGATCCGGCACCCCGATGGCCGCCGGCCACCCCTCCAACATGGACATTTCCTGCTCCGACCATGGTAGTGAGGGATGGCCGGTGGTCGGCCAAAGGCGTCTCCCTGAGAGGACATACGCCTCCCGGCGCGGGCCGGCTCAATCGGTTCCGACTCGGCCGAGGGTCATGACTCGTTCATGCCTGAGAATGGCCGACTGCCGCGCGGCCAGTGGTATTCGAGCGGATCGGTGGGAGGTCGGCATGGAGAGCGTCCCAGAACGCGAGGTCCTCATCGTCCTCGAGGGGCGAGACCCGGCTCCAGAACTCGCGGTCCTCCGCCTCGGCGGCGATGGCGGCTGAGATCGCCGGCATGACGGCGGTTCCGGCCTCGGACGCGTCCAGGACGGTTGGTGTGATGTCCGCGGGCAGTTCGACCGGCCGCTTGTGGTGCTTGCCGCGCTTGCGGACGCGGATCGGCGCCTCGGCCGGAACCCGGGCGGCCATCGACTTGCCCGCCGCCAGCGCGACCGTGCCGCAGACCGCGATGGACAGCAGCCCTCCCAGCAATGCGTCGGGCTCGACCAGCGGCTGCCCGTCAGCCGCCTTCGTGCTCGTCTGCTGAGACGTGACCGCGTTTCCGGGTCGCGTCGCCTGCGCGGGCATGGTCCCGGACTCGGCGGCCACGTGCTTGGGGACGTAGTTCTTCTCCCCTTCGGTCCCCGGCAGCGACCTGCCCGCCACCTCGACCTTGCCGGGATAGCCGTAGCCGACGACGTCACTGACGTCGCGCGTCTTCCGTTTGAGGTAGACGCCGTCGGTGTTCGCCTCGATCGTGCGGAGGGTCGAGCCCTTGACGCTTTCCACCAGGCCGACATGGCTGATTGCGTCGATGTCCTTGGAACCGGACCAGGCGAAGAACACCAGCGCGCCCGGCTCGGGCTCGGTTCCCCACGCGTCCTTCTTCTTGAACCAGTTGGCGTGCTGGATGGTGGCGGCGAACTCGCCCGCCCAGTCCTCCACGCCGGTCTTCTTGGCGGCCCAGGCGAGGAACATGTCGCACCACGGGGCGGTGGCGTAGTAGTCGTCACCGCCCTCGTAGGTCTTGCCGTACCAGTCGCCGTACTTCGTGTAGCCGCCGTCTTTCTCGCGGTATCCGAGCTCTTCCTTGGCTACTTCGAGCAGCTTCCCACCTACGGGATCCATTGGTTCTCCTCGACTCCGCCTGCCGGGTTAGCTGACGGGTTCGGGCCAGGAGCAGCCCTACCGCGCGTGGCGGATTCACCCCAGGAACAGTGGGTCCCCGGCTCCCGTGGCGCTGCTGCGCCTTGAGATTCGGCGGTCGGCCCGCGCCCCCCGGACGGGGAGTGGATCACGAACCGATTACGATGCAATGTAGTAGCAGGTTCGCCGAGTTGGCAACGTTGAGTCAAGGGGAGTCAACAACGATCTACCTGCACATCGCACCGTCTCGCCACTCTCGACCGTGAAGACGCTGTTCGCAAGGGGGCTGGAGCCCCACAGTCCGGGTGTCCCGGCAGGTGTCGCCGGTGGTCGCTGGCCCGCTGATTTCCTCGTAGTCTTCTACTAGGAACGATAGTAGCTGGGTGTCCTTGAGCTGTGCGGGCGGCGTGCGGCCGCTGGTGTCGATGCGGCACAGCAGATATCGTCAACCTCCTACGCATCGTAGGAGATTGTACGCGAACCTCGCGGGAGGTCCGGGTGTTCAAGGCGCGCGGTCGCACGGTCCCCATGGTGATCGGCGTTTCGGCGGTGACCACACTGGCCTTGGACGTCGCGGTCCTCGCCATCCGCTCGGCGCCGCAGGCGCCTCCGGCCACCGCGGCGCAGGCCGGATCGGCTCGCTTCCTCGCCTCGCCGCGCTCCGCACCGGCCTCCGCAGTCCCCGTCGCTCCGCTGAAGTCGCGGCTCACACCGCATCTGCTCGTGGCCGCACCACGACCTATTCCGCCCTCGGTGAGCGCCAAGGTCGCCGGGATGAAAGGCGTACGCGGAGTCGAGACGGTCGATGCGGCACGGGGTCGCCTGGCGGGCAAGCCGGTCACCGTCTTCGGTGTCGATCCTTCGACGTTCCGGCGCTACACGCCGAAACCCACTGCGCAATCGGATGCGCTGTGGCGTAACGTCGCCGCGGGCGACATCGCGATCTCCTTCGCGCTGGGCACCGATGGCGGTGTGGCGCTCGGCAGACACGCGCCTCTCGACGGAACGGCCGGAAAGACCGGTCTCAGGGTGGGCGCGCTCGCCACGATGGGGATGGGCGAGGTCGACGCCGTGGTCTCGCGGCAGACAGCACGCGCCCTCGGGATGCCCGTGGGCAACGCGCTGCTCATCAGCGCGGGCAAAAGCGACCTTAGGAAACTCACCCGGAGCGTGCGCCGGCTAGTACCTGGCGAGTCCAGGCTCGTGCCCCTCACCAACGACATCAGGGTTCCTGTGGATACCGGTGGCCAGTTGCCGGACGCGCGCGGCCAGGTGCTGACCGCGCTTCAGATCCGGACGGCCATCGAGGCGGCCGAGAGCAAGCTGGGAATGCCGTACGTCTGGGGCGGCGAATCCGACGCCGAGGGCGGCTACGACTGCTCCGGAATCCTGCAGTACGCGTTCGGCAGGGCCGGTGTCCGGCTCCCGCGCGTCGCCGACGACCAGGCGAAGGCCGGTTGGAAAATCCCGTTCGATCAGGCCCGCCGCGGCGACCTGCTCACCTGGGCTCACGACCCGACCGCCCCCGGATACATCTCTCATATCGCGCTCTACCTCGGCGACGGAAAGATGCTCGCCGCGCCCAGGCGCGGCACCGTCGTACGCATCCAGCCGGTCTACTTCAGAAACTTCCAGGGAGCGATCCGCATCAATCCGCGTCTCGCGGGCCGGCTGGCGGGCTGACAGAGCCGAAACGGAACTCAGCCCTGCTCTGGCCTAGCTGGTCAGCGTGTCGAGAGCGGCCTGGATCCGCTGCCCGGCCTCTTCGGCGACGGGGCGCAACTCGGGCCGCTCTGGGACGGCGACCATGATGCCCGGGTCCAGCGCCTGCACCAGGGTCCTGCCGTCAGCGAGAGCGCGGACGACGACATTGCAGGGCAGCAGCAGGCCGATCTCGCGTTCGACGTCCAGGGCGCGGTGGGCGAGCTGGGGATTGCAGGCGCCGAGGATGAGATAGTCCTCCATGTCCTCGCCGATCTTGTCCTTGAGCGTGGCGCGGACATCGATCTCGGTGAGGGTGCCGAAGCCCTGCCCGGCGAAGGCGTCCTTGACCCTGGGCACGGCCTGGTCATAGGGCAGGTCGAGCGTGATGGTGCGGGCGTAGTCCACGTCCTTCGTCCCTTCCGAGGCGTGCAGATGGTGGCGATGGCGTTGCGACCTGCAAATACCCGCCGTGTCAGGCGCCATGCTGGGGCTTAGGGCTTCATACGGCCGCGGGTCAGGTGTCCGTACGGTGGCGGCCGCCCCTGAGCAGGAGAAGGGACGCGGCTGCGCCGAGGAGGACGATGACCATGCCCGTGAGCAAGGCCACGCTCATTCCGGAGGCGAATGCGTCCCGGGCCCCGGCGGCCAGCCGGTTGCCGGGTTCGCCGCCGAGGCGTTCGGCGACGGCCAGCGCCCCGCTGAGAGAGTCCTGGGTTGCGTCCCTCATGGGCTGGGGCATATCCGGAGCACCGTTACCGACGTCGGCGCGGTATCGGCTGTTGAAGACGCTTCCCAGCAGGGCGATGCCGAGCACGGCGCCGAGTTCGCGGGTCACGTCGTTCAGGGCAAACGCCACTCCCTGCTTGGCGGTGGGCAATGCGGCCACGATCGCGTCGGTCGCCGGGGTGGCGGCGTAGGCGACCCCCGCGCCGATGAGCGCGCCGCCGACGGCGACCGGCCAGAAGCCGGATTCGGCGTCGACCAGGGAGAGGACGGCAAGGCCGGCGGCGATGAGCGCCATTCCCAGCCCGATGACGGGCGTGAGGCCGAAACGGTGACCGAAGTTGGGCGCCGTGGGGGAGATGATGATCATCGCTACGGCCAATGGGAGCAGGCCGAGACCGGCCCGAAATGCCGAGTAGCGGAGGATCTCCTGGAGGAACTGCAGTAGCAGGAAGAACACGCCGAAGGTGGCCAGCGACTCCACGACGATGACCAGCGAGCCGGCGGACACTCCGGGGAGCCGGGATGCGCAGGTCCAGCATGGGATGCGGGGCCCGGAGCTCCCACCATGCGAACAGGGCGACACCGAGCGCCGCCACGGCGAACCCCCCTGCTACGAGCGGGTCGGACCAACCGCGTTCCGGGCCTTCCACGATCGCGAACACGAGTGCGGTCACTCCGGCGACCGAGAACGCCGCTCCGGGCAGGTCGAGCGGCGTGGCGTGCGGGTCGCGCGAAGTGGGGACGAGCAGCGCCGTGGCCACCAGAGCGAGAGCGGCCAGAGCCGCGTTGAAAACGAACAGTGAGCGCCAGGAGAACGCCTCCAGCAGCCCGCCGGCAATGAGGATGCCGATCAGCCCGGCACCGCCGAACACGCCGGACCAGACGCCGACGACCCGCCCGCGCTCCTCGGACGGGAAGGCGTTGGTGATGATCGACAGAGTCATCGGCATGATCAGCGCTGCGGCCATGCCGGCCCCCGCACGAATGGCGATGACGGTCCCCGTGCCGTCCACCCACAGCACCGCCACCGACGCGCCCGCGAAGACGAGCAGGCCGAGCAGCAGGGCGCCTTTTCGGCCATAACGGTCGCCGACCGCCCCGGCCGGCAGCAGGAGGCCGGAGAACGCCACGCCGTAGGCGTTCATGACCCACTGCAGCTGGGCCTCCGTGGCGCCGAGGTCGTGCGCCAGCCCGGGCAGGGCCACAGCGAGCGACACCAGCATGCCGACCACCGCGGTGAGCGCCAAGCACATCACCGCCAAGACCAGGAGCCGCCTGTCGCGGGCCGCGTCTGGCGGGTTGCCCCGCCGAAGAGTGGTTCGGGGAGCGCGCTTCGCCGGGACGTCCGTTCGGGCGGTTACCGACGCCGCGGCCGCGAACGTTGCCATCGTCCGTTACCACTTCGGTTCCAAGGAAGGACTCGTGCGCGCGGTGGCCGACCGCGCGATGGCTCCCGTCAACGACGCGCGGCTGGACATGCTGGAAGGTCTGCACGCGTCTGGGCATGGTGCGGATGTCGCCTCACTCGTCCGGGCGTTCGTGCTTCCCAGCGTGGACCTGGTGCGGCGCCACGGTGAGCGAGGCCCGCACGTGGCGCGTTTCCTCGGAAGGGTCACATCGGAGCCCGGGGGAGAGGTCCGCCGGCTGTTCGCCGAGCAGGTCGATCCGGTGGAAGGCCGCTATCTGGTCGCGCTGACGCAGGCCCTTGCACAACTACCGGAAGGCGAGGTGGCCTTCCGCTACCGCGCGATGGTCGGTCTCCTCGCTCTTCAGCAGACCGGAGCGCTGATGGATCTGGCGGTTCCCCGTCCGCCCGAACGCGCCGATGACGACCGGGACACCGAGCGGCTCGTCGCCGTGATCACTGCGATGTTCCTGGCCCCTCCGGCCCAGGGCTCGGGGGACCCGGGGCGGCCCTGATCGGCCCGAAGCTCACCGCCACGAACCGCGGCCCACCATCCGGCCTGGTCGCCGGCTACTCGCGCTCCTCCGGCGGTAGCGGCTGCGTGCCGTTCGCGTCGGCCGCGTCGGCCACGGTGTCGCCGATGGGCATGAACTTGTGGGTCACCTGCGTGCCTTGAGCGATGACTCCACTGGTGAGGACGGTATTGCGGTGACGAAGCGCCCCGTTGTCCCGAAGCAGGTTGTCGATGTCTCTCCTGGCCTTCGCAAGACGCTTCGCGAGCCGCAGTTGGACGAAGACGCCGCCGATAGCGAGACCAGGGACGAAACCGCCGAAGGATGGCAGCCAAATCGCGGACGCGGCCGTCGCCACCATGGCTGCGATGGCGGCCAGAACGCCGATGTGCTTTTCCAGCCAGCCGAGCGACGCGTCGACACGCCTGGGTATCCGCACCTTTCCGTCCTCTCTGTGAACGTCATTACTAGGCTCGATCGTAGGTGAGTGCCGGGTCCGGGACGGGGTGTTCGGAGAGTCGACTCACCCCTGACGGTCGAACCAGCCGAACCATCAAAGCTGGAGACCGCCGCGAAGATCCCCAGGACCAAGTAGAACCGGATGTGGTCGCCCGGAAGCAGCCGGGTCCGAGTGAACTGCGGTACCTACTAGTAGTAATAGTAGATTACTTCGCGGGGCGGCGGGTGCTGTGCCGCGGCGGCCGTGGTGCCGCCGCGGCACAGTTGTTCAGCGGATGCCGTAGAGGACGCTGAAGGTCCGGCCGCCGTCACGGGATTCGTACACGCTGCCGTCCTCGGCAGCGGCGAGAAGGTGCCGCTCGTCAATGGCGGTGAACGCACTGGCCTGGCCGCCGGGCAGCCGGCCGAGCCGTTGCCAGCCGCCATCGCCTGCCCGGACCTGGACCTGCCCGTCCGGGGCGACCCCGAGGAGCGTTTTGTCGTTCACCGCGTCCACATGGGTCAGGACGGGTGCATCACCCATGACCTGGAAGGAGTCTCCCGAGTCGTCGCTCTTCTGGAGTCCTTCCGGCGTGGCCGCATAGACCTCGTCGGGGCGGTCCTTGTGCGCGCCGAGATCGTTCACGGTGAGGCGTGCGCCCGCCGTCCAGGTGCGTCCGCCATCGCTGCTGCGCCGCACGCTCTGGGTTTGGCTGTCGTAGGCATAGAGGATCTGTCCCGCCTGCTGGAGCGCGTGGAAATCGGCCTTGCCGGCCTCGGAGAGCGTGGTCCACGTTCGCCCGGCGTCCGTGGACCGGATCAGGCCCAGGTGAGGTGGAACGTCCTTCTGTATATCGGCTGCCGCCGGGTGGCCGCTGGCTATGAACGTGCGGGGGCCGACGATGGCGAAGCCCATCGTGTCCTGCCTGTTCGCACCCACGCGAGTGACCCGGTCGGGTGACTCGATCTTGAACACGCCGAAATGGGCCGCCACATAGACGGATTTGTCGGCCGGGTCCATGGCGACGCCGTGGATGTGCCCTATCTCGGCCTGGGGGGTGGCAGAGGGGGCCTTGGCGTCGTCGGCCTCGGCGCCGCAGGCCGCCAGGACGATCGCGCCGGCGATCAGGGCCAGCGCATGGAGCGGGCGTACGGCACGGGTGCGCCGGAAGCGCAGGTTCATGTCGGCTCTCCCATCAGGCCTGATAGCCGAGCAGGGCCATCATCCCGGACTCGGCGTGGTAGATGTTGTGGCAGTGGATCATCCACCTGCCGGGGTTGTCAGCGTCGAAGTCGACGTCCAGCGAACGGTTCGGGAGGACGATCGCGGTGTCCTTGCGCACCCCGGTCGGTGCCACGGCGAAGGTGTGGCCGTGCAGGTGCATGGGGTGCCACATTGTCGTCCTGTTAACGAACGACAGCCGCACCCGCTCTCCCGAGCGCACCGGATACAGATTCTTCGGGTCGTACTTGCGTCCGTTGATGGCCCAGTCGTACTTCATCATCCCGCCGGTCAGCTCAAGGCGGACCGTCCGGTCCGGGCGCCTGTCCTTGAGCTGAACGGCGTCGGACGGGCGCAGATCGCCGTATCCGACGATCTTCCTCTGCAGCTCGGCGGGCCGGGTGTCCGCGGCCGGTGCCTCGGCGGCGGTGCCGGTACGGAGGACGGCGCGGGCCACGGCGTTCTTGCCTTCGGCGAGGGCGGTCAGCGGGAAAGCCCCGGACGCGGCTGTCACGATGGCGTCGTAGCGCTCTCCCATTCCGATCAGGAGTGCGTCGGTCTCGACGGGCCGGACGGGAAAGCCATCCGTGTGGGTGACGGTCATGCGGTGTCCGCCCAGGGCCACCCGGAACGCGGTGTCGCCCCCGGCGTTGATGAATCTGATCCGGATGCGGTCTCCGGGCTTGGCGCGGAAAACCTCCGGTTCCTCGGCCAGCCGGCCGTTGATCAGGAAGTGCGGGTAGCGGACGTCGCCCGCGTCACCGCCGAGCAGCCCGCTCTCCGCGCCCATGAGCATGTGACCGCCCATGCCTGACGGTCCGGGTGCCGGCGTCTCGGTCTGGTGTCCCATGTCCATGCCGGGCATGTTCGAGTGGCCGCCGCCGTTCATGCCCATGCCGCGGCTCAGCTCGGCGAGCACTTGGTCGGGGGTGCCGGTCACCCCGTCCAGCCAGTCGTCGAGGACCACGACCCATTCGGCGTCGTACGACAGCGGCTCCCGGGGATCCTCGACGATCAGTGGCGCGTAGAGTCCGCGGTCGAGTTGGGGGCCGGAGTGCGGGTGGAACCAGTAGGTGCCGGGATGCGGGACGGCGAACTCGTACGTGAACTCGGCCCCCGTCTTGATCTCGGGTTGGGTGACGCCGGGGACGCCGTCCGCGTCGTTGCGCAGCGCCAGCCCGTGCCAGTGCACGGTCGTGCCGGTGGGCAGCCGGTTCGTCACCCGGGCGCGCACCACCTCGCCCGCCTTCACACGGATCTGCGAGCCGGGGAGACGTTCGCCGTAGGTCCAGGTGCGGACGGTCCGTCCTCCCAGGTCGACCTTCCCTTCGGCAGCGGTCAGCCGGAAGTCGCGAACGGCCCCACCGGCTTTGCGGCGGGCGGCCTCCGCTTTCCGGACCTCCGTGCTGTTCGGGGCGACAAAGGCGGGCTTGCGGCCGCCACCGCCACAGGCGGCGAGCGTCGCACCGCCTGCCATCAGAAGCCCCGTTCGCAGGACGGAGCGTCGATCGATCAAACTCATGCTGGACATGCCTCGCATTCGGTCATGCGGATGGAAGGAGATCGGGCATGAAACCGGGCGCGAGCGGACGCGGCGAGGACGAATCAGGACGGCTTCGCGGCGATCAGCGGCAGCACCCGGCCGGCCCCTTCTAGATCCGCAGGACCGCGACGCGGACAATGGGCAGACCGAAGCCAGGCGGTCCGCGCGGGTCCGCCCGGGAGGAGGGGCGAAGCAGGCCACGCCGAGCGCACGGAGTCGGCTCAAACCGCCACGTCAATCGGCGCAGCGCGACGAAGAGACCGGCAGCGACCAGCACCGCCAGGCAGACGACCGTGGGATCCAGGAACATCCCGGCTCCCTGGCGGCTCGGATGAGAAGAATCCCGGCCTGTGGCCGCATGCCTCCTGTCAGAAGACACTCCGTGAGCATGCGCATCCGGTGTGTTCGCCTGATAGTCGGTCATCGTCGGGCTCGTCGACATCGCAGTGGCGCCGTGATGGTCACCGGTCATGTGCCCGAGGGTGTGCATCGTGACGATGCCGAGGAGCATCGCACCGAGCAGAAGCGCCCACGCGAGTGCATGCCGGAAGCCCCTCGGCCGGACGCCGCCGACCGTCCGAGAGGAAACGGCATGCCCATGATCGAACATCAGGAAGAAGGATAGTACATGGACGGGCCGTGATGGCCGAAGCGCCGTTTCGGGACTCGCCGCACTCGCCGCTGCAGTCCAGCTTTCTGCCTGAACTGCGCTCATGAGGGCCAGTCGAGGCCCTCGGTCCGGCGACTCCTCCCCGTGCCGCTATTCTACTATGTCTCATAGTATTTGATCTATCGGAGGTGGTTTCGCATGGCGCGGTCCACGTCACCGATGCCGCGGTTCCGTGCACGGACGGGACCCTGGTGGCTGGCGGTCCTGGTGTTCTCGGCCGCGGTGGTGGTCGGGCCGTCGGCCGCGGCGGAACCCTCCTTCGCCGAGCCCAAGAAGGACCCGGCGGAGCAGCTCGCTGATCTGGAGAAACGCAAGAAGGGTCTGGAGAAGGACTACAGGGGCCGGATCGAGAGCCTGGAGGACCTCAAGATCAGCGCGTCCAGGGCCGCTCGCCGGGCAGAGCAGCGCAATCGTGAGTTGGCCGTCGCCCGCACCCAGATCCGCGCACTCGCCGCAAGCTCCTACATGCAGGGTGCTCCGACCTCACTTCCGGTCTTGCTCAGCACCGACGGATCGTCCCTCAAGGGCGCCACGATGCTGGAGTATCTGGCCCGCAACGGCGACCGCCGGGTCCAGACGGTCGCCGGCCTGGCGCTGGAGGCCGACAGAACCCGCCGGGCCGCCCAGTCGAAGGTCGACGCGGTGCGTCGTGAGATCGCCGAGTTGGAGAGCAAGCGCGGCAAGGTTCGCAAGCTGCTCGCCAAGTACCGTGCCGAGAACCCGCGGCGTGGCAGGCCCGACGGTGTCACGGGAAAGACCAAGTCCCCGCTGGTCGGCAACTACATGACGCCCCGCATGCGCGAGGTCATGCTGGAGGTCGACCGGAAGTTCGGCCCATTCCCCATGATCGGCTGCTACCGGCCCGGAGATCCGCAGGACCACGGCTCCGGCCGGGCATGCGACTTCATGGAGAGCACCGCCGGCACGATGCCGACCGCCTCGGCGACCGCGCACGGAGACTCCGTGGCCCGATACGTGGTCGCCAACGCCGCGCGCCTCGGCATCAAGTACGTGATCTGGCGCCAGCGCATCTGGGACGCGCGGAGCGGCGGCGGGTGGCGCCAGATGGAGGACCGCGGCGGCATCACGCAGAATCACATGGACCATCCGCATGTCTCAGTACTCTGAGGTCCCTGACGGAAACGCCACCACGGTACTCAGTGGGGGCGGGCATTTCGGCGGGCACGCCGGTGTGCACGCCGGAACCGCCAGAAGGCGAAGGCTCCGAGGACGGCCGTCGAGACCGCCGCAGCGAGTGCTTTCCACTCGTCGGTGAGCGATGGGAGCGCTTCATTACCATCGTCCCGCCCCGTCCGGTCAGCGGCTGCCGGCGCTGCGGCGCTCGATGGAGAGGAACTGGACGGCGTTGTCCCATTCACCCACACCGACAGCCGTGACCGGCGCTTGTCACCTGTCGGCACCGCGACAGCCCAGACGCCTTGCCGGGCGGTTATGCCGAGGGACTGGCCGAGTTCCTTCCACCCTCGGGTCGGCGCGCTTCCCAGCTCGCGTATCGGTGACCAGTCCTGCCCGGCGAGCCGCCACAGACTGAACTCCACCCGGCCGCGCGCGAAGACGCCTTGCACCACGAGCAGATCTCCGGTCCGCCCATACGCGGCCGTAGGGGCCATGGGCAGCCCGTCCGCGGGCGGGCCGGGACGCGCGGTCCAGTTCCGCCCATCGCGTGAACTCGCGATACGCACCCGTTGCCCGCCGTTCGTCGCTTCTGTCCAGCCGATCGTCCGCACGCCGTCGCGGCGGATCGTCAGCGTGGGGACGAACAGGTTCAGGGGCATGTCCCGGCGTGGAAGGAGCGGTGGCCGTCTGCCCGCCTTGATGACGGTGGCGGCCGTCCGACCACCGGGGTCGATCTCGTACACGATGACGTCCTGCCTGCGTCCGGCCCGCCAGCCGGCGACCGCAGCGATGATCCGTCCGCGCGTGGTGATGGCCAGACTGGACCCGAAGACGGCCGGGGCCCGGCTCGGCAGGCGCTGCTGTTCGAAGCTACCGTTCCCGCGCTGCCAGGCGACCACGGTCCGGGACGCGGTCGGCTCGGCGAGGCAGTGCGCCTTCGGTCCGCGGGACCGGGTCCAGCTCAGGGCCGTGAGGCCGGTCGCACCGTCATAGGCCATGGCGGGACGGTCCAGGAAGAGGTCGCGCTCGGGCCCGGCCACCCGGCTGTAGCTGAGCCGGTCGCCCGCCTGCCGGGCGAGGAAGATCACCGAGCCGGGCAGGCATCCGGGCGGACCGCGGCGTGCGGCTCCACCGGAGATGAGGAGTGATCCGTCCGCGGCGAACGCCAGGCCGGGGTCGAAGCTGCGCGCGAAGCCGGGTGGACGCACCGTCCGCGGCCTCGACCACGTCCGCCCGCCATCGCTCGACAGGGTCACCCGGATGCGTGTCGGCTCAAGGTAGGGGTCGGCCGCGACGGCGATACGCGCGGGATCGCGAGGATCGATGGCGACCACTGGTTCGGCCAGTCTCCCGGGAGGAGCCGTCAGCGGCATCGACGACCGCGGCTGCTCCGTTGCGGCGAACCCGGGGGATGGAGACACCAGCGACATCAGGAACACCAGAAGGCATGAGGATCTCGTGATCGCGGCTCCCAGTGTCGTCACCTCCGGCCGGTTAGAGCAATATCTACTATGCAGCCTAGTATTTCTCGCTACTATCCGTCTTAGTAGGTGACTAGTCGGAGGAGGCCGGCATGCCGGATGGGCTGCGCAACACCTGGAACGAGCGGGTCGACACCTGGCACCACCACGTGACCAGCTCGCCCGCCTTCGAGAAGGTCCGCGAAGAGGTGCTCCGCCTCGCGGACGTACGAGCCACCGACCGATGCCTGGATCTCGGCGCCGGCACGGGGTTCCTGACCCTCCCGCTCGCCGAGCGCGCCGAGCACGTCACGGCCGTGGACATCTCCCCGGCCATGGCGGAGGACCTCCAGCAGCGGGCTCTGGAGGCCGGACGCGACAACGTCGAGTCGATCGCCGGTGACCTGAACATGCTGCGCATGCCCGCCGCTTCCCTGGACGTGATCGTCTCCAACTACGCCCTGCATCATGTGACGCATCCGCAGAAGCGCGAGCTCGTGGCGCGTGTCCACGGCTGGCTCAAGCCGGGCGGGCGCCTCGTCGTGGCGGACATGATGTTCGGCCGTGGACTCGGCGCCGAAGACCGGAAGGTTCTCGGCGCGAAGGTCAAGGCGCTGGCCGCCAAAGGCCCTGGCGGCGTGTGGCGGATCGCCAAGAACGTCACCCGGCTCGGCCTGCGGCTCGGTGACGAACAGCCGGCCCCGCCGGACTTCTGGCAGCGCGCTTTCACCGATGCCGGGTTCACCGACGTCGGCCACATCCAGATCATCAACGAGGCGGGAATCGTCTGGGGCAATGCCCACGCCGGTCCGCCGACGGTAGGTGACAGCGCGGAATCCCAGACGTCGGCGGACGACTGACGCCAACTGTCTACGAGGCCACATAGTAGGTACGATGGAGGTTGGACGATGACGATGAGAGCTGAACCCATGACGGACGCCCTGGCGGGGCAGTGGCATCACCACCTGCTTAGCGCGTCGGCCTCAGCGGCCCTCAGCGCCGAGGTCTGGCTTCGGGCCGCGCCACGGTCACAGGACCGCTGCATAGACCTCGGCGCGGGGGTCGGCATGCTCACCGTCCCTCTCTCCAGAGAAGTCGCCGAAATGGTCGCCGTAGAGCCGTCCAAGGCCTTGGCGGCGCGGCTCGCGGCCCGTGCCCGCGAGCATGGGGCCTCGGAAATCAGGATGGAGACCGTCCCGATCACCGAGCTGGTCATGCCGCGCCAGAGCTGCGACCTGGTCGTCTCCGGTCTGGCCCTCCACCACTGCGAGAACGCCGAGAAGCGGGCCTTGGTCGCCAGGGCACTGCGCTGGCTGCGGCCCGGGGGAAGACTGGTGATCGCCGACCTGATGCCCGAGCGGAAGGGCTCCGCCGGTCGGCGCGGATTCCGTCTCGGCGGACCGGACTCCAGCGGCAGGGGGCGCCTCGATCGCAGTGCCGGCCGGTTCATTCCTTCGACGCTGCACGCCTTGCGGGAGACAACGGCGACCGGGAGTTTCTGGGCGGAGGCCTTCGAGGACGCCGGTTTCAAGACCATGGGGCACCGTCAGCCGCTTCCGGGCATCGGGGTGGTGTGGGGCACCGCTGATCCGAACTGAGGCGGACCGGTGGATTTTACCTTTGCCGACTTGGCAGTTCGGTGTCTCATGTCCTAACGTGCTTAGTACTCGGTCGGCCTCTATCGACAGATGGCGACCGAACGCCTAATTCCATGACGCCCGACGTCTGGAAGCCGGGGACCCATCGTCTTCGGGGTGAATCCGCGATCAAGATCGCGGTAGGGCTGCTCCTGGTCCGAACCCGTCAGCTAACCCGGTAGGCAGCCAAGGAGAGGAGAAAGCATGAAGGAGCAGAACGCTTCCCCCACCGTCCGCCACCACGCAGCTCGTCCACGAGTGGCGGTCCGACCGCCGTTGTGCCTGACCTCACACGGCGGCTAGTGCCCCCGGAAGGCAGCAGAGCGACCCGCGGCATCCATTGATCTGGCCGGGCGCTAAGCTAAGGACCACCTCGCCGCCTGATTTGCGGCGTCTTCTTTATGGCGTGCACTCGCACGACTGATTCGCTGCGCGATTTACCGCCATGGCCATGTTCACCATGGCGGGTTCGCATGTGTTATTTCGCGCGCATCTTTCTTGTGTGGCCACAGGCAGTGAGTTCTGCCTGCCCTTCGGCCTGCCATTCCTATTCTCTGGCGGAGCCGTCGGGCGATCCCCTCGGAGGACACCCCGATGAACTATGACGGAAAGCACCGCGCGCACCAATCCATGGACGGCGCTGTGCCGCGCCGGGCCTTCCTGGTGGGCGGAATCCTCGCCGCCGGCGCGGCGTTCGGCGTCCAAGGGATGACCGGCCAGCCCCCGCAACGCACCGTACGCCCGCCTGGTGCGCGCGCCGAGGAGGAAGGATCCGGGGACAGGCGACCCCGCACCTCGCGGGACGCACGGAGGGCTTCGGCCACGGTTCCGCTGATCTATCGCACCGAACAATGGGGAGCCGAGGCCCCGGACAGGGACGCGTCCGTTCGCCGACGTCCCCCCAAGTACATCATCGTCCACCACACCGCTACCGACAACGTCGACGACTACTCGCTGTCGCGGGCGCAGCGGCTCGCGCGCGCGATCCAGAACGTGCACAAGGAACAGGGGTGGGGAGACACCGGGCAGCATCTCACCATCAGCCGCGGCGGCCACATCCTGGAGGGCCGTACCGGGAGCATCGCCGCCGTAGAGCGCGGTGAGATGGTCGTAGGCACGCACGTGAGAGGGGCCAACGACGTCGCGGTGGGCATCGAGTGCGAAGGAACCTACAACACCGTCCTGCCGCCGCGTCGTCTACGCGAATCCCTCGTGGAAGTCTGCGTCTGGCTGTGCGAGCAATACGACCTCAACCCGCACGAGGCCATCATGCCGCACAGGAAGTTCAACGACACCGACTGCTGCGGCGACAAGTTCGCCCCCACGCTGCCGGACCTTCGAGACGACGTCGCCGGAATGCTTCCGTCCAAGCTTCGCTGACGCGGGGACCCAGAGTCTCCGGGGCGGGTTCTCCGGGAGGCCGGGTACCGGGGCATGGCCACCGGCGGCCGGTGGCTGGCCCGGATTGGTGCGGGATCCGTAGCCCCTCCGAAGTTCACCTAGGGATTTACTATCGGCGGTAGTATGCGGTGATAGTCAAGAGGTGGGATGTCGGGAGGCGGTGGATCATGGCCGGGCAGCGCTTCGGTGACCTGGAGGCCGCGATCATGGACAGGATGTGGTCCTACGGCCGTCCGGCGAACGTCCGTGAGGTCCTGGAAGATCTCCAGCAGGAGCGGTCGATCGCCTACACCACGGTGATGACCGTGATGGACAACCTGCACAAGAAGGGATGGCTGCGCAGGAAGCGGGTCGGGCGTGCATATGAGTACGAGGCGGTCGCCTCGCGGGAGGGCTACACGGCCAAGCTGATGCGCGAGGCTTTGGCGACCAGTAACAACCAGGCTGCCGCCCTCGTGCATTTCCTGTCGGATCTGTCGCCGGAGGAGAGCGAGGCATTCCAAGCGGCCCTGAACGTCGTGCGACCACGGGACGACAAGTGACCGCGGTCGCCACCCTGCTGGGCTACGCGGTGCTGCTGGGGATCCTGGGGCCTCGGCTCCTGCGCGCCCGCGGCTGGGCCGACCGGGCGCCGCGGCTCGGCGTGCTCGTCTGGCAGACGGCCGGGGCCTCCGTCATCGCAGCCGTGGTCCTGGCGGGACTGATGCTGGTGGTGCCGATCGTCCAGGCGCCGCACGGCCTTGCGGACCTGCTCGCGGCGTGCCGCCTGATGCTGCGCTTGCACTATGAGGTCCCGCCGCAGCCGATCGCGGGCTACGCCGGGCTCTTCGTGGCCGGCGGCGTCCTGCTCTGGACGGCCGGGCACGTCCTGACGACCTTCATCGCGACCGCGGTTCAGCGGCGCCGGCACGTGCGGACGCTGACCATGGTGGCCCGCCGTCGCGGGGATCTGGATGCACTGGTCGTCGAGTACGACGAGCCGCTGGCCTACTGCCTGCCAGGACGCCGGCGCTGCGTCGTGCTCAGCACGGGCGCACTCGAAAGACTCCCCGACGACCAGGTTTCTGCGGTACTCGCCCATGAACATGCACATCTAGAGGGCCGCCACGACCTGGCCATCAATCTTGCCGTGGCGTTCGGCCGCGCGTTCCCCGCGGTCCCGCTCCTCCGCGCGGCCAGGTCCGAGGTCCCTCGATTGCTGGAATTGCTGGCCGATGACGTGGCCGCGCGCAACCACGACCGCGTCACGCTGGCGGCGGCGCTGGTGACCGTCGCGGGCGGCCGGACGCCGGCCATGGCCATGGGCGCCGGTGGTGGGACGGCCTTGCTGCGGGTCCGCCGCCTGCTCGCGCCTCATGACCCCTTGTCGCGTACTGGACGTCTCACCGGCGGCGTGAGCATCGCCCTGCTGGTGACCCTTCCACTGGCGCTCGCCGCCAACCCGGCCATCACGGCGCTGCTCGAACGGCATTGCCACTTCCCCGTGTGACGGCGCAGCCGGTGCGGGCGGCCGTCACAGCCGGACCGGGCCGCCAGGGATGCGAAGGTGTACGGCGCCGTCCTTGTCGACCGTCACATCGACGTTCTCTTTGGTGAAGGATTGCTGTCTTCCGGTGGGGCGAAGGACGACGCCGGGATGGACGTACACGGCAGGGCACCTGGTGTGGGTGATGATGACGTCCACCGGTTGCCCGTCCGATATCCCGTAGCTGACGTGGACAGTCCAGCTTCTGTCCTCGTTCTTCCTGAGCACTGCGTAGCCGCATCGCGATCGTGAGCCTCCCCGGCGCAGGCTGAGCCTCGCGATCACGCCTCACCGACGCCTCGCTATGTTTAATACTAGGCTACATAGTAGATCGCTGGTCCTCGTCATCCGTGCGTGAGAGCGGCACTCCCGGGGCCCGTCCTGCAAACCCAAGTTGGACCGTAGGAACTGCACAAAGCGACGTCCCCGTCCCCCAGGGGGTGGGGACGGGGACGTGGTACTGGGCGTTCGGTGCGGCCTGCGTCGTGCTCAGGCGACGCGGACGCCGCCGGCGAACGGCCGGCCCGAGATCGAGCTGATCTTGACGACATCGCCGGTCTGTGGGGCGTGGACCATCTTCCCGTTGCCGATGTACAGGCCCATGTGGTGCAGATCGCTGTAGAAGAAGACCAGATCACCGGGTACGAGTTGGCTTCGGGAGACGCGGGTCCCGGCGGTGAACTGGCTGCCGGTGTAGTGGGGGAGGCTGATGCCGACCTGGGCGTAGGCGTACATCGTCAATCCCGAGCAGTCGAAGCCCTTGATGTTGGCGCCCTGTGCGGTGCCGTAGGTCGGGCCGGATGCGCTGCCGCCGCCCCAGGAGTACGGGACGCCGCGCTGGCTCAGGGCCGCTCTGACCGCGCCCATGGCCTTGGCCGAGGCGCCTCCGGGGTCCACATTGGGAGCGGGTCCCGCGTTGGTGCGAGCGCCTGAGCCGGTACCCAGCTTGGCCTCGACCTTCTTCAGCTTTGCCTGGAGTTCCTTGCGCTTCTTCTTCGCCTCGGCGGTGAGTTCGCGGACCTGCTTCGCGCGCGTTTCGGTCGACTTGCGGGCTCGTTCGGCAGCCTGCATGGTCTGCAGCAGTTGAGTGACGCGAGCGCTTTCCTGGCTGGCGAAGTAGTTGAGTGTGGCCGACCGGTCAAGGACGGCCTGCGGATCCCCGGACGAGGCGAAAGCGACCGCCGGGTCCCGCGGGCCGTTCTTGTAGCTGTCCGCGGCGAGCTTGACGATCCTGGCCCGTGTCTCCTCCAGCGCCTTCTTCTGGCGTGCGGCGTTCCCGTCGGCCACCTTAGCGGCGCGTTGGGCCTGCCGCAGCCGCACCCGCAGCCCGTTGTACTGCTCACTGAGCTTCTCCGCCTCATCGGCGAGCTTCTTCTGCTGCGCGGTCAGCTCCCTGCGGGAGGGCTCAGGCTCCGACCAGGCGGGCGCGGGGGCCACGAGCGTCGCGGAAAGAGCGATCGACGCCGTCCATGCCGTCCTGGTGACGATCCGGCGGCGGGCCGACGTTCTGTCTCCGGCAGCTCGTCGCTGCATGCGGTGTCCTCTCCTGTGCCGCCTACCGGGTGAGCTGCCGGGTTCGGGCCGGAGTTGCCCTACCGCTCGCGGAGAACGGATTCACCCCAGTGGAGAACGGTTCCCCGGCTCCCTCGGACGGCGTGGTCCGCTGGATTCGGCGTGGCCATCGCTGTCCCCGGCGGGGACGCCTCGCAATGGCTCCTACGGAGCGTAGGAGATAGCGGCCTCATTCGCCACCCAAGTGGCCGATTGCGACAAACCGCCTCAACGGTCTCAGCAGATGTCGGACAGCTCCACGATGGTCGCGGCGACCACCATCAGGGGAGTGGCGACGGCGGCGGCCACGAAGGCGGAGGCCGCCATCCGGACCGCCCGGCGCGGCTTCGCCGACTCGGCGGACTGGAGCCGCAGGACCCGTTCCGCCAGCGCGCCGGTCGAGGATCCGGCGGCGCCGAGGGCGCCCGCCACGCCCGGCGTCGCCGCGAGCCTGCACAGGGCATCGACGAGCGTGCGCCGTCCACATGCCCGTGCCGCGGCATCGTCGGCGGCCATCTCCAGCAGCAGCGGAAGGTTCTGCTTGGCCCGGCGGACCGTGGGCAGCCAGGGCAGCAGGGCGTGGGCCAGGTCGAGCATGAGCAGCAGTGTGTGATGCCGCTGGCGCAGGTGGGCTCGCTCGTGGACCAGAACCGCGCCGAACTCGTCGGGGGTGAGAGCGTCCTGCGCGCCGGTGCTGACGACGATCGTGCGACGCCTCGCTGGCAGCGAGTACGCGACCGGGACGGGATGGTCGAGCACGAGGACGTCCTCGTGCTGACCGTGCTCCTTGGCGACGAGCCGCAGCATCTCCCGGTGCCGACGGCGTTGACGTACCGCACGGCCGAGCCGGGGCAGGCTGCGGGCGAGCCGCGAACAGCAGGCCGTGAGCACCACCAGGCTGGCGGCCGCCGCCATGATGATCGCCGAATCCCCGTGATGGGGCAGGCAGTCGCGCAGCCACTCCAGGAAGCCGTGTCCGGGCGCCGGGGGCGACAGCAACGCCGCCGCGATGATCCCGACGCCGGCGATGAATGTGCCGGTGAGGGCCGCGGTCCAGCAGGCGACGACGATCCCCGGGTGCGCGCCGGGACGCCGAAGCCGATCGAGGGCGGGCCCCGCCAGGCAGCCCAGCAGGACCGCCGTGCAGATCAGACCGATCACCAGGTAGATCACGCCGTCACGCCTCTTGGCCGTCGGACGTCCGCCGGCGCAGCGCGTCCAGCAGGTGGCGGGCGTCTTCCGGAGGGACGCTCTCGGCGAACCTCGCGAGGATGCTCCCGTGGTCGGGAGACTCGGTGAGAGCGTCGAGCATCAACTCGACCGCATACTCTTCCCGCGCACGGGTGGGGGCGTAGCGGAAGGCCAGCCCGTCCTGCGTACGCTGCAGCAGCCCCTTCTGCGCCAGCCGTTCGGCCACGGTCTGGACGGTGTTGTAGGCCAGCGCCTTGTCGGCGTTCTCGTTCAGCTTTGCCAGAAGCTCACGAACGCGTAGCGGGCTGGGGGCCTCCCAGAGCACGTCCATGATGGAACGTTCGAGCGATCCGCTCAATCCGGCCACACGGCACCTCCGTCCTGCCCACATTCTGCCGGAGAGTCGGCCGTGGGTGGGAACGGGGACGTCCCGGGCCTTCAGCGGCCCGGCTGGGAACGGCTTCCAGCCGACGACGACGGCCCCTCAACGGCGTGCATCAGCGATGATCGCTAACGGCATGTGATGCGTGGCTCGGCGGCGTAGGTCGTATGGAACTTCTGGCGGCGCACGATCTTCCCGTCCTGCTTGAAGATCCGCCAGACGTCGATCTGGAATCCCTCGGCCCCCGGCATCGGGATGCACTTCGGCCCCGAGTCGGTCTTGCTCTCGAAGCCCTTGATCGCGTACCGCTCGGAACTCTTCGACTCGATGTCGTAGCGCTTGGTGCTCCAGAAGCTCACGGTGAGGGACGTGTCGGTGTAGGCGGTGTCGACGAGCACGCCGTAGGAGGAGTCGTTGCGCCAGCGGAAATCGGGCTGCGGGAAGGACACCGTCGACTCGCGTCCCGCGGGATAGCGCGAGATGTAATACGAGTGGGGCATGTGCTGAACGTCCTCCAGGCCCCCGAAAAAGACGGCGTTGAACATCGTGGTCGCGAACTGGGAGATCCCGCCTCCGACGCTGTCCACGTACCGCCCGTTGAGGATCATCGGCGCAGGGACGAAGCCCCGTGCCCTGTCGCGTTTGCCGACGACCCCGTTGAGGGAGAAGGTCTCCCCGGGCTTCACGATGTAGCCGTCCAGGATGTCGGCGATGGTGTGGATGTTGGTGACCCGCGGGGCGCAGCAGGCGTGGCGCGTGGTGAAGGAACTGATCTTTTCGCGGATGCCCAGCTTGCGGGCCTCATCGGTGGTGACCCGGGGTTTGTCGCGGGTCATCGGGACGTTCGCCTCACGCTCCTCCGTCCGCAGGACGGCCCCGGCGACCGCATCGCCGAGCGCTGGTACGTCGACCTCTCTGCCCGCCTCGGAGGGCACCAGGCGAAGCTTGCCGGACTTGACCTTGTACGTCGCATCCCGCGCGGGACGCTCGACCGTGCCCAACCGCGACGAAAGTGCGTCCGCCAGCTCCGAGCCGTCGATTCGCGGCCGCACCTTACCTGCGTCATCCGGTGCGAAGGTCAGGTACGGGGCGAAATCCTGTGGCTCCACCGTGATCCGTTTGCCCTCGGCGGCGAGGGTAATCGGCTCCGACACGGCGACCCGCGCCGGTCCCGCAGCGGCCTGCCGGATCGCGTTGGCATCGGCCTTCGGGCGCAAGGGGCCCGTCTGCAACTCCGGAGTCTTCGGCTCGCCCTCCAGCGCGGACAGGAAGGCGGCTCGGATCGGCGCTGCGGCGGTCCGTGCGTCCAGCCCGACACCGGCTCGCGGAAGAACGGGCTCGGGTGTGGTGCCGCGGAACTTCACCAAGCCCTCACGCGCCGGCGTGCCGATCTGCTTGTTGACCTCGCCCAGGGCGGCGTTGAACCGAGACTCGTCCATACGGATCCGGGGAGTGATCTCCCGTCCGCCGAAGACGGCGGAGAGGACGGATGTGAGCCCGAACCGGCCTTGCATGGCCGACTCGACGGTCGCGCGCGCATCCAGGGACAGCCCGGCCTCCGCAGGATCGAGCGCCACCTCATGGCCCCGCACTCGGATGTGGAGCGGCTGCGAGGCACGCGGGCCGAGTTTCCGGTTGAGCCGCTCCACGGCAGAACTCTCGCTGAGCCCGCCGATGTCGACTCCCAGAACCTGCGTCCCCCGTGGCACCTCTCTTCCGACATATGCTGCGGCAGCGCCATAGCCGAGGGTCATGGCCATGACCGCGGCGACCAGCGCGAGGACCAGTGCTCGCCGGGGTCGGCTCCGGACAGCCAAGACGATCCGGGAACCGGGCGCCTTCCCCGGGCCCGTGGAGGGCGGTCGGATGGTCTGCACTGTCACCTCTCTTCTGGGTGCGACTCACGCGGAGAGTTGAATACTAAGAACCATAGTAGAAAATTGTCGCTACCGTGCCTGGTCAGGCAAGACAGTCCTAGTGGGAGCACAGGTGATCGCCTCGCTCATCCGCATGCCCGCTTCGTAGTTCTACGTATGGGGGTCCGTCGAGGTTCGTGATCTGCACTCATGGGAGAAGTATCTACTATGCACCCGTAGTACTATGGAGCTGTAGTAGATACGCCCGAAGGAGGAACGATGGTCGCAGCATCTTCCGGGTCGCCCGGTATGGAGAATGAGAACAACTGGGATGGCACGGCCGGGCGGCACTGGGTCCAGCACGAGGATCGCCACGACCGGATGCTGGCGTCACTGACCTCCCGGCTCATGAGCGCGGCCGGGATCTCCTCGACGGACAAGATCCTCGACGTCGGCTGCGGCTGCGGTGAGACGAGCCGGATCGCCGCGCGCCAAGCTCAGCAGGGTGAGGTCCTGGGCATCGACATCTCGGCCCCGATGCTCGCCCGGGCCCGCATACGAGCCGAAGAGGAAGGCCTCACCAATCTTCGCTTTCAGGAGGCCGACGCCGGAGGCTCGCGCCTTGCAGACGGTCACTACGACGTCGTGCTGAGCCGTCTCGGCGTGATGTTCTTCGATAGCCCTCAAGAGGCCTTCGAGAACATCTCGCGATCGCTCCGTCCCGGCGGCCGACTGGCCTTCCTCTGCTGGCAGGAGGTGATGCAGAACGAGCACATCATCGTCCCGTTCAGCGTTCTCGCCTCCCACGTCCCCGTGCCGGACATCGGCGGACCGGAAGCCCCCGGGCCGTTCTCGCTCGCCGACCCCGCCCGGATCCGCGACCTGCTCACCGAGGCCGGTTGCACCGGCATCGAGATCCAGCCGGTGCGCGAATCACTCCGGCTCGGCTCGGATGTGCCGGACGTCGTGCGCTTCTTCCGCGACCACCCGGCGGCTGCGTCCAGCATCGCCGCCATGGACGACGCCACGCTCGCGAAGGTGCTCGACGAGCTGAGTGAGGCCGTCAAGCCGTTCCAGGCGCCGGACGGAGTGTTCTTCGGCTCCGCCGCCTGGCTGGTCACAGCCCGGCGCTGACCGATTGCATCCCCTCCCGTGGCCAGGTGTCGCCGTCGAGGTCAGTCCTTCAACGGAACAACGGAGTCCGTACGCGGCGAGGGCAGGCGACACTCCCGCAGCGCCCGCAGTCGGCGACGAAGCGCCTCTCCCAGCAGCAGAAGCGAGGCCACCGCGAGCAGCGGCTGGACCGGGGCGAAGTAGGAGAGTGCGCCGCCGAACCCGATCGCGAGAACGACGAGCTTGTTGCACACGGGGCATCCGACCGCGAACAGGGATACCAGGCCGCCGGCGAACGCTTTGCTGCCCTGATTCGCCGCCGGACGTATCGGCGCCACATACGTCGCCAGGAGCAGGCCCTCCAGCACGGCGGTCACCGCCAGCACGGGGTAGTTCCACCACAGCACGGGAGTCATCCGTGAATAGAGATCGGTCGGGACGACCCCGGTGGGAATCCCGATCAACAGGACCGTGAGCGCGGCCCCGAGAAGGGCGACGCCCCACTGCCGCCGAGTCCAGCTCCGCATCAAACACCTCCCGCCTTCTCTGTATCTACTATCACAGATAGTAAGAAGTCGCTTTGGGTGGCCGCGTGGGTCATTCCCGATCTGAGCCTTGCAACAGGGCGGGGTTCGATAGCACCTCAACCGGCCGGTCATCGCTCGTCAGTCATCCCCGCTTTCGGCGTTGCCGGTGAGGTAGCGCCCGGGGGAGGTGCCGACGGTGCGGCGGAAGGCGGCGAGGAACGCGCTCGGTGTCGCGTACCCCACGGCGTGTGCGGCCTGGGAGACGGGCTGGCCTTCGGCGAGGAGAGCGAGTGCGGCCTGCATCCGCATGTGGGTGCGCCAGCGATCGAAGCTCATGCCGGTGTCTTGAACGAAGAGCCGTGTCAGGGAGCGCCGGCTCACCCCGATGGCGCGTGCGTGCGCTTCGAGGCTGCGCGCATCCGCGGGGTTGTCGAGCAGTGCCTCTGTCACGGCGCGTACGCGTTCGTCAGTGGGACGCGGCACGTCGATGGGGGTGGACGGCAGAGGATGCAGCAAGTCCAGCACGACGGCCTCGGCCCGCAGCCGGACGTCGTCGGCGAGGTCGTGGCGGCCGAGGTGGCTGATCAGATGGGCCAGGAGCCCGTCCACGCGGACGGGCGTCGGTTCCGTCCAGTTCAGGGCGCATCGGTCCGGTTCGAGGTAGAGGCTGCACAGCACCGCGTCGCGGGTCGCCCCGGTCCGGTGGATGACTCCCGCCGGCAGCCACAGCGCCCGGGTTGGTGGCAGGACCCAGTAAGCGTCGTCGACGGCGACGCCGAGCACACCCTGGCGCGTCCATGCCAGCTGGTGCTGCGGGTGGCTGTGCGAGTCGAACCACTGCCCGGACGGCAACGGGAAGTGGCCGACGACGATCGCCCCCACCCCGGTCGGAGCGGCGTGCACCACGGCGTTGGTCATACGTCCCCACCGTATGTCCTCAACGCGACAACATGCGGCCTCGTCGCGCATCGTGGCCGCCGTAGCGGTTGCCTAGCGTGGCCGCATGCCGATCGATCATCCTCGCCAAGAGCGTCGGCCCGGCACCGATCTGCCTGCCACGACGCCCGTCGTGAAAACGGCGGCGGCCCCGTCCTCGCAGCGCGGCCGGCGTCGCGCGGCGCTGGTCGTGCTGTGCTTCGTGCAGTTCATGCTCGTCCTGGACGACACCGTGGTGAGCGTCGCCCTGCCCAGCATCCGGGACGATCTGGGCTTCGGCGCAGCGGGCCTGGCCTGGGTCGTCAACGCATACTTCCTCGCCTTCGGTGGGCTGCTGTTGCTGTTCGGCCGCATGGCCGACCTGCTGGGTCGCCGTCGTGTCTTTCTCAGCGGCGTGGCGCTCTTCGGCGTGGCGAGCCTGGCCTGCGGGCTCGCCCAAGAACCCTGGCAACTTGTGGTCGGGCGGTTCGTCCAAGGTGCGGGTGCGGCCATGGCCGGCCCGGCCGCGCTGTCCTTGATCACGCTGCTGTTTCCCGGGACCGAGGAGCGCACCAGGGCGCTCGGCATCTGGGGCGGCATCGCGGGCCTGGGGGGAACGCTGGGCCTGGTGATCTCCGGTGTGCTGACCGGGCTGACCACGTGGCGCTGGATCTTCCTGATCAATCTGCCCGTGGCCGTGGTCGCCTGCGTGCTTGTTCCCCGCCTGGTCGCCGAGAGCCGGGCGACCCGCGCGGCGCGTCTTGACGTCCCCGGTGCGGTACTGGGGACCGGGGCCGTCCTGGCCCTGGTCTACGGTTTGCTCCAGGGCGGGGAATCGGGTTGGGGCGACGTGGCCGTCATCGCGCCGATGCTCATCGCCGTCGTCCTGGCGGCCGCGTTCCTCGCCGTCGAAATGCGCACTGCCGATCCGCTGGTGCCCTTGTCGTTCCTGTCATTCCGGACCCGCGCCGTCGGCAACGGAATGACCCTGCTGTTCTCCGCCGCCTTCTACGCCATGGCCTTCCTGCTGATGATCCACCTGCAGACCGCGCTCGGCTACGACCCGCTCACGGCCGGTGCCGCCTACCTGCCCTACGGCGCCGGAATCCTCGCGGGCATGTGGCTGTCCTCCCGCGCCGTGATCAAACTCGGGATGCGCCCGACCCTCGTCGTCTCGTTCTTGATCAGCGCGGCCGGATTGCTTCTGCTGTCGAGAGTGGCGCCGGGCGATGGATATGCGGCCGGTGTGCTGCCGGGCATGCTCGTCACCAGCCTCGGCTGCGGCCTGAGCCTGCCTGCGCTCACAGCCGCCGCGGTCACGGGTACCACGGGGGAGAACGCCGGCCTCGGCTCGGCCATCTTCAGCTCCGTACAGCAGGTGGGCGGCGCCGTCGGGGTGGCGGTACTGGTCACCGTGGCGGCACGCCGCAGCGACGCCCTGGCCGACTCGATCGGCCCACTGCGCGCCGCGACGGAAGGCTTCTCTCTCGCGCTCACCATCGCCGCTGCACTTCTGGTGCTCGGTGCCGTCCTCATCGCCGGGCTTCTCGGACGCGACCGCTCACGATCCACCCGGTAGCGGGCGAATCTCCGCCCCGGTCAGCCGATGGTGAGCGCGACGCCGCTTCCGATGCCGAGGACGAGAGATCCGGCGGCTGCCAGGTAGGCCGTCCATTGGGCCGTGCGGTCCAGGGGCCCGACCGGTTCGGTGTCCCGGGCGAAGGCGGGCATGATCCAGCGCAGGTAGTAGAAGACGCTGGCGACTGTGTTCACGGCGGCGACCACCGCCAGCCACGTGTAGTCACCGTCCAGCGCCGCGCCGAACATCAGCAGCTTTCCGACGAACACGGCGGTGGGTGGGGTACCGACCAGGCCGAGCAGGCAGATGACGAGGGAGAGGGCCAGGAACCGGGAGCGCCGCATCAGTGCTCTGTAGGCGGTCAGTTCGTCGCGGCCGACGGCGATGACCACGGCGAAGGCGCCGATGTTGGTGACGGCGTAAGCGGCCAGGTAGAACAGCAGGGCGGGCTCGGCCAGGTCGGTGCGTCCGGCCATCGCGATCGGGACCAGCAGATAGCCCGCCTGACTGACGGTGGAGTAGGCGAGCAACCGCCGGACGTTGTCCTGCGCGAACGCGGCGAGGTTCCCCAGCGTCATGGTGGCGGCGGCGATGACCGCGATGAGGAGCGGCCAGTCGCCGGTGGTGGGCGGCAGTGCTTCGGTCGCGAAGCGGTAGAGGGCGGCGAAGGCTCCGATCTTCGGGACGGTGGTGACGAACGTCGCGACCACCGGGGGAGCGCCCTCGGTGACGTCCGGTATCCAGAAGTGCGCCGGCGCGGCGCCCGCTTTGAACAGCAGTCCGGCGAGCAGGAGCACCACGCCGACCATGACCGCACCGCCTGGAGCCGTCCCGAGTTCCGCAGGGAGCGGCTGGTAGGACGTGCCGCGGCCGAGCCCGTACAGGAGGGTGATGCCGGTCAGCATGAGGATGCCCAGGAAGGCGCCCATGAGGAAGTACTTGAGTGCCGCCTCGGTGCCTGGGGCGTCCTTCCCGAAGCCAGCGAGCGCGTATCCGGGGATGCTGGCCAGCAGGTACGCGGCCATCAGCACCAGAAGATCGGACGCGGCGCCGAGCGTTATCGTGCCGAGCGCGGCCAGCAGGAGGAGCACGTAGAATTCGCTCTCCCGGCGATGACCGCGCATCGGGCCGATGGCGAGCAGGACGACCAGCAACGTCGCCGCCAGGACGACGATCCGCGTCACGTGGGTGACGGGATCGAGCATGAACGCGCCGAAGGTCATCAGGTCCGCCCGGCGGGCGGCGAACACCGCGGCCACAAGGCCGGCCACCAGCCCGCTCGCGCACAGGGCGACGACGATCCACTGCCGGGAGCGTGGCAGGAACGCCCCGATCAGCAGCCCGATCACGGCCGCGCCGAGCACGCACAGTTCCGGCAGGAGGTCCGCCGGGTTCTCGCTCATCATCGCGCCACCAGCGACACGACGGCGGCCGAGAACGGCTCGATGACGTCCAGCAGGAACCGCGGTGCGACACCGATGATCACCGACAGCACCAGCAATGGGGCCACCGCGCCGAGTTCACTGCGATGCACGTCGGTGACCTGTGCGGTGAGCTCACCCGGTGGGCCGAGGACGGTGCGGTGCAGGAGACGCAGGAACAGCGCGGCGGTGATGAGGATCCCCAGGATCGCCAGCGCCCCCACGACGACGATTGCGGTGCCTCCACTGCCGATCACTCCGGTGAAGATCTGGAACTCGGCAATGAAGCCTGAGAAGCCGGGCAGCCCGAGAGAGGCGAACGCGCCGACTGCGACGAGGCCGGAGAAGACGGGGGCGCCCCCGGCCAGACCGCCGAAACGCCCCATGTCATAGGTGCGGGCCCGGCCGTAGAGGATCCCGGCCAGCAGGAACAGGGCGCCGGTGATGAGGCCGTGGCTGACCATCTGGGTGACGGCGCCGGTCACCGCGAGCTGCCGCGCGGCCTGGTCGCCGACGGCGCCGGCGGCGCCGAGCGCCACGATGATGTACCCCATGTGGTTGACGGAGGTGTAGGCGATCAGCCGCTTGAGGTCCTCCTGAGCGAACGCGACCAGCGCCCCGTACAGGACGCTGATGAGTCCCACGATGATGATCACCCAGGCGTAGCGTCGCCAGGCGTCGGGCAGCATCGGCATCGCGATGCGGATGAAGCCGTAGGTGCCCATCTTCAGCAGGATCCCAGCCAGGATCGCCGAACCGGCGGCGGGCGCGTCGGTGTGCGCCGGGGGAAGCCAGGTGTGGAACGGCACGGTCGGCGTCTTGATGGCCAGGCCGATGCCGATGGCCAGCAGCACCAGCCCGCCGAGGCCCGCCGACCCGGCCAGCGGCGGCGTCCGGGTGAGTTCGACCATGTCGAAGGTGTGCGGCTCGGCCCCGAGGTAGAGCCCGATGAATCCCAGCAGCAGGACGAGCGAGCCGAGGAAGGTGTAGAGGAAGAACTTCAGCGCCGACCGCATCCTGTCGCCGTGCCCCCACCCGGCGATGACGAAGTACATGCCGACGATGGACAGGTCGAAGAACACGAAGAACAGCAGCAGGTCCAGGGCGGCGAACAGACCGAGGGAGACCGTCTGGAGGAACAGGAAGAGCGCGGCGAAGGCGCGCACCTGCCGTTCCTGGCGCAGCGAGTAGATCGCACAGGCCAGGAACAGCAGAGAGGTGAGCGCCAGCAGCGGCAGCGACAGCCCGTCGACTCCGATGTGGTAGCCGGCGCGGACGGACGGGATCCACCGCACGTTGGCCTCGTAGGAGATCCCGTCGCCGGTGCCATGCCCGATCCACATGGCGATGACGAGAGCGAAATCGACGGCACACGCGACGATCCACGACCAGGCCACCACACGGTCGCTGAGCCTGGGCACTGCATAGAGCCCGACCGCGACGGCGAGCGGAAGGAAGATCACTAGGGAGAGCACGTTCACCTGACCAGGAGGACGATGATGATGAGCACGGCGAACAAAACCGTGGCTTGCGCGTAGTAGGTGTGCACCTGGCCGGTCTGCGGACGCCGCGCCAGGTCGGCCAGCCGGCGGGCTCCCCGGCCGACCGCGTTGACGAGCCCGTCCACCCTGATCTCGACCCCACGCCCGGCGAGCGCCGCGGCGGACTGTCCTGTGGCGGCGGTCGCACGCACCCCGCCGTCGATGACGCGGTCATCGAACCTGGCGAGGGCCTTGGCCAGCGCGAACACCGGACGGGCGACGAGCAGCTCGGCGAGCCGTTCGAGGTAAAACCAGCGCAGGGCGGGCGCGGTCCATGCCGCGCCGACCCGACGACCATGGCGCATGAGGGTCCAGGCCGCGGCGAGGACCAGCAGCGCCAGGGCGCCGGAGACCGCCATTTCGGCCGGTCCCGGGCTCGGCTCCGGGCCGGTGCCGAGGAGGTCTTTCCACGCCTTGTACACCGGCGTCAGGGCGAAGATGCCGAGTACTGCGGAGCCCGCGGCCAGTGCGGGCAACGGCACCCGTTCCAGCAGGCTGACATGCCGTGTTCCGGTCTGCTCGGTGTCGACACGCGTCGCCGCGTCCACCGGACGGGTCACCGCGATGATCGCTCGCGCCGCATACCCTGCGGACAGCAGAGCTGCCGCGAGGCCCACCGCATACAACGCGGGGGACACCTCTAGAGCGGCGCTGAGGACGTGGTCCTTGGTTGCCCAGAGCGAGAGCGGCGGCACTCCGGCGAGGGCGAGCATCCCCACGCCGAAGGTGACTCCGACCAGCCGGTACCGGCGGGCCGCACCGTGCAGTTCGGTGAGGTCCTTGGTTCCGAGGGCCGTCAGCCAGGCACCCGCTCCGAGGAACAGCAGGCTCTTCACCGCGGCGTGCGCGACCAGCTGCGCGATCCCTCCGGCCACCGAGCCGGCTCCGGCGCCGAGCACCATGAACCCGATCTGCGCACATGTCGACGCGGCCAGCAGCTGTTTCACATCGCGCTGGGCCAGTGCGACGGCTCCCAGCAGCAGCGCGGTCAGGGCGCCCAACCATGCCACCAGCGTCGCCGCCCATCCGGTCGCGGCCAGCAGCGGTTCCAGGCGCAGCAGCAGGTACGCCCCGGCGGCCACCATGGTGGCCGAGTGCAGCAGCGCGGAGACCGGGCTCGGGCCGTCCATCGCCCGGGACAGCCAGAACGAGAACGGCAACTGCGCCGACTTGCCCAGCGCGGCCAGGACGACACCGGCCGCGATCAGGTTCCGCCAGTGTCCGTCCGCGGCTGCCAGCCCGCCGAGGTCGAGTGAGCCCGTCCCGGCCAGGGCCGCACCGGCTGCGAAATACAGGCCCAGGTCACCGGCGCGCGTGGTGATGAAGGAGACGTCCCCGGAGCCGACCCGCCTGGGGTCGCGCCACCAGAAGCCGATGAGCGCGTACGACATCGCGCCCATGACCTCCCAGCCCATCAGCAGGACGACCAGGTCGGTCGCGGTGACCGTCACCAGCATCGCCCCGGTGAACACCAGCATCAGCCCGAAGAAACGCGTCCGCGACTCGTCCGGAGAGAACTCCCCGGCGGAGAACACCAGGATGGCGAGGCTCACCGACGTGACCGTCAGGACGAGCGCAGCCGACAGCCCGTCCACCGCCAAGCCGGCGGGCAGCCGACCGAAGAGCGGGAAGGTCACCACCGGGCGAGCCACAGCCGCCGCTATCGCGAGGCCCAGCGCGACGAACGCGGCCGTCACCGCGATGGCGGGCGCGGCCTTGTCCGTGCGGCGACCGAGCGTGAAGCGTCCGGTGAGCAGCAGCACGCCGGTCGCGATCGGGACCGCGGGCAAGAGCCAGGCGAGGGCGCTCATCCTTTGAGGTGTCCGGCCTCGTCGGTCATGTCCACGTCCCGTGTCCGGAACAGGGCGGTGATGACGGCGAATCCCATCGCCATTTCCAGGGCCATCACGGTCACGGCGACGAGCACCAGCACCTGCCCGTCCGGGGTCCCGGGCGAGACGTAGAACCAGAAGGCGGCGCCCGCGACCAGCAGCGCGTTGATCATGAGCTCAAGGCCCATCATCAGCATCACGATCGACTGCTGGGACAGCGCGCCGTACAGGCCCACCGAGAACAGCGCCGCGGCGAGCAGGAGGAACACCTCGAGGTTCACTTCGCACCGTCCTCGCGGTGGGACGGCCGGTCGTAGCGGCCCCGGTCGGTGGCCAGCACCACCGAGGCGATCATCGTGGCGAGGATGGCGATGCCGATCACCATCATCACCAGCATCTTCGGTCCCATGATCGCCTGGCCTACGGAGAACGTGGGATCGGCCGGGACGGTCCCACGCCTCGGCGGCCATGGAGTGAGGAAGATCCCGGCCGCCAGCGCAGTGAAGACCCCGATGGAGATGGCCAGCGCGCCCCGGTTGTTGTGCACCATCGTCATCGGCATCAGCCCGCCGGGATTCATCATGTACATGATCATGAAGACGGCCATGATGAGCATCTCCATGATCATCATCAGGATCACCAGGACGCCGAGGTAGTCGAGGTCGAGCAGCAGCAGCTCGACCCCGACGCACAGGAACGAGGCCAGCAGGGCGAACGTCGCCCGGGCCATCGAGTCCACGACGAACACCGCGACACCGAAACCCACGGCCGCCACCGCCAGGACCCAGAACGCGACAGTCTCCATCACACCTCCCTCAGCTCACGACCACGATTCCGACGACCAGGGCCTGCAGCAGCGTGGCCGGGATCAGAACCATCCAGGCCACGTCCATGAAGCGATCCATCCTGATCACCGGAAACCGTCCCCGGACCCAGACCAGCAGGGCCAGCACCGCATACGTCTTGATCAACGACCACGCCCATCCCGGCAGCCACGGTCCCGCGCCGCCCCCGAGGAACAGCGGCACGGCGGCCGCCGCAGCGACGGTCAGCAGGGCGAACCGTCCGGCGAAGAACAGCAGCCGGTCCGGACCGGACAGTTCCGCCGCGACTCCGCCCGCGAGGTCGCCCGCCACCGGGTGCCCCAGCGGCCCCCAGAAGGTCATGGCGAGCGCCGACAGCAGGTAGACGGCGAACGCGACCGGCATCCAGACGACGAACCACAGCCCGTCCTGCGCGGCCGCCACCTCACCGAAGTCGAGGGAACCGGCCGCGAGACCCGCGGTGATGAGCGCGAACATGTGCGGCAACTCGTACGCCAACCCCTGCGCCAGGAACCGGTAGCCGCCGACCAACGGGAAGACCGAATTGACGCCCCAGCCTGTCAGCCAGAGCGAAGCCCAGGCCACGACCTCCATCGCGTTGAACCAGACCACGCCCACCGACAGATCCCACACGCCTCTGCCGTCGATCGGGATCACCATCGCCGCCAGCAGAGCCGCGGCCGGGAGGCTGATCACGCCGATGCGGACGAGCAGCAGGTCGGGCATATAGGTCCGCCGCCGCTGCTGGACGATGAGCCGGGCGCACTCCCGGAGCGGGGCGACGAGACCGTCGCCGGTGCGGAAGACCGCGTCCATCGCCGCGGCCGAGTAGGTCAGTGCGGCCAGTACGAGCGGAAGCGCCACAACGGCCCAGGCGGGCATCGCCTCACTCACCGGCCACCCCCGCGAGCACGGCGAACTGCTCCAGATCCGGGTCCAGGCTGGCGACGGTCAGCCTCGCCTCCGACAGTTCCGCTCCCTCCAGGAGTTCAGGCAGGACCGCCAGGACGGCCGCGCTCGGCCACCGGCCTATCGGACCGCGCGGGCCGTCGGCTCCGTCAAGCGGCGCCGGATCGTCCGCCCGTGCGAGGGCCCGGCCGATCTCGTCCAGCCAGCCCGTCAGGCGTGCGGAGGCGTCGCCGAGATGACGGGCCGCCGGTCCGGTCAAGCCATGCCGGTCCGCCGTCGCCCGGTCGATGACGCCCACGCGGCCGAGCATCCAGCGCAGTGTTCTCGACCTTCCCGTCCGCCGTGCGAACCTGGCGAACCGGGGCGCCAGCTCGTCCCCGGCCGCGCCGGCCAGGACCTGATCGCGCAGCGCACGCGCCTGGTCGGCGGCGCTCTCCCAGCCCGCGACGGCCAGCAACCGTCCCACGCTGTCGAGATGGCACGCCGCCCGGCGCCGTTCCGCCTCCCCGGTCGATACCCGCTCGCCCGAGGCGGCCCGCAGCCACGGCTCATCCCAGAAGGACGATCCGCCCGCCGTTTCCTCCACCGCGGCGACTTCCGCGACCTGGACGACATCGCCCTGCAGCGTCAGGTGAATGACGAGACCAGCGGGCCAGTCTTGAAGAGCCGGGCCCAGCGGGACGTGCAGCACATCGAGCTTCAGGCCGTCCCGGTCGTCTCCCCGCTCGGCCATGGGCAGATCCATCGGGGCTCCCATGTGGTGTTCATGGCCGCCGCCTCCATGGCCCGAGTGCTCGCTGTGCTCGTCCTCGCCCTCAGGGGAGTCCTCACGGTGGTCGCCGTGATCAGAGTGATCGGCATGCCCGTTATCCGGCTCGTCGCCCTGGTGCCCTTCCTCCTTGCCGCCTTCGTTCTGCTCGTCTCCGTGTTCGTGCCGCATCGAGCCGTGGTCGTCGCTGCCGTCCGACTCTGAAGACGCGGTGTCATCGTCCTCATGACCGGCCGGGTGATCGCCGTGCTGCTCGGCTGCCTCAGCGTCCTCCTGACCGCCGGGAGCCCATGGTCCGCTCTCCTGGCGGGCCGTGGCATCCGCCCATTGCGCCGCCACATCGGCCAGTTCCCGATCCGCGCGATCCAGTGCGGCCGCGACCTCGTCGCCTGACGCCGCCTCGCCGAGCCGGACGAGTGACCTTGGCCCCGGCATGTCGTCCCAGATCGTGTCCACGGCCGCCGCCAGCTCGGCGCCGGGATGTCCGCAGACGATGAGGATCATCGCCACCGCGGGCGCCGGGGCCGGACGCCCGCCCCGGCGACGCATCTCGGCTTCAACGAGCAGCCGTGTCCGTGTCCCGCCGGGCGCCGTGATGAGGAAAGGACGCGGACGCGCGGCGGCGAAACGAAAGAGCCGCGCTCTCAGGCCCATCGGAAGGCCCCCTCGCGCCACGCATAGATGACGCCGACCATGAGGAGGGCCAGGAACGCGAACATTTCGACGACGGCCTTGGTCCCGATCGAGGCGACCACCACTGCCCACGGGTACATGAAGATCATTTCCATGTCGAAGGCCAGGAAGACCATCGTCACCACGTACCAGCGCACGTGGTACCGCGACAATGCGTGCTCTTGGGGACGCATGCCGGACAGGAACGGCCCCGTACCGCTACCGCCTGGCGGCGCGAGGGTGAACGACAACGCGTAGACGGCCGCGACCACGGCCGCCAGCAACCCCAGAAGGGCGAGTACCGCCACGTACGGCTGCATCCCAGTGTCCCCGGATCGACTTCCTCCTACGTCTAGTAGGAGATCATGTCCTACCCCGGTACCGATGGCCAAACACCCACACGCCGGGCCGCCGCGTCCCCTGTTTACTATTGGGGCTAGTAGAGGACTCGACGTGTCGGCCCGGCTTTCGGCCGGGAATCAGGGGAGCGACGATGGGCCGATGGAAACCCCTCCGGATCACCGTGGACGGGCAGGACGGCCACAGAGTGTTCACCGGGCTGGCGGTCTTCGGACTCCTGGCCGGAACCGTCATGGCCTTCATCGGCCTGCCGCCGATCGATATCCATGGTCCCCTGCACTACGCGGGGATCATGGACCCGCTGTGCGGCGGAACCCGCAGCGTGCATTCGCTGATGCGCGGCGACCTCGCCATGGCGTGGCGCTACAACCCGATCGCCTTCCCACTGGTCCTTGGTGCCATCGGTCTGCTGGTACGGCACGCCGTCGGCCTCGCCACGGGACGGTGGATGAACGTCCGCATCGGTGATCGACGCGCGTTCTGGGGGGTCACCGCGACACTGCTCGTCGCGCTGGAGATCAACCAGCAGCTTCACGCGGACCTGCTGTCCAGCTCCCCCGACCGGCTGTCGTTCCTGGGTCCCGTCTTCTTCGGGCTCGTCCCCGCGGCCGTCTACCTGGTGCTGCGGCGGCACCCAGGCGCGATGGCATCTCGCCAACGCCGCGGGTGAGCCGGCTCACCGGGCTAGAACATGCAGCCCGGCGTCGACTGGCCGATGACCTGCGCCGACCACACGCATGCGGCCACAAAGGCCGTCACCGATACGGCGGCACCCGCGCGGGCCAGGCGGCCGGGACGTCGCAGCGGCGGCTCCGTACCGGTCTCAAGCTGGGTGATACGCGCCGCGAGCAGTTCATCACTGGCCATCGCCGCCGCCGGGACCGCCTTGGTCCACGCAGGACCCTCGGACACTTTGAGCAGTGAGCCCGCAAGGGCCGTGGTGCCGTGCAGAGCAGCGGCGCGCCGGTCCGCGGCCAATTCGCGTCCCATGGTGAAGCGGTGCCGCAACCAGGCCACCCCCGGCAGGTAGAAATGCCGAGCCAGGATCACCCGGGTGCAGAGGTTCTTCAGCGGGTCGCGGCTCCGCAGGTGAGCGCGCTCATGCACGAGGACGGCGGCAAGCTCCTCGTTGCTGAGAACGTCCAGCAGCCCGGTGCTCACCAGGACATGTGGCCGGCGAGGCCCATATGTGAGGGCGAAGGGGCAGGACGTGGCGATCACGCGGATCCGTGCTCCGATTCCTAGCCGATCGGTGAGCGCCCGTAGTTCCGGTGGAACAGGCCTGCGGTACCGCCGGACCGTGCGTGCGAACGAACGGAGGTCGTAGAACGACCGTCCCAGTGCCCAGGTCCCTTTCAGTAGGCCCGCGCTGGTCAGGGCAAGAATCAGCACGCCTGGGATCAGGTCTGGACGGGACGTCCACAACGCGGCGGCACCGCCGTCCCGCACTACCCTCCAGACGACCATCGCCAGGCAGCAAACTCCGTAGGCGAGCACGATGCGCAGGGCCACCGATGCCCCGACAAGCACCCAGAACGCACGATTGCCGGTGTCCATATGCCGGGGCGTCACGAGTCCTTCTCCAGTAGCGCTTGCAGCCGCTCTCGAAGGGCCGGGTCAGTGGCCGCCTGATCGAGGAAGCGGCTGACCGCCGCATCGCCGTAGGTGCGCAAAACGGCCTGAACGGCCAGCGCCGCTTCGTCGTCGGCGGCTGGTGCGTAGGCGTGGCCGCGTCCCCGGGTGGTCCGCGTCAGGGCGCCTTTCTCAGCCAGCCGGCTCATGACGGTGAGCACGGTCGTATAGGCCAGCGGCGGAGTACGGCCGACGTTGAGCCTCTCCAGCGTCTCCCTGACGGCCAGCGGTTCTCGCGCGGCCCAGAGAACGTCCATGATCTCGGACTCCAGACTGCCGAGCGCCATCGGACTCCCCTTGTGACCTACTACGCACCTGTCGTATCCGACGATATCGCCGCAGCTTGGCAGGCTTCTACTACGTCCTCGTAGTCTCTGCTGCCACGGCTGCACAGTGCGCGTGATCATCACAGCGGGACGGTGTAGCCCTGGACCCAGCCCTGCATCAGGGTGATGAGACGCATCCACGCGCCGGTGACCTGCAGAACCCCGACAAGGACAAGCATGGCCCCACCCACGCGGGTAAGAGCCCGAGCATGCCGCCGTGCCGCATCATAAGCGCGCATCACCCAACTGACACCAAGAGCGGCCAGCAGAAACGGGACCCCCAACCCCAGGCCGTACACCAGTGAGAGAAGCGCGCCACGACCCGCGGTCCCCGTCACCGTTGACAGACTCAGCACGGCGGCCAGGGTGGGACCGATGCACGGTGTCCACCCCAAGCCGAAGACCACCCCCAGCAGCGGGGCGCCGGCGACCCCCGCTCGCGGCCGCCAGGACGGGCGCACCGACCGGGCCAGCAACGGAACCCGGTCAAGCACGCCCATGAAGGCCAGGCCCAGCACGATCACCAGCGCCCCCAGAATCCGGGTGAGGAGCGACTGGTACGTGATCAGCGCCGCACCGAGCCCTCCGAAGAGCGCTCCGTAGGCGGCGAATACCGCGGAGAACCCGAGAGCGAACAGCGCCGTGCCTGCCACGGTCCGCACTCGCCCCGGCAACCGCACACGGCGGCCGGTCGAGGTCGTGGAGTCCTGTGCGTCGGCGCCGGCCATTCCGGTGACGTACGAGAGGTACCCGGGAACGAGCGGTAGGCAACAGGGAGACAGAAACGACACGGCCCCGGCGGCCGCCGCAACGGGCACGGCAAGCAGAAGCGGCCCCCCGGTGACCAGCTCGCCGACTCCACCGCCCATCCCTCAAACCTCCAACTTACTAGGCAAGTTAGTAAGTCAGAGGCTACAGCCCACCCCGACCGATCACGATCCAGGGCCCGTCACCCTCAACGAGGCCGCGTCAGAGGCGGCGAGAGGGCGGCCTGGTGCCCTCCGCACATGCCCTTCATGCCGTTAAGCGAACGCTTCCCATCGCAGCTTGACCACCTGGCTGAGCCAACACCCGGAACGCCGTCGCCTCGGGCGGGCAGCCGTCTTGCCTGGTCACACAGCCTGATGATGCTGTTTGCCTTCGGTTGGCCCTTTGAGTACGGTCTGCTGGAATTCGGCACCTGCCAGGTGCCGTTTTCATCTATCAGTGTCCGCTTCATCCTGAGCGAGCAGCGGCTCGCGGCACGATCCGAACCTGCTGCAGCCGGCTCGTCAGATGAAGACGGCGACGCCGAGTCCGCGCCGAAGCGCGGAGCCGGGGAACCAACGCGAGTCACGTCGGGGCCGATCGGCCCGTGCCGTCTCGCAGGGGTGAATCGATGCCTCCTCGCCATGCAGCAGGAGGGTCGTAGGGCGACTTCCACGCCCGAATCCGTCAGCTAACCCGGTAGGCGGTGTGGAAAGGAGCAGATGCCGTGCCAGGTAGGCACTTCCGCAAGAATCGACACCTCTCCAAGAACAGGTACCTCGCACCGATGTCGGGCGTCGTCCTCGCAGGCGCCCTCGCGGGCTCTCTTGCCGTGGCGCCGATGGACGGCGGCTCGGGGAACCCCGACGAGACCCGCCCCGTGCCCGCCCCGGTGCACCGTGCCGAAAAGGCCCCCGCCCACCGAGCCGAACCCGAACCCGAGCCGAGCAAGCCGCCGGCTGACTGCAAGCCTTCAAAGGCCAAGGAGCGCGAGTACACCAACGGCCGCATCCCGGTCGATGAGCTCTGCCCGCTGCCACAGCAGGGAGAGCTCCTGCGGGCTGATGCCGCGGTGGCCTTCTACAAGCTCAACGCGGCCTACCAGGAGCGCTTCGGCGAGGAGATGCAGGTGAACAGCTCCTACCGCGACCGCGACAAGCAAGCGGAGCTGTACGAGCGCATGCCTGCGGGCATGGCCGCGCCACCAGGCACCAGCAATCACGGGAACGGCCTCGCCCTCGACCTGGGCGACGGCGTCCAGAACGGTGACTCACCCAAGTTCAAGTGGCTGGAGAAGAACTCCGAAAAGTACGGCTGGATCCACCCGGACTGGGCCTACAGCAACCCGTACGAACCGTGGCACTGGGAGTTCGACGCCGGCCAGAGCGACTAGCGACTCGCCCAGCGGGGTGGGCCGGGGCCAGGCGGCCCAGCCCACCCCGCCTGCCTGACCCCAAGGCAAAAGGGATCAGATCACGCTTGCCGTCACTAAGCGGCAACCCGTTATGCGCGCACGGGATCGCGTGGGCATTCATGCATTGGGTTCAGATGTCCGGCGCGCGCAAGCGTATGGATCGCCAGGGCGCAGGCGATACCAACGGCCGCCAATGTCCACCACGGCAGGCTGGGTATCCCGGCGTCCCGTCCGGCATCGAGCGCGACGCCCGTGAGCAGGTTGCCGACCGCGATGCCGACTCCGGCCACGGTGTTGTAGAGGCCGTAGTAGGTGCCGACCATCTCGTCGCCGCCCAGGGTCGCGATGGTGGCCATCTCGAACGGATAGGTCACCAGGGTGGCGAGCGTAAGCAACGCGGTGCTCAGCAGAATCGGTGTGATCGCCACCGCGTACCCGACAAGCCCGGTGGGGTGTGCCGGCGACTGGGGTGCGATGGCGTCCAGGCCTATCGGGATGAACGAGAGTCCCATCAACCCCAGACCCCGAACGAGGGCCTGGGCGGGTGTCCAGCGCGCCTTGGCCCATGAGGCGATCCGGACCTGCCCGATCACGGCGAGGGCTCCGGAAACGACGAAGAGCAGCGTGACGCCGAGTTCGCCGCCGGTGACGCGGCGGACCTCGATGGGCAGCCCGAGATAGACCTGGAAGTTCAGGACGTAGGAGCCGGCCATCGCCAGGGAGAACAGGACGAAGGCGCGGTTTGACAGCGCCGTCCGCCAGTCCTTGATTAGTGATCCGGCGGCGCCCGCTCGGCTGCCCCTCCGGGCGGGCAGGGCCTTGGCCTGGGCGACGGCCAGCACCGCGAACAGGCCAGAGGCCACCAGGCAGGTGAGCTGGAACGCGATGCCGCCCAGCAGCAGCCCGATGAGCGGCCCGGCGAGAATCCCCATCTGGTAGAAGACGTTGAAGGCCGCGAAGGCCTCGACCTTTCGGTCGCCGGCCTCCTGTGCCAGGTACGCGCGGACGGCGGGGTTGAACAGTGCCCCGGCGAGCCCAGTGAGCGCCGAGGCAACGATGAGGACGGGCAGCGCCTCGGCGACCCCCAGCAGCGCGAACCCGACCGTGCGGAGCACGAGGCCCGACAGGATCATCGGCTTGTAGCCGACCCGGTCGGCCAGGCTCCCGCCGACCAGGAACATGCCCTGCTGGCTGAGATTGCGCACGCCCAGCGTCAGCCCGATCAACCAGGCGGCCAGGCCCAGATCGGTGGAGAGGTGATCGGCCAGGTAGGGCATCAGCATGTAGAAGCCCAGGTTGATGGTGAGCTGGTTGACCATCAGCAGCCGCACCGGGCGGTCGAACGACCGCAACTGGGTGATCGTCGCCCTCATTGCGTTACCTCGACCCGGGCTTCGGCGGGGGCGGTCACGTCCGCGCAGCGCGTCCACCTGGCGACTTCGCGCTCGGCCGGATGTGCGATCTCGTCGGGCTCCTCGGCCGGAACAACCCCCAGCAAGTCGTGCCGGGAGCAGTACGCGTCGTCGAAGACCGTCCCGAAATAGCGCTGCGGCCCGTCGGG
Organism: Actinomycetes bacterium; assembly: GCA_021793235.1. GTDB lineage: Bacteria > Actinomycetota > Actinomycetes > Streptosporangiales > Streptosporangiaceae > JAJYTD01. The sequence continues at coordinate 4,591 of JAJYTD010000028.1, read as the reverse complement.
GAAGACAGCCGCGATGCGGTGATGTCCCGGCTCAGTCCGGGCGAGCCAGGACGCGACCAGCGCGACGGCTCCGACGCTCCACCCACCGGTGGCGTACCTCGCGCGGGCCAGCGTCCGGCAAGCCCAGACGGCTTCGCCGGGTGCCACCCAGTGCACCTCGTCGAAGGCGTCGTAGTCCACGTTGCGGGGGTAGATGCTGCTGCCCAGCCCCCGCATGAGCCGTGGTCTCGCCGGCTGCCCGAAGATGGTGGACCCGACGGCATCGACGCCGACCAAGCGCATGTCCGGATACATCCGCCGCAGGGCGCGGGCGGTTCCCGCGCTGTGGCCGCCAGTGCCGACGCTGCAGACCAGCACGTCGACGCGGTCGAGCTGACCGGCCAGTTCGAGTGCGAGGCCTCCATAGGCCGCTACGTTGTCGGGGTTGTGGTACTGGTCCGGGCAGTACGCGCCGGGATGGCGGTCGCGCAGCTCGCGGACCCGCTGCCGCCGCGCCTCCTGCCAGCCGCCGACCGGATGTGGCGCCGGGACCACGTCCACGCGGGCACCATGCGCGCGCAGCAGGTTGGCCATCAGCGGCTCCAGCCCCGGGTCCGTCACCAGCGTCGCCGGATGGCCGTAGGAGATGCCCGCGAGCAGTAGGCCAAGGCCGAGGGTGCCGCTGGTGGACTCGATGATCGGGCTGCCCGGTGCCAGCTCACCGCGCTCCCGGGCGCGAATGATCATATGGAGGGCTGGGCGGTCCTTGATCCCGCCGGGGTTGGCGCCTTCGATCTTGGCCCAGAAGCCGTTCCGCGTCTGCCCGAGCAGGTCGGGCACCCATAGGACCGGAGTGTTCCCGACCAGGCGTGCGGGCGACTGACACGTGTCACAGCCGACCAGACGGCTGGCCATGTTCGTGAATGCGTGTATCCGTCCGTAATCGTGCAGCTCAATGGCGTCCAACGTTTCTCCCCCTGGAGACATGACTCGGTGGCACTGGTGATGGTGAGAAACGGCCACGGTCGGCGGGCTCCCGGCGGACATGCCGAAAGGGAGAGGCGCGAGCGTGAGGCCCTGCGGGCCCCAGCTCAATGCCGACGCATGACCGGACTGATCACAGGCGGGCCACGCAGAGCACGTTGAGGAGCCGGATTCCACTCAGGGGTCGACAGCGCACACGTCGTCGGCGCCTCGCGTACGGGGCCATGAGCAGATGGAGCCGGGAGGTGACGCTCGCCCACGACTCCAACACGGACACAGTCGCGAAGAGCAACAGCGCCAACCGGAAGGCGTCGGCCATGAGTGCGGCGGAATCCCCGCAGTCGCCATGCGGCGCGTGAGGGAGATGATTCACCGCCGCGTCGCCCTGTGGATGTTCAACTGGAGCGTGGAGGTGAACCGAGGACGCCGGAGCGATGTGCCCGCTCAGGTGCGCATGTTCATCGCCGTGGAGACCCGGCAGGCAAAGAACGAAGTACAGCGACGACACCGCGATCAACAGGACGGACAGGCCGCGCCCCGCAGCATGACCTCCATACCTGGGATCACTTAGCGTCGATCTCACGTCACATAATGTAGTTGATTCTTCGGTGTGGACGTCGCTTCAGGAAATCGCAGCAAGTGGCTGAGTCCGGAACGTGCAGTTCTGTCCCCCGCGTCTGTAGCACTGGCTGATAGGCCGCTGCTGTGATCGGAACCCGTTCGTTCCTAAGGGCCGAGGACGCTACGGGCCTCGGCGCGTAGCAGGTGGGTCGGCCGTAACGGACGGCCCCCCACAGCCGGGGCGGATGAAGGTGTTCTCGGCGGTAATCTTCCGGAAGCTCCGCCAAGCCCGGCGCTCCAGTACAGCCCCCAACGCTAAAAGAGGATCCGATCTGGCATGGGTGCCTCCCACTCGCACGAGTCCGGCGGCGGGTCCGCCTCGCAGCGCACCGTCCGGGTGATGCTCGTCGTGATCGCGTTGCTCGCGGTCGTCACGGTCGTCGCGTTGGCGTGGATGTGGCCGAGTGGATCCGGTGTGCCGCAGGCGGCGTCTGCGCAGCAGGCCAGGGAGACCGGCACGGTGCTCCGGATCGACCTCAAGCCATGCCCTGCGCAGGTCACTCCGGGGTCGGCGCCGGGGAACCAGAAGACCGAGGCGGATCGGGCGCCGGCCGACCCCAGGAGATGCGGCGAGGCCGTCGTCGAGTTGACGTCGGGACCGCAGGACGGGCGCGCAGTCCGGACGGAGTTGCCCAGCGGCCCCGGCAACCGGGTCTTCGAGGTGGGGGACGACGTGGTGCTCGTCAGCCTTCCCGGCGCCGAAGAGGGCTCCGCCTACCAGCTGTCCGATCACGACCGGTCCAACGCGCTGTGGATGGTCGCGGCCGCGTTCGTGCTCGCGGTGATCGCCTTCGGACGCTGGCGCGGCCTGACGGCGCTGATCGGGCTGGCCGTCACCTTCGCGCTGCTCCTGCTGTTCCTGATCCCGGCGATCATCGATGGACGCCCGCCGATGCCGGCGGCGATCGTCTGCGCGGCGGCGATCATGCTGGCGGTTCTCTATCTCACCCACGGGATCAGCGTCGCGACGTCGGTCGCGGTGATGGGGACGCTGGGCTGCCTCACGCTGACCGGTGTGCTGGCCGTGGTGGCGATCGACCTGACCCGGCTCACCGGCATCATCGATGACAGCTCGCTGTTCCTGGACATCGACTACGGCATCAACACGCAAGGATTGCTGCTGGCCAGCATCATCATCGGCTCACTGGGGGTGCTCGACGACGTCACCGTGACGCAGGCCATGACCGTCCAGGAACTCGCCCGGGCCAACCCCTCGTACTCCTTCATGCAGCTGTACCGTGCCGCCGCCCGTGTCGGGCGCTCCCACATCGCGTCGGTGATCAACACGATCGTCCTGGCCTACGCCGGGGCGTCGCTTCCGCTTCTGCTGCTGTTCAACATCGGCGGCCGGTCCTCCGGTGAGGTGCTCACCAACCCCGCCGTGGCCCAGGAGATCGTCCGCAGCGTCGCGGGCACCCTCGGTCTCATCGCGGCCGTCCCCCTCACCACGGCCCTCGCCGCCCTGGCCGCCGCGCACCGTGAACCCGGCGTCCGGGACGCATCGTCCGGGCCGGGGTCGCGTCCGTCGCCGGATGTAGGCCATGCTCACGCCGGGAAGGGCTAATGCCGCGTCAGGTCAAGATTCGATCCCTGGGCAGATCGTTCCCGGGACTGAGCAGGCCAACGCCTGGCGTTCACTGAGGACGTTCGAGGGTGCTGATGATGGCGTGGGCGAGGTCTTGTCGTAGGTCGTCGGCCTGGACGTAATCGGAGTCGATGGCCAGGTGCTGGCCCATGCTGTCGAGCAGACTGAATACGATCAAGGTGGTGTGTGCTGAGGGCGCTGGTCGGTCGAATTGGTGCGCGGCGTGGCGGAGGAGTCCGTCGACGGTGTCGCGTAGTCGACGGTAGTACCGGTTCAGAAGCTCGGCGGAGTCTGGATCGCGGATGGCTTGCAGCCGGGACTCCAGGGACAACACGAACGTCTCCGGGTGGTTGCGGACCCGGTCGAGCCACAGATCGATGAGTCCATCAACGAGCGCCTCCAGGGATGTGACGGTGTCGACCAACTCTTGCATCTGGTCGAGCCCGCTGGCGCGGTGCTCAAGCAATGCCTCGAAGAGCTCCTGTTTGCTCGCGAAGTGGTGATAGACGGCCCCCTTGGACGCCCCTGCCTCCGCGGCCACATCGTCGATGGTCGCCTCGCTGTAGCCCTGCCGCGCGAAGATTCGTGCCGCCGCCTCCAGAAGCATCTGCCGGGTCTGCACTGCTTGGCGCTGCCGCAGCGTCACACGTGCGGATCCTCTCATCGTCACGTACCCATGTTATCTTACCGACTGATCAGTCGGTAAACGACTACTTGGTTTGCGGGGGAGACGTTTTCATGGACAAGGCCGTAGCCCTCTTCGACCCCGACACGCTGGCCGACGACCTGACCCCAGGCGGACTCCGTTACCTCACGCATGCCATCCGGCCCGGAACACCGATCGCCAGCGCGGCCGTGCTCACCTTCTCCGGCAAGGTGCGCCTCAAGCCCACCGGACCGTGGATGCCGTTCCGAGCAACCGAAACGATCCACGCAGGCTGCTCCTTCCGGGTGACCGCGAACGCCCGACGCGGCCCGATACGCGCAACGATCGAGGACACATACGACAGCACAGGAGCCCGCGCCCGCGTGCACGCGTTCGGCATCATCCCGGTTCGATCACAAAGCGGCCCCGGACCTCACCCGTTCGCCCGCGGCCGCCTGGCTGTGGAATCCACCTGGCTTCCGTCGGCCTTTCTGCCGGTCAACGGAGTGCGATGGCAGACCGACCACCTAGTACTCCAGTGGTAAGTCGTGATCTTGACGGCGGGGTGCTGGAGCATGCAGACGGCCACCGCGTGATCATGGATGTTTGTGAGGACAACCGAAGATCGCGTGGTGGCCGCTGGCCCCAGCGTAGACCCTGGCCGGTGGCAGATGATGTTGGAGGAGCTGCTGGGCCGGGTGGCCTGCAGGTTCAAGCGGGTGGAGACACGGCGGCGGTTCCGGGGCCTGCTGGAGGGGCTGCTGGCCGAGCTGCCC
>JAJYTD010000027.1 GCA_021793235.1 Actinomycetes bacterium | reverse complement strand
TCATCGCGCGCGGTGGCGACGATCACCGGGACGTCGCTGACTCCGCGCAGCATCCGCAGCATCTCGACGCCGTCCAGGTCGGGCAGGCCCAGGTCCAATATGATCAGGTCCGGAGCGCCGTCGACGGCCGAGCGCAGGCCCGCCATGGCGCCCGGAACGGACACGACCGCGTGACCCAGCTCGGTCAACGACCGCGTCAACGCCGTTCTCACCTGGTCGTCGTCCTCGATCAGCAGTAGGTGCGCCACGGGAACCAAGATTAGGGCACTGTGTCGCGGCCCTCGGCGGCAGGATCCTGGTGCGGGCGGGCGCACCTGTTCGCATGCCCGGCGGGGACACGCGCCGCTTCCGGACGATGACCATCGGATACGCGAGGGCGTCTTAGCGCGCCCTTAGCCCAAAGCCCGAGAGGCTGTCGAGTATGCAGACGAAGTACATCGTGGCCGGGTGGGTGGCGGCCGCGGCGGTGGCCGTCACCGCCAGCGTCGCCGCGGTAGGTGTGGCCCAGGGCGGCCTGCTGTCGCATCCCGCGCAGCCGATGTCGGAAGAGGATGTGAGCAAGGAGCTCGCCAAAGCGCCCGCTGCGTCGGGGGAGTCGGCGGCGCCTAGCGCCGGGGTCGAGGGCTCGACCGAACCCTCGGCCGAGCCCTCGGCCCCGGCGGAGCAGCCCACCGGGCATCTCGATGCGGTGCCCGAGGACGCGGATGCGGGCGGGAAGGCGGATTCCAGCGGGGAGAGCGAAACCGTCTTTCCCAGCGACGGCGGTACGGTCCTGGCCCGCTGTGCCGATGGCCTGGTCGAACTCGTGTGGTGGGCGCCCGAACAGGGCTATCAGACCGGTGATGTCGCCCAGGGGCCGGCGGAGTACGCCGAGGTGGAGTTCGAGGGCGGGGAGCAGGAGTACGAATACAGTCTGACGTGCGCCGACGGCCAGCCCCAGGCGTCGATCGAAGCCGACGGCTGAGGGAACCCGCCCCTTTTTCCTTTTCCTGTTTCCGGCGGTCTGGCTTTCCGGGTGGCCCCGTGCGGGGGGTGCGGCAATGGGGCTCCCCGAGCGCAGCGAGGGATGCCGGCTTGCCGCTGAAGGGGCCGGTCACCTGGAAAGCGGTCGGGTTACTGGGGTTTCGGGGAAATCGTGGTGGCTGCCGAAATACCGCAGTCGCCCTCAGGCACAATGCCCACACCACCACCAGATCGCTCGCTCTGCTCAGAACCACACACGAACGGATTCGGACACCATGGCATCTTTCCGAGGTCTTGTGTGAGGACTTCCATGGTCGGGTTTCCGCGTGTGCCCCCTCCGCCGGAGGTATCCGGTGATGAGGTTTGGGCGTGGACGCGTGGATGCTCTGATGTTACTCTCCGATTGCCGATTCCGACCAGGGCAGGAGGATCCCGATGGCCGGCGGGAAATGGGAAGCGGACCCTGCGGCGGAACTCCTGCGCCGTTGGGGAAAATCTCCCCATGATCGGGGAGACACGTCCGGGGACGGCAGTTGCCCGGATATCTGGGAACTCGACAACGGCGATATAGCCGTGATTGGGCAGGATCTCACGGCGAGCTATCGATCCCGCCTTCCCCGGGGCGTATCCATCGACCCGGGCGAAAGCATGGTCATAGTTCCACGATCGGCGATTCTCGCGGCAAAGGCGGATATACCTGATGCTTGAGGCGCTGCACAACAGCACGGGAGAACGGCTGGAGCTCGCCGATTACTGGGCCGACTTCGAGAAACGATTCTGGGAGACCAGAGCGCCGGGCTTTTGGAAACTGGAGCGCCAGCAGACCTTCAAGGAGCCCAACGAGCCCAGTTGGCGCGCCTTCGCCGCGGGAGACTGGGTAGAAGCCGTTCGCCTGATCCAGCAGAACCGGAGCGACTTCAGTACGTACTACCAGCGCATCACCGATTCGGGCTTCATCAACCGCCGGGTCCGCGTCGTCGAGAAACCGATCACCCCCTACCTCCAATGGGAGCTGCACGTTCTGGCGCTGCGGCACGAGTACGGTGGCCTGACCAGCGTCGTCGACACCGCGCAGGTCACTGCTTTCGAGGAGCAGGGCCCCCTTCCGGAGATCTACACGCTGGGTACCGACGTGATGTACGAAGCGGTCTACGACCAGCATGGGGTGCTGGAAGCAGCCAACCGCTTCACGGATCGGGCGTTGATCGCCGAGTGCCAGCGGTTCATCGAGCGCCTCTACACCACCGGTGAGCCGCTGGATGCGTTCTTCGCCCGTGAGGTCGCACCCCTGGAGTCCCCGGCCGGGCAGTGAGGCTCAACCGGCCATGGAGCAAGGAGAGCAAGGCGAGCGCGACGACCGGCCTGAGCATGTCAACCGCTCCGAACCGACCGGCGCGGCCGACCTCGTGCAGGCCAGGGACGTGCACGGAGGCGTGCACTTCCACGGCGCGCGCCCGTCCGGTGAGCCGCCGCTGCACCAGTTGCCCGGTGACGTTCGGCATTTCATCGATCGCCGGGCTGAGCTGGACGGTCTCGACGCCCTGCTGTCCGGCGATACGCGCGAGTCCCTTGTCGTGATCACGGGTACGGCCGGGGTCGGCAAGACCTCGCTCGCGCTGCGCTGGGCGCATCGGGTCCGACAGCGTTTTCCCGACGGCCAGTTGTACGTCAACCTCAAGGGCTATGACCCCGGTACGCCGATGGCGCCCGAGCAGGCCCTCGACCGATTCTTGCGAGCGATCGGCGTCCGGCCCTCCGCGATCCCCTCCGATACCGAGGAACGAGCGGCATTGTTCCGCTCCTACCTTGCCGATCGACGGATACTGCTCGTCCTCGACAACGCGGCGACAGGTAGCCAGGTGCGGCCGCTCCTCCCGGGGACGGCGAGCTGCCTCGCGATCGTCACGAGCCGCAACAGGCTCTCCGGCCTCGTCGCCAGGGACGGGGGCCGACGACTCACACTCGACATCCTGCCCGAAGCGGACGCGGTGGCGCTGCTGAAGAGCGTCACAGACAACTACCGGGACGGTGACACCCCTGAGCAGTTGCGGGAACTGGCGTCGCTGTGCGCCCGCCTCCCGCTCGCGTTGCGCATCGCCGCCGAGCGTGCCGCGAGCCGGCCGTTCATGCCGTTGACCGAACTCATCCAGGACCTCCGCGATGAGTCGGCGCTCTGGGACGCGCTGACCGTCGGGGACGACGAGGAAGCGGATGCGGTGCGTACCGTATTCGCCTGGTCCTACCGTGCGCTGGCCGACGACGCCGCTCGGCTGTTCCGGCTCCTTGGGCTGCACCCCGGCTCCGACTTCGGCTCTTCCGCCGCCGCTGCGCTCATGGGCAGGGCCGACCGTATCCGGCACCTGCTCGATGCTCTGGTCGGCGCCCACCTCCTCGAACAGACCGGTCCCGACCGCTACCAACTGCACGACCTGCTGCGCGCCTACGCGACCGACCAGGTTCGCCACCTCGAAACCGAGACCCAACGGCACGCGGCACTGCGCCGCGTCCTCAACTGGTACCTGCACACGGCCGACTCCGCGCTGGCGGTGTTCATGCCGTTCAACCGGACGGTTTCCGTCACCGAACCGGTCGAGTCCGCGCCGCTGCGGTTTCCCACAGAGGCGGCCGCGAGCACGTGGTTCGAAACCGAACGCGAGAACCTGGTCGCGGCCACCAGAGCCGCGGGCGAGAACGGCCTGCACCAGATCGCCTGGCAACTCGCGGCCGTGCTCCGTAGCGTCTTCATGCACCAGAACGCGTTCGAGGATTGGCTCGCCACCGGACACGTCGGCCTGGCGGCGGCCCGCGCGGCGCGGAACCGGTACGGCGAATCGGAGATTCTGGAGAGCCTCGGCAAAGCCTACTTCCAGGCGCGCCGCCTGGCCGAAGCGGAGGAGCACCACCGTGCAGCGCTGGAGATACGGCGCGAGATCGGCAACCGGTTCGGTACGGCCGTGTCGACGAACGCCCTCGGTCTGCTAGGACTGCGGCGTCGGCGTCTCGACGATTCGGTTGCCTACTTCAGGCAGAGCCTGGCGATCTTTCACGAACTCGACAACCCCCGGTGGGAAGCGCTGCTGTCGAGCAATCTCGGCGAGACGCTGTACGAACTCGGGCACCTCCACGAAGCGGTGGACTACCTCGAGCAAGCGCTCGCCATCCAGCGCGAAATCGGCGACCAGGCACAGGAAGGAAACTCGCTGTTCTTCTTGAGCATGGCGCAGCGGGAACTCGAGCAGACCGCTGAGGCGCTCCGTTCGATCGAATCCGCCCTGGACATCGCCCATGGTGCGCAGAACTCGGTCTGGCTCGCCCACTGGTCCGTGGAGTACGCGCGAGTGCTGCGCGCCACCGGTCGACCGGACGAAGCCTTAGATCCGCTCCACCGAGCCGCGGTGATCCAACGGAGGTTGGGCGACCAGAGCCGTGCGGCGATGGCGCTCGACTGCACCGGCGAGACGTATCGGGAACTGGGCCAACCGGACGAGGCGGTCAAGTTCCACCGGCAAGCCGCGAAGGCCCACCGCGAACTGGGCGACCTGTGGCACCTTGCCGCCGCGCTTAACAACCTGGCGTCCGCCCTTACAGAGGAGGGCAGGCCAGAGGACGCCCGGCGGCACTGGGAGGAGGCGAGCGCCCTGCTGGACCGGTTCCCCGACCCGCGCGCCACGGCTGCGCGAGACCGGATCAGTGCCGCACTCCGTGAAGCGTAAATTCCGTGAGTCGGGATGTTCGGCGAGCGCTCGGCGGGGTTGGGGAAGGCCAGCGTGTCCAGGTCCCGGTGCTTGGTGTCGGCCCCGTGCGGGGGGGCTCGACGGGTCAGAGGTCGCGTCTCTTTACGGCGTCGATGAAGGCGCGCCACTCAGCGGCGGGGAAGGCCAGCGCGCCCAGGTCCCGGTGCTTGGTGTCGCGGATCGCGGCGCCGGTCTCCCAGTCCGCCACCTCTACGCAGTTGTCAGCGGCTGTTGAGCAGCTAGAGGTACGGAACGAAGCCGGGAGGTGGGCTATTTCGACGCAGTCGCCGTGTGCGGCACTGTAGCTGGACTTGAACCAGGTGACCGGTAGGTCTTTGTTGAGCATGTTGGTCAACCCTTCCTGCTTCTGTGGTCCACGGCTATGCGTTCCAAGAGCTTGCGAGTCGGCCGGCCTTCATCGAGGGCAGCGGCTCGGAGCCTGTTGAAGATGGCCGCATACTCGTCCAAATCCGGTTGATCTGTTAGGAAGAGGCTCGCGGTCTGGCTTTCTGTATAGACCGCTGTCAGTCCGTGGTGATTTACGTGCAGTATGACAAATGCGGGTATCCGCATTGCAACGTGGGCTCCTGCGGAGAAAGGCAGCACCTGGAGCGTGACGCCTGGTTCCCGAGCCAGGTCGAGCAAGTGGTCCACCTGCTCAGCCATGACATCCGGTGTGCCGACTTCCTGGTGGAGTGCTCCTTCGGTCACGATCATCCAGAAGGCAGGGCGTTCTCCCTCTCGCAAGATGCGCTGACGTTCCATACGCACTTGTAGTTCCTTCTCGGCGTCCCCACTGGGGTGCAGCGTCGCTTCGATCACCGCACGTGCATACGCTTCGGTCTGCGCGATCCCCGGGATGATCTGGGACTGGTAGGACTCGATCGAATTCGCCTGGGATTCGATGTTGGCGTAGGTCCGGTAACTGCGTTCCAGATCGAAGGGCTGCCAACGGTCTGGCTGTCGTGCTTCCTTCCGCAGGGCGAGCAGGCGTTCCCACTGGTCCTCTGCTTCGTAGATCTGGAGAAGGCGCTCCAAGGCTGCCGGTCCCGGGACCGCACCACGGTCGCCCGGTGTCTCCCATCTGGCCAGGCTGCCGCCGGTGGTTCGCGCGGCCTGCACGACCTCGTTGAACTTGCGATCGCCCCGGAGCCGTTTGAGCTCCTGAGCGAGTTGCCATTGGGCCAGCGTGGGGTTGCGCTCCATCCCTGAATCCTGCCTGTTCTTCGTAGGTGAGTACAACTCGGGCGACTTGTAAATGAGACTTGTATTTAAGAGTCTCATGGGGTTCACTGTAGTCGGAAGTTGACCTTAGGTGAGAGTGATCCGCTTAGGTCGCCCCTTGTTCAGCGCTGGGAGGTTCCATGGCTGCACGTCGTCAGGCACAGGTAAGGGCGGGCAATGAACCCCCGGACTCTGCCCACTCGGACTGGCCTCGGCTCGGGTCACGGATACGGGCGGCGCGGGAGGGGCTGGGCCTTTCTCTTGCCGAGGTCGCTGAGCGGGCGGTGGTCGGGGACTACACCATGGGCCAGGTCGAGGCCGGGGCCGCCGATCCGGGGCGGCGGGTGGTGGAGATCCTCGATGCCGAGTTCGGTGCCGAGGGCGTGCTCGTCGACGCCTGGGCGCAGGTCTATATCAGCCACCATGTGCGCACCGGGTCGCCCATCAACGAGATCTGCCGGGAAGCCGCCCAGGTTCGGGCCTTCGCTCCGCTGATGATCCCCGACCACGTCCAGACCACGGACTACACCCACGCCCTGGACACCGCCGAACGCCCCATGGAACCCCATTACCACGTGGCCGACCGGCCTCGGCTGCCCCGGCTGATGGCCACCGGTTCGGGCCCGCCGTTCCACTGCCTGGTCCTGGACGAGTCCGCCCTGCACCGCAGCGTCGGCACCCCCGACATCATGCGCGACCAGATGGCCCACCTGCACCGGCTCGCCCAGGCCGCCCACGTCACCGTGCACATCATCCCGAGCGGCACCCCGCACCACCCCGGACTGCGCGGCGCGTTCTGGACCCTGGCGTTCTCCCCCCCGCCACACCCTGGCCTACATCCCCTGCCCGCGCGGCCCCGGCCACCTGGTCACCGACGCCGTCCACATCAAGGGTTACGCCGACCTGTTCGCCACCCTCCAGGGTGCCGCCCTGCCCGCCGGCGCCTCCCTGGCCCTGCTCGCCGAGGCCGCCGATCAGGCCCGCCCGCGCCGGGCCATCACCACCGGAACCACCGGCACCGCCGACCCGTCTGCCCTCGGCCATACCGCCCCGGCCCGCACCGCCACCGACTGACACCCGCCCACACCCGCCCCTTTGCGCCGATCTTGACTCTGTGCACGTGTGAATGCGTTCGCTTACGTGCACAGAGTCAAGATCGGCGCGAAGCAGCATCTGGCCTCGCCGAGGACCTGGCCGAGACGGCTGTCCTCTGCGCCAGCAAGGCCTTTGCCAACACCGCAGAGCACATCCGCTCCGCCTGCGCAGCCACCGCAAACCCCGGCGCCGCACCGGCTACGCCCTGGCCACCGCCACAGGCGCCCTCGCCCACCACATGGTCGCGGTTCTGATCTGACACCAGCCGCCCGCCATACACCACGGCCGCGCGGGTCGGTAGGCGAATAACCCGCTGGAACCACTGTCCCCACTGGTCGGCACCGACAACGTAGGAGTACTCCAGCAGGGCAGCAGAGATCTTGCGGTCCATGGCCGCCAGCCGTTGCCCGTCGAAGCGGCTCGCCAACCCGTTGTGGGGCGCCAAGCAGTTGGTGTTGTTCCGCAACATCCCAGTGTCGGATTCCGAGATGCTGAAAGAGGCGCTAACCGGCATACGGGAGTCGTTCAGCAAACACAACCTCGCCCGCGTGTATGCGGCCATCAACCTAGGAGAAGGGTGACCCCGGTGTCCTTGGTCGAGATCGAACGCAAGCGTGCGCTGAGCAGCCAAGGTGCTCTCAGGGCACGGCTAGGCGAACTCGGATTCGCCACCACGGGTTCGATGGCGGAGGTGGACACCTATTACAGCAGGCCGGATATCGACTTTCGGGAAACGGTCGAGTGCCTGCGGGTCCGCCAACGGGACGGCCGATGCGAAGTCACCTACAAACCGGCCTCGAACCCTTCCACCCACAGCGTTGCCGGCGTCATCGCCAAGGAAGAGACGAACGTGGAGTTGGCAGACGCTGACCAGGCCGCTCATGCCAACCGGCTCCTGGAGGTTCTCGGCATGGTCTTCCTGGCCCGTGTGGAGAAGTCGCGAACCCACTACCGGAATCCCCGGCAGCCGGAACTCACGGTGGTTCTGGACACGGTGACGGGCGTGGGAACGTTCGTCGAAACCGAAATCGTCTCGGCATGGCCCCGGGAAGAGGTCATCCGTCGGCTTGATGAGATCGAATGCCGACTGGGCCTGGACTCCTGCCCGGTGGTGTCGCTTCCGTACCGGGACCTTGTGCTCCAGTGCTGATCTTGACTTTGTGCACGTGTTCGCTTACGTGCACAAAGTCAAGATCGGCGAGAAAAGGACTGCCGACATGTCCATTGTGCCGCACTTCCCCGGTCTGCTCACGTGTCGCAGCTCTGGCAGCGCTTCACGGCGTAGCGCTGGGTGTTGCCGTGCGTGGCGTGTGCGGGGGTGCCCTCGCTGATACGCCGCCACAGTTGGGGGTCGGGGTCAAGGATCCAGCCCCACACGGGTGCCGCGATCTCCGAGTCGGACTGGTGCGTGCAGCCCGGCCGGTGCGCGACTCTGCGTCGGGAGATCAGGATCGCGCCGGCGGGGAAACCGCTGTCGGCCGCCTCCTTCGCTGGGTTCGGCGAGGTCTTCTGAGGTAGGGAGCAGCCGCATCCGGCGTTGACAGGCAGATCGCAGTGGTCACAACGTCGCATGTGCCCATCATGAGGGTTGCCAGTGACAATGAGAAGGCCGTCGCTGTGGCGGTGCCGAGATCTCCGGGTTCTCACGTGCGGTATCACCGGCGGAGAACGCGTGCAAGAACCGCAATGGCCGCAGGTCGAAGGCTTTCACGGCATTCAGCCCGTCGGGTGGGAGCGTCGTCGGGACGCTCCCACCCGACAGAGGCGCTCGCTGCCGACGTGGTGTCGGTGGCCGGGCCACCACCCCGCCCACCCCTACCCGTGCGGCGCCTCCCACGGCCACCGGCCCTGCTCGCCGTTCTCGATCAGCGGGATCATGCGGAAGGCGGCGTCGGACAGCCCGCCGAAGACGTGCCGGTTGCCGCTGCCGGCGGGCCCGTGCCCGTAGCGGTAACCGACCAGGTTCCAGGTGTAGACCGGGACCCGGGCCGGCACGGCACGGGTCGGCTCCTCGCCGCGCCGGCCCGCCCAGGCCTGCTCGTCGGTGACCAGGACCACGCGGTCGTGGCCGCGGTAGTGCTCGCGCACCGCCGCCGCGGTGTTCGTACCGCCGCGCCCGCCCCAGAAGCGCTCGATGACCCGCAGCAGGGCGTCGCCGCGGCGGACGGGCACCCGTTCGCTGACGGTGTCGAACTGCACCAGGTCGGCGCCCTCGCAGCGCAGCGCCAGGGCCGCGCCGAAGATCTGGGCGGCCTCGGCGCTGGTCAGCTCCGAGTGCCGCGACATCGGACTGCGCATCGAGCCCGACTGGTCCACCAGGATCAGGGTGCGGCCCGCCAACTCCGGCACGTTCGCCAGCGCGTGGCCCAGCGCCCGCTCCAGGGCCGCGCCCCAGCGCAGGCTCGGTGCGGCCCGGTAGGCGGCCAGGAACCGCATCGGCAGCTGCCGGGAGCGCGCCACCTGCTCGGGGTCGGCCAGCTCCGCGGCCACCCGCTCGGCGGTCTCGTCACTGACCCCGGCCTGGTCGAAGTTGCGCAGGTTGCGCAGCCGGGCCATGTAGCCCATCGACGGCAGCACGGTCTCCCACGCGGCCGCGTCCATCGGCCCCTGCAGCCACCCGGCCAGCGCTTCCCAGGTCATACCGGCGCGGGCAAGCACCTCGGCCGCGTCCGGGCGCTCCACCACCGCGCGGCGCTCGGCCACCGGCAGCGCCATCAGCTCCTCGCGGGCCCGCAGCACGGCCAGTTCCGCGGGGATCGCGTTGCCCCGCTTGTGCCGCCGGTCCAGGGCGTGGGCGAACAGCGCCCCCTGGCGCGCGTCCCGCGCCACCGGGTGGGTCAGGTCGCACACGTCGCCGAACCGGAAGGCGTGGCTGTCGGTGTCGTACTTCAGCAGCGAACGCTCCGAGTACAGCCGCGTCACCGCATCGGCGATGCCTCGCTTGACGGGCTTGGGCACGGACCGGCCATAGCGGCCCATCCAGTAGGCCAGCGCCTCCCCGGGCTCGTCGGCGCGCCGCAGCACCGAGGCGACGAGCTGCCGGCTGCGGCCGTGCGCGCCGGCGTCCAGCCGTGCCTTGGCCGCCTCCAGCGCGCCCACCAGCGGCGCCGAGCGCAGGTTGGCCTCCCGGCGCAGCCAGGCCAGCAGGTTGGCCAGCCAGTCGGTGTCGTCCACCGCGAGCCGTGCCACCAGCGATCGGAACCGCTGGTCGCGCTCGTCGGCGGACTCGTAGAAGGTGTGCTCGCCGACCATGGTGGACACGGCGAGCAGGAACAGCTCCGTGCGGGCGTCGCGCTGGTAGCCGGGCGCGCCCTCGTAGGTGCGGCCCCGGGGGGCCGGGGCGGCACGGTTGAACTTGGCCATAGCGCACCTCTGTGCTGATCTGGGGGTGGGCACCGAGAGGAGCGCGCGGCCGACGCGGATGGGCGCCCGAGACCGGAGCGGCGGCGGAACAGAAGTGCTCTGCCAGGCTGAGCTACACCCGCCATGAGGGCGGGTGACGGGATTCGAACCCGCGACCACTCACTTAACAGGTGAAGTATCCGCTGCCTGCGCACCGGGCGCCCGCAACCACGTTGCCACAACACCCTCCCGAGGTCGAGGCGGTGGCGGCTTCCCCGCCCAGAGGCGGGTTAGGGGCGTCGAAACCCCCGTGAGTTCACCAGAAGTACCCGTCACCTGCGCACCGGGAGGTGCGTCGCGAGTAAAGTACCGGAATCGGGAATCGGGGCCAACCGGTTTTCGCGGCGGGAAAGCGGCGCCCGAGACCGTGGTCGGTGGCGGAGACCAGCCCAGCGCTCGACATCTTGTCCAGCTATACCCCCAAAGCAGGGGAGGCCGAGTTGGCCCCGACCTTCGGGCTTAAGAAGGAGAAGTATCCGTCACCTGCGCACCGGGCGCCGCACTCATGATGCCATACCGGAGTCGGCCCCTCCGCGCTAAGCCGAGGCGCCGCCGTCCAGCACAAGTTCGGTGCCGACCGCATAGCCCGACTCAGGGGAGGCCAGGTAGAGGACTGCGGCGGCGATCTCGTCGACGGTGCCGACCCGGCCGAGGGGGAGCTGTTCGCGCACCCGCGCGGCACGCTCCTCCTCGGTCTCGCCGGGGAGCAGCGACATGGGCGTGTCCGCGGCGCCCGGACTGACCGCGTTGATCCGGACCCCGGCGCCGATGTACTCCAGGGCAGCGGTCCGCGTCAGCGCGCTGACCGCTGCCTTTGTGGCCGCGTAGGCCCCCGTGCCGGGCAGGCGGATGTGCGCGCCGATGTTGGAGGAGACGTTCACGATGGCGCCGCCCCGGCCCTTCATGTGGCGGACCTGGTGCTTCATCGCCAGCAGCAGACCGGTGACGTTCACCTCCAGTAGGGTGCGCCACTCCTCCACGTCGATCTCACCGACGGGCCCCAGGGCGGTCAGCATGCCTGCGTTGTTCACGGCGATGTCCAGGGGGCCGTACCGCTGCTCCGTTTGTGCCACCAGCCGCTCCGCGTCAGCGGTGTCGGTGATGTCGGCGGTGACGGCCGAGGCGGTGCCGCCGGTGTCGCGGATGAGCTTGACGGTGGCCTCAAGCGGTTCGGCCCGGCGGCCCGCGACGACCACGGAGGAGCCCTCGCGGGCGAAGGCGAGCGCGATCGCCCGCCCGATCCCGCTGCCGCCGCCGGTGATCAGCGCGGTGGATTTGGTGAAGCGTTCGGTCATGTCGACTCCTTATCGGTTGGCAGGGAAAACGGAGGGAGGAAGGTATGGGGCGGTCAGCGCGGCCGGGCGCAGTCCGCCCGGCCGAGTCCGGCCAGCACCGCGGCCAGGAGTAGAAAGGCCGCTCCGGCGGTGCCGAAGGCCCAGCCGTAGCCGCTGGCGGTGGCGGCGGCAGCGGACGCGCCGGTCATATGTGCGGTCCGGGCGGCGGCCACCGCCACCAGCAGCGCGAGGCCCGCTGTAGGGCCGACCTCCATAGCCGTGTTCATCGCCCCGCCCGCCAGTCCGCTCTGGTGGGGCGGCACACCCGCCACAGCGAGTACGGCCGCCGCGGAGAACACCAGGGTGGAGCCCGCGGCCAGCAGCAGCATGCCCGGTAGCAGGCCGGTGACGTAGCCGGTGTCCGTGTCGATCCCGGCGAGGAGGAACAGGGCGGCGCCGCAAGCGGCGAGCCCGGCGACGGCGACCGCGCGGGCGCCGAATCCGCGGATGAGCCGCCCGGCGGCCAGGTTGGCGGCGATGAGCATGAGGGTGAAGGGGACGAAGGTGAGCGAGGCGGAGGGCGCCGACCACCCGCGGACCTGCTGCAGATAGAGGGTGAGCAGGATGGCGGCGGTTCCGGTCCCGGCGGCGGCCAGCAGGATCGCCAGCAGCGCGGTGGACCGGCGCGCGTCGGCGAGGAAGCGGGGCGGCAGCAGCGGATCGCGTGCCCGCAGTTCCACGGCGACGAAGGCGCCGAGCAACCCGCCCCCGGCCAGCAGCGGGCCGACTACCGCAGCCGAGCGCCACCCGTGGTCGCCGCTGACCACGAGCGCGTAGCTGACGAGGGTGATCCCGGCTGTGGCCAGGACCGCGCCCGGCAGGTCGAGGGCCGGGGGAGCGGTGCGAGCGGGCGCGTGCGGCGGCAGGCGGCGGGCCAGCAGCAGAGCGAGCCCGGCCACGGCCACCGGTACCGCGAACATCCACCGCCAGGACAGCCAGGCGGCGACGAATCCGGAGACGAGGTTGCCGCTCATCGCCCCCACTACCGACAGCCCGCCCCATGTCGCCATCGCCGCGGCATGCCGCTCCGGTTGGGGGAAGAGCGTGCGCAGCATCGCCATGGCCGCCGGCGCGGTCAGCGCCGCCCCTGCTCCCTGGAGGGCGCGCGCGCCGATGAGCGAGGTGAACCCTGGGGCGGCCGCGGCGAGGAGTGAGGCCGTGAGGAAGAGGGCCAGGCCCGTCGTGAACACCGGCCGTCCGCCGTACCGGTCGGCCAGGCGGCCGCCGAACAGCAGCAGTCCGCTGAACGCCAGCCCGTAGGCGGCGCCGATCAGGATCAGCCCCGACTGGCCGATGGCGAGCTCGCGGCCGATCAACGGGAGCGGGACCGCCACTAGGGAGAGCGTGAATATCAGGGTGATCTGCACGCTGCCCAGGAGGGCGAACGCCCGGCGGGAAGCCGGTGCCGAAGGCGGCGGGCAGGTGCCCGGTGCCGGTGCGGCGGTTTCGGGGGGAGGCCCTGACTGGTCCGCGGCCTGGGTGGGGCGGTCGGTGGTCACGGTCGCTGTTCCTTGGAGTCGATGATACTTATTCAAGACTGACCATTCTTGAATTTGGGCATGCGGGAGCCCGCGATGAGGCGCTGCCGTGCGGGTATGGGCAGGGCGGCCTGCCGCCGCAGAGGCGGGAAGGCGGGGATGTCGGATGTCAGTCCAGCAGGAGCAGGGCCTGTTGGGCGGCCGCGCGCAGCCGCGCCGGGTCGGGGTCGGCCTTGCCGGTGACCCGCATGCCCTGCATCAGGGTGACCAGGAAGCGGGCCAGCGCCTGCGGGTCCTTGTCCGCGGCCAGTTCGCCCTGGGCCTGGGCGCGTGCGAGCGCCGAGCCGATCACCGTCTCAAGGAAGAGCCAGTCCTTCTGCACCCGGTGGGCGGCCTCGCGATCGTGGGGGGCGAGCTCTACCGCCGTGTTGGCCACGAAGCAGCCGCGCCGCCCCTGCTCGGAGGCTGATTCGCCGGCGTAGCGCTCGATGAGCGCGCGGACGGCGGGTAGGACGGGGCCCGGCCGCGACATCTGGTCGAGCAGTTCGGGCGCCCTGCGTTCGCAGTACTTCTCCAGCGCCCGCAGATAGAGCGCGTGTTTGTCGCCGAACGTCGAGTAGAGGCTGGCCCGCGCGATGCCCAGGTGCTCGACGAGGTCGGCTATGGAGGTCGCCGCATAGCCGCGCTCCCAGAACAGCTCCAGTGCGGCGTCGAGGGCGGAGTCGGGGGCGAACTCTTTTGTCCGTGCCATGGTCGCCACCGTACACATATAAAGAACGTTCGGTCAAAAACTACTGTGGTTCAGCGCCTCGGCCGTCCGGGGACGGAGCCGCGCCCCCGGACGGCCCGGCGGGGCGCTCGTTACTCGCCTACGGGCACCGTCAGCGCGATCAGCACGGCGGCCACGAAGAGCAGTACGTAGGTGGGGATCAACAGCCGCCGTGCGGTGTCGAAGCCGGTGTGCCGCGGCAGGAGCCAGGCCGCGGGGACGGTGAGGAAGGAGAGCCCCCATACGGCCGTCGCCAGCGTCAGCTGCTGCCGAGCCTGCGGGCACCCACCCGGCTCGCAGGGGTCGAAGGCCATCGCGGAGATCCCCAGTACCGGCAGGAAGAGCACGAAGCCGACCAGGGCCGCCAATGTCAGCAGCAGGGGGGCTCTCCACCACTTCCGTTCCATCGGCGGACAGCCTATCCCAGGCGGGCCGCCCGGGCCCCGCCGTCCGCCGCGCCCGGTGGTCCCGGGTGCGCCGAGGCTCACCCGCGACCAATTTAGTCATTGACAAGATCCCGTGCCACCCCATATCTTTCCAATGTCAAGATTAAGGATTGCGAGGACGGCCCCATGGCTCCCCTGATCGTGCTGACGACCGTGACCCTGCTGCTGCGCGTGATCGGGACGGTCGCCGCCGCCCCCCTCAACGCGTGGCGGCCCGCGCTGCGCGGCGGCCTGGCGGCGATGTTCACCGTCACCGGGATCACGCACTTCGCCGTCTTGCGGGCCGACCTGATCGCGATGGTCCCGCCCGCCCTGCCGCGGCCGGACCTGCTGGTCACCCTCACCGGAATCCTGGAACTCGCGGGAGCCGCGGCCCTGCTGCATCCGCGGACCGCGCGCTGGGCGGCGGCCGGGCTGGCCCTGCTGCTCGTCGCGATGTTCCCGGCCAACGTCTACGCGGCGGTGGAAGGGGCCGCGCTCGGCGGCTCCGCGGCGACACCGCTCCTGCCCCGCACCCTGATGCAACTGGTGTTCCTCGCCGCCACGGTCGCTGTGCTGTGGCCGCGGACCGCAGCCGCCGACCGGCGCGCCGGCCACCTGGCCGGCACCGAGGCGCACCCCGGCCGGACCGGTTAGTCCGACCGGTTAGCCGTCCTGGAACAGGAGGCGGGCCACGCAGCGGGCCGCCTCCTCGGCGTCGTCTTCGAACCGGGGCAGGTTGCCGTTCAACCACAGCGTCGAGAACCCGTGCACCAGTGACCACGCGGCCACCCCGGCGACCCGCGGATCCGCCCCCGCACGGGCGTCGGAAAGCGACGCCAGGCCGCTGTACAGCACCTCTGCTGTCGCCGCGCGCGCCGCGCTCAGCTCCGGGTCGTCGGCGCGATAGAGGTCGGGGCGGAACATCACCTCGAAGTACCCGCGGTGCGTGAGAGCGAACCGCACATAGGCGACCCCCACTTCGAGGAAGCTTCCGGTGCGCTCCCGTGCCGCGCTCAGCTCCGCGCCGAGCAGGCCGAACCCCTCGGCCGCCACAGCGGTCAGCAACCCCGCCTTGTCCCCGAAGTGGTAAGCGGGCGCGGCATGGGAGACACCGGCCCGCCGCGCGAGGCCGCGCAGGCTGACCGAGCCGGGACCGGTCTCGGCGATCACCTCGACGGCGGCCCGCAGCACCGCCCGGCGCAGATCCCCGTGGTGGTAAGAACGTGACACGGCACCCAGCCTACCCCCGGAATCTAGTCACTGGATAGATTCCGGGGGTCGCCGCGAGCGCCCCCACGGCCGGTGGCTGCGCCGCGCACGCTGAAAGACCGCCCGTGGAACCACGGTTCAAAGCTGGTGCGGGAACCGCGCTCTGAGAACGGGCGAGGGGAAACCGGCGGACTGATCGCCCCGCCGGTGGCCGGAGCGGTCAGCCCGCCACCCACGTCCAGACGATTGCCGACCCGAGGATGAGCAGCAACAGGAGCGACACGGCCAGCAGCCCGATGTCGATACGGCGCGCTGTCCTGCGCATCGTGTCGTACTGGGCGATCCGTTCCGCGGCGGCGGCCGCGGCGGCGGCCTGCTCGCGCTCCCACTCCTGGTCGGTCAGCTCAAGTTGCGCGTCGATGTCGTCCATCTCGGCCGGGCGCTCCAAGAGGGCCGGGAGGGGGCCCGGGTTCGCGGAGTCCGTGCGCGTCTGGCGCGCGATCTGCTCCTTGCGGCGGAGTAGGGCGATCTTCTTCCGGAGGATGGTCTCGGCGGCCGTAATCTCCGTCGACCGCTGCTCGTTCTCCACTTGACGGCGAGGGAAGTCCACCGCGGAGAAGTTAAGCCGACGGGCCGAGAACAGGGCCACCACAAGGGCGGCCACGGCACCCGAAACGGCGATCAGGAGCATCATGACCTCCCCTGCTTTGTGCCCTGCCCCGCATGCTCTGGGTGGCTGGACCTGCGGGGCCTGCGAGAGCGCTCGGCCGGTGGCGGCCCGAAGATGCTGTCTCCGATGGAGACCGTCCGGTCCCAGTCACCTCTTCGTGCTGCTGCCAGCATAGCGGGAAGCTTCGGATTCCTTTCCTGTAGAGAGGAATCTATGAAATCCTGCGGGCTCATCACTTCCTGCGCCAGATTCTGCTGCACCTCATTGCGCTCCTGCTGGCCTTTTTCGCTCAGCTCCGCAGCCACACCCAAGAGGGGATCGTTCATGTCATTGACCAGCCCCTGGTGTTCACGCAGAACCTCCTCGACCCCCTCTATGAGTGCAGGATCTCCGCTGGCGAGAACTCTCGCCGAAGGGCGGAGGCTGTCGGGGTCGGCGGTTCTTCCTTCTACCAGTCCGTCTTTGATGAGCTTTTTGATATTTCTTTCAGGCTCATTCCGTCGAGGATTGATCTTTCCGACAAGATCGCGGATCCAGGAATTCACCAGCGCGAGGGTTTTCAGCGCCTCCTTCAGGTCGAGCATCCGATGTTCGGGCTTATATGCCAGTCCTGCCGTGGATCCGAGCTCTTCGAGAGCGTATTTAAGCTTTTCCGCCTCGGTGTCGCGCTCCCTCTCCGCTGCCTTCAGGGACCACTTCTGGGCATAGTAGGAGAATACGGTGACGACCGCCACGGTCAGCACGATCCCCGAGGCAGCAGTTATGATGCTGGCCAGCATGGCGGTCCTTTCCTCACGTCTTCGGTACGAGTACGGTAAACAGGTCCTTATCTGAGGTTCTCAGAGGGTTGTTGCCCGCATCTCGTGCTCGGCCTCGGAGATCCGGCGTTCGATTTCGGCTATCGCTTCCTCTGTATCCCCTTGTGCGGCCTGATCCGCCGGGGGCGGAGAGAGCGCTCGCCGCCCCCGCAGCCGCAGAGCGATTTCAAGGTTGTCCACAAGTTCGTTCTTGCCGGCGGCCGCGTTCAATCTGAGTGTCGCCAGATTCAGCGCGGTCTGGGAGTCCATGGTCGCTGTGATTATCAAAGAGCGTTCCGCGCGCGAGTGGTAGACACCCTTCCTCCGGAAAAGAACATCGAAGGTGATTCTGGCCGCCAGAAGCGCTACGGCAGCTGCGGCCGATGCCGAAAAAACAATTTCCATTCCGCAGGTTCCTCTGTCCGAGCTGTCCCGGAAGGTGGCCGAGCCCTTTATTTCAGCGACGGGTTGCGCAGGGACCTTTCATAGAAATCCCTGAACTCTGATCTGGGTGGTTTCATGGCATCCCTCAGGCTATCCCGGTCACGAAAGGCGTCCTTGATACCGATTCCCCCTAGGATCCTGCGTACTCCCGATGTTCTTTTCGAATATTCTAGCAGGACACGGGTTTTATGGTCCAGGCTGTCCATGCGTTCCCCGACACTAGCAAGAGTCCTGACCGTGGAATCTCCTTCACGCGCGTGCATCCTGACGAGCACCTCACGCCCGTACAGGTTGTCCGCCTGTATGGCCGCCCGCTTTCCTTCCATTACGACCCGCTCGCGCTGGTATCTCAGATCCGCGGTATCCAGGCGGATACTATTTCTTCTGGCTTCGAAATTTCCGTTAATGAGGTCCAACGGGCTTTTGAGGATCGTGACCGACCCGAAGACGAACGGAGATATCTTCTGCGTCAGAGATGCGATGTGCATCCCGATGCTAGCCAGAAGAGATATTATAGTCCCAATGACAACCCCAAAGATCCTGGAATGAGCTTCCGGATTTTCTGTTTCCTACAAGTTCCGCAGAACGCTTGTCCGCAGTGCCGAATGGGTATGTGAATGCAGGGGCGGAACAGTCAGGGCATTCCTGTTGCAGGGGAAGGGGGTCATTCTCATGAGGACAACTATAGGTGGGGAGGCGGAGTTTTCCAGGTCCGCGGCCGGAAGCACAGGGGATGGCCGGTTCCGATGTTCGGTGCTTCGATTCGGTCTCCGGCCACTTCTCGCGGATCGGGAATCCACTCAGAATGTCCGCGCTGACATGCGCCAATGCCGCTCAGGGATTGGCGCCGTGCACGCCGCTCTCAGGCCGGCCCGGCATACCGTCCACACGAGATCCTACCGATGATAAGTGATGCATATCACGGTCCTTGGTGTGAACTTTTCATTGGAACTGTTTGTCAATGCGCTCCCCGGTGCGCTATTCGCAACGAGCTGTGCGGCAGGGTGTGGAGGTTTCCGTCCGGTGCGGATCGCACCGATGGCCGGGCCTTTGGCGGGCGCGCGGGACGGTGCGGACCGAGCGTTACTCGGGCTCAACGGGCCGTGTCAACTCCGATCTTCGGGGCAAAAGCCCCGGATTTTCTGTGTCGAAATTTTTGATTTTCTGCGCCGGTCAACGCAAAGCTCCTGGTGCGGCGCGAGCGCCACACCAGGAGCTGTATCCAGTCCGTAACCTTTTCCGTTCCGACACATTCGGTGTTGCGTTCGTCCCGCTCCTGAGCGGGGTGCTCCCATCTCCACTGCCGCCACAACTCGTACCGCACCCGGAGGTGCGGCGTGAGAGAGGGAAGACACGGGAGACACGGCGCCGGGCGCCGTGTCCGGCAGCCTCGGTCCGAGCGTGGTCCAGGGCGGCCCTGGCCGCGGTGTGCCCGCCCGCGCCGATACACCCTCGCACCGGCCGGGCTCCCCGCCTTGGTCAGCGCCGCCAGTTCTTCAGGCCGTCGATCGCCACGGCCAGGACGATCACCCCGCCCTTGATGATCAACTGGTAGAAGAACGGCACGTTCAGCAGCAGCAGGCCGTTGCTGAGCACACCCATGATCATCACGCCGATCAGGGTCCGCTGCACCGTGCCGACCCCGCCCAGCAGGCTGGTGCCGCCGAGGACCACCGCGGCGATCGCGTCGAGCTCATAGGTCTCGCCGGCGGTGGGCTGGCCCGACATCACCCGCGCCGAGAACAGCACCCCCGCAAGGCCGGCGCAGGCACCGGCGATGACATAGACCTTCAACAGGGTCTGCTTGACCTTGATCCCGGCCAGGCGCGCCGCCTCGGGGTTGCCGCCGATGGCATAGACCTCGGTGCCGAACCGGGTGAAGCGCATCAGGAACCACAGCACCAGGAAGACCCCGAGCATGATCACCACGGGCACCGGGAGCACCGCGATGAACCCGTCCCCCATGAGGCTGAACCCGAGGTCGTCGGCGATGAGCGGACGGCCGTCGGTCAGCAGGTAGGCGGTGCCGCGCAGGTAGGTCAGCCCGCCGAGGGTGACGATGAAGGCCGGCAGGGCCAGGTAGGCCACCAAGGCCCCGTTGAGCATGCCGAACGCCGCCCCGGTGAGGATGCCGCCCAGCACGCACACCGGCGCGGGCATCCCCCAGGTCCACAGCAGCACCGCGACGACACCGCTGACCGCGAGGTTGGAGCCCACCGACAGGTCGATGCCGCGCGTGAGGATCACCAGGGTCATCCCCGCGGCCAGGATGGCGTTGATCGACGCCGCCCGGGCGATGTTGAAGGCGTTGTCGAGGGTGAAGAAGTTCGGCGCGGTGAATGCCATGAACGCGGTCAGCAGCACCAGCACGCCGAGGATGCCGTAGCGGTCCCACAGCACCGCCGGGCGGGACCG
This sequence comes from Actinomycetes bacterium, assembly GCA_021793235.1. Lineage (GTDB taxonomy): Bacteria > Actinomycetota > Actinomycetes > Streptosporangiales > Streptosporangiaceae > JAJYTD01. Next base: position 35,280 of record JAJYTD010000027.1, on the reverse strand, counting down.
CCCCGGCTGGGACTTGGCCGGGCCGTCGGCGGAGGAGGCCGGGGCCGGCGCGGAATCACTCGTCCCGATCATCGGGGTCCTCCGTTCGTGGATGGGGGTGCGGCGGTGGCCGCCACGCCGGTGGCATGCAGCATCACGGCTTCTTCGGTGGCCTGTTCGTGGGGCAGTTCGGCCGCGATCTCCCCGTTGCGCATGACCAGGACGCGGTCGCTGATGCCGATCACCTCGGGCAGGTCGGAGGAGACGACGAGCACGGCCACCCCGTCGGCGGCGAGGCGGTCGATGATCCCGTAGATCTCCTGCTTGGCGCCGACGTCCACACCGCGGGTGGGCTCGTCGAGCAGCAGCACGCGCGGTGCGATCTCCAACCACCGCGCCAGCACCACCTTCTGCTGGTTGCCGCCCGACAGCTCGCCCACGCGCTGGTCCATCGACGAGCAGCGCACCCGCAGCGCCGACACGTGGTGCTCGATGCTGCGGTCGATCCGGCCGCGCCGCAGCACTCCGAATTCGCTGAGCCGCCCGAGCCCGGTGACGGCGATGTTGTCGCGGATCGCCATCTGCGGGAACAACGCCTGCTCCTTGCGGCTCTCGGGCACCAGACCGATGCGGTGCCGCATCGCGTCGCGGGGGCTGCGCAGGGTGATCGGGCGTCCGTCGAGGAGGATCCGCCCGCCCCGGGGGCGCTCGGCGCCGAACAGCAGCCGGGCGGTCTCGGTGCGCCCGGCGCCGATGAGCCCCGCCATCCCCACGACCTCGCCGGCCCGCAACTCCAGGTCGAGCGGGCCGACCCCGGCGCCGTCGGTGAGCCCGTGCGCTTCCAGGACCACCGCTCCCGGCGGCTGGCGCCGCCGGGAGTACAGGTCGCTGAGCCCGCGGCCGATCATGCGCGCCACGATGTCCTCGGGGGTGAGGTCGGCCCGCGGGGAGGTATCGACCCAGCGGCCGTCGCGGAAGACGGTGACCCGGTCGGCCAGCCGGAACACCTCCTCCATCCGGTGGCTGATGTAGACCAGGCCCATGCCGCCGGCGCGCATCTCGGACACGAGCTCGAACAGCCGCTGGGCCTCGGCCTCCGACAGCGCCGCCGTGGGCTCGTCCAGCACCAGGACGCGGGCGTTCTGCGCTATGGCCCGGGCGATCTCCACCACCTGCTGCATGCCCACGCTGAGCGAGGCGACCGGGGTGTCGGGGTCGAGGTCGACCCCGACACGGGCGAGCCTGGCGCGGGCCTCGCGCCGGATCCGGGAGCGGTCCAGCAGCCCCCAGCGGGTGCGGGGCTCCCGGCCCAGCGCGAGGTTCTGGGCCACGGTCAGGTTCGGCGCCAGGTTGAGCTCCTGGTGGATCACTGCGATTCCCAGGTCGGCCGCCTGCTGCGGGCCCCCGATCGACACCGCCCGCCCGTCGATCTCGACGGTGCCGGAGTCGGGCGAGTGCACCCCGGCGAGCATCTTGATCAGCGTGGACTTGCCCGCCCCGTTCTCGCCCATGAGGGCGTGCACTTCACCGGGGTAGAGGTCGAACCGGGCCTCGGACAGCGCCTGGACTCCGGGGAAGCCCTTGCTGATACCGCTCATCCGCAGCAGCGGAGGGGGCGCCTCGCTCACTGCCAGCCCTCATAGTCGTCGAGGTTGTCCGGGGTGACCAGGGAGGTCTCGACGAGGATGGTGTCCTCCTCCAGCTCCTCACCGGCGCGCAGGTCCACGGCCATCTCCAGGCCGCGCACGCCCAGCATCTTGGGGTCCTGGGCGGCGCTGGCGACGAACACCGAGCCCTCCTTGGCCAGCTCCTCCTCGGCCTCCGGCGCGCCGTCGACGCCCACGATCATCACATCGTCGGCTCCGGCCTGCTCGGCGGCCAGCGTCGCGCCCAGCGCCGTGGGGTCGTTGACCGCGAAGATCCCGTCGACGTCGGGGTTGGCGGTGAGCATGTCGGTGGCGATGTCCAGTGCCTCGCTGCGGTTGTTGTCTCCGTTCTGGTGGCCGACCACCTCGATGTCGGGGTACTCCTCCAGCACCTTCTCGCAGCCCTCCACCCGGTCCTGGATGGAGGAGATCGGGGTGCCGTCGATGATGAGGATGTCGCCCTCGCCGCCCATCTCCTCGAACAGGTGCTCGCAGACCTGCTCGCCGGCCTGGACGTTGTCGGAGGTGATGGTGGCCTGGGCGCCTTCGGCGGTGACGTCCACCGCGACCACGGTGATGTCGGCGTCGAGGGCCCGCTGCACCGCCGGGGCGATCCCCTCGGAGTCGACCGGGTTGATCAGCAGGACGTCGATCTGCTGCTGGATGAAGGAGTCGATGTGCTCGTTCTGCGCGTCGAGGTCCTGGCGGCCGTCCTCGGTGACGACGGTGGCGCCCATCTCCTCGGCGGCCTTCTCGACCCCTTCCTGCATGGCGGTGAAGAACGGGTTGCTGAGGTCTTGGACCATCAGCCCCACGGTTTCCACCTCGCCGCCGGAACCGCTGTCGTCGCCTCCGGAACCCAGGGGCTCCTCGCTGCAGCCGGCCAGAGTCAGGGCGCCGATGGACAGTAGAGCGATCGCCTTCAGAGGGCTGTGCTGGTTCGGCATGGCCGTGTTCCTTTCGGGTGAATGCTCTCCGCGTGCGCTGAAGCGGATCACGGAGTGGGGGATGGGGATCCGGCCTCGGGGCCGGGAGGACGGAAGAGCAGGGCACGGACGTCCCCGCTGAGCGTGTGGGGGCCTGCGGCGTGCGGCAGGACCAGGGCGTCGCCGCGCCGGATCGGCGTGTCCGCGCCGGTGCGCGGGCGCAGCCGCCCGCTGCCGTCGGTGGCGAGGAGGACGGCGAACCCCTCGGGGACGGCGACGCCCTGGGCGGGCCGCAGCAGCTCGGCGCGGAAGTAGGGGGCTGAATCCGGCGGGAGGAGGGCCTGGGGCCGGTCCGCGGCGGGGGAGTCCAGGACTCCTCGGCGCACCAGTGCCTGTGCCTCGGCGCGGGGCAGCGCGTCGCGGCGGACGGCCTCCAGGGCGACATCGAAGCCCAGGCCCAGGTGCCCCTCGGCGGGGCCGTCCAGGGCGAAGCCCTGCCACTCCAGCAGGATGGAGAAGTCGGTGGGCTCCTGCACCTCGGCCACCAGGGCGCCGGCTCCCAGGGCGTGCGGCAGGCCAGCGGGGACGAAGAGCGTGTCGCCGGGGCGCAGGGCGAACTCGTGCATCCGGGCGAGCAGGCCGTCGGTGTCTTGGCGCGCCACCAGGTCGGCGAGCTCATCGCGGCCGACAGGGCGGGAGAAGCCCACGTGGGCGGTTGTCCCCGGTTTCGCGTCGAGGACGGCCCACGCCTCGGTCTTGCCGTGGCAGCATGCCAGGTGCTGCCGCGCGAAGCCCCGATCGGGGTGGAAGTGGACCGGCAGGCGCTCGCCGGCGTCGATCAGCTTGACCAGGAGCGCGGGCTGGTCGCCCAGCCGTTCACGGTGGTCGGGGCCCAGCCACGCCTGCGGATCGGCTGCCACGGCCGCACGCAGCAGCGTGCCGTCCGGGAGGCGGCTCAGCCCCTCGGTGGAGGAGCCGAAGCGGGTGGTCACCGAGCCGAGCCACTCCTCAGGTGAACGCTCACATCGTGACGGGCCACCCCGGAACTCTTCGAGAGCGGCTCCACCGCGGTAGAAGTGCTCCATCACGCTGATCGGCATAGGAACTGGGCGCATGCCCGACCTCCACGCTGTGGGACAACGTTGCCTTAGTAAGAGTGATCCCTATCACGCGGAAAAGTCAATATCTAGCTGTGAAAACGAGAAACCTGGCCAGAAGGGCGCGTTTCCTTTGCCCCTTGCCGGCGCGATCCTCGGGGTAATCTGAGACAACGTTGTTTCTCAGGGGCGACGAACTCGGCGTCGAGCGGGCGGAGGCGGCCCCGGCGACGCGCACCACTCCAGGGACTAAGGGGAGCCTCACCATGAACGACCGGGACGCCGCGCCGAAGCGGACACGCCGACCCACCATGGTCGACGTCGCGCGATCCGCGGGCGTGAGCGTCAAAACCGTATCCCGCGTCGTCAACGGAGTGTCCACGGTCGACCCGGCACTGCGGGAACGGGTCGGGCTGGCAATGCGCGAACTGGGGTTCCGGCGCAACAGCGTCGCGGCGAACCTGCGCAGCGGCCGCAGCACCGCCACGATCGGGCTGATCATCCTGGACCTGGCCAACCCGTTCTACTCCACCATCGCCGCCGCCGCGGCCCGGGTCGCCCAGCGCTTCGACACCCAGCTCTTCACGGCCAGTTCCGGCTGGGACGCCCAACGGGAGACCGAGCTCGCGATGGACCTGTGCCAGCGGCGAGTCGACGGCCTGATCATCGTCCCCACCGGCGAGGACCAGTCCTACCTGCGGGCCGAGACCGACCAGGGCACCCCCGTGGTGTTCGTCGACCGGCCGCCGACCGGAATCGAGGGCGATGCCGTGCTCATCGACAACCGGGGAGGCGCGCGCACGGCCGTGCAGCGGCTGCTCACCGAGGGCCATGACCGCATCGGCATCGTCACCGACTCGCTGAACTCCTGGACGATGAGCGAGCGCCTGGCCGGCGCCCGCGAGGAGCTGGAGGCCGCGGGCGTGGCCGACCGGGCGCGGTTCGTGGAGACCCCCTCCGACGCCCCGGGCGTGGCCGGCGATGCCGTGGCGCGCATGCTCGGCGAAGCCTCCCCGCCCACGGCGATCCTCTGCGGCAACAACCGGATCCTCTCGGGCGCCGTAGGCGAGGTGGTCCGGCGCGGGGCGCGGGTGCGCCTGGCGGGGTTCGACGACTTCGAATTCGCCCACCTGCTGCCCTACCCGGTCACGGTGGTCGGCTACGACACCGCCTCACTGGGCCGGTTCGCCGCCGAACTGCTCTTCCGCCGTATTCGCGAACCGGAGATCTCCTTCAGCAGCACGATCGTCGCCACCTACCTCGTCGACCGCGGTATCGCCGCGGCCGCACCGTGCTGATCGGTGCTGGTCGGTGCCGATACCGTCGGCGGCATGCAGGCTTGTGGGGGTGCCCGGGAGCCGGAACCGCTCCTGGGGCATGGAGACCGCGGAATGCGGGCAGGGGACCGGTACCGACGCCGGTGAAACCGGAAGGCGGGGTCGGCAGAGGGGGAAGACGATGGCGGCACGCGCTGAGCCTTCCGTGGCGGCTTCGAGCCAATGGCGAGACCCCGATGGTGTGCGGATGCCCGCGGGCGAGGCACACGCCTGGTGGCCGGGCCAGAACCAGACACTGTGCGGCCTGGCGCTGAGCAGGTCGCGGCTGCAGCGTTTCCAGCACATCCCCTGGACCGACGCATTCCCCGAATCCGGTGGCGCGGCCGATGCGGTACGGCGGGTGTGCCCGAAATGCCGTGCCGCCACCACGGGAAAGGGGCACTCCCGCCGCCGCTGGAGCAGGACGCTTCCGCGCCCCTGAACCGCAGCGGTGCCGGGACGCCGACAGCGCAGAGCACCACGCCGCTTCGGCCCTCCCGTGGCCGTAAGCGCCGGTGTGCGCACCGCTTCTGCGGTTCTCCGTGTCCGTGGCACCGCGAGGAATCGGGGCCGTGCCGGGCCGTTCTGCGGTGCGCGCGCCGCAGAGAAGCGGCGACAAGGCCGCGGGGCCGGGCGGCTGCCCGCCCGCCCCCGCGGCTTTGCCCATGGGCGGCTACGAGGCGACGCACACCTGGCCGCGGTCGGTCTTCACCGGTCCGCCATTGCCGGGGCGGATGTCGAAGTCGAAGATCTCGGTGGGCAGGTACACAGAGCAGCACGCATTGGGCAGGTCGACCACCCCGCTGATACGTCCTTCGATGGGGGCCGTGCCGAGGATGAGGTAGGCCTGCTCCCCGGTGTAGCCCCACTTCTTGAGGTATTCGATCGCGTTGAGGCAGGCGTTGCGGTAGGCCAGCGTGGCGTCCATGTAGTAGTTGGTGTTGTCGCGGTGGTCCACCGAGACGCCGATGAACGTCAGCCACTCGGAGTACTGCGGCTGCACCCGTCCCGGGATGAGGACCGGGTTGTTGTGCACACCGTAGGTCTCCATTCCGCCCTTGATGACTTCGACGCGCAGGTCGATGAAGCCCCCCATTTCGATGGCGCCGCAGAAGTTGATCTCCCCGTCGCCCTGGCTGAAGTGGAGGTCGCCCACCGAGAGCAGGGCTCCGGGCACATGGACGGGGTAGAACACCCGCGAGCCCCGGGTGAAGTTCTTGATGTCGTGGTTGCCGCCGTTCTCCCGAGGTGGAACGGTCCGTGCCCCCTCGGCGGCCACTCTCGCGGCCGTCGCCTCGTCGGCCCGCCCCGCCAGGGTGCTGTCCACCAGTGGCGGCAGCGCCAGCGGAGGCACCCGGTCGGGATCGGTGGCGATCAGTGCGCGCTCGCGCTCGTTCCATTTGCCCAGGAGCTCATGTGAGGGGGCGACACCGAACAGGCCGGGGTGGGAGATCCCGGTGAAGCGGACCCCGGGGATGTGCCGGGACGTCGTCTCTTGGCCGTGGAAGTCCCAGATGGCCTTGTAGGCTTCGGGGTAGTAGTCGGTGAGGAAGCCGCCGCCGTTGACCTTGGCGAAGATGCCGCTGTATCCCCAGCCTTGGCCGCATACCGGCCCGTTCTGCTGGGGGATGGGCCCCAGGTCCATGATGTCGATGGCGACCAGGTCCCCCGGTTCGGCCCCTTCGACCGCGATGGGGCCGCTGAGCATGTGGGAATTGTTGATGTTGACGTCTCGGACGTCGTTGGCCGAGTCGTTGTTGCCGATCTGGCCATCGGTCCATTCCCGGCACTCCACCCGGAACTCTTGCCCGGAGCGGACGGAGGCGGCCGGTGGGATGTCGGGGTGCCAGCGGTTGTGGCCGGGGACGTTCTGCTCGGCCATGGGCTTGGCCGGGTCGTGGCTGAAGATGACCTCAGGCATGGTGGTACCCGTCTTTCTGCGGTGGTCGGTTATCTGTTGTGCGGATGGGGATCGGTGCGGGGCGCGGGCGCTACGGTGCGGGCTCCGCGGCTGTGTGGCGGGTCGGATCGGCAGCGGGGCGCATGGCGGCCGCTCCCAGCCAGATGAGGGTGAGGAGTGCTACGGCGACCAGGCCGATGGTCACCATGGGGGTGGTCGGCCAGTAGCCGGTCATCAGGAGGAATCCGGGTACGGCCGCCGTGGCCACCCCGGTGACGATCGCGAACCAGCCGGTGGTCCGGGTGAGCCGGGAGAGGCCAAGGCCCAGTACGCAGAAGAAGAGGAACCAGAGGACCGCCCAGTACAGCCAGATCACGGCGAACGGCCCATCGCCGCGGGCCAGACCGGTGTATCCGGAGACGGCCACCGCCGTGATCGCCACGAACAGGGAGAACCAACCGAATCCGCGGGGGTCCCAGCCGGTGATCGCGTTGATGCCCACCCACAGGTAGGTGAAGCCGAAGAGGTAGAGCGGCCCGGCGTCCGCGGCGGTCATGGGCCCGGGGTCGTGCAGCAGTAGTGCGGTGGGGACGGTGACCTGCAGCGCCCCGACGAAGAGGTTGAGCGGAGTGGCCGCCTCAGCGCTGATCACCTTCAGCAGCACCAGCCCGTTGATGATCAGGACCGATCCCACGTAGAAGAGTCCGACTGCGCTCATGGCGGGCTCACGGTCGGGGAAGCAGCGAATGCCGCGGGTCCGAGGCCGGACCCGGAGCGGAGTATGCCGGCGGTACTTCGGTGACGACGGCGGGCGCTTCAGCGGTGGCCATGGCGCCCTCCACTGCGCGCTGTCCGGCGCGGGGCAGGCTCGAAAGCATCGGGGCGGTGAACGCCCGGCGCGCCTGTTCTCCGCAGGCGCATTCCACGTGCGGAGCGGCTTTGCCCATGGGGGCATCGGCCGTGGTCTCGTGTCGCTCAGGGCATCGGTAGAGGTAGCTGACCATGCATCCTCCTTTTCTTTCAAATGAAAATGTCTCACGTGAAAAGAAAAGTCAAGGGTGGTGCCGACCGACGTCGATGGGGAAGGCGGGTGGCCGACGGGGGCCGGAGGGCTGCCTGCGGGGCCCGGCGCCGGCCGCGGCACCGCCGGGCCCGCAGGATTCTGGTGCGGTCCTCGATGGACGCGGCCGGGCGGGACAGGGCGTGCGTGAGCCGCACCCGGCAGGAGCGGCCGCCGCGAAAGGCCGACCCGCCGCAGCGGCCGGCAAAGGATTCAGAGCCGGGTCACGATGTCGAACTCGGTCCCGTCCGTCTGCGCCAGGTAGACGCGCTGACGCACGTGCCCCTCGCTGATCTGCATCGCCCCCCGCGGGCCGTCGTAGCCCACCTCATCGCTCACAGCGGCCACCCTTCTGGGCTGTGCCGTCCGGGCGCGGCCCGTCAGCGCGGCCAGAGCCATCAGGCCTTCGAAACAGGACTCGGCCATGTTGTTCAGCGTCGGGGCATCAGGGCCGTGCATCCGGGCGTAGGCGCCGGCCAGGTCCAGCGCCGATTGTGTGACCAGGGAGCGGAAGTAGGCCGCGGCGACGTAGAGTTCTTCGCCGGCCTCGGCGCCACTGCCCAGCAGCATGTTCTCCTCCATCAGCGGAGTGAGACGGCGGATCCGCTCGTGGAGCCCGCGGGCGGAGAAGGCGCGGTTGAAGCACACGGCGTCCTGGCCGACCAACAGCATGATCACGGTGTCCGCGCCGCTTCGCGCCACCTGGGCCACAGTGCGGTCGAAATCCTGGGTGCCCAGTGCCACGAAGGACTCGCCGACGAGGTCGATCCCCAGATCGTGGGCGTACTCGCGCACGAATTGCGCGGTGCCCAACGGCCAGACGTAGTCGTCCCCCACCACGAAGCACCGCCGCATCCCCAGTTCGTCGCGCATCCAGCGCATCGCCGGCGCGATCTGGTCAGGGGGCGTCTCACCCGAGCAGAAGACGCCTGCGGTGCTTTCCCCGCCCTCATAGAGTGAGGTGTAGACATAGGGGACGTGCTCGGAGACCACGGGTACGAGGTGCTGGCGGACCCGCGATATGTGCCATCCGGTGACCGCGTGGATCCGTCCCGAAGTGATCAGTGAGCCGACTTCGCTCGCGATGTCCTGCGGGGGTGCGCCGCCGTCGATGACGACCGGACGGACGTACCGGCCCAGGATCCCGCCGGACCGGTTGATCATGTCGATGGCCACCTCGGTGACCGCCTCGCACGAGGGTCCGAAGATCCCGGCGGGTCCTTGGAGCGGGATCACCACCCCCACGGGAAAGTCGCTCTCGGCCACGCGGCTGCTGTGCGTAGGACATCGGCACGCCATGGGCACCTCGATCCGCGCTGACAGATCAGGGAAGCGCGCTTCGGCCAGGAGGCCCCCGAGGAGGGGAGGCAGAGCCGAGCATGCTATTTTTATCTCCGTTTGAAAGTTTCTCGCATGGAAACATTTAAGGCAAGCCTCAGCCGCGAGGGGAACGAATGGCCGACACCGCGCCGGAAGAGCTGCTCGATCCCCTGCTGCTCCGGCATGTCGCAGCCCAGGTCGACAGCCACGTAGCAGACGTCGTCGGCCATCGCGGGCTGACCCTGGACCAGTGGCGCATGCTGGAGACGCTGGCCGCCAAGGGAGAAGGCACCATGGCCCAGTTGGCCTCCCGCCTCGGGCTGAGCAGCCCCACCGCCACCCGAATCGCAGACCGGCTCGTCACCACGGCACTCGTCTACCGCAGCGTGGATCCCGTTGACCGGCGCCGCGTCATGCTACGGGCCGCGCGACGCGGGCGCGACCTCTACCACGACCTCGCCCCCCTCGTCCATGAGGCCCAGGCCCAAGCGCTGGGCCGGCTCGGCGACGACGAGCGGCAGACCCTCGGCCGGCTCCTCCGCCGCGCCCTGGACAACCCGCACGGCGGTACGGGGGACTGAACTCTTCTCCGGCCGGGCCGCGCCGCGGCCGAGGCCGAATCCACCGGTCCCGGCACGGAGCGGCCGCATCGCCGAACGCCGATGGGCCTCAGACGCGGCCGTCGCGGGGGGCGCGGCCCTCGCGGGGGTCGACTGCTTCACCGTCAAAGCGCGCGAAGTGCTCCGGCGCTTGGTGCTGGGCCCGGGATGCCGCCTCGTCTTGGCCCCCGCTGGGCTGCAGCCGCCGCTCCACCGCCAGGATCACCACCACCAGCAGAAAGCCCGCCGCGATGAGGGCGAGGGTGGGGGGCAGGGCGGCGGCGGGCGCGATCGCCTCGGAGGGGTCGGCCCCCTCGTGCAGGTCCTGCCACGGCCACAGGGCGCGCAGCGCACCGGCCATCAGACCGGTGATCACCACCAGGGTGATCCTGCCGTGCCGCTCCAGCAGCCACTGCAGCAGCTTCGTGAAGAACGCCAGGCCCACGACCGCGCCGAGCGCGAAGACACCGATGTAGGCGAGGTCGCGCTCGTTCACCGCGGCCAGCGTGGGCTCGTAGAGGCCCATCGTCTGCAGCAGGAAGGAGCCGGACAGCCCGGGCAGCACCAGCGCGCAGACGGCCACGGCGGCGGCTGCGCCGACCACGATCGGCCCCGCCTCCACCTGGGTGCTCGGGAGCCCGGTGAGGAGGAAGGCGCCCACCGCCGCCACTGCGGCCAGCAGCCAATGCGCGGGGCGCCACCCGCGGCCGGAGTGGGTGTAGGGCACCCACAAGGAGGCCAGGACCAGACCGAAGAAGACCGCGAATGTCTGCTGCCGGTACTCCTCCACCAGCGGGCCGATGAAGCGTGCGCCGACGATGAGAGCCGCGAACATGCCGACCAGCACGGCGATGACAAGGCCCCAGTGGGCGCGCTGGAACTCCGCGGCGGCCCTGCTCCACCCCCTGCGGCGGGGCAGGTCGCTTGCTGCCAGGCGGAGGCCGCTGAGGACATGGCCCGCGGAGGTGATGAGGCGTTCGTAGACCCCCGTGATCAGCGCGACAGTACCGCCGCTGATGCCGGGGATGACCTCGGCTATGCCGATGAGGGCGCCGCGCACCCCATTGAGGAGATGGGTGACCATGGCCATGCTGGAGGGACCTCCGTCGTGTTCTCGGTGCCTGAGAAAGTTTTTCGGTGTCGGGAAAGGGGGCAGGGCAGAGCCGCGCACCCGGGTACTCGCACGACACTAGGCCCTGATGCCCGCCGGTTGTACGCGGCTTACCACCCGGCAGGGTGGGCATGGCCGCAGTCCCGCGGTGCGGGAGACCCCAATGCGCCGGCGAACGGGTGCCGTGCGGATCGGGCCGGACCGGATCGCCGGGGCGGGGGCGGGTCCCGCGCGGCAGGAGCAGGAGGGAATAGGCGCCCCCTTCCGGGGGTTGCCGCTTTGTGCCGGATCGATGTGCACCCCGTGCCGGGTGTGGAGGGAGAGACGTTGAAGGTCGAGATCTACTCTGATGTGGCCTGCCCCTGGTGCTATGTCGGCAAGCGCCGCTTCGAACGCGCGCTCACCGCATTCGGCCGGGAAGCAGACGTCGTCTACCGGCCGTTCCAGCTCGACCCAGCGGCGCCCCTGACCCCCCGCCCCCTCTCCGAGTACCTTCAGGGCAAGTTCGGCGGCCAGGTCGACCAGATCCACGCGCGCCTGAAGGAGGTCGGCCGTGAAGAAGGCATCGACTTCCGACTGGAGCAGGCCCAGGCCGTGAACACGCTGGCCGCCCACCGGCTCCTGCACCTCGCCCGCACCGAACACGGCGCCGAAGTACAGGCCCGGCTGAAGGCCGCGCTGCTGGACGCCTACTTCACCGGTGGTGCCGACGTCGGCGCTACCGAAACCCTGGCCGGCATCGCCGAGCAGGTCGGCATCAGCCGCGAGCGCGCCGTCGCATACCTCGTCGGCGGCGAAGGCACGGCCGAGGTGCGTGCGGAGATCGACCAGGCGCGGGGCATCGGCGTTCAGGCGGTGCCGACGTTCGTCTTCAACGGCCGCTACGCCGTGCAGGGCGCCCAGCCCGTCTCCACCTTCCTGCAGGTGTTGGAACAGGCCGCGGCGGCGGAGGAGCCGGCGGCGGCCGAGGAGGACCCGTCCTGCGCCGACGGCGCCTGCGCGATCCCCGAACACGGCTGAGCCGAGGGAGCCGGGGAGCGGGGCGCAGGCGTAGGGGCCGACTCCGTACGGCCAAAGCGGTGCTCCCGCCCGGCCACCGGCGAGTCGGCCGGGGCGTATCCACCGGGCGGACCTGTGCCGTGGCCGTGCCCGGTGCCGGATACGACGACCCCACGGGCGAGGACGTTCGGCGGCGCTCAGTACGGGTTGACCCGGCGGCGCTGGGTAGTCGGAGGGCATCCGGAGAGGTCGGAGCCTGCGATGAGGTTCCGACGACGGGGGCAGAGACCGCGGCCGCGGAGCCGAAGCGGGTGGCCGAAAGCGGGGACGCGCAGCGGCCACCGCCGTGGCAAAGGCCCTGACGGCCGGGCGGCCCCCTGTCCTCACGGCGGAGGGGGAAACGGTGACACGCCACGATGACCAGCGAGACCACGGCCGCCTCGGGAGCAGTTCCGATGGCGGCGCTCCCGAGCACCTGACCGGCCTGGACAGGCGGTCGTGGGGCGAGGCGTTCAAGCGCACGGCGAAGGAGTTCAAGAACGACAACCTCACCGACTGGGCGGCGGCACTGACCTACTACGCGGTGCTCTCCATCTTCCCGGCGCTGCTCGCCATGGTGTCGCTGCTCGGCCTGTTCGGCAGCACGGCGATCCAGCCGCTGATCGACAGCATCGGCCGGCTCGCGCCCGGGGCCGTGCGGGAGATCCTGACCACGGCGCTGACCAACCTGCAGAACGCCCAAGGTGCCGGCATCGCCTTCGTCGTGGGGCTCGTGGCGGCCCTGTGGTCGGCTTCCGGCTATGTGGCCGCCTTCATGCGCGCCGCCAACGCCGTCTACGACATGCCCGAAGGACGGCCGATCTGGGTCACCCTGCCGGTACGGCTGGGAACCACGATCGCGGTGGTGATCCTGCTGGCCGTCAGCGCGGTCGGCATCGTGTTCACCGGCGGCCTTGCCGCAGGGGCGGCGCAGCTCCTCGGCCTGGGCGAGACCGTGGTGCGAATCTGGGACATCGCCAAGTGGCCGGTGATCCTGCTGCTCGTGATCACGGTCCTCGCGCTGCTCTACTGGGCCGCGCCCAACGTCAAGCACCCCGGTTTCCGCTGGCTCACCCCCGGCGGCGCGCTGGCGGTACTGCTGTGGCTGGTGGTCTCTGCGGGATTCGCCTTCTATGTGGCCAACTTCGGCTCCTACAACAAGACCTACGGGACGTTCGCCGGGGTGATCATCTTCCTCATCTGGCTGTGGCTCACCAACATCGCCGTACTGCTCGGTGTGGAGCTCGACGCCGAGCTGCAGCGGGGACGGGCCATCGCGGCCGGCGGGAGCGCCGATCAGGAGCCCTACGTACAGCCCCGCAGCACCCGGAAGTTCAGCGACGACGAGGCGCGATCGGTGCCGCGGCAGAGCTCGCGGGAAGCCGCCGGCCACAGCGGTGACCCGCGCTGACGCGCGTCGGTGGTGACGGGGGCCAGAGGCGCGGGCTAAGCCGCTGACGCGCGCCTTCGCGCACCCCCGCGCCCGGCGCTCCCGGGCAGCCTGGGCGGATCGGCGGCGGCCACCGCATGATCGGCCTGTCTTGGGGTAGCGCGTCCGGCACCCCCTCCCTTGAGCGTCCCGGGACGCATCGACCCGGGCGGCCCAACACACCCATGGAAGGGGACACCCGATGATCAAGATGCTGCACGAGAAGGGCGCCACGCCGGAGATGGCCTACACGGCCGGTTTCGCCTCCATCGCACTGACGCTGGCGACCTGGACGATGTCGAAGAAGCTGGAACGGGCCGGAATCGACCGCGCGGACCGCTGGGGGCTGTTCACCGGCGAATGGGCTCCCACCTTCTTCGCCATCGGCCTCGCTCTGCAAGCAGAGGAGAAGAAGGCGAAAAAGGCCTAGCCCCGGGGGCGAACGCCGTACGAGGGCCGGTTCCGCCGGAACCGGCCCTCGTACGGCCCTGCCGCGCCCGGTCAGCGCCGTGTGGGCAGCGACTCCGTCCACTGCCGGATCCGGGCCTGCCAGTCGGTGCCGCGGGCATCGGCGTGCTCGACGGTGAACAGGCGCGAGGTCCGCACCGCGTCGTTCATCATGTCTTCGAGCTTCTCCGCCTGCAGGACCACGTCGATCGCCGTATCGTCGACCGCGAAGGTCACATCGAGCTTGTCCAGCGCCGTTGAACCGCTCGGCGGGTAGTACCTGAGCTCCTGGAACAGCGGTGAACCCTGGCGGGTTGTGGCGATGCCCGCGTGCTCGGAGCTGATCCGGCCGTCCTTGACCGCGGCGGCGTAGAACTGGAACCCCAGCGCCGCCAAGGCGTCGAGGACCGCCTCCTGGGCGGGCAACAAAGCGACGGCGACCGGGTCGAAGTCCCCGGGGTCGACGGCCGCGGCGATGTGCAGCTGGGTGTTGACGCCCACGTCCATCCCTTTGAGGGGCTGGCCCCGGTGGGTGGTGACGGGCATGTCCCATGGCAGGCCGATCTCGAAATCCCGGGTGATGGACTGGCCGCTGCCCACCAGGACGCCTTCACCGACGTCCATCCGCAGCAGTTCGGCGTTGCTGTAGTCCTCCAGGCGGACCACGACGCCCACGGTGAGGCGGTCGACGCGCTGGTCGACCTCGCCCCCCTCGATCTGCACCTGTCCGCGGATCGAGCCGCCCGGGAGAACGGGGGAGTCCTGCAGCACCGTCTCCACCGATGCTCCGCCCCAGCCGAGCCGCGTCAGCAGCCGTTTGATTCCCATGACTTCCCTTTCCCACCCGGTCGGCGGGCCGCCCTGCGGCGCCGTGGCGTCCGCCACCGGCACGATCACCGTGACCGCGTGAACCTACCACGTTGACGGGGCCCGCACCCGGCCGGGGCGAAAGACCGCCCTTCCCCCGGGCCCGGCCGCCGCCGACACGGAGGTCTGCGCGCCGTGCAGGCGGCACACTGGCAGGAAGGACGCCGAACCAGCCGGGAGGACTGCCGTGCGAGAGGGCCGAAGCACCGATGGAACCGACCCACAGGAGCGCGGTGGCCACGGGTCGGCCCGCGCGGCTCCCGCACCGGGCGGCCGCGGCCCACAGCGGTGCACAGCCTATCTGCCGGTGTTCACCCACGACACGCGGTCTCCCCGGGTCGTGTTCGGGGCGGGGAGCCTGGCCGCGCTGCACGACGAGGCGGCCCGGCTCGGACTCGGCCGGGTGCTGGTGCTGTCCACCCCGGGGCGGCGCGCGCTGGCGGAACGGATCGCCGACCGGCTCGGCGCCCGTGCTGTCGGCGTGCACGCCGAGGCGCGGATGCACGTTCCCGTCGAGACGGCCCGGCGGGCGTGCGGCGCGGCTGCCGACGCCGACGCGGACGGCTGCGTGGCGGTCGGCGGGGGATCGGCGATCGGCCTGGGCAAGGCCGTGGCGCGAGACCGGGGATGCGCCCTCCTCGCGGTCCCCACCACCTATTCCGGTTCGGAGATGACCTCGGTGTGGGGGATGAGCGAGAACGGGGAGAAGCGCACCGGAAGGGACGAACGCGTACGTCCCCGGACCGTGGTCTATGACCCCGAACTCACCCTGGAGCTTCCGGTCGGCGCCTCGGTGAGCAGCGGGATGAACGCGCTCGCCCACGCGGTCGAGGCGCTGTACGCGCCGGATGCCTCACCGGTCGTCGCGCTCATGGCCGAGGAGGGCGTGCGCGCGATCGCCGGCGCGCTGCCCCGCATCGCCGTTTCTCCCGCCGAGACCGAAGCGCGAAGCGCGGCCCTGTACGGCGCCTGGCTGTGCGGTGCCTGCCTCGGCGCGACCACCATGTCCCTGCACCACAAGCTCTGCCACGTCCTCGGGGGCCTCGGCCTGCCGCACGCCGAGACGCACGCGGTGGTGCTGCCCCACGTCCTCGCCTACAACGCCCCCGGTGCACCGGAGGCGATGGCCGCCCTCGGGCGTGCCCTGGACACGGCGGAGCCCGCGCGCGCGATCCAGGCCCTGGCCGCGCGGCTCGGGGCTCCCCGGTCCCTGGCGGAACTCGGTCTGGCCGCCGCCGACATCGACCGCGTCGCCGAACTCGCCCTGCGCACCCCTTACGCCAACCCGCGCGAGGTGACCGCCGAGGGAGTGCGCGGCCTCCTGCATTCGGCTCTGCGGGGCAGGGCGCCGGTCCCGGCGGCCGGCCCGGACCGCGCATAGGGCTTTGCCCGTGTCGGAGGCCGTCCTCTGGGCGGTGGTCCCGGGAGGTGTCCCGCGCCGCGTTGTGCGGGGCGGTCGCCCCGGGCGGCCTGCGGGATCAGGCGGGGCGGCCGGCCGCGGCCTGGTGGAGGAAGTGCTGGACTTCGTCGTCGCTGACCTGGGGGAAGTGCTCGTACCACAGGCTTACCGCGCGGAATTCGCCGGGCGTGTGCAGGCAGACGATCGCATCGCACAGGCCGGCGAGGGAGCGGACCGCGTCGGCCGAGCAGGCGGGGACGGCCAGCGTGAGCGAAGCCGGACGCCGGTCACGCAGGTCGGTCAGGGCCGCTCGGGCGCTCATGCCGGTCGCCAGCCCGTCGTCGACGACCACGGCGTCGCGCCCCTCGATCCGCGTGGCCGGGCGGTCGCCGCGGTAGGCGGCCACGCGTCTTCGGGCCTCGGCGCGCTCCGTCGCGACCATGTGGGCCAGGTCCGACTCCTCCAGCCGCAGCCATGCCAGCACACCGCGGTCGAACAAGGGATCGCCCTCCGCTGTGACGGCACCGATCGCCGCCTCCGGATTATGGGGGGCGCCGATCTTGCGCACCACCGCGATGTCCAGGGGAGCGTTGAGCTTCGCCGCGATGCAGGAGGCCACGGGGACCCCTCCGCGGGGCAGCGCCAGCACCACGGGGTCGTCCAGTCCGCGGCCGCGCAGCTTCTCGGCCAGTTGCTCCCCTGCCTGCCGCCGGTCGCGGAATACGCTCACGGTGCTCGCCCCCATGCCGCGGTTTCGGTCTACTCCGGGGCGGCTACCAGCGCCGGGTCCGGCCAAACATCCGGCGGGCCCGCCCATCCCGCTCGGGCGGCTGTCGCGGTGAAACAGCGCCCCCGCCCGCGGGGGCGGGAATCCCCGTGCTCCGGCACGGGGACACGTCACAGCAGAGGGCGCAGCGGGGCCAGGACCAGCTCGCTGAGCTTGGCCACGAGCGGGCGCCTGAGCCACTCGCCCTCGGTCAGGCGCCGCGCGTTGGTGCGGTCATTGGCGAACACGCTTTCCATGTGGGCCGCGACACCGTCATCGAAGATCTCGACGTTGATCTCGTAGTTGCCGGTCAGGCTCATCCGGTCCACGTTGGCGGTGCCGATCGTGCTCCAGTGGCCGTCGATGGTCGCGGTCTTGGCGTGCACCATGGCGTCTTTGGCCAGCCACAGCTCCACTCCGCCGCGCAGCAGCGCAGTATAGAACCCGCGGGAGAGCCAGTCGGCGATGACGTGGTTGGAGGTCTCGGGGAGCAGGAGACGGACGTCCACCCCGCGCCGGGCCGCGGCGATCAGTCCGCTGAGGATCTCGTGGTCGGGGATGAAGTAGGCCTGGGTGATGTAGATGCGGTGCTTGGCGCGGTCGATGGCTTCGAGGTACATCCCGCGGACGGGGTAGACGAGCTGCTCAGGAACGTTGCGGTGGGCGCGGATGCGCGGGTTCCAGCGTGTGGTCCCGCTGTCGTCGAGCCGCGGCTGGTCGTCTCTGCGGTTGCTGTTCCAGAAGTCGCAGAACGCGTTCTGCAGGTCCCACACGTCCGGGCCGGTCAGGCGCAGATGGGTGTCCCGCCAGTCGGTGGCGTACAGGGATCCGATGTTGTAGCCGCCCACGAATCCGGTCTCGCCGTCGACGACGAGGAGCTTGCGGTGGTCCCGCCCGGACTTGCGCACGTTCAGCAGCAGGACGCCGGGCCGAAAGACCGGGTAGCGCAGCACGTGCACCGACGGCGGGAAGCGGAAGAAGCGCCGCGGTACGACAAGGTTGGCGAAGCCGTCATAGATCACGAAGACCTCGACGCCCCGCTCAGCGGCTTCGATCAGGGCGCGCTTGAACTCCTGGCCCACTGCGTCGCCCTTGAAGATGAACGACTCCAGCAGGATCTGGTGCCGGGCGGATCGGATCGCGGCGAGCATCGCGGCGTAGAGGTCTTCACCGTAGGTGTAGACCGTGGCGACCGTGCCGTCCACCGGAATGTCGGTCGGCGCGGTCGTGGGAAAGGACACGCGGTGGGACCGGACCCGCTTGCGCCAGCTGTCGATGCCGATGAGGCCGATGATCACCGCGATCTGGGCGGCGAGCGCACCCAGCAGCACGCGCTTGATGATGGTCACTACGACACTCCGCCGCATCCCCGGCCGCCTCCCGTCCATCCCCCACGGGTACGGAGTCCGCCCTCGACCGTATCGCGTCGTGATCGGGGGTTCACGTGTCGCTGCTGCCCGAGGGGCGGCGGCTGAACCCTCAGGTCGTCTGGGCCACGGGGGAGTGCGCCTCGCGGAGCTGCTCGCGCACGGTGTCGAGCAGGCGCAGAACGGCGACCGACTCCTCAAGCGGCATCAGGGGCGACTCCAGCAGCCCTTCGGACAGGCACCGGGCCACTTCCTGGGCCTGGTAGGTGTAGCCGTGGCCGGGGATCTCGATGCCGAACCGCTCGGTCTGGCCCCCTTCGCGCAGCAGTCTCAGCTCGGCGGGGCGGAAGAAGGGCGCGGCCAGCTCGATCCGGCCACGGGTGCCGATCACGGTCGCGGTCTGCGGCGACCCGGCCACAAGCCCGCAGTGCAGCAGGGCCACCGCACCCGCGGGGTAGCGCAGCACCATCGCGGTCTGGGCGTCGACGCCGCTGGGCGCGGTGCTGGAGGTCGCGTGGACGCGGTCCGGCTGCCCCAGCAGCATCGAGGCCAGCGACACCGGGTAGACGCCCAGGTCGAGCAGTGCGCCGCCGGCCAGGTCCGGCGCCCAGAGGCGGTGGTCGGGGTCGAATTCGTGGGCGAAGCCGAAGTCGGCGTAGAGCGCGGTGATCTCACCGATCGCTTTGTCGGCCACCAGCCGGCGCAGCCGTTTGATGATCGGGTTGAAGCGGGTCCACATCGCCTCCATCGCGAACAGGCCGCGTGCGGCGGCCAGATCGGCGAGCTCCGCGGCTTCGGTGGCGTTGACGGTGAACGGCTTCTCCACCAGGACCGGCCGACCGGCCAGCAGGCACGTCCGCGCGGCCGAGAGGTGGGCGCTGTGGACCGTGGCGATGTAGACGACGTCGAGGTCGGCGTCCGCGGCGAGTTCGGCGTAGGAACCGTAGGCGCGCCCGATCCCGTGGCGCCGGGCGAAGGCTTCGGCCGTGCCCGGCGAGCGGGAGCCGACCGCGAGCACCTCGTGGCCGGGCAGTCGCTGCAGATCCTCAGCGAACATCCGGGCGATCCCCCCGGTGCCGATGATTCCCCAACGGGTCGGTGTGTCCGGCATGTGCTGCTCCGTTCCTGTCGGCCGCCCGGGCGGCAGGCATCGACCACAGCATTATGCCGGTCCCCGGGCGCGGGGTCCGGACTGGGGTGGGAGCGCTCCCGAACGGGGCTCCCAGCGCCGCAGCCTTCGGGCGGCACCTCCCGGGGCGGGTCGCGAGGCCGTCCCGTCCGTACCCCGTTTTCGCCTCCGCGCCTGGACCGGGCATTCTGGCAGACTCGGGACGAGCGAGCCGAGAAAGGACGGTACCCATGACCGCCACCATTCGCCATCTGATCGGTGCGGGGGCCGGGGTCCTCACCATCCCCGCCATTGTGCTGCTCCTGAGCAAAGGCATGGAGTTCACGAGGGTGGCGTTCATCAAGTTCGACTTCGGCGCACCGGAGGTGGTGGTCGGAACCGTGCTGATCGCGCTGGCGGGCGTAGTCCTGGGGGCGGCGCTGTCGCCCTGGCTGTCTCCGCTGGCCTCACTGATCCCCGGTGTGCTCTTCCTGGTGTACGGACTGGTGGTGTCCTCTCCCCTGGTGTATACCGATATGGCCGCCGCCGTCTTGCGCAGCGACCCGCTCTCGATGTCCATGGGCCAGCACATCTACGTGCTCCTCGGGGCCGTACTCGTCACCGCTTCCGTCTGGCCGTCCCGGTGGCGGACGGCGGCGCCCGCCCGGCCGAGCGCCGCCCCCTACGGCCGCGCCCCCTACGGCTCGGCTGCCGCCGGTCCCACCGGCCACGGCACCGACCCCCACCAGATGCGCTGACCGGTGATAACACCGATGCCATCGGGCTCTGGATCGGATGCAATGGAGGAGAGCAGAGCCACCTGGTGTGGGGGCGAGAAGGGACAGGGCATGGACACTTTCACCGCTTCGGACGGCGTCGAGATCGCCTACTACCAGTGGGGCCACGGTTCCGATCGTCCGCTGGTGGTGCTGCACCACGGGTTCATCGCCAACGCGGACGCGAACTGGGTGGCTCCCGGCATCGTCGACGCGCTCCTGGCCGCCGGGCGGCGGGTGGCCGCCGTCGACGCGCGCGGGCACGGCGCCTCGGGCAAACCGCACGACCGCGCGAAGTACGGCGAGGCGCGGATGGCGCAGGATCTGTCCATGCTGCTGGACATCCTGGGGGAGCCGCAGGTCGACCTCGTCGGCTACTCGATGGGTGCGGTCGTCTCGCTGATCCTGGCCGCAAAGGACACGCGGATCCGCCGACTGGTGGTCGGCGGGGTCGGCGCCGCCGCGGTCGAAATCGGCGGCGTCGACCGCCGAGTCCTGAACGGGCCCAGTGTGCTCGAAGCGCTCACCGCGGACGATCCGGCGGACATCACCGACCAGGGCGCCGCCGCGTTCCGCGTGTTCGCGGACGCGGTCGGCGGTGACCGCTTCGCCCTCGCGGCCCAGGCGGCATCGATGCACCGCGCCCCGATCGCGCTGGAGGCGATCACCGCGCCCGCGCTCGTCCTGGCCGGGGACGGCGACGAACTGGCCACCCGCCCGGAAGTGCTGGCCGGGGCGATCCCGGGCGGAAGCCTCCGTGTCGTTTCGGGAGACCACCTCGGGGCGGTGAGAGACCCGGACTTCGCCAAGGCGATCACCGAGTTCCTCGCCGGCTGAGCCCGTGCGCGGCACCGCTGCCGGACCGCTGCAAAGCGGCCGGGCACGTGCGTCGGCTCGGCCGCCCAGAGGGGCCGCGCGGCGCTGCGCGCGCGTTCCTGGGCACAGTCGTGGTGCGGTGCTCGGCGGCCCCTCCAGGCGGCACCGCGGCATGCGGTTCCCGGCGCGCCGCTGTCCGAGCGTGGCCGGAATTCGGGGCTTCGCGCCGTGGCCGCCTCTGGCGTGGGCCCGCGGTCCACAGAGGCTCTATGATCCCAACATCGCTGGATCATCCCCATTTTTCAGGACAATTCATATGAGTGATAATTCGCCGCAGCTCGACACGGGTGTGCCGCACTCGGCACGGGTCTGGAACTACTGGTTGGGCGGAAAGGACAATTACGCCGTCGACCGCGAGGTCGGTGAGCAGTTGCGCGCCATTCTGCCGGACGGGATCGTCAGCGCGCGCGCCGACCGGGAGTTCCTGGCGCGCTCCGTGCGCTTTCTCGTCGCCGAGCAGGGCATCCGCCAGTTCCTCGACGTGGGTACCGGGCTGCCCACCGCCAACAACACCCACGAGGTCGCCCAGAGGGTCGCGCCGGAGTGCCGCATCGTCTACGTCGACAATGACCCGCTCGTGCTGGTGCACGCCCGCGCGCTCCTCGTCGGCGCCCCGGAGGGCGCCACCGACTACATCCACGAGGACGCCCGCAACCCCGAAGCGATCCTGCACGCCGCCGAGGCGACGCTGGACTTCGACCGCCCGGTCGCGATCATCCTCTCGAGCATTCTGAACTACATCGTCGACGACGACGAGGCGCAGCAGGTAGTGGACACGCTGCTGGCGGCCGTTCCCTCCGGCAGCTACCTGGCCGTAGGTCACCCCGCATCCGATGTCGACCCTGAGGGGATGGCCGAGCTGCTGCGCGTGTGGAATCAGGCGAATCCGAACCCGATGACGGCCCGCAGCCGCTCCGAGGTGGCCCGGTTCTTCACCGGTCTGGAAATGGTGGAGCCCGGTGTGGTCTCGGCCCCCGCGTGGCGGCCCGACGCCGAGACCCTCTACGTCGGCCGCGAAGTCCCGCACCTGGTCGCCGTCGGCCGCAAACCCTGAGCCCGGCCAGGCCGGTCCCGGTTTCGACCCATCAGCAAAGCGCCATCGGCCCTTCTGCCCGCTTCCAGGGCACACGGTAGGCAAAGGCGCTGACCGCCCGAAGCGGCGCCCGGAGAGGAGGGAATCCGTAAGGCATCCGGGCGTCCGATCAGGCCACCGGTGTGTGACTCTCCGGTGTGCATGTGCAACTGCGGGTAATAGGGGCTGCTAGCGTCGGTCGGCGACGGACCGTGCGACCAAGGAGCCCGGACAATGCCGCAGCAGCCTCGGGAACAGTGGGCCACCCGCGCGGGCTTTCTGATGGCGGCCATCGGATCGGCCATCGGCCTGGGCAACATCTGGCGGTTCCCCTACATCGCCTACGACAACGGCGGCGGGGCGTTCCTGCTGCCCTACCTGATCGCCCTGCTCACCGCCGGGATTCCGCTGCTCATCCTCGAGTACACGATCGGCCACCGCTTCCGCGGATCGCCGCCGCGGGCGTTTCGCCGGATGTCCGGTCCGACCGAGGCGATCGGGTGGTGGCAGGTGGCGATCTGCTTCGTGATCGCCACCTACTACGCGGTCATCATCGCCTGGGCGGTGCGGTTCGTCGGGTTCTCCATCGGACGGCAGTGGGGCGATGATCCCGAGGCCTTCTTGAACGAGGAGTTCCTGCAGGTCGCCGAAGGGCCGGGGATGGTCTCGTCCTACGTGGCGGGTGTCGCCTGGCCGCTGGTCGGCGTCTGGGCGTGCACGCTGCTCGTCCTCGCCTTCGGCGTCCAGCGCGGCATCGAGCGGGCGAACAAGGTCTTCATTCCGCTGCTGGCGGCGCTGTTCGTGCTCCTGGTCGTCCGCGCGCTGTTCCTGCCGGGCGCCGCGGCCGGGCTCGACGCGTTCTTCACCCCCGACTGGTCGGCCGTCCTGGACGGCAGCGTGTGGGTCGCGGCCTACGGGCAGATCTTCTTCTCGCTGTCCATCGGCTTCGGTATCATGATCACCTACGCCTCCTACCTGCGCCGCCGCGCCGACCTCACCGGATCCGCCCTCGTGGCCGGGTTCGCCAACAGCTCCTTTGAGCTGCTGGCCGGGATCGGCGTGTTCGCGGCGCTGGGGTTCATGGCGGCGTCCAGCGGAATCGCGCTCGACGAGGTCGTCGAGTCGGGCATCGGGCTGGCCTTTGTCGCGTTCCCGCAGATCATCTCGGCGATTCCGGCCGGTGCCGCCCTGTTCGGCGTGCTGTTCTTCGGTTCGCTGGTGGTCGCTGGATTCTCGTCGCTGGTGAGTATCGTGCAGGTCATCGTGGCGGCGGTGCAGGACCGGACGGGACTGCGGCGGGTCCCCGCCGTGCTCACCGTCGGCGGTGCCACGGCGCTCGTGTCGGTGGCGCTGTTTCCGACCAGAGAAGGGCTCTACCTGCTCGACGTCGCTGATCACTTCATCAACCAGTACGGTGTCGCACTCGCCGGACTGGTGGCCGTGGTCGTCGTCGCCTGGGTGCTGCGCCGCCTGCCGGCGCTGCAGGCCCACGCCGACGCGACTTCGGCGGTCGTGCTCGGCCGGTGGTGGCGGATCGCTCTCGGCCTGATCACGCCGGTGGTCCTCGGGTGGATGATGTGGGACAGCCTCGCGACCGAACTCGGCGAGAACTACGGGGATTACCCGACGCGGTTCCTGGTGATCGCCGGATGGGGCCTCGCCCTGGGAGCGATCGTGATCAGCGCCCTCATCTCACTGATTCCGTGGAAGCGCGGCATGGACACCGGCACCGACGCGGCCGCCGGCTCCGAACCGGGCGTTCCCGGGAAAGGAGGCCGGTGATGTCGGTCGGCGCCATCGCGATGATGGTCATCGCCATGGTCATCGTGTGGGGCGGCCTGGCGGGGGCGGTCGCCCTGCTGCGCCGCCACCCGGACCGCCCTGGCGAGGACGCGGAACCGGACTCCTGACCCGGCACGGCCTTGAGGCGGCGCGAAAGCGGTCCGCCCGGCTGTTCTCCGCCCATGCCGAAGGCGGCCTGGACATGGGCGGCCGCCTCGGGACAGACCTCGGCCGCGCTGCGCCCGGCCGTCATCTGGCGGGTGGTGCCCACCATGGGCGCCCACCCGCTCCCCGCGGAGCCGGGGCAGACCTCTGCCCGGGCCCAACCGTCCGTTGCGGCGGGCAGGATGGCAGGCCGCCTATCCGCGCTGGCCGCCCGGCGGTGGAGCAGCCCGCGAGGCTCTCGGTGACCGCCTGCGGGCAGGCGCCCGCTTCCACGTAGCGCCGCAGCGGCGCCGGACGCCTATGCCGAGACGTTATGCTGACCGATCTTGACACAATTGATCGAAAATGACCGGATTGGTGTCCGGGGCAGCGTTGTCTATGTCACATGCGGCGTCGATGTGGGAGGGAACTGCTATGCGGGCAGGCGTGAAGGCGGCCACGGCGGCCGCTCTGGTCGGCGTCCTTGCTGCCACAGGCTGCGGAGGCGGCGGTGCGGGCGACAACAGCGAGGTCGAAGTCTTCTCGTGGTGGACCGGGGGAGGGGAAGAGGCCGGTCTCAACGCGCTGATCGAGAAGTTCGAGGAGGACAACTCCGGGATCGAATTCGTCAACGCCGCCGTGGCCGGCGGCTCGGGGACCAACGCCCAGGCGGTTCTGGAGGGGCGGCTGCAAAGCCAGGACCCGCCGGACTCCTTCCAGGGGCACGCCGGCGCCGAACTCCAGGACTACATCGAAGCGGGCTACCTCCAGCCGCTGGACGACTTCTACGCGGAGAACGGCCTCGGCGAGGCCTACCCCGAGGAGCTGGTCGACCAGATCAGCTACGAGGGCAGCGTGTACTCGGTGCCGGTCAACGTCCACCGGTCCAACGTCTTGTGGTTCAACCCCGCGGTACTGGAGGAGGCCGGCATCGACGAGCCGCCGGAGACGGTCGACGACTTCATCGACGACCTGAAGGCCATCGAGGAGGAGACCGACGCCATCCCGCTGTCGATCGGTGCGCAGTGGACCGTCGACCACCTGCTGGAGAGCGTCCTGCTCGGGGAACTCGGCGTGGACGCCTACAACGCCCTGTGGGAGCCGGGCGCCGACTGGTCCACACCCGAGGTCGAGACCGCGCTGGAGAAGTTCGACGCGATCCTTGCGCACTCCCAGGAGGAGTCGGCTTCGGAGGACTGGCAGGAGGCGGCCAAGCGCGTGGTCGACGGCGAGGCCGCGTTCAACATCATGGGCGACTGGGCCGCCGGCTACTTCGTCAACGACCTGGAGATGACCGAGGGCGAGGACTTCGGCTGGGCGCCGTCGCCGGGCACCGACGGCGTCTACATGTGGCTGTCCGACAGCTTCACCCTGCCGGAGGGGGCCCCCAACCAGGAGGCGGCACAGAAATGGCTGGAGCTGGTCTCCAGCCAGGAGGGCCAGGACATCTTCAACCCGCTCAAGGGCTCCATCCCGGCGCGCACCGACGGCGACCCCGAAAAGTACGCCGACAGCGCGTACCTGACCGAGGCCATGGAGCAGTGGAAGAGCGATGACCTCGCCGGCTCCTTCTGGCACGGCGTCACCGTGAACAACGCCTGGAAGACCGACATCGACACCGCGGTCGGCCTGTACCTGCAGGACGACGACCTCGCCGCCCTGCAGGACGCGCTCACCACCGCGGCGCAGGAGTAGCGGACCGGCCGGCTTTCCTCGGGGCCGCCGGGTACACCCGGCCGGCCCCGAGGAGGAGCGGCGAGGCGGCCACGGATGTCGACGAAGAAGGAGGTGGCCGTGCGGCGCGTACGCACGTGGCTGCCCGGGCTGCTGCTGGTGTCACCGTCGATCGTGCTGATCGCGGTGTTCGTCTACGGGATGATCGGCTGGAACTTCCAGCTCGCGATGAGCGACAAGCACAAACCCATCCACGACGGCGAATTCGTGGGATTCGCCAATTTCGTCGCACTGTGGAGCGAAGCCCGGTGGCTCAACGCGGTCGGCAACGCGGTCATCTTCACCGCGGTTTTCGTGGGCGGGGCCCTGGTCATGGGGTGGCTGCTCGGCCTGCTGCTGGACAAGGGCGTCCGGGGCGAGGCGGCGCTGCGGACCATCTACCTCGCCCCCATGGCGATCTCCTTCATCGCCACCGGCCTGGTCTGGCGCTGGCTGATGAACCCCGCGCCCATCGAACGCGCCACCGGACTGAACGCGCTGTTCGCCAACCTGGGACTGGACTTCCTGGTCAACGACTGGTGGACCAGCCCCGACTTCGGCATGGTGGCGATGGCCCTGCCGGCCGTCTGGCAGCTGTCGGGCTACATCATGGCGCTGTTTCTGGCCGGGTTCCGCGGGATCTCTGACGACCTGCGGGAAGCCGCCCGGGTCGACGGCTGCTCGGAATGGCAGGTCTATACCAAAGTCGTCATCCCGCAGCTGCGGCCGGTGGTCCTGTCAGCCGTGATCATTCTCGGCCACATGTCGCTGAAGGTCTTCGACCTCATCATCGCGGTCGCCGGCAAGCAGATCATCACCGATGTCCCGGCGATCTTCATGTTCGACATGGTGTTCGAGGTGCGCGACCCCGCCAAGGGCGCCACGATCGCCGCCTACATGCTGATGGCCGTCGCCGCGGTCGTCATCCCGTATCTGATCTGGACGATCCGCAAGGAACGGAGCGAGGGCAGGTAATGGCGGCCACGACGACCAGTCCCGTCCCGGCGCCGCGCACGGCCGCACCCGGCCGTTATGCCTCGGCGGCCAAGTTCACCGTGCTGCTCGTCATCGCGGTGGTCTTCCTGATGCCGATGTACATGCTGTTGGTGACCAGCTTCAAGCCGTTCTCCGAGGCAACGGCCGACCAGGCGTGGCTGCTGCCCCGGACCTGGACGCTGGACAACTGGGTCTCGGTGTGGGACAGGCTCTCGCCCGCGCTGTGGAACAGCGTGCGACTGGTGGTGCCGAGTTCGATCATCGCCGCCGTGCTGGGCTCCCTCAACGGCTACGTGCTGGCGAAGTGGCGTTTCCCCTACGCCGACCTCGTGTTCACGCTGTTCCTGTTCGGGATGTTCATCCCCTACCAGGCCGTGATGATCCCGCTCCAGCAGATGCTGGTATCGGCCGACCTCATGGGCGGGCTGTTCCCGCTGGTCCTCGCGCACATCGTCTACGGCATCCCGATCTGCACGCTGATCTTCCGCAACTTCTACGCCGCCATCCCCGACGGCATCGTCGAGGCCTCCCGCGTCGACGGGGCGGGCATCCTGCGCACCTACGTCTCCATCATCCTGCCGGTGTCGGCCCCGGCGTTCGCGGTGACGCTGATCTGGCAGATCACCTCGGCCTGGAACGACTTCCTGTTCGCCGTCTTCCTCACCGGGCCCGACAGCTGGCCGGTCACGGTCCAACTCAACAACATCGCCGGTTCGGGGTCGGCCGCCGTGCCCTACAACGAGCAGATGGCCGGCGCGCTCCTGGCGTCGCTGCCGACCCTGGTCATCTACCTCGTCCTGGGGCGCTACTTCATGCGAGGGCTCATGGCCGGCGCGCTGAAGGGCTGAGCCGACCGGCGGCTCAGCGGCCGGCGCCCGCTGTCCTGCGGCAGCCGGGCGCCGGCCGCTGAAAGCAGCGTCACACGTGCGCGCGGGCGCGCGGCACCTGCTCGTGGGCCAGCAGGCCGCGCGCGGCGGCCGCGATGGCTTCCGCGTCGATGCCCGCCTCCCTCAGCTGCTCCTCCGGCGTCGCCGAGCCGGGCATGGCCCAGACCGCGAGCTTCATCATCCGCGGCGACGGCCGGGAGTCGGCGAACACGTCGAGTACGGCATCGCCCAGACCGCCCTCGGGCCAGTGGTCCTCCACGGTCAGCAGATGCCCGGTATCGGCCGCGGCCGCGCGCAGGGCGGGCGCGTCCACCGGTTTGATGGAGTAGGCGTCGATGACCCGCACCGCGATGCCCTCCTCGGCCAGCGTGTCGGCGGCCCGCAGCGCCTCGTGCACGGTGACGCCCGCCGCCACGACCGTCACCCGGTCGGAGTCGGAGGAGCGCAGCACCGTGCTGCCGCCGATCTCGAACTGCTCGTCGGGGCCGTAGAGCACCGGTGTCTTCCCGCGCATCGTGCGCAGGTAGCTCACGCCGCGCCGGTCGGCCATCGCGGCGGTGAGGGCGGCGGTGGAGGTGGCGTCGCACGGGTGCAGGACGGTGCTGCCGTACACGGCCCGCAGCGAGGCGATGTCCTCCAGCCCCATCTGCGAAGGGCCGTCCGCTCCGATCGCCACACCCGCGTGGGAGCCGACGAGGTTGAGGTCGGCCCGGCTGATCGCCGCCATGCGGATGAAGTCGTAGGCGCGGCTGAGGAAGGCGGCGAAGGTCGCCGCGTAGGGAACCCAGCCGCGCACCTGCAGCCCGACCGCGGCGGCGACCATCTGCTGCTCGGCGATGTAGCACTCCACGAACCGCTCCGGATGGGCATCGGCGAACCCCTGGGCGCGCGTGGAATCGGCGACCTCGCCGTCCAGCACGACAACATCGCCGCGGGCGCCGCCCAAGGCGGTGACGGCCTCGCCGAACGCCGTGCGAGTGGCGACCTCCTCGCCCTTCTCGTAGGTTCGGTGCTCCATCGGGCCTTCGGGGAAGCGGTGCGGAGTCAGCCCGGGATCGGGGCGGGCCACCTCGATGCGCAGATCGCGGACGCCGCCCAGGGCGGCGATGGCCTCGTCGGTGTCGGCCACGGGCTTGCCGTGGGCGCCCTCCTGGTCCGCAACGGCCGGGACGCCCGCCCCCTTGACGGTGCGGGCGATGATCGCCGTGGGCCGATCGGTCTCCTCCTGCGCCTGCGCATAGGCCTGGCTGATCGCCTCGACGTCGTGCCCGTCGACCTCGATGGTGTGCCAGCCGAACGCCGCCACCCGGTCCCGGTAGGCGTCGATGTCCCACCCGTGCCGGGTCGGCCCCCGCTGGCCGAGCCGGTTGATGTCCAGGATCGCCGTGAGGTTGCCCAGGCCGGCGGCGCCGGCGAACTCCAGCGCCTCCCAGCAGGACCCCTCGGCGAACTCGCCGTCGCCGCACAGGACCCACACCCGGTAGGGCAGCCGGTCCAGGCGCCGTCCGGCAAGCGCCACGCCGACGCCGACCGGCAACCCCTGGCCCAGCGACCCCGTGGCGACATCCACCCAGGGCAGGCGCGGCGTGGGGTGCCCTTCCAAGCGGCTGCCCAGGCTCCGGTAGGAGAGCAGTTCCGCATCGGTGATCGCGCCGCAGGCCTTGTACAGCCCGTACAGCAGCGGCGAGGCATGGCCCTTGGAGAAGATCAGGTGGTCGTTTCCGGGGGCGTCTGGGGCATCGAAGTCATAGCGCAGGTGGTCGGCCGCGAGCACGGCGATCAGATCCGCGGCAGACATCGACGAGGTCGGATGCCCCGACCCCGCGGCGTCCGCGGCCCGCACCGCGTCCACGCGCAGTTGCTGCCCCAGTTCATACAGCCGTTTCCGGTCCGTCATCGCAGGCCTCCTTGTGCGCGGCTCTCTCCGGGCGGCCCCGGGCCGCTACCCGCGGGCGGGCCCGGCATGCAGACCCCGCCCGATCCTCGGCGGTGCCCAGCGGCACAGGCCCCGGCCAGGACCGATGGCTCTGCCCTGGCCTAATCTCGGCTTGCCAGGAAATTCACCACGGCGCCGTGGCGGAGGCGCCGGCGCCTTACAGCGGAGGACACCCCTTTGTCGAACCGGTCGATGGCCGAACTCATCGGTGAGCCGGCGAACTTCACCACCTTTCTCGGGGTCGACGCTCTCGTCGACCGGATGCACCGGATCGCCGCGGCGCACCCCGATGCCGTCGCGGTCCGCGAGATCGGCCGGTCGCGACTGGGCGACCCCCTGTGGTCGATGACCATCGGAAACGGCCCGCGGCACGCGCTGGTCTTCGGCGGCGTGCACCCCAACGAACCCGTGGGCGGACTCACCGCCCTGCACCTGGCCCAGACCCTGGCCGATGACGGCGCGCTGCGCGCCGACCTCGGCTACACCTGGCACATCATCCCCTGCATCGACCCCGACGGGACGCGGCTGAATGAGGCATGGTTCACCGGCCCGATGAGCCGCAGCCACTACGGGCGCAACTTCTACCGGCCCGCAGGCGACGAGCAGGTGGAGTGGAGCTTCCCGCTCTCCTACAAGAAGGCCGTGTTCACCCGCGCCATGCCGGAGACGCGCGCGCTCATGCACCTGATCGACAAGGTCACGCCGGCGTTCATGGCTTCGCTGCACAACGGCGAGTACGGCGGGGTCTTCTACTACGTCAGCCACACCACGCCCGCGCTCACCGAACAGCTCACCCAGATCCCGGCCGCGTTCGGGCTCCCACTGGAGACGGGCGAGGGCGAGGCCCCGTTCATCGAGCGCTTCGCCCCGGCGATCTTCGGCTGCATCCGCGCCGAGGACGCCTACGACTTCGCCGAGAGCCACGGGATGGATCCGCTGGCCCACGTCTCGGGCGCGTCCAGCGCCGCCTACGCCGAGCGCTACGGGACCTTCTACCTCGCTTCGGAGGTCCCCTATTGGGCCGACCCCGACGCCGACGACCACACCCCGATCGACCAGAGCTATGCGGACCTGCTGCGCGCCCGCGGCGCGGAGATCGGTGAGGTGGCCCAGCTGATCCAGGAGGTCCTGGACGAGCTGTCCGGTGATTTCAGCGTGGCGTCCCCCTTCCTGCGCGCCACCCGCGCCTTCGCGCCCCACCTCAGCGGCCTGGCGGCGCAGAACGCGACCCGCGCCGCAGCCCCGGAGAACCAGCGCCCGGCCGTGGTCTGCGAACGCATGAGCGGCATCGCCACAGTGGAGGCGGCCCGGCTGCGCTACGCGGGGATGCTGCTGCGCGCACTCGACGGGGAGATCGCCATCGGCAACCGCACCCCCGGCATCCGCCGCCAGCACGCGCGGCTGCGCGAGCGCTACCAGGGCTGGGCCGCCGACGCCGAC
The DNA here is from genome assembly GCA_021793235.1 of Actinomycetes bacterium. GTDB lineage: Bacteria > Actinomycetota > Actinomycetes > Streptosporangiales > Streptosporangiaceae > JAJYTD01. The sequence continues at coordinate 4,283 of JAJYTD010000027.1, read as the reverse complement.
GCGGTGCCGGTCATGCCCATCCCCATCAACGACCTGGTGGGGGTGCAGTACGCGGCGGTCATCGCCTGCGCACGCCACGTCGGCGGATAGCGCCGCCGGCCGGCCCTCACCCGCTGAGCAGGGTATACGCCGCAGGGTTCGGGGTAGCCGCCCACTGTTCACGCGCCGCAGACGTGCGGACGGACGACCCTAAGGAGCGACCGATGGCGGTTCTGCGCAGTATCGACGGCCTCAAGCAGGTCCTGTCCGAACTCGACTTCCCCGTGGACAAGGACCGGATCGTGGTATACGCCCAAGACGCCGGGGCCGATGAGGAGCTGCTGAGCGCGCTGCAGTCCATCCCTGCGGCGGACTACAACGAACCCAACGAGATCCTGCGCGCGGTCCCCACGGGTCGGCTGGCCCCGGAGCCGCGCACCGAGTCCGACCGGACCCAGCAGCGCAGGGAGCACACCAAGCCGGGCATGTCCGAACAGGCCAAGGAGACGCGGCCGGTCAACCCCATCGAGGAGGAGCTGGGGGAGAACCGCAAATCCTGACCGCCGCACCGCGACCGCGGGGGCGGGGCCCATCGACCGTGAACTTTCTGCTGGAATCCGCGCCCAGAGCGGAAATAAGAGAACGGTGGATGGGCGGCCCCCTTTGGGGTATGTGGGCGAGTGGGCAGGGCGGTGCCACCGTGGCGGGAGGCAGCGCATAGACTGGCCGACACTGCGGGGGCGCCGGAGGCGCGGCACACGGGCCTGCAGACCGGGCACGGGCCGGTGAACCGATGACGGACGCCGCGCGTCCTATCCGCATCGACCATCGAATCCAGCGGAGGTGGATCGTGTCCGTTGATCCCCGAGAACCCCACCGAAAGCCCGCGTCGCAGGGCTCGCGCATCGATCCCTACGTCGGCGCCTACGCCGCACGCGCCCAGGGAATGGTGGCCTCGGAGGTCCGGGCCCTCTTCGCCGTCGCCTCCCGCCCCGAGGTGGTCTCGCTCGCCGGCGGCATGCCCAATGTGAGCGCGCTGCCGCTGGAGCACATCGGCGAGATCGTGCAGCAGGTCGTGGCCGAGCAGGGCGCCACCGCGCTGCAGTACGGCTCCGCGCAGGGCGACCCCGTGCTGCGCGAGCAGATCTGCGAGGTCATGGGCCTGGAGGGGATCGACGCCGCCGCCGACGACGTCATCGTCACCGTCGGCTCCCAGCAGGCGCTGGACCTGGTCACCCGGGTGTTCGTCGACCCCGGCGACGTCGTCCTGTGCGAGGCGCCCACCTACGTCACGGCGATCAACACCTTCGCCGCCTTCCAGGCCGACATCCGCCACGTCGGCATGGACGAGGACGGCGTCATTCCCGAGGCGCTGGAGGAGACGCTGGTCCGGCTGGCCGCCGAAGGGCGCCGGGTCAAGTTCTTCTACACCGTGCCCAACTTCCAGAATCCGGCCGGTGTCACCCTCAGCGCCGAACGCCGCTCGCGCGTCCAGGAGATCTGCGCGCGCCACGGCCTGCTGGTGCTGGAGGACAACCCCTACGGCCTGCTGCGCTACGAGGGCGAGCCCATTCCGGCCCTGCGCGCCGACGCCCCCGACAACGTCATCTACCTGGGCTCCTTTTCGAAGACACTGTCCCCGGGATTCCGTATCGGGTGGGCCCTGGCCCCCTCCTCGGTACGCGCCAAACTCGTGCTGGCCGCCGAGTCGGCGATGCTCAGCCACTCCACCTTCAACCAGATGGTCGTGGGGCGCTACCTGTCCACCCACCCGTGGCGGGAACAGATCAAGGACTTCAACGAGATGTACCGCGAGCGCCGCGACACCATGCTCACGGCGCTGGACTCGCTCATGCCCGCCGGCAGTACCTGGACCCGCCCCCAGGGCGGCTTCTTCGTCTGGGCCACCCTGCCCGAAGGGCTCGACACCAAGGCCATGCTGCCGCGCGCCGTCAACGAGCGGGTCGCCTACGTGCCCGGTACCGGTTTCTACGCATCCGATGAGGGACGCCGCAGTATGCGGCTGTCCTTCTGCTACCCCGCGCCGGAACAGATCCGCGAAGGGATCCGTCGCCTGGTCGGCGTAATCAAGAGCGAGACGTCCCTGCGTGATACGTTCGGCGGCGTCTCCGTCGCATCCGCCGACGGCGGCAACGGGCCCACCCCCGACCTTCCCTAAGCCGACGGGTGTCCGCACACCCCCGATCCGCAGGGCGATCCGCCGTGAGAGCAGCAGGACAGAAAGAAGGCAGGACCGTGGCCGATCTCGATCGGGTGCTCGTACTCGCGGGCGGAATGTCTCCCGAACACGAGGTCAGCGTGCGCTCTGGACAACGCGTCGCCGATTCGCTGCGGCGCCTCGACATCGAAGTGCAGGTGGCCGACGCCGACGCCGCGCTTTTGGCGACGCTGGCCGCCGACCCGACCCAGGTCGTCTTCCCCGTCCTGCACGGCGCCTCGGGCGAGGACGGCGCGATCCGGGAGGTCCTGGAGCTCAGCGGTGTTCCCTACGTGGGGGCGCCGCCGGACGCCTGCCGGGTCGCCTTCTCCAAGCCCGTGGCCAAAGCGCTGGTGGCCGAGCGCGGGGTGGCCGTGCCGCGCGGGGTGGCCCTGCCCAAGTCGGCCTTCCACGACCTGGGAGCGCAGACGCTGCTGGAACGCGTCGTAGCGGTCCTGGGCCTTCCGCTGTTCGTCAAACCCGACCAGGGGGGATCGGCGTTCGGCGCCACCCCGGTCGACTCCGCCGAAGCCCTGTCCACAGCGCTGGTGAACTGCTTCGCCTACAGCGACACGGCGCTCATCGAGGAACGGGTGGCGGGCACCGAGATCGCGGTGGGCGTCCTCGACCTGGGCGAGGGCCCGTTCGCGCTCCCCCCGGTGGAGATCGTGCCCGACGGCGGCGTCTATGACTACGCCGCGCGCTACACCGCCGGCCGCACCGAGTTCTTCAGCCCGGCGCGGCTGCCGGCCGATATCGTCCAGGCCGCCGCGGACACCGCCCTGACGGCCCACCGGACGCTGGGCCTGCGCGACATCTCCCGCACCGACCTCATCGTCGACGGCCAGGGGCGGGTGCGCTTCCTGGAGGTCAACGTCGCCCCGGGGATGACCGAGACCTCGACCCTGCCGCTGGCGGTGGCCTCCGCCGAACTGGACTTCGCTCTCGTCTGCCGCGAACTGGCCCACCAGGCCCTGCTGCGGGGGTGAGACTCGCGGCCGGCACCCCGCCTGAGCGCTCACGTCGATACTCGCTCGTCGAGGTCGCCGTCTTCATCGGCGCCGCGTACCGCTGTGTCGACCGTTCCGGCGGTTGTGCCGGTGTGGTTGTTGGTGGTGCGGGTTTTGTAGAGGCTGGCGATGGTGGTGGTGGTGAGGGTGAGCAGGATGACGGCCAGGGAGAGGGTGGTGGGGATTTGGGGGATGGGCAGGGTGGTGGTTTCGTGGAGGGCGTGGAGGATGAGTTTGGCGCCGATGAAGCCGAGGATGACGGCGAGTCCGTGGCTGAGGTAGACGAGTTTGTTGAGGAGGCCGCCGATGAGGAAGTAGAGCTGGCGGAGGCCCATGAGGGCGAAGGCGTTGGCGGTGAAGACGAGGTAGGGCTCTTGGGTGATGCCGAAGATGGCGGGGATGGAGTCCAGGGCGAAGAGGACGTCGGTGAGGCCGACGGCGACCATGACCAGCAGCATGGGGGTGACGTGGCGTTTGCCGTCGATGCGGGTGGTGAGTTTGGCGTCGTGGTAGTGGTCGGTGGTGGGCAGGATGCGGCGGATGAGGCGGATGGCGGCGTTTTCGCGGTATTCCTCGGTGTTGTCGTGGCTGTTGGCGATGAGTTGGTAGGCGGTGTAGAGGAGGAAGGCGCCGAAGAGGTAGAAGACGCCGGCGAAGGCGTTGACGGCGGCGGCGCCGACGGCGATGAACAGGCCGCGGAAGAGCAGGGCCAGGGCGATGCCGACGAGGAGGACGCGTTGGCGGTGGTGGGGTGGGACGGCGAAGGAGCCGAGGATGAGGATGAACACGAAGAGGTTGTCCATGCTCATGGAGTATTCGACGATCCAGCCGGTGAAGAAGTCCATGGCGTGGCCGTCGGTGGTGGCGGCCAGGCCGATGCCGAAGGCGATGGCCAGGCTGACATAGATGGTGACCCAGATGGCGGCTTCGCGCATGGAGGGTTCGTGGGGGCGGCGGGTGATGATGAGGAAGTCGATGGCGATCACGCCGAGCAGGACGGCGATCGTGGTGGCCCATACCCAGGGTTGAACATCCACGGTCTGCTACTCCAGAAAAGTCGAGGGCAGAGAGTGCCC
>JAJYTD010000006.1 GCA_021793235.1 Actinomycetes bacterium | reverse complement strand
CGCCGCGCCCCTCCGTCTCACTCCCAGGGGTCGCGGCGGTCTCCTCAGTCCAGACACCGGCGCGCCCCTCCGACTCACTCCCCGGGGTCTGGGTGCCTCCCTGCGGGACATCGGCGGTACCGCTCATCGTGCTCCCCCTTCCTTGCCCGCGGCCGAGCACAGCGGCAGCCGGGGATCGATGTCCTGGTCGGCCCATGTCCGCCGGATCCAGGTGTGGGCGGGGTCGTCGCAGATGAGCCAGGCGCGCTCCGCACCGGGACCCGCCATCACGTTCAGGTAGTAGAGGTCGTATCCGGGGGCGGCCATGGAGGGGCCGTGCCAGCCGTGCGGGATGAGGACCACGTCCTCGCTGCGCACCTCGGCGAAGACGTCGATCGGCCGGTCCGGAGTGCCATAGACCCGCTGGTAGGCCACTCCCGGGCCGCCCGGCCCGTCGGCGACCTCGAAGTAGTAGATCTCTTCCAGCTCGCACTGGGTCTCGGTGGCCTCGTCGTGCTTGTGCGGCGGGTATGAGGACCAGTTGGCGCCCGGGGTGAGCACCTCGCAGGCGATGAGCTTGTCCGCCTCGAAGGTCTGCGGTGTGCAGAAGTTGTTCACTTGGCGGCTGCACTGACCGGCGCCGCGCAGCTCGACGGGCACGGCCTCGGCCGGGCCGTAGCGCGCCGCCAGCCGCCGCTCGCAGCGGGCCGAGGGGAGGGCGAACCGGCCGCCCGCCCTGCTGCTGACCGTGGCGCGGGCATCGCGCGGCAAGTACACGAAGTCGGTGACCCGGGAGAACACGTCATCGCGGCCGTCGACTTCGAACTTCTCGCCATCGCAGGTCACGGTGCACGCGCCGGCCAGCGGCAGGACCAGGGCCTCCTCCTCCCCAGTGGAGAGCTCCGCACTGCCGCCGGCCGGCAGTTCGAGGACTTTCAGGCCGGAGTAGCCCCACCCCGCGGACTCGGGGGTGACCACGGTCCGGAATGGACCGGCAGCGGTGGTGCCCGCCGGAAGGTGGTAGGTCCGGTGTTCGGCGGAAGTTTCTGTCACAGCAACCCCACAGCAGTGTCGACAGCGGAGACGACGTCGTCGTCAGCCGGATAGAGCAGGGACCGGCCGACGGCCAGACCCTTCACGGTCGGGAGTTTCAGCGCCGCGCCCCAGCGGGCGAACGTGGCTTCGGGGTCGGCCGAGATGTCGCCGCCGAGCAGGAGCGCGGGCAGCGTGGAGGCGGCCATGACCCGCTCCATCTCCGCCACCACCGGCACCTTCAGCCACGTGCGGGCCGATGAGCGCCCCAGCCCTGAGGCGATGGCCACCGACGTGGCCACGGCATCCGGTGACAGGTCGTTGCGTACGGCGCCGTTGCTGCGGTGCGAGATGAACGGCTCGACCATGGCCATGACCCCGGCCTCGTTCAGTTCGTTGACCGCCTTGGCGCAGGCTTCGATGGTGGGCACGGTGCGGTCGTCGCTGTAGTCGACGCGGAGCAGCATTTTGCCGCCGTCGAACCCCATCCTCTTGATGGCCTCCGCGTCATAGCCGGTGAACCGGTCGTCCATCTCCCAGGAGGCGCCGGCCAGGCCGCCCCGGTTCATCGACCCGTAGACGGACTTGCCGTCGAGGACACCCAGCAGCAGCAGGTCGTCCAGGATGTCGGCGGTAGCGAGGACTCCGGTGACACCGGGGCGCGAGAGCGCGGTGCACAGCCGGTCGAGCAGATCGGCGCGGTCGGCCATGGCCATCGGCCGGTCACCGGACCTGAGCGCTCCGCGGGCCGTATGGTCGGCGGCGATGATCATCGCCTTGCCGTTCTCGCCGACGGGTGAGGCCGCCTTGACCCGCTTCGCCGCGGCCTCGGCGATCGCGTCCGGGTTGTGCACGCGCGTTTCGATGATCTCGCGCAGCCTTTCAACCGGCATCGCTCACCCCGTCCAGCTTGGCCTCGACCTCGTCCTGTGTCGGCATCGCGTCCGAGCAGGAGAGACGGGAGGCGACGATCGCGCCCGCCGCGTTGGCGAACCGCATGATGCGTTCGGTCTCCCACCCGGCCAGCAGCCCATGGCAGAGCGCACCGCCGAAAGCGTCACCGGCCCCCAGGCCGTTGACCACCTCGACCGGAACCGGCGGAACCCGCACCTCACCCGAGCCGTCGACCGCCAGCACCCCTTCGGGGCCCTGCTTGACGACCGCCAGGTCGATACCGATGTCCCGGGCGGCCTTTGCCGCAGCGCGGGCATCGGCCGTGCCGACCGCGGTGTCCCACTCGTCGAGATTGCCCGCGGCGACGGTCACATAGGGCAGTGCCTCCCGGACCCACGAGCGCGCCTCCTCGCGGGACTCCCAGAACATCGGCCGGTAGTCCAGGTCCACGACGGTGACACCGCTTTTGGCGCGGGCCTTGAGCGCCTCCAGGGTGGCCGTCCGGCTCGGTTCCTGGCACAGGCCCGTGACGGTCACCCAGAAGACGCCGGCGCTGCGGATCGCGTCGAGATCCAGTTCCTCGGTGCGGATTTCCAGGTCCGGTGCCTTGGGCAGGCGGTAGAAGTACAGCGGGAAGTCGTCCGGCGGGAAGATCTCGCAGAAGGTCACCGGGGTCGGCAGACCGGGAACGGCGGTGACGAACCGGTCGTCCACGCCGTAGCCGTCCAGTGCCTGGTGCACGAACCGGCCGAAGGGGTCGTCACCGGTGCGGGTGATCAGTGCGGTCCCGCGGCCGTAGCGTGCCGCCGCCACCGCGACGTTGGTCGCGCTGCCCCCGAGGAACTTGCCGAAGGAACGCACCCGGTCCAGACCGACACCCACCTGTTCGGGGTAGATGTCGACGCCCACGCGGCCCATGGTGACGACCTCGAAGGGGCCATCGGGGCGCCGGCGCTCACTGGCTTTCACTCGAACCTCCTGTCGGATGTATCGGGCCGTCTTCTCGTGCGTCCGGTGTCACCGATACCGCTGCTTCTCCTTGGGGACAGCTCCTGGTCCCGAGCTATATCGCGCTCTAGTAGAGCGCTCTAGTTTCCGTTATGGTGAGCTGCACCACAAGACATGTCAACCCTTCGTTACCGGTTCGGTCGAATCGGACAGAGCTGGAGGTGGGAATGGGGACTCCGGAATCGGACCCGGCGGGCGGCACCCCCCGTACCCGGCGCGCCAAGCGGCCCACCATGGAGGACGTCGCCGCGCGGGTCGGCGTCTCGCGTGCGCTGGTGTCGGTGGTCTTTCGCGACGCTCCCGGTGCGAGCCGGGAGACGCGCGAGAAGGTGCTGCGCGCCGCTGACGAGCTCGGCTACCGCCCTGACAGCGCGGCCCGAGTCCTCGCCCGCAGCCGCAGCCGGATCCTCGGGGTCATGCTGACCGTGCGCAACCCCTTCCACGCCGACCTGGTCGAGGCGATCTATCCCGAGGCCGAGCAGGTCGGCTACGACATCCTGCTGTCGGCCCACGCCCCCACGCGCCATTCGCACAAGGCCATCGAAGCCCTGCTCGGCCACCGCTGCGAGGCGCTGATCCTGATCGGCCCCGAGACCGACCCCGCGTTCCTCACCGAGGTCGTGCGGCAGGTCCCGGTGGTCTCCGTCGGCCGCAGGTTCCCCGACACCGGTGTCGAGACGGTGCACACCGCCGAGGCCAAAGGCGTACGCCAGGCCGTCGACCACCTCGTCGCCCTGGGCCACCGCGACATCGTGCACATCGACGGCAGCCGGGGGGCCGGCTCCGCCGAACGGCGCCGCGGCTACCGGAAGGCGATGCGCGGGCACGGTCTGGCCGAAGCCGCCCGGGTCCTGCCCGGCGACCACACGGAGGAGTCCGGCGCCGCCGCGGCGCGCCGGCTCCTGGACGAGGGCACGATGCCCACCGCGGTACTCGCCGGAAACGACCGGTGCGCCATCGGCTTCCTCGACGCCGTGTCCCGGGCAGGGGTACATGTCCCCGGTGACGTGTCGCTGGTGGGCTACGACGACATCCCCATCGCCCGGCTCTCCCACATCGAACTCACGACGGTCCGCCAGAACGTGCCCCGGATGGCCGCCCTGTCGGTGCGCACGGCGCTGAACCGGCTGGAGGACCCGGGCCGCGCCCCCCAGGAGGCCGTGCTCACCCCCGAGCTGATCGTCCGTGGCACCACCGCCCCGCCGCGCACGCGGGACTGATGGCACACTCGCGCCAAGCGGCGGCTGCGTGGCTGCCATTGGCCCTCCTCCTTTCCGTTCCGCGCTCTGCCGCATCCACTGCGGTCCGGTCACACCGCCGCACGGATCTCCGCGACCTCCACCGACCGCTGCTCGCGCATCGACCGGTCGGCGGCCTCGGCCACGATGACCGCCTCAAGCGCGTCGGCGACCGTGCAGGCGGGTTCTCCCCCGTGCTGGATCAGGCGGATGAAAGCGGCGATCTCGGCCTCATAAGCGGGAGTGAAGCGGGACCAGAACTCCTGCCACGGCTCCTCGCTCGGGAACCCGGTCCCGGCCTCGGCCGAGATCAGCGGTGCGCGCTCGTCCAGGCCGACCGCGATCGTGCCCCGCGAGCCGGCCAGCTCCATGCGCACGTCGTAGCCTCCGCCGTTGTAGCGCGACCCCTGGAGCGTGACCATGGTCCCGTCCTCCATCCGCAGCACCGCCGCCGTGGTGTCGACGTCGCCGGCCGCCGCGAAGTAGTCGGCCCCCCGGTTGGCCCCGTAGGCGTGGACATCGCGGACCTCCTGGCCGGTCACCCAGCGCAGGATGTCGAAGTCGTGTACGTGGCAGTCCCGGAAGATACCGCCGGATGTGGGAACGTACTCAGGCGGCGGAGGCGCGGCGTCGGCGGTGACGGCGTGCACCCGGTGCAGATCGCCCAGTTCGCCGTCGCGCAGCGCCTGGCGGGCGCGGCGGTATCCCGCGTCGAAGCGGCGCATGAAGCCGATGTGCACGGGAACGCCGGACTTCTCCACCTCGCGCAGTACTTCGGCGGTCTGTGCGATGTCCGGTGCCACCGGCTTCTCACAGAAGACCGGAATCCCCGCACGCACTCCGGCCAGGATCAGCCCGGGGTGCGCCGCGGTCGCGGCGGCGATCACCAGTCCGTCGACGGCTCCCGGAACCAGCAGGGTGTCGATGCTGTCGGCCGCCTGGCCGTTGACCTTTTCGGCGACAGTGCGGGCGCGAGCGCCATCGGCGTCGGCCAGCAGCAGTTCGGACACCTCCGGACGGGCCGCGAGAGCCGCCGCGTGCGATGCCCCGATCCGGCCGGTTCCGACAAGACCGATCCGCATATCCCCTCCTCCGATTGGGCCAGGTCGCACCCGCCTGTTCCGTAGGTCACAGGTGAACGCTCGAAGAAGTTTCTACGCCGGATATGAACAGCTTGTCAATACTTTGTCTAGACATACTTACGTCGTAATATGCCGTCAACATCCGGTGGAACGTAGAATGAGGAGGCACAGGCGCCCACGGGTCGCCCCACCCGCACCGGCCCCCGCACAGGCAAGGCCCCGGAGAACGGAGACGTGTGACAGAACCGCCGCTGTCGATCGCCCTTGACCGGAACAGCCCGGTGCCGCTGTACTTCCAGGTCGCCCAGGAACTGGAGGAGCGCATCCGGACCGGCACGCTGCCCGCCGGGACGCGGTTGGAGAACGAGATCGTGCTCGCCGATCGGCTCGGCCTGTCGCGCCCCACTCTGCGCCGCGCCATCGAATACCTCGTCGACCGCGGGCTCCTGGTCCGCAAACGCGGGGTCGGCACCCAGGTCGTGACTCCGCGGGTGCGCCGGCCGGTGGAGCTCTCCAGCCTCTACGACGATCTCGACCGGGCCGGGCAGCGCCCCCGCACCGAGGTCCTCAAGCTCAGCGTGGAACCCGCGCCGGACTCCGTCGCCGCCGCCCTGGAGGTCACCCCCGGAACCGAGGTCTACCTGGTCGAGCGCCTGCGCTACGCGGGCGACGAGCCGCTGGCGCTCATGCACAACCACCTGCCGCTGGGGCTGGTCGAACTGTCGGAGTCCGCGCTCACCGAGAACGGCCTGTACAAGCTGCTGCGCGGCGCCGGGGTCACCCTGAAGATCGCCTCGCAGAGCATCGGCGCCCGCGGCGCCACCGCGGCCGAGGCCCGCATCCTGGGCGAATCCCGCGGCGCCCCGCTCCTCACCATGGAGCGCACCGTCTACGACGACATGGGCCGCGTCATCGAATCCGGCGCCCACGTCTACCGGGCGTCCCGCTATACATTCGAGCTGACGCTGTCTGGGTGAAACTTCGAGCTGACGCTATCTGGGTGCGCAGGATGGTTCCGGCTCGGTGTGTCCCGGGGTGTCCGCGTAACAACCGTGCTCTTCGGCACTCCGGGACACAGATCCGGGAGGGAGGACACACGGTCAACGCTTCCGGGCCGCGCACCGCCGCGGCACCATCGATGCGTCGCCTCGACGCGCCTGCCCCGTGGAAGGACGGCTCTTCTGGCGCTACTCGTCCCAGGCAAGGGAGAGTTTTCCGGTGAAGGGCGATGGCAGTGCCAGTGCCGCGCCGTAGGGAACAGTGGAATGCGCCCGATACGCGCCATCGACGGGGTCGCAGAAGAGGGTGGCCGACTCCTCTTCGGGTTCCACAAGCAGGTACAGAGGGACATGCGCCCGTGCGTAACCGCGCAGCTTTCGCACCCTGTCGTTAGCCGCATTGCTCGGTGAGGTGACCTCGACAACGAGAAAAGCGTCCTCGGCGGGAAAGAGCCAGCGCCCCTCCTGCCGAAGCCCGCGGGCGGGATAGACCAGCAGATCCGGGATGTAGCGCTCTCCGGTGGCCGTGACCTCAAGGGAGACGTTCTCCACCGACACCGCTCCGCGGGGCAGCAGTGGCGCCAGCGCGTCTCGCACCAGCGCAACGAGGTAGGCGTGCGGCCCTAGCGGGGCCGGCGACACGACGAGTTCCTCCCCGAGGATCTCCACTCGGAAGCCCTCAGGGACCTCCAGTTCATCGGCCATGTGCTGGAGCAGCACAATGGGAAGCACGGGGCGGTCCGCTGTCGGCATCGCCATATCGCTTCTCCCTCCCGCGTTAGTTCTGATTCTAGCGCAGCGCAGGCAGAACCCGCGGGATCAGCTTTGCCCTCCCCCTGCCCCGCGGGCACGGGTCAGGGGGTCGGGCGACGGAGGGCGGGATGGCGCAACCCCCGCCTACGGTGGCCCCGGCGCCTTCTGGGGAGGGTGTCGCGGGCGAGGTCGGCGGCTCCGATCAGACCGGCCTCATTGCCCAGTTCGGCCGCTGCGATACGGGCCTCGGGGCGGTATCCGCGGCCGACCAGATGGCGGCGGAACGCCGTGCGCGCCGGACCGAGCAGCAGATCCCCGCACTCCGATACCCCGCCGCCGATGATGAACAGCTCAGGGTCGAAGGCGGCGGCGAGGTTGGCCAGGCCGATGCCGAGCCACGTGCCGGCCTCCTCCAACAGTTCGATGCAGGCCCGGTCGCCCTCGGAAGCCAGCTCGCTCACCAAGGGGCCGGTGATCAGCGAGGGGTCGCCGCCCACCGCCTGGATCAGCGGCCGGGCCACGGGCGAGTCGGCGGCGACGAGTTCGCGCGCCTCCCGCGTCACCGCGTTGCCGCTCGCGTACTGCTCCCAGCACCCCCGGTTGCCGCATTCGCAGCGGTGCCCCTTGGGCACGACCGTCATGTGCCCGAACTCCCCCGCAAGACCGTAGCGGCCCCGGTGCAGGGTGCCGTCGATGACGATGGCACCGCCGATACCGGTTCCCAGGTTGACCACGACCACGTTGCGGGCGTCGCGCCCGGCGCCCACGCACACTTCGGCCCAGGCCGAGGCGTTGGCGTCGTTCTCCACCACGACCGGCAGCCCCAGCCGGGTGGTCAGCGCATCGCGCAGCGGCTCCCTGCGCCAGGCCAGGTGCGGCGCGAACAGCACGCTGGCACGCCGCTCGTCGACGAAGCCCGCCGCGCCCACGCCGACGGCGTTCACCGGGTACTCCCGGCGCAGCTCCTCGACGAGCACGACGATCGTGTCCTCCACGACCTTGGGGGCCTTACTCTTGTCGGGCGTCTCGGTGCGGCGGCGGGCGAGCACCCGGCCGCCGGGGGTCACCACACCCGCGGCGACTTTGGTCCCCCCGATGTCGATGCCTACCGTCAGGCCGCGCTGGTGCCCACCGGCTCCTCTGGTGAAAGCCATAACCCGACCACTCTATTCGAGTCTTGTCCAGACATCCTGGCTATAGAGCACGGGTGAACGCGGACGGTTCCACCGGCCTGTCCCCGTCGTGCCGACCGGCGATGGCCTCCTGGAAGCGGATCTTGGCCCGGATCAGCGGACGCCGCACGCGCAGGTCGCGCCGCACCGCCTGGCGCAGTTTGGCCGAGCCTTCCGCGTAGCGCCAGCGCGCCCAGGGGGAACCGGGCACGGCCAGGCGGATCGCGGCCACGATCGAGATGACGGGAACGAACACCCCGGCGATCCCGGTCCAGATCTTGCCTTTGAGCAGGGTCACCACTGAGCCTGCGAGATTGGTCAGGGTGAGCACCAGCGCGCCGAGGGGGGCCGCGTCTCCGCCCGGACCAGCGACCAGCAGCCCGTCCCACCCGAAGGGGCGCATGCCGGTGAGCAGCAGTCCGGTGAGCGCGATCGCGACGAACACCGCGTCGACGGAGGTGCGGCCCTGCTCGGTCCAGTAGACGTCGCGAAGGTGCAGGATGAGCGCGAACTCGTCCAAGACCAGTGCCGCGCCGAACCCGAACAGCGAGGCCGCGACCGCGATGGGCACCCCGTCCCGTTCGGGGATCAGCAGCGCCGACACCCCGCCGAGCAGCATGAACCCGACACCGAAGACGACATGGTGGATGTGCAGACCACCGGGTCGCACGTTGCCCGGCCACCAACGCACCCGCGCCCGGATCATCCGCACGCTCAACCGGATGAGCAGGAACCCGGCCACGAAGGCGACGAAGAAGCTGAACAGCGGCAGACGGCCCGTGTCGACCACGTGGCTGCCGAACCATTCGACCATGTGCGCCTCTCCCTCGCTCCGAGGCGCACCTTCTGGTATTCGATCGCCTCATCGTCCCGATTGCACGTTGAGGCACTGATTATGCCTGCATTGAGGGGGTGCACGAGCCACCGCGGTCGGCCAGAGCGGTAGCTCGTGCCGCCCTGCCCGCCCGGCCGGGGACCGCGCTCGGCTGGTGTGCCGCCGTAACCGGCGGCACACCAGCGCGGCTACATCCGGGCCGGGTCGACCAGCCCTGATGGGTCCGCGGGCGGAGCCTCCTCATGGGGGAACCGGGCCGCACCCAGCGCGGGCTCCAGATCGAACAGCCAGCTCGCCTTCTCGTCGTACTTGGCGAAGAAGGGCTTGCCGACCAGCTCCGGATCGCGGGCCTGGATGAAGTGGAGTACGAACACCTTCTCTCCCGCGACCTCGGTGACACCGTCGACGCAGACCTTGCCGGGAGTGGCCGACATCGAGGGGCCGCGTACGGTACGGGCCAATCCGGAGACGTTCTTGTAGGCGCCGCGGAAGATCCCGTAGGCCTGGGCCAGCGGCACGGCGAAGTAGTCCTGCGGGCCGGTGTCACGCTCGACGAACATGTAGTACGGCACCATGCCGTGGCGCACGTGCGTGCGCCACATGCTCTCCCAGATGGCCGGATCGTCGTTGATCGTGCGGATCAGCGGTGCCTGGGTGCGGATGACCGCACCCGTGCCGCGGATCCGCCGCACGGCCTGCTGCGCCAGATCGGGCACCATCTCGTTGGGGTGCGAGAAATGCGCCATGAACGCGAGGTTCTTTCCGGAGTCGACGACCCTTTCGAACAGTCGGAGGGTGTCGTCGGCGTCCGGGTCGGTGGTGAAGCGCTGCGGCCAGTAGGCCAGCGACTTGGTGCCGATGCGGATCGACTCCAAAGTCTCGACCTGGAGCAGCGGCTCGATGTAGCGCGAGAGGACGCCCTCGCCCATGATCATCGGATCGCCGCCGGTGAACAGGACGCTGGTGACCTCGGGATGCTGGTGCAGGTACCGCACCAGGTGGTCGATCTCGCTGGAGGCGAACTTCAGATCGGGTTCGCCGACGAACTGCGCCCACCGGAAGCAGTACGTGCAGTAGGCGTGGCAGGTCTGGCCCTGCTTGGGGAAGAACAGGACCGTTTCGGCGTACTTGTGCTGCATACCCTCCAGCGGGTCTTCCGCGCCGAATGTGGGAACGTTGAGGTCCATCTGCCCGGCCGGGTGCGGGTTCAGCCGGGCACGGACTTCATTCGCCGCCTGGTTGAGTTCTCTTCTCGGCGCGTCCTGGCGCAGCAGATCGGCGATCCGGGCGACATCTTCTTGCGGCAGCATGTCCGCCTGAGGGAAGACGAGCCGGTAGATCGGATCGTCGGGTGCGACATCCCAGTCGATCAGTTCGTCGATGACGTAGCTGTTGACCCGGAACGGCAGCACTGTAGCCACAGCGCGGACCGCTAGTCGCTCGGCATCGCCGAGACCTGCCCGAGCCGTGAGCTCGTCCAGGTGTTTCGTTGTGTAGGCCCGAAACCGACGTCCTGCGGACGGGGACAGTGCCGCGTCGTGCGTCAAGCTCACGCGTCTCCTTTCAGTGCTTTCAGCGCGGTCAGCAGGTAGCCCGGCGATCGGCAGGACAGCCCTGACCTGGCGGCTCCGGTGTGTTCACCCACCCGAGAGCCGCTCCTAACGTGAACAATGCGGTTGTCAGTCCATTCCGGAGAGTGACTTCCGGTCTGGCCAGCCAGACGGACATACCCGAACTTTGCAGGTTCATATCCCTTTTTGGGGCATCAACCTGATTGCTTCCTGTTCTAGTGTCGCCGTAGAGCGGGTTCGGCATACGCTGACGCGGTACCGAGCGAAGCGGTCAGGGCTGTTGGGAGCGGTGTCCACAGCGACCGCGGCCCCGGCTGAGAGTGAGGAATCCCTGTTGAGCGGCGCATCTCGGATGGACCGGGCCGCGGCGCCCCCCGCACCGGTGATCGCGGTCGACGCCATGGGCGGCGACCACGCGCCCCGAGAGATCGTCAAGGGCGCTGTGTGCGCGGTACGCGAACACGGGCTGCGCGTGGTGCTGGTCGGGCGGCTGCCGCAGCTCAGCTCGCTGCTCCAGGAGGAAGACGCGGCTGCGGCGATCCCGATCGCCCACGCCGAGGACACCCTCGCCATGCACGAGGGCGCGCTGGCGAGCTGGCGCCGACCGCGCTCCAGTGTCGCCGTCGCCTGCAGGCTCATCCGCCGGGGCGACGCCGCCGCGCTGGTGTCGGCCGGGTCGACCGGCGGCGTGGTCACGACTTCCACAGTGCGGTTGCGGACCCAGCCGGGCGTGCTGCGCGCGGCCCTGGCCGTCATCCTGCCCACGCGTCCGCGTCCCACGATCCTGCTCGACGCGGGTGCCAACGCCGACGCCAAACCGGAGATGCTGGTGCAGTTCGCGCACTTGGGCGCGGCCTACGCACAGACCGCTCACGGGGTGACCGAACCGCGCGTCGGCATGCTCACCATCGGCTCGGAGCCGGGCAAGGGGAACCGGCTGGCGCGCAAGACCGCCGAGCTGCTCAGCGCCACCGCCGATGGGCCGCCGCCGCTGGATTTCCGCGGCAACGTGGAGGGGCACGACCTGCTGAACGGCGAGGTCGACGTGGTGGTCACCGACGGGTTCACCGGCAACGTCGCGTTGAAGTCGGTGGAGGGCGCGGTGCGGTTCGCCTTCGACGCGGTCAATGACGCGCTCACCTCCAGCCGTCTGGCGAAGATCGGTGCGCTGCTGCAGCGCAGGGCGCTGCGCGGCCTGCGCGCCCGGTTCGACAGCGAAAGCTACGGCGGCGCGGTACTGCTCGGCCTCAACGGCACCGTCGTCATCGCGCACGGGGCCAGTCGGGCGCACGGCATCGAACGCGCCTGCCTCCTCGCCCACGAGCTGGCCGGCGGCCACATTGTCGACCAGGTCCGCCGCCGGATCAGTGCCAACAGCCGCTCTCCCGGGTGGCTGCACCGGTTGGGCCAGAACGAGGACTGAGGGCCCCGGTACGCGCCGGTCGCCGCCGGGTCGGACCCTCACTCCAGGCCGGCGAGCCAACGGGTACGGGACAATCGGGTGATGCTCTCCCACCCCCTTCGCCCGCGGCCGCGAATCGTGGTCGCCTCCCTGCTGACCGTCGTGACACTCGCGGCAACGGCCGCCATCGGCCTGGCCTCCGTCCGCTCCTACACGCCCTCTCCCCTCGATCAGGACGCCGCGCAGACCGCCGAAGACGCGCTGCCGCGGCTGGCCTTCCTCCGTTCGGAGCTGGACAACGGCGGCGGCGAGCGTATGCAGGCCCTGTTCCCCGAGGGGTACTTCTTCTCTTCCGCCCTGTACGGGCTGTCCTGGGTCAACGTCGCGGCGCTCGACCCGGGCCTGCGGGAGCGGGCGCTGGAGGAAGCGCGGTGGGCACTGGAGCGGCTGGAGTCCGATCAGGGGACCGCCCCGTTCCCAGCCGACGCCGATCCCGAGTACGGGGTCTACCACGCCGGTTGGAGCGCCTGGCTGCGCGGCCGCATCGTGGAGCTGGCCGGCGGTGTGGACGCCGCCCCGGAGGAGGCCGCCCTGCTGGAAGAGGACGCGGCAGAACTCGATGCCGCCTTCCGCGCCGCGCTGGAGTCGGGGACACCCTACCTCACCGCTTACCCGGGGCAGGCCTGGCCGGTCGACAGCGTTGTGGCGATCGCGGCGCTGCGGCTGGACGACCGCGTCCGCTCCGCCGAAGAGCACACGCCCACCATCGAAGAGTGGACCCGGGCCGTGCGGGACCGGACGGACCCGGCCACCGGCCTGATCCCGCACAGCGCCGACCCCCGCACCGGAAGCCCGCTCGAAGGCGCCCGCGGCAGTTCCCAAGCGCTGCTGCTGCGCTTCCTCGCCGAGATCGACCCGGCCTGGGCCGCGCGCGACTATGCGACGTTCTCACGGCTGTTCGCCTCCGACATCGCCATGCTCCCGGGCGTGCGGGAACATCCCCAAGGCGACGGCTCCCCCGGCGATGTGGACTCCGGGCCGCTGGTGTTCGGCCTGTCCGCGTCCGCCAGCACGGTCGCGCTCGGCGACGCGGTCCTGTTCAACGACGGCGACGCCGCTGATGCGCTCACCGGATTCGCCGAGGCGACCGGTAGCGCGATCGAAACCGGCGGTGAGCGCCGCTACCTGGGCGGTGTGCTGCCGGTCGGGGACGCGTTCCTGGTGTGGTCGCTCACCGCCGGCGGTGAGCACGCCGCCCCCGATCCCGCGGTGTCCGGGGAGTTCTCTGGCTGGTGGCGGGTTCCGTGGCACGTGGCCACCGGGATCCTGCTCGTGCTGTTGTGGTGGGCCGTTCTCCGGTCGTGGCGGCCTTTCCTGAACCGCCCCGGGCCACTACGCTGACCGGTATGCCCGCCCGGACTCACTATGTCTGCCTGCCGTGTCGTGCGGCGGTCAAAGGCGACATGTGGCCCAAGCGGGAACACCGGTGCCCCCGATGCCGGGAGCCGATGGTCGACGCCGGCCCGCACGTGGCGATCCCGCCCCGCCGCGACCGACGGGGCTGGCGGGTGCTCGTGGGACTACTCGACATGGGCGTGACCTTCCATTCGAACTGCGGCTGCTGCAACGACGGACCGGGGAAGCGGCCCCGCACGCCCCGCGAGCTGCGTGCCTGGCAGGGCGGGCAGGCCAGGCAGGACGAAGCCGACTCGGATCTTCGCGGGTGAGCAGGAGCGGCACCGTCCGCATCCGCCACG
This sequence comes from Actinomycetes bacterium, assembly GCA_021793235.1. Classification (GTDB taxonomy): domain Bacteria; phylum Actinomycetota; class Actinomycetes; order Streptosporangiales; family Streptosporangiaceae; genus JAJYTD01. The sequence goes on along the minus strand of JAJYTD010000006.1, from coordinate 141,514 downwards.
CGCGAACGCCCCCGCAGCGGTGCGCCGGGGAGCCGTCGCCGCAGATCGGACCGTGCCGGTGAGCCGGTGTCGGTAGGCTGGCGGCATGGCCGACCCGCAGGAAGTTCTCTCGCAACGGGTCCGGTCCGCGCTCGGCGCCGCGCTCGGCGCCGACTACGCCGGAACCGACCCCGTCATCCGCCCCTCCCAGTTCGCCGACTACCAGGCCAACGCCGCGCTGGCACTGGCCAAGAAGCTCGGCCGCAAACCGCGCGACGTCGCCTCCGACATCGTCGCCCGCCTGGAGGTCGATGACGTCTGCCGAGAGGTCGAGATCAGCGGCCCCGGCTTCGTCAACATGACCCTGCGCGACGACTGGATCGCCGGGCAGGCGCAGGACCTGCTGGCCGATCCCCGCCTCGGCGTTCCCGAGCAGCCGAAACAGAACATTCCGGTCGACTACTCGGCACCGAACGTGGCCAAGGAGATGCATGTCGGGCACTTGCGCACCACCGTGGTGGGTGACGCGCTGGTGCGGACGCTGGAGTTCCTCGGGCACAACGTCATCCGGCAGAACCACATCGGCGACTGGGGCACGCCCTTCGGCATGCTCATCGAGCACCTGCTGGAGGTGGGCGAGCACTCCGCGGACGCCGATCTGCTCAAGACCGATCCCAACGCCTTCTACCAGGCGGCCAAGGAGAAGTTCGACACATCGGAGGACTTCGCCGTACGCGCCCGCAGGCGGGTCGTGGCACTGCAGGGGGGCGACGCCGAGACGCTGCGCCTGTGGCAGGGGCTGATCGACCTCTCCAAGGTCTACTTCAACAAGGTCTACACCACGCTCGGCGTCACACTCACCGACGCCGACCTCGCCGGGGAGAGCACGTACAACGACGCGCTCGCCGGGGTCTGCGCCGAGTTGGAGCGCGCGGGTATCGCCGAACAGAGCGAGGGCGCGCTGTGCGTGTTCCTCGAGGGGTTCACCGGCCGCGAAGGCAATCCCGTTCCGCTGATCGTCCGCAAGAGCGACGGCGGCTACACCTACGCCACCACCGACCTCGCCACGGTCCGCTACCGGGTCGAGGAGCTCAAGGCCGACCGCATCGTCTACGTGGTCGGTGCGCCGCAGGCCATGCACTTCCAGATGATGTGGGAGACCGCGCGCAAGGCCGGGTGGCTGCCCGAGAGCGTCGAAACGGTGCACGTGCAGATCGGCAACGTGCTCGGCACGGACGGCAAGATCCTGCGGACCCGCAGTGGCAAACCGATCCGGCTCATGGCGCTGCTGGACGAGGCGGTCGAGCGCGCCACCCGGGTGGTCGCCGAGAACCGCCCCGACCTCGACGAGCAGACCCGTGCGGCGATCGCCCGCGATGTGGGCATCGGCGCGGTCAAGTACGCGGACCTGTCGGTGTCGCACGACACCGAATACGTCTTCGACTTCGACCGGATGCTCGCGCTGAACGGCAATACCGGCCCTTACCTGCAATACGCCGCGGCCCGGATCCGCTCCATCTTCCGCAAGGGCGGTCTGGCCCCCGAGGACGCGGTCGGCCCCATCGCCCTGGCCGAACCCGCCGAGCGGGAGCTGGCGCTGGCGCTGCTGGGCTTTGGCCCGGTGGTGCGACTGGTGGGCGACACACTGGAGCCGCACCGGCTGTGCGGCTACCTGTTCGACCTGGCGCAGGCGTTCACGTCGTTTTACGAGCGCTGCCCCGTTCTGAAGGCCGAGGACTCCACCGTGCGGGGCTCGCGGCTGGCGCTGACGGCGGCAACGCTGCGCACTCTTGTCCAGGGTCTGGCCCTGCTGGGCGTGCACGCACCCGAGCGGATGTAGGTGTCCGCCGACACATGCGGGGGCGTTTCCGCCCAGCGGAACCGGCCCCGCGCTTTTCGGTGTGCCACAGGGCAGTACCCGCCCGCAGCCGGTGTGCGGGGGCGGGGCTGACACGGGCCCGGCGCGGGGTCCGGCGGCTCTCGCCCGTCGTGGGTCCGCGGGCGGGTGTCGGCGCGTCCGAATGCCGTTCGCGCGGGTGAAAAAGGGCGGATGTGCAGGCGTTCCGCGCTTGATCACCCCGGTGCGCCATACACGGAATGGACCATTAGCCTATGGGCGGCAGAAAAGGAGAAACCCGACATGAGTTCCGCCCAGCCGGTCAATGATGTCGTCGGACCCGCAACGGGCACCTGGCACCTTGACCCGATTCACTCGTGCATCATCTTCGTCGCGCACTACCTGCGCTTCGGCCGTGTCCAGGGCACCTTCGGCGAGGCCACGGGCACAGTGACGGTGGCCGGCGACCCCGCCGACTCCACGGTCGACATCACGATCAACGCCGCCGGCATCAACACCGGTGTACGGATGCGTGACGACCACCTGCGCTCCGCGGATTTCCTTGACGTCGAGAACCACCCGGAAATCCGATTCACCAGCACCGGGCTGGAAACGGGGGGACGGGCCGAGAACGCCTTCCTCATGCACGGCGACCTCACCGTCCACGGCACCTCCCGGCCCGTCACACTGGAGTGCCAGTGGGTCGGCGAGGCCCCCGACTACATGAACCCCGACGATACCTACGGCCACTTCTTCACTGGGAACGCGCAGATCCGGCTCTCGGACTTCGGTATCGGCGACGGCGGGCCGCTCCCGTGGGGCGGACGGCTGGTCGGCGACCGCATCGACATCGTCTTGGAAGTGCGTCTCCAGAACAACGACCCGGCCGAACCGCTGCCGCAGAACGGGCACACCGCCTGATCCCCGCCCCTCCCGAGAACGGACCCGAGCCGCACGACCGTGCGGTAACGCCCCGCGCCGAGCGGCTCACCAGCGCCACCACGGCGGGCGCCACGGCGGCGGGTCCTCCGGCTCGCCCTCGGACGGCTCGTCATCCGGTGGTGTGGGACCATCGTCACGGTCACGATCCCGGTCGCGGTCGCGATCCCGGTCGTGGTCGCGATCCCGGTCTTCCCGCTGCGTCGGCCGCGCCTGTTCGGAATCCGCATCACCGCTGTCGGCCTCGGTGCGGGCCTCGTCCTCCGGCGCCGATTCCTCCGGAGTCTCCTCATCATCCGGCTCCGGTGGAGGCTCAGCGCTGGGCGAGGCCACCGTCGAAGGAGGCCGCGGCGTCGGCGGTGCCTGCGATGGCTCGGGGGAAGCACCGTCCGGGCTCTGCTCCAGGGACTCCGCGGTATCCGGCAGCGGACTCCGCTGGCCGGCCTCCAGCGGCCCACCGCCTCGGCCCATCGACGTGACGACGAGCACCGCCGCGATCGCCAGTCCCACGCTCACTCCCGAGACCAGCGTCAAAGCCGCCCGCTTCCGATTTCGCGAACGCTCCTTGCGCCGTCGAAGGGCACGTGGGCCTTCAGGGCGTGGCTCGGATTCCGAAGGCGGGTCTACCGCAGATTCATCGGTCATGGGGGGTACGCGTCCTTCTCAGAGGGAAGCGGTCGCGCGGGGCGCCGCACCGCGGCGACCGTCCCGCGTGTGTCGCGGACGGTGCTACCTCATACCGACTCGCGCCCGCTGTCAAACATGAAACCTGCCCTGGGGAAGATTTTCCGCTCAGCACCGTGGGTCACCCCTTCGCGAGCAGCCGGTCGATCTCCGCCCGATCGGGCATCGACGTGCCGGCGCCGGGCCTTTGCACCGAGATCGCCGCTGCGGCCGCCGCGAACCGCAGCGCCTCTTCCCGCCCACGGCCCTCAGCGCGGGCCACGGCGAACGCACCGCAGAACGTGTCCCCCGCCGCTGTGGTGTCGACCACGGCCACCCGGCGGGCCTGCCCCCGCACCGGCCGCTCACCGCGGCTTCCGTGGACCGCCCCGTCCTCGCCCAGCGTGATGATCACTTCCGGCACCAGGCCGAGCAGTGCGTCCAGCGCCCGATACGGGTCCTGCTCCCCGGTCATGGCTGCGGCCTCGTGCTGGTTGGGGACGAGGAGATCCACCAGGCCCACGAGTTCGTCAGGCAGTTCGCGCGCCGGGGCCGGGGTGAGAATGGTCGGCACTCCCGCGGCGCGGCCGGCGCGCGCAGCGGCGATCACGCCCTCCATCGGCAGCTCCAGTTGCAGCAGCAGGGCGGCGCTGCCGGCGAGCAGCCGCTCGTCTCCGTCTCTGAGCCCGGTCACCTCACCATTGGCCCCGGGGATGACGATGATGGAGTTGTCCCCGCTGCTCTCCACCACGATGTGCGCCACGCCCGACGCTCCCGGCACCGTGCGCAGACCCGACACCTCGATACCGGATTCCACGAGATTGCCGCGCAGCAGCGTGCCGAACGCGTCGTCGCCGACGGCCCCGAGGAACACGACATCGCCGCCGGCACGTGCGGCGGCGACCGCCTGATTGGCTCCTTTGCCCCCGGGCACCTGCGCGAACCGGGTACCCCAGACCGTTTCTCCGCTGCCCGGAGCCGTGCTCACGTAGGCGACCAGATCCATGTTGACGCTGCCGAAGACGGCGATGCGCGGCGCCGCCGGGTTCGACGGCGGCGTCATCCAGCCTCTCCTCGGTGCTCGGCGTCGGCCGCTTCCCCATCAGCCCCGGCAAGGTCCACGATCACCGGGGCATGGTCGGAGGCGCCCTTGCCCTTGCGCTCCTCCCGATCGACCATCGCTCCTGAGACGCGGCTCTCCAGGGCGGGCGAGGCGAGCACGAAGTCGATCCGCATACCCTTGCGTTTGGGAAACGACAGCTGCTTGTAATCCCAGAAGGTGTAGACGCCCGGCCCGGGGGCGTAGCTGCGGACGACATCGGCGAATCCGGCATCGACCACACCGGCGAACGCGTCGCGCTCCGCCTTGGTCACGTGCGTCGCGCCTTCGAAGGCGGCCATGTCCCACACGTCGTCGTCCTGCGGCGCGACGTTGAAATCGCCGCAGAAGGCGATCTGTGCCGAGGGGTCCTGCCCCAGCCGGTCCGCGCCGAATTCGCGCAGCCGGTCCAGCCACTGCAGTTTGTAGAGGTAGTGGGGGTCTTCGATGGTGCGGCCGTTGGGTACGTACAGGCTCCACACCTCCACCCCGCCGCACGTCGCGCCGATCGCGCGGGCCTCGGCTGCGGCGGGCTCGCCCCAGCCCGGCTGCCCGGGAAAGCCGACACGTACATCCTCCAGCCCGACCCGGGAGGCGATGGCGACACCGTTCCACTGCGACAGCCCGTGGTGGGCGACCTTATAGCCGAGGTCGGTGAAGACCTCCATCGGGAACTGGTCGTCGCGGCACTTGGTCTCCTGGACCGCGACGATGTCGACATCGCTGCGCTCCAACCAGGCCCCGATCCGCTCGGCGCGCGCCCGGACACTATTCACGTTCCACGTCGCGAGTCTCACAACGGTCAGGCTAGCGCGAGACGGCGACAGGCCGGTTCCTTCCGGGCGACGCGTGAGGAAGAGCGGACCGCGGGTAAGACCCTGGGATCGAAGAGGTCTCGGTGCGGCCGTCCTCCGCACCGAGACCTCTTCGCCGCCCGGTACCCGGGTGCCGGGCGGCTCTCTTTGTTAGGACGGTCACATCGGGTCTTTGGTTCGCACCGGCCGCACCGGCCGCACCGGTTCCGCCCGCGTCCACCGCTCGGCGGCTCCGCGTGCCCTGCCGCGCCGGAACTCAGCGTTTTCCCAGCCGGGGCTCACCCCGGTCCCAGCCGCATCGGGCATCCTGGACCGTGGGCCGCCCAGCCGCCGAAATCCCGTGCCGACCGGAGTTCGGGTTCGGTACGCCTCAGGCGGAACTGATCCGCGAAAAAGGGCGGCCTGCTATCGCGCACCGCGATGGGCGGCGTCAGGAGAGGGGACGGCGGGCATGGCGCGCTCCGCCGTCCCCTCTGATATGTCCGAATTTTCGCTTTGGCGGAAGCAACCCGGCAGCGGCCTGCGGCATCATGGAAGGAGACGCCCGGGAGCATTCTGGCCGCCGGACCGAGGTGAGCAATGGCCGAGACCGCGACACACCCCCATGTGCTTGTGATCGACGACGAGCCCAATATCCGGGACCTCGTCCAAGCCGCGCTGCGGTTCCACGGCTTCGGGGTGAGCACGGCAGAGACCGGCGGCCAGGGCCTCGCACTCGCCCGGGACCACCGCCCCGACCTCATCCTGCTGGACGTACTGCTTCCCGACGTCAGCGGCTTCGACGTGTGCCGCCACCTCCGCGACAGCGGCAACGACGTCCCGGTCATCTACCTCACCGCGCGCGACACCCCCTCCGACACCGTCACCGGGCTGTCCCTGGGCGGCGACGACTACGTCACCAAACCCTTCTCTGTCGAAGCCCTCATCGCCCGCATCCGCGCGTTGCTGCGCCGGACCCGACGCGACGAGTCCCCGACCGAGGGCACCCGCGACGAGCACGGCGTGCTGCGCGTGGCCGACCTCGAACTCAACGAGCGCACCTGGACGGTCCGGCGCGGTGGTGTCCCCATCGAGCTGTCACCCACCGAGTTCCGGCTGCTCGCCTACCTGATGAGCAACGCCGACCAGGTTCTGACCCGCGCGCAGTTGCTGGAGAACGTGTGGGGGTGGGACTACGCCGGGCAGTCCCAGATCGTCGAGACCTACGTGAGCTACCTGCGGCGCAAGCTCGATCCGCTCGGCCCCTCCCTCATCCACACCCAGCGCGGTGTGGGCTATGCCCTTCGCAGCCCGGACCCGGCCTAGATGCTTCCCGGACGCCTGCGTTCGCGACTGCTCATCGGGCTGCTGGCCGTAACGGCCACGGGCCTGCTGGTGACCTGTGTGGTCAGTTTCCTCACTCTGCGCAGCTTCATCACCGACCGGCTCGACGCCCAACTCCTACTCGCGGCCGAACGCGCCACGGTGCGGTTGGACAATGACACGCCGCCGGTAGGGGTGGACGCCCCCAGCCCATCGCCGTACTTCGTGGTGCTGCTCGACCCCCGCACCGGCGAGGTCACCCAGGTCTTCGGGGATACCGAACGCGAGGACGTGGTATTGGAGCGCATCACCGGCCTCCCGACCGAGCGATTGTCGGAGTACGGCCGGACCGGTGAGGTCTTCGAGCTCGACAGCAACGAAGCCAACGTGCCCCCGCACCGGGCCACTGTGCGGCTGCGGCCGGAGGCCATCGTGGTCACCGGTATCCCCACCAGTGACCGTGAACAGTATCCCTGGCAGCTGGTGCTCACCCAGCTTGTAACGGCCGGCCTGCTGCTGGGCGGGCTGACCCTGGCCGGGCGCGGACTCATCATCCGCGGGCTGGAGCCCCTCGGCCGGATGGCGACGATCGCGAACCGGATCAGCGTCGGTTCCGACGTGTCCGTGCGCATGCCCGGGTCCGGTTCGCACAGCGAGGTCGGGCGGCTGGCAGCGGCGATCAACACCATGCTGCGCCGGATCGAGCACGCTTTCGAAGCACAGCGGGAGTCCGAAGAGCGTGTGCGCGCCTTCGCCGCCGACGCGTCGCACGAACTCCGCACACCGCTGACGACCATCCGCGGCTACGCCGAGCTCTACCGGCAGGGAGCTGTTCCCGACTCCGAGCTTCCGGGGGTCATGCGCCGCATCGAGGACGAGGCCGAGCGGATGAGCCGCCTCGTCGCCGAACTGCTGGAGCTCGCCCGGCTGGACCGGACCGGTTCCCTCGAACTCGGCGAAACGGACCTGGCAATGGTGGCGCGCGAGACGGTCGCCGACGCACGCGCCCGCGAGCCTGAGCGCGACCTCGCCCTGGAGGCCCCCGATCAACTGGTCTGCGAGGCCGATGAGGCGCGGCTTCGGCAGGTCCTGGCCAATCTGCTGACCAACATCAGCGAGCACACTCCCGCCGACGCCTCCGCCGCGGTACGACTGCGCACCGAGGACGCCTCCGTGGTTCTGGAGGTGGCCGACACGGGCCCGGGGATGGCAGCCGGGGACCTGCGGCGGGCCTTTGACCGCTTCTACCGCGGCAACCGCGCTCCCGGCGGCGGGAGCGGCCTGGGCCTGGCCATCGTGCACGCCATCGCCGCCGCCCACGGCGGCGACGTGGACATCACCTCCGTCCCGGGGTCGGGCACCACGGTGACGGTCCGCATTCCGCTGCGCCGCGCGGAGCGGGAGGCGGACTGAGCTCCCGCCGGGGCGCGGTCAGCCGAGCAGTTTGCGAAAGTCCGTGGAGAGCCACCGCTGTGGCCGCATCCGGATGACGACGCTGTCGGTTCCGGCCCCGTTGTCCATGTAGAGATCGACGAATTCGGGCGGGAGGTAGCGCCCTGCCAGCGCCGCCAACTGCCCGCGGTCGGTCAGGGGCTCGATGGATGAGACCGGGCCCTCCACGCTGACGTAGCGGTAGGGCGGCTCCTCTGTCTGCGCACAGAGGCTGAACCGATTGGCGGCGGTGATGAGCCGGGCTTTCAGTGATTCGCGCGGGGTGATGACCGTGACCACGTCGTCGGCGGCGGCGGCGTAGTCGTACCAGATCGGGACGGTGAGCGGGGCCCGGTCGCCGTCCCGGGCGATGCTGATGACGCCGACGTGGACATCCGCCAGGAATTCCCGGCGTTCCTGGTCGTCGAGGGCGAGGGACACGGTGCCTCCGTACATCGGGTGCGGACTGACACAGAAAATATAGAGGTCGGTCTACTTATTTACAACCGCGCCACCACCAACGGAGCGGCCGCCGACGATGCTTCACATCGATTACCGCCGGATAGTTGTGATGTATGCCATAGCGGAGCGCGGGGAGTCCCGCCCTTTCGGTGAGGTGATGACCTGATGACCGCGGTGCAGCCCGGTCCGACCCCACGACCGTGGACGAGAAGCAGGCCCGTGCGGTCGCCGAAGCCGCACGCGAGACCGACCGCTGGCATCGCACCTGCGCTTCGTGGAGCGGTCCAGCCGCAAGCTCGCCCGTTCCACGTTCTACGGGATGTCGCGCTGGCAGGGCGGTATGGAGACCAAGCAGGGATTCCTCGGCCGTGTCGTGGACATCGGTGCCGAGCTGTTCGCGATGAGTTCGGTGGTGCTGCGCGCGCGCAGCGACCGGAGCACACATCCCGAACGGGGGTAGGGAGCCTACGAACCGGCCGACACGTTCTGCCGCCAGTCGCGGCTGCGCGTCGGCGCACTGTTCGACGCGCTGTGGTCCAACACCGACGACGTTGACGGCAAGCTCGCGCGCCGGATCATGGACGACCGCTACACCTGGCTCGAGGAGGGCGTGCTCGACCCCTCCACGCCCGGACCGCTGATCGCGCCCGCCGAGCCCGGCCCGTCAACCAGGGCGAACGTCCACCGCACCATGGGGTGAGGCCGTCCGGTTCCGGCGCGCGGCCGCGCGCCGGAACCGGACGGACCGGAGCGGAGACGACACAGTCGGCGATAACGGCTGGTTCTAGAGGTACCGGGATTGTCCGTAGCGAACACGCACGGCTAGGATGCCGGGGCTGCTCCCCGCTTCGCAGGTGGCGGCCCCGTTTCCGCGTTCGCGGCGGCCTGCTCCGCCCTCAGGAGAACCATCGTGCGTTTCAACATTGATGTCGAGGACGCCTCCGCTGACGGCAGTGACGGCCCCGCGGCGGACGGCGCGGAGGCGGTGGCGCCGACCTCTCCCCTGCCCGCGGACCGGGAACCGGCAGCGCAGACAGCAGCGGGGAAGGCGGACGCGTCTGCGGCACAGCACGCAAATCCGCGATCCGACCCGGCCCTGGATCGCTACATTCCGCGCGGGGCCGAGATCGTTCCCGGTCCGGGGGCGTCTGCGAACCGGGGCCGGCGTCGACGCCGCGCCGTGCTGGTCGCCGTCGGGGGCTTGCTGGTGTGCGTTGTCGGCTACGGGGTCGCGGCGGGTATCCCGTTCTCGTCCATCGGGGTCGACCCCGATGACGCGCAGTCGAAAGCCGTAGCCCCCTCCCCTGCCGCGGAGCAGAGCACCTCTCCCGAGGACCCCCCGCAGACGCGCGCCACGACCGCCCCGGAGAAGGCCGCTGAGGAGCCCGCCGTACCTCAGCCCCCGCCTCCCCCGCCGCAGTCCGAGCCTTCCGCGGATGCCCAGCCGGAAGAGCCCCCGCAGGAGACCGCCGAAGAGGAGCCGGAGACGGAGGCGGACCCGGAGGCGGACACCCCGTGGGAGGGGATCACCGAGGAGGACATCCGGGAGGCCTGGGAGCAGTGGCAGCAGGAGCAGGAGTCCGCGAACCGGCCCCGCTAGCGCGGGGCCGCCGCGGGCGCGCCGCGGAAACGTCCCCGCCGACCCCTATCGTCAAAAGCATGGACGTCCCCACACCGCCGCCCCCGCGCCCCTCGCGCGATGCCTCCCTCTCCCTTCCCCAGGCCCGCAGGATCGCGCTGGCGGCCCAGGGCTTCGCCGACCGCCGCCCCTCCGGGGCGGCCACCACACGGCACGTGCAGCGAGTGATCGACCGGGTCGGGGCCATCCAGATCGACAGCGTGAACGTACTCTCCCGGAGCCAGTACCTTCCGGTCTTCGCCCGGATCGGCGCCTACGACACGGCGCTGCTGGACCGGGCGGCCACCCGGCGCGGCGGTCGGCTCGTGGAGTACTGGGCGCACGAGGCGAGCCTGATCCCGCCCGCGACGCACCGGCTGCTGCGCTGGCGGATGGCGCGTGCCCGCAATGAGGCGTGGGGACCGATGCGGCGGATCGCCGCCGAGGAGCCGGAGCTGGTGCAGGCGGTGCGCGCCGAGGTCGAACGGATCGGCCCGGCCACCGCCCGACAGGTCGAGGCAGCGCTGGCGCACGATGCGCCGCGCGCCAAGGAGCACTGGGGGTGGAACTGGTCGCTGGTCAAACGCGCGCTGGAGTTCCTGTTCTGGGCCGGCGAGGTCACTACCGACGGCCGCACGAAGCAGTTCGAGCGCCGCTACGACCTGCCCGAGCGTGTGCTGCCCGCGCAGGTGCACAACGCGCCCGATCCGGATCCCGGGGACGCCCGCAGGGAACTGGTCCGCATCGCCGCCCGCGCGCACGGCGTGGCCACCGAGCAGTGCCTGCGCGACTACTTCCGGCTCGGCGCGACCCAGGCCCGACCCGCGATCGCCGACCTCGTCGACTCCGGCGAACTGGTGCCGGTGGCCGTCAGCGGCTGGGAGCGCCCCGCCTACCTGCACCGCGACGCCCGTATCCCGCGCCGGGTCAACGCCCGTGCGCTACTCAGCCCGTTCGACTCGCTGGTCTGGGAGCGCGCCCGCACCGAGGCACTGTTCGGTTTCCGCTACCGGCTGGAGATCTATGTTCCCGCGGCCAAGCGCGTCCACGGCTACTACGTTCTGCCGTTCCTGCTCGGCGACCGGCTGGCCGCCCGCGTGGACCTGAAGGCCGACCGCGCCTCAGGGCGGCTGCTGGTCCGGCGGACCACCCTGGAGGACGGCGCCCCGCCGGAGACCGCCCAGCAGCTCATCGCCGAACTGGAAGCGATGGCGGAGTGGCTCGGCCTGCACAATGGAGTCGTCGGCCCCACGGCGTGATCACCGCAGCGGACGCCGCGGGCCGCTGTACCGGGACGGCCGGCTACCGGGTGTGCTTGCGTAGCGCTGGAGCACGCCCAGCGCTGCGCAGCCGCAACACTCTCGGACCATTGGCGGCCGTGCCCGGATACGCCGCTCAGACACGCTCGATGATGGTGGTGTTGGCCTGGCCGCCGCCCTCGCACATGGTCTGCAGACCGTAGCGGCCGCCGGTGCGGTGCAGTTCGTGGACCAGCTTGGTCATCAGGACCGCGCCGGTGGCGCCCAAGGGGTGGCCCAGCGCGATCGCGCCTCCGTTGGGGTTGGTCTTGGCCGGGTCGGCGCCGAGCTCCTCGATCCAGGCCAGCGGAACCGGCGCGAACGCCTCGTTGATCTCGGTGACGTCGATGTCGTCGATGCTCAGCCCGGACTTCCGCAGCGCGGCCCGCGTGGCCGGAATCGGTGCGGTGAGCATGTAGACCGGGTCATCGCCCATCAGGGAGAGCTGGACGATACGGGCCAGCGGGGTCAGGCCGTGCTCCTTGACCGCACGCTCCGAGGCGATCAGCACCGCGCTCGCACCGACCGATATCTGGCTGGCGACAGCGGCCGTCAGCGCCCACCCTTCACGCAACGGCTTGAGTTCGGCCATCTTCTCCAGCGTCGTATCGGGCCGAATCCCCTCGTCTTGGGTGACTCCGGCGATCGGCGCGATCTCCTTGTCGAAGTACCCGGCGTCGCGGGCCGCCCCGGCGCGCCGGTGGCTCTCCAGCGCGAACTTCTCCAGGTCCTCGCGGGTGTGGCCCCACTTCTCGGCCATCAACTGGGCACCGCGGAACTGCGAGATCTCCTGCGTACCGTAGCGCTCGGTCCAGCCGTCTCCGTACAGCGGGAGGCCTTCGTCGATCGCGAACTTGGCGTTGGCTCCCATCGGCACCATGCCCATGTTCTCGACACCGGAGGCCACGACGAGGTCCTGTGTGCCCGACATGACGCCCTGCGCGGCGAAGTGCACGGCCTGTTGGGAGGAACCGCACTGGCGGTCGATGGTGACGCCGGCGGTGGTCTCGGGCAGCCCGGCCGATAGCCAGGCGGTGCGGGCGAGGTCGAGCGCCTGCGGGCCGACCTGGCTCACACAGCCCATGATGACGTCTTCGACCGCCGCCGGGTCCACTCCGGTGCGTTCCACGATCTCTTTGAGGACGTGTGCGCCCAGGTCGGCCGGGTGGACCCCGGCCAGCGCCCCCTTCTTGGTTCCGACCGGGGTGCGAACCGCCCCGACGATGAATGCCTCAGCCACGGTGTCCTCCTGGTGGAGCCTGGTGCGAACCTCTTGGACCGAACCATATTCGGTCCAGGCGCGGAGGCAAGGCCCCGGGGCGGAGTTCAGCGCGCCGATCTTGGCGTTGATCTTGACGCTGTGCACCTCTCGCGCGCGGTTCAGGGGTGCACAGCGTCAAGATCGGCGCGAATAACCCGACATACCGGGCACTGGGCCACCTGGTGCGCACGTCACCCCATTTCAAACCGAATATCATTCGGTTACGGTGGAGGCCACAGATCCGCCCTGCTCGATCCCCTGGCGGGAGAGGGCCCGAGCCAAGGAGCCGCGCCATGCGCAGGGAGCTCTTCGACACCGAGCACGATCTCTTCCGCGCGTCGGTGGCCGAGTTCCTCGACCGTGAGGTCGTCCCGTTCCACGGCGAGTGGGAGAAGGAGGGGATCGTCCCCCGCGAGGTGTGGGAGAAAGCGGGCACGGTCGGGATCCTGGGGCTTGGTGTTCCCGAGGAGTTCGGCGGGTCCGGTACCGAGGACTTCCGCTTCAACGCGATCGTGTCGGAGGAGATCAGCCGGGTGGGCGCCAGCGGCCTCGGCTTCACCTTGCAGAACGACGTGGTGGCGCCGTACCTGGTCGGCCTCACCACCCAAAAGCAGAAGCAGCGGTGGCTGCCCGGCTTCTCCAGCGGAGAGCTGATCACGGCGATCGCGATGACCGAGCCCGGCGCGGGCAGCGACCTTCAGGGGATCGCGACCACGGCGGTACGCGACAGCCCGGACGGCGACTACATCCTCAACGGCCAGAAGACGTTCATCACCAACGGGATCAACGCCGACCTGGTGATCGTGGTCGCCCGCACCGACCCCGAGGCGGGCGCGCACGGGATCTCGCTGCTCGCCGTCGAACGCGGCATGCCCGGCTTCGAGCGCGGCCGCAACCTGGCCAAGATCGGGTTGAAGGCACAGGACACCGCGGAACTGTCGTTCACGGACGTGCGGGTGCCGGCGGCCAACCTGATCGGGCGGGAGAACCAGGGGTTCATCCACCTGATGACCAACCTGCCGCAGGAACGGCTGACCATCGCGGTCTCCGCCGTCGCCGGCGCGGAGGCGATGCTCGCGGAAACGATCGAGTACTGCAAGAACCGCACCGCGTTCGGCCGCCCCATAGGAAAATTCCAGAACACGCGTTTCGTGCTGGCCGAACTCGCCACCGAGGTCGACATCGCGCGGACCTACGTGGACCGCGCGATCACCCTGCTCAACCGGGGAGAGCTCAGTGTCGAGGACGCCGCCAAGGCCAAGTGGTGGACCACCGAACTCGCCAACCGGGTGATGGACCGGTGCCTGCAGCTTCACGGCGGGTACGGGTACATGATGGAGTACCCCGTGGCGAAGGCATGGCAGGACGCACGGATCCAATCGATCTTCGGCGGTACCACCGAGATCATGAAGGAGATCGTGGGTCGCTCGCTGGGTCTGTAGCCACACCCCCGAAGGGCTACGGCGAAAGGGTCACCATGAGCGGCGCGTTCGACGGCGCCATTGTCCTGGGACTGCTGGTCATCCTGCTGGTGATCGGTGTGCGCAAGCTCCGACCGCGGATGCACATTCCCTGGACCACCGGCGGTATCGTCGTCTTCTTCATCTTCTTCTGCCTGCTGATGTGGGCATGGTCCAACCGCTGACCCGGCGGGCGGCGGTGTTTCGCGCGCGGGCCCCGGGGTAGCCGACGGCGACAACGCGGCGGCCTCCGCGAGAGGTCCGCCGCGGACAGTACCCGGGCACGTGTCTCCACGGAGGCGACGATGGCAAAGAAGCGACCGCGGCAGGGCGGAGACGACCTCGGGCACGAGCCGGAGAACACCCGCGACCGCGAATTCGCCCCGATGCTCAAGGACGATGACGAACCCCAGGCGAGCGACCGGACCCGCGAACACGGCCGGAAGGCGACCGGAACCGGAGTGCCGACCTCACTGCCCTCCAACGGGGAATCGACCGCGCGTTCCTCCGACGAGGGACCGTCGATCGGCGTGCGCTACACCGACGAGCCCGAGCCCTGATCCAGGGTGGGAGCGGCCTTTGCCAAGCCCGGTCAGGCCGACGAAAAACTCCTGATGAGGGACAGCGCCGTCGGGATCAGTACGTGTTCTAGGGAGTGTTCTCAGTCGCTCTTGAGGGGGATTTCGAACCACACGGCCTTGCCGTCGGGGGTCGGGCGGGAGCCCCAGCGGGTGGCGAGCTGGTCGACCAGGTAGAGGCCGCGGCCTCCTTCGTCGTCCGCGCCGGCGCTGCGGATACGCGGCAGACGCAGATCGTTGTCGAACACCTCGACCCATACCGACGAGGCGCCGCGGCGCAGCCGGAGCAGGAACTCGATGTCCTGCGGGGAATCGGACCCATTCGCGACCTCATCCAGCAGGTCCGACCAGTCCTCATCGAATTCGTCGCCTCCTCCGAGCCCGTCGGTGTCCGCGGAGATCCCGGAGTCCTTGACCCCTTGGGTGGTGAACTCCCTGCGGGACGGGTGCGGGGCCGCGTGGATCACCACGTTCGTGACGATCTCCGACACCAGCAGACAGGCCAGCTCCGCCTGATCCCGGTCCATACCCCAGTGCTTGAACGTGTTCGACGCCAGGTGGCGGGCCTCTCCGACTGTCGGGGCCTCCGCGAGGAAGCGGCCCTCCTCCATGGCGAGTTCCCCTGGGTGGGCGCGGACCACGAGGAGCGCGGTGTCGTCGTCGACCTCCCCCGGGACCGCGGTGATCGCCGCCTCCGCGATCTGCTCCACGTCCTTGTCCGCGACCTCGCTCACCCGCTCATAGAGCTGGGTGAGGGAGCGGCTGATGTCGACGGTGCCGCCCAGCGGTCGGCGGTCGACCAGGCCGTCGGTATAGAGCAGCAGTGTCGCCCCCGGAGGCAGGGTCAGGTCAGCCTGGTGGTAGACGGCGTCGTCGTAAGGGAGGCCCTTCACCCTGACACCGAGCAGGGTGTCCGACACGCGCAGAGCGAGCTCTTCGACCTCTCCGTTATTGATGAGCAGCGGTGCCTGGTGTCCGGCGTTGGCGTAGGACAGCTGCCGCGACCACGCGTCGTAGACCATGTACAGACAGCTCACGCTCGGTACCCAGGTGCCGCCGCTGCCGTCCGGCACGCCGAGCTGCCGCACCCACTCGTCCAGCTCCCGCAGGATGTCCGCGGGTTCCCGGTCGGCCTGCGCGAACGCCCGCAGGGCGGCGCGCAGCTGGCCCATGACCGCCGCGGCGTGCGGACCGCGCCCCTCGACGTCGCCCACGACGATCCCGACACGCCCCGCTGACAGCGGGATGACGTCGTAGAAATCGCCACCGGCCTGGGTCTGGACCCCGCGGCCGTGCGTCTCCAGAGGCTTGGCGGGCACGTACCGGTGCGCGATCGACAGTCCGTCGAAGTCCGGAAACGAACGCGGTAGCAGACTGTCCTGGAACGCCAGTGCCGTACTGCGCTCCTCCTCGAACAGGCGTGCGTTGTCGATCGTCAGGGCCACGCGGCTGGCGATCGCGCCGACCAGGTCGCGGTCGAACCCGACGTAGTGCTTCTTCTTCCGGTGGGAGAGCTCGGACAAGGCGAGCGTGAGCACGCCCAGAAGTTCACCGCGGGCGCGCAGCGGCGCCGCGATAGCCGAGGTCACCCCCACTTGTTCGGCCACCGCGGCCGAGCGCTCATTCAGTGCTCTGGTGGGGGTGTAGTCGCTGACGACCACGGTCTCCAGGCGCCGCATGGCCCTGCAGGCGAAGTGCTGGTCGGGGTAATGGGCCTCTTCGCCGACGTCGAACCAGGTCCCCGGCGGGGGGGTCCAGCCCCCGGCGTGCACCGAGACGCGCCGGATCAGCCGTTCGTGGTCGAAGAGATCGATGAAGCAGTGGTCGGCGAACTGGGGCACCAGTATCTCGGCGACCGCCTTCATCGTGGAATCGAAATCCAGCGAACTCGCCAGGCGGCTCCCGACGCGGTCCAGAAGGCCGTGCTGCTCCTCGACCCGGCCGCTGCGCAGCGCCTCGTCGGCGAACATCACGACACTCTCGGCCCGGCCGGAGCCGTCCTCGCGCGGGACGGCGTGGGCGCGTATGTGGATCCACGAGGAGTCGGGCCGGACGACCGCGAGGGTACCCTCCCACGTCTTGCCCTCCAGCACTCTTCGGAAAAGCTGGGAGATGCTCTCGTGGTCGGACTCGTGGATCCCGAGGTCGAGCAGCGACATGCCGCGGTGGTCGCAGCCGTCGCCGAACCCGAAGAGCTCCCGGGCGAAGGTGTTCCAGTACTGCAGACGGCTGAAACGGTCGGCCACCACAACAGCGACCCGCGCCTGCTCGATGACTTCGGCACCGGTGAGCGCATCATCGTCGTAGGAGGCTTCCTCCCACCGCTTCATACAGCCGCCACCTTGCTGCCGTCATGGGCCGCAGTCATGCCGACCCATACGATCCACATAGCCCCCGCGCGGAGAACCCTGCACACCGGTCAGCCCGCGCCATGGGGTGAGCATAGCCTGACCCGCAACATACCTGCAGAGTAACGCGACATCCCAACCCGGTGCCGAATCGCGGTACCGGGATAGGGACACGCTCAAGGTTTGGCAACGAAAATGTGGCTTGCGATCTGCCGTGAGAGTTCGCTCGGCTCGACATCCTTGTCGCTACCACCAGTCACCTGCACTCCGTTGTCACGCGCGATAAGCGTCACTTCCTGCTCAGGTTGTACCCCGGCACGCTTGAGAGTCAGCATCACGTCCGTGTCGCTCTGCAGCTGCTCGCTGATACGGCGCACTGTGACCGTGGTCTCACCGGCGTTCGCGACCTCCACCATCGGCACGATGGAGTCGTCGGAGAAGGGTTCGGGGGCGTAGTCGGACAGGCCCAGTTCGTCGAGGCCGGGGATGGGGTTGCCGTGCGGGCAGACAGAGGGAGCGCCCAGCAGTTCGACCAGACGCTCTTCGACGGCCTCGGAGATCACGTGCTCCCAGCGGCACGCCTCGACATGGACGTCTTCCCAGGGCAGGCCGATCACGTTGACCAGCAGGCTTTCAGCGAGGCGGTGCTTGCGCATGACGTGCGTGGCGAGCCTGCGGCCCTCGGCGGTCATCACAAGGTGTCGGTCGTTTTCGACCCGAAGCAGTCCGTCGCGCTCCATCCGCGCGACGGTCTGGCTGACTGTCGGACCGCTCTGCTGAAGGCGCTCGGCGATCCGCGCACGAAGTGGGACGATGCCCTCTTCTTCGAGCTCGAAGATCGTTCGGAGGTACATCTCTGTGGTATCGATAAGCCCGTGTGCGGTCAAGGCTCCCCCTTCCCTCATGGGCTTGTCGAGAGTCGACACGGCAGGACTCTCAACACAGGCCAGGCTCACCTGATTCCCGGCCGCCCCGGCCCGATCCCGCAGACGGTCCGCCGATCGATGCGCCTGGCCGCGGAGCGGCCTCCGATACCTCCATCATAGCGCGGCAATGGAGACCCCTCTTCCACGTAATGTGCCGCGCACCACATTTCTCTCCCTATGCTTTTCAGGGAGCCAGCCGGTCGAGTTCCCACTGTCCGGCGGCGGGGTCGCCCGCGGTCAGCGTGTACTGGAAGCGGTCGTGCATCCGGTCGGTCCGCCCCTGCCAGAACTCCACCTCCGTGGGCAGGATCGCAAACCCGCCCCAGTAGGCCGGCCGCGGGATCCTCTCTCCACTCGGCCACACCTGTTCCAGACTCGCGTAGAGCTCATCGAGTGCTGCCCGGTCCGCGACCTGCGAGGACTGGTGTTCACTCGCCCACGCGCCGATTTGCGAGCCGCGTGGCCGCGTCTGGAAGTAGGCGTCGCTCTCCGCCTCACTGAGGCGTTCGACACGGCCGGTGACCAGCACCTGGCGCCGGATCGGATGCCACGGAAAGACGACGGACGCGTGCGGGGACTCGCCCAGAGCCCGGCCCTTGCGTGACCGGTAGTT
Organism: Actinomycetes bacterium; assembly: GCA_021793235.1. Lineage (GTDB taxonomy): Bacteria > Actinomycetota > Actinomycetes > Streptosporangiales > Streptosporangiaceae > JAJYTD01. The sequence goes on along the minus strand of JAJYTD010000006.1, from coordinate 122,885 downwards.
GGTGAAGAACCGCAGCCCGGAGAGGTCGTATCCCTTGAGGAGGACCGTGCGCGCCCGAGGGACGCCGTTCGGCTCCACTGTGGCCAGCACCATCGCGTTCGGCTCCGCGAGACCCTCGGTGCGTGCCTGTGTGAACCAGATGTGAAACTGCTCCATGGGGTGGGCGGACATGTCCACACGGCACAATGACGTGCCCTCGTAGGGTTGCCGCAGCTCAGCCGGGTCACAATTATTCACAGTGGAGCATCCTCACATGATCTGTGGGAAGAGCGCCACCAGCACGATAGACCCGACCGACACCTCACGCACACCGAAATATCCCCAAACGGTGCCATGGGCCCACCCTTGCCCATGGACCGACAACACGGAGGAGGCCGGTATGCCGGACTTCAAACCCGGGCTCGAAGGAGTCGTGGCGTTCAAGACCGAGATCGCCGAACCCGACAAGGAGGGCGGCGCCCTCCGGTACCGCGGAGTCGACATCGAGAACCTCGTCGGCCACGTGACCTTCGGGCGTGTTTGGGGGCTGTTGGTCGACAACAGCTTCGCCCCCGGGCTCCCCTTCGCCGATCCCATCTCCCTCCCGGTCAACACCGGCGACGTGCGTGTCGATGTGCAGAGCACGCTGGCGACCCTGGCGCCTCGCTGGGGCTTCAAGCCGTTGCTCGACATCGACGACGCGGAAGCGCGCGACAACGTCGCCCGCGCCGCTTCCGCGGCTCTGTCCGTCATCGCCCAGTCCGCGCGCGGCGACCAGGCCCCGGTCCCGCAGAACCGGGTCGACGAGGGCACGTCCATCGTCGAACGGTTCATGATCCAACTGCGCGGCGAGCCGGACCCGCGCCATGTGCAGGCCGTGGACGCCTACTGGACGTCCGCCGCCGAACACGGCATGAACGCGTCCACCTTCACCGCTCGCGTCATCGCCTCAACAGGCGCCGACGTGGCCGCCGCGCTCTCCGGCGCCGTCGGGGCCATGTCCGGCCCCCTCCACGGCGGCGCCCCGGCACGTGTACTGCACATGCTGGACGAGACCGAGCGCATCGGCGACGCGCGGACCTACGTCCGCCAGGCACTCGACCAGGGCGAGCGGCTCATGGGCTTCGGCCACCGCGTCTACCGCGCCGAGGACCCGCGCGCCCGCGTGCTGCGCCACACGGCCAAGGAGCTCGACGCCCCGCGCTTCGAGGTCGCCGCCGCACTGGAGACCGCCGCGCTGGAGGAGCTGCACGCCCGCAAACCCGACCGCGTCCTCGCGACCAACGTCGAGTACTGGGCCGCGGTCGTGCTGGACTTCGCCGAGATCCCGGCCTCGTTGTTCACCTCGATGTTCACCAGCGCCCGAACAGCGGGCTGGTCGGCACACATCCTGGAGCAGCAGCGAACCGGGCGGCTGGTCCGGCCCAGCGCCGACTACACGGGCCCGGCCGAGCGCGACCTCCGACAGGTCTCCGGCGCCGACGAGGCACTGGCACAGGGCGTCTGAGCACCGCCCGCACAACACGGTGCCGCGCGACGACAAAGATCCCGTGGGGCGGCCACGGGATCTTTCCCTTGTGCCGGGCGCGGCCGCGGCTTCAGCCCCTCCCGGCCGCAGGGGCATGGCGTGCGGCGGCCCGGTGGATCCGGCCGCCCCCTCAGCTTCGGCCGGAACCGCTCTTTTCCTTTGGCACCCGGAACCGAAAAGTGAACAAATACCGGGCTCTGGGAAACCATTCACCCGTTTGCACATTTGGGGTTCCACGGAAGCGCCGCCGGTCCGCGCGGAAGGTGTACGCGCTGCGGAAACAGCCGTTATCGGCCCCCTTACCTGCGGTGCGATGAACTCAGCGACTACGATTGCGTGAGTGACCGAGATTCAGATTCCCGCGAACCTGCTGCCCAAGGACGGCCGCTTCGGCTGCGGCCCGTCCAAGGTCCGTCCCGAGCAACTGAACGCCCTTGCGTCCTCCGGATCCACCTATTTCGGTACCTCGCACCGCCAGAAGCCGGTCAAGTCCCTCGTGGGGCGGGTCCGCTCCGGATTGTCGCACCTGTTCTCCCTGCCCGATGGCTATGAGGTGGTTCTCGGCAACGGCGGGACCACCGCCTTCTGGGACATTGCCGCGCACGGCCTGATCCGCGAGAAGTCCCAGCACCTCTCCTTCGGAGAGTTCTCCTCGAAGTTCGCGAAGGTCACCAAGGGGGCCCCCTGGCTGGCCGAGCCGACCGTCATCGCCACCGACCCCGGAACGCACGGTGAACCGCGCGCCGAGGACGGCGTCGACGCCTACGCGCTGACCCACAACGAGACCTCGACCGGTGTGGCCGCCCCGATCCGCCGCGTTCCCGGCGCCGCCGACGACGCGCTCGTCCTGGTCGACGCCACCAGCGGGGCCGGCGGGCTGCCGGTGGACATCACCGATACCGACGTCTACTACTTCGCCCCGCAGAAGTGCTTCGCCGCTGATGGCGGGCTGTGGATCGCGATCATGTCGCCTGCGGCGCTGGCCCGCGTGTCCGAGATCGCCGAGAGCGGCCGCTACATCCCGGAGTTCTTCTCGCTGACGACCGCGGTGGACAACTCCCGCAAGGACCAGACCTACAACACCCCGGCCGTGGGGACGCTGCTGCTGCTCGCCGAGCAGATCGAGTGGCTGAACGAGCAGGGCGGGCTGGACTGGGCGGTCCGCCGCACCGCCGAGTCCTCGGCCACGCTCTACACCTGGGCGGAGAAGTCCGCGTTCGCCACTCCGTTCGTCTCCGACCCGGCGCAGCGCTCGCAGGTCGTGGGCACCATCGATTTCAACGACGACGTGGACGCCGCCGCCGTCGCCGCGACCCTGCGGGCCAACGGGGTGGTCGACACCGAGCCCTACCGCAAGCTGGGCCGCAACCAACTGCGCATCGGCATGTTCCCGGCCATCGAACCGAGTGACGTGCAGGCGCTCACCGAGTGCATCGACCACGTGGTGGGCGCGTCGTCCTGACACCCCCGGTTGCCGGCCCGGGATCGGCCCGGGATCGGTCCGGGCACGGCTGAGGGGATGAAACCATGGTGGCCGGACCGGTGCGCAACCGGTCCGGCCACTACCTGTATCGGGGATCCCGGCGGTCATCCGGGGCGGCAAGGGGATGGATTCGGCTGTGCGCAGGAACAAGCGGGAACCCAGCATCACGATCATCTCGCACCGCGGGGCGTCCGGGCACCGGCCCGAGCACACTCTGGGCTCCTACGAACTCGGCGCCCGCCACGGGGGCGACTTCATCGAGATCGACCTGGTGTCGACATCGGACGGGCACCTGATCGCCCGCCACGAGCCCGAGATCGGGGGCACCACCGACGTTGCGGAGCACCCCGAGTTCGCCGACCGCCGGACCACCCGCACCATCGACGACCGGGAGCGCACCGGCTGGTTCGCCGAGGACTTCACCCTCGCCGAGATCAAGACCCTGCGCGCCACCGAGCGGATCCCCGACATCCGCCCGGACAACACCGGCCACAACGGCGCCTATGAGATCCCCACTCTGCAGGAGATCATCGACCTCGCCGGAAAACTCACCGCCGAGCTCGGGCGGCGGGTCGGGATCTACCCGGAGACCAAGCACCCCGCCTACCACGCCTCGATCGGCCTGGAGTTGGAGCCGCCGCTGATCGCCGCCCTGCACGGCAACGGGCTCGCCGGCCCGGAGCCGCGGGTGCCGGTGTTCCTGCAGTCGTTCGAGCGCGAGAGCCTGGCCAAGCTGCGGGAGACAGAGCTGCCCCTGGTGTTCTTGATGGGCACCCAGGAGCACTGGCGGCCCTTCACCACACCCGATGGCTTGGCCGAGGTCGCCTCCTTCGCCGACGCGATCGGCCCGGCCAAGGACCTGGTCATCGGCCGCGGCCCTGAGGGGACCCTGGGTGAACCGACGTCGCTGGTCGATGACGCGCACGCGGCCGGACTGCTGGTCCACCCGCACACGTTCCGCAGCGAGAACCGCTTCCTGCCCGCGGACCTGCACTCCGGTGCCGACCCCACGGCCTACGGCAGCTTCGCCGCCGAGTACGAGGAGTTCTTCGCCGCAGGTGTGGACGGCGTGTTCACCGACCACTCCCGGCACGCCTTCCTGGCCCGCGAGATCTTCCTGGAGGGGGACTGACCCGTGGGGGTTCCCGCTGATCTTGACGCTGTGCACCGCTGAAGCGCCGTTGAGGGGTGCACAGCGTCAAGATCAGCAACACAGGGCCGACATGAAGATCCCAGTCGGCCGGTAGTCCGGCGGCACGTGCGCCCCGGGCCGTGTGTTCTCCACAACCGCCCTCTATTCTGTGGAAAGTACGGGCAGACCGGATCGGCGTTGGTTACGCTTCCGGTTCGGAGGTGAGTGGCGAAATGAGTCTCGCTGTGTCGGATGCCGTCCCTTATCCGGGGCTTTCGTCGAAGGCCGAGTACCTGCTGCGCACCTGGCGAGAGCTGGATGTGCCCGACGGCTGGCGGGCCGAGATCATCGACGACAACGGAGTTGTACTGGTGGCCCCCCCGTCCGATCCGCACAATTTCATCGCAGGCAGGATCAATCGCGCACTGCTGAAGACGATCCCCGACGACTGGGACGTGTATCAGACGCTCGGCGTGTGGATCGCCCTGCTGGAGAAGCTCTACGTCCCCGACCTGCTGGTGATGCCGACGTCCGTCGTGTTGGACACGGAACGGAGCCCCTGCCCCGCCGAAGAGGCCCTTCTGGTGGTGGAGATCGTCTCCGAGAGCAACGCGCGGACCGACCGCACGACGAAGCTCTGGGGTTATGCCCACGCACCCGTCCCGCTCTACTTGCTGATCGACGCCTGGGACGAGAACGGGCCGTCGGTCACCCTCTACGAGCAGCCGGGCAACGGCCGCTACACGCACTCGACAACGGTCGACTTCGGCGCGAAGATCGTCCTTCCCGAACCGTTCGGCACCGAGATCGACACCTCCGCCTTCCCCGAGCCCGAGGGCTGGCGGTAGGCCCTCACGTCTTGCGCACCAGCAGCACGATCGCGGCGATCATCAGGGCGGCCAGGGCCGCACCGGTCCAGATGAGGGCGGAAGCGCCGCCCGCCCGGTCCGTCTCCTGCTCTGTCGCGGCGGACTCCTCCCCCGCGTCGGGCGATTCCTCCGCCTGCCCCGTGGCACTGTCCGGCAGGGGGATGCGCCACACCGGGCTCTGTTCCCCCTCGGTGCCGGCCAGCAGCGCCGTGCCGTCGTGGCTGTAGGCCAACGACTCGCCCTGGTCCGACTCCGGCAGGGAGACCTGGTCGACGCTGCGGCCGCGAACACCCTCCGCGGCGTCGTAGACGGTGGCGCCCCAGTAGGTGCGGATCGCGTAGTGCGAGCCGTCGGGGGAGAACGCCGCATCGGTGGCGTACAGCGGTGCCGAGTCGATCCGGGTGAGGGTATTGGGGCCCTCAGGGTCCAGGGTCTTCGGCGCGGCGTAGACGCCGCCGGCCACCTCTTTGCTGATGACGTAGAGGCGGCCGTCCCGCGGATCGACCATCATCGCCTCGGCGTCCCGACCGCCGTCCTCGTAGGTGAACGTGAACGTCGTCGCCTCGATGGTCTGATCGGTCAGTTGCCGCGGCTCGGGGAACCGGTAGGCCCGCACATTGGGCCACCCGCCCTGGAAGTTGTCGCCGATGTCGCCGACGAAGACGGCAGGGTCTCCGTTGTCGTCCACGCCGACCGAGACGGCCTCCCAGTCGCGCGCCTCCACCCCGGGGCCGGTGAGGGTGACGGTGGCCAGCGTTTCGCCGTCCTCGTCCACCGCATAGACCTCCGCGCCGTAGTCGCCGCTGTCGTTGTGCGTCCAGTAGATGCCCTCATGCAGCCGCGAGGCCGCCAGCCCGCTGGACTCGCGGATCCGCGGGTCCGTCAAGCGGAACAGCACCTCGGACCCTTCGGGGACGTCTCCGCTCGGGGATGCTTCAGGGGGTGCTTCAAAGGCGGCGCCCAGCGTCCCGGGAAGCACCGCTAAAGCGACCGACAAGGCGAATACGGCGCTTCTGCGCATAGGCACCATCCTCCCACCCCGATCGGGTGGTATGGCTTGCGACCCGCGCCTTGCGGGCATATTCCGCATACAGCAGACACGCGAGGCGCAGAGGAAAGCCAGGATGAGAATCGTCGCCTGCCTGAACGGCAGCCGCCGTCCCGGAACGCATCCGGCCCTGCCGGTCTCCGCGGAGCAGGTGGCCGTCGACGCCCGTGCGGCCGTCGCGGCCGGGGCCGACACGATCCACGTCCATCCCCGCGACTCCTCGGGCACCGAGGCACTCGAACCCCAGGTCCTCGCCCCGCTGCTGGATCTCCTGCGCGCGGCGGTGCCCGGCGTGCCCATCAGTGTGACGACGGCGCTGTCCGCCGAGCCGGACCCGTGGCGCCGCTACGACATGGTGCAGCGGTGGGGAGCCCTGCCGGACTCGGTGACGGTGAACCTGCACGAGCCGGGGTCGGTGGAGGTCGCCCGCCTGCTGATCGACCGCCAAGTGGGGGTGGCGGCAGGCGTCTGGACGGTCGACGCGGCCCGCATCCTGGTCGCCTCAGGCCTCACGGACGGCATGACCGCCATCCTCGTCGAGCCGGCGCAGACTACGGCCGAGGACGCCTTGGCCAACGCCGCCGCCATCGACGCGGTCCTCGACCGCGCGGGGGTCGGCCTGCCCCGCATGCTGCACGGAGCCGACAACACCGCCTGGCCTGTCCTCGACGCCGCGCTGGAGGCCGGCCGTGACATCCGCATCGGCCTGGCGGACACGCTCCGCTCTCCCGACGGCACCGAGGCCCGCGACAACGCGGCGCTGGTGACGGCCGCCGTCTCCCGCATGTCCGCGGCGGCTTGACGGGCGCCGCCGGGGACGGCTCCGCGCGGCTCCCGGCCTGAAGCGGATGGCTGCTAGGGCAGCAGCGCGCCGATGATGACGAGGAGCATGATGGCGGCGAGCACCGCCGGCAGGAGCCAGCGCTGCTTGCGGTTGTTGGTGAGCATGCTCATCTGTGGGCCTCTGTCGTAACGGATACGCCGTCGGCGAGGGCGGTGCTGGTGCGGGGTGCGCGGGCGCCGCTCGCGGGGGGCGGATTTTCAGCTTAGCCGCCAGGTGGCGACGGTGGTGTAGCGGGGTTCGCCCCCGGGTCGGCTGTGCATGAGGTGCACGTCGTCGACGGTCCAGAAGCAGGTCGTGAGCTGGGAGAGGGCGGCACGGACCGTGCTCATATCGGTCGGGCGGCGGCTGCGCGCGAGGGTGAGGTGCGGTACGTAGGCGCGGCGTTCGACCCCGAACCCTGCCGTGCGGGCCGCCTTGCGGAGTCCTGCCGCCAGCGCGCCGAGGCCGTCGAGATCCCCCTCGATGCCGGCCCACAGCACGCCGGCCCGCGTGTCGTCTCCGGGGAAGGTGCCCGCACCGCGCACGGCGAGCCGCGGGCGGGCATGGCGCGCGGCCTCTTCGGCGAGGTGTTCTCGCAAGCCGGGCAGATCGTCCTGGGCGACCTCGCCGAGGAAGAGCAGAGTCAGGTGCCAGTCGTCCCGGCTACTCCAGCGCAGCTCGCCGGCTGCGGAACAGAGCCCGCCCGCGGTGCCCGCCACCTCGTCCAGCACCTGTGCGGGCGGAGTGATCGCCACGAAGAGTCGCATGCCCACCTCGTATCGTTACGGAACGTGGAGTGATCATGGTCTGGGACGTCCCGACCGGCACGGCCGCCGGTGCCGGGAGCGGAGGCGGCAGGGCTCTACCCGGTGCCGCCCGTGCCCGCGTGTCCGGTGATTCGGGTGAAAGGGCGCCGCCGCGGGTCCAGGCGCAGCCGCACGCCGAGTCTGCGGGCGAGCAGGGCCGTCACCAGCAGTACCGCCGCGGCGCTCACCGTGCCGCCGACCGCGAGGCTGGCGCGGGGGCCGAACGTGTCGGCGATGAACCCGACAACGGGCGCACCGATGGGCGCGACGCCCAGGAACACCAGCATGTAGATGCTCATCACACGGCCGCGCATCTGCGGGTCGACGCTGAGTTGGAAGGTGGCGTTGAGGGATGTCGTGAAGGTCATGAAAGCGATCCCCATGAGCATCAGCGCCACGATGAACCCCGGGTAGCCCGGTGTGAGGGCGGCCGCGATCTGCAGTGCGCCAAAGCCCAGGGCTCCGGTGAGCACCATGCGCAACCGCGGTCGCTCCCGTCGTGCGGCCAGCAGGGCACCCGACAGGGCGCCGACGGCGAGGGCTGCGGCGGCCACGCCGAACGCCGCGGCTCCCGACCGGAAGACGTTGTTGGTCATCAGCGCGATCTGCGTCTGCACGTTGGCGCCGAACATCTGCACGAAGACGGTCATTGCCAGGAGCAGCACCAGGTCCGCCCGGCCGGCCACGTAGCGCACCCCGGCGATCGTCTGCCCCTTGGTCCGCGGTACCGGTTCGGTGACGTGGAGCTCCTGCGGGCGCATCAGCCCCATCCCCAGCAGCACCGCCAGGAAGGAGAACGCGTTGATCAGGAACACCGGGCCGCTGCCGATCGCGGCGATGAGCAGGCCGGCGACGGCCGGACCGGTGACCCGGCCGAGCTGGAAGCTGGCGCTGTTCAGCGCGACAGCGTTGGGCAGGTCCCGGTGCCCGACCATTTCGACCACGAACGTCTGCCGGGCCGGGTTGTCGACCACGGTGACCAGCCCCAGCACAAAGGCGAACACGTACACGTGCCACACCTGCGCCGCCCCGGCGGTGGCCAGGACGCCCAGCCCCAGGGCGAGCAGCCCCATGATGCCCTGGGTCGTGATGAGCAGCCGCCGCTTGTTCATCCGGTCGACGAGCGTCCCGCCCCACAGGCCGAACAGCAGCATGGGCAGAAACTGCAGGGCGGTGGTGAGGCCCAGCGCCATTCCGCTGCCGCCGCTGAGCTGGAGCACCAGCCAGTCCTGCGCGATGCGCTGCATCCACGTACCGGTGTTGGAGACGACCTGGCCGACGGCGTACAGCCGGTAGTTGCGGACGGCGAGGGACCGGAACATGGCGGGTCCCCGGCGCCGGTGCTCGTCGGAGGCGTCCTCGGCGGATTCCATGTCCCATTCCGTGTCCGGTTCTGCTTCCGCCTCCTCCGTGGAGGCGGTGGAAGCAGAACCGGACACGGCTGCTAGGCCTGGCTCAACCGCTCCAGGATTCGTACCGCCTTGCGCAGAGTCTCCTTCTCCTCCGAGGTCAGCTCGGCCAGGCGCTGCGCCAGCCACGCCTCGCGGCGCCGCTGGTCCGCCCGGACCAGCGCGCGGCCCTCGTCGGTCAGATGCACCAACTGGCGGCGCTGGTCGTCGGGGTGCCGGGTCCGACGCACCAGCCCGCGCTCCTCCAGTGCCGCGATGATCCGGGTCATCGAGGGGGGCTGAACCTTCTCGTGGTCCGCGAGCGCACCGGGGGTCATCCGGCCGTGCCGATCGAGAGCGAACAGGACTGCTCCCTGTCCGAGCGAAAGCGAGGCGTCGGGACGCTGCGCGCGGAGCCGGCGGGTCAGCCTGCTCACGGCCACGCGCAGCACCGCGGCCAGACCCGCGTCGGTTCTGGTCTGTCGGGCCAGGTGATGGGAGTGGTTCATTAGCACAGCTCATTACTCTTGCTAACAATATCGCGTACCGCCGACATTCCCATTCTGCGCTGACCTCCGGCGAGTCGGGACCTCGCCGGGAGGCGGGATTTCGGTGCTGTGGCCGTGTTCCCGTGCGCATCCCGCGGTGCCGAGGCGGGTGAGGTGCCGCCCCCGCCGCCGGACGGCAGCGCCGGCGGAAGGGGCGGTGCCGTCAGAGTCCGAGCAGGCCTTCGATCGGGCCGATCGCGAAGTACACCAGGAACGCCGCCGCGACGATCGCCATCAGCGGGTGGATGTCCTTCAGCCGCCCCTGGGCGATCCGGACGACCGTGTAGCTGATGAAGCCGGCGCCGATGCCGTTGGTGATCGAATAGCTGAACGGCATCACCACGATGGTCAGGAACGCGGGGATGCCGATCGCGTAGTCCTGAAAGTTGATCTTGGTGACCTGCGTCATCATCATGAAGCCGACGATGATCAGGACCGGCGTGGCCGCCTCGAACGGCACCAGCGAGACCAGGGGCGAGAACAGCGTGGCGAGCAGGAACAGTACACCGGTGACGATCGGCGCGATGCCCGTGCGGGCGCCTTCGCCGACACCGGCGGCCGACTCCGCGAAGACGGTGTTCACCGAGGCCGACGCGGCGCCTCCGGCCATGGTGCCCAGCGCGTCGACCGCCAGCACCTCGCGGGCCCCGGGGACGTTGCCCTTCTCGTCCAGCAGCCCGGCCTGTCCGCCGACGCCGACCATGGTGCCCATGGTGTCGAAGAAGTCCGCCAGCATCAGGGTGAACAGCAGCAGGATCACCGCGATCACGCTGGCGTTGGCGAAGCTGCCGAACAGATTGAACTGACCGATCAGGCTGAAGTCCGGAAGAGCGACTATGTCGGCCACAGAGGTCGGCACGGCCGGGACGCTCAGCGACCACCCGGCGGGGTTGAACTCACCGTCGTCCCCGGCCATCGGGCCGACGGCGGCGGTGCTCTCCACGATGATCGCCACCACGGTCGCGACGACGATCCCGATCAGCATCGCACCCTTCACCCTGCGCACGATCAGCGCGATCGTCACCACCAGGCCGATCACGAAGACGAGGATCGGCCAGCCGGTCAGGACACCGTCGCCCAGTTGCACCGGAACGGTACTGTCGGCGGCGTCGGGGACCCGGCGGATGAATCCCGCGTTGACGAATCCGACCAGGGCCAGGAACATGCCCACGCCCACCCCGATCGCGGTCTTGAGATTCGGCGGGATGGCGCGGAAGACCGCGGTGCGAAACCCGGTCAGCACGAGCACCAACAGCACGAGGCCTTCGAGCACCACCAGCCCCATGGCGTCGGCCCAGGTCATCTTTGGCGCGAGCGAGTAGGCGACGAGGACGTTGAGCCCCATACCCGCGGCGATCGAGAACGGGTAGCGGCTGACCACGCCCATGAGAATGGAGATCACCCCGCCCACCAGGGCCGTGGTCGCCGCGACACGCGCGATGCCGAGTTCGTCGCCGTTCACATCCGGTGCCGTACCGATGATCAGCGGATTGAGGACGATGATGTAGGCCATGGCGAAGAACGTCGCCAGGCCGCCGCGGATCTCGCGGAGGAAGTCCGACCCTCGGGCGGAGACGTGAAAGTAGCCGTCGAGCCGCCCCTTGAGGCCGGGGGCCTGCGCGGTGGACGTGCCGTCAGCGGGATGTGACATTGGGTTTACTCGCTCGGGTCTGCCATGTCCGGAATAAGTTACGAGGTCAGATTAGTTGTCGGCGCTCTCGGTCCCGGACACCGGCTCCCCGAAACCCGTGCCGGGTCCGCGAACCGCGAGAGTCCGCGTCGGCAAGGACGACCAGGACATCGTCTAGCCTGAGAACGTGCGCAAACCCCGCCAGCCCGATCCTGAAGTGCTGGAGATCGACTACCGCGTCCCCACGGCCCTGGGCACCGTGGGCTGGGTCATCGCGTTGATCGTGCTTTTGACGATGGGCGACGGCTTGGCCGAGGACGACCGCTGGTGGCTCTGGGTCTGCCTGACGGGGATCGCCCTGGGCGTGTTCGGCTTCCTCTACATCCCCCGGCTGCTGCGCAAACGCGGCCAATGACCCCGCGCGGCACACTCGGAAAGGACCGCGCGTTTTTGCGCCCGCTTTCCCGAGGCCGGCTCCTCCTGCCTGATAATGGGCACGTGTCGAATTCGTTGCGCCCGTTTTCTCCCCGGCTCGCCGACCGGCTCCGGCAGACGCTGGTCGACGCCGACTACACCGTGTCCGGCGTCCGCGACAGGCTCGGCGACATGGCGGCGCGCGCCCTCTCCCGCGAGCAGCTCATCCCCGCACTGCGCGCCACCGGCGGGGAGGAGCGGCTGGGCGTACTCCTCCGCCTGTGGCGGCTGCAGGAACCGGTCTCCGAGGCCTCCGCGCGCGCCATGCTGCCCGTCGCTGAGCTCGCCGAGGCCGGTCTGCTGTCGGTCGAGGACGGCCGGGTGCGCGCACTGGTACACCTGAGCCCGTGGGAGCTGAACGAGGGGGAACAGACGGGATACGTCGTCTCCGACCCCACGGTCCGCCCCGGCCAGGGCCGCCTTCGCGCGGACCATGTAGTGGGCGCGGGCGGGGCGTCGGCCACACTGTCGAAGCTCATCGTGGACGGCCCCGTTGACCGCGCCCTCGACCTCGGTACCGGCTGCGGAGTGCAGTCTCTGCATCTGGCCGCACGCGCGGCCGAGGTGTGCGCCACCGACGTCAATCCGCGCGCGCTGCGCCTGGCCGAGATCAGCTGCGCACTGTCGGGTGTGGACAACATGCGCACACGCGAAGGGTCGCTGTTCGAACCGGTCCGCGGCGAACGCTTCGACCTCATCGTCTCCAACCCCCCGTTCGTGATCACACCGGATTCGGCCCGCTACACCTACCGCGAATCCGACTTCGCCGGCGACACCGTGTGCTCGGAACTGGTGCGGCAGGCACCGCGCCACCTCACCGACGGCGGCTGGTGCCAAATCCTCGCGAACTGGCTGCACGTCGGAGGCGAGGACTGGCGCGACCGGGTCGGTGCGTGGGTGGCCGGGACCGGATGCTCGGGCTGGGTGGTCCAGCGCGACGTGCAGGACCCGGCGGAGTACGTGGAGCTGTGGCTGCGCGACTCCTGTGAGCAGGGGACCCCGGAGTACACCCGCCGCTACGACGCATGGCTGGACTACTTCGACCGCGAGGGCGTCCGCGCGATCGGGTTCGGCTGGATCTGCCTGCGCAACGACGTCGCCCAGGACGCCACCGTCCGGGTGGAGGACCTCCGCCACGAGATCGAGCAACCGGTCGGCCCCTACCTTCCCGACGTGGTCGACGGGGCGATGACCGCGCACCGGCTGACCGACGCGGCTCTGCTGTCGGCGCACGTGGCACTCGCTCCCGGTGTGGTGGAGGAGCGGATCGGCGTCCCCGGTGCGCCCGACCCCGAACGCATCCTGCTCCGCCAGCGCAACGGCCTCCGGCGGGTGGCCCAAGTCGGCACAGTGGAGGCGGCCCTGGCCAGTGTCTGCGACGGCACCATGCCGGTCAGCCCGCTCCTGGACGCGATCGCCGAACTCACCGAGCAGGACACCGCGGTCGTCCGCCAGCGCACTCCGGAGATCCTGCGCTCCCTCATCGCCGAAGGGTTCTTCCGCGTCACCCGGTGACCCGGCGGGTGCCGAGGCGTTTCCCCACAGGGCGGGGCGGCGGGACCCTACAGCAACAGCACAGAACACGCTCGGGCCCGCCATCGGACATAGGGGCGCGGCGCATGGCCGCTTCGGGTCAGTCCAGGTCCGCTTCCGCGAGGAGGGCCGGGAGATCCTGCGGGTCCCGCAGAACTGCGGCGACGAGGTGGCGGTACGGCCACCGGCCGGCCGCCCAGCACAGGGCGCGGGCGAGGCCATCGGTGGTGGCGGCGTGCAGGGCACCGCCGTCGCAGCGCCATTCGACGGCGGCACCATCGACGATCAGTTCCTCGTGGTGCAGGTAGGTGAGCACGCCGGTGTCCAGGAAAGCGCCGACCTCATCGGGTACCGGCCGGATCTCGCCGACCGATGCCACCCGACCCGCCACCTCTTCACTGGCCAGGGCGAGGTCGAGGACATCCGCCACGGCGATGGCGTACTCCACCGGCACGAGCACGGCAGGGCGCTCCGCCACCAGCGGAAGCAGGTCCGGTGCGTCCACCACCAGGGTTTCCCCGGCGTCGGCGACGACGATGGCGCCGCCGCGCACCGCGCGGACCCGGTCGGGCAAAGGCACCCGGTCGGCGTCGACCCGGGCCAGCGCCGTCCAGATATGCCGCAGGGCATCGCGTTCGATGTGCCGTTGGGGGTCGGCCATCCGGTCCAGCAGGTCTTCGGGACCGTCCGGGTCGGCCACCAGCTCCTCCAGCGTGGTGCGCACCCCCAGCGCCCGTGCGAGGCCGGCGTCGAGGCCGTCGGGGACGGCGTCGTAGAGACCGGCGAGTGCGGGATCGGCGTCGGGAGTGCGCAGCTCTGTGGGGCGCCGACCGTTGAGCGTCGCGCCCGTGCGCAGCCACCAGGCGGTGTATGCGGGCACGTCGACCACCCGGCCGTCGCCGCCCAGCACCCGGGCGGGCTCGGTGACCGCCGCGCGCAGACGGGGGCCGGACAGCAGGTCCAACGCCTGCGGCCAGCGGTCGTCCCGAACGAATTCCAGGTCGGCGACACCGACGAACTCGGAGACGACGGGCGGCAGCTCGGGCGTGCCCAGCCGCTCGGCGACCTCCTCCGCCCATTCCTCCACTCCGTCGAGTTGGAGGTCCTCCCTGCCGTACGCGAGCGCCGGGCCCAGGGTCACTTCGTTGTCGCGGACAAGCGCGAACGAGTGCAGCACACCGACCGCTTCCAAGGTCTGGGCACCGTAGCGGTCGACGAGATCGGCGGCGACGACTCCGAAGGGGGCGTCATCGGTGAAGATGTCCAGCAGTGGGCTGTCGGGCAGCAGCAGCTCACCGGCCACCGAGTAGCCGCCTTCGTCGTCGTGCAGGGCCAGATCGGCCAGCCATGGGGCATCGGCGAGGGTCGTCCGGGATGCCGCCACCAGCTCCAGCACGGGCGTCGCGATCGCATCCGGGTCATCGGCCTCCAGCGAGTTCTCCACCGCGGCCCGAGTGAGTGCGTCGGTGAGTACCGCGGACGCGTTCGCCTCGACCGCGCCGAGCCGCACCAGCAGCGGGTCCGCGGCCTGCGGATGGACGATCCGCAAGCCGAGCGGGGCCAGGGCGGTGGTGTCGAGCGAACCCGCCTCGAAGGCCTCGCCGACGGGGACGAGCAGCGAGCGCGGGCCGCGGACGAGCCGCCCGTCGGCGAGCGGGACAGGAAGTGCGCCGAGCTCGCCGAGGTCGGCTCCCCGGCTTCCGGCGGCGCGCAGGGCAGTGTACAGCTTTGCCCACCACCGCGGCTCCCGGTCGAGGTCGCCGAGCAGGTCGGCGAGTTCGGCCAGGCCCACACGGCGCACGGGCAGCGCGGCCAGTGCCGGGTGGTGCGGGTGCTGGTCGCCGGGGAGCGCGGTGGTGAACAGGTCGGCGAGCGCACCGACGACCTCGGGGCCCCCTTCGAGCACGATGGCATCGCGCGGGCGCACCGGATCGCCGCCGACAGTGGTGAGGAACGGGGCGTCGCCGATCGGCTTGGCGACGGCCGCCCGGAACCTGGCGTCGAACTCCCCGCCCCGCATGAAGCCCACCGGGACGAGGTCCGGCGCGGCGCGGGCGCCGAGACGGCAGAGCAGGTCGCAATAGGCGTCGGCGGCCTCGGCGATGAGCGCGTCGGTCGCGGGCCCGAGGGCGATGCGCCGCCGGTCGGGGCCCAGCGGGAAGGTTCCGATGAGCAGCGCGGGCAGGGCCAGTTCTTCGTCGCTGGGAGTCGGCGCGTGGACAACGCGGTCGACTCCGGGCGGAAGGTCGGTGACTCCGCCATCGGGGTCGACCGGCGCCGCCCATGTGACCGACCAGTCCAAGCGCGCCCGTTCTTCGGTGGGGCGGTCGGCGACCAGTGATGGCTCGAACCGGCCGGTGCGGGTGACGGTGCGCCAGTAGGTGGACCGTTCACCGCCGCGGTCGCGGACACCGGTCAGGACCTCCCCGTCGGCCTTCCCGGCCGTGCGGGTGATGACGCGCTCGCCGTCGCCGGTGTCGACGCGTACCTCGGCGAGGTCGGTAAGCGCGAGCAGCAGCGCCTCGCCCGTGCTGTCCAGCAGTCCGCGCAGCCGCTCGCGCGCCTCGGTGTCGCGCAGGACGAGCGTGACCGCGGTGTCGTAGCCCTCAGGCGGTGCGGCATCACCGCAGAAGGGCAGCCGGAGCAGTGGGATGCGCCAGTCGCGGCGTTCGAGCTCCTCGGCCAGTTCGGGGCGGGCGCGGCCGGAGTCCAGCAGCCCGTCGCGAACCGCCGCCCGCGCAAGGTCGAGGTCCCAGCGCACGGCACCGCTGCGGGAGGCCACGGTGACGCTGTCGCTGAACGCGGCCACGGTGGAGAACCCGACTCCGAACCGCCCGATGGCCCCGGTCTCGCTCTCGTCGCGTTTGGCCGAGGCCCGCAGCGTGGCGAGGGATTCCACGCCCGCTGCTGTGAGCGGGGCACCGGTGTTGGCCGCGGTGAACGTGTCGCCCGCCAGCACCAGGCGCAGGCGCCCGGGGACACCGGCCCGGCGGGCGGCGTCGGCTGCGTTCTGCGCGAGTTCGACGACGATCCGGTCGCGGTAACCGCCGAGAGCGTAGTCCTCTTCCGCGTTGGCGTCCTCCCGGAACCGCGCGGGGGCGTCGGCCCACCCGTCGAGGACACGCCTCCGCAGTTCGGCCGTGCCGAACGGATCAGGCTGCGGCTGGACCATGGAGACTCCTCCCGAGTCGGTGCGCAACCACGGTACGCGACCGCGGGGCCGTTCTCAGGCGGCCCGCACCCTACGCCTGCGCCTGTTGGGCGGCCTGCGGCAGGTCAGTTCTCGGCGGAGACCAATTCGAGTTCGGTGGTGTCGTCGAAGACGATGTGGTCATACCCCACCTCGTCGACGACCGGAGCGATCGGTTCGGCCTGCGTGACCGGCTGCGACGCCTCGGAGTGGGCACCGCAGCCATGGTCCAGCGAGACCACCCGGCCGTCGTCGGGGGCGTACTCATTGGCGCAGACCCCGAACACTTGCCGGAACTCTCCCGCCAGCGGAGTCATGAATCCACAGGTCGCACAGCTGGCGGGGGCCGCGTTCGCGATGGCGCTGTGCGGCCCGGCCGCACCGCTGTACCAGCGCTGGGCCGCGGCGTCGCGGCCGGCCTTCGACAGGACGCGGGAGCGGCCGAGGCCGAGCTCCCAGATCATCTGCTTGTCGATGCCCTCTTCGTCGACCTCGCCCTCGGGCACCTGGGCGAAGCCCGGCACCAGGCGCTCGTCGTCCTCGGGGCTGGGCAGCAGGTCTCCGACCCCGAGGTCGCCGGGGCGCAGGCGCTCTTTCCAGGGCACCCATTCCGGGGCGAGGAGGGCGTCGGCCCCCGGGAGCAGTACGGCTTCGTTCACCGTGACGGTCTTGGCGCGCGCGGCGCGGACGACGGTGACGGCGTAGTGCCAGCCGGAGTAGGCGGGGTCGAGGCAGGCGAAGAGGTGGGTGACGAGGCGGGAACCCTCGACGTTTGCGGAGAGGTGTTCACCGACCCACTCCGGGCGCCCGGTCTCGGCGGCCGCGTCGCGGGCGAGGTCTACCGCTTCGATACATGCCTTGTCTGGTGTGGGGGAACGACGGCTACGGCTCACGTTTCCATTTTCGCTGATAACAAGCACCGACTTGACCACCACACCGATCGATAGGCGACCGTTACGTCACGTCGATCGCGCGCGGCCGCGCCGCCGCCTTCAGGCGGCGGAGCAGCGGTGCGGGCGGGCCGACCCGATCCGGCCGAAGGGCGTTCGTCCGACTTCATGCCTCCAGGTCGTCGGCGACGACACGGAGGACTTGGGCGATCTTCGCCGCCTCTCGGCGATCGGGATGTTTCCCTCTACGATATGTCGTCGACACCCCATCGAGCAGCTTGATCAGGTCCTCGACGATGACCACCATCTCGTCCGGTTTCTTGCGCAGTGCCTTGGCCACCGACCGCGGCGCGTCGAGCAGCTTCACCTGGAGAGCCTGGGCGCCCTTGCGGCCTTCGACGACACCGAACTCCACCCGCTGGCCGGCACGCAGAGACATCGTTCCCTGAGGCAGCGCGGAGGAATGCACGAAGACTTCACCGCCGTCATCACGGGTGAGAAAACCGAAACCCTTGTCGCTGTCGTACCACTTGACCTTGCCGGTGGGCACGTGTGACCTCACGCTCTCGCCGTCGGACCAAAAGGAGGGAGCCAGCGGAGGGGCCGTGTCAAGCGCCGGATCCACTGGGCTTCCTCCATCCCATCCTCCCATAGGGGTGATTTCAGACTAGTGCTCAGCGCTCTCGGCAGGCGAGGGATTAACCACCCACCGGCCGCATAGGCGACGGCAAGTGAGAGGCCCGGACGCGGATATCCGGGCCTCTGCATTGGCGTCGATCCCCGTCGCCGCTGGTTGCGGAGTGATGGGACGGGACCCGGCGGGACCGGGATGTCGCCAATCCCCGGCGGCGCCTCAATCCGTTTCGATACCGAGGCATCGCACCGACATTCCGAGACACGATCGAACCGGAACGGAACGTGGTGCCATTCTTACCCGGGCGCCGACGCCGGAAATCGGATAGAAGCGCAGGCCGACCGCAATATTCCGGAGGCTTTTCCGGCCATTGACCGAATCCGCGGGTGCCCGGTGTCGCGGCGCGGCTACGACTCGGCGCCCGCGATCCGAGCGATCCGCACGACCAGGTAAAGCGCGCAGCCGAGCGCGGCCACTTGCAACCCGATCACCCCGGTGTCCAGGAAAGACGCCACTATGATCTGGTCGATGTAGGGCTCCTCCCCCTGCCACAGGAGCATGCCGAGGAGCGTCGCGGCGATCGGCCCGCCCACCGCGGTCCACTTGTCGCCGGAATCCCAGACCCGGCTCAGCACGACCAGCACCGCACCGACGATCCAGGCAGCGGCGACGGCGCCGATGGCTCCGCTCAGGAGGTAGACCGCGATGGAGAGGACCTCCGGCGGGTGCCGGCGCACCGCAGTGACCAGTGCCGAGGCCGGAAGCCCCCCTGACCGCTGCCGGGGGGGCCGGAATCCGGCGCCGAGCCAGCCCGGATCCCGGCCCCCGCGCCACGGCGGCGGCTCCCTGGCGGGGCGGTGCGTGTTGTCCCGGCCGCCGTCCTGGGCCGATACGGCCTCTACCGCCTCCGTCTCGGTCTCGCCCCCGCATTCGCGCGCCACGAGCGCGGCTGGGTCACCGAAGCTCTGCAGGATATGGCGCACCTGGTCGGGGGTGTCGGCCTGGGCCGAGGCACAGGCGTTGTCGATACGGGAGCGCAGCTCAGCGAGGTAGGCGGTGCGGCGCCGCGATGGCAGGTTCCCGTACGCCGCTTCCCCCACCTTCGACAGGTACTCAAGCACCATTTGCTCGGCTTGCTCTGCCATAGGCCAATACTGCCGCAAGATCACCTGGGATTGACCGAAAAGTCACCCCGTTCAGGCTCCGCACCTGGCCCGCGCGTTGCGGACAGGAAAGGGCGTGGCCGGCCACGCCCGAAAGCAGCGCACTGCCGTTCCCGGCCGACCGTGGAAACGCGGCCCGCCAGGGCCGGGGCACCTGCGCCGGTATCCGGCATCGCATAGCGTGAAAGGCGATGATAGACGCCGAAGCGGAGCGGAACACCCGTGGGCGGCCGCCCACCTTCACCTCATGGCTGCGGAACCTGACCGACACGGAGCTGGCAGCGCTGTTCGCCGCGCGCCCGGATCTGATCTCCCCTGTCCCCGCCGACATCGCTGCTCTCGCCGCACGCGCCGCCGCCAAGCCCGCGGTGCTGCGTGTCCTGGACCGGCTGGACCGATTCAGCCTGCAGATCCTCGAAGGGCTTGTCGCTCTCGGAGACGACCGGCTCGCCGGACCGCCCGGGGTGGAGCCCGGCGCGCTCGCCGCGGCGCTCGGCCTGCCCGTGGACCGGCTGGACCCCGCCCTGGCCACACTGTGCCGCACCGCCCTGGTGTGGGAGGACGGAAAACACCTGCGGCCGGTGGCCGTGCTCCGCGACATCATCCCGCACCCCGCCGGGCTCGGGCCGCCACTGCGCGTGCTGCTCGGCGCGCTCCCCGCTGACCGGCTGAACCGGCTCGCCACCGACCTCGGACTGGTCGCCGGCTACGCCGAAGGAAGTCCGGCCGAACGCATCGCCGCCGCCCTCAGCCGACCCGAACGCATCGACGCTCTGCTCGACTCAGCCGGAGCGGACGCGGGCCCGGTCATCCACCGGCTGGTGTGGGGGCCGCCGCACGGAACCGTATCCGAGGCGGCACGCGACATCGACACGGCGTCGGCGGCCTCACCCATCGAGCGGCTGCTCGCCCGCGGGCTGCTGGTACCCATCGACGGCAGCACTGTCGCGCTGCCCCTCGAAGTCGGTCTGCACCTCCGCGGCGGACTGCTGTTCCAGCACGTGGCGGCCACCGCCCCGGAACTGTCCGGCACCGAGCGCACGCCCACGGCGATCACCCGCGCCTCGGCAGGGCAGGCGTTCACCGCCATCCGCTCGGTGGAGGAGCTACTGGAGCACTGGGCCGATGACCCGCCCAGTGTGCTGCGCAACGGCGGGTTGGGCACTCGCGACCTGCGCCGGGCCGCCCGCGAACTCGACACCGACGAGGCCGGCACCGCTCTGTTCATCGAGACCGCACACGCCGCCGGACTGATCGCGGCCGATGGCGACGTGGACGGAGAATGGCTGCCCACTCCCGACTACGACCTCTGGCGCGAAACGACGCCGGAGCGGCGCTGGCTGCGGCTGGCCGAGGCCTGGCTGCGCTCCACCCGGGTAGCCGCGCTCAACGGGTCCAAGGACGCCCGCGGCCGGTCCCGCGCCGTCCTCAGCGACGGACTGGACCGGCGGTCGGCACCCGAGGTCCGGCTCGACGTCCTGCGCGCGCTCGCAGCAGCCCCCGAGGGCCTGGCTCCCGCACCCGAGTCCATCGCCGACCACCTGGCCTGGCAGCGGCCCAGGCGGCAGGGCCCGACCTATTCCGAACTGGTCGACGCGGCCCTGCGTGAGGCCGCCGCCCTCGGGCTGACCGGCCGGGGCGCTCTCGCCCCGCACGCCCGCGCCCTGCTGGACGAACTGGACGAGCAGGACGCCCCGGTCGCGGACCGGGAAGAGGCGAGATCGGCGGCGGTGCTCGCCGGCGAACTGCCCCAGCCCGCAGACCGCATCCTGGTGCAGGCAGATCTGACCGCTATCGCCCCGGGCCCTCTGGTGCCGGAACTGGCCCGGGAACTGGCGCTCGCCGCCGACGTGGAATCCACCGGCGGCGCGACCGTCTACAGGTTCACCTCCGCCTCGATCCGCCGCGCGCTGGACGCCGGGCGGGGCGCGGCCGACCTCACAGCGCTGCTGGAGCGCCATTCCAGCACCCCGCTCCCCCAGCCGCTGCGCTACCTCATCTCTGACGTCGGGCGCAGGCACGGGCGGCTGCGGGTGGGAACCGCGTCGAGCTATCTGCGCTGCGAGGAGCCGGCCCTGCTGGACGAACTGGTCAGCGACCGGCGGGCCGCCGACCTCGCCCTGTTCCGGCTGGCGCCGACAGTGGTCGCCAGCCGCAGCACCCGGCCCGTCCTCCTGGAGCGCCTCACCGACCTGGGCTACCACCCGGTGGCCGAGGCCGCTGACGGGGCGGTGCAGATCAGCCGCCCGGATCCCCGTAGGGCCGAGGGGCGGTCGGTCTCCCGCCACATCGGCGAGCCCGCTCCCCCCGGCCCCAAGCTGCGCGCGGCGGCGATACGCGCCATCCGCGCCGGGGATGCGGCCGCCACGGCCGTCCGCCGCCCCATCCCTGCTCCCGACGCCGAACCGCCCCGCTCGCCGACCGCCGCGACCCTGTCGGCCCTCACGGCGGCCGTGGCGCGAGGGCGCAGCGTGTGGATCGGCTACCTCGACACCGACGGCCGTGCGAGCAGCAGGATCGTGGAGCCGGCGAGCGTCGACGGCGGCTACCTCACCGCCTACGATGCGACGCGGGCCGCGGTGCACAGATTCGCCGTGCACCGGATCACCGGAGTGGCCGACCTCGACTCCGGGCAGGAGCCGACCACCACGGCGGAACAGACAGCAGGCGACCCACCGGGCGCGGCCGGATTCTGATGGGATACGGGGAAGTGTCGGCCCACGGAGTCGCATAGAGAGATGGCGAACCCATGAGCAACCAGTCACTGCCGCCCGGAGCTTCCGCACCCCGGGATGAGCCCCCCGACCGGAGACCCGACCGCCCGAACCGGCGCCCCTCCGCCGCCTCCCCGGGGCGGTCGAGCGGCAGAAGCGACGGCCTCGTCCGCGACGACCGGGAGGACCGGGAGGACCGGGAGCAAGAGCTCGACGACCGGGAGCGCGGCAGCGGCCGGGGGCAGCCCGCCGGAGGCTCCAGCAGTTCCACCATGGCCCTGATCCTGCACGCGCTGACCTTCCTGTGCTGCGCCAACTGGCTGTTCGGGGTCATCGGCATCGTCTTCGCCGTCCGCGCCGCACACAAGCGCGACCAGGGCCGCTACCGTGAGGCCGAGACGCTCACCCGCTACTCCTGGTACTGCCTGGGCGCGGCCGCCGTCATGTTCGTCGTGATGTTCGTCCTCTTCTTCTGGATCCTCACCCAGGCGGGTTCGTGGGTCGAAGGCATCGTGCCCGTCACGAACTACTGACCCGGCACCCGGCTCGGGCACCGCGGCGGCAGACGCGCCTCCGCGGGCCGGACCGGATCATCGGGTATGCCTGGAGGACGACGTGGAAGGCGGAGACCGATGAGCGAACAGTGGCCCCGGCCGCAGCGCTACTGGGACGCCGGGCCGGGCCCGGGCCTACCGGGGGCGCTGTCCCCGCCGCCCCCCGGAAACGGCGCCGACCCCCTCGCGTACCGATCGCCGCAACCGGCACCGGCCCCCTACAGCGGACCGCCCTACCCGCCTTCCGGGCCACCCGCGCGCGTCGGCAGCGCCGCGGCCGGCCTGATATGTGCGATCCTCACCCTGGCCTTTCCCGTCTTCTTCTTCTGGATAGGGCTCCCCCTGCTCGGTCTGCTGGTGAACATCCCCGGTATCGCCTTCGGCTGCGTGGCACTGACCAAGACCGACGATCCGCCCGAGGTCGAACGGTTCATCCGCTACACGTGGGCCGGGACGATCTCCTACCTCGCCCTGGTCGCAGCGGTCTTCGTCGGTGTGCTGGCCCTGGTGTTCGCGACGCTGAGCCGCTGACCATCCGCTCCCCGGACGCGCGGCCTCTAGTGTGGTGGTACGACACCGCGGCCCGGGGCATACCGCGGGCGGGTTCAGGTGTTGCACCTGGGGCGGATCCGGCGGAGCAAGCCGTCCGACCGCCATAACCGTGTTGTGAGGTGTGCGTGTCCTGTTTGATCGTCCAGTCCGACAAGACCCTGCTGCTCGAAGTCGGCCATGAACTGGCCGATGAGTGCCGACGCGCGATCGCGCCGTTCGCCGAGCTGGAGCGCGCCCCCGAGCACGTCCACACCTACCGCGTGACACCGCTGGCGCTGTGGAACGCACGCGCGGCCGGACACGACGCCGAGCAGGTCATCGACGCGTTCATCACCTATTCGCGGTTTCCGGTCCCGCACTCCCTGCTCGTGGACATCACCGAGACGATGGACCGCTACGGGCGGCTGCGGCTGCACGCCCACCCCGCCCACGGGCTGGTACTCCAGGCGCTGGACCGGGCCGTACTGGAGGAGGTCGTACGCGCCAAGAAGATCAAGGGCATGCTCGGTGAGCGCGTGGAGCCCGACACCGTGGTGGTGCACCCCAGCGAACGCGGCAACCTCAAGCAGGCGCTCCTCAAGCTCGGCTGGCCGGCCGAGGACCTCGCCGGATACGTCGACGGCGAAGCGCACGCGATCGACCTCGCCGAAGGCGACTGGGAGCTGCGCGGCTACCAGCGCGAGGCCGCCGACAGCTTCCACGCCGGCGGCTCCGGTGTTGTGGTGCTGCCCTGCGGCGCGGGCAAGACGATCGTCGGCGCGGCCGCGATGTCGCTGGTCAAAGCCACCACACTGATCCTGGTCACCAACACCGTCTCCGTCCACCAGTGGCGCGGTGAACTACTGCGCCGCACGACCCTCACCGAGGACGAGATCGGCGAGTACTCCGGTACCCGCAAGGAGATCCGGCCGGTCACCATAGCGACCTACCAGGTGATGGCGGCCCGCCGGAAGGGCGTGCACAGCCACCTCGAACTGTTCGGCGCACGCGACTGGGGGCTGGTCATCTACGACGAGGTGCACCTGCTCCCGGCTCCGATCTTCCGGATGACCGCCGAACTGCAGGCTCGGCGGCGGCTGGGGCTGACCGCGACCCTCGTGCGCGAGGACGGCCGCGAGGGCGACGTGTTCTCCCTCATCGGCCCCAAGCGCTATGACGCTCCGTGGAAGGAGATGGAGAACCAGGGCTGGATCGCACCCGCGGACTGTGTGGAGGTCCGGGTGAACCTCAGCGACGCTGAACGGCTGGCCTACGCCACCGCGGAGCCGGAGGACCGGTACCGTTTCTGCGCGTCATCCGCTGCCAAGATCTCCGTGGTCCAGGAGCTGATCCGGCGCCACGAAGGCGAGCAGACCCTGATCATCGGTTCCTACATCGACCAGCTCGACGAGCTCGGCGCGGCACTGGACGCCCCGGTCATCAAGGGCGAGACCCGGGTGAAGGAGCGCGAGCGGCTGTTCGACGCGTTCCGCTCCGGCGAGCTGAGCACGCTCGTCGTCTCCAAAGTCGCCAACTTCTCCATCGACCTGCCCGAGGCCGGTGTCGCGATCCAGGTGTCGGGGTCGTTCGGCTCCCGCCAGGAAGAGGCGCAGCGCCTGGGGCGGCTGCTGCGGCCGAAATCCGACTCCCGCACCGCGCGCTTCTACGCGGTGGTCGCCCGGGACACCATCGACCAGGAGTTCGCGGCCCACCGCCAGCGCTTCCTGGCCGAACAGGGCTATGCCTACCGCATCGCCGACGCCGACGACGTCCTGGACGAGCTCTGATCAGGGAAATTCCGCACCGGCCCGGACTCTGCGCACGTGCGGACACGCGTGTCGGCGTGCACGGCCGCAAAACACCAGCGGCAGCGGTGGCCGTCCTCAGACTGAGGGCAGTACACCGAGGATGTAGGTGAAGCCCGCTATGCCCCAGGCGATCAGGGAGTAACCGAGGGTCTGGGCGCGCAGAGCGGCGCTCCTGCGGATGGCGGGGGTGGCGACGGCGGCGACCATGAGGATCAGGGCGAGCATCGCGGGGATCAGCGAAGCGATCGCGAACAGCCATTCCTGGTGGGCGCAGGACGCGTAGCCGGGGCTGCTCGGGTCGCCACAGAACACGTTGCCTCCCGGATCCGAGAACGTCATAGCGCATGGGTGCCGCCCGGCTTGGGCGGACGCGTCCGCCAGTGCGGCGGGCGAGGAGCCGCGGCAGACCCCGCGGCCCCGCGAGAGCGGCGCACCACGACCGTACCGTTTCTCCGGAGCGCCTCCGGCGCACCCGGGGGGACGAAATCCGCGCGCGAGCTTTACAGCGTTTCCAGATAAATCAAATCATGGGGTGACGGCATCCTACGGAGGTACCCCATGGCCGATCATTCCCGCACCACGTCCTCCACCGACCAGAGCCCGCGCAGGCAGGGTTTCCACTCTCTGCGGTCGGGCGGCCTGAACTGGGAGTCTTTCCCGCTGCGGCTCTTCAGCAAGGGAAACGCCAAGTTCTGGAACCCGGGCGACATCGACCTGAGCCAAGACGCCGAGGACTGGAAGGGGCTCAGCGACGAGGCGCAGCAGCGCATCCTGCGGCTGTGCGCCCAATTCGTGGCGGGCGAAGAGGCCGTCACCGAGGACATCCAGCCGTTCGCCCGCGCCATGGCCGCCGAAGGACGCATCGGCGACGAGATGTATCTGACCCAGTTCGCGTTCGAGGAGGCCAAGCATGTTCAGGCCTTCCGGCTGTGGCTGGACGCCCTCGGCGTCGACACCGACCTCCACGCCCATGTGGACACCGACCCCGGCTACCGCGCCCTGTTCTACGAGGAGCTGCCGACCGCGCTGAACGCGCTCAACAACGATCCGAGCCCACGCAACCAGGTCCGCGCCTCGGTCACCTACAACCACGTCATCGAGGGGTCGCTCGCCCTCACCGGCTACTACGCCTGGAACCACATCTGCACGGCACGCGGCATCTTTCCCGGGATGCGCGAGATCATCAAGCGCATCGGTGACGACGAGCGCCGCCATATGGCCTGGGGCACGTTCACCTGCCGCCGCCACGTGGCCGCCGACGACACCAACTGGCAGGTGGTCTCCGACCGGCTGGCAGAACTGCTGCCGCACGTCACCGCGACGGTTCAGCGAGGCGATCAGCCGTTCTCAGACCCGCGGGACCAGCAGTTCGAGCTTCCCGACGGGGTACTGATGGACTACGCCAGCGACCGCGCTCTGCGCCGCCTGGGCGCCATCGAGTCGGCCCGCGGCGTGCCCCTCGCCCGGATCGACGTCGACGCCTCGCCCGAAGACCTGGAAGAACGGTTCGGTGCCGAAGACCGCGCCACGATGGAGCGGCTGTCCGATCAGCGGGAGTCCTAGCGTTTACCTTCGGCCAGGACCAGGTCGACCGTGATACCGGAGGCGATCACGAGGGTCTTCAGCGGTTCGGGGAGGTTGGGATAGCGGGACCAGAGCACGTAGGTGTCAGCGGCCGTGAACAGCTCTCCCAGGTCGGCCACCTTCCGGTTGACCCTCGCCACTTCGTGGTTGTTGGCGTCGAGGATCTGGAAATCAAAGCCCCAGAAATCCCCCTTGATCGTGCCGAGGTGCCGCTTCCACGGGTCCAGCAGCCGAAATCCCGCCTTGAACAGCTTGAAGTCCTGGTCGATATAGCCGATGGGCTGACCGTTGGGCCAGGCGATGGTGGTCGAGGCGGTCCACATCGCCCACGACTTCTCGATGTAGAGGCGAGGGCGCCGGTAGGCGTCGTTGACCATGAGCTTGCGCGCGAAGCCGGCGGTGTTGCCGGCCAGGAACCGCAGCGCCTGCATGCCGGAGTCCAACCCGACCTCGTGGATATGCGCGAGGTGCCGCCCGTACTGGTCATAGCAGTGGTACTCCGACTCGTCGATGAAGAAGCGCTTCGGCTGCTTGACGACGATCGGCGACGTGTTGAAAAAGTCCTGCACGTAGTGGTTCGACGCACCGTCGGGTCCGGAGGTTCCCGGAAATTTCGCTCCGGTACCGGGCCCGGGCGGGCCGCGCGTCTCCTCCGCGGTCGGCAGGCCTTCCCCGGCCGACGCCTGCCGGCACCGGGTGCTGCCGGTTCCTCCCCGCGCTCCCTCGCCTCTAAGGTATGCGCCATGGGATCGTCAGCTTCACCCGTCTCGTCCGCGCCGGTCGTCGACGCCGTGGCGTGGACGCATGTGCGCAACGGTCGCCTGCTCTGCGTCCGGACACGCGGGCGGACGCTCTTCTACCTGCCCGGAGGCAAGCGGGAGCCCGGCGAGAGCGACGCGGACGCGGTGTCCCGCGAATCCGCGGAGGAGGTCGCGGTCCGGCTGCGCCGGGACACCCTCGCGCCGTTCGCCGTCGTCGAGGAGGAGGCCGACGGATACCCCGCGGGAACCCGGGTCCGGCTCTCCTGCTTCACCGCCGAGCACGACGGCGAGCCCGTCCCCCGCAACGAGATCGCCGAACTCGCCTGGTTCGGCCGTGCTGACCGAGAGCGCACCGCGCCCGCGGTGCGCCGCGTGATGGACGAACTCCACGCGCGCGGCCTGCTCGCCGACTGACACGGAACACGGCGAAGGGCGGCACCCACGGGTGCCGCCTCGATCACACAGAGCGTCCGCGGTCAGCGAGCAGAGCCCCGCAGGCTGCCGGTCACCTGGCCCTCAGGGTCGTAGATGACACAGTCGATCTTGCGGTCGCCCGAGTCCCAGGACTGCTGCGTCGGGACATACCAGGAGTAGCCCAGGAAGGACTCTTCGTAGGGGATACCGACGAACGCCTCGAACTCTCCGCCGCAGATCCCCTCGGCCTCCGCATCAAGGCTCGCGTTTCCGGGGAATTCATCCCCGGTCGCCGTACCGGTGGCATACACCTCGGAGTCGTGCGGCTCACTGCAGGAAATGGTGGGGATCTCTTCCACCTCGCCGACGATCGACTCGTCGTTGAGGCAGTCGCCGACCTCGAGCGTAAAGGCGTCCGCCTGCTGCTCCGTACCGCTACCAACATCATTGCCGCTGCCCCCTGAAGCGGCTTCCTGAGCGGCGTTGAGAATCAGGCCGCAACCGGTCAGCGTTGTGGTGGCGCCGACGACCACGAACCCGAGAAAGGCTCTACGAATATTCATAAATCGATTGGACACGAAATATCTCCGTTGTAACGGGGTTCGGAATGCCGAAGGGAGAGAAAGCAGGCACCGCCCGGCCGACTGGCTCTCCCCTCATTCGCCCGCGCAGACAAGACACGTCGAATTGGCTGATCAGAGATAGGTACAGCACCAATCCCGCGTGCACACCGCAGGCCACTCAAGCTTTGCCGAACGCCTGGTCGACCCGGTTGGACCGGCCACCCACGAGCACCACAAAACGCGCTGCAACATTTGAACACGTATTGTAGTTATTCGGCGGTTCGCATGCATTGTAAGGCATATGCACTTCCGCGGACCCGAGGGAACCGGTCCTGTTCTTCTGGCCCGAAGGGAAAGATCGCCCACGGCCGCTCCCAACCGCATTCCGCACGCGGGTACGGCCCCGGGAACAGAACGACAGGAGCAAAAAGTGTGGCCGGCGAAATCCCGCGTCCGGGCCCGGCGGCTCCGGCAGGCCCTCTCAGCGGCCGGGCCCGAGGGATCGTGGCCTTGTTCCCGTCAGAGGCGCTGGATCCGGCAGTAAGTTCACGACGGAACGGTGTGCGGCTACCTCGCCCGTACCGGACGGACCGCCTGACCCCGGAAAAAGCGAAACCGGGCGGCCCCTCGCGGGGCCGCCCGGTCGTCGCGGGCTGGGTCGCGTAACCCGAACCTCAGGTGTCCAAAGAGAGACCCTTAGAAGTCCATGCCGCCCATGCCGCCGGTCGGGTCGCCGGCCGGGGCCGCCGCCTTCTCCGGCTTCTCGGCGATGACGGCCTCGGTGGTCAGGAACAGACCCGCGATGGAGGCCGCGTTCTGCAGCGCCGAACGCGTCACCTTGGTCGGGTCGATCACGCCGTCCTTGAACAGGTCGGTGTAGTCGCCCGTGGCCGCGTTGAGGCCGACGCCGGCCTCCAGGCCCTTCACCTTCTCGGCCACGACGCCGCCCTCAAGGCCGGAGTTGACCGCGATCTGCTTCAGCGGCTCCTCGATCGCCCGGCGGACGATGTCGGCGCCGGTGGCCTCGTCACCGGTCAGTTCCAGCTTCTCGAACGCGGAGACACCGGCCTGCAGCAGCGCCACGCCACCACCGGGCAGGATGCCCTCCTCAACGGCGGCCTTGGCGTTGCGCACCGCGTCCTCGATGCGGTGCTTGCGCTCCTTGAGCTCGACCTCGGTGGCGGCACCGGCCTTGATCACGGCCACACCGCCGGCCAGGCGCGCCAGGCGCTCCTGGAGCTTCTCGCGGTCGTAGTCGGAGTCGGTCCGCTCGATCTCGTTGCGGATCTCGTTGACCCGGCCGGAGATCGCGGTCGCGTCGCCGGCGCCGTCGACGATGGTGGTCTCGTCCTTGGTGACGACGACCTTGCGGGCGCGGCCCAGCATGTCCAGCTCGGTGTTCTCGAGCTTGAGGCCGACCTCCTCGGTGATGACCTGGCCGCCGGTCAGCACGGCGATGTCACCGAGCTGGGCCTTGCGGCGGTCGCCGAAGCCGGGGGCCTTGACCGCGACGGACTTGAAGGTCCCACGGATCTTGTTGACGACGAGGGTCTGCAGCGCGCCGCCCTCGAGGTCCTCGGCGATGACCATCAGGGGACGGCCGGCCTGCAGGACCTTCTCGACGACGGGCAGGAACTCGTTGTTGTTGGAGATCTTGGAGTTGACGATGAGGATGTAGGGGTCCTCAAGGACCGTCTCCATGCGCTCCAGGTCGGTGGCGAAGTAGGGCGAGATGTAGCCCTTGTCGAAGCGCATGCCCTCGGCCAGTTCGAGCTCCAGACCGAAGGTCTGGCCCTCCTCGACCGTGATGACGCCTTCCTTGCCGACCTTGTCCATCGCCTCGGCGATGGCGTCGCCGATCTGGGCGTCGCCGGCGGAGATGGAGGCGGTGGAGGCGATCTGCTCCTTGGTCTCCACGTCCTTGGAGAGGTTGGCCAGCTCCTCGCTGATACGGGTCACCGCGGACTCGATGCCCCGCTTGAGGCCGACCGGGTTGGCGCCCGCGGCGACGTTGCGCAGGCCCTCGCGTACCAGGGCCTGGGCCAGAACCGTGGCGGTGGTGGTGCCGTCACCGGCGACGTCGTCGGTCTTCTTGGCGACCTCCTTGACGAGCTCGGCGCCGATCTTCTCCCACGGGTCCTCGAGCTCGATCTCCTTGGCGATGGAGACACCATCGTTGGTGATGGTGGGAGCGCCCCACTTCTTCTCCAGGACGACGTTGCGCCCCTTGGGGCCCAGCGTCACCTTGACTGCGTCAGCGAGCTGGTTCATGCCGCGCTCAAGGCCGCGCCGGGCCTCTTCGTCGAACGCGATCAGTTTGGCTGCCATAGACTTCTTGTCCTCCCGAAACCGGGCTGATACGCGAAGGAACGAGGCGACGCCCGCGACGGACGGCCGACGGCCCCACCGGCAACCCGTCTGCCGGAGACCGCGGCCTCATCGTCTCGATCCGGGATTAGCACTCATGATCCACGAGTGCTAACGATCCCATTTTTAGCACTCCCCATAGTCGAGTGCAAACGCCCTGACCGCGTTTTCGCCTCGAGGTCACCCGCAGGTCAACCGGGCTGAAAAGGCCGTGGAACGCGGAACCCGCGCCTGCCGGAGCGGGCAGGCGCGGGTTCTCGCGAAGGCGGTGCAGCGTCTCAGCAGCCCCCGGCGACAGCGGGGATGATCGAAATCTGGGCACCGTCCGCGGTGGCGGTGTCAAGGCCGTCAGCGAACCGGACGTCCTCCTCACCCACATAGACATTGACGAAGCGGCGGATCTTCCCGGCGTCGTCCAGGATCCTGGCCTGGATGCCCGGGTAGTTGGTCTCCAGGTCGGCGAGGACGGCCTTGAGGGTGTCCCCCTCGGCCGTCACCTCGGCGGCGTCCTTGGTGTAGGTGCGCAGGATGGTCGGGACGCGGACACTGACGCTCATGGCTAGGGTCACTCCTTGGTCGGGATGGAAACAGCGAGGACGCCGGGATGCGGACGGGCCGCCCGCGGATCACAGCAGCCCGGCGTCCTTGAACGCGTCCAGGGACGGCTTGATGGTCGCGGCGACACCGGTGTCGACGGCGTTGAGCGTCTTGAGCCCGTCACCGGTGTTGAGCACCACGGTCTCGGCCTCGGGGTCGAGCCTGCCCTCTGCGACCAGTTTGCGCAGTACACCGGTAGTGACACCGCCCGCGGTCTCGGCGAAGACGCCCTCGGTGCGGGCCAGCAGCGCGATGGAGTCGACCACCTCGGCGTCGCTCACGTGCTCGACGGATCCGCCGGTACGCCCGCAGATATCGAGAACATAGGGGCCGTCCGCCGGGTTGCCGATCGCCAGCGACTTGGCGATGGTGTCGGGCTTGACCGGCTGGATGACATCGTGCCCCTGCTCCCAGGCACGCGCCACCGGTGCGCACCCGGTGGCCTGGGCGCCGAAGACCTTGTAGGGGCGGTCCTCCACCAGGCCGAGTTCGACGAGTTCACGGAAGCCCTTGTCGATCTTGGTGAGCTGCGACCCGGACGCGATCGGGATGATGATCTGCTCCGGCAGCTTCCAGCCGAGCTGCTCGGCGATCTCATAGGCCAGGGTCTTGGACCCCTCCGCGTAGTAGGGGCGCAGGTTGACGTTGACAAAGCCCCAGTCCGCACCGGCCGGGTCGCCGATGAGCTCGGAGCAGAAGCGGTTGACGTCGTCGTAGTTGCCGTCGAGCGCGACGACCCGCCCGCCGTAGACGGCGGCCATGACCACCTTGGCCTGCTCCAGCCCGGCCGGAATGAACACACAGGACGCAAAGCCCGCGCGGGCCGCGGCGGCGCCGACCGCGCCGGCGAGGTTGCCGGTGGAGGAGCAGGACAGTGTGGTGAAGCCGAAGGTGCGCGCGGCCTCGACCGCCATGGCGACGACCCGGTCCTTGAAGGAGTGGGTCGGGTTCCCGGAGTCGTCCTTGACGTGCAGCGACCGCAGCCCCAGCTCGGCGGCCAGCCGGTCGGCCCGGACCAGCGGGGTCAGTCCCGGGTTCATGTTCGGCAGGTCGGCGACGTTGTCGGGGACGGGCAGCAGGCCAGCATAGCGCCAGATGTTGTCCGGACCGCGCTCGATGGACTCCCGGGTCAGTGGCCCGAACTCGTAGGCGACCTCAAGCGGCCCGAAACAGAAATCGCACGCGAACCGGGGGCCGAGGTCGTAGCGTTGGCCGCATTCACGGCAGGACAGCGCGGTAGCGGGTCCGAAAGCGCGGATAGTGGCCGTGTCCGGTTCTGTGGCGGCAATCGCCATGCGAGGCGTCTCCCCTCATCTTTCCTGGACCGATCTGGCCTCAGGCCGGAGTTGGCACCTGCCTCGGCCGCCTCGCAGGATTGCGAGAAACGCACACCGAGATGGTTGCCGGGGCTTCACAGGGCCGGTCCCTCCACCCCTCTGGATGAGCAATATGCAGTTGTCGATGGACTCCGCGCGGGAACCCCGCGCTTTATTCGGAGTCTGTCGGTCACTGTAACCGAGAGCCTGTCCGGTTTTCCATTAGAGGTGATGTGGGTAACACAGTGTCGCTTTCAATCTCCGATCGGGTTTGCGCGCGACGGTAAAGGGCGAGACCTATGACACCTTCCCGTGTCGGGCCCTGTCCTTTTCGGGTATCGGTGTAGTCAGGTGAAGTTCGGCTCGGATTCACACGAGAGGTGGGCGAACAGGTGGACAAGGCGCAGATCCTCGTCGCTTCCAACAGAGGACCGGTGTCCTTCTCGATCAACGACGACGGCTCCCTCGGTCACCGCCGCGGCGGTGGCGGTCTCGTCTCCGGACTGAGCTCGGTGGCGGCCGGTACCGACACGCTATGGGTGTGCGCCGCGCTCTCCGACGCCGACCGCAAGGCCGCCTCCTCGGCGCCCGAAGGCCGACTGGACCAGGCCGGTTACGACATGGGCGGCATGCGCGTGCACATGCTCGACATCCCGCCCGCCACCTTCGCCAACGCCTACACCTCGGTGGCCAACTCCACACTGTGGTTCGTGCAGCACATGCTCTACAACACCCCCGCGCAGCCGCGCTTCGGCGCCGCCTTCCGCGACGAGTGGGCGGACTACCGGGCCTACAACTCGGCCTTCTGCGAAGCCCTGCTCACCGGCGCCGCCCAGAACGCGCGCGTGGCCGTGCAGGACTACCACCTCGCGCTGGTACCGCGAATGCTCCGCGAGCGCCGTCCCGACCTGCGGATCGCGCACTTCTCGCACACTCCCTGGGCCCCGCCGGAGTACTTCCGGATGCTGCCCGCGGAGACCGCCCGCGAACTGCTGGAAGGCATGCTCGGCGCCGACCACCTCGGCTTCCTCAGCCGCCGCTGGGCCGATGCCTTCCTGCGCTGCTGCGATGCGGTCCTGCGCGCCCCCATCGACTGGGAGCGGCGCACCGTCGAATACGGCGGCCGGATCGTCGATGTCGAGGTGCACGCACTCGGTGCGGACATCGACGAGCTGCGGGAGCGCGCCGCGGCCGATGATGTCGCCGAACGCCGGGCCGCCCTGCGCGAGCGGGTGGGCGACCGCAAGCTGATCGTGCGGGTGGACCGCACGGAACTCTCCAAGAACATCGTCCGCGGTCTGGAGGCCTACCGCGAACTGCTCAGGGAGCACCCCGAATGGCGCGGCCGGGTCACCCACCTGGCGTTCGCCTACCCGAGCCGGGGCGACGTGCCGGAGTACCGCGAGTACACCGAGTCCGTCCGGCGGGTCGCCCGGGAGATCGACGAAGAGTTCGGCACCGACGACTGGACACCGCTGCTCCTCGAGGTCAACGACGACTACCCGCGCTCACTCGCCGCCTATCAGATAGCCGACGTCCTGCTGGTCAACCCGATCCGGGACGGCATGAACCTGGTCGCCAAGGAAGGGCCGGTGCTCTCGGCGGACGGGTGCGCCCTGGTGCTGTCGACCGAGGCGGGCGCGGCCGACGAACTGGGCCGCGACGCGCTGCTCGTCAACCCCTTCGACATCACCGAGACCGCGCGGACGCTGCACACCGCCCTGGAGATGCCCGACGATGAGCGCCGTGCCCGTTGCGAGCGCCTGGTGGAGAAGGCGTCCGCCATGCCCCCGCAGCGGTGGTTCGGCGACCAGTTGCGCGCGCTCGACTGAAACGCGCTCTGGACCGGGACCAGCGAACCCGGGGCTTCACACCGCGCTCTGGCCGCTACCGGCCGCAGACCGCGCCCGGGCGATGATCTGCTCGACGACCTCGGACTTGGCGTCCGCGTAGTCCTGCGTTCTGTCCCAGCGGCGCTTGGCGAGAGCGCGTTTGGTCCGCGCGTACAGTGCGCGGTCGCCCTCGTCCGCGCGGAGGCGGTCGCGGAAGAGCAGCATCCGCTCGGGCTCGCTCGAACCGCGGCTGAAGACGTGCAGGTTCACGTTGACGTCGGGCCTCTTGAACACGCGGTGCTCGTGCCAGTCGGGTTCCCGTACGTAAAGGGTGTATCCGGCCTTCTCCAGTCGGGGGCGGTAAGCGTCCTCGTCCGCGGAATCGGCGACCAGGAGCAGTACGTCCACGCAGGGCTTGGCCACCAGGCCCGGCACCGCCGTGGAACCCACGTGCGCCAGCTCCAGCACCTCCTCGCCGAGGTGTTCGCGAATGCGGTCGGATTCGTGCTGGTACAGGTACGGCCACTTCGGGTCGTATTCGGCCAGGACGACGCGGCCGCCGATGAGATGGGGGCCGAAGGCACCGGCCGGGTCGGCCGGACTGCCGCGCGAGGGCAGAGAGGGGGAAGGGTTATTGGGGGACATGGGATTCAGACTTCTATGCCGACGTCTGGCAGTCAAGCCCTCTTCCACCGCTTTCACCAGCCAAGACCCGCTCCAAAGAGGAGTCAGCGCTTGCGCCGGGCACCGCCTCGGCGGCGAGCGGGGGCCGCGGCGGCCGCCTTGCGCCGAGCCGTGCCGCGGGGCGCCAACCGGTACGGGTCGGCCATGGAGCGGCGCCACAGCACGGCCACGACCACCAGCACCACCGCTGCCAGCCCGGCGCCCGCCGCCCATGGTGCCCACGCCGGTATGGCGCTGTCGTCAGCCTGCTCGGCGAGGTCCTCGTCGAACAAGGGAATGTCCTCCGCCGTGCTCCCGGCCGCGGCCACCGCATCCGCGGCGTTGAGCACGCCCGCCCCGTACCCGGCGGCTCCTTCTCCCTCCACTGGGGGCTGCGCCCCGCTGGTCAGCGCGTCAGACACCTGCTCCGGGAGCAGCTGCGGGTGCTCCGCCCTGATCAGGGCCGCGGCTCCGGCCACGAAAGCGGCCGCTTCCGCGGTACCGCTCGCCGTGGTGTATCCGCCGTCCGCCGAAATGGTCCGCACCTCGACTCCTGGCGCGGCCAGCGCGATACCGTCCTGGCGGCTGGAGAAGTCCGCCAACCGAAGGTCCGCGTCGACCGCGCCCACGGCGAACACGCCATCGTAGGCCGCCGGATAGGCTTTGCCGCCCTCGGTCCCCCCGTCGCCTCCGGGCGCGACGACCAGCACCCCGCTCCGATCGGCGTAGCTGATGGCCTGCTGAACGCTGTCATCCCCCTCAGCGTTCTCGCCCACCGGGAGGGTGATGACCCGCGCTCCCTCCCCCACCGCGTAGCGGATCCCTTCGGCGAGCTCCCGCGCCGTTTCGGTGCTCCCCCTGGAGTCGGATCGCACCCGCACCGACAGGATCTCCGCCTCCTGCGCGACACCGACGACACCGCCGATGTGCTCTTTGCCGTGCCCCCGGGCCGCGATGATCCCGGCCAACCCGGTACCCGGGTCGCCGTAGCCGTCGTCCCCCGGCTTCAGTTCCCGCCCGGTGAAGTCGGTACCGATGGTCACCGCGTCCTTGAGGTCGGGGTGAGTGTCGACGACTCCGTTCTCCAGCACCGCGACCGTGATACCGGCGCCCTGACTCGGCGCCTCGGCTGCTGCGGCGCCGATGGCCTCCAGGCCCCACTGGTCGTAGCGCAGGTCCTGCTGTCCGGCGGCCGCCGGTGCCGCCGCGGCGACCTGCGCCGCCAGCACCGACCCGCACACGCCCAATGCGACGCGTGCGCCGACCCTGTTCATGCGCATGGCGAGAATCCCCCATGAAATGTCGTCGGCATCTACGCGCAGCTCTGAACGGGTATTCCGCGCGCGGACGCGGCCATTCTGCCATGCCGGTGCGCCTTGGTCGGCTGCCGCGGCAGCCGACCAAGGGCAGGGAACTCTAACCCGCGGGGTCGATCCTGCCGCTTCTCCTCCTCAGCGGAGGGCCGAGTCGCTACGATGATTCGCGCCGACCGGACGAGGAGGCGCCCAATGACAGACCCTGATCTATTCGACCAGCGACCACCCGGAATCGCGGCGGACACGTCGACCTCCGCCGACGAAACCGGCCTGACAGACCGCGAGCAGCGTATTCTCATCTTCGAACGCCAATGGTGGAAGTTCGAAGGCTCCAAGGAACAGGCGATCCGCGAAGAGTTCGGGCTCTCGCCGACGCGCTACTACCAGTTGCTCAACGGTCTCGTCGACCGCCCTGAAGCTCTCGCCTTCGACCCCATGACCATCAAGCGACTCCGCCGTCTGCGGGCCGACCGCCGACGCCAACGCACCGCCCGCCAGCTGGGCATCCAGCTATAGCACCGCAGGGACGCGACCCCGCTCCGCGGCAGCTTTGAGGGCATACTCACCGCTTGCACGCACGTCAAAGGTCGTCGGCCTGAGCCGGCAGCCTGAGAGCGAGACACCCACTGATGCCTCTGCCCCGCCCCCGGTCCAGCGCCGGCACCACCGCACTGGACCGAATCCTCAGTGAGCCCCTGGGCGCCGTTCTGGCGCTCGACTTCGACGGCACGCTGGCTCCGATCGTCGCCGACCCCCGCGATGCGCGCGCCCACCCCGGTGCCGCATTCGAGCTGGCCCGACTGGCACCCCTGGTCGGAACGCTGGCCATCATCACGGGACGCCCCGCAGCAGTGGCGGTGGACTATGGCGGTCTGGCGGAGGTCGAGGGCATCCTCGTGCTCGGTCACTACGGGCTTGAACGCTGGGAGAACGGCCATCTCTCCGTACCGGCCGCACCCCCCGGGGTGCGGCTGGTACGCGAGGAGCTACCCGGCCTGCTCGACCGTGCGGGTGCCCCCGACGGCACCTGGATCGAGGACAAGGGGCACGCGCTCGCCGTCCACACTCGGCGCGCCCCCGACCCGGAGGCGGCGCTGATCCTGCTGCGCTCCCCGCTGGACGACCTCGCCCAGCGGGCCGGGCTCGTGGTCGAACCCGGCCGTATGGTCATCGAGCTCCGTCCGCCCGGCATGGACAAAGGCACCGCGCTGGCCGCGGTCGTCTCCGACCGCGGCGCGACATCCGTGCTTTATGCCGGTGACGATCTCGGCGACCTGGCCGCCTTCGACGCCGTCGAACGGCTCCGGGACCGCGGGGTTGCCGGGATAACCGTTTGCAGCGGCTCCGACGAGGTCGCCACCCTGGCCCAACGCGCTGACCTGGTGGTGGACGGGCCCGCGGGGATCGTCGAACTGCTCTCGGGACTTCGGGAGGCGCTGGCGCGCGGCGGTACTACGCATTGAAGGCGGCCCGGATCGTGGTCCGCAAGTCGAACAGCCCGGTCCGCCTGCGCCCGAAGTGCACGGCGTTGGTCAACAGCCCCACGTAGCGGTCCGTCTCGGGATGCAGGAAGAGGCTCACTCCCGTGTACCCGTTGTGGTAGACGACGCCGTCGTCGGTGACCAGCCAGGCCAGGCCGCGCGCGGTGTGCTCGTCGACCGGCACCTGCGGGACCCAGCTCTCCCGCACGTAGTCGCCGAACGCACTCGCGTCCTCGGAGCGGACCCGGAGCAGGTCGCGCGCGAACACACCCAGATCGATGGCCGTGGTGAACACGCCGGCGTGCCCGGCCACCCCGCCCATGAGCGCCGCGGCCTCGTCGTGCACCACACCCCACGTCGCTGCGGCACCGGGTATGCGGCGCTCCGTTGGGGCGACCATCGGTGAACGCGGCAACGGGCCGTAGCACGTCGATGCCATCCCCGCGACCGACCACAGGTCCGCCATCAGCCGGTCCAGAGGATCGCCGAACAGGCGTTCCAGCAGCAGCCCGAGAAGGATGAACCCGCGGTCGATGTAGCGGTAGCCCTCCTCGTCCAACTGCTCGGACAGGATGGCCTCAGCAAGGTCCTGCTCGGTGCCGACGTGGCATTCCAGCCACGTGACCGGGTTGAGCCGCGAGGTGTGGGTGAGGATCTGCCGCACGGTCACCACGCCGCCGGGAAACGGTCCCCCGGGAAAGTACGCGGACAGGGGTGTATCGAGGTCAAGAAGTCCGTCGGCCACCGCCCTCCCGGTGAGCGACCAGGTCGCCATGATCTTCGTCAGGCTCGCGACGTCGTAGTGGACATCGGGTGCGGCGAGAGTGTCTTCAGGTCCGTCCGTTGTTCCGCCGACAGCGACGAATTCCCATAGGTTTCCGGTTCCGACCACGGCGGTCCCGCCCGGGAGCCACCCCGCGTCGACCATCACTTTCAGGACACCACGGATGTCGGTTCCCGTCTCCGCGAGCCAGTCGCCGTCCAACACGCGCCCCCTCCTCTGGCTAACCTCCCCATCGGCGGATACCCGCTGGACAACGGTTCGTCACCCTTGCCACCAGCGAAATCGGCCCGAATACGGTAGGAGGGGGAACCGAAACCCGTCGGTCGGGCGCTTCGGCTTTCCGTGCCGATCTTGACATTGTGCGCCCTTCAAGCGCGGTTCAGCGGTGCACAACGTCAAGATCGGCGGAAACCCCCACGGGCCAGATGCGCACCGCCGGGCGGCGGTTACGTGTCGAGGCCCTGAACAGCCATTTCACACACAAAAAGAGCCGACGAGGGGACTTGAACCCCTAACCTATCGCTTACAAGGCGATTGCTCTGCCAATTGAGCTACGTCGGCTGGTGCTGGGCACCCACTGGTTCGGGCACCCAGTAGCATGGTACCGGGTTTGGACTACTGCGCGGACATGCGGCGGCGGGTCACCTCGTAGAGGGACACGCCCGCGGCGACGGAGGCGTTCAGCGACTCCGCGCCGCTGATCGGGATGCTCGCGACCGCGTCGCAGGTTTCGCGGATCAGGCGGGACAGTCCCTTGCCCTCCGAACCGACGACGATCACGAGCGGATCGGTGGCCAGTTCGAGCGTGTCCAGGCGGGTGTCGCCGTCCGCGTCGAGCCCCACGACGAACACTCCTTCGCGCTTGTACCCATTCAGCGTACGCGTGAGGTTGGTGGCCTGCGCGACGGGCAGCCGGGAGAGCGTTCCCGCCGAGGTCTTCCACGTCGCC
This sequence comes from Actinomycetes bacterium, assembly GCA_021793235.1. GTDB lineage: Bacteria > Actinomycetota > Actinomycetes > Streptosporangiales > Streptosporangiaceae > JAJYTD01. Next base: position 83,533 of record JAJYTD010000006.1, on the reverse strand, counting down.
ATACTCACACCGGCCGATCGGCGCTCCGGGATGAGCAGGCCGTGCGCCCCGAAAGCGGCGGCCGACCGTGCGATGGCCCCCAGGTTGTGCGGATCGGTGACTCCGTCAAGGGCGACGATCAGCGCGGGCGCGTCCTGTAGGGCGCTGTCCAGCAGATCCGCGGGGTCCCAGTACCGGTACGGGCGCACCTGCAGGGCGACCCCCTGGTGGGCGGCTCCGGGTTGGCCGTTGCTCTCACAACGGCGATCCAGTTCGGGACGCGTGACCTCAAGGATCTCGATGCCCGCGTCGCCGGCCCGGCGTGCCGCCTCAGTGACACGCTCGTCCTGGTCGAGACTGTTGGACAGGAAGAGCTTGGCGGCCGGGACTCCGGCCCGCAGCGCCTCGACCACGGGATTGCGGCCTACCAGCAGCTCGTGGCCGCCTCCGCCGTCGCGGCGGGCGCCACTGCGCGGCGCTCCCGCAGCCGAGCCCGCGGAGGGCTTCCCCGGGCGTTTCGCGGCGCGGGCCTGCTTTTCGCCGTACCAGTGGCGCTTTTCGGCCGGGAGCGTACCCTTCTTTCCTTCGAGGGCGCGACGCCCCTTTCCGCCACTGCCCTTGGTGGGGCCCTTCTTGCTCTTCTTCGCCGGCATGAGCGCCGCCCTCCACCTTGATCACTTCGCACGCGTGCATGCCGGGACCGGCACGGCCCCGCTACCTATTCCGCTGTCCGTGTTCGCTACAGCCGGGTTCAGCCGCGCCGGAGTTCCCAGCGCGGGCCTTGGGGAGTGTCCTCCACCGCGACCCCGGCCGCGGTGAGCCGGTCGCGGATCTCGTCGGCCGCCGCGTAGTCCTTGCGTGCCCGTGCCGCCTGGCGCTGCTCCAGCGCCACCGCGACGAGGGCGTCGACGACATCGCGCAGACCGCTCTGTTCGGTTCCCGACCACTGTTCTGACAACGGGTCCAGGCCCAGTACTCCCAGCATGGCGCGAAGCCGCGCGGCGATCTCGGCAACACGCTCTTTGCTTCCGTCGGCCAGTGCGGAGTTGCCGTCGCGCACGTGGCCGTGAACGGTGGCCAGTGCCTGCGAGACTCCCAGGTCGTCGTCGAGCGCCGCGGCGAACGCGGTCGGGACTCCGGGCGCGGCCTCTACTGTGCCGACGACTTCGACGGCCCGGCCGAGGAAGTTCTCGATTCGCTGGTAGGCGGCTGCGGACTCGCGCAGCGCCTCGTCGGAGTAGTCGATGATAGAGCGGTAGTGCGCCTGCGCGAGGTAGTAGCGCAACTCGACCGGGCGGACCTTGCGCACCATTTCCGGGATCAGCAGCGAGTTGCCGAGCGACTTGCTCATCTTCTCGCCGCCCATGGTCAGCAGGCCGTTGTGCAGCCAGTAGCGCGCGAAGCCGTCGCCGGCGGCACGGGACTGGGCGATCTCGTTCTCGTGGTGTGGGAAGACGAGGTCGAGTCCGCCGCCGTGGATGTCGAACTCCGCGCCGAGGTATTTGGTGGCCATGGCCGAGCACTCCAGGTGCCATCCCGGCCGCCCCCGCCCCCACGGGGTGTCCCAATTGGGTTCGCCCGGCCGCGCGCCCTTCCACAGGGCGAAGTCGCGGGGGTCCCGCTTGCCGCGGTCGTCCTCGGTGTCCGCGGCGCCGCGCATCTGGTCGATCCGCTGGTTGGACAGTGCCCCGTAGTCGGGGAAGGAGCGCACGTCGAAGTACACGTCACCCGAGCCGTCGTCGGCGGCGTAGGCGTGTCCGCTGTCGATCAGCCGCTGCATCAGCTCGACCATCTCGGGGATGTGCCCGGTGGCCCGGGGCTCGACCGTGGGCGGCAGGCACCCGAGGGTGTCGTAGGCCGAGGTGAAGGCGCGCTGGTTGCGTTCGCTGACCTCCCACCACTGCACGCCTTCCGCCTTCGCGACGTTGATGATCTTGTCGTCGATGTCGGTGACGTTGCGGCACAGGGTCACTTGGTAGCCCTGGTGCTCCAGCCAGCGCCGCAGGATGTCGAAGTTCACGCCGGAGCGGATGTGGCCGATGTGCGGAGGAGCCTGCACTGTGGCACCACACAGGTACAGCGAGGCACACCCCTCGTTCAGGGGGATGAAGTCGCGGACCTGTCGGGCACTGGTGTCGTAGAAGCGCAGACTCACAGAGCCCAGGGTAGCTGTTTCAGTGCTTACCACGGCCGGAGAACCGGCATCTTGACGCCCCCCATCCCCCCAGCCACCACCCAACGCCCTCGGACAACCCAGAAAGCGGGGAGTGAGCCGAAGGGGCGCGCCGGTGTCTGGACCCGGGGAGTGAGCCAAAGGGGCGCGCCGGTGTCTGGACTGAGGAGAACGCTGCGACCGAGGAACGAGGGAGCGGCGGGCGACGAGGGAAGACACCGGCTTCAGGCGCCCCGGAGGCGAACGACCCAGAAAACACAGTACGAGGGAGCGGCGGGCGACGAGGGAAGACACCGGCTTCAAGCGCCCCGCAGGCAAACGACCCAGAAAACAGGGAAGACACCGACTTCAAGCGCCCCGCAGGCAAACGACCCGGCAAGCACAGCAAAGGAAAAATGGTCATCCGCAATTCACGACGGCACTGTGGGAAGTCTCCCGCGTGTCGTTCCCCACGGCAGCGGTTTCGTTACCCCAAGCCGGATCCGGACCAGATAATCGGCCATGAACTGGGCGAATTGCTATTGGATGTGCTTCCGCTGCCCGCAACGGGTTCCGGTTGGTTTCGCGCGGTGCTCGTATCCGAGGCGATCGCTAAGCTACCCTTCTGCGCACGATGGCCGTTAAAACCTCCTCAAAAGCCCTTGGTGCGCGCGTTGCTTCGGAGCGGGGGACCGGTTCCCGTTTCGCCGCCCTCGCCTTGACAGGCCTTGGCGTGCTGGTGATCGCCGCCTGCGCCGTTCTGCTTTCCTACAACGGCATCTACCAGATCGCGCGGCAGGGGAACATCGACCCCGAGTACGCGCACCTGTACCCGGGGGCGTTCACGCTCCTGCTGCTGATGGCGTTCTGGACCAGTTACCTGCTCCGCGCCGCACCGAGGTCGCGCCGACTCTGGGTCGACGCCTTGATCCTCGTGATGATCCTGTTGGGGGCCGGTGCGAGCGCGCTACGCTCGCTGGACCTCGTGCTGCTCACCAACGTCGCCGTCGTGGTGACGGCCGTCGCCCCCTGGGTGGCTCTGCTGGTGGCGTTCCGGATCTTCCTCTGGGTGTGGATGCACCTGCGCGGCGAGGCCTCGGCCACCGCTTCCCGGTCCGGGCGCGGTGCGCGCTCGGCTGACCGGTCCGAGGATCGGGAAGTGAATGCCCCCACGCCGCATCCCCTCGACAGTGTCGGCTTCTCTGCCGAGGAGGACCCGGTCGCCCCCCAGCGGGAGGACGGCACCGCGCCGCTGGAGAGCACGCCGCGCGACGAGAAGAGCAAGGCGGCCGCGGCCGGCCCGGCCCTGCTGTGGCCGCGTTCTCAGGAGGCTCGCGGTTCCGCTTCCACTGAGTCGACGGTCCGGGTCTTGAGGCCGGCCGAGGTCGAGGAGCTGCGGGCCGAGGTGACCACCCCCTTGCCGGCTGTTTCGGCCGATCCGGAAACCGAGCCGGAGACCGAGCCGGAGACCGAGCCGGTCGGCGGGGACGGGCTGTCCGGGGTGCCGGGTTCGCTCGGGGACCAACCCATTGCTTCCGCGCGCCCCGCTGAACCGGCCGAACCGGCTGCCGTTCCCGCAAAGGACACCGCGACCTCCCGGGATGGGCAGGGCCTCGGGGAAACCGGTCCCCGCCCGGCCGATGAGCAGGACGATCGTCCCTTCGCCGTTGTCCGGACCCCTGCGGGAGAACTGCCCAAGCGGATTCCGCGGACCAGCACCAACCCCATCAAGAAGGCGGCGGAGGCCGCGCCTCGTGTGGGGGGCGTATCCGCGGACGGATCTTTTGCGGATTCCAACGATTCCAGCACGGACGGTGGTCTGTCCGGAGCCGCTCCCATGGAGGACGGTTTCGTCCACGATCCGCCTGTAAGCGACCCGACCAGTGATGAGGCCGACGCCGATCTACTGCCGGCCGACGGTGCCGCGCACGGCCGGTCCCGGCCCGCTGCGGACGCAGAGGATTTCGCGTCCCCGGCCGGATCCGCTGTTTCCGCGGCACTGCCGATCGAGAAGCGGCCTCTGGTCCTCAAACCGCGCCGGACACCGATATCCGGTTTTCCGTCGGATCCGCCGTCCCACCACGTGCGCAGCGAGCCCACCCCGCCTCAGGAGTGACTCGGAACCGGCCCTGGGAGCCACCGTCACGTGCCCAGTGGCACGCACAGGGCGGTGGCCACAGCGGCGATGCCTTCCCCCCGCCCGGTGAGGCCGAGGCCGTCGGTGGTTGTCGCTGACACCGTCACAGGGGCGCCCGCGGCGTCGGACAGCACCTTCTCCGCCTCGGCGCGGCGCGGCGCGAACTTGGGCCGGTTGCCGATGATCTGCACAGCGATGTTGCCGACCTCGAATCCCGCCTCGCGCACGCGTGCCGCGGTCTCGGTGAGCAGCGCAGCGCCTGATGCCCCTTTCCAGCGTGGGTCGGCCGTGCCGAACTGCGAACCCAGATCGCCTAACCCGCATGCCGAGAACAGAGCGTCACAAGCGGCGTGTGCGGCGACGTCTCCATCAGAATGGCCGCTCACTCCGTCCTCTTCCGGCCATTCCAATCCAGCGAGAAAGAGAATACGCCCTGACGCAAATGGGTGGACGTCGGTTCCGACGCCCACCCGAGGAATTTTCAGCATGAATGCAGTAGTTCTTGGTTGCTTTTGTTAGTTGGTGAGGATTTCGTCGAGAAGCGCCTCGGCCTTGTCCTCGTTGGTTTTCTCGGCAAGGGCGAGTTCACTCACCAGTATCTGCCGGGCCTTCGCGAGCATCCGCTTCTCCCCGGCGGAGAGTCCGCGCTCCTTGTCCCGACGCCACAGGTCGCGCACGACCTCGGCGACCTTGTTGACGTCCCCGGAAGCGAGCTTCTCCAGGTTCGCTTTGTAGCGCCGCGACCAGTTGGTGGGCTCTTCGGTGTGCGGCGCACGCAGCACCTCGAACACCCGGTCCAGACCCTCCTGGCCCACCACGTCACGAACACCGACATCCTGGGCGTTCTCGGCAGGCACACGTACCGTAAGATCACCCTTGTCGACCCTCAGAACGAGGTAGGTCCTATCCTCACCCTTAATGGTGCGGGTCTCGATAGCCTCAATACGAGCAGCCCCATGATGGGGGTAGACAACGGTGTCGCCGACCTTGAAAGTCATGTGACAAGTACCCCTTCCGCTACTACAAGGGTACCACGAATCCGCGCCTTTACATACCTATTGGGTTTACGTCGGTGCAGGTCAGTGCCATATTTCAAGCCTTGACAAAGTGCGGGGGAGGTGCTTCCCCCGGGGATGGAAACCGTTCTGGGAGGACGTTCTTCCGATCGCCGCGCCCGAGGATCCGGCACGTAGAGTGATGATCTCCGCGCTGCTCCAACAACGCTTCTCCCCCGCGGGATAAGGAGCGAAGACCCGCTCCGCCCCTTATCCGGCGGTCCGTCGACCGCGCAGTGAGATCACTACACGTGATGTTCCTCACTCACTAGCGCCCGCGTTCTTCTCAGTCCTCCGGCTCGTAGTCCTTCGGCTTCTCTCCTGTGACCATGTAGACAAGATTGTCCGCCACGTGCACCGCATGGTCACCGAAGCGCTCATAGAACCGCCCGGCAAGGGTGACGTCCATGGTCGCCTCCACACCGTGCTCCCAGTCCGGGCCGAGGATCCGCTTGAGGAGCTTGCGGCGCAGCCGGTCCATCCGGTCGTCGTCGGAGTCCAGCTCAAGCGCGGTGTCGGGGTCGCGGTCGCTGATGACCTCGCCGGCCTTGATGACCAGCAGTTCGGCCTGGTGGCCCATCTCCAGCACAGTTGACCGCAGCTCGGCCGGGATAGCGGAATCGGGGTGCCGACGCCGGGCGATCTTCGCGATGTGCACGGCGTGGTCGCCCATGCGCTCCAAGTCGCCCGCCATGTGCAGTGAGGTGATGATGGTGCGCAGGTCCGTGGCCACCGGCTGCTGGCGGGCCATCAGATCGAACGCGCTGGCCTCGATCTCGTCGTTCAGCTCGTTGATCGCCGCGTCCCCCGAGATCACCTCCTGAGCGGCATTGAGGTCGGCGTCGAGCAACGCGGTTGTCGCGCGGGCGACGGCGTGCCGGGCCAATCTCGTCATTTCAACGAGGCGGCGGCTGAGGGCATCGAGGTCCTCATGGTATGTGTCGCGCATAGTTCACATCGTCCCAGGTCGGAGCTGAATCAATTCGTACACATCGGTGAACAGTTGCCGAACCTCGGTGGTAACCCGTGGTCAGCCGGGTAAAAGCGGGCATTCGCCGCTTACGATCGAAGCGTGCAAGGAGAACTGCTGGCCACGATCGCGGGGATCGTCGGACTCATCACGGGGGTCGCGGCCGGCCTGGCATTTCGGGTCAGCGAGGCGGACCGCGGCCGCACCCCCGAACCGCCCCTCGGTTCCGAGCTGCCCTCTGGAATCGCCGAGGTCCTAGCGGCACTCCCCTCCTCAGCGGTGGTGCTCGATCCTGCCGACCGGGTGCTCCGGGCCAGTTCCGCCGCGCGTGCGTACGGCCTCGTACGCGGCGAGGAGCTCGTTATCGGCGATCTTTTGGCCCTGGCCCGCCAGGTCCGCCGCGACGGCGTGATCCGCGAGACCGAGATCGAGGTGGCGGTCCGCAAGTTCGGCCCTGATGCGACCTCCTTCGCTGTACGGGTCGCTCCGCTCGGCGGCACCGGGCTCGTCCTGGTCCTCGCCGAGGACCAGACCGAGCGCCGACGCGTCGAGGCGGTGCGCCGCGACTTCGTCGCGAACATCAGTCACGAGCTTAAGACCCCTGTAGGCGCGTTGTCGCTACTCGCCGAGACCATCGCCGACGCCAGCGACGATCCAGAGGCGGTGCGCCGCTTCACCGCGCGTATGCAGCACGAGGCCGCGCGGCTGACCAGCGTCATCCAGGAGCTGATCACGCTCTCGCGGATCCAGGGGGCCGAGCCGATGGCCGAGCCCGACAGGGTCTCCGTCGAGACCGTGGTCGAGGAGGCGCTCGACGCGGTGGGCATGGCGGCCGACGCCAAGGAGATCGAGCTCGTCTCCAGCGGCACCAAGGAAATCACCGTTATGGGCGACGAAGGACTGCTGGCCACAGCCTTGCGTAATCTGGTGGCCAACGCCGTTGCCTACAGCCCGGAGCGCACCCGCGTATCCGTGTCAGCCGAAGTCACCGACACAGCGGTGGAGATCAGCGTCGCGGACCAGGGGATCGGCATACCAGCACAGGACCTGGAACGGATCTTCGAGCGGTTCTACCGTGTAGACGCCGCTCGAAGCCGGGCCACCGGAGGCACCGGCCTCGGCCTGGCGATCGTCAAACACATCATGACCCACCACCGTGGGGAAGTGACCGTGTGGAGCAATGAGGGGTCGGGGTCGACGTTCACATTGCGTCTGCCCCGACCGCGGACACGGGAGCGACAGAGCTCCGGTGAGAACAGCAACCAGGAGGCGGCACAGTGACGCGTGTACTCGTCGTTGAGGACGAGGAATCCTACAGCGATGCCCTGTCGTACATGCTGCGCAAGGAAGGGTTCGAGGTCGCGGTGGCACCGACCGGAACGGTGGCATTGGAGACGTTCGACCGCACTGGGGCCGACCTGGTGCTGCTCGACCTGATGCTCCCCGGCCTGCCGGGCACCGAGGTCTGCCGGACGCTGCGGCAGAAGTCCAATGTTCCCGTCATCATGCTGACGGCCAAGGACAGCGAGATCGACAAGGTCGTCGGCCTGGAGCTGGGCGCGGACGACTATGTGACCAAGCCGTTCTCCTCGCGGGAACTCGTGGCCCGCATCCGCGCGGTGCTGCGCAGGCGCGGCGAGGACGAAACCCTGCTGCCCACCGCGCTGGAGGCCGGCCCCGTCCGCATGGACGTGGAGCGGCACGTGGTGACGGTGCGCGGCGAGAACATCCAGCTCCCGCTCAAAGAGTTCGAGCTCCTTGAGGTCCTGCTCCGCAATGCCGGCCGAGTGCTCACCCGGATGCAGCTCATCGACCGGGTGTGGGGCGCCGACTACGTGGGCGATACCAAGACCCTCGACGTCCACGTCAAACGGTTGCGCGCCAAGATCGAGAGCGACCCGGGCAATCCCCAGTTCATCGTCACGGTGCGCGGACTCGGCTACAAGTTCGAGCCCACGGCCGAGTGACACATCGACCCACCGAGATCGGGATGGGCCCCGGCGCGGATGGATCCCGCTGACCGCCGGGGCTCTTTTTTCGTGCCCCTGCTCCCTGAAGGGCTCGGCCGCCTGTCCCGCTATCCCGGCCTATCCGGGTGGGAGGAGGGCGGTCGGGGGTTGGGGATCTGGGGTGGGGGCGGCGGGGTTGTGTAGGGGCGTGGGCGCGGGGTGGTGCGGGGTCGGGGAAGGGGCAGTGGGGGGTGGTGGTGGGTGGCGAGTCGGCGGATGAGGGTGGCGAGTTCGGCGTTCCAAGGATCGGTGTCGGCGGGGGCGGCGGGTTTCGAGGTGGCGGAGGCTGGGGTGGTGGTGTGGGCACGGTCGGTATCGGTACCAGGCATGGCGGTACTCCTGTTTCTTGTTTGTTGCGGGGGCGGATCGGCTGCGGGGATGCAGTCTTCTCGGTCGGTTCAGTGGGTGTGGACGAAGCGGGGCAGGGCGGGGACCTGGTCGGGCGCAACAGCGAAGTCAGCCCAGACCACCAGGCCCAGGTTGAGCCGGGATGGTCGATCACCGGGTGAAAGCCCCAGTCCAGGGCCAGGGCGGAGATCATCAGCAGGCCGCGGTGGCGCTCGCTTTTGAACCAGTCGGTGCCGGTGAGGTGGGGGATGGCGGGGCGGGTGTGGGTGAACCCTGCGTCGGTGACCTCGATGCGCAGGCGGTCGGTCTTGGGCAGGCGCAGCGAGCGCACCACTTCGCCGCCCTCGCTGCCGGAGGCGGTGTATTCGACGGCGTTGGCGAAGAGTTCTGAGGCGCACAGTTCCACGTCGGCGGCCAGTTCGGGTGGGAAGCCGGCCAGGTCGTGGCGTACATGGCCGCGGACCCGGCCCGCCAGTTCCAGCGACCCGCGGTAGATCCGCGGCTCCCACCGCACCAAAGAGAAAGCAGACATTACAGACACAAGGCACTCCCATAGGGTCAGCTCGCTTCAGGCGAGTCTTAACGTGCCATATATATACCGCATATATAGTCTGTGTGGAGGGAGAACACAGAGAGTCTGTGGACAGAACAGTGCTGTTCTATCCACAGGCGGCCGTTGCCATCCGCGGTCCAGCACGCATATATGGGATAAGAAAGAAGCCATGACCCCTGAGATCCAGCGACCAAGCCCGCCCTACGCGCAGATCGCTGATTACTACCGTGACCTCATCGCCACCGGCGCACTACGCGAGGGCGCCCGCCTGCCCACAGTGACTGAGATGGCGGAGAAGTTCTCGGTCTCTCCCGGCACCGCGCACAAGGCAGTCAGACAACTGCGCGGAGAAGGGCTCCTCCACACCACCCAGCAGGGCACCACCGTCCTGGGGCACCGCGCTCTACCCGCCCCGGCGGAGCGGGTCCGGCGCCTCACGCCTCCCGACCACGACACCGTCGACGTTAACGAAGTCGGAATCGTCCCCATGCTTCCCAGTATCGGAGCGGCTCTGGGGATCAACGCTGATGCTTTGAACATGACGGTGATCAGACGCCAGGCCATCACCTACCGGGAGGACCGTCCCTACCGACTCTCGGTGAGCTGGCTTCCGGTGTCCTTCTCCGCAGATGTGCCAGAGCTGCTGGAAACCAACCCGATCCCCAACATTTTGCACCTCATCGGAGAACGCACCGGCCGATACGCCACCCACGGCCGCGACTACTTCGAAGGCCGCGTGGCCGACTCCAGAGAAGCCGCAGCCTTGGAGATCAGCGATGGCGCAGCGGTGCTCGCGGGAACCTGCGTGTGGAGTGACAGCACCGGCCCCATCGAGTACTACGAATTCGTGGCACCACCGCGCCACGCTGTCACCAACGACTATCTGCTGGAACCTCAAGTGGGAGAACCCACATGACCACTGACCACATGGAATGGAAGAAATCCAGCTACAGCAGATCACACGGGGAGTGTGTGGAAGTCGCTGAGCTACCCTCTGGTCTGGGCATCCAGAACTCCAAAAACCCTACGGCCGGATACCTTTCTCTACCGGCCCCCGAGTGGCGGGCCTTCCTCGCCGCCGCCAAGCACGACACCCTCTGACAAAACCCGCGCCGATCTCGGGACGACTTCCCTCTCAACGGCGCGTGAGAGGGCGGTTTGCCCGAGATCGGCGCGAGTTCAAGATCAGCGGGCTATGTGCAGAGCCGGGCGTACTCGTGGAGGAAATCGCGGACGAACGCGGGGCCGCCCGGTCTTCCAGGTGGCCGCCTGTGTCACACCTCCAGGATCACGGTGAACGGCCCCTCATTGGTGAGCGAGACCGACATCTGGGCCCCGAACACACCGGTCTCGACATGGGCGCCCAGGGCGCGGAGCTCGTTGACGACGGCGTCCACCAGGGGCTCTGCGATGGGACCGGGCGCGGCCGCCTGCCAGGTGGGACGGCGGCCCTTGCGGGCGTCCCCGTAAAGGGTGAACTGGCTGACCACGAGCAGCGGGGCGCCGATGTCAGAGCAGGATTTCTCCCCTTCGAGGATCCGCAGCGTCCACATCTTGGCGGCGAGCCTCCGGGCCTGGACCTCGGTGTCGGTATGGGTGGCTCCGACAAGCGCCATGAGACCCGGGCCGGTGATCTCGCCGGTGGTCTTTCCTTCGACGGTCACCGAGGCGTGCCCGACCCGCTGTACGACCGCTCGCATACCTTCCCCCTGATCAGCCTGTGTCGCCCTCAGCCGAGGGTGCGGAACTGCCGGGTGTTGGAGATGACACCCGTGAGCGTCAGTGTGAACGACTTGATGGAGTCGGCGAAGTCCTCCATCCGCCAGTCTTCGGGACCCACGTACCAGGACAGTCCATTCTCCTCGCGCTCTGCAGAACCCGCTGCCGCCAGGATGTTCGCCCAACGCTCCACGTTGTCGAAGATGATGGCGTAAGGCAGGTAGCGGGAGAACAGGAAGACGCGGTGCCCTTCGGGGACGTGCTCGGCTTCGGCGCTGAACAGGTAGGCGCGAAACCCCAGAGTATGCGCGAAGACCACGCTGCCCAGGCTGGTCTTGGCCGGCATGTACTGCGCTCCGACCGTCACCGCTGCCCCGGCGATGATCACTGCCAGGCCGGTGAAGGCCGCCTGGGTGAACGCGGCCAGCAGACAGGTGAGGACCACTCCGGTCACCGTGAGCACGATGCCGGCGGTGGCCCACCGGTTGCGCTCCAGGTTGGGGCGGTTGGCGAACCACTTCAGCCGGACCATGTCGCGGTAGAGCTCGTCTCGGACCTGGGACAGCCGGGCCGGAAAGTCGCTGCGCCCCAGTTCGGACAGCTTGACTTGGTGCCACTGGTGGAACAGTGCGTCGAGCAGCATCTGTTCGTAGGGCAGCAGTGTGTCGTCGACCGGCCCCGGGCACTTGTCGAACCGCCAGTCGATGGCGGAGAAGTGCGTGTGCGGCAGTTCCCGAATGGTGAGGTGGCCCCGCACGGCCAGGTCGACGATGGTCGCTGTGATGTCCACGACGTCGGCCTGCTCGTCGATGAGGGTGCCGATCTGGCCGGGGTGAACGTCGTCGGGCGGCCGGAAACGGAGGCCGCCGGATTCGCCGTCTTCGGTGGAAAGCGGAGCGCTATCACCGTCGCGCGCCACTGTGCGCAGCGCGCGCTCATCGCGGCCGCGGATGCGGATCAGCGCGATCAGTCCGCCGACCAGGACGATGAGCAGCAGTCCGAACACCGACGCCGTTTTCGGGGTGATCGCGAACGCGGAGGTGATCGACCAGTTCCGGTCGAGGATGGGCTCGCCCTTCGCGGCCCCGACGGGGTAGCCGACGACAATGGCGAGCCGGTCCCCGACGTCCATGTCGGTCTGCAGGAAGCGGGCCAGGACGGCCTGGTGCCCGCCCATGTCGGAGGAGGTGCAATAGATCGAACTGCGGGCTTCGCCCGCGGTGCAGGACAGCGCCATCGGGGGCACGCCGGCATCGACTATCACCGTGGTTTCGGCGACCGGTGCGCTGTAGCCGCCGACCGCCGTCCACTCCAGTTCGACGGTCTGGTCCATGGTGTCCAGGGCACCGCGCACCTCGTAGTCGAGGACGACCGTTTCGGTTCCGACCGTATCGATGCGGACGTCGAGCCTGTCGTCATGCTCCTCGGTCGCGACACCGACATCGGCGCCGTCGGCACCGCGCGCGGTGATCGACGTGACCTCATAGAGCCGGTCGTGGTCGGTGTCGAAGGGCTCGCGGATCGAGAAGGTGCGGGTGAAGTACTCCGGCGCGGTGCCGCCGAAGCTGATGGTCTCCTCCGCGTGCAGCACCCCGTCGCTATCGAGTTCCACCATGATGGCGTTGGTCGTCGGGGCGTCCTCGTCCGCTCGGGGAAGGGTCGAGTGGGTCTGCGGCGTGGCGCTGGCGGAGCCGAACGCGACAGGGGCCGCTTCCGCCGCCGGACCGCCCCCCGCGGCGGCGGGCACGGATGTGAGCAGAACGGCGAACGCCGCCGCCGCGGCGCCCGACCGTGCCAGACGAACCCACCACATGGCGTGAGAGCTTATCTGTTCCACTTCTCGGGGAGGTGGCGGGCCGAGCCGCATTCGGGGCCGCACAAAGTGCATGTCATCTGTTACCGCCATAATCGTTGAGGCCGGGGAGAAACTACCGGCAGACTGCGCTTATCGCACGGGGCCGAATATCGGGGAGGTGGAACGGCGCGATGGCCGAACGGAGCACAGGCGCCCGGATCGTATCGGGACGCGCACGGGAACGCGTTCCTTACGCGCTGCCGGATTACGCGGGCAGGCCGCGGCAGCGGCCGGGCATAGGCGTGACGATGGTTCTCGCCACCGGGCTCATGGCCATTGCCCTCGCCGGCTTCGTGAGTGTCTCCGCGATCTTCGATCCGTCCTCCCCCGCGGCCCCTGACGGCGGCTCCGGGGCGGACGCGGTGCCGGGCCAGGATCCCTCTCCTGGGCAGGACGGTGCCGAGGTCCTCACCGACAATCCCCTGTACAGCACCGGGGAGATGACCGAGGTCACCTGCAAGGCCCCCGCCCTCGACCCCGAGGATGAGGCGTCGATGGAGAAGTTCCTGCACGATATGACCGACTGCCTCGACCAGGCCTGGAACAAGCAGTTCGCCGACGCGGAGATGGAGTTCGATCCCCCCAGCAGGATCTACTGGTATGCCGCCGGCCAGAGCCCGTGCGGCAACTACCCCGTCCAGGGAACGGCCGCTTTCTACTGCCAGGCCAACGGAGGCCTCTATCTCGGCGTCGAGGACATCGTCGCGAACTCCGACAAGAGTGAGCATCCCGAGGCCTACACCTTCCTGCTCAGCCACGAATACGCCCACCATGTGCAGGGCGAGGTCGGCATCCTGGGCTACTTCCACAGCAAACGCGGTGCGGAGTCGGACCGGCCTACCCGGGACCTCCTCACCCGGCGCAGCGAACTGCAGGCGAACTGCCTGGGCGGAACGTTCCTCGGCGCGACCGAGTCCTCTTTCCCGATCGGCACGGAAGAGCAGGCGAATATCCTCGAAGACGCCGAGCGCCGCGGCGACTACGGCTCCGACAACCGCACCCACGGATCGCCGGACAATGGCCGCATGTGGACGGCCCATGGCATGGACCGCATGGACCCGGCCGCGTGCAATACGTGGGAGGCCCGCGAAGACGTGGTCGAATGACGGTGTGCCGGAGCGGGGCCGACTGACGGAATCGGGCGGTGATCGTGGGTCGGGACTTCAGCGGAGGATCCGGGGCGGCCGCGGCGGGACGTACCGGCGAAAAGGCCGGCCCCGCACAGCGGGCTGCCCTCTACGCCGCGCTCGCCGCTCTGGTCGTCGCTCTCGCGACGCTCACATGGGCAGGGGTCACCGGCGGAGCGGAGAGCGGCCACACCGGTGGCTCCGCGGATTCGGGCCGCACCTCTGCCGAGGACGGCCGAGGCGCCCAGGACCCCGACCTCTCCGGATCTCCGTCCGGGCGGCCCGCGGGCGAGGACGCGCTCGTCGCGAACCCGCTCTATGAGACCGGGCGCCTGGCTCCGCTCCCCTGTCCGGCACCCGTACTCGACATCGACTCCCCCGAATCCGTCGAAGCCTTTCTGCACACCATCGCCGACTGCCTGGACCACACGTGGGAACGACAGTTCCGCAGGGCCGGGATTCCGTTCACCCCGCCCGAACGCGTCTTCTGGAGCGAGCCGGGCACCAGCCCCTGCCGCGCCTACCCCTCCTCGGCCGGCGCCTTCTACTGCCGCGCGAACACCAGCCTCTACATCGGCACCAGCGACGTAGTGGCGAAATGGAACCGGACCGAGGAAAGCGCCGTCTACGCGTCGCTGCTCGCCCATGAGTACGGCCACCACGTGCAGGGGGAGTCCGGGCTGCTCGAGTACTACCACGAGCGGCGCCGCCTGGAGCCGGACAAGCTCGACCAGAACGCCTGGACGCGGAAGAGCGAACTGCAGGCCAACTGCCTGGCCGGGGTCTTCCTCGGTTCGATCGAGGTCACCTACCCCCTTACCGAGGGCGACGTCGACGCGGTTCTCGACGACGCCACCGCCACCGCGGACCGGGAGGACGGTCCGGAGGAGGAGCGCACCCACGGGTCGGCCGAGAACAGCGCCCGGTGGACAGAGCACGGCTTGGTGCACCAGTCGCCGGGGGCCTGCAATACGTGGGACGTCGACGACGAGGCCCTCGTCCAGTAGCGCGTACCTGCGGCTACTGGGCGCTTTGCCGTGGGAGCATCGGGTACATGCCCGACGAGCACATGGTGGAGCTGCGGATCCATGGGGTCAGCGGAGGCCAAGCCGAAGAGCTGTTGGACGTGGAGCCTGCGATGCGGGTGTCCGGTGACGGCCTCGCCGGCTTCTTCCGCTGGCGGCGCGCGTCCGACACCGAATCGGTGCCCGGCGCCCCGCGGGAGATCTTCGCCTGGGGCAACCTGACATCGGGCCGTTCCTCCCGGGCACTGTGGTTACTGCTGCTGCCGTTCATGCTGGTCAACATCGCCTACTGGATGCGCCCAGGACGGCTGGGCGGGCGAGAGTCCCGGCTGTACCGGGTGGCGGATACCACCTACGGGCTGTCGGTACGCCTTTTGGCGCTGACCCTGACCTCGCTGCTCACCCTGGCCGCTGCCGGGGTGGGGATGGATCTCATCGGATGGCAGTGCTCAGGGTACGGATCTCAGTGCGCCCGGTTGCGGCCGCTGCTGGGCGTGCTGTCGGCGCCCGACTCGGCACTGTCCGAGCCGGGCCGGGCGCTCGCCGTAGGCGCGCTTCTACCGCTCGTGGTCATCACGGTGCTCTGGCGGCTGTCACGGCGAACAGGCAGTGTCTATGAGGTCGCGGCCACCCCGCACACACCTCTCCACACGGCCGCCGCCCCTCTCAGCAGCCCGCGATTCTGGAACAACAGCGAGACCATGGCGCGGCTGCGGTCCGCACACATCGCCGTGGCCGTCGGCGTGGTGGCCGCCCTGCTGCTGACGCCGGCCCTCGTGCACGACGGGACGTCCAGCCGTGGCTTCGTCGGGACCGTACTGGCCGTCCTGCTGGTGTCCGCCCTGCTACTGAGCACGGTGAGCGTGCTCGTTCCCGGGACCGACCCCCGCTGGAACCACCGGGCGGATATCACCTGCCGCATCCTGCGGGACGCCTCCCTGGCGCTGCTCTTCGGCGCGTTCGGCTACGCGCTCTGGCCACGCCCCGAGTGGAGTGCCTCCGGACGGCTCCCGGGCTACGCGGCCGGGCTGAACTCGCTATTCGCGCTGCAATGCGTACTCGGTGCGCTGCTGCTGATCGCGGCCGTGGTGCTGTACCGCAGCGGTCGGGTCCACGACGACATCGCGATGCGCGGCATGGCGGGCCCGGCCACCGCGGTATTCGGCGCGCTGCTGGGCGGGGTGTTCTCGGCGGCCGTCGTCTACCAGGCCGCCGGCTGGCTGGGCGGCTGCTACTACCCCGGCGCCGAAGACGCCGGCTGTATTCCGCTGCGCCCGCCCAGCGCCTACGCCTGGCTGCAGCTCGCCTTCACTATGGAGGCGGTCATCGCGCTGGCCGTGGCCGCGGCTCTGGTGGTGCTCGTGCGGCGGCGCACGGCCCACGAGGCCGGTGTCGTGTCCGCCCTGTACGCCCGGGACCGAAGTGCGCGCCGCACCCGCGAGATCGCACGGGCGCGGGCCCTGGGCGGCATGACCGAGGCCCTGCCCGCCTGCCTGGCGGCATTCCTGGCGCCGGCGCTGGCGCTCGTCCTGCTGGTGGCCTATGCCGTACTGACGGGCCGGCTGACCGCGGCCCCGGACACCGCGGCCGAGGGCACCCCGGTTTCGGTCGCGGCTGGGGCGACCGACTGGGGGCAAGGTGCCATCACGTTCATGGTCGCGGTGGGTTCGTTCCTGGGCGGGCTGTTCCTGCTCTCCCTGGTGCTGCTGGGCCGCAGCGCCTACCGGAACCGGCCGACCCGCCAGGGACTGGGGGTGCTCTGGGACATCGGGACGTTCTGGCCCAGGGCCGCTCACCCGCTCGCGCCGCCCTCATATGCCGAGCGCGCCGTTCCGCAACTGGTGGCCCGCGTGGCCGGACTGACCGACCGCGGGACCGGTGTGCTGCTGTCCGGGCACTCCCAGGGGTCGGTCCTGGCTGCGGCGACAGTGTGGCAGCTACCGCCCCGATGCCGCCCTGCGGTCGCCCTGATCACCCACGGGTCGCCGCTGTACCGGCTCTACGCGCGCTACTTTCCCGCCTATTTCGGCCCTGATGCGCTCGGGGCCGTGAGTGAACGCGTCGTCCACTGGCGCAACCTGTGGCGGGCCACCGACGCGATCGGCGGGAGCATCCGGCTGCGCCTGGACGGCCGACCGGGCACGGTGGGATATGCCGAGCCGATCCCCGACCCCCGCCATTACGACGTGCTTGAGGGCGAGGCGCTTCCTCCGGAGGTGCTCGGCCACTCCTTCTACACCCGCGATCCCGCCTACGAAGCGGTGGCAGCGGGCGCCGCCGCCCTCATCGCCGGGCCGCCGCGCCGGGCCGTCTACGTGGAGATTCCGAAGCAGTCGGCGGCCGAGAGGGCTCTGCTACCAGGGGCCGTTGGAGCGGCCGATGCCACGCACCGCGGGCCGGACATCCAGCAGGTAGATGAGCGCGGCGATAAGAGAGAGGAAGGTGAACATCGCGAAATAGCCGAGCGCGGCGCTGAGGGCCAGGAAGGTCCCCACACCGAGCAGCCCGACCCATAGTTGTTTCGTCTGCTTGTCCATCGCCGGGAACGCCTGCGCCGGAGTACGCAGGGCCTCGATGAACGCGTACAGGGTCGTGACGAAGATCGCGATATAGATGATCTTCCACACGAGCCACATGACCGACATACCGGCTCCGAACCTCGATGTGACGGGCAGTCCGCCGACGGGTGAGTCGTCGGCTCTCCCAGGGTAAACGCGGGGCGGTGCCGAATCGTGCCCGTTGCACGCTCAGTTCAAAGGGGCAGATGCCACAGCGACAGGGTGGTGGCCATCAGGACGAGGGCGGAGAGCAGGACGGCGGCGGCCTCGGGACGGGAGAGCTCCTCCATCGGGTGGAGCAGGCGCGAAACGCGCCTGACGACCTCGGGGTCGTCGGTGTTGGCCGCCAGGGCGCCCGCTGGAATGGGAGCGGCCCGCACGGTTCCGAAGCGCAGCAGCGCCATGGCGAGTTCCTTGGCGGAGCGCTCTCGCCGGGCCTGGTCGTCGGCGCACATCTCGATGAGCAGGGCGACAGCGCTGTAGTAGGTCTCGACTATCGCCACGCGCGGAAATGCGCGCTTGAGGGAGGAGAACGGGAGCAGCACCAGGTCGTGCCGCTGGCGCAGGTGGGCGTGCTCGTGCGCGATGACCGCGTCCAGCTCGCTCCGGTCGAGGACTTCCAGCGCGCCGGCGCTGATGACGACCTGCGAACGCAGCACTCCGGGCAGGCAGTAGGCCGCAGCGGCCGGATGGTCGAGAATCCGCGCTCCAGGCACGTCCGGGTCCTCACGGGCGACGAGTCCCAGCAGGTCGTGATGGCGCCTGCGGGTATGCACCACGTGGACGAACGACACTGCGAGCCCGTAGAAGAGCAGCAGCGTGAGGGCGAAGCCCAGAATCAGGGAGCCGACCTGCGTGGCGCCGAACGGGGTCTTGGACAGTCCGGTAAGAGAAAGGCCGTGTGCGGACGCGTCCTGGAACAGCGCCACCAGACCGCCGAAGACGCCCTGCTGGTAGGGGGCCAGACCGAAGGCGAGCAATGCGCCGATGGTCGAGACGCCCCAGGCCAGCCCCAACGCCTGCCAGGCGATGACGGCGACGTAGGGCCCGCGCACGGGCCAGGAGGCCCGGCGGAGCCGCGCCGCGGCTACCAGACAGCCGACTGCGATGGCGGAGAGCAGAGCGGCACTGACCATTCAGCTACGTCCTTGGCTCGTCGATTTCAGCAAGGGCGCGGCGAAGCGCTTCCGCTTCGTTGCCGCTCATCGAACGAACGAACGCCGCCAGAGCGGCGTCACGGTCACCGGTCTGGCCGAGTGCGTCGAACATGAGTTCCGACACGTAACTCTCCCTGCTTGCCGCGGGGCGGTAGCGCCATGCGCGCCCCTCGCGAGCTCGCGCCACGACGCCTTTCTTAGCGAGCCGGTCGAGCACCGTCATGACGGTCGTGTGGGCGAGATCACGCTCATGTAGGGCGCGTCCCACTTCACGGACTGTCAATGGCTCGTTCCGCTGCCACAATACATCCATCACCGCGCGTTCAAGGTCACCGAGCCGATTCATACCTGTCAGTCTACTGTGGGTAGTACTACAGGCCGTCGCACCCCCGGGTTCGTTCTCTGTCACCCTCAGCAGCGCCTGTGGCGGCGGCCTTCTTCCGAGAGCGGGGAGCCGCCGGCCAACGCGCGCTGCGACGCAGCGGCGCTCGATACATGACCGCGCTATCCGCGCGGGGCGACGTGCAGCGGCTGGGCCACGACGGCGAGAAGGCCCTTGGTGTCGGTGACTTCGGCCTCGGTCAGGCCCACGCCGTCGCCGGCGAGGTGCGTGCGGGCCGCCATGTGCACCCACTCCTCGACCGGCTCGCGCAGGACGGTGACGCTGAGCCCGGGCGGGATGGACAGCCAGGAGTCGAGGGGCAGCTCCAGGCTGAGGCCGTTGGCGGAGTCGGCCACCGTGAGGATCCGCTCCACTCCTGAGGTCGGCCGCCCTTTCATGAGGGGCACCCGGGGACGCGCCCACACCGAGGACGGCCCCCGCATCGGTGATTCTTGCGACGTCACCCGCCACTCGTGCGCTCTGCCGTAGCCGAACGCGTCCATGACCGCCTGGAGTTCTGCCGCGGCCTCCGGCTCCGGCAGAACGGGCGCGGCAGGTTGCGCGGTGGCGGGGCCGCCATCGGGCCGGACGGCGAACTGCCAGGCTCGCGCGATCACCACCGCAACGCCGTCATGCAGCATTTCGGCCTCGGCCAACTGCACACGGCGCCCGGGGCGCAGCGTCCGCACCCGCACTTCGACCTCGGCGAGCGGGATCGGCCCCAGGAAATCCGCGGTGACACGCCCGATGCGCAGGCCGTCGTTTCTCGTGTGGTCGGCGATCGCGGCGGCGAGCAGCGCTGTCGGGGGCCCACCGTGCTGGCATTCGGCCTCCCACGGACTCTGCGTCGCCAGGGTCGGGAGGTAGCGGCCGTCGCCTGCGGGCAGGTAGAACGCCTCTGGTCGACCGTGCGGCTGAGAGCTCATGGCCAAATATTACTCACGAGTAATCCCACGAGAAAGGACGCGTACCCCGTGGAGATCCGACTCATCCAAGGCGACATCACCGAAGAGCAGGCGGATGCCATCGTCAACGCCGCGAACTCCTCGCTGCTCGGCGGCGGAGGCGTAGACGGCGCCATCCACCGCAAGGGCGGTCCGGAGATCCTCGCCGAATGCCGTGCGCTGCGCTCTTCTGCCTACAGAGACGGCCTGCCGACCGGACAGGCCGTGTCCACGACCGCTGGACGGCTGCCCGCGCGCTGGGTGATCCACACTGTCGGCCCCGTCTACAGCACGGCCGAAGACCGCTCCGCTCTCCTCGCCTCCTGCTATCGCGAGTCCCTGGCCGTCGCCGACCGCATCGGAGTGCGCACCATCGCGTTCCCCGCTATCTCGGCCGGCGTCTACGGCTGGCCGATGGACGACGCGGCCGAGATCGCTGTGCGGTCGGTACGGGAATCATCGACTACAGTAAGTGAGGTCCGGTTCGTCCTGTTCAACGCGAACGCCCACGCTGCCTTCAAACGCGTGGTGTCGCGAACCTGACCAGCACTTTGTAGTACATCTGAGGATCTCGATGTGTTCACAGCGCTTTCCCGAAAGACCTCACTTCTCGTAGCAGCATCACTCACCGTAGCCACCGCGGGCATGGTCGCCACCGTGCAGAGCGGGGACGCGCGACTGGGGGCCAGTGCCCACACCGCAGCGGAGGCACAGCAGGGCGCCACGGTCCAGCCCCGTCCCGGCGGTGTCGCCGTCTGCGACGAGCCCGGGACGGACGAGATCATCGAGGTCCCCGACAAAGGCGCCCCGGACAGCGGGCGCCCCATCTGGGTGCGCCGGCCGCCCACGGCCGACAGCGCCGACCTTCCGGTCCTCTACCTGCTGCACGGTTCCACGACCACCCACCTGACCGTGAAGAACGCCGGCATCGGCCCCGCGATGGACGAGGCGATGTGCCGCTCCGGGGTGGAGTTCGTCATCGCAGCACCGTTCGGCCAGGAGGTCGGCGGCAGCGACACCGAGTGGGGTGACGCGGTCGACGGGGACTTCAGCATCGAGACCTTCGTCACAGAAAAGGCCGTCGACGCAGTGGAGGGCGACCACCGGCGCCCGCGCGCCCTCCGCGCGATCGGCGGTTTCTCCATGGGCGGCTACGCCGCCGCCGCACTGCCGCTGCGCCACCCCGAACTGTACTCCCAGGCGGTCAGTTGGGCCGGCTACTTCAAGGTGGACGACCCGAGCGGCACCTTCGGCGAGGACACCGACGCCCACGCGCCCGACCAGCTTCTGGACGAACCTGGTGTGCGCGACATCCGGTTCATGCTCATCGAGGGCAAAGGCGAGCGCACCCCGCTGCAGGAAGGCAGCATTCGCGGGGAGGCGAAACGCTTCGAGAAACTGCTGCGCGAGCACGACATGGCGGTGCGGACGTCGTTTCCCGAAGGCGGCCACACCTACGACGCGTGGCGGCCCAGCATTCCCGAGGCCGTGGGCTTCCTTACCGAGGGCTGGAGCGGCTCCGCAGCAGACGACGGCGGCTGACCCGGGCACGGCCCGTATCAGTTCCCGCCCGGAAAGCGGAGGGTGCCCGGCACAGCACCCGATACACCGACCCCGGTCGCACCCTGTTCCGCCCCTGGTGTCCATTATGGGAACACCGTGCGTTGCCGTCACTGTTGAATAGGCGAACGGGCAGCACAGAACCGGAGAGCACCGGGAAGGGGACAACAGCAGTGGTGCCGGAGAGTGTTTGCACGCCTGAAGCGGGATTCAACGCCTCCGCGCCTCCCGCTGTCCCCGCCAGGATCGCCTCCATCAGCCTGCACACATCACCGCTGGACCAGCCCGGGACCGGTGACGCCGGCGGGCTGAACGTCTACACGGTCGAGGTCGCCAAGCGCCTGGCCGCGCGCGGCACCGCTGTTGACGTCTTCACCCGCGCCACCCACCGGGATCAGCCTCCCGAGGTCGAGATGCTGCCGGGCGTCACGGTCCACCACATTCCCGCCGGACCGTTCGGCTCCCTGGACAAGCACGCTCTCGCCCACTACCTGTGCCCGTTCATCTTCGGCGTGCTGCAGACCGAGGCGAGCAACGAGTCCGGCCACTACGACCTCGTACACGGCCACTACTGGCTCTCAGGACGTGCGGGGCTCGCCGCCGCGCAGCGCTGGGGCGTGCCGCTGGTCCAGTCGATGCACACGCTGGCCCGGGTGAAGAACCAGTCCCTGGCGCAGGGCGACACCCCCGAACCCGAGACCCGCGTCCGCGGGGAAGACCACCTCATCAGATACGCCGACCACCTCGTCGCCAACACCGCTGTCGAAGCCCACCAGTTGGTCGAGCACTACAACGCCGACCCCTGCCGGGTCAGCACGGTCTTCCCGGGTGTCGACCTGGACGTCTTCACACCGGGCCCGCGCCGCGATGCCCTCCGCCGTATCGGGCTGTCCGAGGACACCGAACTACTGCTCTTCGTCGGCCGGGTGCAGCGCTTGAAGGCCCCCGATGTCCTGCTGCGATCCGCAGCGGCACTGCTGGAGTACGACCCCTCGCTGCGCGATCGATTGGTAGTGGCCGTGGTCGGCGGCCTGTCGGGGGAGGACACCGCACAGCCGCAGCGGCTTTCCGAACTCGCCCGTTCGCTCGGTATCGCCGACGTCGTACGCATGGAGCCGCCTCGCTCCCGCCGGGAACTGGCCGACTACTACAGGGCGGCGACGGCCACGGTCGTGCCGTCGTATTCCGAATCGTTCGGTCTGGTCGCGGTGGAGTCCGAAGCCTGCGGCACCCCCGTGGTCGCCGCCCGCGTGGGCGGCCTGCCCACGGCCGTGCACGACGGGGTGTCGGGGGTGCTCATCGACGGCCATGATCCCCGCGACTACGCCCGCGTCCTGCACCGGATGATCACCGAACCGGCGTGGCGCGACACTTTGGGCGCCGCCGCCGTCGACCACGCGGCGGGGCTCAGTTGGGAGGCGACCGTGGAGGGCCTGCTGAGCATCTACCGTGGAACGCTGATCCGTGCGCCGCTGCCCCTTGCGGCCTGCCAGTAACCGTTAGAGGACACACGCATGTCAGTACAGGAGCGGCCGGCCGCCCTCGCAGCGGTCGAAACCGCGGTCAAGGAGGCGGAACTCGACTTCGAGCGCCCCCGTCCGGAAGTGTTCGTCGTCACCCTTCCCGGGCGGCGCAAACTCAAGACACTGGTCCTGCTCAGCGTCGGTGAGCACAGTCTGCAGGTGAAGACGTTCTTCTGTCGCCGGCCCGACGAGAACCACGCCGATTTCTACCGCTGGCTGCTGCAGAAGAACGCCGACATGTACGGGATGGCGTTCACCACAGACGAGGTCGGCGACGTCTACATCACCGGCCGGATCCCACTGGCGGGGGTCACACCGGAGGAGGTCGACCGGCTCCTCGGCTGTGTGCTGACCTATTCCGACGACAATTTCAACCCGGCTCTGGAGCGGGGATTCGCCTCCTCGATCCGCAAAGAATGGAGGTGGCGGGTGAAGAGCGGACACAGTCTGCGCAACCTGGAGGCGTTCCGGCACATCGCCGAGGCACCGGACGACCCCCCTGCCGCCCCGCCCGCCGAACCCCCGAAAATGGATTAGACCACTTCTCCCCTCCGTCCCTCTCCGCGCACCGACTCGCTAGGCTGGCCGCCATGGGGACTCTGGTACTGCTTCGACACGGCGAGAGCGTCTGGAACGCTGAAGGACTGTTCACC
The DNA here is from genome assembly GCA_021793235.1 of Actinomycetes bacterium. GTDB lineage: Bacteria > Actinomycetota > Actinomycetes > Streptosporangiales > Streptosporangiaceae > JAJYTD01. Next base: position 59,827 of record JAJYTD010000006.1, on the reverse strand, counting down.
GGCTGGGTGGACGTCGACCTTTCCACGAAAGGCGAGGAAGAGGCACGCAAAGGTGGCGAACTGCTGCTCAACGCCGACCTTCGGCCCGACATCGTGCACACATCGGTGCTCAAGCGCGCGATCCGCACCGCCGAGATCGCGCTCTCAGCGGCCGACCTGCACTGGCTTCCGGTGCACCGCTCCTGGCGGCTCAACGAGCGGCACTACGGGGCGCTGCAGGGCAAGAACAAAGCCCAGACCCGCGAGCAGTACGGCGACGAGCAGTTCATGATCTGGCGGCGCTCCTACGACACCCCGCCGCCGCCGATCGCCGACGGCGACACCTACTCTCAGGTCGGCGACCGCCGCTACGCGGATCTGCCGCCGGAGCTGATGCCCCGCACCGAGTGCCTGGCCGATGTCGTCGAACGGATGCTGCCGTACTGGTACGACGCGATCGTTCCGGACATCGCCGCCGGGCGCACCGTTCTGGTCGCCGCACACGGCAACTCGCTGCGCGCCCTGGTCAAGCACCTGGACAAGGTCGACGACGAGACCATCGCCGGCCTGAACATCCCGACCGGGATCCCGCTCGTCTACGAGCTCAACGACGACTACACCCCGCGCAAGACCGGCGGTGAGTACCTCGACCCGGAGGCCGCCAAGGCCGCCATCGAAGCCGTGAAGAACCAGGGCAAGAAATAATCCCTGCTTACGGTCCCGCACGTCGGCCCGGGCTCCGAGATCCGGGGCGCGGGCCGCGAACATTTTCGGAGCTTGAACCCGTTCCGGCCCCGGCTTCAGTACACGAGGGCTTGGACGCCGTCCTGCGTGATCTCCTCGACGAAGGTCGGGGCTCCGGCGATGCGGATGCCGTCGATCAGGTCTGCCTCGGTGATTTCCCGCCGGGCGGCGCACTGGGTGCAGACCGTGACCCGGCCACCGGCCAGGACACCGGCCAGCAGGTCCGCCAGGGGAGCGGCATGCGGCAGGGAGAACGTCTCGGCGCGCCCCGGGACGGCGAACCACGTGGACTCACCGGTGAGCCAGAGCGATACCTCCACCCCGCTCGCCACTGCCGCGGCCGCCACCGTGAACGCCTGGTTGCAACGTTCAGACCCGTCCTCGCCTACCGTGACCTTGATCACCAACGCACGACTCATGCGGCCAGCGTAGCCCTTTGCCGTGCGTCCTTCGGAGGCACCTGACCACCCTGATCGCCCGGTCCGGTCGGCGCCCGGTCGGTGCCCGGTCGGCGTTCGGCGCTTTCCCCAGATCAGCCGCCGGCCAGGAGCAGCAGCAGTCCCGTTGCCGCCGAAGCGATGGTTCCGCCGCTGAGCAGCAGAGCGCCGGTGAACCGGTGACGGCTCTGGTCCTCCTGTGGGGCATGGCCGTGTTCGATGCGCAGCCGCCCGTCGGTCGGTGCGGTGATCACGGGACGGCCATCGCGCATCTTCAGGAGTCCGTGCACAACGATCGGGTCCCCCGGACGGATGACCCACTCCCGGTACTCGAACTCGATCGTCTCACCTCGGAAGAGCCCGGAGATCCGTCCTTTGACGCGGGGCAGGAGATCGTCCGCCGGCGCGGGCACGCCCCGTTGCGGCCGCCCGACCACCCGCTGCAGACACATGTCGGTTCCCGAGACCGCGGCGTCCTCCGGGGCGACCAGCACCGGGGGCTCTCTGCGGGGGTCGCCCCGGCCGATGATGCCGAACGGCTCGTCTGAGCCGTAATCGGCGATGGAGTCGCAGGCCCGTTCGCGGCCGCGTTCGCCCGCTGTCACGTCCCGGGCCGGCGACCAGTAGTGGCGTAGGACCTCGTGACCGTGCCAGACACAGTCGGTGCGGGCCAGCCGCGATTCGATGACGCCGTCGGGGCCGGGCACCGCGATGCCCGCGATCCTGACTTCCTGTCCGGTGCGCGTGGCCACCGCCCGCGGACGCACCTCGGCGATGGCCCGCTGCACGGACCAGCGGCGCACGGCCCGAAAGGCCAAGGGGGTCAGGACCGCCGCGCCGAGGAGGAGGACCGTCCCGATCACCAGCATCACCGGCCGCCTCGATTCATTTCGCTCATCATGTCGCCGCCATCGGTTCTGTCGACCACCACGGCGCTGGACTATTCTCTACCAGGTTCCGTGGCGGCCCCGATCCCGGAACCTCTCCCCGAAACAGGCCGACCTCGGGTTCTGGACCTGTGCGGGTGAACACCGTCATACCGGCGCGGAGCGACCACCCGGTGAATAACGGATTGATAACGGGCATCGATCCGCCCTGGGCAACGGATCCATACCGGCCAGGTCAGCGGATGCCTCTCCGCACGATTGCGGCAATGGGGGTGGCCAAAAGGCAGCGCGGCTCTCCCCGGCCGTCTGGCCAACGGCACTGCGGTGCAACGCTAATAGTCTGGGGGCACGTGCACGACGACTAAGAGGTCCCATGAGCGTTCTACACCCCGAGCTGGAGAAGCTTTCGTTTTTGATCGGCCGCTGGGAGGGAGTCGGTGTCGCCGGCTACGCGGATATGGACGAGTTCCAGTTCGGCCAGGAGATCGCGTTCACGCACGACGGCGGCCCCTATTTGGCCTACCGCAGCAGCGTATGGCGGATCGGTGCGGACGGCTCACTCGGTGACTTCTGGACTTCCGAGTCCGGTTACTGGCGGGTGCGCCCCTCCACCCCGGAGACGGACCAGGAGCCGGCCCCCGACACCCCCACCGTGCACCTGGAGGTGCTGATCTCGCATCCGGAAGGCTACAGCGAGGTATACCTGGGCACCGTGTTCGCCAACCGCGTCGAACTCGCCACCGACGCCGTACTGCGCACCGAGACCGGGGCACACGTCTCCGCCGGGCACCGCCTCTACGGCCTGTTCGGGGACAACCGCGAGACACTGGGCTATGCCTGGGACATGGCGGCCCGTGGCCATGACTTGCGGTCCTACATGTCGGCGCAGCTCAAGCAGGTCGGCACGTAAGCGGTCCGCGCTCGGCAGCCGGTCGACGGACCTATCCGCCAACGGGCATGTCGGACCCCGGGCGTGGCCGCCACCGCTTTCGCGGCAGAGCCGTGCCGGATGGACAAGGTCCGGCCGCCCGGGGTCTGGGTGTCCGCTGTGGATTCGCCAGAGCGATCCGATTCCTCGTGTCGCCCTAGCGGGCGGACACCTCGCAAGTCCTCGACGTCTTCACTGTCAGGACCACCTCCTTTCCTGCGTGGGTCCGACAGTACGCCGCACCCGCTGCCAGGACAAATGTTTTTTCGCCCACCCGCCGCAGGCCTGCGGTACCCGCTCTGACCTGGCCCGCACCCGAGCGCCGATGCCCGTAGCGGCGCATTCCGCGGCTACCCCCATCACCCGGCTGCTCATAGACTTGCCTCCATGTCGCACCACACTTGGCGCGAAGAACTGCGCTCCCGCGGCTATCGTGTGACGCCGCAGCGGCAACTGGTACTCGAGGCCGTCCGCGGACTCGACCATGCAACCCCGGACGCGATCTGCACCGAGGTGCAGAAGACCGTCGCCGGGCTCAACCTGTCCACCGTGTACCGCACCCTCGACCTGCTGGAAAAGGTCGGTCTGGTCACCCACACCCACCTCGGTGCGGGCTCGCCCTCCTACCACCTCACGGAGGAGGCCGACCACCTGCATGTGGTGTGCCGGTCGTGCGATGAGGTCACCGACACCGAACTCGACCTCGCCGACGGCCTGGTCGAACGGCTCCGCCAGGAGATCGGGTTCGACGCGGACGCCCGCCACCTCACCGTGTTCGGCACGTGCAGCCGCTGCCGCGGCGACACGTGAGAGGCAGCCCCACGGTCCAACGACCGCGCATACCATCGAAGGTATGACTTCGCCTCTGTTGACGCGTGCCGGAGCGGTCGCCGCCAATGCCCCGGACACCGACGTCGCCGCCCATTACGGAGACCCTGTACGCGAGGGGCGCGCGCTGGAGCACGCATCGGGCTGGATCGACCGCGGAAACCGCGGTGTCGTCCGGGTAACCGGCCCCGACCGCCTGAGCTGGCTGCACAGCCTCACCAGCCAGATGTTGGAAGGCGCCGCGCCCGGCACCGCTACCGAATCCCTGGTCCTGGACACCAAGGGCCGCATCAAGCACCACATGTCGATCCTTGAGGACGGCACCGCCGTGTGGGCGCACACGGAACCGGGCACCGCCGCTGAGCTCGCCGCCTTCCTGGACTCCATGCGGTTCATGCTCCGCGTGGAGGTCGAGGACCTCAGCGACACGTACAGCGTGCTCACGCTGGCCGGGCCGGACCGGGAAACCGCGTTCTCGGCCGTCGCCGAGGTCGCACAGGATGCCCCGGTCCGCCGCGGCGGCGACGAGATCGATCTCTTTCTGCCCGTCGAGCGTCTCTCTCCGGCCGCCGAAGCGCTCACCGCCGCAGGGGTGCGTCCGGTGGGAATGTGGGCCTATGAGGCCCGGCGGATCGCCGAGCACCGGCCCCGGCTGGGCCTGGACACCGACCATCGCGCCATTCCGCACGAGATGGGCTGGATCGGTCCGGCCGTACACCTGGAGAAGGGCTGCTATCCCGGCCAGGAGACGGTCGCCCGGGTGCACAACCTGGGCCGCCCGCCGCGCCGACTGGTCTTCCTGCACCTGGACGGTACCGCCGAACGCCTCCCCGAACGGGGCGCCGCGATCGAACTGGACGGGCGTTCTGTGGGTTCTGTCGGGTCCTCGGCCCGCCACCACGAACTGGGGCCGATCGCCCTGGGGCTGGTCAAGCGGAACATCCCGGTCGATGCCGAGTTCATAGTCGACGGCATCGCGGCGGCCCAGGAGGTCATCGTCTCCCCGGACACCGGTGCCAACGCGAACATCACCCTCCGGCGCAGTCCTCGCTGACCCGCGTCACGCGTCGGCCGCGCCGCTTTGCCCCGGGGCGGGACACGGCCCTTCCGCCCCGCCGTTGCCGCAACGGCGGGGCGGACTCTACAGCGCCGCGGCGAGCCGCTCTTCGTGGAGGCGTTCGCCCCACGACGGCTCCAACGGCGGGATCTGGCCGACACGCCAGCGCAGCAGCAGGTCGGCGAGTTCCGGGTTGCGCGGCAGCGCCGGACCGTGCAGGTAGGTCCCCAGGACCTGCCCCTGGAAGGCACCCTCTGTCTGGCCGTCGTTTCCGGTCCCCGTGACCGTGCGGGACAGCGCTGTGGCGGACGGCCCCAGGGCGGTACGTCCCTGGTGGTTCTCAAAACCGGTGATCCGCCCGACCCCGAGGGCGGGGTCGACATCGGCGACGATCTCGCCGACCGCGCGGGTCTCGCCGCGGCCGCTGCGAATATCCAGGATCCCCACACCCGGAAGCGGGTTATCGGCGTCGTCGCCGTAGCTCTCACCGATGATCTGGTAGCCGGCGCAGACGGCGAACACCGCCGCTCCCCGCTCGGCGGCCCGCTTGAGCCCGCCGTCGGCGCGCAGCCGCTCCGCTGCCAGGATCTGCGGCCGGTCCTCGCCACCGCCCAGCAGGTAGATGTCACCCTCCACCGGAACCGCGTCACTGGAGTGGACGTGCACGATCTCGGTGCGGATGCCGCGCAGTTCCGCGCGTCGGCGCAGGATCAAGACGTTGCCCTGGTCGCCGTAGGTACTGAGCAGATCGGGATAGATCCAGACGATGCGCAGAGCGCTGCTGGTGTCGCTCATTGTGCCCCTCTCCTACTGCACGCGGCCGTAGGCCGTACGGATCTGCTGGAAGGCCGTGTAGTTGGCGATGACGTCGACCTTGGTGATATCGGGCTGTTCGCCCTTGAGCTTGGCGATGACCTCGTCCACCCGGTCTGCGACCTCGAACGGGACTTCGTCGGTCTCCAGCCGCAGGGCCAGGTCCGTCCGGCGCTCCCCCATGACGAACACTCTCCGGCCGCGCAGCACCGTGTAGTCGACGTCCCACAGCCAGGAGGTGTCCTTGCCGTCGGGGATCTGGGCATTGACCGAGAGGATGACCGGCACCCGCGGCGGGTCCAGGACAGCGAACGACTCCAGCCAGCCGGCCGGGTTCTTCGCCAGCAGCAGGCGTATCTCGACTCCGTTGGTGACGACCGAGGTGTAGCGTCCCGCGACCGAGTGGATCTCGCGCAACCGCGGCAGGGACTGATCGGGGTGGATGCCGTAAGCGGCGGTCGTGGCCATCGCGATGGCCGCGTTCGCCCGGTTGGCGTCGCCCGGCAGGTTGAGCTGGAGTCGGAACCGCTGCCCGTTGGGGTCGATGACCACATCAGCCTGGTTGTCGACGGCCCATGTGGTGTCAGGGCGCCGCATGCCGCATTCAGGGCACTCCCAGTGCGGATCGGGTTCGCGCTTGAGGTGTCCCCCGCACGCCGGGCAGCACCAGGAGTCCTCTTTCCAGCGCTGCCCCGCTGACACCCACGTGGCGTTTCGCGCGCCGAGACCGGCCCAGGCCACGAGCGGATCGTCAGCGTTGGCGACCACGTGCGCCTCACTCTGCTGCAGGGTCTCGCGCCACTTCTTGGCGAGCAGATTGATCTCGGACGCGCGGTCCATCTGGTCACGGCTCAGGTTCATCAGCACGACGACGGCCGGATTGGTCGCTTGCAGCACCTGCGGCAGGTACTTCTCGTCAACCTCCAGGACGCCGTTGCGAGCGTTAGGGCTGTTCGCCAGAGCGGTGATATGGCCGGTCGGCATGTTGGCGCCGTGCTCGTTGGTGGCGATGTCACCGAGCTCGCGCAGCGCCGCCGCGATCAGCCGCGTCGTCGTCGTCTTGCCATTCGTCGCGCTGACCAGTGCCAGTCGCCGCCCTCGGGCCAACTGGGCGAGCAGGTCCGGCTCGACTTTCAGCGCGATTCGGCCGCCGATGACCGACCCGTCGCCGCGCCCGGTGGCCCGGGACAGCGTCGCCGCGCCCTTACCCAGTACCGCGGCGAGCTGGGCACGCAAGGAAAGTTCGCTCATAATCCCCAACCCGGTTGCTGCTGGAAGTACCTACCGGAAGGCGGTACGAAACGCCTGAGGGAGCAGGCGGTCCCCTTAGCCTATTGCCCGTTGGTTCCCGCGCGGACCCTTCGGACATTCCAGGGCGCCGCGGCAGCCTCCGGCCGGGCCGCCGCCCGGCGTCAGGCGGAGCGCCAGTCCAGGCGCTCGGAGGGCGGCCCCAGATTGGGCGGCGGCCCGGCGCCGGCGTCGACACGCTCGCCGACCTGATCGGCGGCATCAACGAGGGTGGTGGGAGCCTCCTCCACCGTGCTGAGGGTGGCGGTAGGCAGCGTCAGGACCCCCGGATTGGCGTCGGCGATCAGCGGGCCGTCGTCGCCGGGGAGGAGTATCGCCGTGGACGGCAGGTTCCGCAGGCAGTGCGCGTCGAGCCGGATATCGCGCAGCCGTCCGGGATCCTCGGTGTCACCGATCTCGGCGGCCTGGCTGGTGGTGCGTCCCCACACCGTCGCCGAACGCAGGTGCCGGACAAGGTCGAGTGGGGCCACTGACGTGGCGGCGTAACGCATCGCCACCGGCACCGTCACTCCTTCCGCGGTGTCCTCGACGTAGCTGTCGGCCACCGTGTCGCTGAGCGCCTCGCCGATGACCTCGGTGAGGCGGTGTATCGGGATCCGGAGGGGATCGTCGGTTCCGCTCTGCCGCTCCTCCGTGAGCCGGGCGAGGGCGCGGGCCGCCGAATCGGCATCCGGCTGGCGCATGACCACTGGGAAGCCGTCGTCGTGCGAGAGCAGGTGCTCGATCTCTGCGCCGGCCTCGCGGAACATCAGCACCAGGCCGGCGCCGGCCCTTTCCGCGGTCGAGACCAGTTGTTCCACCTCATCAGCCGGCAGAGCGTCGGCTCCGCAGACGATGATCGTGTGCGCCCACGGCTCCGCGGTCGGAGCGTGCTCGCCGGATGCGCTGTTGTGGCCGCTGTCCCGCTCCGCCTGGCTCGCCCTCAGTTCCAGCAGCTGACTCAGGGCGGCGATGGTGTAGGTGCCGTAGGCGCGTGCGGCGACGTCTCCTGACGCCCGGTCCGTCGCGATCACCTTGACTTGGGCGTAGGGCTCGTCCGCGGCCCGGGTTCCGACCCCCTCGAATGGGGAGAGGCGGCGTTCCAGCTCCCAGGCGCGTTCCAGCGTCGCGCGCTCCTCCCCGCACCGTTCGCGGATCTCCTTGCGCTGGGACGTGGAGAGCAGCTTCAGTGCGGGATCGTCCTCGGTATCGGTGTCGCTCTCCGGTGCCGCCAGGGCCCGGAGCCCGCCGATGACCGTGGCGATGTTCGCCTCCGGCCCCACAACCTCGAAGATGTGGAGCAGCAGGGCCTTGTCGGCTTCGGAGTCGGCCTCGGCGCCGAAGGCGCGGGCGACCGAGGTGAGGATGTGCGCGCGTTGCCCGGCTTCCAGGTTGGTGCCCAGGTTCATCCGCGGCAGGTCGGCTGGGAGCACCCAGAGCCGCGGTACCACCGCGCAGCGTTTGACCAGGGAGGTGAGGTCTCCGGCGACGGCGCGGCCGGAGAGGTCGACCACGGTGAGGTCGCCGCCGTTGCGCAGCCGGGACGCACCGATCGTGGTCGCAAGAGCCGACCATCCGGTATCGGTACCTCCGGCGACGACGACGAGCCGGGCGCTGTCCGGGACCTTCACCCCGTACCAGCGGGGCTGCGCATCGTAGACGCGCTTGCGGTGCTGCCACTCGGTGTAGCTGCGGGCATGCTCCTCCTGCCGCTGACGCAGTTCCTCCTCTTGTTCGCGCCGCTCGGTTTCCAGTCGCTGCTGCTCTTGGGCCAGGCGTTCGCGCGTCACCCGACGGCCCTGGCCCAGGGCGACCAGGGCGGGCGCGGCCACGGCCAGGCAAGCCAGGCACACGCCCAGGACGACGATGCCCGGGAGGATACGCAGCGGCCACAGCAGGAGGCACAGCAGGACGATGCCGGTCAGTGCCCCCAGCGCGATGAACAGGGGCCGGTGGGTCAGCGCGTCGGCCTGCCGCTGGGACGCGATCCACTCCTTGCTGGTCTGTGCCTGTTCGGAGGGGGCGGGGCGGCGCGGCGGCGGGCCGGGGTCGGATACCAGGGTCTCGTACCGCCATCCGACATAGGTCGAACGGGCGTGGGTTTCGGAAACGGAGTCGGCCACCTCGAAGCACCTCCTGCCCGGCGGTGCCGGCGGCTGGGACGGCACCGGCTCGATACGTACAGATAGTGGCAGGAGCCCGCCGAGCTGTCACGGCCCCACTCGAAGCAGCGCCGTCTCCGATTCAAAGGTCCGATTCAACGGCGGGGGAGGATCGGCCGCCGCTTCGGCGGCCGGAGAGCGCGCCGATCCGCATGTTCACGCCGCTGACCGTTGACCATGGCACCGGTCCGCCGCGGACGCCGATGCGTGAAAAACGCCGGTGTCGGCGGGACACAGTCCCGCCGACACCGGCGCAGCGACCGCTCAGGCGTCGACGTGGAGGTCGATGACCTTTCCGGTCTCGGCCGTGATGGCGTACTCCGCGGTGAAGCCCTGGGACGCCAGCACGCGCACCTTCCACTCGCCGTCGGCGGCGAAGAAGCGGAACGTGCCCTCCTCACCGGTGGCGACCTCGCCCACGAAGTCATCGGAGGAGTTCAGCAGCCGCGCGTAGGCTCCGCTGAGCGGTGCCCCGCCGCGGCGCACGACTCCCTGGATGACCGCCTGGTTTCCGGCGTCCACGTCAGCCAGGGCCACGCCCCCGACGGGCGCGCCGCATCCGTTGTCGCTCACTTGGCCTCCCCCAGCTCCACCGGTACGCCGACCAGCGAGCCGTACTCGGCCCACGAGCCGTCGTAGTTCTTCACGTTCTCCAGGCCGAGCAGCTCGTGCAGCGCGAACCACGAGTGCGACGAGCGCTCACCGATACGGCAGTAGGCGATGATGTCCTTGTCCAGGTCCACGCCGGCCTCGGTGTAGAGCTTGCGCAGCTCCTCGTTGGACTTGAACGTGCCGTCCTCGTTGGCGGTCTTGGCCCACGGGATGTTGCGCGCCGTCGGGACATGGCCGGGGCGCTGCGAAGCCTCCTGCGGCAGGTGCGCCGGCGCCAGCAGCTTGCCGACGAACTCGTCGGGCGAGCGCACGTCCACCAGGGACTTCGTGCCTATGGCGTCGACGACCTCGTCGCGGAAGGCGCGGATCGAGGTGTCCTGCTCCTTGGCGGTGTAGTTGGTCTTGGCGCGTTCGGGGACGGCCTCCACCAGCTCGCGGGAGTCCAGCTCCCACTTCTTGCGGCCGCCGTCGAGCAGCACCACCTTCTCGTGGCCGTAGAGGCGGAAGTACCAGTAGGCGTAGGCAGCGAACCAGTTGTTGTTGCCGCCGTAGAGCACGACGGTGTCGTCGTTGGAGATGCCGCGCTCGGAGAGCAGCTTCTCGAAGCCGGTCTTGTCGAGGAAGTCGCGCCGGACGGGGTCCTGGAGGTCCTTCTTCCAGTCGAGCTTGATGGCGTTGCGGATGTGGCCCTTGTCGTAGGCCGAGGCGTCCTCGTCGACCTCCACGAGGACGACATCGTCGTCATCCAGGTGAGCCTCCACCCAGTCGGCGTCTACCAGGACGTCGGAGCGGCTCATGGGGAACCTCCTTGATTCGTTGTGCAGCAGTGGTTGTGCAGCGGTGTCGGTCGGGTCGTGTTCGGGCGCCGCCCGTTGCGGCTATCCGGTCCTGCCCGGGGCGGGCAGGCGGCGAAGCAGTAGATACATCTCGCAGCCCAGGCAGAAGCCGAAAGCGGCGTTGAGGAAAGCGGCGAAGAGCGCGAGTGCCGTGGCGCCCATGCCGATCCAGGGGACGGCCAGCAGGTAGCCGACCAATCCGGCGAGAGCGAAGGCCAGGCCCACTCCCTGGGCGAACCGCGGCGGCGCCGCGTCCTCCCATTCCGCTGGAGGGCCGATCCTGGGGCGCACCGCACGGGCGAAGAGCAGCCCATAGGGAGAGAACCGGACCCCCGCCACCACCGCGATCGCGAAGACCAGCGCCTGAGCGGCCAGCAGCCAGGCGTTACCGGTGATCACGACAATGGCCAGAACGACGGTTGTGAGGGCGGCAGCGAAACGCTGCCCTCGCGGGTCGACCTGCATTGCGACTTCCCAGATGCCGTGGACGGTGCGAAAGGGGATTGGGATGGGCACGGCCGAACGCGGCCGGGTCAGCGGAGAAGGGCGCCCAGCGCCACGGGATTCCGCTTTACAGGGAAGCGCGACAGAGCGCGGTGGCGACGTGGCAGAAGTCGACCGCGCGCCGCTTCGTCAGGAACGCACGCGTCGGAGAAGTCACGTACACAATCCTAGGGCCTGGAAGGAGCGATGTCATCAGTGGATTTCCTCACAGGCACAGGCACGGCGGGCGGACCGCCGTGGAGCCGTCCATACCGGGGCACGGAGGACGCCGGACGCACCGCGCGGCGTCGGCGCCCTCGTAGAAAGCGGGTCAGGGCTTGATCGCCTCGCCGAGGGCGGCGATGACGTCGGCCTTGCGCGGCTGGCCGCTCGCCCGCCGGATGACACATCCGGCGGAGTCCAGGACCAGGACCGTGGGCGTACGCATGATGCCCAGCCGCCGCACGAGGTCCAGTCGGGACTCGGCATCGATCTCCACGTGCGCGACCCCCTCGACCATGCCGCTGACTTCGATGAGCACCCGACGTGTGGCACGACAGGGCTGGCAGAACGCCGAGGAGAACTGGACGAGGGTCGCCCGCCTGCCGAGGTCGGACCCGATGTCCTCGTCCGTCAGGGCCCCCGCCATGTCCGCTTCTCCCTTCGCCGCTGCGGGGCCGCCGCGGAAGCGTCCGTTTCCGCGGCGCCAGAGAACACCGGCCAGCACCGCCAGCAGTAGGGTCGCGGCGACCACCGCGACACCGGTGAACTGCTCCGCGGGCACTCCGGTTCTACCGCTGGCCTTCTCCGCCCACCAGTGCGAGGTCGCTCGCCTCGGCGGACACCTCGATGCCGTTGGGCAGCGCTTCGATACCGGTCACCTGCAGGTCGAACGGCAACCGGGGGATGGGGAAGGAGATCGTCAGCCGCTCACTGACGACAGCACTGACATCGATCGGGGCCTCGCCCACCTCGATGCCCGACGGAGTGGCGGTGAACGTGTCGTCCTCGACGCCGATGTCCAGATCGGCCGAGACCGGGACGCTCACCCCAGAGACCGCCAGGTCACCGGTCATCCGTGGTTCACCGTTCACGTTTTCGATGACGATCCCCTCGGGCAGCCGCTTCTGCAGTTCGCTGTAGGGCAGCATGACCGTGGCCTCCGCGGTACCCGCGACGACCTTCGGCTCGGTCATCAAGTCGCTGAGGGCCGCCTCGACGTCGCGAGCGGTGACATCGACCCGCTCCAGCTGTACCTCGTCGACGGTAATGGCACCGGTGACGATCTGGATCTCGGAGTACTCTCCACTGATCGCCTGGGTCAGGAAGGGGAAACCGCCGATGGTGACCTCGGGTTCTGCGGACATCTCGTACTGCTGGCTGACCCGCTTGGCGATCTCGCTCTGCGCCGCATAGTGCAGCCCGCGGTCGGCCACGACCAGCATGATCAGCAGAAAGACGAGGAAGACGAGAAACTTACGCATCGGGCTTCCAGCACGCTCCCGTTAGTTCTGGCGCCTCGGGTCGGCATTGTCCGACGGGCGCGCCGCACAGCGGCGTCAGAAGGACGCCCAAGCTGAATACTTGGCAAAAGGGTACTTCACGTGTTCCCTTCCGCCGCTTTCCGGTGGATTTTCCCAGTCAACTCTGAAGATCCGCACAGGGAGGGCCACGCCGCGGTTCAGTGCGGCATCAGCATGTCCGCAAGGTTGTCCGTGGCCGAGGCGCCGGACAATGCCAGTTCGATCACATTCGTCGCGGCGACGCAGTTCGCGCTACGCCGGGTGAACTCCATGACGTGCGGCTGCTGCTCGTGCTCCTCGTAGGCGAGCTGATCGCGGTATATGGCGTAGACGATGCGCTGCTGCGCCGCGCTGGGCACCGTGTGGCAGGCGAACAGGAGGGTGTCCGGTTCCCGGCGGGCGACCTCGTCGACGAGCTCGTCCATGTAGTCGTCGAAGGTGTCGCCGCGCCCATTGGCCAGCGTGTAGATGGTGATGATGCCCTGCAATCGCGGCGCCGGACGCGCGGAAGCCGATGCCGCGTCGTCGTAGTCGTCCGCGTAGTCGTCGTAATCGTCATAGTCAGCGGCCTTTCGGCGTCTGCCCCACACGCCGTCCTCCTCCTCGCCGAAGCGGTCATCGTCGTCGAAACCATCGAGGTCGTCCGGTGCCTCCGCGGTGCGGCGCCGGCCACCGCGGCGCCGGCCCCGCCGTTCCTGCGGCGGGTTCTGCGCCCGCATGAAGGCCACCCACAGGCAGGTGATCGCGCCGAGCATCAGGAGCTGGCCCAGGGCGCCCAGGCCGAAGCGGCCGACCAGGATCTCCAGCATCGCCGCGAGTCCCGCGAGCCCGATCACCGCCAGTTGGTGCTGTGCCAGGCGCGGACGCTCACGCATCCGCTGTATCGCGACGATGGTACAGGCGAGGATCGCGATGACGACGAATGTATGAACCAGGCCGAGCGCTGCCGCCGGGATGATGTCGTAGTGCTCGGACATGACCGGGTAACCGTTGTCGAAGCGTCCCCGCAAGCGGTCCATGGTGAGAATCACCAGCGGAACGATTGTCAGGGCCGTCACCACGAGACGGGTGCCGAACCGTGCTCTCGGTGAGCCGACGGCGTACTCCACCAGGCCCCAGCCGAGCAGCAGCGGCCCGAGCAGACCGGTGCCGATCTGGAAGATGCGGAAGGTCACCCGCGAGAAGTCCAGCAGCGCACCGGGAAAGGCCGCGCTGAGAGCGATTGCTACGCCCACCGCCGACGCCACCCATGCGACCGTGTAGACCTGCGGTTTCCGGTAACAACGCGCGATCAACGCAGCGGTGGCGCTCCAGGCCACCATCGCGCAGACGAATGCCAGTCCTACCTCGACCATCCCGCTAATGATGCTGCACGTTCACCCCCATCGTGCACACGGCATGCCATCATCCGAGCCGATTTGCCCTTTTGGTGGGTGATTGACGGCAAACTGACGTTTGAGTTGTGAGTTAGCTCACCAGACATCGCGGCGTATCCACCAAGATGCACGAAGTGCCGCCCAGCGCCATAGGCTCAAACCATGTGGCGCCATCTCCGTCAAGACGACAACGGCCGCACCGCCTTCGCCGGGGAGGCGGCCGCCGCTGCCGCCGAATCCAGGCACGGCCGAAACCACCAAAGCGATGGAGCCGATAGTGGATCGGCCCCCGAAACGGAGCGCTCTCGCGCGTTCGCCGACGAGCACGAGGCGCCATCCCGCTCCGCACTCCCCGCCGCGTCCCCGATCGCGTTCTTCGACGTCGACAACACCCTCATGCGCGGAGCCTCCATCTACCACTTCGCCCGCGGGCTCGCCGCCCGCGACCTCTTCACAACACGCGACCTGCTCCGGTTCGCATGGGGACAGATGGTCTTCCGCATCAGCGGCAATGAGCATCCACAGCACATCAGCACCGCCCGCGAGGCGGCTCTCGCCTTCGTCGCCGGGCACAGCGTCGAGGACCTCATCTCTCTGTGTGAGGAGATCTACGACGACACCATGGCCGACCGGATCTGGGAAGGGGCGCACCGCCTCATCCAGCGCCACCGCGACCTCGGCCAGCGCGTCTGGCTGGTGTCGGCCACTCCCGTGGAACTCGCCGACATCATCAAGCGGCGGTTGGGACTCGACGGCGCACTCGGCACCGTCGCGGAGACGGTCGGCGGTGTCTACACCGGACGGCTCGTGGGCGATCTCATGCACGGTCCCGCCAAGGCCGCTGCCATCAGCGCCCTGGCACGCAACGAAGGACTGGATCTGACGGCCTGCGCCGCCTACAGCGATTCCAGCAACGATCTGCCCCTGCTGTCCCTTGTCGGCCATCCCCACGCGGTCAACCCCGACAACTGCCTCCGCGACCACGCGCGGGCGCACGGGTGGCCGGTGTACGACTTCCGCCGCCACCGCACAACGCTACGCATAGGCGTTCCCGCGGCTGTCGCCGGCGCGGTGGCCGGTGGTGCGGCCATGGGCATACTGCGCCGCCGCCGGGGCGGCTGAGGCGGCGGGAACGTCCGGCGCCTTGGAACCGCACTATGCCGAGGTGCCTATGCCGCTGCACTGCCGATCTGGGGGTGTCGCTCATTGCGTCGGCGCCGTTTCGGATGCGCACGCTGTGCCGAACGCTCCCGCAGGAAAGACTCGAACGCCTCCTGCGAGGTGTAGGTCGGCGTCCAGCCGAGGGTGTGCTCCAGCTTGCTGAAATCCAGTACCCGGTCGGAGCAGAGCAGCCGAAGCTGATCGGGCGAGTAATCGAGCCTGCCCCGGCGGGCGAGCCCGCCGAGCATCCGCAAGCCGCGTTCAGGCATGGCCAGGCCCGGACGGCCCGCTCTGCGCAAGCACTGCGACAGCGTGAGGGAGCCGGGTGCGGCGACGTTGAAGACACCGTTCCCGTCACCCAGTGCCATCCTGCGTATGGCCTCGACCCCGTCGTCCTCGTGGAGGAACTGCATCCGAGGGTCGTATCCGCGCACCGTGGGCACGACCCTGAGCCCCAGGTAGCGGGTGAGCGGTGTCTCCATCGACGGTCCGATGAAATTGGCGAACCGCATGATCGCGACGGACAGGTCCGGGCGCCGCCGGGCCAGGCCGCGCGTATGGAACTCCACCTCGGCGGCGTCCTGAGCGTAGGCCGAGCGCGGCATCGAACGGGCCTCGATGTCCTCGGTGCACAGGCCAGGGTCGTGTTCCGGCTCGCTGTAGACGGCCGCGCTGGAGCGCACCACCAGTCGGCGGACCGTGTGCGACCGCTGACAGGCCGCGAGCAGCTGCATGGTCCCGAGGACGTTGTTCTCCTTCATCGCCGCCCGGCCGCCGACGTCCTCGGACATGGTGGCAAGGCCCAGATGCAGGACGGTGTCCGCGCCGGAATCGCGGACAACGCGGTTCACACTGTCGCTGTGCAGGTCGGTCGCGACATATTCCGCGCGTCCGGCTTCCTGCCGGGGTGGTACGGGATCCACCCCGATGACCCGTTCGACACCGGGATCCGCCTGCAACGCCTCCGCTACCCGGGCTCCCAGGTAGCGGGAGACACCGGTAACGAGCACGATGCGGCCCATGACGGCACGCCTCCACAGATCGGGTTCGTGTTGAGGGGGGTTTCTCCGCGTCGGCCGCGGCCGCGATAGCGGCCATGCGGCGTCCGCGGAGAAACGAACCTACTTTTTGCTGCGGCGCGCGATGCGAGTCCTCTTCAGCATCTTGCGGTGCTTCTTCTTTGCCATGCGCTTTCGGCGCTTCTTGACGACGGAACCCATGGGACCACCTCTCGCCAACAGTAAAAAGACACGGCGGTTTATCGTGCGCGCGAATACGCGGGCACCGCCGGGACGATGGGGAGCGTCGCCCTCCCTGAGGGGGCGCGCGGACAACGCGCCAGTGATGGACACCGCACCCAGCGCACCACCCTACCTTCTCGACCAGTGTCTGGACGCATGCGGTGTGTCCGGAATGTGCCGTGGCTACTCTCGCCGCCTCTCAACCGGGGTCAGGCCCCGGGAACCGCCGGCCCCTTTGTGTAGAGCTCCGCCGCGGGCTCGGTGTAACCCACGCTGACCAGCTTCTGGTCCTCAAACGTCAGGGAGGTCACGCTCGCGAGGTTGCACTGGCGGCGGTCGGGCCGGTGCCACAGCCGCTGACGCTCCGCAGAACGGCGCGCCATCCAGATCGGCAACTGGTGACTGACGCAGACGGCCTCGCGCCCCCACGCCTCCTTGCGTACGGCCTTGATGACCTCGACCATGCGGGCGGCGATCTCCGTGTACGGTTCGCCCCAGGACGGCAGGAACGGGTTGTACAGCCGGCTCCACACGCGGGGATCGCGTACCGAACGGGCGGACAGGGCCATTCCCTGGAACCGGTTCGCGGCCTCGATCAGCCGCTCGTCCAGGTGAACGGCGAGACCGAAGTTCTCCGCCAGCGGCATCGCGGTCTCCTGGGTGCGGTCCAGCGGTGACGAGTACAGCACCGCGATGTCCCGCCCGGCGAACCACGATGCGGCGAGTTCGGCCATCTGGACCCCGGTCTTGCTCAGGTGGAATTCCGGCAGCCGACCGTAGAGCACCCCCTCGGGGTTGTGCACTTCGCCATGTCTGAGGAGGTGGACGACGGTGGTCGTGGTCATCACAGGCGACCGTTTCCCTTCGGTTGGTTCTCACGGCACAGCGCGCATCCCGCACGTCTTTACCACCGGGCTTCGGCCTGCCCCGAGTACCGCCCACGGTGTGCCTGGTGTGACGTCAGGGGACCGCGTACCCTCCAACTTAGCGGCCGCCTCCTGCGCCGCGCCCACCACGGCGCCCACCACGGGCGCCGTCCCGCCTCGCGTCGCCGATACCGTGCCTCACGAACCGGCCGCGGCAGCGGCGCGGGCGGCTTTCGGCAGTGCCGAGACGACCCGGTCGATCGCCGCGTCATCGTGCGCGGCGGAGAAGAACCACGCCTCGAACGCCGCTGGCGGCAGGTAGACGCCCTGCTCCAGCATCGCGTGGAAGAACGCCGCGAACCGGCCGACGTCCTGGGCGCGGGCGCCGTCGAAGTCGGTGACCTCCGCGTCGGTGAAGAACACCGTGAAGAGGTTCCCGCCTCGCTGGATGCGGTGCGCGACCCCGGCCGCGCTCAACTCCTGCCCGACCGCCTCGGCGACCTGCGCTGCCACACGGTCGATGTGCGCATAGACCTCAGGGGTAGCGTTGCGCAGAGTGGCCAGGCCGGCGGCGGTGGCCAGCGGGTTCCCCGACAGGGTTCCGGCCTGGTAGACGGGGCCGGCCGGAGCGAGCTGCGCCATGAGGTCGGCCCGGCCGCCGAACGCCGCCGCCGGCAGCCCGCCGCCCATGACCTTGCCGAACGTCATGAGGTCGGGTGCTACCCCCTCCAGCCCGTACCAGCCGGACGGACTGACACGGAAACCCGTCAGGACCTCGTCGAGCACCAGCAGCGCCCCGTGGGCGGCGGCGATCTCCTTGAGCCGGGCGTTGAAGCCGTCCTTCGGCGGGACGACGCCCATGTTGGCCGGGCACGCCTCAGCGATCACGCAGGCGATGTCGCCACCGGACTCGGCGAATACGCGCTCCACCGCCTTGATGTCGTTGTAGGGCAGCACCAGCGTGTCCGCCGCGCTCGCCCCCGTCACCCCCGGCGAGTCCGGCAGCGCGAACGTCGCCACGCCCGATCCCGCGGCGGCCAGGAGCGCGTCCACGTGGCCGTGGTAGTTTCCGGCGAACTTGACCACCTTGCTGCGCCCGGTGGCGCCGCGGGCCAGCCGGATCGCCGACATGGTGGCCTCCGTGCCGGAGTTGACCAGCCGCACCTGCTCCACGGGGGCGCGGGCGACGATCTCCTCGGCCAGCTCCACCTCCCCCGGGGTCGGGGCGCCGTAGGAGGTGCCCCGTGCGGCGGCCTCGGTCAGCGCCTCGACCACCGCCGGGTGGGCGTGCCCGAGGATGAGCGGCCCCCAGGAGCAGATGAGGTCGACGTAGGTGTTGCCGTCGGCATCGGTGAGGTAGGGGCCCGTGCCCGATGCCATGAACGGAGGAGTGCCCCCCACCGCCCCGAACGCCCGGACCGGGGAGTTGACCGCTCCCGGAACGACGGATGCGGCTCGTTGGAACAGCTCAGCGGAAGTCTTCTGGGTACCCACGGTTCCAGTTTGGCAGTTGTGCGCGGCAGTTGGGACCGCCCCCGGGGGGCAAGTGCCGGGTCCTAGAGTTCCCCGTCCCGGGCAGAGCCCACGAACGCCGCCCATTCCTCGGGCGAGAACAGGAGGAAACCCTCCTCGGGGCGCTTGCTGTCCCGGACCGCCCGGCGGCCTGCGGGAAGATCAGCCACCTCAACGCAGTTGCCACCTGCACCGCCGGAGTAGCTTGATCTCCGCCAGTCGAGCCGGTCGAACACCACTATGTTCCTCATCCCTCATATCTCTCATCCAGCACCCGCCGGATGCGCTTCACAGACTCATGCGGGTCCAGCGAGGTCTCCTGTAGTCGTTGGAAGACTCGCGCGAACGATGCGGTCTCGTGCTCCTCTTCGAGGTACAGCGCCCCTACCCGGTACTCAACCAGGACGACATCTCCAAACGAGACGCCTTCAAGCAGGTTCGGGAACTGCATGAGGACGAAACTGCCCTCACTGGCAGCGTGCGCCCCGGCTTCGAACGGCAGTACACGCACGTCAAGATTGGGCAGCTCGGACCGGTCGATCAACAGGCGGAGCTGTTCCCGCATCACTGCCGATCCGCCTACTTCGCGGTACAGAGCGGACTCGTTGAATACCGCGCTGAACGTGACCGGAGTGTCGGCGGTCAGCCGTTCCTGGCGCCGCATCCGGACCGAGACGTGGGATTCGATCTGCTCGCTGCTTCCGGCGTCGATATCGGCCGCGATCACCGCGCGAGCGTAGTCACCGGTCTGTAGAAGCCCTGGAATCGTGCCGTCCTCATAGTTGAGGACGGTGTGTGCCTCGGCCTCCAAACCGACGTAGGCCTCGAACCATTCGGGGATGTCCTGGTGACGCTGCCACCAACCGAGCTCCCGCCGCCGCGCCAAGTCCACGACCTTGTCACGGTCCTCATTGGAGAGCCCGTAGTACTCGGCGAGGATGTGAACGACGGGTACCGGCCACGGGTTCTCCGCCTTCTCATACTTCGTCAGCGTGCCAGCAGCGATCCCCGCGTGCTGCGCAGCGGCACCACTCTTGATACCTGCGCGGAGACGGGCTTGCCGCATAACGCGAGAGATCGTGCGCCGCGTGACACCCGCAGGGCTCTGCCCCACCAGCTACCTCCAGGGATCGTCTGTCGTGTTCCAGTTTGACGCACCCACGGCCCTGAAGCCAATCTACCGCAATCCAACTCAGAGAAAATTTCTCTAGAACCTATTGATCTGGCGATCACTTTCTGTTGATACTTGCATCGTAGAGAAATGAGCGCACTCGCTCTCCCTGTTCAGGGGAAATCTGACAGAGGTGATTCACCATGGCGGCCTCGATGGGACCCCACCCCGGCCGACTGGCAGGTACAGGTACACCGACCGGGCAGCGGTGCATCCCGGGCACCTTCGGGGCTGCCAGAGATGCCCGCCGCTACGCGGCCACGGTGCTCGGCGCGGGCCATCCCGCACTGGCCGACACCGAGCTGGTCATGTCCGAACTCGTGGCCAATGCGGCGCGCCACACCCGCAGCGGTCTGTCCGGTGGCGAGATCGGGGTCGCCGTCGAACACGTCCCGGCCGGGGTGCGGGTCGAGGTCATCGACGCGGGACCGCTCACCACCAACCCCGCCATCCCCCTCCCGCGAACCCCCGGGATCGACGCGGAACAGGGACGGGGCCTGCTCCTGGTAGAAGCCGTGACCACCGATTGGGGCACCACCCGCCACCCCAACGGGTACCGCTCCGTGTGGGCGATCATCCCCGCCCCCGACGAGGACTCCCCCAATGCGCCATAGAGCACCCACCACCGAACACGAACTCCCCCACGACCGCCACGCCCGCTGTGGTGGTGACGACGGGGGCGGCTCCGACAGCGAACGCTTCCAATGGGATGCGGCCGAAAGGCTCGGCGCGGAAGGGCACGGTGCCTCCAACCGGTGCGTCAATGGACGTTCCCAGCGTCACCGTGCGGGAGGCGCAAGGCCAGATCACCGGTTGGCCACCGTTTTACTCATCCTCTGTTCGGCGGCTGTCCACCGGCGGTGGACGAAGCACCGGATTAGCCGAACCCCTGCGGCTCACGGAGCACCCCGGCTACCGTGGCCCCAGCCGTCCCAGCGGAGCGGCCATGGCCGACTTCCTTGTGAGGACGAACGTGCAGGACGCCCTATTTCCCGCCGACGAACTCGCCGCCGCTACCGGGCAATGCTCACCGCTTACTACGGCCGCCCCTCCGAAGAACTGTTCGCTCACCAAGACACCACAGAGATTGCCGCCAACCCTCCACAGCTCGTGGTCGGCCCCCGCGACCTTCGCGACACCATGGTCGGAGTGGTCCGGCGGGCGCAACAGCACCTGGCCGTAGCCGGTTCCCGATCCCGGGATTCGACGTACCTGAACGCCATCGAGGAAGTGCTCACCAACCGCCCCGAACTCGTGCATTACCGGCTGCTGTTCGGTCCGCCGCGCAACTCCCCACTGCACGACCACATCTCCCGTCTACTTCACATCCGCGACCCCCAGGACCGATCTCTCGGAATGAAAACCCTGCACATTGGTCTCATCGATGACGAAAGAGACATGCCCGAACGGTTCTTCTGTGCCTCTGAACGAGCCGCTGTCGTCCCGATCCCCTCGCTCACATCTGCCTACGGCTTCGACTCCGGGGTCGTTCTGGGCCCCCAAGCCGCCGAACGGCTCCTGGACCACGCCCGCCAGTGCTACGCCGCCGCCGAGCGTGTGGAGGACCCTGCGGCCCTGCACGCGCTGAGCCCAACCTTTACTCCGCCCCACCAGGACACCGCATGAGCCCTCCCCGCCTCACGCCTGCTCTGGCCCGCGCCCAAGCCGACCTCGACTCAGTGGTGGAGTTGGCCCGGGAGCTGGTCCGCATCCCCACCCGCGGCGGCGTGGACCCCTACGACAAGGCCATCGACCACTTGAGTGCGTGGATGAACGACCAAGGCCTGGCCCCCGAAGTACTGTGTGACGCCACCGGCGCACCGGTCGCCGTCACCACCCGGGTCCACGGTCTCCACCCGGGGCCGACTTGGGTACTGGACGCCTGCCTGGACACCGCACCGGTCGGCGACCAAGCCGCCTGGCACCACTCCCCCTTCAGCGGAGCGATCGAGGACGGGTGGCTGTGGGGCCGGGGCTCGGCCGACTCCAAGGTCGCCATCGCCATGTTCTGTCACCTGGCCACCCACCTGCGGACGGTCCCCGAACTCATGCACGGCGACCTGGTACTGCTGTTCGACCTGGACGAGCACACCGGCGGCTTCGGCGGCGCGAAACGCTTCTTTGCGGGCCCCGAGACTCCTCCCGACATCGGCGGGGTGATGATCGGCTACCCCGGCATGGACACGCTCGTCATCGGCGGGCGCGGTGTCCACCGGATGCGGCTGCGCGTACACGGAATAGCCGCGCACTCCGGAAGCAGCCGCACCGCTCCCAACGCCATCGACAAGGCGGTGGAGATCGTGCAGAGCTTGAACGCACGCCCCCTCCCCGGACCGGCCGAGGGCTTTCCCCCAGCCAAGGCAACGGTCACCGCGATCGACGCCGGCCAGGGATACTCGGTGGTTCCCGACCTGTGCACGGTGAACGTGGACATCCGCACCACCCCTGCCTTCGACGGAACCCGAGCCGCCGACCTGGTGACCGATGTAGTGACCGCCGTGGACGCGGCATGGCCGACCACACCGCCTACCCTGGTCGAGGCCCACACCCGGTGGCCTCCCTACGCTTTAGCAGAGGAAGCGCCACTGCGCGCCGCCCTCACCGGGGCCGCCGCCGCCCATGGGCTCGACCTGGGAACCAAGATCGCCGGCCCCTCCAACATCGGCAACTTCCTGGCCGGGCTGAAGATCCCCGCCACCGCTGGATTCGGGCCCGCCTACCAAGGGCTGCACGCCACCGACGAACGGGTGCGCATCGACACGATCCCCCTCGCCCAAGCCGTCTACGACCACGCGGTGCGCACTCTTCTGGGGTCGACTCCGAGGTGAACACCCACTACGTGCCCCACGACCGCCCCGCCCCTCATGTGGGGTCTCGCGCATCCACCGTGCTCTTATGGTCACTTCGGGGGGGCGACTCCGGCAGAAAGTTCACGATCGATACCGGTGACGGCGCGCGGCGAAGAGCACCCGCACCCCTCCCAGGCAGAGGGAAACCGCCCACCCCCGCCCCGGAACGCGCGGGATCGGTAGTTTTGTGGGCGCACCACCCCGCGACCCGCAGAGGAGTTCCATGACCGAGGTCTTCGCCACCGCCGACCTGATCGACGCGCACGGGGACGCGCTCGCCAGTTGCGAGACGCAGTTCCGCCAGTTCGGGGCGCGCACCGCGTTCCACGGCCCTATCGCGACCATCAAGTGTCACGAGGACAACGCACTGGTCAAGGAGCAGCTGAACCAGCCGGGTGAGGGCTGGGTACTGGTGGTGGACGGCGGCGGCTCACTGCGCACGGCGCTGCTCGGTGACATGGTCGCCAAGGCCGCCGCCGACAACGGGTGGGCCGGGGTCATCATCCACGGAGCAGTCCGCGACGTGGCCGAACTCGCTACGCTCGACCTCGGGATCAAGGCTCTGGGGTCCAACCCGCGCAAGTCCGCCAAGACGGGCGCCGGCTCCCTGGACATCCCGGTTGCGTTCGGCAACGTCGTCTTCCCCCCGGAGGCATGGCTCTACAGCGACGACGACGGCATCCTCGTCAGCGAGGAGAAACTCGACCTTCCCGAATAGCCGAGCGTAAGCGCATACGCGGACGCATCACATCCCGCACCGACCTCGAACAGCTCGGCACCTGGGTGGACCGATCCAGCACCGTCGAACGCACCGAGGACCTCTTCGCCTGACATCTATAGGAGCATCCTGTCCCGGCCCCCTGCCTACGGCAGGAACTCCTCGCAGGCGTCGGAGAGGATGTCCAGGACGGCGATGGGGTCGGGGAGGTCGGCGGGGGACTCGCTGTCGCGGGGGGCGCGGATCCAGGCCACGTGGTTGCCGGACGGCAACCGGGATGGGGGGCCGAGGACGTAGCTGTCGCGGCAGTGCCAGCGCAAGCCGGGTGTGTCGCTGATGCTTTCGGGAACGCAGTCGAGGTGGCAGGACCACCATTCGTCCTCGTCCGCCGGGGAGCGCGTCGCGACGAAGAACAGGTAGCGCTGGGCCTCCACTGCCGCGACCGGCCCCGTGGGCACACCGGCACGGCCCATCCGGGCCAGCGCCATGACCCCGGCTCCGGCCGGGACGTCGAAGACGTCGAAGACACGGCCCGTCGGCAGGATGATGTTGGCCCCGGGGGTGGCCTCCCACCACCTGCGGACGGTGTCGGCATCGGTGGTGGCCTCCAGTCCCCATGCCTGCGACACCGGGTGCGCGGCCGGGTCAGGACAGCCCAACCGGTCGCAGTCGCACGATCGCCCGGTGGCCGTCGACGGCGCCGCACCGCGGCACACAGGCCAACCCAGCGCCGCATAGCCGAGCGCCGCACCGAGCATGTCATGCGTATTTCGGCGGCGTCTGCGCCGATAGATCACATCAACCATGGTGCCCCCTGTGCTCCCGATCACCTGGAGGGAGCCTCGATCGTCTGTCCTCCCCGCTCGCCTGCGGGGCGACCGGGGAGCGTGGTGGTCCCCGGCTACCGGAGCAGCCGCGCCGCCTCGGTAGCCCAGTACGTGAGGATCTGGCCGGCCCCTGCCCGGCGGAAGGCGAGCAGTGTCTCCATGATGACGCGCTCCCGGTCCAGCCAGCCTTTCTCCGCGGCGGCCTCGACCATCGCGTACTCGCCGCTGACCTGGTAGGCCGAGACTGGAACGGTCACCGATTCCGCCACCTTCGCGACCACGTCCAGATAGGCCAGGGCCGGCTTCACCATGACCATGTCGGCCCCCTCGGCGATGTCCAGCTCCACCTCGCGCAAGGACTCTCGGACGTTGGCCGGATCCTGCTGGTAGCCGGTCCGGTCGCCGAACTGCGGCGCGCCTTCTGCCGCATCGCGGAAGGGGCCGTAGAACGACGAAGCGTACTTCACCGCGTAGGCGAGGATCACGACGTCGGTGTAGCCGGCCTGGTCCAATGCCGTGCGGATGGCACCGACCTGGCCGTCCATCATGCCGCTCGGGCCGACGACATCGACACCGGCCGCCGCCTGGGCCACGGCGATGGAGGCGTAGCGCTCCAGCGTCGCATCGTTGTCCACCTCTCCCGAGGGGGTGAGCAGACCGCAGTGCCCGTGCGAGGTGTACTCGTCCAGGCACAGGTCCGCCATGATCACGATGTCGTCGCCGAGGTCGGTTGACAGGTCGCGCAGTGCCCCCTGCACGATCCCGCCCGGGTCGTCGGCCGCCGATCCGCGCTCGTCTTTGAGCTCGGGCACCCCGAACAGCATCAGTCCGCCCACACCGGCTTCGGCCGCCTCCTGAGCCGCCTTGCGCAGGCTGTCCCGGGTGTGCTGGAGGACACCGGGCATGGAGCCGACCGGCCGCGGTTCGTCGATGCTCTCCTTGACGAACATCGGCAGGATGAGGTCCCCGGGCCGCACGCTCGTCTCGGCCACCAGGCGCCGCAGCGCCGACGTGCGGCGCAGCCGGCGGGGGCGGGCGATGGGGTAGCGGGCGCTCATGCGGGACTCCCTCGAAAATACGTCCGGTCTGGTCACATGGTCTTACGCCGCCGCCCGCGGCGTTTCTGGCTGGGCTTGAGGACCGGTTTTCCGGCGGCGATGGCCTCGGCCCGTTGCGCAGCACCGTACTCCGAAAGAGCGGTGGCAAGAGCCGAAACCGAGGCTTTCGGGGCCATGGTGTCGACTCGCAGCCCGAACTCCTGCGCCGTCTTGGCGGTCTCGGGGCCGATCACCGCGATCACCGTGGTGTTGTGCGGCTTGCCCGCGATCCCCACGAGGTTGCGGACCGTGGAGGAGGAGGTGAACAGCACCGCGTCGAACCCGCCGCCCTTGATCGCCTCGCGGATCGGAGCGGGCGGCGGTGCGGCGCGCACTGTGCGGTAGGCGGTGACGTCGTCGACTTCCCAGCCGAGGTCGATCAGGCCGGCCGACAGTGTCTCCGTGGCGATGTCCGCGCGCGGCAGTAGCACCCGCTCGATCGGGTCGAGTTCGGGGTCATAGGGCGGCCACACCTCGACCAGGCCGGCTCCGGACTGGTTCTCAACGTGCGGGGTGAGATCGGCCTGGATACCGAAGTCGAGCAGCGCGGCCGCGGTCTGCTCACCGACAGCGGCCACCTTGACTCCGGCGAACGCCCGCGCGTCCAAGCCGTACTCCTCGAACTTTTCCCTGATGGCTTTGACCGCGTTGACCGAAGTGAACGCGACCCATTGGTACCGCCCGGTGACCAGGCCGCGGACGGCCCGCTCCATCTGCTGCGGGGTGCGGGGCGGCTCGACGGAGATCGTGGGCACCTCCTCGGGCACGGCGCCATAGCCGCGAAGCTGTTCGGACAGGCTTGCCGCCTGCTCCTTGGTCCGCGGCACGAGTACCCGCCAGCCGAACAGCGGACGGCTCTCGAACCACGAGAGGTCCTTCTGCCTGCTGACACCCGCACCCATGATGAACATCGCCGGGGAGGTGACGTTGTGGCCCTTGGCGTCGGCCGCCTTGAGGTCGGCGGTGAGCCGGGAAAGCGAGGAGATCACGGTGCTCTGCTCGGTCGTGCTGCCCATGCGGATGACGGCGACCGGCGTGGTACCCGGGCGGCCGGCGGCGATGAGCGACTTGCACAGCCGGTCGAACCCCGGCCCAGTGTGGTTCGGGTCCTCGCCTTCGGGCGCGTCGGGGAACATCACGACGAGTGTGGCCTCCCCATCGGCCAGGCGCTCCCAGTCAAGCCCCGGGTCCTTGGCATTGACCACGCGAAGCTCACTGGTGCCTTCGGGCATCAGCGGGATGCCGGCGTAGGCGGGCACGGCGGTCACCGATGACAGGCCGGGGACGACCTCGAATTCGATACCGGCCCGCAGGCATGCGGCGGCCAGTTCGGCACCCCGGCAGCCCAGCATCGGGTCGCCGCTGTACAGGCGCACCACGCGGCGTCCGTCCCGGGCATGGCCGACGGCGAGCGCATCGATCTCACCACCGCACTCGGCCGGTTCCACCACCGTGACGTCGCTGCGGCAGTGGTTGAGCAGAGCAGCACGGTGCTTCGCCAGTTCGGGGCCTGGTTCGCGGACGGTGATGACCACGTCCGCTTTGGCGAGCAGTGCCGCGCCCCGCAGTGTCAGCAGCTCCGCGTAGCCTGGTCCGGCCCCGACCAGGGCGACATGGCCTGCTGCCGGCGTACCCGGTACCTCTGGCTGCGGCTGATTCTCACTCTGCGGATTCAATGTGCGCTTGCTCCTTGCTCTCCCAGCCCCGGTGCGCGGTCAGTGCGACTCCGAACGTCCGGGGCCCGTCTCAACGGCGGTGTCCGCCACGATGCGGTCCGCGCCTTCGGCGATCATCTCGCGAGCCAGCTCCCGGCCGAGGTCGGCGGCGATAGCCGCCTCCGTTCCGGGCGTGTCGACCACCACGGTCCGCTCACGGCGCACCGCATGGGAGCCGTCGGTGGCGACGACCGCGGCCCGCAACCGCAGCCGGTTCTCGTGGTATTCGGCCCAGGCCCCGACGGGAGCGGCGCAGCCCGCCTCCAGCTCGGCCAGGATGGTGCGCTCGGCGGTGACAGCCGTCCGAGTGGCCGTGTCGTCAACAGCGGCGAGGTAGGACAGGTCGCCCATCGCACGCGAGGTCGGGCACTCCACGGCGAGCGCGCCCTGGCCTGGAGCGGGCAGTACCTGCTCCGGCTCGAACACGTCGGTGACGTCGTCGAGGCGGCCTACTCGGGCCAGGCCCGCGTAGGCCAGTACGACCGCGTCGAGCTCACCCGAGGTGACCTTGCCCAGCCGGGTTTCGGCGTTGCCGCGGATCGGAACATAATTCAGGTCCGGCCGGAGCGCCGCGAGCTGTGCGACACGGCGCGGGGACCCGGTTCCGATGGTCGCCCCAGCAGGCAGATCGGCGAATTTTCGGCCATCACGGGCGCAGAGCGCATCGCGCGGATCGTCTCGTTCGGTGATGGCGACCAGGGTGAGCCCGTCGGCGGGTGTCGTGGGCAGGTCCTTCAGGGAGTGCACGGCGAAATCGATGTTTCCGGCCAGCAGTTCGTCGCGCAGCGCGTTGACGAACACTCCGGTACCGCCGAGCTGGGTCAGATGCGCCTTGGTAACGTCGCCGAAGCTGGTGATCAGTGCCAACTCGATCGGTACTCCGGTGCGATCGGTGATCGCGTCGGCGACCGCACGCGACTGCGTGGTGGCCATGGTGCTGCGGCGCGTGCCGAGCCTGGCCGGTGCGGCCGTCATGGTTCCTCCTTTGGTGTACGCCTGTTCTCCTTTGGAACGCTGGCAGCCGATGCCTTCCCGTTCGGGCTCTCCATGCGGGTCACCGCGTCAGGCCGGGCGGGGTCGAGGTCGAACAGTTCGCGCAGCGCCGCTTCGTAGGAGTCGCCGTTGGGCTGCGTCGCGAGCTCCTTCACCCGCACCGTGGGCTGGTGCAGCAGTTTGTCCACGACCCGGCGCATCGCGTAGGTGACCTCACCGCGCGTCTTGTCGTCGAGGTCGGGCAGTCGCCCCTGCAGCCGGGAGAGTTCGGTGTCGAGGACCATCTTGGCCTTACTGCGCAGCGCGACAACGGTCGGTGCGACGAGTTCGGCGCGGCGTGTGGCCTCGTACTCGGCGACCTCCTCCTCAACGATATCGCGGACTCCGGCAAGGGCCCCGGAACGCCCCTCAGCGTCGTCTGCCCCGTCGGCGGCGGCCTGCCGCAGGTCCTCGATATCGACAAGATGGACGCCGGGGATCTCCCGGGCCGCCTCATCGATGTCGCGCGGAAGAGCAAGGTCGAGGAAGACCAGCGGTCGGGCCGCCGAGCGAGCCGGCGCGTCGCCGCTGTCGGACCCGGACGCGATGGCGCTCTCGATGCCGTCGCGGGTGAGTACCAGGTCCTGGGCTCCCGTGCAGGAGATCACCAGGTCGACGCCGGTCAGCGTGTCGGCGGCCGCCTCGAACGGGACGGCGCGGCTCTGGATGGGCTCGTAGGCCTCGGTGAGGCACTCCGCCAGGCGGGCGGCCCGGTCGAACGTGCGGTTCGCGACGATGACGGTGCTCGCGCCCTGCCGGGCCACGGTGTTGGCCGCCAGCGCGCTCATCGATCCGGCGCCGAGCACCAGTACGCGCATTCCGGTGAGTGCCTGGGGCTGCGGAAGCGCGGCTTCGACGGCAGCGCCCGGCTCGGCGCCGGTGAGCGCGCACCCCGCTGACGCGGTGGGCCCGTCCGCCTCCGTCGAGGGCCGGAGCCGCTGGCCGGCGACTGTCAGACCGAGGCTGACCATGTCGGCACCGGCGTGGTCCAGGTGTGTCTCCGTGTGCGCCCGTTTGCCGACGCGCAGGGCGCGCTGCCCGAGATCATTGAGGACCCGCCCGAGGGTTCCGGCGTGCTGGGCGTCTTTCAGGGCGTTGCGTATCTGGCCGAGGATCTGCCCCTCTCCCACCACCATGGAGTCGAGTCCGCAGGTGACGGAGAAGAGGTGCTGGACCGCGCGCTGCTCGTAGTGCACATAGCAGTGCTGTGAGAGTTCTCTCAGGGAGACGCCGGTGTGCCAGGAGAGCAGTTCGGTGACGGCCGTGACCGCGGGGTGGAACTTGTCCACATCGGCGTAGATCTCCGTGCGGTTGCATGTGGAGACCATCAGCACCTCGTTGACCGATGGGGCGTTCACCATCTCCGACATGACCTTGAGGCGCGTGTGTCCGTCAAGCGCGACACGCTCCAGAAGCGCTATGGGCGCGCTTCGATGGCTCATGCCTACGGCGAGGACACTCATCTGGACTCCAATACGAGCGGCGTACCGCTTCTCCGTACCTCTTCGGCTTCTACCGGGCGCGTGCGGCGCCCGTGGCACACGGGTGCTGGACGGCCGTCCGAACCGTTGTCGGTCATCGCGCGTTCCCCGTCTGCCCGATCCGCCCCGATTCCACGTGGCCGTCGGACTTCCGCTGCTCGTGGAAGGCCAGGATCTGCAGTTCGATAGACAAATCGACCTTACGCACATCGACGCCCGGTGGCACATTGAGCACCATGGGTGCGAAGTTCAGCACACTGGTGACACCCGCCTCTATGAAACGGTCGCACACGCCTTGGGCCGCCGAAGCGGGGGTGGCGATGACCCCGATGGAGACGTTCTCTTTCTCGACAACATCTTCCAGGGTGTCGATATGCCCTACCGCCAGGCCCGCGACCTTGTCGCCCACGATCGACACATCCGCGTCGAGCAGTGCCGCGATGCGGAACCCGCGCGTACCGAAGCCACCGTAGTTGGCCAGTGCGCGCCCGAGGTTGCCGATGCCGACGATGGCCACCGACCAGTCCTGGGTGAGACCAAGCTCACGGGAGATCTGGTAGATGAGGTACTCGACCTCATAGCCGACACCGCGAGTGCCGTAGGAGCCCAGGTGCGATAGGTCCTTGCGGAGTTTCGCCGAATTCACTCCGGCGATCTCGGCGAGGTCCTCAGAGGAGACGGTAGGGGTACCGCTCTCATGCAGCGCCTGCAGGGCGCGCAGGTACACCGGGAGTCTGGCGACGGTCGCCTCCGGGATTCCCCTCTCCCGGGGCTGTGATGTACGGGGGGTCACAGGCGTGTGCTCCTGAGCGGCGATCGTCGGTGCGTTCTGGAGTTGGGCCGACATAGGTCCGATGCTCCCTTACGGGCGCGGATTTCGCCTGTCAAGACCCGGCAGACGTCGGTTTTGGTCCATAGATTACGCCCTTGTGAAAGTACGCACAAAGTGGGGTGGCGGAACGGCCGATCCCACTGGCTGAGTTGCGCGAAACCGCCCCGGACGCGCCCGGGGCAGGGCGGTGCCCAGGCGAAGGGCCCTCCGGGGCGCCCACGGGCACGTCCCTTTGCTGCTCTGCCCCGGCCCTGGCGGCCGGTCGGCACGGCTCTACTTACCCAGTGCCGCGCGCAGGCGCTTCTCGCTCACCCGCCAGAAGTCGTGCTGTTCCCCGTTGATGAAGGTCACCGGGATCTTCTCCCAGTACTCCTCCTTGTCCTCGGCAGAGGCGACCGTGATGTCCTTCACCTCGTAGGGCACTCCCGTGTCGTCGGCGACACGGGCGATCACCTTCAGCGCCTCGTCGCACAGGTGGCATCCCGGCTTGCCGAGCATGGTGATCTTCTGCCGGGCAGAGCGACCATTCCGCTCACTATTGCTCACAATTCCTCCCCCATGCCCTGTGGTTGCGCCTGTTCTGTTCCGCGATCACCTCACCCCCCGGCGAAGGGGGGCAGTACCTCGATCACACTCCCCTGTGTGATCCGCACCTCAGAATGCGCCCTCGTGCCGACAGGAGCGCCGTCCACCAGGAACGATGACCGCTCAAGGATCCTCGACAGCCGGTCGTCACCGGACCGCTTGTCCCGTACCGACTTCAGCACGGCCTCCAGCGTCTCGCCTTCGACGCTCTCTTCCGCCGTTCCGGCGGCTTCTTTCGCGGCGGCCCAATACCGGATGGTTCCACTCGTCATTGATTGATTATCCTTGAAGGTATCGGAGGCAGTGACCGAAACATTCTCCTAACCGAGGGCAATGTCGCCTTCGATCAACCCCGACATGCGGGGTGACGGGAAGAGACGCATGAGCCATCTGCTGCTACTCACGAACTCCAATGAACCGTCGGACCACGTTCTGCCTGCCCTCGGCCTGCTCCTGCACTCCGTGAGTGTCTCGCCCGCTGAAGCGAGTGCGCTACTCGCCCTGGGATCCGACCGTTCTTCCAGCATGTCTGCTGATGCCATTCTCGTGGATGCCCGCAGTGACCTCACTGCGATGCGCAACTTCTGCCGGCTGCTCGACACCACCGGGCTGGACTGCCCGCTCATCGCGGTCCTCACTGAAGGCGGAGTGGCCGCGCTCACCCCGGACTGGCAGGTGAACGACTTCCTGCTCACCACCGCCGGCCCCGCGGAAGTCGAGGCACGGCTGCGGTTGGCGATCGGCCAGCCCGAAGCCGGCACCGACGATCCCGACGAAATCCGCCGCGGCGACCTCGTCATCGACGAAGCGACCTACATCGCCCGCCTGCGCGGCCGCATCCTCGATCTGACGTTCAAGGAATTCGAGCTGCTGAAATTCCTGGCCCAGCACCCGGGCCGGGTGTTCACCCGCGACCAGCTCCTCCAGGAGGTCTGGGGCTACGACTACTTCGGCGGCACCCGCACCATCGACGTCCACGTGCGGCGGCTCCGGGCGAAGCTGGGCAGCGAGCACGAATCGCTGATCGGCACCGTGCGCAACGTGGGCTACCGGTTCGTCCTGGGCCCGGCGGCCAAGGCCTCCGGCGGTGCCACCGCCCAGCCCGGCGATCCCGGGGATCCCGCTTTTCCGCATCCCGCGCCCTCGTCCGGCTGACCGCGGTCCGGTACTGCCGAGCACAGCGCCCTGCACAGCTCGTGACACCATCGACGCGATTTGTTCCGGGACAGGTCTCGGAATAGGTCGGACGACCGTCTAGGATGCTGGACCAGTCGGCATTATGCCAGGGTCTGCCCCCCGCCCTGGTCGCATCGGTACCGGTCCAGCGCCGGCGGTGACCCGACCCAAGGAGGCCACACCCATGCCGAGCGGCACGGAGGGCGCGTTCACGCCCTTCCCGATCCGCGTGGTCACGGCTGTCCCACTCGGAACGCTGTTCGTCGGAGCCGCGCTGGTCGCCCTGGCCCCCTCAGCGGCCGCCGACGACTCGCCAGCGGTCACTCTCACCCCGCGCACGGTCGTCATCGAACCGGGCGCGACCGCCACCCTGAAGCTCGATGTCAGGCCTGGTGGCCGACAGACCGTCTGCCTGTTCGGCGCGGAAGCCGACAACGGGTTCTCGGTGAGCGACCTGGAGGCCACCGCTCCCGCCAAGGCCACGGTGACGGGTACACCGAAGAAGTCGGTTCCGGTAACCGCTACGGTCACCTACGCGTTCGCGGATTCCGCGGAGGCGTGCGACGACATCGAAGCAGACGACCACAAGACAGTGGAGACAGAGCCGCTGCAGGTCGTTGTCACTCCCGAGGAAGAGCCCTCCCCCACCACCCCGCCGCCGAGCCCCGCCCCGACGCCCTCGTTGCCCCCATCGCCCACACAGAGCTCTCCTGACGAACCCGGCCCGACCTCGACGGGACCCTCGAAACCGGAGCGGCCGGAAACACCGGAGAGACCGGAGAGACCGGAAACACCGGAGAGGCCCGACCGGCCGGAGAGACCGGAGAGAGCAGAAAAACCCGACCGACCGGAGAAGCCGGAGGAGCCGGACCCGACTTCCTCCTCACCTTCCACGGGCGACAGGACCGGTGGCGGCTCGTCGAGCAGCGGCTCCAGTCCCGGAAGCGGGCAGCAGCGCCCCTCGCCCGAAGGGGACGGCGCCACATCCTCCGACAACTCGGAAAGGGCCGATTCGCAGGAGGGCGGCGGGGCGGCCGAAGCGGACCGGCCGTCGCTGCCAACCGACGACCTCGACCTGCCGTCTCTGGAACCGTCCTCCTCTGACGACCTCGCCGACCTCCCAACGGTGGAACCCGGCGAGGCAGAGGAGTCAGAGAACAGCACCATGGCAGCGGGCGATACCGACAGGCACTCCTCTGTCGCGCCCATCGTGCTGCTGTTCTTCCTGCTGTTCCTGCTGCTGCTCTCAGCGCCCCTGGCCCCGGCGCGCCGCGTCCGGACGGGAACCCGGGGGTACAAGGGGCGGCGCCGCAGGACCTGACCGCTGACGGAAGAGGCGGCGGGAGCAGAGGGCAGCCCTGCTGCCGCGCCTCGCGACCGACGGCCGGAGGAACCACACTAGGCTCGGTCCCATGAGCAACGTGCACATCACCGGACGGTTGGAGAACGACGAGGCCTCGGCGGTCGTCGCCCTCGCCGAAGCAGCGGCCGAGCATGATGGCGTCGCTCCGCTGTCAGAGCAGACACTGCTGCGCGTACGCCACGGCGCAGAGGACGGCACCGCCCGTTTCCACCTCATCTTCGAGGAGACCGGGAGCCGGCCGGCGACGCTCACCGGTTTCGCCTTTGCCGAGTCCTCCCCCGGCGAGCCGGATTCCGGTGAACTCGTCGTCGCGCCCGCACACCGCCGCCGCGGCCACGGGCGGGCACTGCTCGACTCGCTCACGGCCCAGGCTCCGGCCGCCGGTCTGCGCGTGTGGGCGCACGGCCGCCTGGAAGGTGCGGTGGCGCTGGCCCGATCGGCCGGCTGGCGGCAGGTGCGCGGCCTGCTCAAGATGCGGATGCGGCTGCGCGGTGACGGCAGCGCGGACCTGCCTGAACCGACACTTCCCGAGGCGGGGCGCTCGCGCCTGGCCATCCGCCCGTTCGCCGTCGGCGCCGATGAGGAGGCGTGGTTGCGGGTGAACGCCGCCGCGTTCGCCGACCATCCCGAGCAGGGCGGCATCACCCTGCGCGATCTCCGGCAGCGCGAGACCGAGGCGTGGTTCGACCCGGACGGCTTCTTCGTCGCCGAAGAGGCGGGGACGGGCGCGCTCGCGGGATTCCACTGGACCAAGGTCCACGCCGACGGTGCCGGACTGACGAGCGGCGAGCCTGTCGGCGAGGTGTATGTCGTCGGGGTGGCCCCCGCGTGGCAGGGCACCGGACTGGGAAAGGCACTGACCGTCATCGGCCTGCGGTACCTGCGCGACCGCGGCCTGCCGTGGGTTCTGCTCTACGTTGACGAGGAGAACTCTCCCGCGGTTCGGCTGTATGAGTCACTGGGCTTCACCGTGTGGGACGCTGATGTGATGTATGCCTCTCTCTGAGGTGACACCCGCGCCCACCTGGGGAAACACACACTCCCAGTGAGTTTTTCTCGATCATGCGTGATATTCCCAGGTCATCCGCTGCGTGTCGGCGTGACTTTGCTGCGGTTCACCCGGTGGCCACCGAAGGGCCCCCCACCCTTCCACCACCCTCGCCCTGTCGTTCATTCCGCGTTCACCCTTCTTGGGAGTGCTGGTCACTTCACCTGCTTACCTTCACATTTGGCGAGGTCATGCTCGCCGGAAGGTGACGAAGTCCAGAGGAAGGACACCGGGGCTGTGAAGCTCTCCAAGTATGGTCAGGTCGCCGGAATCGCCCTGGCCGGCGCTCTTGCGCTTTCGGCCTGCGGCAGCGACCAGGCCGTCGACCCCGAGGACAGCGCCGCCGCGGGCGACGTCGACTGCGTCGAAGGCGGCGGAACGCTGGCCGGCGCGGGCGCCAGCTCGCAGGAGAACGCCATGGCGGCGTGGAAGGCCGCCTGGGAAGGCGCCTGCGAGGGGTCTACGCTCGAATACGACTCCGTCGGCTCGGGTTCGGGCCGATCGCAGTTCATCGACGGTGCGGTGGCCTTCGCGGGCTCTGACGCCGCTCTCGACGAGGAGGAGACCGAACAGGCCACCGAGCGCTGCAGCGGCTCCGAGGTCGTCAACCTGCCCGGCTACGTCGCCCCGATCGCCGTCGCCTTCAACCTCGAGGGTGTCGACTCCCTGAACCTCAAGCCCGAGGTGATCGCCGAGATCTTCGACCAGAAGATCACGAAGTGGAACGATGAGAAGATCGCGGAGGACAACCCCGACGTCGATCTGCCCGACTCCGAGATCGTCCCGGTGAACCGCTCCGACGAGTCCGGCACCACTGAGAACTTTGTCGCCTACCTGTCCGAGGCCGCCGGGGACGCCTGGCCGCACGAGGTCAGCGGCGACTGGCCGATCGAGCCCAAGGAGGCCGCGCAGGGCTCCTCCGGTGTCGTCAACGCCCTTGAGGGCGGCGAGGGCACCATCGGCTACGTCGACGCCTCGCACGTGGGCGACCTGGGCACCGCCGCGGTGGGTGTCGGCGACGATTTCACCGAGTACAGCCCCGAGGCCGCGGCCAAGATCGTGGACGCCTCCCCCGCCCGCGAGGGCAACACCGAGAACGACCACGCCATCGAGCTCGACTACACCACCGAGGAAGAGGGGGTCTACCCGATCGTCCTCATCTCCTACGAGGTCGCCTGCATGGAGTACGCCGAGCAGGCCGACGCCGACCTGGTCAAGAGCTTCCTGTCCTACGTGAACAGCGAGGCCGGGCAGCAGGCCGCCGCCGATGAGGCCGGTTCCGCCCCGCTCTCGCAGGAGACCCGGGACGCCCTTCAGGAAACGATCGACAGCATTTCGGCGGGCGCCTGATCCCAACGCCGCCGATCCTCACCAAGGGTGAGGCCCGCACCGCTGGGTGCGGCCTCACCCTTCAGGCATGTTCAGGACTGTTTTCGACCGGTGGCACCACGGCCATCGCACACCCCCCGGTTACCCGGCCGCCTCCGGGCAAGATCCAGAATGTAACAGGCATCGTCACCGCATGTCGGACCAGTAGCGAAAAGCACGAATCGCCCGGCGGCAAATCCTGACCGATCTCGACCGGAGCCACACATGACCACCACGGACTCGTCAACGCCTGCCCGCGTACCAACGGGCAGGCGTCGTATCGGCGACGTCATCTTCGCCAACACCGCCAGTGGAGCGGGCGCCTTGATCCTGCTCATCCTGGCGGGTGTCGCCGCGTTCCTCATCATCCAGTCGATGGATTCGCTGCGCGCCAACACGGTCAACTTCTTCACCACCACTGACTGGAACGCGAGTACCCGGGAAGACCCCGCGTTCGGCGTCGCCGCCCTCGCTTTCGGCACGGTGCTGGCCGCGACCATCGCGCTGCTCCTCGCGACTCCCGTGGCCATCGGCATCGCGCTGTTCATCGTGTACTACGCACCGCGCCGCGTAGCAGCGCTCCTCGGCTACATCGTCGACCTGCTGGCGGCGATCCCCAGCGTCGTCTACGGCCTGTGGGGCGTCGTCTTCCTCGTAGGCCAGCTCCGCCCCTTCTACGACGCGCTGGAGAACTACCTCGGCTGGATACCGCTGTTCGCCGGCCCCGTGTCGGCCACCGGCCGGACGATGCTGAGCGCCGGCCTCGTCCTCGCGGTGATGATCCTGCCGATCATCACCGCGATGTCGCGCGATGTCTTCCACCAGGTGCCGCAGGCCAACAGGGAGGCGGCGCTCGCGCTGGGGGCGACCCGGTGGGAGATGATCCGCATGGCGGTGCTGCCTTTCGGGCGCCCCGGTGTCATCGGCGGCGCCATGCTCGGCCTCGGCCGGGCGCTCGGAGAGACCATGGCCGTTGCGATGATCCTCTCCCCGTCCCTGGTCATCTCCCCGTTCCTGCTGCAGAGCGGCAATCAGACCATCGCGGCGCACATCGCGCTGCAGTACCCCGAGGCCACCGGGTACGGCGTGTCCGCGCTGATCGCCGCCGGCCTCGTACTCTTCGCGATCACTCTGGCCGTCAACATGGGTGCGCGCTTCATCGTCGCGCGGCGCAAGGAGTTCAGCTAAATGACCACCACGACCACAACGCCATCGACCGGTTCCTCCGGTGACGGGCCGCGGCTGTCATCGTCGTCCCTTCTCACCGGGTCGCTTCCGCGTTCCTTTGCTCCGTTGCTGCTCGCGGGAACAGCCGTCGTCGTAGGCGGTGCCCTGTTCGCGTTGGGCCTGTTCCACCTGGTCTCCTTCGCGGTGCTGACGGCCGGGGTCTACCTGATCGCCATCACCGTCGCCTCCCGCGCTGTGGAGGGCGGCCGCAAGGCCAAGGACCGGCTGGTCACCGGTGTCGTCTACTGCTGCTTCGGGTTGGCGATGGCGCCCCTGATATCACTGCTGTGGACAGTGCTGGTGAACGGCCTCAAACGGTTCGACGGCTACTTCCTGACCGTCTCCATGAACGGTGTGATCCCGAGCATGGACGCGGGCGGTGTTTACCACGCCATCGTCGGAACCCTGGTGATCACCGGTGTCGCCGCGCTGATCTCGATACCTATCGGCCTGCTGGCGGCGATCTACCTCGTGGAGTACGGCAAGGGCAGGCTCAAACAGGCCATCACGTTCTTCGTCGACGTCATGACGGGGATCCCGTCGATCGTCGCGGGCCTGTTCGTGGTCGCGCTGTGGATCATGATCTTCGGCCCCGGCAACACCAGCGGCCTGGCCGGCGCGATCTCCCTGTCCGTTCTGATGATCCCGGTGGTCGTGCGCTCCAGCGAGGAGATGCTGCGGCTGGTCCCCAACGAGCTGCGCGAAGCGTCCTATGCGCTGGGCGTGCCCAAGTGGCTGACCATCGTGAAGGTCGTGCTGCCGACGGCGATCGCCGGAATCACCACGGGAATCATGCTGGCCCTCGCACGCGTTATCGGAGAGACCGCACCACTGATCCTCACCGCGGGAATCGCGTCCACCAGAATCAACGCCAACCCTTTCGAGGGCCAGATGATGAGCCTCCCGGTGTTCATCTACCAGCAGGTCCGGGCAATGGGATCATCCGGCGACGCCGGTATCTACGCCGAGGAACGGGCTTGGGCCGCCGCGCTGACCCTGATCCTGATCGTGATGCTGCTGTTCTTCGCCGCCCGGCTGATCTCGCGTCTCTTCGCACCGAAACTCGGACGATGACCACACGTTGAATGACCGACACCGCTCCACTCTGACTCACCTGAGGACTTCCAGTGGCCAAACGCATTGACGTCTCCGGACTGCACGTCTACTACGGCGACTTCCTGGCCGTCGAAGACGTGTCGATGACGATCGAACCCCGGTCGGTGACCGCCTTCATCGGGTCGTCCGGCTGCGGCAAGTCGACTTTCCTGCGCACGCTCAACCGCATGCACGAGGTGAACCCCAACGCGCGGGTCGAGGGCAAGGTCATGCTCGACGACCTGGACATTTACGGACCCGACGTGGACCCGGTGGCCGTACGCCGGGAGATCGGCATGGTCTTCCAGCGCGCCAACCCGTTCCCGACGATGTCGATCTATGACAACGTCATCGCCGGAGCCAAACTGAACAACCAGAGGCTCAGCAAACGGGAGGCCGACGAGATCGTCGAGCGCTCACTGCGCGGCGCGAACCTGTGGGAAGAGGTCAAGGACCGGTTGCACAAGCCGGGTGCCGGGCTCTCCGGTGGACAGCAGCAGCGCCTATGCATCGCCCGCGCTACCGCGGTGGAGCCCGAGGTGCTGCTCATGGACGAGCCCTGTTCTGCGCTGGACCCGATCTCGACCCTGGCGATCGAGGACCTGATCGCCAACCTCAAAGAGAACTACACGATCGTCATCGTGACTCACAACATGCAGCAGGCCGCGCGCGTCAGTGACCGGACCGCGTTCTTCAACCTGGCCGGCACCGGCAAACCCGGCAGGCTGATCGAGATGGGCGATACCAACAGGATCTTCACCAAGCCCGAGAAGAAAGAGACCGAGAACTACATCACCGGCCGCTTCGGATAGCCCGGGCGGGACCGACACCATGAGAGAAGCGGTGGGCAGGGGTCGCCCTGCCCACCGCTTCTCTCAGCTCAGAAGAGAGCGATCGCGGCCATCGTCCGGGTACGCCCACGGTACGGTCCCGCCGGGACCTGCGCCAAAGCGCCTCCGAGGCGGTCACCGTCGCCGGCGGTCACCGGTCAGGGTGTTCAAGATTCGGCCTCTGGCAGCAGAAGCGCTTGGCCCACGTGCTTGGCCGTCTCCTTGGCCTCGCGCCGGTCGCGCAGCCCCGGCGTGCGGGCGAGGTCGTTGACGATGGTAAGCACGGCGTGCACCCGGATCTTGGCCTCTGCCAGACTCATCGACGTATGCACCTGGGGCATCAGGTTGAGCCATTCGCTGATGTACTCACGCTGGCTCTGCTTGATTCGGGCCGAGTGCTCTTCAGGAAGATAGCGGCTCTTGGTGTACATGATGGACACGTGATCGCTGTGTCTGGTGGCGAAGTCGACATAGGACGCCATGAGTTCGCGGAGGGCACCAGTGTGATCGGTGGCTCGGGCGAGCGCCCGGTGCATGTCGTAGCGCAGCCATTCGTCGCCGCGGGTGAATGCGGCGAGCAGCAGATGCTGCTTGGATTCGAAGTGATGGTAGGTGCTGGGGCCGACGATCCCGGCCCGCACACCGATGTCCTCCATACTGACCGAGGCGTAACCGTATTCGGCGAACAGCTCGAGCGCCGAGGTGAGAAGACGTTCCCGGCGGGAGGATGGGGTGAATCCCGCGGGTGGTGGTTCGGGTGGCGGGTACGGTTTGACCGGAGTGGTCTTCAGGACTTGGCGGAAGATCGCACGCAGCACCCGTTTGTACTCTGGGTGGGGAAGCTCGGCCGTGCGGTAGGAGATGCTGGAGAACACTGACCCCAAGAACAGGGCCAGCATCCAGGTATCGCGCCGACCAAGATCGGGGCGTTGCGCACGGATCAGCCGACTGAGCCGGAGGACCAGGTCGCGCACCTCCCGGCGGACCTGGGCGTACTCCTCGGTCGGCAGATGACGGGCCTCCTGTTGCCACAGGGCGCCAAGGCGGTGACCGTCCAGTATGGCGGACGCCAAGCGCCGCAGGACTTTCTCCAGCGGTGCCCCGGACAGCTCGGTGAAGATCTGCTTGAACGGCCCCATCTCTTCGATGATGACGGTGGTGAGCAGCTCCGGTTTACCACTGAAGTGTCGGTAGAGGGCTGACGGGCGCACGTTGACCGCTTCGGCAACGTGGCGCATTCCTACTTCCGGGTAGCCGATGCGGTAGAAGAGGTCGGCGGCCGCTGCGATGATGAGCGCACGCCTGTTACGTGGCCGGGTCCCCTTGGGCGGGGCTGTTGGCAGTGCATCGCCGATGGTTCTCGCCTACCTCCATTGCCTTGGCTAAGGCACCTGGACAGCGGATCAGTTGACCTGCCGTCCTTCCTGAGGCCAATACTGTTTCCGCAGCTCGCGCTTGAGAATTTTACCGGCACCCGAGAGAGGCAGGCTGTCGACGAACGCAAAACTGCGCGGCACCTTGTAGCCGGCGATGGTCTTACGGCAGAAGTCCTGGAGTTCGGCTGCGCCCGGCTGATGGTCCGGGTGCAGAACCACCACCGCGTGGACCTTCTCTCCCCACTGTTCGTCGGGGATCCCGATGACCGCACATGCGGACACTGCCGGGTGATGAGCGAGAGCGTTCTCGACCTCGATGGAGTAGACATTCTCACCGCCGCTCACGATCATGTCTTTGATCCGGTCGACGATGAAGACGTAGCCGTTCTCGTCCATGTAGCCACCGTCACCGGTATGCATCCAGCCGCCGCGCAGTGCCTGTGCGGTCTCCTCCTCGCGCTGCCAGTAGCCGAGCATCATGTGGTCCCCGCGGACCACGACCTCGCCCACGCTTCCGCGTGGCAGCTCGTTGTCGTCGGCGTCGACGATCCGGACCTCGGAGTGCGCGGCGCTCCGGCCGGCCGAGCGGCGCAGTTCGGGGGTCTCATGGTCGGCATCGGTGAGAATGGTCGCGATGGGAGAGAGCTCTGTCATTCCGTACGCCGACATGAACGCGGCGCCGCTAAAGGTCCCACGGATCCGCTGCAGCAGCTTCTCCGAGATGGGCGAGGTGCCATAGAGCACGTTGGTGACGCTGGACAGGTCGTAGGAGGACGCCTCGGGGAGGTCCACGATCATCTGCATCATCGTGGGTACGAGCAATGCGTCAGTGACCTGATGCTCTGCTATCGCCTTCAGGGTGTCCCGGGGAACGAAAGCCGGCAGGATCACATGTGCGGAGCTGGCCAGCATCGCCATGCTCCACACACCGATGTCGGCGAGATGAAACATCGGTGCCACATGCAACAGACGCCCCCACGGGCTGATGAACCCACAGGTGGCCAGGCTGCCGAGCGCGGAGATCATGATGTTGTTGTGGCTGATCATCACGCCCTTGGGGGAGCCGCTGGTGCCGCCTGTATAGAACAGCCCGAACAGCGCGTCACCTCCCCGCCGGGCGTCCTCGACCGGCTCGGAGTCCGCGATGAGCTGTTCATAGTCGGCCATGCCCGGGGGACAGGCCTCATCACCGCAATGCACCACGGTGGTCAGTTCGGGGCACTGCTCTTGGAGCTCCTCGGCTATCGAGTTAAAGGTGTCGTCGACGAGGAGCACCCGGGCCCGCGACTCACGCAGCGCGGTGGCGATCTCCACCACGCTCCATCGGGTGTTGACCGGGGTGATCACTGCGTCGGCCCAGGGCACCGCCAACAGGTACTCGTGATAACGGTCGGAGTTGAGACTCAGGATCGCTACCCGGTCGCCGCTGGCGACCCCGAGAGCACGCAGTCCACCAGCCAGGCGGGAAACTCGGCTTGCGGATTCGGCGACGGTGCGGATCCGATCTCCGTATACCGTTAGGGGACGGTGGGGGTCTTGCTGCAGCATTTGGTGCAGGGACTGCGTGATATACATGAAACACTCCCTCGTCTACAGACCGCGTGAAATGATTTCCTTCATGATTTCGTTGGTGCCGCCGTAGATCTTCTGTACGCGTTGGTCCGCCCACAAGCGGGCGATCGGGTATTCGTTCATATAGCCGTAGCCGCCATGCAATTGCAGGCACTCGTCGATGACCCGCATGGCCTGCTCAGTGGTCCACCACTTGGCCATGGCGGCGGTAGTAGCGTCGAGCTCGCCGCGCAGGTGCCTGACCACGCAGTCGTCAACGAAAACGCGTGCCACACGCGTCTGGGTGGCCGCCTCGGCCAGGGTGAACTTGGTGTTCTGGAAATCGAAGACCGGCCGACCGAACGCCTTGCGCTCCTTGGTGTAGCGCAGCGTCTGCTCTAGAGCGACCTCCATCGCGGTCACAGCGGTCAGAGCGATGACCAGCCGCTCCTGCGGCAACTGCCGCATGAGCTGGACGAACCCTTCGCCCTCCGCCGTGCCGAGCAGGTTCGAGACCGGTACCCGTATGTCATCGAAGAAGAGTTCAGAGGTGTCCTGGCCCCGTTGTCCGACCTTGTCCAGGATCTGACCGCGCCGGAAACCCTCGCGCTCGGCCTCCACCAGGATCAGCGAAATGCCCTTCGCCCCCGCCTTGGGATCGGTCTTGGCCACGACGATGACGAGGTCGGCTTGGGAACCGTTGGTGATGAATGTTTTAGCCCCACTGACCAGGTAGTCGTCGCCGTCTCGGATCGCCTTGGTCTGGATGCTTTGGAGGTCTGACCCGGCTCCGGGCTCCGACATGGCGATAGCGCCCACCGCCTCGCCGCTGAGCAGTTTCGGCAGCCACAGTTCCTTCTGCGCCAAGCTGCCATAAGCCAGCAGATAGTGCGCGACGAGGACGCTGTGCACGCCTACTCCCCACGCGTTGTCGCCGGCGCGCACCTGCTCTTCCAGCAGGACCGCCTCGTGGGCGAATGTACCGCCACCGCCGCCGTAGACTTCGGGGATCGATAGACCCAGGAGCCCCACCGATCCGGCCGCCGTCCACAACTGTCGGTCGACATGGTGCTGTTCCCGCCACCGATCGAGGTTGGGGGTCAGTTCCTTGGTGCAGAACTGACGAGCGAGATCACGCAGCGCGTCGAGTTCATCATTCATCCACGGTGATCGGTAGGGGGTCACGGATACTCCGATCGTTGGTACGGAAACGTTGCGGTGCTTCGCGGCTCAGGCGGTGAAGCCGCCTCCGCAGACCAGGGTCTGGGCACTGATGTAGTCTGATTCCGGCGTGCAGAGCAGGTACACCGATCCTGCTGCTTCTTCGGGGGTACCGCTGCGGCCGAGAGGGATCGTCTGCTCCATGTTGGCCAGCAGATCAGGGTTGACACCGACCTTGATGTCTCTGCCCTGCACTTCAATAGTGCCGCCCTCACCTGCGGGTATCTCGGTAAGGCGAGTACGGATGAGCCCGAAGGCCACGCTGTTGACCGTGACGTTGTAGCGGCCCCATTCTTTGGCCAGAGTCTTGGTCAGACCGGTCACCCCCGCCTTGGCGGCGGCGTAGTTGGATTGACCGGCGTTCCCGCCGAGTCCGGCGATCGAGGAGATGTTCACGACCTTGCGGCAAGGGACTTCTTCCCCCGCAGCGCGCTCCCGTTTAACCGCGGCGGAGATCACGGGTTGAGCCGCGCGCAGGATCCGGAAGGGGGCGGCGAGATGGACGTCCATAATGGCATTCCACTGTTCGTCGCTCATTTTCTGAATGACGTTATCCCAGGTGTATCCGGCGTTGTTGACGATGATGTCCACTCCGCCGTAGGAGTCGACCGCCGTCTTCACGAACCGTTCGCCGAAACCGGCATCGGTCACGCTTCCGGTGCATGCCACGGCCTGCCCCCCTGCGGCCGTGATGTCGGCGACGGTCTCCTCGGCCGGCCCGGCGTCGAGGTCATTGACGACGAGCCGGGCTCCCTCCGATGCCAGTTTCACCGCGATGGCACGGCCGATTCCCCGGCCTGAGCCGGATACGAGTGCGACCTTTCCGT
The DNA here is from genome assembly GCA_021793235.1 of Actinomycetes bacterium. Lineage (GTDB taxonomy): Bacteria > Actinomycetota > Actinomycetes > Streptosporangiales > Streptosporangiaceae > JAJYTD01. The sequence continues at coordinate 15,706 of JAJYTD010000006.1, read as the reverse complement.
CGAGGTTTCCCATGTGGCGGTCCTTTCCGTAGTCGGGTGGTTCAGTCAAGGGCGATGACCGCTTCACCCAGAAGGGTGGTGGTGCCGTCGGCCAGTTCCACGGTGAGGTCCAGAGTCGCCCGGCGTTCGCCGTGGACACTGTCGATGCTGGTTACTCGGCCGCTGCACGTCGGTTCGGCGTGTACGGGGGTGATCGCGCTGAACCGCACGCTGTAGGAGCGGATGCGTTCCTGCGGCACCCACTCGGTGAGCAGGCGACCCAAGTAAGCCATGGAGAGCATGCCGTGGGCGAACACGTCCTCCATTCCGGCTGAGCGGGCGACGTCGATGTCGATATGGATCGGGTTGTGGTCGCCGGACGCGCCGGCGAACAAGGCCAGAGTCGTCCTGGTGATGGGTGGAATGCGCAGCGGCGGCAGCTCCGTGCCGACTTCGACGCCGTGTGCCGTGGTCATGCCCTCACCTCCGGGTTGCGGACGATGACCACATCGTTGAGTTCGGCGACCTTCGTGCCGTCGCCGTTGGTCACCTCCGTCTCACGAACGATGAACTCCAAGGCCCCGCCTTTCTTCGCGTAGACATCGACAATGCGCGAACGGGCGGTCAGCCGAGATCCGGCATAGACCATCGCGTGGTAGGTGAACTTCTGCTCGCCATGCAGAATCCGCTGCAGCTCCACACCGAGATCGGCCAGCCAGTCGAAAGGGTCGGGGCGTTCGAGCATGAGGGCGCAGAGAAAGGTCGGAGGTGCCGGGATGTCGGGGTACCCGGCCTCTCGGGCGATGTCCACATCGAAGTAGATCTGGTTTGTCTCTCCGATCGCCTTGGCGAAGGACCGCAGCCTGCCGCGCTCCACGTCCATGGTGACCGGTTCGAGCTCGGTGCCGACGGCCCGCGGATCGATGGCCATGTCAGTCCACCTTCTGGTACATGGACACGACGCAGGCTCCGCCGAGGCCGATGTTGTGCTGCAGGCCGATATCCGCGTTCGCGACTTGGCGATTCTCGGCCTGGCCGCGCAGCTGCCAGACGAGTTCCGCGCACTGGGCCAATCCGGTGGCGCCGAGGGGATGCCCCTTGGACAGCAGTCCCCCGGAGGGATTGGTGACGACCCGTCCGCCATAGGTGTTGTCACCGTCGAGTACGAACTTCTCGGCGGTCCCCTCCGGGGTCAGGCCGAGTGCCTCGTAGGTCAGCAGTTCATTCGAGGTGAAGCAGTCGTGCAGCTCCACGACAGCAACGTCTTGGGGACCCACGCCAGCCGTTTCGTAGACCTGGGATGCCGCTTCCGCCGACATGTCGTACCCGACAAGCCGCACCATGTCGTCGGCGTCAAAGCTGCTGGGGCGGTCCGTAGTCATCGCCTGAGCCGCGATCTCCACGTCGGCGCGCAGGCCGAAGGTCTTGGCGAAGTCCGCACTGCACAGAACGGCGGCTGCGGCACCACACGTGGGAGGGCAGCACTGCAACCGGGTCAGCGGACCGAAGATATGGGGCGAGGCCAAGACGTCTTCGACGGTGACGGCGTCGCGGAACACAGCATAGGGGTTGTGTGCCGCGTGCTTCCTCGCCTTTACCGAGATCGCCGCGAACGTTTCCGGCCGGATGCCGTGGCGTTCGGCGAAAGCCGCACCCGCGCCGCCGAAGTACTGCGCGGCGAGCGGTACGCCCTCCTTCGTGCCTTGCGCTGCGTGCGCCACTTCGTCGAAACGGTCGAAAGGGGTCGGGCGGTCGTCCCACTGTGCGGCGAGCGGCCCCTTGCGCATCTGCTCGAAGCCGAGGGCCAGGACGCAGTCGGCGGCACCGCTCTCGATCGCCTGGCGGGCCAGCCACAGGGCCGAAGACCCGGTGGAGCAGTTGTTGTTCACATTCACCACGGGGATGCCGGTCATACCGACGCGGTAGAGAGCATTCTGCCCTGAAGTCGAATCACCGTACACATAACCAACGTACGACTGCTGGATGCGGGTGTAATCAAGCCCGGCGTCGGACAACGCCGCGATGACCGCCTGCTCCGCGAGCACATCGTATGTCCTGCTCTTGCTCGGTGTTGAGAAGGGGACCATCCCAACTCCGGCAATCCGCGCACGTTCCGTCATTATCTTCCTCCCGAGTCAGGCGCTCTTCACTAACCTCCAGACTCTTTGAACGAAGCTAATACAAGTTCACTTAAGAGCACAAGGGTCAGTTCACCAGCCAGGAAGGAGCACCCCCCGCCCTTCCGAAAGTGATGGCGTGGCAACAGAGGGTCACGTACGTGGCGCCCCGCCCTCGTGGTCCGCAGGGCCCCAGCGCCGTCGGCGACCCGCTGGGGCGCCTCGACTCTCGCTGCACCACGCTTGCATAGCCCCCCGAAGAGCAGATCATCCGTACACATAGCCATCAATATCCCCGGTTTGTCTGGATGACCCCTTGGAAACAGAGGCTAGTTGGCGTTAACTTACCGGGACCGCTTCGGAACCAGAGACATCCGAGGGCATCGGGGTAAGGAGTGACTCATGACGGTTAGAAGATCCGCCGCTGTCCGGGACGGCTTCCAGTACCTGGAGGGAGCACGGTGGCACGACGGCGCGCTGTGGTTCTCCGATATCCCGCAGGGCAAGGTGTACCGGATGAGCCCCGAAGGGGAACTGGACGTGGTGGCGAGCGGGCAGCCCCACCCCTCGGGACTGGGTTTCGCCCCGGACGGCACGGTACTCGTCGTCGGTATGGAGAACCGCGAACTACTGCGGATCCAGGCAGACGGCAGCAGTGAAAAAGCGGCCGACCTGAGCGAGGTCTCGTTCTCGCCCAACGATATGTGGGTGGACTCCACGGGCCGCGCCTACATCAGCCAGCTCGGCTACGACGTCTTCGGAGGGGCGGAGCCCCAAGGCACGCATGTACTCGTGGCCGATCCGGACGGTTCCGTCAGCACAGCGGGCACCGGTCTGGTGTGTCCCAACGGCATCGGACTCACCCCGGACGGGCGGACACTGATCGTCGTGGAGTCCTTCGCCCAGCGGATCAGCGCCTTTGCTGTCGACTCCCAAGGGCGACTCTCCGACCAGCGTGTCTTCGCGCAATTCGAGCAGACCGAGGCCAACGTCATGGACGGGCTCTGCGTCGACTCCGCAGGAGCCGTATGGGTGGCCTGCCCGTTCGCCGGAGAAGTGCGCCGGATCCTGGACGGCGGCGAGATCACCGACCGCGTCAAGGTAGAGACCGATGGGCATATGGCGATCGCCTGCGCCCTCGGCGGGCCGGACCTGCGGACACTGTATGTGTGCGCCGCGGACATAACGTTCGAGCAGATGGCGGACGACTTCAACGGCAAGGCCCGGATCGAAGCCGCCACGGTCGACATCCCGGGAATGGCCCACTAGGTCGTGCGGGCGTCGGCCCGTCCCCGGAATCGCCGAAAAAGCACGGTCACCGCATGAAACCCGGCATAGCGAGCACCACGCGAGTGGAACGCATGCTATGCCGGGTTCTTTGCGTCCAAAGTGTCATGCTCACCTCTCCGGGACGATGTCCTGGGCCGTTCCGCCCCTGGATGCCGAAACCGCTCGGTCAGAACCCCGCGATCCTGGTCAGGGCGTAGGCGGCAGCGGCGATGACGGCCGCTCCGGGGAGGGTGAGGATCCAGACGGCGACGATGTTGCCCGCCACCCCCCAGCGGACGGCCGAGAGCCGCTGTGTGGCGCCGACACCGACAATGGCCGAGGTGATGGTGTGGGTGCTGGAGATCGGCACCTGCCAGATGAACGATGTCGCGTAGGTCACCAGCGCCACCGTGCTCTCCGCCGCGAAGCCCTTGGGCGGATCGAGCTGGATCACCCGGCGACCCAAGGTCCGCATGATGCGCCAGCCGCCGGTGAGAGTCCCCAGGGACATCGCCACCGCCGCGAGGCAGACCGCCCACAGAGGAACGTCGTACTCGGTCTGGTATCCGGTGGTGACCAGGGCGAGGACGACGACTCCCATGGTCTTCTGCGCATCCTGCAAGCCGTTGCCCAGCGCCATCGCCGATGCGGACACGCTCTGTGCGATCTTGAACTTCCGGCCGACCCTGCGCGGGCTGGCGCTACGGAACGCCCACAGGATGGCGAGCATCGCGAGGTAGCCGACGACCCCGCCGATGAGCGGGGACAGCACCATCGGCAGCACGAAGTCGGCGCTGACGCCCTCCCAGTCGACAGTGGTCGCCGAGGCCAGAGCCGCGCCGATCATCCCGCCGACCAGCGCGTGCGAGGAGGAGCTCGGCATGCCCTTGTACCAGGTCGCGATGTTCCAGGCGATGGCACCGATGAGCGCGGCCAGCAGTACGGAGAGTCCTTCGGTTCCACTCGGCGGCGCGATGATGCTCTGGCCGATGGTCCGGGCCACCCCTTCACCGAGGAAGGCGCCGACCATGTTCATGCTCGCGGCCATGATGACGGCGGCTCGGGGCCTCAGGGAGCGCGTCGAGATGGACGTGGCGATGGAGTTGGCGGCGTCGTGGAAGCCGTTGGTGTAGGCGAACACCGCCGCCATGAGCAGGACGGCGGTCAGCGCGGTGGTTTCTGGAGGCACGGTGCAGCCGGGATTCGGTGTCTGGGCTTCAGGATTCCTTCACCGCAATGCTCTCAACAGTGTTGGCCACGTGCTCGAATGCGTCGGCCGCGGTCTCCAGCTCCTCGATGACGTCCTTCAGTTTGAGCACGGTCAGGGCGTCGTACTCGCCGCTGAAGAGGTGGGCCAGGAGCCTCCGATAGATCTGGTCGGCCTGGTTCTCCAACTGATTGATCTCGATCCAGTACCGGGTCAGATCGCTCATCGAGCGCAGCCGGGGCATCGCCTCGGCGGTCAGCTCCGCGGCACGCTCCAGCACCTCCACCTGGTCGATGATGCCCTTGGGCAGGTGGTCGAGCCCGTAGAGGCCGATGAGGTCGACAGCGGCCTCCATGGAGTCCATGACGTCGTCCAGGCAGGAGGCGAGCCGGTAGATGTCCTCGCGGTCAAACGGGGTGACGAAGCTCTCGTTGAGCCGCCGCATGATCGCGTGTGTTCTCTCGTCTCCGGCGTGTTCGCAGGCGCGCATCTTCTCGCTGATGGCGTCGCGGTCGGCACCGTCGCTGATGAGCTCTACCAGCAGACGTGCTCCAATGACGAGGTTGTTCGCCGAATCAGCGAACATCTCGTAATAGCTGTCGTCACGCGGAGTAAGGCGTAGACGCACATCCATCTCCCCGAAGTGCGGTGATCGTCCGTGAGGATGCTATTTCCATCAATCGGACAAAAGGGTCAACCAACTCAAGTATGGCCCGTATGTCGCCCTTCGCCATGGCCCTGGGGGTCTCGCTCCTCGCTCGTGTGGATTACGTCGACAACCGTCATCACCGGTGCGGCAGGGGGCTCGGCTCAGCACCGTGACCCACGGGCCGCATCCACGCCGCGCCGACAGACCATCGCAGCGGACGCCGTGAACGAGGTGCGGACCCGCAAGGGGATACGCCCCGCTCGCCTGCGCGACCTCCGTTCCCTCTCTCCGACACCGGGCCATTCACCACTGTGTCGGGACAAGTTCCCTCAAGCGACAGTTTCCCCTCGTTAGCGGGGCAAGGCAACCATCCCCGCAAAACAGCCGCGGCAACGCCGGGGAGCCCCGCCCGCGGGTCGACAGCCGGAGAGCGCTCCGGGCGGCACGGCGGCGGTTACCCTCGGGGACATGCCGGCCAAGCCAACCGCCGCGCAGCGGCGCCGCGCCGCCCTGCGTTCTGCTCTCGACGCCCAGCTCGCCGCTCTTGGCGAACCCCCCTACGGGGGTCCCGACCAGCCCTCACTCGTGCTGTCCGCGTGTGCCGAGGCCGTGCTGCGGGCCCACGACACCGGCCGCGCTCCCGACCGCGCCGCGGTCCGCGCCGCGGTCCGCGGGACCCTCGCCGAACTCGCCGAGCGCGCGCCCGGCCACAGCCTCGAAGTGCGTGTCCCGCCGTTCGGCGCCGTCCAAGTGATCGACGGCCCCCGGCACACCCGCGGCACCCCGCCCGGTGTCGTCGAGACGGATCCGACCACCTGGCTCGCCCTTGCTCTGGGGCGGCAGACCTGGGAATCGGCCACAGCGGCGCACACCGTCTCCGCCAGCGGCGTCCGAGCGGACCTGTCCTCGCTGCTGCCGTTGTGGACCTCACCATGACCCGAGTGGCGCGGCGATAGTGATCAGCCACTAAGCTGGAACGCGTGTCGCATCCCGACGGCCGGCTCACCACGGATATCGATCCACTCGAACGCGGACCGCAGGACGCCTGTGGAGTGTTCGGGGTCTGGGCTCCCGGCGAAGAAGTCAGCAAACTCACCTATTTCGGCCTCTACGCGCTGCAGCACCGCGGTCAGGAGTCCGCGGGGATCGCACTGAGCGATGGCGAACGCATCCTCGTCTACAAGGACATGGGACTCGTCTCCCAAGTCTTCAACGAGGCGACGCTGGACTCACTCCGCGGCCACCTGGCAATCGGCCACTGCCGCTACTCCACGACGGGTTCCCCGGTGTGGGAGAACGCACAACCGACGTTCTACACGGCCCGCGACGGCGGCCTGGCCCTGGGCCACAACGGCAACCTGGTCAACACGCCCGAACTCGCGGCCATGCTCCCCAACGAGCGGCGCGGCGCCACCACCGACACAGAGATCCTGACCGGCCTCCTCGCGGACAACCCGGGACTCAGCATCGAGGAAGCGGCCATGGAGCGGCTGCCTCAGGCACAGGGAGCATTCTCGCTCGTCTTCATGGACGAGACCACCCTGTACGCGGCCCGCGACCCGCAGGGCATCCGCCCGCTCGTCCTCGGCCGCCTGGACAGCGGCTGGGCGGTGGCCAGCGAGACCGCGGCTCTGGACATCGTGGGGGCCACACTGGTCCGGGAGATCGAGCCCGGCGAGCTGCTCACGATCGACGAGCGCGGGGTGCGCTCCCTCCGCTTCGCGGCGGCCGCGCCAAAAGGCTGCCTGTTCGAATACGTCTACCTGGCTCGGCCCGACACCACGATCGCCGGCCGCAACGTCAACTCGGCCCGCGTCGAAGTCGGCCGCCGTTTGGCGAAGCAGCATCCGGCCGACGCTGATCTCGTCATTCCGGTCCCGGAGTCGGGTACGCCCGCCGCGGTCGGCTACGCCGACGGCAGCGGCATCCCGTTCGCCCAAGGGCTCGTGAAGAACTCCTATGTGGGCCGCACGTTCATCCAACCCAGCCAGTCCCTGCGCCAGCTCGGTATCCGGCTCAAGCTGAATCCGCTCCGCGACGTCATCGAGGGCAAGCGGCTGGTCGTCGTCGACGACTCCATCGTGCGCGGCAACACCCAGCGCGCACTGGTCCACATGCTGCGCGATGCCGGGGCCGCCGAGGTGCACGTGCGCATATCCAGCCCGCCGGTGCTGTGGCCGTGCTACTACGGTGTGGACTTCGCCACCAAGGCCGAACTCATCGCGGGCAACCTCTCCACCGAGGAGATCCGGGACTCCATCGGCGCGGACTCGCTGGCCTACATCCCCCTCGATGAGCTTGTCGCGGCCACCGAGGTGCCCAAGAACCGGCTGTGCCGCGCCTGCTTCGACGGCGCGTACCCCATCGAGGTCAACGAAGGCGCACGCGGCAAGTACCTACTGGAGAAGGCCTGCGGTACAGCCGCACCGCTGGCCGCCGCACCGAAGTAGTCCCCGCCCGTTCCGGGGCGGTCGACCGCCTTGCAGCACCGCACAAGCCGGTGCGCCGACCGCACCGCGCGGGCACGATCGACTGAGAGGTTTCGCGTGGCAGAGGGTGCCAACAGCTCTGCGGGGGCCTACGCCGCCGCCGGAGTCGACATCGCCGCCGGAGAGCGCGCCGTCGACCTGATGAAACAGCATGTGGCCCGCACCCGCAGGCCGGAGCTGGTCACCGACGCCAGTGGTTTCGCCGGACTGTTCCGGATCGATACCGCCAAGTACCGTGCGCCGGTCCTCGCCACCTCCACCGACGGCGTAGGGACCAAGGTGCTGCTGGCCCAGCGGATGAACCGGCACGACACCATCGGCATCGACCTGGTGGGCATGGTCGTGGACGACCTCGTCGTCTGCGGCGCCGAGCCGCTGTTCATGACCGACTACATCGCCTGCGGCTCGGTCGTTCCCGAGCGCATCGCCGAGATCGTCGGCGGTATCGCCGAGGGCTGCCACCAGGCCGGGTGCGCGCTCATTGGCGGAGAGACGGCCGAACATCCCGGTGCCATGGGCCCCGACGAGTACGACCTGGCCGGAGCGGGCACCGGCATCGTCGAGGACGACGCGATCCTGGGCCCCGACCGGGTCCGTGCGGGCGACGCCGTCATCGCGATGGCCTCCTCCGGTCTGCACTCCAACGGGTACTCACTGGTCCGCCGGATCATCGACCAGGCCGGGGTGGAGCTCGACGAGCACATACCCGAACTGGACGGTGTCCTGGGCGAGGTGCTGCTGACTCCCACGCGGATCTATGCCAAGGACTGTCTCGCGCTGGCCGCCGAGGTCGAAGTGCGCGCGTTCTCCCACATCACGGGGGGCGGACTGGCGTCGAACCTGGCGCGCTCACTGCCCGATAACGTCGACGCCGAACTCGACCGGGCCACCTGGAGCCCGGGGCCCGTCTTCGCCTTCCTCGCCGACCGGGGCGCGCTGTCGCGGGAGGATATGGAGGCCACCTTCAACATGGGAGTAGGCATGGCCGCGATCGTCCCCGCGGACGCGGCGGAGCGCGCGGTCTCCTTCCTGGCCGAACGTGGGCTTACGGCCTGGATCGCGGGATCGGTCCGGCCCGGAAACGGCCGAGCACGGCTCAGAGGCGAATATGTTTAGCGATGCGCCGGGTGGGGTCGCCGCACAACGGCCCCCACTCGATCCTGCTCGGTATACAAACATAGCCGGTCCGGGCCACATGCGTGGCTCGGACCGGCTATGTCTGCCTGCGTACCAGCGGACCCGGTTGTGCGGATAGTGCTCGTTATCGGCGGCTCAGTGCGACGGGTCAGCGGAAGCTGTCCGAACGATCGGACTCTTCCTCTGACGGATCGTCACCGCCGGGGTACTTGTCAGCAAGATCCGCATAACGGTCGACCAGGTCGTCGTAAGGGTCTTCGTAGGCACCATCCGGCGACTTCGCCGACGACCTACTTTCCTCAGCGACACCCAGCTCTGCCCGCAGCCGCTCAAGGTCTGTACCGCCAGAGCTGTACTTCAGTCTCCGAGCGACCTTCTGCTGCTTGGCCTTGGCTCGGCCGCGCCCCATTGGCTCGACCCCCTCAACGATTGGGTTTGAAGAAACCCCAGATCACTTAGCAAAACCGCAATGCCGGGCTGACGGCCGTCACCACACTGACGACAGGCGCCAGCTTACGTACGCCTACAACCGTACCCGGTTTGGGCCTGACCTGCCTACGCCGCCCGAGTCCAACGGGTCGTGCGACGCACTGGGAGTGCGCCCGTGACCGCCGAACCGGGCGTGTCAGTGCACCCGGCACCCTACTTGTGTAATGCTCGTTGCCCTTCAGGGATTCCTGGTGCGGGCGACGAGCGGCCAGGGCCTGCTACCTCCGGCCAAAGTCCCGTATTGCCGCTCCTACCACCTCCGGTCTGCGCCGCTGAGCGCCCGGCCGCGGTTTCGGGCCAAGCCGGATCGCGGCTGAGGAATGCCGTGCGCCGAGATGTGTGCCACGATGCGTGCGTGCTGCCCTACATCGCCTATCTCCGCATCTACCAGCCCATTACCGCGTTTTCAAGTCGGGAACGGGCTTATTGGGAAGTCTACGCGGAGTCCCCGGAGCGTCCCCGGCGGGTCGGGGCCGTGGCGGCCGAGCACGCGGAGAGCCTGCGTCGGCTGGTGGCCACGCCGCCGATTCCAGCCCCCGAGCAGGAGAGCACCGACGCCTACGTACGCCGCATCGGCAACGATATCTACGTCTGCCCATGGCAGACCCGGCTGCGCTCGTGGCTGGGGCTCCGCGAATTCCGCTCCGAGTTCCCGGCCGGCATCAGCACGGCGTTTTTGCCCGGCGCCGCCGCGGAGGCGGCGGAGAGCGCGTTCCAGCGCTGGCGCGACCGGGGAGAACCGCTGCGTACCCAGATTCTGACCAGCACGTGGACGATTCCGCTACCGTGGTTCCTCCCCTTTACGTCAGGGGAACGCTGCCTGGCCTTGGAGACCGGGCCCGACCCCGCATCGGCGCGCGGCGAGACGGGAACGCGCATCCGCTGCTCGACCGGCGAAGCGGCCGGCGAGCCGCGGCCGATTGGCGGCCGGCCGCCCCGCACCCTGCTCTACGTCACCGAGGCGAGCCGGGCCCTCGGTCGACTGGAGCACGCCATCGGGGTGCTGCGGAAGAAGATCGGTGACACCCCGGTCCTGGAGGCGGCCGAAAGGCTGGAGGACTGGCTGTCGGGTGTCGCCCATCCGAACGCGCTGCTCGAACTCGATTACGGCGGCCTGGTGCACCTGCTCGGCGACCAGGCCCTGCGCGGCGATGAATCGGTCGCCGAGGTGGCGGCCGCTATCACCGGCCTCGAAACCGACCAGCGAGAACTGGCAGTGGGCATGTACCGGCGGACCACTTACCGTTGGGCATCGGTCCAGGCGCTGGAGCACGCCAACTGAGAGTCACTGTTCGGCCAGGTGCGGCGTGCAGATTCGGCCTGCTCTCCGGCCGCGCGCCACGCCGACAGAAACCTGGTGTACCAGGTTTCTTCCGTACGGAGCGAAATTTTCCCATATCAGAGGCCGATAGGTCAGGACGATCTTCACAGTCGGCATCAACTTTGTCGAAATTGGGCATACCCGTCGATAGATATCGACATAGACTGTGTTCGGCTCGTCACCGAGCGCACCACGTGTAACCGGAACCCGTGCCACGCCGCGGATACACGTGACACAGGAGAGCAGTCGATGAGACAAGACAGATACACCTGCCGCGCCGGCCTGGCCCGCGCGAGACCCGGGCGCAGAAACCGCGGCCGCACGCGTGCCAGGGACCGGAGCCCTTTTCAGTCCGGACACCCCTAACACTTTCGGCCCGCCGGATCGAGAAAATCAGGGCCGGAGGACGAAGTTTTGACCGAATACGCCACATGCCACTAAACGTGTCGCTAGAATCACTCAGCGTGACGCGCGTCATGGGCAACTTTGGGACCTCCCATCCAACAAAGTCGCGTTAAGTTGTCGCGCGATCACCTCGGGTGATGCCAATATAGACCTAGAGGGCATTATTGGACATCCGGGCCAAGTGCCAGGATTAAGGCTCAGGATCGGCACACAGATCCAGGAGGAGAGGCCGTACACATGTCAACTCGCACGCCCGAGGCGGAGCCCCTGTTGACCCCTGCCGAGGTCGCCACCATGTTCCGCGTGGACCCCAAGACCGTTACGCGCTGGGCAAAGGCGGGCAAACTAACCTCGATCCGGACCCTGGGCGGCCACCGCCGCTACCGCGAGACCGAGGTCCGCGCTCTGCTGGCTGGTATCCCCAACCAGCGCTCGGAGTAATCTCTCCCCGGCTTGTGTCGTATCCGGGGGGAGCGGCGACCGGGGAAAGCGACAGACGTCCCCGATCAACGAGGGCGGGCCGCCTGCGGGCGGCCCGCCCTCGGCCGTTCCACCGGCTTCGCGGATCCGCCTCCCGGGCGCGTCAAAGCCCCGGCGTGGCCTCCAGCAGCCGCATGAGCTCCCGGCCACCGGATCCCGGCATATCCGCCGGTACATCGGCGACCACCCGCCCCCCGTCCATGACGATGATCCGGTCCGCCATTCGGCGGGCGACGCGAAGATCATGGGTGACCATGACGAGCGTACGGTCCCGCCTTTCGGCCGCGAGCACGTCCAGCACCCGCTCTTGGGCCAGCACGTCCAGGCCGGTCGTCGGCTCGTCCGCCAGCAGTACGTCCGGGGCCACCGCCAGAGCCCGGGCGATCGCCACCCGCTGGCGCTCCCCTCCCGAAAGGGTGGCCGGCCGCCGGGCGGCGAAGCCCCCGGTAAGCCCCACCCGTCCGAACAGCTCCGCCACGGCTTTGGAGTCCTTGGCCGCCGCCGGCGTGAGGGCTTCGGCGACCACGTCGCCCGCGCTGTAGCGGGGATCGAACGAGCTGAGCGCGTCCTGAGGCACCCATCCGAAACGCCGTCGAACGGCCCTGCGCTCCCGTTCCGCAGCGGACCACACGTTCACCCCCCCAATGCGGAGTTCGCCGCTCTGCGGCCGATCCAGCGCCCCCAGGACCCCCAGCAGAGTCGACTTGCCCGACCCGCTGCGCCCGACGACCGCGACCGACTCTCCCGTGGTGATCTCCAGGCTCACACCGCGCAGCGCCTCGACGCGGCGCCGGCGTCCACCGAAGGTCCGGACAATGCCGTGGCAGGAGATCAGCGCGCTCAATGGTGTCTCCCCACAGTGGCGTGAATGGATCCGCTCGCCCGGACCAGGGCGGAGGTGAACGGATGCGCCGGGTCGCGCAGGAGGCGCTCGGCCGGTCCCTCCTCCACGATCCGGCCCCCGTCGAGCACGGCGACACGGTCCGCCCACCGGCCGGCGACCGCGAGGTCGTGCGTGATGAGCAGGAGCGCCCGATCTCCCGCAGCCGTCCCCGCCCGCAGCATGTCCAGCACGTCGGCCTGGGCCACCGGATCCAGGGCGGAGGTCACCTCGTCAGCGATCAGCAGCCGCGGCGCCCGCGCCCAGGCCAACGCGATCGCCACACGCTGGGCCTGGCCCCCGGACAGCTCGAACGGGTAGGCCGGCCAGATCCGCTCGGGCGCCTGGATTCCCGCCTGCCGCAGCACATCCAGACCTCGGGCGCGCCGCTGCGCGCGGTGAACACCGTGGGCCTTCAGGGTCTCTTGCAGATGCCCGCCGATGGTGACCGTCGGATTCAAGCTCGCCTGCGCCTCCTGGAAGACGTACCCGATGCCGGGCCCGCGCAACGGGTGCAGCAGACGTGGAGGCAGCTTCAGCAGATCGTGGACGCGGCCGTCCCCGGTGTCCAACAGCGCTGTTCCCGTTGCCCGCGCGCTACCGGGCAGCAGGCCGAGGAGCGAGCGCGCCATGAGGCTCTTACCGCTACCGCTACGCCCGACCAGGGCTGTCACCTCCCCTGGCGCGAGGACGATGTCGGCACCGTCGACCACCCGCCGTCCGGCGACGGACACGGCCAGGTCGGCGACCGCCAGCACGGGGCCGCTCACCACGTCCTCCCTTCGACGGCCGCGCGCCGGTCCAGACCGGTGGCCACCACGTTCACCGCGATGATCACGACGACGATCGCCGCTGCGGGCAGGGCCACGGTGTACCACTGCCCGGTGAGCAGGTGGGAGCGCGCGTCGGTGAGGAGGTTGCCCCAGCTCGGAGTGTTGGGCGGGATTCCGGCACCGAGGAAGCTCAGTGTCGACTCGGTCAGGATGGCGTGCCCGACCTCGAATGCCGCTATGGCCGTGATCGGCGGCATGGCATTGGGCACCAGATGGCGCAGGAACACACGTGTACGGGAGAATCCGAGCCCGTATGCGGCGCGGACGAAAGGGCGCTCGCGCAGCGCCGAAACCTCGGCCCGGGCGACGAGCGCGACCGGCATCCAGGCGGTGGCGGCGATGGCCGTCACGACCGTGGTGATCGACGCCCCCGCGACAGCGGCGAAAGCCAGGGCCACCAGGATCATCGGCAGGGCGAGCAGGGCTTCAGCGGTCCGGGTGATGACCGCGTCGATCCAGCGCGGGCCGACAGCCGCCAGGGCTCCCAGCACGGTACCGGCGGCGACCGTGATCACCGCCGCGGCCAGTCCGACCGCCAGCGAGTTGCGGGCGCCATGGAGCATTCGGGATGCGGTGTCTCGGCCCAGGGGGTCCGTTCCCAACGGATGCCCGGACGTGCCAGGCGGCAGTGAGGCCGCCCCGGTATCGGTGGCGGTGGGGTCGTGCCCGGCCAGCCAAGGAGCCAGAAGGGCGGCGGCCCCCATGAGCGCGAGCAGTGCGAGGGCCGTCCAGAACGCCGTTCGTCCGCGTGCACCGGGAAGCCGGATCCGCGCGGTCAGGAGCCCGCGCGGATCCGCGCTTCCCGGGCCGACCTCGCCCGGACCTGCGTCGCCCGGAACGGAAACGACCGCGGCGGTGTTGTGCATACCCCGTCCCCCCGGCGGATCGCCCGGCACACGGATCCACTCATCGGCCTGCCGGAATCAGTTGCAAAGCTTTCGCAATAACACTCTACGCGGCACCCCGCCAGGCATCATCAGCCGCCGCCGTTTTTAATCGTGCGGCCGTGCTCGGGGAGTGATGGCAGGATCCGAGGGGTACGTGTCATCGCTGCCACGGCGGCGCCGCTCCAATACTCATTGGAGACGCGGTGTTCTCCTTCCCGGACGGTCCAAAGAGCACCGCCCTACGAACGAAGGGACGGCAGCCGCCGCCATGGACATCGCATTCGCCCTATACGACGGGATGGCCGCACTCGACTTCACCGGGCCGCACGAGATCCTCGCCCACGCGACGTCACCGCCCACTACCTGGCCGCCCGGCCCGGCCCCGTGCGCTGCGACTCGGGACTTGAGATCACGGCGACCGGGGCGTTCGACTCGGTGCCCCGCCCCGACGTCATCCTCGTTCCCGGTTCCGGACGGTGGCAGCAGGCCTTGGCAGAGCAGAACGACCTGGTCGCCTGGCCGGCCGCCGCCCACACCTCGGCCACCTGGACCACGTCGGTGTGCACCGGATCGACCCTGCTGGCCAAGGCCGGAATCCTCGCGGGAAGGCCCGCGACCACCCACTGGGCGGTACGTGGGGTGCTGCGCGACTCGGCGCGAGGGTCGAGGTCGCCCGCGTCGTCATCGATGGTGATGTCATCACCGCCGCAGGGGTCTCCGCCGGAATCGACATGGCGCTTGTGCTCGCCGCCCGGCTGTGGGACGAGCGCACTGCGCAGGCCATCCAGTTGTCCGTCGAGTACGTGCCCCAGCCGCCGTTCGACTCGGGCAGTCTGGAGACCGCCCGCCCGGAGGCCGTCGAGGACCTGGCGCGGATACTCTCGCCGGCCTGACCGGCGCCTGCCCCGGCCCGCGCGGGCGTGCATAGTGGGTCGCCGGGATCAGCCAGCCGCGACACCACACCATTAAACATTGGTTTAAGTTCAGCTAGGATGCGGGGCATGACGCGACTTTCCTGGAAGGCCAAGGAAGTCACCATCGGGGAGCTCGCCGAACGCAGCGGCGTATCGGCGTCGGCGCTGCGCTTCTACGAGCGGGAAGGGCTCATCCGCAGCAGGCGCACCAGCGGGAACCAGCGCCGCTACAGCAGGGACACGCTGCGCCGGGTCGCCTTCATCCGCGCCTCCCAGCGCGTCGGCATCCCGCTCGCCATGATCCGGGAGGTGCTCGGTCTGCTTCCCGAAGAGCGCACTCCCACCCGGGAGGACTGGGCCTACCTGTCCCAGCGTTGGCAGGACGACCTCAACAACCGCATCCGGGAACTGGAGCGGCTGCGCGACAACCTCACCGACTGCATCGGCTGCGGGTGCCTGTCGATCGACCGGTGCGTGCTGGCCAACCCCTACGACCGACTGGGAGAGGACGGATCAGGCCCGCGCCGGCTGTTCGAGGGCTAGATGTACTGACCATGGAGGTTGGTAACACCCACCCCGCCTGACACACACGAAGAGGGCCTCCGGTATCGGTGTGGATTGCGACATCTACCCGATCGCCAGGAGGCCCT
>JAJYTD010000026.1 GCA_021793235.1 Actinomycetes bacterium | reverse complement strand
GCCGCCACGACCAGGGGCCGGGCATGGGGCTGCCCATGGGGGACCCCAAGCTGATGTGGTCGTTCAACCGCGAGGGCGAGTCCGATCCGGCCCTGGCCCAGGACCGCAACCGGGTGATGGGCATCGATACCGCGGCCAAGCAGGCCGACCGGCAGGACTTCGTGCCGCTGGCCCGTCCGCAGCGCGGGGTGGACGCGATGGCCGGCGACTTCGCCGGTACCCGCCCCATCCCCGGAGTCGTGGATGAGCAGAACGCTTGACGGCCGGGCCGCCGCCCGGCCCCGTGGCCACGCCCCGGGCCGGGACGTGGCGGCTGCGTGCGGGCCGTGCCGCTGCAGCGGGCCGCCGGCGCCTACCGGCCCTGTTCTCGCGGGGGCGTGGCTGTTCGGCCCTATTGGGGGAGTTCGCCGGACTGCCACACGGGGGTCGCGTCAACAGCGGAGAACCGCCAGCCTTGGGGAGTGCGTACCGCTTCGAAGTGGTAGCGCTCTCCCAAGGTGAACGTGGGCTCGGGCGCGGTCGCATCGCTGACGAATGTGGCGATCAGGTTGGCGTGCACGGTGGCCCGGTCGCCGTCCAGGTCGATGAGGACGTTGGAGGTGACGTGCTGGGTCCGGTCGAAACGGGCGTGGCTGCGGCGCGCATGGGCGGTGAGGGCCTCAATGCCCTGGGCCTGTCCGCCCGGGGTTGTCACCGTCGCGTCGTCGGTGAAGACCGAGGCGGTGTCGTCGAAGCGGCGTTCGTTCAGCCAGCGGCCTTGTCTGGCGAGCAGGTCGGTGAGGTCGGCGCGGTCCGCCAACTCCTGGAGCCGGTTAAGGCCTGCTTTGGTTGCGGTCATAGTGGCCACCCATATCTATTAGTATCACTAACGTTTGTTGCACTAATGAACGTATATGGTTAGTGCGAATAACGCAATCGGGTAGGGTCACCGGCATGAGCAGCAGGGTGACAACGGCGCCGCCGACATGACGGATATCGAAGGCGGCCAGGCGGCCCCCGACCGACTGCGAAATCTCCCGAGCCGACTGCTGACACAAGCCGCGATGCACGCCGACCGCCTGGTCAGCGAAGGGCTGGCCGGTGCCGACGCCCGCAAATGGCACTACGCCGTACTCATCACTCTGCAGGAGTTCGGCCCGGCCAGCCAGGCGGCGCTGAGTCGGCGCACCGGTATCTACCGCAGCGACCTGGTCGCCGTCATCAACGAGCTCGCCGACCGCGGCCTCATCGAACGCGCGCCCGACCCCGCCGACCGCCGCCGCAACGTCATCACCATGACCTCCCGAGGCCGCCACCACCTCCGCCGGCTCGACGACCTGCTCGCCGCCGTCCAGGACGACCTGCTCGCACCGTTGTCCCCGACCGAACGCGACGAACTGATCCGGCTGCTCAAACGCCTCCTTGACGGGGCGAGCTGAACCGGTTCGAGCCGATGGGAAGAGTCGCGTGGTCTCGCCGCTTTTCTGCGCCGGGGCCGGGCACCCACGACGGCGGGCTGGGAAAGAACCGCCGCACGGCCTCCCCAAGCCGCCGCGTGCGCTCCCGGCGCCGCTGCCGCGGGAAACCCCGGACACAAGGCAAAAGCAGAGTAAAGCCTCACCCGTCCTGCTGAGCGGTATCGGCCTCTCCCATTCCCAGGTAGGCGCGCAGGTGCCGGGCGGTGAGGGTGTCGCTGTAGGCGACCAGGTCCTCGGGGGAGCCGGTGAACACCACCTGCCCGCCGTCGTGGCCGGCGCCCGGTCCGAGGTCGATGATGTGGTCGGCGTGGGCCATCACCGCCTGGTGGTGCTCGATGACGATGACCGTGTTGCCGTCGTCGACGAGCCGGTCCAACAGGGCCAGGAGCTGGTCGACATCGGCCAGGTGCAGGCCGGTGGTGGGCTCGTCCAGCACATAGGTCGTGGCCTTCTCCGCCATCTGGACGGCCAGCTTGAGCCGCTGCCGCTCGCCTCCGGACAGGGTGGTGAGCGGCTGGCCCAGCCCGAGGTAGCCCAACCCCACATCGAAGAGCCGGTCGAGGACGGCCCGGGCCTGGCCGGAGGTGAAGAAGTCGCGAGCCTGGGCCACCGACATGCCCAACACCTCGCTGATGTCCTTGCCGCGCAGTTTGTGGGTCAGGACCTCGGGTGTGAACCGCTTGCCCTCGCACTGCTCGCAGACCGTGGCCACCCCGGCCATCATGGCCAGGTCGGTGTAGACCAGCCCGATGCCCTTGCAGTTGGGGCAGGCGCCTTCGGAGTTCGCGCTGAACAAGGCGGCCTTGACCCCGTTGGCCTTGGCGAAGGCGGTGCGGATCGGATCGAGCAGCCCGGTGTAGGTGGCCGGGTTGCTGCGGCGGGACCCGCGGATCGCCGACTGGTCGACCACGACCACGCCTTCCCGGCCGGGGAGCGAACCGTGGATCAGCGAGCTCTTGCCCGACCCGGCGACGCCGGTGACCACGGTCAGCACACCGAGTGGGATGTCGACGTCGACGCCGCGGAGGTTGTGCGTGTCGGCGCCGGTGATCGGCAGTATCCCGTGGGGTTGGCGCACCTTCTCGCGCAGCCGCACCCGGTGGTCCAGGTAGCGCCCGGTCAGGGTGTTGGAGGCGCGCAGCCCGGCCACATCCCCGGTGAAGCACACGCGCCCCCCGGCCGCCCCCGCCTTTGGCCCCAGGTCGACCACGTGGTCGGCGATCTCGATCACTTCGGGTTTGTGCTCGACGACCAGGACCGTATTGCCCTTGTCGCGCAAGCGGAGCAGCAGGTCGTTCATCCGCTGGATGTCGTGGGGGTGCAGGCCGACCGTGGGCTCGTCGAAGACGTAGGTGACGTCGGTCAGGCTGGAGCCCAGGTGCCGGACCATCTTCACCCGCTGGGCCTCGCCGCCGGACAGGGTTCCCGATTCACGATCCAGACTCAGATAGCCCAGGCCGATCTCGGTCAGCGAGTCCAAAGTGTCCTGCAGGGTGCTCAGCAGCGGTCCCACCGATTCGTCCGTGATGTCCCGGAGGAAGTCGGCCAGATCGCTGATCTGCATCGCCGCGCATTGGGCGATGTTGTAGCCGTCGATCTGCGAGGCCAGCGCGGTGGGGTTGAGCCGGGTGCCGCCGCAGGCACCGCACTCGGCGAACACCGCGGCGCGGTCCACGAACGCCCGGATGTTGGGGCGCATCGACTCCCGGTCCTTGTCGAGATAGGTCCGCCGGACCTTGGGCACCAGCCCCTCATAGGTGATGTTGTGGGTACCCACCTTGATCTTGGTGGCGGGCTTGTACAGCAAGTCCGCCCACTGCTCAGGGGTGTAGTCCTGCAGCTTGAGGTCAGGGTCGAAAAGCCCCGAGTGCGCTATCACCTGCCAGTACCAGGAGTCGACGGCGAACCCGGGGACGGTGATCGCCCCCTCGTTGAGCGAGCGCTCGGCGTCCACCAGTTGGGCGATATCGAGCTGGGAGACCCGGCCGATCCCCTCGCATTCGGTGCACATGCCCTCAGGGGTGTTGAAGCTGAAGGCACTTGCGGTGCCGCCGTGGGGCGTGCCGAGCCGGCTGAAGACGATCCGCAGCATCGCGTAGGCATCGGTCGCCGTACCGACCGTGGACCGGGAGTTGGCGCCCATCCGCTCCTGGTCCACGATGATCGCCGCGCTCAGGTTGCGCAGCGCATCAACGTCGGGGCGGCCCGGGCTGGGCATGAGCGACTGGAGGAAGGCGGTGTAGGTCTCATTGATCAGGCGCCGCGACTCCGCGGCGATGGTGCCAAAGACCAGGGAGGACTTTCCCGAGCCGGAGACACCGGTGAAGACGGTGAGCCGGCGTTTGGGAATGTCCAGTGAGACGTCGGCCAGGTTGTTCTCCCGGGCGCCGCGGACCTCGATCACATCGTGGCTGTCCGCGACCCATCGGCCGGTGGGTGCCGGGGCGTCTGCGGGCAGGGCAGGGGGGTGCTCCATAGCAAACCTTCACTGGATAGGCGGAATCGGGAAACTGCTGTCCGGGGATCCTGGATTCAATTGTTCCATTGAACTGCAGGTTGAGGGTTTTCTCCTTGTTCCCCGGATTTATGTGGTCTGAAGTCTGAAAAGTCGCAAATAGCGACGTAGGCGTTAGGCTTGCGGCATGCCCACGGGACAGCGACCAGGGGCCGCCCCCGGCGGCCGGCTGCGCGCCATCGACCTCGCGCAGACGGCCGGAGTCTCGGTCCAGCAGGTCCGCAACTACGCCGAAATGAGGGTGCTGCCTCCGGTCGAGCGCACGGCCAGCGGGTACCGCATTTTCACCGTTGACCACGCCGAGGCCCTCCTCCTCGCCCGGCGGATGGCCGAGTGCCACGGCTGGGCGCGCACCCGCACGGTCATGCGCGCCGTCCATGACGGCGACATCGAGACCGCGCTGGCGGCCCTCGACCAGAGCCACGGCGAGCTGGACCGCGAGCGGGCCGACATCGCCGCGGTGCTCAGCGCCTTCGAAACCGTGGTGGCCAGCCCGTCCGCGCACGGCCGGCTTCCCCGCCGCGGCGTCAGGATCGGCGAGGTCGCCGCGATCACGGGGGTGCGCACGTCGGCGCTGCGGCTGTGGGAGCACAACGGCCTGCTGCGTCCCAGCCGGGAGAAAGCCACGGGCTACCGCCTGTACGACGAGTCGGAGGTGCGCAACGCCCGGGTCGTCGCGCTGCTGCGCCGCGGCCACTACCCGCTGCCCATCGTGCGCGCGGTCATCGACGAGATGCGCACGACCGGCAGCCCCGAACGCGTCCGCGCCGAGCTCGCCAAACGCGAGCAGGAACTGCACAGCCGAAGCCTGCGGCGGCTCGGCGCCTCCGCGGCCCTGTACACCTATCTTCACCACCGCGGCCTGGTGGCGCCGGACCGATCGCACGAACACGGGACCGCCTCCTGCGGGGAACGGGAACGCGCGACCGACACTAGAGACGATTGAGGCCAATTCCTGTCCGCAATGGCCGGGGCGCCCGGTCCGCCGACCCCTTCAGGGAATCGCCGCTTTGCGGGCATCATGGAACCGAGACCCCGTTGGCGAAGATGAGGTGCTGTCATGGACATTCCGTCGGTTGCGCTCAACAACGGCGTCGCCATGCCCCAGCTGGGATTCGGGACCTGGCAGGTGGGGCAGAGCACGGTCGAGACCGCCCTGGCGGCGGGCTACCGCTCCCTGGACACCGCCGAGATGTACGGCAACGAGCCCGATGTCGCCGCGGCGATCGCGGCCTCAGGGGTCGCCCGCGAGGACCTGTTCATCACCACCAAGGTGTGGAACGACCACCACGGCTACCGGGAGGCCCTCGAGGCCTTCGACGCCAGCCGCCGCCGACTGGGAACGGAGGTCATCGACCTCTACCTCATCCACTGGCCGCAGCCCGAACGCGACCTGTACGTCGAGACGTGGCGGGCGCTGGAGAAGCTCTACGCCGAGGGCGCGGTGCGGGCGATCGGCGTGTCGAACTTCGCCCCAAAGCAGCTCGAAAAGCTGATGTCGGCCTGCGAGACCGTTCCGGCGGTCAACCAGATCGAACTCCACCCCGGCCTGTCCCGGCCGCGCGAACGCGCCTTCCACGCCCAGCACGGCATCGCCACCGAGGCGTGGGCGCCCATCGCCAAGGGCAGGCTGCTCAACGCCAGCGCGGTCACCGCCGTCGCCGAAAAGCACGGGCGGACCCCGGCGCAGGCCATCCTGCGCTGGCACATCCAGCACGGCACCATCGCCATCCCGCGTTCGGCCACACCCGAACGCATCGAGTCCAACCTCGCCATCTGGGACTTCGAACTCACCGAGCAGGACATGGAGGCGATCGACGCCGTGGACGCCGGGGCGGATACGGCATGATCGCCGCCATGGACGGCCCCTCCGAAACCCCCCGATACCGATAATCCCCCCGCTCCTAAGGGCCTTGCCGCCGTCTGGCAGCGGCTGCTCGACACCCCCGATGCTGTCCAGGGGTGGGTCGTCTACGGTCACCACGACGACATCCTCACCTACGTCGGCCCCGACGAGGTGGACGGGCAGCACAGCGATCTGCGCATCGGGGTGGCCGGGCGCGGAAAGCGGGCCCTCGACGCCGAGGAGCTTTGTGCCGTCCACGTTGAGGACGCCCGCCCCCGGGACTGAACCATCCTGGGCATGCCCCCGGCGCGGCGCCCCCGGTAGGGCCCGCCATTGCCAGAGATATGTAGATTGGTCTACCGTTTTGGGTGTGGGAACCAAGGGAGCGGCGACGCGGGCGCGCCTCATCGACGGCGCACGGGAGCTGGTCGAGACGCACGGATACTCCGGTACGGGCCTCAACCAGGTGCTGGCCCTCAGCAAAGCCCCGCGGGGGTCGCTCTACTTCCACTTCCCCGGCGGCAAGGACGAACTCGTGGCGGCCGCGCTGGAGGCGGCGGGCGCCGAGATCGGCGCGCTGGTGGAGGCGGTCTCTGCAGACGCCTCCGACGCGGTGGAGCTCGTCCAGGGGCTGATCGACGTGTTCGCGGCCAGGATGGAGGAGTCGGCCTTCACCAAGGGCTGCCCGCTGGCCATCACGGGGCTGGAGGCCGCGGCCACCAACGACGCCGTGTACACCGTGTGCCGCACGGTCTACTCCTCCTGGCAGGCGGCGCTGGCCGAACGCCTGACGGCCGAGGGGCGCGACCCCGCCGACGCGGAGGCGGACGCGTGGTCGGCGCTCTCCCTCATCGAGGGGGCGCTGCTGCTCGCGCGATCGACCCGCAGCCGCGCACCAATGGACCAGGCGCGCAGCAGGGTCGCCCGCCTCCTGGCCCGGGACTGAGGGCGCGCCGCTGTTTGCTCCCCGGCTCCTCTCCGCCCGCCTCCACCACTGCCGATCATGCTCCTACGGTCATGGCGGGCGCCCGAGGACGGCTACAAGAGCACGATCAACGCGGGCCGGCGTCCCGGAGCCGCCCGGTCGGCCGGGCCGCGCTCAGCGCGCGAGCCGGTGCCCGAGGTCGCTGACCCGCTCGGTGATCTCCCCGGGAGCCTCCAGGGTGAACTCGGCGCCCAGAGCGGCGATCGCGGCGACGTACTGAATCACCAGTTCGGCGGAGTCCGCACTCAACCGGACGGCGCACGTGGTGGGCCCGCGGGCCTCGATCTCGCCGGGGACCGCGGCGAACAGCCGGGCCCGCACGTCCGGGGCGGGCAGCTCCACGGTCATCCGCGCCGTGTAGCGGTAGGAGGCGCGGGCGAAGGAGCGCACGAGGTACTGGGCCGCGTCCGGGGCGGGCAGTTTGCGCGGGGTGAAGCGGCGGCGCGTGGGAACGGGGCGCGTGATCCGGTCCACGCGGAACACCCGCCAGTCCGCGCGGTCGGGATCGTAGGCCAGCAGGTACCACCACCCCCGGACGGCGACCAGGTTGTGCGGTTCGACCCGGCGCGCGCTGACGCCGCCGGCCCGGTCGCGGTAGTCGAAGGAGAGGACCTCCCGGTCGCGGCAGCACGAGGCGAGCATGGCCAGGGCGGCCGGGTCCACGCGCGGCACGCCGCGGTGCGGCACGGCCGCAGCCGTGCCGCCGATGGCCGCCAGCCGGGGGCGCAGCCGGGAGGGCAGCATCCGCTCCAGCTTCACCAGCGCCCGCACCGCGCTCTCCTCGGTACCGGCCGTGCCCGCCGCCGTGACCAGGCCGATGGCCACGGCGACCGCCTCCTCGTCGTCGAGCAGCAGCGGCGGCAGGTTCCTGCCCGAGGCCAGTCGATAGCCGCCCGCGGTGCCGGTGGTGCCCTCCACGGGGTAGTCGAGCGCGCGCAGCCGGTCGATGTCGCGGCGCACCGTCCGGTCGGTGACGCCGAGCCGCTCCGCCAGTTCGGCGCCGGACCATTCGCGCCTGCTCTGCAGCAGCGACAGCAGGCGCAGCAGCCGCCCCGGCATGCCCTTGCGTGTCGATTCCTCTTCCACGGAACCAGAATGCCGCTCCTTAAGGACGAGATACGTCCGCAACGCTTTCTAAGGTGCCGCCATGACGGAAACGACGAGGGAGTTGAGCGCCGCGGCAGGTGAGCTGATCGGCCGCGTGGACGGACCGGTATACACGCCCGGCGCCGACGGATACGACAAGGAGCGGATCGGGTTCCAGCGCCTGGCGCCGCACCGGCCCGAGGTGGTCGTGGGGGCGCGCGGGGAGCAGGATGTGCGCGCCGCCGTGGAGTTCGCCGCCGCGCACGGAACGCGGGTGGCGGTGCAGGCACGCGGGCACGGGCTGGGTGCGCCCCTGGAGGGCGGCGTACTGATCAGCACCGGCCGCATGACGGGGGTCCGGGTGGCCCCGCACGAGCGCACCGCCTGGGTCGAGGCCGGGGCGAGCTGGCAGCAGGTGATCGAGGCCGCGGCCCCGCACGGGTTGGCGCCGCTGTCCGGGAGCGCGCCCGGGGTGGGCGCGGTACCCTACACCTTGGGCGGCGGCGTGGGGCTGCTGGCCCGGCGCCACGGATTCGCCGCCGACCACGTGCGCCGCATCGACCTGGTCACCGCCGACGGACGCCTGCGCCGGGTGACAGCGCAGTCCGACCCAGAGCTGTTCTGGGCGCTGCGCGGGGGCGGCGGCAACTTCGGCGCGGTCACCGGCATGGAGGTCGGCCTGGTGCCGGTCGCCCGGATCTACGGCGGCGGCCTGTACTTCGACACCGCGCAGGTCCCCGATGTGCTGGAGGCCTGGCGGCGGTGGACGCAGACGGTGCCGGAGGAGACGACCTCGGCGGTGGCGATGCTGCCGTTCCCCGACGTGCCGCAGGTGCCGGAGCCGCTGCGGGGCCGCCACGCGGCCCAGATCCAGATCTGCCACCTCGGCCCGGCCGAGGAGGGGGAGCGCCTGGTGGAGCCGCTGCGCGCGCTCGGTCCCCTGCTGCGCGACACACTGCGCGAGCTGCCTTATACCGAGTCCGGCACCGTGTTCGACGAACCCGACCGCCCCCACGCCTACCGGTCGCAGAACCGGCTGCTGGCCGACCTCGACCCGGGCGCGCTGGCCACGCTGACGAGGTCGGCGGGCCCATTGGTGCCGGTGATGTGCGTGGTAGGGCTGCGCCACCTCGGCGGCGCGCTCGCCCGGCCGCCGCAGCCTGCCAACGCCGTCGGCCACAGGGAGGCCGCCTACGCGTTGGTCGTCCTGTCCCCGGTGGAGCCCGGCGAGGAGGAGACGGTGCGCGCGGTGCACCGCGATGTCCTCGCTCCCTTCGAGGACCAGGCGCTCGGCCGCTCGCTCAACTTCAGCTTCGGCCCTCTCGACCACGACCAGGTGCGGTCGGCGTTCACGCCCGCAGGCCACCGGCGGCTGGCCGCGCTCAAGGCCCGCTGCGACCCCGGCGGCCTGTTCCACTGCGGCCATCCCATCCCGCCGCTGGCAGAGGAGGACTGAGGCGGTTGAGGCACCGGGAGCCGGCCCCGATGCCTCAACCGTTCCTCTCGGCGCGGTGGCCGGGGCGGCGCCGTCCGTGCCTGGCCAGCGCGCCTACCGTGCCGTCACGGCACGGCCCTTCCGCCTGGGCTGTGCGTCCAGGTGAACGGGGCGCCCT
Source organism: Actinomycetes bacterium (assembly GCA_021793235.1). Lineage (GTDB taxonomy): Bacteria > Actinomycetota > Actinomycetes > Streptosporangiales > Streptosporangiaceae > JAJYTD01. The sequence continues at coordinate 46,598 of JAJYTD010000026.1, read as the reverse complement.
CGGCGAAGGTGCGCCTGGGGAGCGGCGCGGCAGCGGGAGCGGTTTCTTTGGGGTCCAGCTCAGCCGGAAGAACACACCGTGCCCTTTGGTGAGCGGTCCCCACACGTCGGCGAACGCCTCGACCAGCGCCAGCCCGCGCCCGGACTCGGCGCCCGGGTCGGCCTTGGCGGGTTCCAGGCATCGGCCATCGAGAGGGCCGTGGTCCTCGGCCGCCATGCCCACCATTCCGGGGCGCAGGTGGTCAGCACACTCCTCCGGCGATCTTGACGCTGTGCACGTTGAAACTGCCGACTCGGCGTGCACAACGTCAAGATCATTGGTGGTCCACGAACGGCTCCGGCGAGCTGATGCTCGCCGGAGCCGTGACGTATGACAGGTGCGATGCGGCGGTCGCCTCTCGGCGCGTGGCACAACGCGGCTCCAGCGCCGCCCGGCCGCCCCGTGCGGGGGGTGCGGGCGCGGTATTCCGCGAAGGCGATGGGTGAGGCCCGGGGGACACTTGCTACCGCATCGACCTGCACCCTGCACAACCACCTGGTACGTCCGGTTATTCCGCCCCCGGGGGTAGAGGAACATCGAAGCGGAATCCGGCGCCAAGGCCGGTTGCCAGTGCGGCCGGATCCGGTGGCCGTCCCGGAGCCGGGACGCGCCGCCCCGCCAGGTCGGCCACTGGGCCGCGGCCAGCAGGGCCGGGGCCAGGCCGCAGGTGGCGGCTGTACTCGGATCGGCCGGGCAGGCAGCGAAAGCGGTGGCCGTTCCCCTTGAAACGTGTGGGTTCTCGGCATTGCCTGCCGACACGGCTGTGCGCACCGAGGTCCGCACCGACGGTCGACCCACATGCTCTTGCCGATATATGACAGTGCACATATGTGCGTTATCATATATCCATGTCCCTACGGCACGCCATCCTCGGGCTCCTGTCCATTCAGCCGATGAGCGGCTATGAGCTGAAGAAGGTCATCGACGAAAGTGTCGGGCACTTTTGGACGGCGGATCAGTCGCAGGTGTACCGCACGCTTACCGCTCTGGTGGAGGACGGCCTGGCGTCCCGCCGCACCGTGGTGCAGGAGGAGCGACCCAACCTGCACCTGCACAGCGCGACCGAGCGCGGGTTGGCCGAACTGGACAGGTGGCTCGCGTCGCCTTTGCAGAGGCAGCCGTCGCGCGAACCTTTCCTGGCACGGCTGTTCTTCGCAGACAGGATGTCGGTGGACGGTATACGGGAACTGTTGGACACCCGTCGGCGCGAAGTGAGCGAGCAGCTGGCGGCGTTGGAGGCGATCGCCGTTCCGGCAGAGGCCACTGAGACCGGGCAGGTGCTCCGCTTGGCCACGCTCGCCAACGGCATCGCTCATGCCAGGGCCGAACTCGACTGGCTCGACACCACCGAACGACAACTGGAACGGATCACGCCATGAGTCTGCCTGTCTCAGCCAAGCTCGACAGGGTCGCGGCGCGCTACGCCGCCAAGCCGAGGGTGTCGGCGATGAGCCTTGCGATCGAGCAGCCGTCCACCGGATTCGCCTGGAGCTATGGGGACACCGGCCGGCCGTACTTCATCGCCAGCATCACCAAGCTGTACACCGTTGCGATGATCATGCAGCTGCGCAACGAGGGAACCCTGACGCTCGACACACGCGCCGCAGAACTGCTCGGTGAGGACACGATGCGCGGACTGAACGTGCACGACGGCCACGACTACGGTCCGGCGATCACAGTGCGTGAACTGCTGACGCAGACATCCGGGATACCGGACTATTTCGAGCAGAAGCGTCCCGACGGCACCACTTTCCTGGAGGACATGCTCCGCGCCGACGCCGCCTGGACCTTCGAGGACCTCATCGAGATGGCACGGGCCATGCCGAGCCGATTCCCCCCTTCGGCACCGGGTAAAGCGCAGTACTGCGACACCAACTACCAGCTGCTCGGACGCATCATCGAGGTAGCGACATCCGGCAGCTACGACCGCGCCATCCGCAGCCGGATCATCGAGCCGCTCGGCTTGCCCGACACCTGGCTGTTCACCCCGCACACGCTGGATCGCTACGGCGAGGCCGCGACGGTCCTGGATGGCCGCACCCCGCTGCGCATCCCGAAGACGATCGCCTCATTGCCTCCCGATGGCGCGGTGGTGTCAACAGCGGCTGACCAGCTGCGGCTCCTCCGTGCCTTCATCGAAGGCGAGCTGTTTCCTGCGCGGTACCTGACCGAGATGACCGCGCACTGGAAACCGGTGTTCTCACGCCTCGACCCCATCGACTACGGAGTCGGGATCATGCGGTTCAAGCTTCCTCGCTGGCAATCGCCGCTCACCCCGGCCCCGGAGATGATCGGCCACTCCGGCGCCTTCGGGAACGTGCTCTTCCATATCCGGGAACACGACCTCTACGTGTCCGGCACCGTCAACCAGATGCGCCCCCGCAGCCTTGCCCACTTCCTCCTGCTGCAGCTCGTCGCTCAGTTCCGATGAGAGACGGCACAAGCCCGTGCCTGCTCGTCGACCGTGCTGGGGCGGGTGTGCCGATCCAGGAAAGCCGGCAGCCGTTGGCGATCCTTGTTCCCGACCGATCTCGCCGGCGCGAGGCAACAATGTCGGCGCCTCTTTGTAGCATGGGCTGCAGCTGAGACCCGGTGCAAAGCGTGGTACCTGTGAGCTTGCGAGCTGATTTCACGACGGCGGGCGATGCGGCCCAGAACATGCCCGCTGAACTGGAGCGCTGGCTGGCGCGACACCGGGAAGAGTTGACCGGGTACTGCTACCGGATGCTGGCATCGGGGTTCGATGCCGAGGACGCCGTGCAGGAGACGATTTTGCGGGCATGGCGGGCCTTCGAACGGTTCGACGCGGGACGCGCGACGCTGCGGTCGTGGCTGTACACGATCGCGACCAATATCTGCTTCGACATGCTACGGGGAGCGCGTCGCCGCGCCCGCGCCACGGATATGGGGCCCGCCGCGCAGGTGGGTGCCCCCTTGGGCGCGCCGCTGCCCGAGGATGCGTGGGTGCAGCCCCTTCCCGACGGCCGCGTCCTGCCCGAGGGCGGTGACCCCGCCGAACTCGCTGTCGTACGCGAGACGACTCGCCTGGCGTTCGTGGCCGTGCTGCAGCACCTGCCGCCCCGCCAACGGGCGGTGTTGATCCTGCGCGATGTGCTGTGCTGGACGGCGGCCGAGGTAGCTGAACTCCTCGGCGCCACCGTCGCGTCGGTCAACAGCGCGCTGCAACGCGCCCGGTCCACGATCAGGGCCCACGAGATCGACCCCGCCGACCCCTTCCAACCGCTGGACAAGGCCCAGCAGGACCTGCTGGCCCGCTACTGCGCGGCTTTCGAACGCTACGACGTCGAGAGGCTTGTCTCGCTGCTGCACGAGGACGCCACCATGTCGATGCCGCCATTCGCGTGGTGGCTACGGGGCCGCGCCGAGATCCGCCGGGCGCTGCTCGGATCGGACGGGACGTGCCGCGACTCGCGTCTGGTCCCGACCGCGGCGAACGGCTCACCGGCGTTCGCCCAGTACATCCCCGCCGGTCCGGGCGGTGCCTACCAGCCGTGGGCGCTTCAGGTCATCGAGGTGCGGAGCGGCCGGATCACCGCGATGGTCTCGTTCCTTGACGCCGCGCGCCTATTCCCGCTGTTCGGGGTACCTGCGCACTACGGCCCCGGCTGAACCGGGCGGATAGATCCGCAAAGGACCGATGAGTCCTGGTCCGCCGAGTCGTACTACAGGGAGGAAGCGACCGAACCGAGTTACCAGGAGAATCACAGATGTCCATTGAACCGCAGATCACAGTACGCGCCGAGCAGCCGTACGCCGCCATCCCGATCAAGGTCACGTTCAGGGAATGGGGGCAGGCCAACGCGCTCGTAGCGGAGGTCTTCGGATGGTTGGAGCGCAACAGGATCACCCCGGCCGGACCGCTGTTCTACCGGTACCGGGTGATCGGGGGAATGGACGAGAAGTTCGACATCGAGGTGGGCGTGCCGGTCGCCGCCCCGATCACCGGAGACGGTCGGGTGAAGGCGGATTCCATTCCGGGTGGCCCCTACGCCGTCCTGACGCACAACGGGCATCCCGACCGGTTCCAGGAGTCGTTTGCGGTGCTGGAGGAGTGGGCGAAGCGGCAGAACGTGCGGTGGGCCAACCGCGTCGAGGATGGAGTCGAAGTCTGGGGCGGACGATTCGAGTTCTTCCTGACCAACCCGGCTGACCAGCCCGACCCCGAGCAGTGGTCCGCCGAGATCGCCTGGCTGGTTGAGGAGGGCTCCGCCGGCTAGTGCGGGTCGTGTTCTTGTCGCTGATCGTGGCTTTGTGCACCCCGAAACGCGCATGAGAGGTGCGCAAAGCCACGACCGCCGGAGAACCGATCAGTGCAGGCCGGTAGGCGGCGAAGCGCGCCCTGTACTCCAGGACCGGTCGACCAGCTTTTTCTAAACCGGTTAAGTTCGGTCTAGGATCGACCACCATGGAGACACGCAAGCTCGGCAAAACCGGTAAGAACGTCGGCGTGGTGGGGTTCGGCGCCTGGCAGATCGGCGCCTCCTGGGGTGAGGTGAGCGAGGACGCCGCGCTGGATGCGCTGCGTGCGGCGGTGGACGGCGGGGTCACTTTCATCGACACCGCCGACGTCTACGGCGACGGCCGAAGCGAACGCCTGGTGGGACAGCTCCTCAAGGAGCGGCCCGGCCTGACGGTGGCGACGAAGATGGGCCGACGGGTAGCGCAGGTGCCCGAGGCCTACAACCCCGACAACTTCCGCGCCTGGAACGACCGCTCCCGGGAGAACCTCGGGGTGGACACGATCGACCTGGTGCAGCTGCACTGCCCGCCCCCGGCCGTCTACTCCTTTGATGCCGTCTTCGACGACCTGGACGCCATGGTCCAGGAGGGGCGGATCGCCGCCTACGGGGTGAGCGTGGAGACCTGCGCCGAGGCCCTCGCCGCGATCGAGCGCCCGAACGTGGCCAGCGTGCAGATCATCCTCAACGCCTTCCGCCACAAGCCCCTGGAGGAGGTGCTGCCCGCTGCCCAGAAGGCCGGGGTCGGGATCATCGCGCGGGTGCCCCTGGCCAGCGGACTGCTCTCGGGCAAGTTCTCGGCGGCCACCGAGTTCGCCGCCGACGACCACCGCAATTTCAACCGCCACGGCGCGTCCTTCGACGTGGGCGAGACCTTCTCCGGGGTGGACTATGAGACCGGCCTGGCCGCGGTGGAGCGCATCCGGAAGCTGGTCCCCGAGGGCATGACCATGGCGCAGTTCGCGCTGCGGTGGATCCTCGACCAGCCCGGCGTGAGCGTGGTCATCCCGGGTGCCCGCAACGCCGCGCAGGCCGACGGCAATGCCGCGGCCGCCGCTGCCGCCCCACTGTCCGCGGAGACGCACGCCGCCGTCCGCGCGGTCTATGCCGACCTGATCCGTCCCCAGGTCCACCACCGCTGGTAAGCGGACCGTTCGGCCGTGGCACCGAGCCGGGGTGGTTCAGCACGCGGACAGATCGCCGCAGATTCAGGTCGGAAATTGGCCTAAGTCACTGATTGCTTGTCTGCATGGCGAACTCAACGCACGACATGCGGACCTTCCGTATCGACATTCCCCAGACGCAACTCGACGACCTCCATGCGCGGCTGGCCGACACCCGGTGGCCCGATGAACTGCCGGGTGTCGGCTGGAGCCGAGGCGTGCCGGTGGAGTATCTGAGGGAGCTTGCCGAGTACTGGCGCACCCGCTACGACTGGCGCACGCACGAGGCGGAACTCAACGAGCACCCGCAGTACGTCGCCTCCATCGAGGGGCAGGACATCCACTTCCTGCACGTGCGCTCACCCGAGCCCGACGCCGCCCCGTTGTTGCTGCTGCACGGCTGGCCGGGTGGGGTGGTGGACTTCCTCGACGTGATCGGGCCGCTGTCTGATCCCCGTGCGCACGGGGGCGACCCTGCGGACGCGTTCCACCTGGTCATTCCTTCGCTGCCCGGGTTCGGGTTCTCCACCCCGCTGGCCGGGCCCGGAATGGGCGCGTCCCGGATGGCCGGGCTGCTCGTGCAGCTGATGGCGCGGCTCGGCTACGAGAGGTACGGCATCCAGGGCTACGACACGGGAACATGGGTCGCCCCCGAGATGGGCAAGCAGGATCCGGACCATGTTTCCGGCATCCACCTCAATGCCATGATCACCTTCCCGATCGGGGAGGAGGGCGAGCTGGACGGCCTCACCGAGACCGAGCAGCGGCGCTGGCAGGCGATGCAGGACTTCAACGACGGCTATCTCCAGTGCAATTCCAAGCGGCCGCAGACGGTGGCGTACGGGCTGCACGACTCACCTGTCGGCCAACTCGCCTGGATCGTGGAGAAGTTCAAGGAACTCACCGATCCGGAGGACGGCCTGCCCGAGGACGGCATCGGCCGCGACCGTATCCTGACCGATGTCTCGCTGTACTGGTTCACGGGCACCGCCGGTTCGGCGGCGCAGATCTACTATGAGGAGATCTCCGCGAACGCCTGGAGCGGGGCCGGCGACTGGAGCGCCGACTCCGGTGGTGATGGTGGAGACAGCACCGGCTGGGACGACGGCGGAGGCGACTGGGCGGCCGGCCAGCGCGGGACGGTGCCGACCGGGGTGCTGGTCTCAACCCATGATGTGACCATCCGCCGCTGGGCCGAGCGAGACCACAACATCGTGCATTGGCGAGAGCTCGACCGGGGTGGTCACTTCCTCGCGATGGAGGCACCGGACCTGCTGGTCGGTGACGTCCGCGCGTTCTTCCAAAAGGTCCGCTGAGATGTGTGCCCGCGGACTCACCCGCGCGGAGGAGGGCCTCGCTCAACTGGTGCAGCGGGCAAAAGACGCCGGGCGGTTGCGTGAGGAGTTCGACCCCCATTGACGTCACCCTGCTGCTGGCCAACAACGGCCTCACCAAAGAGGCGCGGCAGGCTCGCCGACCGCGTCCCGACGCCTGATCGCCTACCTCCGTTAATCCTTCCGGGCCGACCGCACCGCTAGAACCGCACGGCACCAGGTCCGCCCGCGCCCCGCTCCCAAGGGCTGACCGGGAGCGGGGCCCGGGCCGGGAATGGCCGGAAACGGCGCAAGGCCCGTGGTCAGGCCGGGGAGAGGAAGTGGCCGTCGGTTCTGATGGCTTCGCCGGTGGTGTTGGTGTTGGCGGCCGAGCACAGGAAGACGATCATGCGGGCGACGTCGTCGGGATGGGTGACGCTGCGGGTCGCGGCGGCCGCGCTGACCGTGTCGAGGAGTTCGGGCGGTATGGCTTTGTCCGCGGGAGTGAAGCCGGGCATGACGACGTTGGTGAGGATCCCGTCGGCCGCCAGTTCCCGGGACATGGCGCGGGTGAGGCCGTGCAGTCCCGCCTTCGCGGCGATGTAGGGGGCGTTGCCGGGGAAGCCGTCTTCGACCAGGCCGGTGGAGACGTGGACGATGCGGCCCCAGCCGCGGGCGCGCATGTCGGCGACGGCGGCGCGGGCCAGCAGGTAGGGGCCTACGAGGTTGGCCTCCACCGAGGTGGCGAACCGTTCGGGTGGCGCGGTTTCGAACAGCTCTCCGGGCTCGGGCCGGTCCGGCCAGCGGATGGCGTTGTTGACCAGGACGTCGATCGGCCCGAGTTCCCGGCGGGCGCGGTCGACCGCCGTGGTGAGCGAGTCGGGGCGGCCGAGGTCCAGCCGCCAGCGGATCGCGCGAGCGCCGCGCTGCTCGGCGAGGGCCACCGTTGCAGCGGCGGCCTTCTCGTTGCTGTGGTAGCCGACGGCGACCTGGGCCTTCTCCTCGGCGAAGGCCAGGGCGGCGGCCCTGCCGATGCCCGTGCTCGCTCCGGTGACCAGCACGGTTTTTCCGGCCAGACCGAGGTCCATTCGCATCTCCTGGTAACGGGTGTTGCGGGGCGTTGGAAGGGGATTGTCAGAAGCTGTCGCGGACGATGTTCAGCAGCCGGGTGAGCTCTGCGGCCTCGGCTTCGGTGAGCGCTGCGGTGGAGCGCTCGTCCGTCTTCGACCAGGCGGCCATGATGGCGGGCACGGCCGCCTCGCCGCGCTCGGTCAGCCGCACGCGGGCCACGCGGCGGTCGGCGGGATCGGCGGTGCGCTGGACGAACCCGGACCGCTCCATCCGGGTGAGCGCTTTGGCGATGGTGGGCTGCTCCATGCCGATCCGCTGGACCAGCTCTGCCTGCGTGGTGTCCGGGTTGTGGTGGATGTCGACAATGAGGAGTTCCTGGCCCAGGTGCAGGCCGAGTTGCGCCATCCGGTGCTGCAGGTCGGCGCGGTGCGCTCGGGTCGCCTGGGCCAGCGCGTAGCCGACCGGTCCGTGCTCGGCCGCGACCTGGCGTCCGGTGGTCACCGGCAGCCGTCCCGCGCCGCTGCCCGCAGCGGGTCAGTGGCGATTTCCTGTGCGGCGCGCGGCAGCGCCCGGTTCAGCGGCCCGGCCCGCGTGCCTCCGCGGATGGCGGGAACATCGATCATTTCCATAGTCGGATATGTTATAGCCGACTATGGAAATTGGCGAACGGCCGCATCCGGGACCTCGCCCGCCCGGGGCATCGGCGCCTCTGTGGAACGGTCGTCCGACGCGGTCTCGCGCGAATGGCTTCGCTCGGGCGGCGTCGCTGACCGCGTCGCGCTGGTGGATCGGGCGTTTCGTCCCCTACGGCACGTCTGAGCCGCCGCACACCGGGGCCGTTCCCCTCTACCGTGGACCCGACGGACCCCGGTGGATCCTGTTTAGTTTAGTAGCGTTGGCAACGTTATTTTTCCACTAAAAACGTTTCTCGAAAACGAAACAGAGGTGGAAAGTCCTGTTTTCCTGACCACCGATAAGTGGGCCTTATCGGAGTCTTGATACTCGTATCAATACAATAAGGGGGGAGGGGCCCGGATTTCGTTTGCGGAGCGGATTCCATACTCGGCCGGTGGGATTCGGTGCGATGAACCCGCGCCGGTCGAGCGCCGGGGGAGTCGCCGTGCGCGTCGCGAAACTCCTTGCGGAGAGTGCCGCGACGCGCACCTCAGGCGATCGCCGGATCCAGGACACGCCGGTGGACGGCTATCCGTAGCCGGAGCCGCAGTGCGCCGGATCGGGGTCAGGGCAGGCGGGACTCGATGGCCTCGATGATCCGTGGGCGCAGTTGCGCGGTATCGATGACGGCGTCGACGGAGCCGACCTCGACCGCGCGCTGGATGCTGTGCACACGGTCGAACTCCGCAGCCACCTCGCCGATCTTCTCCGCGCGGACCGACGAGCGGAGCTCATCGAGCTCCGCGGTCAACGCGGCGCGGTCGGCGCCAGAGGCGGCCGCGCCGCGGGCCTCCAGGTCCCGCACGCGCGGGTCGGCCGCTGTGCGGGCGTTGACGTCGCCGGAGAACACCACCGCGGCGGCGGGGGCGCCGCCGAGCACCGAGGCGAACGAGCCTTCCAGCGCGAGCACGGTCATGTTCTGGTTCAGCGCCTTCGAGAACACCACGAACGCGCCGCCGTGGTATCGCGAGATCACGCAGAACACGATGGGCCCGCGGAAGTTCACGATCGCGCGGCCGATCTCGGCACCGTACTCCAACTGCAGCTTGCGCATCGATTCCGGTGAGCCGTCGAAGCCCGACAGGTTCGCCAGCACCACCAGCGGCCGGTTGCCACTGGCCGCGTTGATCGCCCGTGCGGCCTTCTTCGACGACTGCGGGAACAGCGTGCCTGCGGTATAGGTGTCCGGGCCGTCGGTGGGCGGGAAGCCGCGCCGCGGCACCGCCCGTGACTCGATGCCGAGCAGGCACACCGGAATGCCGCCGAGATGCGCGTCCTGCACCACCGCGGTATCCGCGTCGGCCATGCCCGCCCAGCGCTCCAGCACCGGGTGGTCCTGGTCGGAGAGCGCTCGCATCACGGTCCGGATGTCGAACGGCTTCTTGCGGTCCGGGTTGGCCTCGGCGGAGAAGATCTCGCCGACGGTGGTGAAGTCGCTGTCCGCCACGGCATGCGGGAAGTCGGATATGTCGCGGTCGACGGGGTCGGTCGTCTTCGCCCGCCGCGGCGCCTCCTCGCCGGGTGCGACGTAGGTGTGGGCGTAGTGCGACATCAGCACGTCCCGCGCGGCGGCCAGGTTCGGCGCCCAGTACTGCGCCTGCCCATTCGGGCCCATCACCCGGTCGTAGCCGCCGATGCCGAAGTTGTCCTCGGCCGACACGCCGCCGGAGAAGTCCAGCGACTGCTTGCCGGTGAGCACCATCGCCGAGTCCGGCGTCATGACCAGGATGCCCTTGGTGTGCATGAGCATCGTCGCCTCGGCGTTCCAGTACGGCTGCGCGCCGACGTTGATGCCCGCGACCACGATGTTGATCTCGCCGCCGTCCTGGGTGAACTCGACGATCCGCTTGAGGGCCGCGGCCACCCAGTCCATGTTCTCCGTGCCCGACTCCATGGAGATCCGGGCGCCGGCGGACAGCGCGTACCACTCCAGCGGCACCCGCATCCGCTCGGCCAGGTCCAACGCGGCGATCACCCGGCGGCACTCCGGCTCTGACAGCGCACCGAGCGACTTCGTCGGGTCGCCGAGCAGCACCACCCTGGTGACGCCCTGCGGATACCGCCGGGTCGGCGTGGTGACCACGCCCGCGACGATCGCCGCGGTGTTGTTCCCCTTCGGCCGGTCGACCGGCACCAGCGCGTGATCGTCGTCGAGGTCGTGTTCGACGAAGTCGCCGAGCATGCCGGTCAGCTCATACGGGTACACCGTATTGCGGCTGCTCGCGCGCAGTACCTTCAGCCGGTAGTCGTCGAGCGGCTCGACCGGCTCGGCCGACGGCTCGCCGACGGTCAGCTCGGTGCCGCCGGTGGCGTCGAAGGAGATGCGCACGGCGATCTCGGTCGGCTCGCCGGTCGTCCGGTCGCGCCGTCGCGCGATGAACAGGATCTCCTCCAGCCCGGCACCCGTGGTCGTCGGCAGCACGCGCTCGGCGATCGTCTCCAGCTCCGCGCGGGTGATGTCGCTCGGCGGCCAGACGTAGAGCACGATCCTGTTGGTGTTGAAGCGTTTCTTCGACGGCCGCTGCGACTGCGCGCGGCGGATCGAGTCGAGGCAGGTGGCGATGGTGTCCTCGGCCGTCGGCAGCGCGACCAGCCTGCCGTCGTGCTCGCGCAGCTCGGTCAGGTCGCGCACCTGCGCGAACGCGACGAGGCGATCGTCCGACGGGTTCTCCCGCGCCACGCATTGGAAGAGGTAGACCTCCTCGTCCGACGACGGCAGCCGGGTGAGGTCGAACTTGCGCAGCCGCTCCATCTGCATCCGCTGCGCGATGTGGGGGTGCAGGCCACGGATCAGCCGATCCTCGGCCATCCCGGCGCTCGACGGGCGGAACGTGAAGTGGTGGTGCATCACCGCGCCGCCGCTGCCCGCGACGGTGGTGGTGAGTCTGCGGACCTGCTTCGGCAGCGGGTGCGCGATAAGAACCTCGTGCAGCGCGGCCGCCATCGCGTCGGAGTCCTCCGGCTGCTTCTCCCAGGCGAGATAGATGTCGGCGTCGATGGCGCCCTCACCACTCGCCAGATCCGCGAGCCCGCGCAGCGCGCTGCCCAGCGCTTCGAAGCTCACCGCGGAGGAGACCACGCACGAGCCTGCGCGCTCGGCGACCACGAACGTGCAGTCGGCGACCTCGCTGGTGCGGACGCCGATGAGCCCTTTGTTGCCGTAGTAGCGCCGGGTCAGCACCTCCAGCATGGCCGCATTGTCCAAGCCGTCACGGACAAGCCGCTGGCCGAGCAGCCGCACCAGCGGCTCGGTGCTGCGCACCATCTCGGCGATGCGCTCGGCGCGGTCCGGTGCGTCCGGATGCGCGTCCAGGTGGCGCAGGTGCTTGCGGACATCGGCGTAGACGCGGGCGCGGTTGCGGCGCAGCAGCGGCTGGCCGAACCAGGCGAACACCACGCCGCGGGCGAGATCAGCGACCGCGGGGAAGCGGACCTGCGTCGCGGCCACCAGCCGCTCCAGCGCGAGGCCGGCGGGCTCGCGCAGCGTCTCGTCCGGCGGCGGCTCCCGCAGCCACGCGCGCAGCAGCGCCGTGACGACCGCGGCGTCGGCGGACGCGCGTTGCTGGGCGAGGAAGACGCGGAATACCGCGGCTTCGAGCTCGGGAGAGCGCTCCAGCGCGGTGACACCGTAGTGTCCGAGCGCCTTGGCGAGCTTGGCCTCGAACGCCTTCGGCAGCCCGGCTCGCTCGACGTCCAGGCTTTGCAGGTAGGTGTGGAAGTACTCGCGTGCACTACGCACGTGGTCGTCGCCGCCGCTGTCCTCGCCCGCCGGCCGGTTGCGGCTCAGCTCGGCGAGGTCGACGAACACGTCGACGAGCTCTAGCTCCTCGGCCAGCGGCCGGTGGCCGTCCTCGGTGGCCGCCCGACGCGCGGCGAGGTAGCCGTCGAGCACCCGGCGTTCGTCGTGCGGGTCGACATCGAAGCCCAGCAGCAGGCTGCGCAGATCCTCCTGGCCGCGCGCGAGCCGCTCCCATGTCGGGACCTCCTCGGTCGCGTCCGGTAGGTCCAGCTCGACGGACGCGGCGGCCGAGGTGTCCTCGGCTTCGGTGTCGGCGAGCGGCTCCAGCCGCAGCAGCGGGGCACCGGTCTCCACCTGGCCGCCCACGGACACGACGCATTCCTTCAGCCGTGCATTGAACGGTGCCCGCAGCACCGTCTCCATCTTCATGCTTTCCAACACCAGCACCGGCGCGCCCGCCTCGACCTCGGCGCCGACCTCCAGCGGCGTGGCGACGACCAGCGCGGACGTGGGCGAGCGGATGACGCCGCCCTCGTCGCGGCTGACCCGGTGCGCCACGCCGTCCACCTCGACCAGGTGGATCGGCCCGTGCGTGCCGGTGAGCAGGCGGTACCGGGTGCCGTTGACGATGATCTGCCCGGTGTGCCGGTCGAAGCGGTCGAGCTCGACGTCAGCGGTGCGGACGCCGTCACCCGTCTCGACACCGACGCGGAACCGGTGCGCGCCGACCCGCGCGACGCGCACGCGGTAACCGACGCCGCGCAGCTTGAGGTCCAGTGGTCGGCCGCTCTCGTGCTGCACCTGCGGGCGTCCGCCGAACGCCGTCGACAGCAGCCGTTGCCGCTCGACGCGCTCTTCCTCCTCGTGCGCCTCGATGGCGGCGGCCGCCAGCGCGACGGCGGAGTGCCGGTGCGAGACGAGCCCGCCCTCGCCGCGGACACGGTCGATCCAGCCGGTGTCGGCGCTGGCGTCGATCACCTCGGGCTGGTCGAGCAGGTCGAGCACGAAGCTCTTGTTGGTCGCTCCGCCTTCGATGATCACCGTGGTCTGCGCCATCGCCCGGCGCAGTCTGCCGAGCGCCTCATCGCGGTCGCGGCCGTAGGCGATGATCTTCGCGATCATCGAGTCGAAGTCGGCGGGGATGGTATCGCCCTCGCTGACGCCGGTGTCCACACGGATGCCCGGCCCGGCGGGCAGGTCCAGCCGTGCGATGCGGCCCGGGGAGGGCGCGAAGTCGCGGTCGGGGTCTTCGGCGTTCAGCCGGGCCTCGATGGCGTGCCCGCGCTCCACCGGCGGCTCGCCGTCGAGCCTGCCGCCGGATGCCACCCGCAGTTGCGCCTTGACCAGGTCGAACCCGGTTGTGGCCTCGGTGATCGGGTGCTCGACCTGCAGGCGGGTGTTGACCTCCAGGAACGCGAACAGCCTGTCGCCTGGGTGGTAGAGGAACTCGACGGTCGCCGCGCCTCGGTAACCGACCGCGACGGCCAGTCGTTCGGCCGACGCCTTGAGCTCGGCTGTCTGTGCGGGGCTGAGCACCGGCGACGCCGACTCCTCGATGACCTTCTGGTTGCGCCGCTGCACCGAGCAGTCGCGGACGCCGAGCGCCCACGCGGTGCCCTCGCCGTCGGCGATCACCTGCACCTCGACGTGCCGGGCACCGGTGACCAGCCGCTCCAGGAACACGACGCCGCTGCCGAACGCCCGACCGGCCTCCTGGCTGGTGCGCTCGTAGGCGTCGGCCAGCTCGGTATCGTTTGTGACCACGCGGATGCCGCGCCCGCCGCCGCCCGCGGTCGCCTTCAACATCAGCGGGTAGCCGATCTCGGCCGCCGCCGCCAGGGCGGCGTCCAGGGTCTCGACCGCGCCGCGGCTCCACGGCGCGACCGGAACGCCGACCTCCTCGGCGATCAGCTTCGCGCCGATCTTGTCGCCGAGCTTGCGCATCGCCTCAGCGCTCGGTCCGACGAAGGTCACTCCGGCCTTCTCACACAGCTCCGCGAACGCCGGATCCTCTGCGACGAAGCCCCAGCCGACCCACGCGGCGTCGGCCCCGGTCTCCACCAGCGCACGCTCCAGCGCTTTCAGGTCGAGATACGGACGCGCGGACGCGGGACCGAGGTCGTAGGCGATGTCGGCCTCGCGCACAAAGGTGGCGGTGCGGTCGACGTCGGTGTGCAAAGCGACGGTCTCGATCCGTGTCCCGGTCTCCGCGGCCAGGTCCCGGACGGCGTGGATGAGCCGCATAGCGGCCTCACCGCGGTTGACGATGGCGATACGACTGAACACCCGACCGAGCCCTTCTGTAGATCAACGATGCGCGTGCCGCGACATGGCGGCCCTTGGCAGTGTTCACCCTTCCGTCTACCGGCCGGCAGCGCCATGCCGCAGACAGCAAACGCTAGGCGGCTCCGGTTGTGGGAAACGGCCAAAAACCGTCGGCCGTTCGCGGCCCTTGAGCCCGTCGACCTCCTCGATGATCTCGATCCCCTTGAACGTGGAGCAGACCGGGGCAGAGCGGACGCGGAGTGGGGCGGGACGCCGGCGGCGCCGGGTAATTGTCGGCGCGACGTGGCATCATCACGCAGGTGACCACTAGACCCACCGCAGCGCAGCATCTGCGCGACCTCGCGCTGCTGCGCCGCGTCCGCGACCGGATCGACCGGGAGTACGCGCAGCCGCTGGACGTCGAGGCGCTCGCCCGCGGCGTGAACATGTCGGCCGGGCACCTCAGCCGCCGGTTCCGGCGCGCCTACGGCGAGTCGCCGTACGCCTATCTGATGACGCGGCGCATCGAGCGCGCGATGGCGCTGCTGCGCCGGGGCGACCTCAGCGTCACCGAGGTCTGCTTCGCGGTCGGCTGCTCGTCGCTGGGCACTTTCAGTACCCGCTTCACCGAGCTGGTCGGTGTGCCGCCCAGCGTCTATCGGCGCCAGGCGGCGCGCGCGACGGCGGGGATGCCGTCGTGCGTGGCGAAACAGGTGACCAGACCGATCAGGAATCGAGAAGCGCCGGTCACGGAGCCACAACTAGCGTGATCGCCATGGACATCACCATTCACCAAAGTTTCCTCCCGCACAACGACCCGGACGCCTCCCTGGCCTTCTACCGCGACACCCTCGGCTTCGAGGTCCGCAACGACGTCGGATACGGCGGGATGCGCTGGATCACGGTCGGCCCCGTCGGCCAGCCCGGCACGTCCATCGTCCTGGAGCCGCCGGCCGCCGACGGCTGCGGCATCACCGACGACGAGCGCCGCACCATCGCCGAGATGATGGCCAAGGGCACCTACGCCGGCATCAACCTGGCCACCGCCGACCTCGACGGCGTCTTCGCGCGGCTGCAGGCCGGCGCCGAGGTCGTCCAGGAACCGACCGAGCAGCCGTACGGGGCACGCGACTGCGCCGTCCGCGATCCCGCGGGCAACCTGATCCGCATCCAGGAACTGCGCTGAGCCGCCCGGTGATCGCGCCAGGACCTACAAGGGCACCGTGAAGGAGCCCGTGCACGACGCCGGTGGCGGCCGCCGGACGGCCGCCGTCACCGGCCCTGATGACAACGTCCCCGAGCTGCTTAAGGACCGATGAGTACCGACCCCCGCTCCCGTGTTCAGCGCCGTCGCGACACCGAGCACCGGCTCACCCATGACATCGATGCCTGGGTGGCCAGCGCCTCGGCGGATGGCGCGCCGTACCTGGTGCCGCTGTCCTTCGACTGGGACGGCGAGGCGCTGCTGATGGCCACGCCGACGGACAGCCCGACCGGCAGGAACCTGGCCGCCTCCCGGGCCGTCCGGCTGGGGCTGGGCCGCACCCGCGACGTGTCCATGATCGAGGGCGAAGTCGAGGTCCTCGAGATCGACGCGCTGCCGCGGGAGCGGGGTGACCGGTTCGCCGCGCGCACCGGCTTCGACCCGCGCGCATCGGCCACGCCGTACCGCTGGTTCCGCATCTCCCCGCGCCGTATCCAGGCGTGGCGCGAGGTGAACGAGATGCCCGGCCGCGAGCTGATGCGCGACGGCCGCTGGCTGGTCTGACGCCTCGGCCGGGCGCGCCGCGTGACCGGGGGAGGCGCCACGGGCCGAAGCGAAAGAGAACCCCCGTACTGCTCGAAGCTGCTTGGATCGAGCCAGGCGACGCCGGCAAAGACCGCGAAGGCGGTCCCGCCTAACAGATGGAGACACGATGAGCATGGCCGCGAGGACGGACGCGCAGTCGCCTGCGCTGCACGTTGCCGACAGCCACGATCTGATCCGCGTGCACGGCGCGCGCGTGAACAATCTCAGGGACGTCAGCGTCGAGATCCCGAAGCGCCGGCTGACGGTGTTCACCGGCGTCTCCGGCTCGGGCAAGAGCTCGCTGGTGTTCGGCACGATCGCCGCGGAGTCGCAGCGGCTGATCAACGAGACCTACAGCGCCTTCGTGCAGGGCTTCATGCCGACGCTGGCACGGCCCGAGGTCGACGTACTCGAAGGGCTGACGACCGCGATCATCATCGACCAGCAGCGGATGGGCGCCGATGCCCGCTCCACGGTCGGCACCGCCACCGACGCCAACGCGATGCTGCGCATCCTCTTCAGCCGACTCGGGCAGCCGCACATCGGCTCGCCCAACGCGTTCTCCTTCAACGTCCCCACGGTGCGAGCAAGCGGTGCGATCACGGTCGAACGCGGTGCCCGCAAGGCCGAGAAAGCGACCTACACCCGCACCGGCGGCATGTGCACGCGCTGCGAAGGCCGGGGCACGGTCTCCGACATCGACCTCACCCAGCTCTACGACGACTCCAAGTCGATCGCCGAGGGCGCGTTCACCATCCCCGGCTGGAAGTCGGACAACTGGTGGACCGTGCGGCTCTACGCCGAGTCGGGCTTCCTCGACCCGAACAAGCCGATCCGCGCGTACACCGAGAAGGAGATGCGCGACTTCCTCTACCGGGAGCCGACCAAGGTGAAGGTCGAGGGCGTGAACCTCACCTATGAGGGGCTGATCCCCAAGGTCCAGAAGTCGTTCCTGGCCAAGGACAAGGAGGCGCTGCAGCCGCACATCCGGGCGTTCGTGGACCGGGCGGTCACCTTCACCGCCTGCCCCGACTGCGGCGGTACCCGCCTCAGTGAGGCGGCCCGGTCGTCGAAGATCAAGGGGATCAGCATCGCCGACGCCTGCGCGATGCAGATCAGCGACCTGGCCGAATGGGTGCGCGGCCTTGGCGAGCCCGGGGGTACCTCCCGCGCGTACGGTGGCGTTGGCCACGTGCGGGAGACGGTGGCTCCGCTGCTCGCCGTGCTGCGGCAGACGCTCGACTCGTTCGTGGAGATCGGGCTGGGCTACCTCTCGCTCGACCGGCCGTCGGGCACGCTGTCGGGCGGCGAGGCGCAGCGCGTCAAGATGATCCGCCACCTCGGCTCCTCGCTCACCGACACCACCTACGTCTTCGACGAGCCCACCGCGGGCCTGCACCCCCATGACATCCAGCGGATGAACGACCTGCTGCTGCGGCTGCGGGACAAGGGCAACACGGTGCTGGTCGTGGAGCACAAGCCGCAGACGATCGCGATCGCCGACCACGCCGTCGACCTCGGCCCCGGCGCCGGCACGGCGGGCGGCACCGTCTGCTTCGAGGGCACCGTCGAGGGGCTGCGGGCCGCCGGCACCGTCACCGGCCGCCATCTCGACGACCGGGCCGCCCTCAAGGACACGGTGCGCACGCCCACCGGCACGCTGGAGATCCGCGGCGCGGACGCGCACAATCTGCGCGACGTCGACGTCGACATCCCGCTCGGGGTGCTTGTCGCCGTCACCGGCGTCGCCGGCTCCGGCAAGAGTTCGCTCGTGCACGGGTCGGTCCCCGCCGGTGCGGGTGTGGTGTCGATCGACCAGGGCGCGATCCGCGGTTCCAGGCGGAGCAACCCCGCGACCTACACCGGACTGCTCGACCCGATCCGCAAGGCGTTCGCGAAGGCCAACGGTGTGAAGCCGGGGCTGTTCAGCGCCAACTCCGAGGGCGCCTGCCCCGACTGCAACGGCGTCGGCGTCGTCTACACCGACCTGGCGATGGTGGCCGGCACCGCCACCACCTGCGAGGAGTGCGAGGGGAAGCGGTTCCAGGCGTCAGTGCTGGACTACCACCTCGGCGGCCGCGACATCAGCGAGGTGCTCGCGATGCCGGTGACCGAGGCCCAGGAGTTCTTCGGCGCCGGCGAGGCGCGCACGCCGGCAGCGCACAAGATCCTGGCCCGGCTCGCCGACGTCGGGCTCGGCTACCTCAGCCTCGGCCAGCCGCTCACCACGCTGTCCGGCGGCGAGCGGCAGCGGCTCAAGCTGGCCACCCACATGGCAGAGAAGGGCGGCGTCTACGTCCTCGACGAGCCGACATCGGGCCTGCACCTCGCCGATGTCGAGCAGCTGCTCGGCCTGCTCGACCGGCTCGTCGACTCCGGTAAGTCGGTCATCGTCGTCGAGCACCACCAGGCGGTCATGGCGCACGCCGACTGGATCATCGACCTCGGCCCCGGCGCCGGCCACGACGGCGGCCGGATCGTTTTCGAGGGCACCCCCGCCGACCTCGTCGCCGCCCGCTCCACCCGCACCGGCGAGCACCTCGCGGCCTACGTCGGCACCTGACCGAGGCCCCCGCGGACTCTCCTTTTGTTGAGGAGCGGCCCAGGCCGCTCCGGGTCGCTCATCTCCGCGAGGCGGCCAGGTCGGGGGCGTTGCCTTGGTCCCGCCCTCGACCTGGCCGCCCGGCGTTTTCGCCCGGGTCGTCTCATCGTCGTGCGTTCAGTCGATGATCGCGGTGGCTTCGACTCCGGCCAGAAGACCAGACTCGCCCGGTGCGGCAACACCCAGCAGTTCGGCTGCTCCCCTTCCTAAGGATGGGGATTCTCCGCCTCGCGACGGAGGCTTCCTGGTTCAGCGGCGACCGCCCCCCCGGTCGTGGGCGGGCGGTCGGCCGGTTCGAGGGTGGCCATGGCCCGGGATCAGGTCAGAAAACGGTGGTCTTGAGGTGTTGAATGCCTCGGGTTTTTGAAGGGGTTTTGAAGGCTCTGTGGGGTCCGCGCGGCCCCGTCGGGCGTTCTTCGGAGAACGATCATGCACGAATAAGGAGCATGATGCTCATTGCGCAAATTTGCCCATTGGGCACGTTTGCTCTAGTCTGGCGGCATGGCATCCGGATTGCGGGAGAGCAAGAAACTTGCACTGCGTGAGGCGCTCAGCGTCACGACGGTGCTGCTCGCTCGGGAGCAGGGGCTGGGCAACGTCCGAGTGGAGGACATCGTCGAGCGTGTTGGTGTGTCCCGACGAACGTTCAGCAACTACTTCTCCAGCAAGGAGGACGCCATCGCCGACCGCCTTGTCCAGCGCGCCCGAATCGCGGCGGACGCACTGCTGACCCGCCCGGCCGACGAGCCGCTGTGGACAGCTGTGACCGAGGCGGTTCTCATGCCCTACGAGGACGAGCCGGACGCGGCAGCACAGACCCGTTCCGAGCGGACTGGCCTGCTCGCAGTGCTCTCCGACCCAGAAATGCAGTCCGCGGTCGACCGAGGGGTACGGGCTGCTACTGCGGCGCTCGGCTCCGCAATAGCGGAACGGCTCGACGTGTCGGTCTCCGATGATCCGCGCCCCTACTTCGTCGCGAACGCTGCGTTGTCGACACTGTTGCTCACCTTGGAGCGCTGGGTCGGACTGCGGGAGCCGGAGCCGATGCTCCTCCCACTGCTGCGCGAAGCCTTCCAGCGGCTCGGCGACGGCCTGGACCGCCTCCCGTGATCGGCTTCTTCTTCGTTCAACCAGAAAGAAAACCTTCATGCTCGATGTCATCATCGTCGGCGGCGGCCCCGTCGGCGTATTCATCGCCTGCGAACTTAAGCTCGCGGGCGTGAACCCGGTCGTGCTCGAGCGGCTCCCCGGTATCAACCAGGCTGACAAAGCACACGGCCTGACTGGTCAAGTGGTCCGCTTGCTGGACCACCGAGGGCTGTTCGAACGCGCGAGCGGCTCCCCGGTGCCGGTAGCCGCACCGAATTTCTTCTTTGGAGCCATGCCGCTGCCGCTGCACGTCCTCGGCGACTGCAATCCGATGCATTTACTGCCGATCAATCAACGCGATCTCGAACGCATCCTCAACGACCGCGCCGAAGAGCTCGGCGTGGAGATCCGCCGGGGCATCGAGATGTGCTCGTTCACGCAGTCCGATGACCACGTCGAGGTCACTGTCGCGGACCTAGACACAGGGGCCGAGGCAACGCTTTCCTCCAGCTATCTGATCGGGAGCGACGGAGCCCGCAGCAACGTTCGGAAGCAGTCCGGCATTGGCTTCTCGGGCAACACCGACCACCACATCGTCGACCGCACTGCGCTGATCGCTCCGTCCGACCAGTTCATCCCGGCCGGCGCGGGACGCGTCAATGTGGCGGGGCTCGGGACGATCCCGGGATCGTTCTACCGCACGGAGCGGGGGGTGTTCACGATCGCGATGTTCGACCCGGAGCACCCGATGGTGTACACCGCGGAATGGGAGGACGAGCCGGACGGCAACTTCCCCGGACCTGGCATTCCGATGACGATGGCCGAGATGGAAGCCAGTATCGAGAGGGTCATCGGCGTGCCGGTAACGTTGACGCCTCCGCGGGAGGGCGCACCGACGCTACTGCGACGGCTCAGTGGCCGCAACACCCGCCTCGCCGACCGGTATCGCGACCGCCGTGCATTCCTCGTCGGCGACTCTGCGCACGTGCACTCCGCTGCAGGCGGACCAGGGTTGAACCTGGCTCTTCAGGACGCCGCGAACCTGGCTTGGAAGATAGCGGCCGACCTGCACGGCTGGGCGCCCGACGGCCTTCTCGACACGTACGAGACCGAACGCCGCCCTCTCGGCCGCCGCGTCTTCATGCAGACCCAGGCGCAGACCGCTCTCATGGCTCCCGGCTCCGACGTCACTGCACTGCGAGAGCTCTTCGGTGAGCTCCTCAACGACACCACCAACGTGCAACGCATCGCAGACCTGCTCGCCGGTTCCGACGTCCGCTACGACATGGGAGAGGCCGAACCCGACGAACTGACTGGCTGGTTCGCTCCGACGACCGACCTCATGCTCGGCGACGGACAGAAGATTCGGCTGCCCGAGCTCTTCCGGACCGCCAGACCCGCTCTCATCGATGCCACTGGAGGCGCGCTCGCCAGCACGGCCGCACCGTGGAGCCAGCGCGTCGAACAGTTCCAGGTCGAGTCGGATGGCACGATGGCCTCAATGCTGGTCCGGCCCGACGGATACGTCGCATGGTCCGGAAACGACCGCGCCCTCCTGCGCGCCGCCCTAGAACGATGGTTCGGGCAACCCGCCGACGGCTGACCCAAGGCGGTCAACCTGTTCAGCAAACGCTCGTTTCTTGAGGACGGTCAGGGCTGGGTCACGTTTGATGCCTCACGCATCCAGGCGGCTCAGCGCCTGCATGGCCGCGCGCTCCATGCGCGAGAGATCGCAGAGGACGGTGCCTGCCTGTACGAGGTACTGCGCACCGCCTGATTCACCGGCTTTTGTGATCAGTGCTGCGGCCTCCGCCCACAGGGTGGCCGCCTCGGTGTACAGCGTGTGGCCGGTGCGCAGATGGCTGCTGTCGAGCAGCTCGGTGCATTCGGCGAGGAAGTCGCGGTAGAGGTTGCGGAACAGGGCGCCACCTGTGCCGGCCTCCTCCATCAAGAGGGCGGCCTGCGGCAGGTCCCGCTGCGGGTCGTCGGTGCGCTGGAGCCATGTGCGTACCAGCTTGCCGGCCTTCTCGATTCCACGGTGCCCCAGGTTGGCGATGGGCGGGTTGAGAAAGGCGTCGGCGCAGGCGGTGATGGCAGGAATGATCTGGCCCTGTGGCATCGTTCAGCCAGGTGATGCCGCGCTTGAACCCGAAGTACTTCGGGTTCGGGGGCAGCGTTGATGATATACACCGCAACCACGAAGCGCAGGCCATCGACGGAGGCGAGTAGCCCGCTGCCCCGGTGCTGCTGGGCTGTCCGGCCGGGTTCAGCGGTGCAGGTCTGGTTCCCGGTGCGACGGACGTCGCCGGCGGGGGGCCGTGTACTTGTGGCTTGCTGTCTTCAGCCCGCTGACCCCGTGCCGCCGACGGCCGAGGAACCGGCGCCCATGCCGGGCATGCGGACGTCCACGGGCGCGACGTCGGCCGCGACAGTCCGCAGCAGCTCCGGTGTGCTCCCTCTCGGCCCGCGCTTGCCTCACATGGTGATCGGCAACAGAGGTCAGGTGTGGGCGTTGTGGATGGGCGGGTTGCCCGCGACCTGACGGCTGTGTTCGAGGAGCGTGGGGTAATCGGCGGCGATTCCGCGCAGCAGCGCTTCAACGGCGCTTTCGACTTCGGTTTCACTGGTCGAGGCGTGGCCGAACAGGACCCGGTAGTGCACCAGCGACCCGAGCATGTCCAGGACCAGGGTGCGGTCGATGTCGTCGCGGAGGTCCCCGCGGGCCACGGCGCGTTCGAGCATCTGCGCCACGGCGGCTCGCGGCGGGTCGAAAAGCGTGGACATGAACGCGTCGTGTAGTTCCGGGTCCGAGGCGCAGTCGGCCAGGAGCGGCGCGAGCACGTCCGGGCGGATCCGGTGGAACTCCACGACGAAGACGTTGATGCCCTCGTTGAGGTCGCAGATGGTGCATCCGGTATCGGGCGCGCGCAGGTCGCCGAGGCGGGTGGCCAGCGCGGCGAGTACCAGTCTTTGGCGGTTGGGCCAGCGGCGGTAGATCGCCGGCTTGGTGGTATCGGCGCGGCGCGCTACTGCCTCGAGTGTGAGCTGCCGGTATCCGGACTCGTCGAGCACGCTGAGCGTCGCCTTGAGCACGGCCGCGTCGATCTGGGGATCGCGGGGGCGGCCGCTGCGCGGCGATGCGGGGGCGGGCTCGGCAGGTGGTTGCACCGTTTCATCCTAGCAATGCATTACGATACTTATCGTAATATAAATGGGCGGAGGAAAGAACCACGCCCCGAGACCGAGAACCCGCCGCCGCGGGCAACCGGCTCACAACGAGCGGAAAGGCCCCTCATGTCGCCGGACACCGCCCCCGCCCCCCACCTGCGGGCCGGGCCACGGGAATGGACAGGACTGGCCGTACTCACCCTTCCCCTCCTCGTACTGGCGCTGGATGTCAGCGTGCTATTCCTCGCGGCCCCGCACCTGGGCGCGGACCTGCGGCCCAGCAGTACGGAACTGCTGTGGATCATGGACGTCTACGGGTTCCTGATTGCGGGATTCCTGGTCACGATGGGCACGCTCGGTGACCGGATCGGCCGCCGCAGGCTGCTGGTGCTCGGGGCGGTCGGGTTCGCGCTGGCCTCGTTGCTGGCCGCCTATTCCACGACGCCGGCGATGCTCATCGCGGCCCGCGCGATGCTCGGCATCACCGGGGCGACCCTGATGCCCTCCACGTTGGCCCTGATCAGCAACATGTTCCACGACCCCCGCCAGCGCGGCGTGGCCATCGCGATCTGGATGACCACCTTCTCGGCCGGTATCGCGCTGGGTCCCATCGTCGGCGGCATCCTGCTGGCGAACTTCTGGTGGGGCTCGGTGTTCCTGCTGGCCGTGCCGGTCATGGCGCTTCTGGTGATCACGGCGCCGGTGCTGCTGCCCGAGTACCGCGCCCCCGGCTCGGGCAGGCTGGACCTGACCAGTGTGGCGCTGTCGCTGGCCACGATCCTGCCGATCGTCTACGGCCTCAAGCAGCTCGCCGAAGGCGGCGTGCACTGGGTTCCGATCGCGGCGATCGCGGCCGGGGCGGTCCTCGGTGCGGTATTCATGCGTCGGCAGCGCAGGCTCGCCGACCCGCTGATCGATGTGCGACTGTTCGGTGACCGCACGTTCAGCACCGTGCTGGCCCTGCTGCTGCTCGGCATTATGGCCGTCAACGGAATCTTCTTCCTGTATCCGCAGTTCCTTCAGCTCGTCCATGGATTGTCGCCCCTGCAGGCGGGCCTGTGGGGGATCCCGCTCGCACTGGCATCGATCATCGGATCCGTGCTGGCTCCGTTCCTCGCGCGCCGTGTGCGCCCGGCCTCCGTCATCGCGGGTGGTGCGGCGGTCTCGATGGTCGGCTTCCTGCTGATCACCCAAGTGCAGAGCGCCGCCGGGCTCGTCCTCCTGGTGGGCGCGTGTGTCGTCGCCGTCTTCGGTATCAGCCCGACGACCGTGCTGACCACCGATATGGTCGTGGGGTCGGCACCACCGGAAAAAGCCGGATCCGCCGCGGCCCTGTCGGAGACCAGCGGGGAGCTCGGCGTCGGGTTGGGCGTCGCCGTCATGGGCAGCATCGCCGCGGCGGTGTACCGCACCGAAATCACGGGCGCCATCCCAACCGATGTCCCATCTGAGGCAGTCGCGGCCGGACACGACGGCATCAACAGCGCCGTGGCGGCAGCGGAACATCTACCCCCCGCGCTCGGCGACGCGCTGCTGGAACCGGCACGGGAGGCCTTTACCAGCGGTCTCACCACCGTCGGCGCCGTCAGCGCCGCCCTGCTGGCCGGGATCGCCATGGCCGCGGTGCTGCTGCTGCGCCACCTCCCGCCCACCAGCAAGGCCGCCTGACCGCTCCCCTCCGGTCCGCGTGGGCGCAATGTGCTGTGGTGCCACGGCCCCGAAAGGTCACGCAGAATCACCGGATCGCTCCGCCACCGTGGTCGGCGCCCCGTAGGTGGCGGCGAGTTCGGCCGCCAGTTGCGCGAGCCGTTCCCGTGCCGCCGAGGGCTCGCGGACCTCGACACGCGACCCCAATCCAGCCAACTGCGCCGCCACGACCTCCGGCGACGGGCCGTCGATCTCGATCTCCATCCACCCCTTGGCGACCGTGCTGATCCGCAGCCGCCCGCCGAACAGCCTGCGCAGGACCGGCTCGGTTCCGCGTTCGGCCCAGCCCAGCACGGTCGCCGCGAGCATGCGTTCCTCCATCCGTGCAGCCAAGGAGCGCCAGGCCGTAGCGAGATCGAAGCCGTCCGGCCGGACGACGGCGTCACCGGTCGCAGCGACGGAGGTGACGCGGCTGAGCCGGAAGGTCCGAAGACCGTGGTCGGTGTCGGCGACGAGGTACTCGACCCCGGCCTTGGTCGCCAGGCCAAGCGGATGGACCGTCCGTTCGCTCACGGGCTTTTCGGGGCCGGCGTAGCCGAGCCGGACCTGGATCCCCTCCACCACGGCGCGCCGAAGTACTTCAAGGTGGGGCGCCGCTGCCGTAACGGGTGAACGCGACCAGTCGGTGCCGTCGATGACACCGGCTCTTGACGCGGCCTCGGCGCCGGACCGCAGCGTCGACGGCAGGGCCCGCACCAGTTTGCGCAGCGTCGCCCGCGATACGGGCGTGGTCGACGACGGCCCGGCGAGGAGGAACAGCGTCCGGGCCTCGTCCGCGGTCAGACCGGTGAGATTGGTCCGAGCCCCGCCGACCAGTGACCAGCCCCCGCCTCGTCCGCGCTGCGAGTAGACGGGAACGCCGGCGGTCGCCAGCGCCTCCAGGTCACGCCGCGCCGTGCGTTCGGACACCTCGAGTTCGGCGGCCACCTCCGCCGCGGTCACCTGTCCGCGTGTTTGCAGGAAAAGCAGGGTCGCCACCAGACGATCGGCTCGCATACCGCCATTCTGCTCCGAAAACCGGCCAGGAGATGGCCTGTTCGGCCTCCAGGGTGGGGTTATGACCGAAACCGCGAACAACACCGGGAAACCGACCGTCCCCGCGACCGAAGCCGACCCCCGTCTGGGCTTCACACGGGCTCTCACCCTGGCCGGACGCGTCCTCTCCGCCGTCCGTTCCGACCAGTTCGACGATCCCACGCCGTGCACCGAATACACCGTCCGGCAACTGGCCAACCACATGGTCGCCATCCTGCGCCGGGTCGCCGTGATCGGACGCGGTGGCGACCCCTTCAGCGTCGAGAACATCGCAGACGACGTTCTCGACGGCGATCAGGCGGCAGCGTGGAAAGCCGCCGCCCGCGATGTCGATGCCGTGTGGTCCGATCCCGCGATCCTGAGCCGACCGCTGCGCCTGCCGTTCGGCACCCGGCCGGGCGCGGCCGCCACCATCGTCTACACCACCGAGTTCACCCTGCACACCTGGGACCTGGCCACCGCGACCGGCCAGCGCCCGTCGTGGGACCCCGCGGTACTGGCGACCTCCCTCTCGGCCATGCACCGCGCCGTCCCCGCCGAACCGCGCGGCGGCCGGGTCCCGTTCGCCGCAGTAGTGGACGTCGACGAGAACGCGCCGGACATCGACCGGCTCGTGGCGTGGTACGGCCGACGGCCGTGAAGACGCCGATGAGAACAGTCAACGTGCACGACCGCGGAAAACACCAGAATAGGAATCGATCATGATCGTAGTGACGGGAGCGACCGGAAACGTCGGGCAGCCGCTCGTGCGGATACTCGCAGCGGCCGGGGAGCAGGTGACAGCGGTCTCGCGGCGCCCCCCGGACGTGGACGCGCCGGAGGGTGTGCGGCATCGGCAGGCCGACCTGGCCGACCCCGAAAGCCTGCGGCCCGCGTTCGACGGAGCAGACGCGCTTTTCCTGCTCATCGCCGGTTCCGGTGAGGACCTGAACCCGGGCGCCATCCTCGATGCCGCGAAATCCGGCGGGGTTCACCGGATCGTTCTGCTGTCTTCCCAGATCACCGGGTCCCGGCCGGAGGCCGCCTCCCATGCCCGCCTGCGGGCTTTCGAAGACACCGTCCGGCAATCGGATCCGGCCTGGACGATCCTGCGGCCGAGCGGCTTCGCCTCCAACGCGTTCCAGTGGATCGATCCGGTGCGCTCGCAGCGGACGATCGCTGCACCGTTCGGCGACATCAGATTGCCGGTCATCGACCCGACCGACATCGCCGAGGCCGCGGCCGCGGTCCTGCGCGACGGCGACCATGCCGGGCGCACCTACGAACTCACCGGGCCGGAGCCGGTCTCCCCGCGGGAGCAGGCCCAGGCGATCGGCGGCGCGCTGGGAACGCCGGTACGGTTCGTCGAGCAGAGCCGCGCCGAGGCGCGGGCGCAGATGCTGCGGTTCATGCCGGAGCCGGTCGTGGACGGCACCCTTGACATCCTGGGCGAACCGTCGGCCGCCGAGCAGCGGGTGAGCCCCACCGTCGAGCGGATCCTCGGCCGCGCGCCCCGCACCTTCGCCGACTGGGCGGTGCGCAACATCGACGCCTTCAGATGACCCGCCGGCTTCGTGCCCGCACCAGAATATCGGCGCAGGCACGGGGCGGTCACCACACGACCGGGGTGTGCGGGTTTCCCGGGACGGCCGGCCCGTCCCGGGTCTCCACGCCTAACGAACCGATGACGACGGCGGCGTCCAGTTCGTCGGAAACGGCCACTCGCGGAGCCGACCCGTTACGGGCGAGGATGTCGACGGTCTGCGGCACCTGGCGCCGGCTCGTCTCGATCAGTCAGGTGGCCGCCCGGCGCCAGCCACAGCGGCGCGGCAGCACTCACCCGCCGCTGGGCGTCGAGCCCGTCCGCGCCGCCGTCGAGCGCCACCCGCGGTCCGTGCAGACGAGCCTCGGCGGGCAACAATCCGATCTCCTCGGTGGGGACATAAGGCGCGTTGAGGACCAGGACGTCGACGCGACCGTGCAGCGTATCGTAGAGGTCGCCCGCATAGACCCGGCCGTCGGCGGCGACATCGGCGATGTTGCGGCGGGCGGCGGCGTACTCCTCCTTGCTGAGCAGCTCCATCAGCTCGGCGCGCTCGGCGGCGTACTCGCTCTTGCGCTCGTCGAACACGTTCGGGACGGCGCCCCAGCCTGACCAGCGGGCCAGCTGGGCGCGCTTGTCCTCATTCGCCGGCCGCCCGGCCTCTTCCAGCTCGCGCAGCAACCGGATCACGTGCAGGTTGGCGTGGATGCGGCTGCGTTCCCCCGAGGGCGCCAGGTCGCCTTGACTGGAGGGGGTGAACCGGCCGGTCAGGGGTTGTTGCGGCTGCTGTACCAGGCCATCCACTCCTGCGGATCCTCCGGGCCCTGCCTGTCCGGATCCTGCTGGGCGATCCACTCGGCCAGCGAGTCGGTCGGCTGGTTCGCCTCCTCCACGTCCTGCCAGCTCGGCTCGTCCGGCTCGAACGCCTTCGGATCCTCGGGCAGCAGGATCATCTCCCGCATCACCTGCTCCCTGGCTTGCAGTCTCGCCATGTTCAGCCGCCCCTGCTTCTGCTGGGCGGTCTCGCCCGGCGGGTCGTCCCCAGCCAACTGGATCCACAGGCTCTCTATCTGCTCCTGGGCCTGCTCCCCCAGGCCCGTGAAGTACTTCTCCCGCTCCTCCTCGGGAATCCGCTGATAGCTGATCGGCCGGGCCACCCGCCAGTGGTCCATCGCCATCCGCCCCAGCTCGTTCATCCTCATCCCTCTCCTCGGCCGCGATCGCGTCGAAATCCAGACTCTGCTGCCCCTCGTTGGCCATGCAGCAGAGTCAAGCAAAGGACCCACCATCGAGTCTCGTTTCCCTCTCATCGCTCGATTCCCGATTCCGGCCCCGACCGCTTGCGGGAGCGCTCCTGGTCGCGGACGGTCGCGGGGCGCTGGCCGGGTGGAGCCGTGCCCTGCTGGGCACGGCGCACGGCCTCGGCGGCCTGCGCGTCGACTTGCATCGGTCCCGGGTGCTCTCCGGCCCGGGTGATGGCGGCGGTGAACGCATCCCGCTCGGCGCGTGAGGACTGGAAGTAGATCCGGGGGGTGTGCGGCAGTGCGGCGTTGTCGGCCCCGCGCTGCCCGGCGATGAACGCCGCCTTTTGAACCGCCTGCCAGCGCGTGTGCTCCTCCAACGCCGCGGTGTCGTCGGCATAGGCGATAGGGGCGATGTGGTCGGCATCGGCGTGCAGCGCCAGCATCGTCGGAGCGGTGATCGCGTTGACTTCCCCGCGCTGGGCGAGGTGCTCGGCCTGCCTCCAGTAGGCGGCCAGCCAGTCCCGCGCCTCCTGCTGATCGAAGGGCACCTGACCTTCGGCGCGAGCCTGCTTGAGCGCCTCACCCGCTCCCGGAGGGCGGACCCACCGCCCGTCGTCCCCGCGGGTGTTGTCGTAGTGGACGGCTCCAGAGCGGTCGGTGATGACGACCCGCCGCACGTGCTCATTGGCCTCCAAAGCCTCTAGCGTCTGGGGGATCGCGGTATAGACCCGGTCATGGGCCTCGGCCGGCGCCCAGCGGCCCCGCCCCGGCGGCTGGGCCAGGTAGCGGCCCACCATGTCAAGACGGGAGCGGTATTCCGAGACTGCCACCGCCGCCACCTCGGCTTCGAACCCCGGATGCAGCCCGGAATCGGGGGTGCGGGTCATGCGGTCCACGATCTCCAGCGCCCCGGGCGCGTACCCGAAAGTGCCTTCGATGACCAGGGGGTAGCCGGCCTCGTGGGCGTGCTGCTGGGTCATGGCGTTCCAGGCGTACATCGCCTGGGAGGTCAGCGCCACCAGGTCGTGGGGGCGCTCGGCCATGATGTGCTCATAGGCCGGATGGAAGGCGCGGAAGTCGTCCGGCGAGACAGGGATGATGGCGCCGCCATGGCGCTCGATGATCCTGGCCAGCGAGCTGGACTTGCCGGCGGCCATCTGCCCGCCCAGCAGCACCACCAACGGGGGGCGACCGTGCACCGGGTCGGCATTGGCGAAGCCGAGGAACCTCACGATCCGTTTCTCGAAGATCTGCCGCAGGCGTTCCTCGGAGACCTCGTCAGCCATTGCTCTCCAGGGCGTCGAGCTCGGCCTGGAGACGCTGGTACTCGGCGATCATCCCCGCACGGTCCAGGTCGGTGCGCATCCTCACGGCCCCGGCGGCCTCCACCTTGGCCATTGCGGCCTCTTCCTCCTCGGCGGTGGCGGCCCGGTCGGCCAGGCGGGCGTAGGCGGCGGCCAGCAGAGCGGCGGAATCCTGCACGGCGTCGGCGATGACGGCATCGGGGGTGGTCGCGTCGAAGGGGTGCATGTCGCTTCCTTCCAAGGGGGCCAAGCGGGCCGCAGGGCGTCCGTTCCGGGTGAGCACGATCGGCCGGCCGGTGTAGCGGACCTGATTGACCAGCTCGCCCAGTACCTTGCGGGCCTGCTCGATTCCGACGGTCTCGGCGGCGTTCTCGTTCACACTCCAAACCTTAAGGTCTTAAGGTTTGCGGGCAAGGTGTCACCGGTCGCGGGAGCCCTCCTCACGCTCCGGCTGCACCACTGGCCCCTCCGGTCGGCCGTCCGGGCGCCCGGCCCCACTCCAGGAAGCCTGCTGGTGCGGGGCCTGCATCGCCCGCCGCGCGGCCGGATCCAGCATCCACTCGGGCAGCCGGGCGGCCACTCGTGCGGGCTCTCACAGCCTCCGGTGAACAGATGACGGTGGTCTCGCGACAGCCCTCGGGGGCGGACATGCCGGTGGGAGCGCGGCATCAGCAGGCCGACCGGGTGCGCACCTGAATCCGCGCGCCATCCTCGACGCTGCGAAGTCCGGCGGGGTTCACCGGATCGTTCTGCCGTCCTCCCAGGCCGCGGGACCACCAGGCCGACACGCTACGCGGCCGCCTGGGGCTGGACCGTCCCGCATCGCCGCATTAAGCGTCAGCGCTTCGGGGGTTTTCGACCGGATCGAGAGCAGGAACCGTGCACGGACCCAGGGGGCACCTGTGCCCTACTAGGATCGCCCGGGATGTCCAGGGCCGCCGCCTCCGGCGGCGGCCCCCATTCTGCGCCGGGGAAGCCCATGCCGCACGGTCTGGCAAGGGCTAGATTTCACGCGGCTCGCACGGCCGGATCCGCAGGTGTCGCCATAGTCGACCGCATGGGCGGTGGTGTTGGTTAGGCACGTGTCACAAGGTCGGTGCCGTCCCGCCTTGGGTTCAGCGGTTGAGGACCATTGGCTGATACGGCACCGGCCCCAAGACGCGGTATCTCGTGCGGGCGCAGAGCCCCGCCGCGCGGCACTGGCGAAGCCGACGCGGCAGACCCTCGCCCAGCGGCTACGTCCACAAAGCCACCCATCTCATCCCACCTCACCAATACGACGGAGAACCCGACGGGACAGGCAGTCGCCGCCCCCCGGGCATGGCCCACCAAAGGGCGCCCCGCGCCGCGTTCGAGCAACCGTAAAGAACACGCCGATTCCGGTTGAACGGGCGCGGCACCCGATCGTACGGCTGAAGGGAAACATCCCCCCATGACACGTACCCCCCAGTACTCCGAATGGCTGGAGATCGCGCTAGAAGAGGCCCGTACAGGCCGCGGCAGCGGCGGCATTCCGATCGGCGCCGCGCTGATCGGCCGCAACGGCGAACTGCTGGGACGAGGCCACAACCGACGCGTTCAAGACGGCGATCCCTCGGTCCACGGTGAGACCGCGGCGTTCAAAGCAGCCGGCCGCCAGCGCTCCTACTCCGAAACGACCATGGTCACGACACTGTCGCCGTGCTGGTACTGCAGCGGTCTGGTACGGCAGTTCGGCATTTCGCGCGTGGTGATCGGCGAAGCCCGCACATTCTTCGGCGGCCACGAGTGGCTGGCCGAGAACGGGGTCGACATCGTCATTCTCGACGACCCCCGCTGTGTGGAGCTGATGTCGCGCTTCATCTTTGACCACCCGGAACTGTGGTTCGAGGACATCGGTGAAGACGGCGAAGGGGGAACCCGATGAAGGGCGCGCCCGATGCCGTGGACGCGGCACCCGCGGTCGATCCCGACTACCCGGTAGAACCGGTCCCGCCACACGCCCGGAAGTCGCTGTTCTCGCTGACGGTCGTCCTCGTCGGCTTCGCCCTGTTCACGCCCACCATGCTGGCCGGCGCCCAGGTGGGCGCGGCGTTCCGCTTCACACCGCTGCTGGGTGTACTGCTACTCGGCTCGGCCGTGCTCGGCGCCTATGTCGGCGTCATCGGCTGGATCGGCGCCAAGACCAACCTCACCACCGTCATGATGTCCCGTTACGCCTTCGGTACGCGGGGCGCCAAGCTGCCGTCGCTGCTGCTCGGCGGCACCCAGATCGGCTGGTACGGGGTTTCCGTCGCCACACTCGCGCTGCTCACGGCACAAGCGTTCGGCTGGCAGGACGAAACAGTCATCCGTCTGCTCATGGTGGCGGGCGGCCTCATCATGGGCATCACCGCTTACTTCGGTTACCGCGGGATGTACCTGCTGTCGCTGATTTCAGTGCCGCTGCTGATCGCTCTTGCGGCGTGGGTCGCCATACGGGCGCTTGCGGTTTCGGGGAGCCTCGCCGGGTTGAACGCCATCGCACCGTCGTCGACCATGACGGTCACCGCGGCGGTAACGATCATCGTCGGAACCTTCGCCTCCGGCGGCACCCAGGCGCCCAACTGGACCCGGTTCGCCCGCACACCCATGGCCGGATTCTGGTCGTGCGTCGCCGCTTTCTTCGCAGGCCAACTGCTCATGCTGTGCTGCGGCGCCATCGGCGCACTGGCCTTCGGCGAAGGCGACTTCGTGCTCGTCCTCTACCAGATGGGGCTCGTGGTCTGGGGCCTGGTCTTCCTCGTGGCCAACATCTGGACCACCAACGACAGCACCGCCTACAACGTGGGCGTGGCCGGCGCCGAGATCTTCAACACCAGATCGAAGAAGCCGTGGGTCGTGGCAGGCGTCGTCATCGGCACCGCTCTCGCCGTCACCGGAATCTATGACCACCTCATCAGCTATCTGTCGTGGCTGGGAATCCTCATTCCGCCGCTCGGCGGAGTGATCATCGGGGAATTCCTCGCCCGTTGGCGATCCGGCCTGCCCGCCCTCTCCGGTGTTCCGGCATTCCGCTGGGACAACCTGGCCGGCTACGTTCTCGCGTGCGTGGTCGCCTGGGTATCCAACAGCACCGGCTGGTTCGTCCCCCCGGTCATCGGTGTGCTGGTGGCCTCCGTTGCCACATTCGGTTACCAGCGCCTGGCGGACCTGCTCCTCCCCGGTCCGCAAGCGGCACAGGGACGGCGCGAGTCCACTGACAGCGCGGATACGTGAGTGCGGTGAGCTGCGGCGTTCCGTCGTGATCGCCGAACGGCTGCCCCTTGAGCCCGCCGACCGACTGCCGGACACCCGACCTGTCGGTCGGCGCGGCTCTGCGGAGGCGGCGCTGCTCGGATATCCACCTGGTACCGCTTCTCCGCGTCGAAGCACGGGCGCGGGATGGGGCTGGCGCACCCCGCGGGGCTGATCAGCATGCTATCCACTTTCGTTGTGGGCGCCGGTTCGGCGGTGCTGTACCTCGTCGGCAACCGCAGCCTCACCCCCGTGATCGTGGCCCACATGCTCGTCAACCTGACCATTGAGCCCGGGCTGATTCTCAGCGCGTTCTGATCCGCCATTGGTCTGGGCGGCTCGCCGCCTCGATCGAGGCTGAGACCTCGAGGTTCCCGCGGTCACGGGGTTGCGGGGCTTCAGCCCCGGAAGGAGGTCAGTAGCAGAAGCGCACCCAGTACCAGGACCACCGCATAAACGCTCTGCTGGAACCGCTCAGCGGGGATGTGCTTGTGCACGATGGTGCCCAGAACGGTGGCCGCCACGATGGCCGGGACCGCAAGGCCGTAGAGGCTGAGCAGAGGCGGAGCCCATAGGCCTCCAAGGGCCTGGCCCGCGACGACGAAAACCCCCGAGACCAGGAAGTGGGCCTGCAGGGTGTTGCGGAACGTCTCGGGATTCCAGCGGTACAGGCTGCCATAGACCACTACGGGGACCCCATTGAGGTTGTAGGCGCTGCCCAGCATTCCGGCGGCGAAGCCGAACGGCAGTGCCCACGTCGGCGCGGTGATGCGGGGCAGCGCGGGCCGGATGAGAGAGTATCCGCCGTAGCCGACCAGGAAAGCCCCGAGGGCGGCGGTGACCACCGCGGCCGGGGCCAGCGTCACCAGCCCCAGACCCACCGGGATGCCCACTGCCGTGGCCGCGGCCAGCCGCAGCAGGGCAGGACGGTCGACGTGGCGCCATCCGGTGGCCGTGGCCAGTACCGCGACCGTCAGACCCGCCAGACCGATCAACGAGATCGCGGTGTGCAGGTCGAGCGGCAGCAGAGCCAGGAGCGGCATGCCCACCACGGCCTCACCGAAACCGAACGTGGCGCGCACCAGTGATGCCAGGAAGACGACTGTGATCACCAGCAGGGTCGTGGACAGCAGCACTGAGGGGTTCTCCGCGGAATCGGATGGCGGCGTCGTCGCCGGGAAGGGGCCCGGCAGAGCCTATCTCAGCAGGTTGCCGAAGCCCGGTCGGCGGTCAACGTCATCTCTGTCCGCACCTGCAGACGGGGCGGAACGCTGGCCCGCAGGCCCTGCTCCAGCATGGAGAGGACCAGGGTG
Source organism: Actinomycetes bacterium (assembly GCA_021793235.1). Taxonomy (GTDB): domain Bacteria; phylum Actinomycetota; class Actinomycetes; order Streptosporangiales; family Streptosporangiaceae; genus JAJYTD01. Next base: position 12,046 of record JAJYTD010000026.1, on the reverse strand, counting down.
AGGCCGGGTAGCCGGTCGAGGTCGTCGGCAGTGAACCCGCCGGGGGCGGCACCAACCAGTCCGGTACGGGTCGGGCCCTCATGGAATCAAGGCTTCCTCGTGGTCGATCCGCCGGTGCGGCTCAGCTTGGTCGACAGGCTCGGATCCTGCGGGAGGTGCGGCGGCGGAGCTCGGGCCGGGGATCGCTGCCGGTTCAGGGCAGCGATCCCCGGACCGAAGAGCGCGGAGTGGCCGCGGCCGAGGAATGAGGCGGCCTCGGCGCTGTGCTCGCCGCGCAGAGCCGGCTGACCTCCGTGAGCCTGGCCACGGCCCCACCCGCGTCTCCACGGTCCTTGGCGAACCCGGCTTGGCCAACCGGCCCCGGACCGCCCTATCGCGCACGGCGCCGACCTCGTCTGAAGCGCGGCAGGGCGGGGATCGAATGGGCCCGCGCCACAAGCAGGGGCCCGGTCAATGGGCGAGCAGATCGACCAGCCCCGTGGTGTCCTCGTCGCCGTGCCCGTCGGCGAGGCGGCGCTCCATCAGATCCGTGTAGGGGGTCAGCAGCTCGGTACTGACCCCCTGCTCTTCGGCCGTGCGCAGCAGTGTCGCATTACCCGCGACCTGCATGGCGAGGTTCGAGGTGACATCCGTGGTGTAGTCGCCGCTCTGGAGCTGATCAGCGGTCGTGTACACGGAGGATGCCATGGCGGTGAGCCAGTCGGCGAGCAGCGGAGCGAAGTCCTTCGGCGGGACGTCCTCGGTGCGGATCAGCGCGAAGGCGTGTGTGACCCCGGCGAACATCCCGGTCATCGCGCTCAGCAGCGCCACGTCGTAGAGGGCGGCCAAGCCGGGGGCCGCGCCGACGTAGGCGGTGCCGGTCGGCACGGCCAGGGTGTCCCGGTGGGCGCCGAAGAGGCCGCGGGAACCGCTGTAGAGGATGTAGCCGCCGGAATCGGCGGCACCGATCATCGGCGGAACCGCCATGATTCCGCCGTCCAGGAAGCGGGCACCGCGTGCCCGCGCCCACTCGGCGCGGGCACGGGCCTGATCGGGGGTACCGGTTGTGAGGTTGACCAGGTCCGTGCCTGTCAGATCGACGTCGGCCAGGGCCTCGTCGATCGAGGCGTCGTCGAGCAGGCACAGCACCACGAGGCGGTTGGCGGCCACCGCCTCCGCGGCGGTGCGGGCGATTGCCGCTCCCTCTGCGGCGAGCGGTTCGGCCCGGGCGGGGGTGCGGTTCCACACGGTCAGCGGGTGTCCGGCAGTGAGCCAGGCGCGGGCGAGCGCGGTGCCCATGGAGCCGAGCCCCAGCAGCGTGAGCGAAGGTGTTCCAATGGTGTTGTCGGCCATGACGACTAGAGTTGTCGCGATCTCTGAGGCGATCAAGTACGCACTTTGCTGTGGGTGGTTACCCCGGGGTGAGTGAGCAGGCAGAAGGGGTGGGGCATGGCGACCGTGCGCAGGCCGGGGTCCTACGTCTGTGGGATCGATGCGGCGATGGACGTGATCGACGGGAAGTGGAAGGTGCTGATCCTCTGGGAGCTCAACGAGCGGCCGTGCCGCTTCGGCGAGCTGCGCAGGGGGATTCCGGGCGTGACCGAGAAGGTGCTCGCGTCCCACCTGCGGGAACTGGAGGATGACGGCATCGTGCACCGCGAGGTGTACGACGAGGTGCCGCCCCGTGTCGAGTACTCGCTGACCGCGCTCGGCGTCTCGCTCAATGAGGCTCTGGAGCCGCTCGGGGCATGGGGGCGGGAGCATGTCCTTGTTCGCGACACCCGCGTCGCACCGCGTTAGGTCCTTTCGCCGGCCCGGGGTGTCGCCGGTCTCGGGGCCCCTTGTCGGTGCGTGCGAGAGCGCCCCTCCCGAGGGGCCTGCCGTGGAGGCAGGTGGAGGTAGTCTGTCTTCCCTTTGGAGGCGCCAACCGGTAGGGCGTTGGTGTGGGCGTGACCGAGACGACACGGGAGGACGCAGTGACCGAGCAGCTCGCCCCGATGCCCACCGACTGGCAGCGTGCCCTGGCGATCGTCGCCCACCCCGACGACCTCGAGTACGGGGCTGCGGCCGCAGTGGCCGGCTGGGTCGACGGCGGCCGCCGGGTCGACTACCTGCTGGCCACGCGGGGGGAGGCGGGGATCGCCACCATGGCCCCCGAGCAGGCGGCCGAGGTGCGCGAACGCGAGCAGCGCGCCAGCGCCGAGGTGGTCGGCGTCTCGGGGGTGGAGTTCCTCGACCACCGCGACGGCGTGATCGAGTACGGCCCCGCGCTGCGCCGCGATCTGGCCGCGGCCATCCGCCGCCACCGCCCCGAGCTGATCATCACCTTGAACCACCACGACACCTTCGGCGGCACCACCTGGAACACCCCCGACCACAAGGCGGTGGGCCGGGCTGCGCTGGACGCCGCCTCCGATGCCGGGAACCGGTGGATCTTCACCGATCTGGCCGATGAGGGACTGGCGCCCTGGGACGGGGTGCGCTGGGTGGCGGTGGCCGCCTCCCCCCGACCCACCCACGCCGTCGACGCCGAACCGGGACGGGAGCGGGCGGTGCAATCCCTGTTGAAGCACCGCACCTACATCGAGGCGCTCACCGACGCCGATCCCGAGCGCTACTGCCGCGAGTTCGTGGCCGGCACCACCGAAGCCAACGCGCCCCGCTTCGGCGGCCGCCCCGCGGTCGCCTTCGAGCTGTTCGCCCGCTGATCGGCCCCATCGGCCCTGTGCGCGCGCAGGGGCCGATCACGGCGGTGTGGCGGTGCCGTGGTCGGGGCAGGAGGCAGGCGGGGCGCCGACCGGCGCCGCGAGAATAAGGAGGCTGTGCATGCGACTCGCCCGGTTCCTGGGGGCGGTGACGATCGGTTTCAGCGCGGCGATCATTGCCCGCCCGCGTCTGATGGCCGACCCCAGCGGCCACACCGGCCCCGACGGCCGCGTTCCGCGCGACACCCGCCAGCTCATGGCCGCCATCGGGGTGCGCGACATGGCGATCGGGGCGCTGATGCTGGGTGCGCCCACGCCTGCGGCGATGCGGGCCGCGGTGCTCGCGCGCGTGGCCTCCGATGTGGGTGACCTGGTGGTCTTCGGTATCGGGCTGCCCCGGCCCGAGCAGCGGCTGAAGGTCGGTGTAGCGGCCGCGGGCTGGGCGGCGGTGTGCGCCTACAGCCTCCGGCACATCACCCCCGATGCAGAACGCAGATGAGGGGTGCGGGGCGGCTGGGGGTGACTCCCCGGGCCGCCGGCCTTCTCTGGTGCGGCGGTAGGCGGTTCGGGCGGCGGGCGTGCCCGCCGCGGAGGCCGCCCGGCAAGGGCGCTGGTGTGCCGCCCAGGAGCGCGGGGTCGGCGCGGGTGCGCGCCGATCCGCGCCTTCGCTAGAGCCGCTTGAAGTATCGGGTTATCGGCAGCGGGGTGAATCCTGCTCGCTCGTAGGTGCGGCGGGCGGGTGCGTGGCCCGGGTCGCCGCCGGTGTCGATCATGGCGGCTTCCATGCCGAGGGTCTTCATGCGCGTGGCGGCGGCGTCGGTGAGCCGCGCCCCGATGCCCTGACGCTGGTGGTCGGGGTCGACGGCGATCATGTGGATCTCGCCCAGCCGGGAGTCCTGGTCTATGCGCACCGCGACGAAGCCGGTGACCTCGCCGTCGACCTCGGCCACGTGGATGTCGAGGTCGGCGTCTGCGAGAGCGGAGTGGACCGCCCGGCGCTGGTCCTCGCGCCAGTCCGGGTGCATCCAGGCGAACAGGCCGGACGGCCCGAGAATCGCCTCCAGTGAGGCGAACACGGGAGCCCACGCGCGCAGCGAGAGCGCGGTCACCGCATCGCGGTCGTTCCCGTCGTAGGGTCTGATCACGGTCGCCATGGCCCCCATCATGCTATGGGGGGCCTGCCTGGGCGAGTGCTTTTCCGCTCGGGGGATCGGCACCGCGCCTGGGGTTGGCGCCCAGCGCTCCTAGCGCAGCAGCGTCGCTGCGGTGCTTCGCGTGCCTTGCAGACGAACCAGCCAGCATCTGGAGCCCGCCATGAACCCACTCATCCCATCCGGCGCTCGCGCGGAGTTCATCGACCTGGACGGTGGACGCGTCCGGGTGCTGCGGGGAGGCGCCGCGGGCACGGGGCCACCGGTCGTGCTGCTGCACGGCGGCGCAACCGACAACGCGGCGATCTCCTGGTACCGGCTCTTCGCGCCGCTCGGTGCCGACCACCACGTGATAGCCCCGGACATGCCGGGGTTCGGTGCCACATCGGGGATCGACCCGGTGGGCGGCCCCGGTGCCCTTGCCGACTTCGCGGCCCGCGTCATGGGCGAGCTGGGCCTGGCCGAGGCGGTGGTCATCGGGGTGTCGATGGGCGGGGATGTGGCGCTCAACCTGGCGCTGCGCCACCCCCGGCTGGTCCGGGCCCTGGTGCTCATCGCCCCTGGCGGGCTTGTCCCGCTGGTTGGCAACCGAGCGGTGCACACAGCCGCCTGGCTGGGCACGCGGCTGCCCGACTGGATGCTGCTGCCCGCGGCGCGCCTGGCCAACCGGTTCGTCGGGACTGCGCTGCGCGCTGTGGTGCACGATATCGCGACACTCCCCGAGGAGGTGGTCGCCGAGTTCCGGCGCGAGGCGCTGCGCCCGGGGGCGGCGATCGGCTACATCCGGTACAACCAGGCCACCGTCGGCCGCCGGGGGATGCGCAACAACCTGCTGCCGGTGGTCGAGCAGATCACCGTTCCCGCCCTGTTCTTCCACGGGGAGCTCGACCCCTTGGTGCCTGTGGAGGGCTCGCGTACGGCTGCCGCGCTGATGCCCAGCGCCCGCCTGGCCATGGTCGCCGAGTGCGGGCACTGGGCGCAGTTGGAGGCGCACGACCGCTTCGTGTCCGAGGTCACCGCGTTCCTCGCCGGCCTGGGGGAGAGGCCGGCCCGGCCTGCTGAAAGGCCGGGGGACTCCGGCGAGGATCTCGAAGGTCCTTGAGAATGGCGCCGGCGGCCGTGGTTCGGGCAGTCGGCGCGCGAAGAAGAGCAAGCGCCGCGCCCGTCGGCACCCGGCTGGAGGGAGCGGGAAGCGGGCACAGCGAATCAGTGGGCGGGTTCAGCACCAAGCTTGGAAACTCGTCGTTGACCAGGGCGACGGATCGCCGTCGCGAGCTGTGCGACGCGGCCGGGCATGATCCGGGGGAAGGTCCAGCGCCGGCCGCCAGGGGGCGGATCAGTATTTCCACCGGGCCCGCAGAACGCCGTCGCTGTCGGTCAGGACGGCGGTGAACAGGGGCCGGCGCTCCGCCACCCCCATGGGCAGCACGGTCGCGGCGCGCGCGTCGGCGATCTGCGCGGCCAGCTCGCTGAACCGGGTCTCGTCTGCGGTGGCACTGGTGATCTGGCCGTTCTTGTCCTCCCGGACGAGCTCGATCAGGCCCTCATCGGGAAGGGCATTGAGGACCGCCTCGATGTCGGTGGACAGATCCGGCCAGACGGCCAGTCGAGCGCGGGGAGCGAGCCGGGCGCGCACTGTATCGAGGGTGTCGTGGGTGAGGCGGTGCCAGCGAGAGGCGTTGCCGACGTGGCATTCCTCCAGGATCGCGGCTTCGCCTGTGGTGACGCACCGGCGCAGCCGGGCCCAGAAGGCGTCGTCGGCGGGGTGCTGTTCGCCGGGCTCGTCGGGTTCGTCGAAGGCTGCGTCGTAGGGGGAGACCGCCAGCCGTTCCGGAAACAGCCCGAGTGCGCGGGTGCGGGCTAACGCGGCTTCGCAGGCTTTGCGGCTGCCGACGTAGACGTACTGGTCCCACCCGACGTGTACGGCGAATGCATCCTCCACTTCCAGGCGGCACCAGGCACCGTTGTCGCGAAGCATGGCCCGGACCAGCTCCAGCCCGATGGCGACCGGCACCTGCGCGCCGTCGTGGAAGCCGGTGAGGTCGGGCGGGAAGAGCCCGGTGAGACCATGGCCCTCAACGGCCGGTTCCAGGCTGAAGTCGGCGAAGCCGGCGACCTGCGGCTCGCGTATGGCCAGGTGGTCGACTCCGGTTTCTTCGGCGAAGGCGGCCACCGCCTGCAGGTAGGCTGCTTCGACTGGGCCATGGTCGCTGACCGGGTCTTCGGCGCCGATGTAGTGGCCGTGCTCATCGCGGTCGGCCGGATCGTACTTGGTGATTCGGTGGACATGGGCCAGCACACAAGGACCCTACCCGTAGGGCCGGTTTGCCGCTTGCTGCCGGGATCTTCGGTGGCGATCTGCACAGCAGGCCGGCCAAGCTCTACGGGACACGGGGACGGCCTATACTCCTCACGTCTCAGTGGCCCCCGAAGCGCGGCCCGACTTCGCCGACGCCTTCGCAGGGCTGTCGCGGGCGATGGGCGATGTGGTGGCCAAGTACGACGACACCGAACTCGCCGCGATCACCGACTACGTCATCAGCACGATCGACATCCTGCATGCAGAGGCCCAGCGGCTCAGCTCGCCCGGCGGCGGCCCCGCCCGCACCGGCGGGTGACCCGCGGCGCCGTTCGGAGTGTGTTTCTGTCCACCGTTCGCCGCGAGAGGGCGCCGATGCCGGCCGGTCGATCCGGTAGATGTGGTGCAGCGGCTCGTCGACGGGGTTGTCCGGTTCCACGTCCCCGCTTGCCACCCGGCGCATGCCGGCCTTCTCCAGGGCGCGCCAGGAGGCAGCGTTGGCCGCGACGACGGCGGCCAGCACGGCCGGGGCGTCCGGATAGTCGTGCCAGGTCCGATCGAGGACAGAGGAGATCATCCGCGTCCCCAGGCCGCGTCCCACCCGGCCCGGGTCTCCGATCAGGTAGTCGATGGTCACAGCGCCTTCGGCGACCGGGACGATCGCCGAGAGCTCGGCCAGGTAGTCGGGGGCATCGGCCAATCGCGATCGCTGCACCAGGCCGAAGGGGGCACCGTCGAGGAGGGCGAGCAGGTTCTCCGAGGGGTCCTCGCCCCGGATTGAGGGGCCGAAGTCGCGCTCCACGGCCTCCGCCGACGTCTCGTGGTTCCACCACCGCGCCACATGCGGCTGCGCGAGCCACCGCATCAGCAGGGGGAAGTCCCGGGGGCTGAGTCGGCGCCAGGTGATCATCGCGGTGCTCCATGTACCAGGTGGTGACGGCCGTTCCAGGGCCGGGGTGCGGAGGCAGACGGTACCAGGGCCGGCGCGGACGCGCTTTGCGGAAGTATGGGGAGTAACCGGGTTCCTGCCATCTGCCTTCATCGCGCAGGCGTGGCCCGAGCGGGAGAGGGCGGCCCCTTGGTGCGGTCCCACCAAGGCCGTCCCTCTCCCGCTGTTCGCCGCCAATGTGCGGTCAGGCCGCCAGTGTCAGAAACGACAGGCGTCACAGGGGTGTCAAAGCCCGGCCCCTCCGGTGGCGTCGACCACCCTGCCGGTCACCCAGCGCGCATCATCTGAGGCGAGGAACGCCGCGACGTCGGCGATGTCCTCCGGCTGCCCGACCCTGCCCAGTGCGGCCAGCGACGCCGCGTACGCCTCGGCTTCCGGGTTCCCCCGCAGCCATCCCGCGTTTGTGTCGGTGTCGGTGATCCCGGGGGCCAGCGAATTCACTGTGATGCCTCGCTGGCCCAGGTCCTGGGCCAGGTTGCGGGTGAAGGTGTCGAGTGCGCCCTTGGTGGCGCCGTAGGCCATGATCTCCGGCATCGCGAGGTAGGCCGCGCCGCTGGAGATGTTGATGATCCGTCCGCCGTCGCGCAGCCGCTTCAGCCCTTCTTTCACGATGAAGAACGGTGCTCGGACATTGATGGCGAAGAGGTCGTCGAACTCTTCTTCGGTGAGTGTTGTCAGCTCCGGGCTGCGTCCGATCGCGGCGTTGTTGACGATGATGTCGACGCCGGCGGGGGCGTGCTCGCCTACCTGGGCGTCGAAGGCGGCCCACAGGTGGGCCGCGTCGCCGTGCCTGCCCAGTTGCGCCCGCACCGCGAAGGCCGTGCCGCCGTCTTTGCGAATCCTCTCGACGACCTCGTGCGCTGCGGCCTGGTTGTCGGCGTAGGTGAGGGCGACTGTAGCGCCGTCTGCGCCGAACCGTTCGGCGATGGCCCGGCCGATGCCCCGGCTACCGCCGGTGACCAGAGCGACCTTGCCTTCCAACGTGCGTGTATGCATGGCTGCTGACCGCCTTCAATTCTTTAGCGATAGATACAGAATGGACGGTAGCACGCTTTCATTAGTGGTCGTTATAGAATGGGGGTATGAGAAGGACGGAGACGACCCGGGGCCGCCCCCGCGGCTTCGACCGCGATGCGGCGCTGGGCCAGGCCACCCGGCTGTTCTGGGAGCACGGCTATGAAGCCACCTCCATCGCAGAACTGACCCGGGTGATGGGCGTCAAGCCGCCCAGCCTCTATGCCGCCTTCGGCGATAAGAAGGCGCTGTTCGAAGAGGTGGTGCACAACTACGGGCGCTCACCCGCCGGCATGTTCGCTGCCGCCGCCCTGGAAGAGGAGCCGACGGCCTACCGCGCCCTGGCCCGCATCCTGCGCGAAGCCGCGGCCATCTACCCCGATCCCGCGCATCCGGCCGGCTGCCTGGTCATCAGCGCGGCCACCAACGTCACCCCGCAGGATGCCGAGGTGCGGGCATTCCTGCGCGATCTGCGCAACACCAACCTGGCCGGCCTCGAAGCCCGACTGCGTACGGCTCGAGAGGACGGCGAGCTGCCCGTCGACACCGACACCCACGCACTGGCCGGGTACTTCGCCACTGTCATCCAGGGGATGTCCCAGCGGGCTCGGGACGGGGCGCAATCAGGTGAACTGGCCAAGGTCGCCGAACTGGCTCTTGCCGCGTGGCCGGGAAAACGCACTTCCGAGGAAACGTAGCCGGCACGTGCACTCGTGGTGGGCTGCCCTGCCCTGCGTCTTCAGTGGTTCCAGTGTGGGGAGGGGTGATCGTGTCGTGTGGTGCGCCGCCGATTGAGCGGCGGCGCACCACACGGGCCTCACCCGGGCGATGTCGAGGCGGGCTCGGTGCCGCTGCCGGGCTGGGTATCGTTACCGGTCCCGGCAACACCGTCGAGGACGGTGTCGCTGTCGGAATCGGGATGGCTGACCGCAGCAGCGGCCGGCTGCGGTACGGGTGTCCACGTGAGGACGGGCACAAGCCGCAGCCACAGTGCCAGGAGGAAGCAGACTGAACTGGCCAGCTCCGCCACCTCTTCAAGGGTCTGCTGCCGGGCCTCGACCATCGGTGACATGGCGTGCACGTTGAACGAGTCCCCGATGACCGCCGCGGCGGCGAACACCACGCCCGTGATCAGCCATCTCAGGGAGCGCCGGTCACCGCGGAACGCGGGCAGCACGAACGGCAGTAGCGCCAGCCCTATGACGCCATAGGCGAGGATGATGAAGTCGCCGGGCGCGACCCACGGCAAAAACGGCAGTGTGGCTCCGCGCGGCGCGAGATAGCCGTCCCGTACCCGTTCGTGCAGGGCGAACCTCTCGTCCAGCGCCAGGAATGCGAACCCGGCGGCCAGCACGAGCCAGCGCCCGGACCCCGCCTCGGCCCGTAGATACCTCGCCGCGGCAAGCAGCAGCGCAACCCCGGCGCACAGCACCATCAGCACGCTCTCCAGCCAGGTCATCGGTGTCTGCTCCGGGGCGATCCACTCCCAGTACCTCGGCCACTTCGCCCCCGCGAGCAGGAGGACGAAGGCGCCCGCCAGTACGGGGACGCCGACCAGGGCGAGCCGCTCGACCCGCCGCTGCGGTGCTGGTTTCAGCATGCGTCCGTCACCTCTCGTTCCCGGATCCGGCACCGTCCGGCAGCGGCGCGGCGGACACGACGTCTATGGGGCTGCCCAGCGCAAGGCGGCGAATGTGCTCCGCCCACATGGCGCCCCCGCGCTCGAGCACCTCATCCGACCACCACGCGCTGTGCCCGGTCTGCACGATCCGGCCCTCGGTCAGCAGATCGCCGTACTTCTGCGGGTCGAACACGGCGTCGTCGACGGCGTAGCCCCGCAGCCGACCGGCGCGAATCGCGGTCGCGACCGCCTCCTCGTCCACCAAGTGCGGACGGCTCGTGTTGACCAGCACCGCGCCGGGACGCATGCGCGCGATCTCGGCGGTACCGAGGATCGGTTCGCAGACGTGCTCCGCAGAGCACAGCACGGCGACGACGTCCGCCTGCTGCAGCACGTCATTGAAGGGCAGGTGTTGAACCCCCGCCGCTTCGACGCGGTCGCGCCGTGGATCGGCCGCTATTACCTGCATCCCCAGGGCCTGGCCGAGCTGCCCGAGTGTACTGCCGATCCGGCCGAAGCCTACGATTCCCAGCGTCCGTCCGGCGAGCTCGAACCCGCGCAGTGACGTCTCCATCGGGACCAGTTCGCGGCACCGGTCGTTGCCGAGGTGGATACGGCGCGACAGGCTCAGCAGCATGCCCAGTGCGTGCTCGGCCACCGACGTAGTGGAGTATTCCGGCAGGTGGCTCAGTGCCACGCCGTACTTGTCCAGCAGATCCAGATCGAGGAAGTCGTAGCCGGTGGCGTAGATGGCGATGCCGCGCAGCTTTGAGAGGTCCTCAAGGAGCGCCTCGTCCACGGGAGGCGCCACTTTCGGGGTGAAGGCCACCACTTCGGCTTCTGCGAACGCTGCCGCAGCCTCGGTCCTGGTCAGTGCTTGTTCCGTGGCGAGGTAGCTTACGTCGGCGACCGTCTCCAGCTCATGGGCGGCGGTTTCGGGCAGGGTGGCCCGGCCCCGAACGGAGGCCACGGCTACGCGCGGGCGTCTACTGTCGAGCGTGTCGAACATGTCCCTCTCCATTGCAGACACTTCCCTGAACAGCGGAAATGGATATTTACAGTCAGTACATACACAGAGACTCTATGTAGTCAATTTCCGCTGTTATCGCACGTCGCGTGTCGTAGGAGCCGAAACGTGCCCTCTGGCGGTGTACGCCTTTTCCCGGGCCTTCGCCGTACTCGTGCCGGTGGTCTGCGAGCCTGCCCGCAGGCTCACCGCGGTGTATATCTGCGCAGCGGCCCGGTTCAGGTAGTGTTGTCGTCTCCAGCAATGGAGGTGCCGAGGAGGTGAGACCCGTCAACGCCAGATCAGGTCGGGCGCTCCCATCCCACGGCCGTGCGGTTCATCCGGCATAGGCGACCGCGGGAGCCCCACCGCATCACGAAAGGCTCCCATGCCGACCCCGCCATCGCTTCCCCCTCTCTCCGCCACCGTCACCAGGCTCCGAGCCGCCGGCTGCGTCTTCGCCGAAGACGAAGCGCGGCTGCTCACCTCCGCGGCACGGACGCCAGACGACCTCGCCGCCATGGTGGAGCGGCGAGCCGCCGGCCTGCCCCTCGAACACCTCCTGGGCTGGGCACAGTTCTGCGGCCTGCGCATAACCGTGGACCCGGGGGTCTTCATCCCCCGCCGCCGTACCGAGTTCCTCGTCGCCCAGGCCGCCTCCCTGGCCCGGCCGGGATCCGTTGCCGTGGACCTGTGCTGTGGCTCGGGCGCGGTGGGCGCGGCGCTGGCCGCGACCCTGGACCGGACCGAGGTGCACTGCACCGATATCGACCCCGCCGCGGTGCGGTGCGCCCGCCGCAACATCGCCGGCGGCGGCCGGGTCTATGAGGGCGACCTTTATGATCCGCTACCCGCTGCGCTGCGGGGACGTGTCGACGTCCTGGTCGTCAACGCGCCCTACGTCCCCACCGAGGAGGTGGGGCTGCTGCCTGCGGAGGCCCGTCTGCACGAGCCGCGGGCGGCGCTTGACGGCGGCGCGGACGGGCTCGACCTCCAGCGGCGGGTGAGTGCCGCGGCACCGCTGTGGCTGGCTCCGGGCGGCCACCTGCTGATCGAGACGGGCAGGCGCCAAGCGCCACGCACCGTCGACATCCTCGCACGCAACGGGCTGGCTCCGCGGGTGGCTACCTCCGAAGACCTGGACGCCACCGTCGCAATCGGCACCCGGCCTCATCGTCAGAGCAGGCGGGGCGGCTAGGGAGTGTTTGACGAAGGCTTTCGGACGCCCCTACTGTGCGCTGCTCCGCAAGCTCCGCAGCATCGCACAGCGGGGGCCCGCGAGCGGCCGTCCAGGCAATCTCTCGCAAGACGAGTCGCGTGGA
>JAJYTD010000068.1 GCA_021793235.1 Actinomycetes bacterium | reverse complement strand
CGATCTCCGTCGACACTGCCCGGCCGGCTCCACGGGGGCCCGGGAAACATGCCCGCCCGCGTAACGCCGACGCGGGCCGAGGCACTGCTGGAACCGGTGAAGCGGACCGTCCGCCTGACCGTGCCGCCGGGATCGGCGCCGGTCGCCACCGTCGACATCGACTTCCAGGACGGCAGGGGCTTCCAGCGGGTGCTGCGGTTCCCCGCGCCCACGCCCGTGCCGAGCACCGTCAAGTTCGGCTTCGCGGCCTCCACGGGCCCGTCCACCGATGTCCACCTCATCCGGCACGTCACCCTGCGCGCCACGTCCTGACGGCGGACACCGCGGCCTCCGGCGGATTCTTTCCGGCAGATTCGTCCGGCAGGGGTGTCCGATCGGGGCGTGCCTCGTTCGTCTAGTGGGTGAAGTCCGTTCACCGACCAGAGGAGCGCCGGCGTGAAGTACGTGCTGATGTTCGCGGAGACCGAGGAGTTCGCGCGCGAACTGGAGGCGATGGACGACGGGCAGCGGCAGGAGGCGTTCGAGGCGGTGGGCCGCTGGTTCGCCGAGCACGCGTCCAAGATCACCCACCACGCGCATCTGCGTCCGGCCGAGACCGCGACGACGATGCGGCTGACCGGCGGTGACGCGATCGTCACCGACGGGCCGTTCGTGGAGGGCAAGGAGGTCGTCTCCGGGTACGCCGAGGTCGAGGTCGCCGATCTGGACGAGGCGATGGCGATCGCGCGGTCCTGGCCGGCCTGCCCCATCGTCGAGATCCGCCCGATCGACTGACCGGCGTGACGTCGCCGCAGCACCGGCAGGTGCACGCCGAGCTGGCCCGCGTGGTGCGCGAGCACGCGGGCCGGCTGACGGCGTCCCTGGTGCGGGTGCTGGGCGACTTCGCCGCGGCCGAGGACGTCGTCGCCGACGCCGTCGAGACCGCCCTGCGGCGCTGGCCCGACGAGGGGATCCCCGCCCGCCCCGACGCGTGGCTGCTGACGGTCGCCCGCCGCCGCGGCATCGACGTGCTGCGCCGCCGGGCCGTCCACCGCGACAAGCTGGCCCGGCTCGCCTGGCCTCCCGCCGGCGCGCCCGACGACCGGCTGAAGCTGGTGTTCACCTGCTGCCACCCCGCGCTGCCGCGCACCTCGCAGATCGCGCTGACCCTGCGCACGGTGTGCGGGCTGACCACGGCGCAGATAGCGGCGGCGTTCCTGGTGCCGGAGTCCGCCGTGGCGCGCCGCATCACCCGCGCCAAACGGAAGATCACCGACGCCGGCATCCCCTACCGCGTCCCCGCCGACACCGAACTCGGCGACCGGCTCGACCAGGTCCTGGCGGTCGTCTACCTGCTGTTCAACGAGGGCTACCTGACCAGCGCCGGCGACCGCCCGCACGCCGCCGACCTCGCCGACCAGGCGGAGTGGCTGGCCTCCCAGATGGCATGGCTGATGCCGAGGCAGCCCGAGGTCCTCGGCCTCCTGGCCCTGATCAGGCTGCACCAGGCCCGCCTGGACGCCCGCTTCGACCCCTCCGGAGCCCTGGTTCCGCTGCCCGACCAGGACCGGACCCGCTGGGACCGCGAGGCCATCACCGAGGCGACCCGCCTGATCGGGCGCGCCGCCGCGCTGCGCCGTCCCGGCCCCTACCAGCTGCAGGCCGCGATCGTCGCCTGCCACGCCGAAGCCCCCGCCTGGGAGGCGACCGACTGGCCCCAGATCACGATCCTGTACGACATGCTGCTGGCGCTCGCCCCTTCACCCGTCCACCGGCTGCACCGCGCCATCGCCCTGCACCACCATCCCGGCCCCCGGGGCGGCGCTCGCAACGCCCTCGCCGAACTGGACGCCTTGCCCGACGCCGACCGCGCGGCCCTGCGCACCTACCCGCTCTACCACGCCACCCGCGCCCAGCTCCTGCGAGCCCTGGACCGGCCCGAAGCCGCCCATGCCGCCGACCAGCAGGCCTTGGCGCTGACCGCCAACCCCGCCCAGCAGGCCCTCCTCAACAAACGCCTCACCTGGGACTGACCCCGCACCACCCCAGGGGACCGCCGAGTGTGCAAAACCTTGAACTCGTATGGGGAGGAGCGGAAGCACCAGGCCGTGACCTGGTGAAACCATGCCTTCATGGAAGCCGGAGGCCCTCCTGGCGAACGACCCGTCCGGCCGCGCGGCATGGCACACGTCCGGCGCGGCGGCTTCGTTCCGCTGCGCGACTACGCCGTCATCGGGGACGGCCGGAGCGCCGCACTGGTCGCCGCCGACGGGTCGGTGGACTGGCTGGGCATGCCCGACCTGGACTCTCCCTCGGTGTTCGCCGCCGTCCTGGACCCGGCCCGAGGCGGGCGCTTCCTGCTGGAGCCGGAGGAGCCCTTCACGGCCGCACGCCGATACCTGCCGGGCACGAACGTCCTGGAGACCACGTTCACCACCGGACGCGGCAGCGTGCGCGTCACCGATGCGCTGACCTTGGAGGACGGCGGGGCGCTGGGGCCGATGCGGGAGCTGCAACGTCGACTCGACGGCCTGTCCGGGACCGTGCCGCTGCGCTGGAGCGTGCGGCCGCGGCTCGCCTATGGCGCCCACCGCCCGCGCATCACCCGACGCTACGGCGTGCCCGTGGTGGTGACCGGCGGAGACGCCCTCGCGGTCTGCGCCTGGGACGCGGGCGAACCGGAGTGCGCCGACGGGGCGATCAGCGGCCGCCTCGACCTGGGCCGGGGGCGGCGGGCCCTGCTGGCGATCCCGTTCGCGCACCAGGAACCGCTCGTCCTGCCGGCCCGTCCCGAATGCGACGCGCGCATGGAGCACACCATCGCCGCCTGGCAGGGCTGGTCGCGGGAACGCACGTACCACGGCCCGTGGCGGGACGCCGTCCTCCGCAGCGCCCTGGCGCTCAAGCTCCTCATCTTCGCGCCCTCGGGGGCGATCGCCGCCGCGGTGACGTCCTCCCTCCCGGAGCAGATCGGGGGCGAGCGCAACTGGGACTACCGCTTCTCCTGGGTCCGCGACTCGGTGTTCACCCTCAACGCGCTCCTCCGGCTGGGATGCGCGCCCGAGGCGCAGGCCTTCTTCTGGTGGCTCATGCACGCCGCCCAGCTCACCCATCCGCGGCTGCGGGTCCTCTACCGGCTGGACGGCGGCGGCCGCGCCCCGGAACGAACGCTCCCGCTCGAGGGCTACCGCGGCTCCACTCCGGTGCGCATCGGCAACGCGGCGGGCGCCCAGCTCCAGCTGGACACCTATGGCGAACTCATGCAGACCGGCTGGCTGTACGCCGGCGCGGCCGGACGGCTGGACGCGGACCTCGCCCGGCGCCTGGCGGAACTGGCCGACTTCGTCTGCACGGCCTGGCGGCGGCCGGACTCCGGCATCTGGGAGGTCCGCAGCGCGCCCCTGCACTTCACGCACTCGAAGATGATGTGCTGGATCGCGCTCGACCGGGCCGTCGACCTGGGCGACCGCGGGCTGATCCCGGACCGCGGCTCGTCCCGCTGGCGGACGGCGCGCGCCCAGGTGCGCGACTTCATCGAGACCCGCTGCTACTCCGCCCACCGCCGCTGCTACACCCGCTCCGCCGACAGCCCGGAACTGGACGCCGCCGTCCTGCTCGGCCTCCTCCACGGCTACGCGGGCGCAGGCGATCCCCGCATGCACGCCACGGTCGACACCATCGGACGGGAACTGCGGCGCGGCCCGTACGTCGACAGGTACTCCGGCGAGGACGGACTGGCAGGCACCGAAGGCGCGTTCCTCGCGTGCTCCTTCTGGCTGGCCGAATGCCTCGCCCGCACCGGCCGCCTCGACGAGGCCGCCGCGCTGATGGACGAACTGACGGGCCTGGCCAACGACGTGGGCCTCTACAGCGAGGAGATCGACCCGGACACGGGCGCCTTCCTGGGCAACCTGCCGCAAGGACTGAGCCACCTCGCGTTGATCAGCGCCGCGTGCGCCATCGCTTCGGCCACCGAGGAGGCGGCCGGGTGAACCCCTGGGGAACCGCCGCGGGCGCGTTCGTCGGCACACTGATCCTCACCACGATCCTGCGGGCCGCCAGCGAACTGAAGCTCACCCGCATGGACCTGCCGTTCCTTCTCGGAACCGCCCTGACCGCGAACCGCGCCCGCGCGAAGGCGATCGGCTACCTGATGCACTTCGTGAACGGCCAGGTGTTCGCCTTCGCCTACTACGCCGTCTTCCTCGCCATCGGCCACGCAGGCTGGTGGCTGGGCGCCCTCTTCGGCCTCCTGCACGGCCTTTTCTCCGGCACCGCGCTGGTGAACATCCTCCTGCCGCTGATCCACCCCAGAATGGGCAGCCCCCTGACCAGCGCCCCCAGGGTGGCCCTCCTCGAACCCCCGGGCTTCCTGATGCTCAACTACGGCCCGACCACACCCCTGATAACCGTCCTGGCCCACCTGGCCTTCGGCACCACAGTAGGAGCCTTCACCACCCTGAACCCCCACCCCTGACGCGCTCGAACACCTGGTGTGGTGCACCTGTAGCAATTTCTTCCCGGTCCAGAGAACCTGGATCGCCATGGGTGCCTTATAGAGGTGAGACCTGATCCCGGGCGAAGGGAAGTGAAGATGGCGATCCAGGCGATGCGCGCCGTGGCCGGTCTGGCCTGTTCGGCGGTCAACCGGAAGGCCGGCGGGCTGTGGCGCGTCCTGTCCGCGGTCGTCGAAGGACGCAACGCCGTCAACTTCGAACGCGAGCGGCGGAGAACCCTTCTCGCCCTCCTTCCGGCGCTGCCGGCCGGAACCCGCCTTCACGACCGGCGCACGGACGGAGGTGTCCTGACAATTCACGGCTCACCTGCCACGCATATCAACGTGGCACTGAGCGGGAACACAGCTCAAGGCGCCGTTTCGCCAGGCCCCGTGCCGGAGCAGGACCGCTTTCCCAGCGGTGTCAGCCCGGCGCAGATCGTCGGGGAGTGACGCATGGCATCGAACGCTCACGCCTTGGCGCCACCCCTCCACCGGCTGATCGTCTTCGCGGACATCGCCGGGTTCTCTGCTCCGCAACGCACCGTCGCCGACCAGATCGCCGTTCGCGCGGAGTTCTTCGAGATGATGCGCGCCGCCTTCGCCGAATCCGGCGTCCCCTGGGCGAACTGTCACATCGAGGACCGGGGTGACGGTGCACTCATCCTGGTGCCGCCGGAGGCCGGCTCGGAGTTCATGGTGATGGTGCTTCCTCAGCTGCTCGCCGGGATGCTGCACCGCCGCAACCGACACCTCCAGCCAAGCCGCCGTATACAGGTACGGCTGGCGGTCCACATGGGCGCGGTTCAGGTGGACGGTGCAGGCTGCGTGGGATCGTCCATCGTTCACGCTGCCCGCATGCTGGATGCAAGCCCTCTGAAACGCGCGTTGGCGGAGTCGGCGGCCCCTCTGGCCCTGATCGTGCCGGAGTCGTTCTTCCACGGGGTCGTTGAGGACGCACCGGGCCTGAACCCAGCTGCCTACCAACGGGTAGAGGTGGCCGTTCGAGAATTCAGGACGGTGGCATGGATCCGCTTGTTCGATCCGTTTCACGGGCCCGCCGAGGGTGACGCCCGTGAGCGGCGGGCGGCCGATCTCGAAGATCCGGCCGACGCCCGGAATTTCGACGCCTTCTACCTCGCGCACTACCAGTACGTTCGCAACGTCCTGAACGCCCGAGCCCAGGACTGGACGCTGGCCGAAGACGTCGCCGACGAGGCGATGGCGATCGCGTACCGCAAGTGGGACGACCTGGTTGAACACCCCAATCCGGTCGGCTTCGTCGTCGTCACGGCCCGCCGAATCCTGTCCAGGATCCAGCGTCAGCGAGCCAGGAGGGCGCTGCACGAGTCATCCCTGCCCTCGGACGCGTCTCCTGGCCGGGAACTCCACGCGTCCGGAGGCGATCCCGCAGACGTAGTCGTCAACCGGGCAGCCCTCCGGCAGGCGTTGCAGGCGCTGTCCGCGGATCAGCGCGAATGCTTCGTCCTCCACGAGATCCTCGGCCATTCGATCCGACATATCGCGGAACTGCTGGGCATTCCGGAAGGCACCGTCAAGAGTCGGTTGCACGCCGCTCGGCGAGCGCTGCGCACCATGCTCGAGGACGACAGCGCCGAAGGAGGCGCGTGATGAAGATCAACACGGATCTCACCGCTCACGACTGGGACAAGGCCCTCGGCCACGAGGAACTGCTCGCACGGCTGACCGCTTTGAAGCTCCGGGTCGGCCAGAGCCTCCCGATCCTGGACGATGACGACCTCGAAGACGCCATCGAAGAAGCCGCAGATCGCCTCAGCTCCGGGAAATGACGCGGGTGCTCATCGAGGCGGGCGCATGTCGGTTCGTCCCATGTCGGTCCGGGCAAGTGTGTCGGCGGTGAATGTGGTTCGGGTCACAGGCCCTGCTCAGACTGGCGGCACCAAGTCGAGGAGGGCATATGCGGATGAAGACGAAACGGGTGCTCCCGGCGGTGCTCGCGGCCATCGGCCTCGCAGCGGCCTCGTTGTCCATCGCCCAGGCAGCCGTGCCGCCGCCCACGTCCGGTGCGCTCGGCGAGTACGACATCAGCGCGACCCACGTCAGCGGACTGTCGTCCGGCGGGTTCATGGCGAACCAGCTCCACGTCGCCTACTCCGACGTCTTCGAGGGCGCCGGCATCTTCTCCGCCGGCCCCTACGACTGCGCGCAGAACAGCCTCACCACCGCCCTGTACGCGTGCATGGACACCTTCATGCCACGCAAGACCCCGGCCGAACTGGCGCAGCTGACCCGTGACCGGGCGGCGGCGGGCAGCGTCGACCCTGTGCAGAACCTCTCCGGCGACCCGGTGTGGCTGTTCCACGGCTCCGCCGACCAGACCGTCGCCACCGCCGTCAACGACGACCTCGCCACCTACTACAGCGACCTCGGCGCCGACGTCGCCTACAACAAGACCTCCGGGGCCGGGCACGCCTGGGTGAGCCCGATCGGCCCCAACTCCTGCGCCTCCACCGCTTCGCCGTACGTCAACAAGTGCGGCGACTCGGACCCCGTCAAGGAGATGCTGACCCACCTGTACGGCTCGGTGAGCCCCGCCGCGTCGTCGCTGAACGGCACACTGATCCAGTTCGACCAGAACGCCTACGCCCCCGGCGGAAACGCGGGCTCGATCAGCATGGGACGGGAAGGGTTCGCCTACGTCCCGCAGCAGTGCGAGGACGGCACCTGCAGGCTCATGGTCGCGCTGCACGGCTGCTACCAGTACCACGGGCTGGTCGGGGACGCGTTCATGAGGTCGGCGTACCTGAACGAGTACGCCGACACCAACGACATGATCGTCCTGTATCCCCAGGCCACGACCAGCGCCGCCGGCACCAATCCGCGCGGCTGCTGGGACTGGTGGGGCTACCAGTCGGCGCAGTACCCGCTCAAGAGCGGCCCGCAGATGACCGCCGTCGTCAACATGGTCAAGGCCATGGGCGGCGGCGCGGGCGGCGGCGGCCCCACCCCCACACCGACCCCGACACCGACTGATCCGACTCCCACACCCACCCCGGCGTGCGTGACCGCCTCCAACTACGCCCACACCACGGCCGGGCGCGCCTATCACTCCATGGGATACGCCTACGCCAACGGCTCCGACCAGAACCTGGGGCTGTGGAACGTCTACGTCACCAGCACGATCAAGGAAACCGCCCCCGGCCACTGGATCAAGTGCTGACCTCGCACAACACGAGCGACGTCGCCCCTCACGTGACGCCCCGCGTCGGTTGCCACGAACGCCCCGGGCCACTCCCTTGAGCGCTCGGCTGCCGACACCGCTGACCCCGTGCCCTGGAACGTCCCAGGACGCCGAGAGCAAGGGGTCAGCGGGGGCGGCCGAGCCGCGTTCAGCCCCCGGGGGTTCCCTTCATGCACCGGGTGCCATGTTGTCGTTGCCTGCCCGCTGCCCCACGGATCCGTCGATCAGTTCCCGGACGATGTCGGCGCGACCGGCGTGCCGGTCGGTCTCGGCGATCATGTGCACCAGGATCCGGTGCAGCGTCACCTCACTCCGCTCGGCCGGCCAGTACGGCACCCGGTCGGCCGCGTCCAGTGGCAGCGCGTCGATCGTGGCGTCAGAGTGCGTCCACGCCCGGCGATACAAGTCGATGATCTGCTCACGGAACTCGTCGGCGGCCGCCCACATGTCCGCGTTGACTTCGGCGCCCTCGGCGAACCAGGGCATGGCCTCGCCGGACGGCCGGCCGAAGGCGTCGCCGAAGTAGACCAGCTCCATGCAGGCCACGTGCTTGACCAGCCCGAGCAGGTTGGTGCCGGTCGGTGTCACCGGTCGGCGGACGTCGTACTCCGGCAGTCCCTCGGTCTTCCACAGCCGGGCGTCACGCCCCGCCTGCAGATAGCGCTGAAGGTCCGCCTTGGGATCTGCCCCTGTCATGCCGGGCAGTCTTCCACCGGGGGTGTTTGGGCGGTGGCAATCGGGTAGGGGCAGCATCGCCACAGCCCGTCAGGGACGTAGCGCAGGGCGAGGCGACAGTGATCCTAGGGGACACCATGGGAGTGCTCTTCAACCGCAAGGGGCCCGAGGACGACGTACCACTCGACGCCGCAGTGGCCTGGAGCCGGGCCGAGGGAGGGCAGCCCAACCCGTCCTACCCCGACCAGCACTGCACCACTGGCACCACCCCCAGCACGACCTTCGTGGGCAGGGTCGCCGGCGAGGACATCGGGTACTTCGAGGAGAGCGGCGCAGAGCGGCGAGCCGCGGCGCGTCGAACGGCATCCGCCGCCTCGTCTGCGGCGCGGACGTCGCCACAAGGCACCCTCCGAAAGGCTTGAGTGCTGACCTGCTACGTGTCCTCGGGGCGGCTGCTCAGGTACTCGACCAGCCGGATCTCGCTGGCTTGCAGCCGTTCCCGCTCTTCGGGCCGGAGGGAGGCCAACGCGTCGGGGAGCACCTGGTCGCGTGGTACGTGGACCATCGCGCCGGTGTAGACGCGGCAGCCGGAGCACCACGAGAGCCAGACGCACCGTTCATAGAACGGAGAGTCGGCCGGATGGAAGCGGTAGGTGTACGAGCGCACGACCGTCCGGCAGGAGGCGCACATACGGCGGTCTTCGACCTGGACGGTCTCCCAGGTGCTGACCTTGCGCCAGCGCTGGGGGTGAGAAGGTGCTCTGCTGTCCGCCATGTGAAGCACTATCCCTCGGACGGGTGCAGGCGGCCCAGCACTCCGTCGAAGAGTCCCCAGCCGTCGACTTCGACGGTCCCGGGGGCGGTGAAGTCGTGGCCCCGTTCCAGAGCTTCGTCCAACAAGGCACGGACGACCTTGGGGCGGTGCAGGTTGAGGTAGGCGTGGTCGCTGGCACGCATAACCGCGCCCGCGTGCAACCATCCGTCACTGACCAGACGACCCGGGCCCCGGTGGAAGACGATGACCAGCCGGCCAGGGGCGCCCGCCTGCCGGAGGGTCAGGACCTCTCGGCAGTCGTCGTGTCTTGCGTGGCCTTCCTGGTCCTCGACGAGTTCATGTCGGTGACCCGTCCGCCAGTGGTAGGCGAGCGGTCCGGCAAGGAGGCGGCGAGACGGACGGTTCCGGGCCATGGCAGACGAACGTAGCCGGTATTCGGAACGCGCCGCCGACAATTCTCGGCGCGGCGGACCCTGGTCGCCAGGCGAGCAGGGTCCGCCGCCCGAACGACAACTGAGTTGCCCTTCACCACCCGGGCTCGGCCCCGATGCTCTCCCGCCGCCAGCTCTGTCCGGCGGCGTCCATGGCGCCCGCGTCCTCGGCGACCTTCCGCTGCGGCCGGGGGAGCGTCGCCAGCAGCGCGAGGGCGCCCAGGGCGACACCGGCCCAGCTGAGCGCGGCCACCGCCGCGGTGAGCGGCATCCAGGTGGTCATCAGCCCGACGGCGATGGCGGGTGTCCCGGAGCCCAGGTAGAAGAGAAGGTAGAGCGCGGCCCCGGTTCCGGCGTGGTGCCCGGCGGGGATGCCGGCGTCCACCGCCCGGACGGCGCCGCTGAACGCCAGCCCGTGCCCGACACCGGCCAGGAGGGCGGACGCGAGCGTGGCGTGCAGCGAGGCGGCCTCCGTGGCGGCGAGCAGCAGCAGGCTCGCGGTGAGCCCGCCGACGCCGAGCAACTGGGTCGTGCGCGGGGCGCGGCGTGCCCCGACGATCTGGGCCGGCAGCGACCAGACCAGGACGGCCGCCAGCACGCCTCCGGCCAGCGCCGGGTCGTCGCTGTTCAGCGCCCGTTCGAGGAGGGCCGGGACGAGGGCGAGGTACAGGCCGACGACGGCCCATGCGAGGAACCCGTTGAGTCCCGCGACGAAGAAGATCGTCCGGATGCCCGGCGGGATGTGCGGCCGGACGGGACGCCACCGCCGCGCCCCGACGGCGGCCCCCGCTTCGGGAACGGTCCGGTTCAGCTGGACGTACGTCCATCCCAGCAGGACCAGATGCAGCAGGTAGGGGGTGACCAGCGGGCCGGGAGCGTACTGCGCGAGGACGCCCGAGGCGGCCGGTCCCGCGGCGGTGCCCACCGCGAACGCCAGGGTGGCCAGGATCGGTCCGGCGAAGCGTCCCGACGGGTACTGGTACCGGGTGATGACGGCCTGGGCCGCCCCCGTCACGGCGCCCAGCGCCAGCGCCTGGCAGACGCGTCCGGCGAAGAGCCACGCCGGGCCGTCGGCGACGAGGAAGCAGCAGGAGCCGGCCGCGCCGAGCAGCACGCTCAGCCGCAGCATCGGCCGGCTGCCCACCAGGTCGGCCGCGGGCCCGAACAGCAGCAGCGCCGGGCAGCTGACGAGGGCGAACGTCGCGAACAGCAGGGTCATGACCAGGTCGTCGTAGCCGAACAGACGCTGGTAGTCGGGATAGAGCGGGCTGGGGAGGTAGGCGCCCGTGGTCAGCAGCGTCACGAGGAGGACGGCTGTGCGCACGGCCCGGCGATCGGCGTGTCCCCCCGGGCGGTGCCGCCGCCAGAGGCGGACGTCACGGCCGGGCCTGAGCCGCGCCGCCGGTCCGGAGATGACGGTGGTGCCCGCGTGCGCGCGGGGCCTCGAAGAGACGTGGTGCTCGATCACGAGGGCCAGTGTGCGCCAGAAGAACGCCGAGGATAATCACGCGTTTTTGCGGATTTTCGTGCAAACTGTTTTCATGATCGATTCCCGGCTCCGCGTCCTGAAGATGCTCGCCGAGCACGGCACGGTGACCGCCGCGGCGGAGGTGCTGAACTACACGCCGTCCGCGGTCTCCTACCAGCTCCGGCAACTCGCCGCCGACCTCGGTGTGGAGCTGGTGGTGCAGCAGGGCCGGGGGCTCCGGCTGACGAACGCGGCCCGCGTCCTGCTGCGCCACGCCGAACGGCTCCAGGAGCAGTGGGAGGCCGCCCGCGGCGAGCTGCTGGCCGCCGCCGGCGCCGAGCCCACCGGGCAGTTCACGCTGTGCGGCTTCTCCACCGCCGCCAGCCGCCTGCTGCCGCCCGCCGCGGCCGGCCTGCGCGACGCCCACCCCCACCTCACGGTGCGGATCATCGAAGCCGAACCCGACCGCTGCTACGACCTGCTCCTC
Organism: Actinomycetes bacterium; assembly: GCA_021793235.1. Classification (GTDB taxonomy): domain Bacteria; phylum Actinomycetota; class Actinomycetes; order Streptosporangiales; family Streptosporangiaceae; genus JAJYTD01. The sequence continues at coordinate 1,387 of JAJYTD010000068.1, read as the reverse complement.
GCGGAGGAGGCCGACCTCGCCCTGCTGGTGGTCACGGCGGACTCGCCGCCGATGACCGACAACCGCTTCGACCAGCGCCCCCTCCTGGACGACCCGCTCGACCTCGTCGTCCCGCACGACCATCCCCTCACCCGGCGGCGGCACGTCACGCTCGCCGACGCCGCCAGGGAACCGTGGATCGTGGGCGCCCCGGGGACCACCTACCACCAGCTGGTGCTCGCGGCCTGCATGAGCGCGGGTTTCACCCCGCACATAGCCCATCACGCCGACGAGTGGGACACCGGCACCGCCCTGGTCGCCCACGGCCTCGGCGTGATCCTCGTGCCGCGGCTGACGCGGCTGCGCGACGACCCGCCGCTGGCGCGGATCCCGCTGCACGGCGAGCCGGCGCCGGCCCGCCGCATCCTGACCGTCACCCGGCGCGGCGCCCGCGAGAACCCCACCGTCCTCCACGCCATCGAGATCATCACCGCGACCGCGGAGGCCCTGCTTCCCTGACGGCGGCGACGGCCATGACGCCGCCCTCGGAAGCGCGATGGTGATCTCTCTGGTTGATCATTTGCCCGTCATTCCTGCGGATGAGGTGTCCGCATCTCCGTGACGCCGGACCCCAGGTCCGAGATCGACCGCGTCGTCCGCTCCATCTCGACCACCGTTAACGGAGTTGCCGGAAATAGAAATCGTTTGGGGGATATGCCTCTAAACTCATCCGATCGATCCAGGCAGGAGGTCCGTCCGTGAGTGGTGAGCACCATCCGGAGTGGGTGATCGATCCCGAAACTCCCAGCGTGGCCCGGATGCACGACTACTACCTCGGCGGTAAGGACAACTTCGCCGCGGATCGGAAGGCCGCCGATCAGGTGGTGGCGGCGATGCCGAACGTGCTGGAGTTCACCCGCGCCAACCGCAGGCTGCTGTCCCGGGCCGTGACGATGATGGCGAACCGCGGCGTGCGGCAGTTCATCGACATCGGCTCCGGGCTGCCGACGCGGGAGAACGTCCACGAGGTGGCCCAGCGCGCCGCCCCCGACGCCCGCGTCGTGTACGTCGACAACGACCCGATCGTGCTCGTCCACGCGCGTGCGCTGCTGGCCGACAACCCGCTGACCGCGGTCGTGCGGGCCGACCTGCGCGAACCGGGTGCGGTCCGCCTACGGCAGGACCGGGGCGGGCGACATCATCCCCCGCGGGATCGACGAGGTCACGAAGCTCTTCGAGGGCACCGAGCTGATCGGGCCGGGCGTGGTCCAGGTGGCCGACTGGCGTGCGGACGCCGAGCCGTTCGAGGCGACATGTCCAGACCCGGCTGCTCGCCGGGGTGGGAGAAGTGGTGTGATGCTGCCGCCGGAGTTCCTCTTCAGCCGGGCGTTCAGCGAGGACCCAGATC
>JAJYTD010000025.1 GCA_021793235.1 Actinomycetes bacterium | reverse complement strand
TTAGCGCGAGCGGTCTACTCTCCCGGGCCTGGCGGAACATGAACGCGGCGGGAACCCTGCCTGCGTGGTACGAAGAAGTTGAGGAGCTGGAGCGCGCGGTCTCGGAGCTGCGTGAGTACCAGTCCTCAATCGCTCCTGGGCTTATCCAGACTGAGGGCTATATCAGGGCACTGCTCAAGAATTCAGCTCCGTGGGCCTCGACACTGGATGTGGACCGGATGGTCGAGTCTCGGTTGCAGCGGCAGAAGATCCTCGAAAAGGATCAGCCGCCGTTGGTGTCGATGGTGTTGGAGGTATCAGTCATCGAACGGGTGATCGGGGGTAAACAGGTCCTGTCTGACCAGCTCGCACGTATGCTCCACCTGATCGATGAGGAGGTCGTGCGGCTCCAGGTCATGCCTCCGGGAGTTGGTTGCCATCCGGGTGGTTCTGGCCCGTTCCGGATCTACACTTTTCCCGACCGGCCCATGGTCGCCTCGGCGGAGCACATGTTAGGGGAGAAGCTGACGGATGAGATGATCCATGTACAGCAGTGTGTAACCATCTTCGGGATACTCCAGTCCGAGGCGCTCTCGCCCAGCGCGAGCAGGAGTCTGATCAGGAAGGTCAAGGACAAGCTCGATGAGACGTAAGGGTGGCCCTGAGTGGCACAAGAGCAGCTACAGCGGTGCGCAGGGTAGCTGCGTCGAGGTGGCTGAAGGTGAGGCCGTCCTCGTGCGTGACACCCAGAACCGCGGGCTTGGCCACATCGAGTACTCGACCGACGCCTGGACGGCATTCCTGCGCGATCTGAAGACCGACGGCTTCTAGTCTCCCTCGACCACCTCCCCGAGGTCCTCCACCGGTTGCCAAAGATGTACGCGGCGGGCGGTCTCGTGATCGGCGTCGCGGGCCGCATCGCGGTCATCGGCCCCGTCAGCAGTACTAAGGGTCGGTCGGCCGGGAGACCCCCGCGCGTCCCTGCCGCTGTGCCGCCGACCTGCGCCGATAGGATTCGGTGCGTGCGCATCACCAAACTCGGACATGCTTGCGTCCGCCTGGAACAGGCCGGCGCGACCCTGGTCATCGATCCCGGCGGGTTCAGCGAGCCCGACGCGGCCGTGGGCGCCGACGCGGTCGCCATCACCCACGAGCACCCCGACCACCTGGATGCCGGCCGGCTGCGCGCGGCCGCCCTGGCAAAGCCCGGCCTGGAGATCTACACGCACGCGAGTATCGCCGCCGGGCTCGGCGAACTGCGCGAACTCGGCGCGCGCGTTCACGAGGTGGCGCACGGGGATGTCCTGCGGATCGCCGGCTTCGACACGCACATCTACGGGGAGCGCCACGCCGTCATCCACCCCGATATTCCGGTCATCGCCAACATCGGTTTCCGGATCGACACTCCGAATGGTGCCGTCTTCCACCCCGGAGACGCACTCACCGTTCCCGAAGATCCGGTGCATACGCTTCTGGTACCGGTGCACGCCCCGTGGTCGAAGATCTCGGAAGTGATCGACTACCTGCGCGCGGTCCGCCCCGCCAGCGCCCTCGCGGTCCACGACGGCCTGCTCAACGACACCGGGGCCGGTGTGTACGCACGCAACTTCGCAGCCACCGTGCCGCAGGTGGACTACACGCGCCTGTCTCCCGGGCAGAGTCGGGACCTCTGAACCATTCGGCCCCTTCCGCCGGTGCCCCGCCCTGCAGGGCCGGGCGGTCCGCTTATGGCGCGGGCCACAACGTGACGCGCCTATCAGACACTGCCCCTAGGCAGGAAGCCGAAACCCGACATAGGATTGTCCGTATCCGGCCAGAGGCATTAGTTCCCGCAATTCACTGCCGAAACCGGACATATGACCAAATATCAACCGCTGTTTGTCAGGGTTCGATAACGGTTGAGCGAGTAATTTCCTCGCCCCCCGTGCGCGATCGGGAGTGGGGATGGCATGATTACGTACCGGCTCGCAGGGAGCGCGGGACAGCCTCCCCGGCCGTTCGCGTGAGCGCCCGCCGTCTTCGGCGGATCTGCGCCGCCGTGGTCTCAGCCACACCGGGAACACCGAAGCATCGCACGGCGTTCATGTCGTGCGGGGTGACTCACGCTGCTTGACCCAGCTTTGCCTGACCCTGTCTTTCCAACAGCTTACTAGCGATTTCAGTAGAGGTGGTTCAACCATGTCTCAGGTACGTCGGCAGGCCGCGCTGCGCCCCCGCCCGAGCTGGGGGTGGCAGGATGCCGCCGCGTGCCGGGGCGAGGACCTTGTGCTCTTCTTCGGCCCGGACGGCGAGCGCCAGCCGGAGCGGGAGATCCGCGAGCGCAAGGCCAAGGAGATCTGTGCTCAGTGCCCTGTCCGTACCGAATGTCTCGACTACGCGATCTCGCGCCCCGAGAAGTACGGCACGTGGGGCGGCCTCAACGAAGACGAGCGCGCGTCCGAGCGTCGGCGCCGTATGCGTCGGGCCAACGCGGCCTGAACCGTCCGCCTCGGGCGATGACCGCGACGGTCGACACACACGCGACAACAGTTTCCTGAACGGCCCCGGCCACATTAACCCGCGGCGCCCCGACGTAGCCACGTCGAGGGCGCCGCGGGTTTTCGCGTCCGGCCAACGGCGGCGCCCCTTCCCTGTTCTCCTGTTCACACGTGTCGACCGAACCACTCGACCGCCGCGTCACCCGCTTCGCGCCACGCCCCGGCACCGTCCAGCAACTGCTCCGCACCCGGGACCACCCGCAACTCGTGGACGGTACCGAGGCGGCCCAGCGCCCACTCGGCGAGTTCACGAACAACGGAATCGTTCCCCTGGACCAGTGCCAGGACCGGAGCGCGCACTGCGGGCAGCGCCTCCTCCGCCAGATCGATGCGCCCCCCGTGGAGGACCACCGCGGCGACCTCCCCGGGCCGGTCCGCGGCGACCGTCAGCGCCGCAGCGGCCGCAGGCCCGGAGGCGAACAGCCCCACGCTCCCGTCGACAGCGCCGGTGGAACGGCGCAGCCGGCCCACCGCCGCCGCCAGCCGCTCGCTCAGTACCCCGGCGGATACCGCACCCTCCCCCTGTTCCCTTCCCTGGTCCGCTTCCTCGGGTGTGAGCAGATCGAGCAGTAGCGTGGCATGGCCGGCGCGACGCAGCATCGCGGCGATCGCCCGTTGCCGGGGGTCCTCGCGTCCACGGCCGAGGCCGACCACAACACCTCCCCGCCCCTCCGCGGGCATCGCCAGCTCCCCGTCGAGGTGTGTCCCGCCCACGCGGATCCGCACGGCGCGCTCGGCTCCGGATTCGGCGGCCGGTCCTTCCAGACCGGCCAGCACGGCCGTGACATCACCATCGGAGAGCTGCGCGAAGTCGCGATACCACTCCCCCACGGAGCGGAAGTTCTCCGGTACGGCCAAAGCGACGAGGTGATCGACCTCCGGGCCCAGCATCTCCACCGCCGCATGAGAGGCGACCGGGACCGCCAGCACCAGCCGCGCCGGTTGCTGCCGGCGCACCATGCGCAGGGCGGCGCGTGCGGTGCCCCCGGTCGCGATACCGTCGTCCACGACGACCACATCACGCCCGGACAGCTCCGGTACTGCGCTGGATCCCCGATACACCTCCAGGCGGCGGGCGAGTTCGGCACGCTCCTCGCGAACGGTGGCGGCAAGGGCGTCGCGGGAGAGACCTATCCGGGCGAGTGCGCCGTCGTCGAAGCAGACCTGCCCGTCCTCGGCGATCGCGCCCACCCCCAGTTCGGCGCGGCCGGGCAGCCCCACCTTGCGGACCACGAGCACATCGAGCGGGACACGAAGGCGGCGGGCGAGTTCTGCGCCGACCGGAACTCCCCCGCGGGGCAGAGCGAGCACGACCGGGTCGGCGGCCGCGAACGCGCGGACCCGCTCGGCGAGCCGGCGGCCGGCCTCGGAACGGTCGGTGAAGGGCAGCGATACGGGCAGCGGATTCATACGCAGTCGGCGCCTGGCCCGACGTGCAGCAGGCGGTGGCGCCGCTCCTCCCCGAAAGCGGGACGGTTCTACAGAAAGTGCTACGGGGATACCCGCTTCCGTCCCCGGTGCAACCTCGCAGCACCCCAAAACTCATCCCGGAGGCGGTCCGGGGCGGCTCTCCTCATTTCCCGATTGCTTTGCGGAAATCGTTCGCCAGCACCGCCATGACCAGCGCATCATGGCGGCGGCCGGCCCAGAGCAGTGCGTCGCGCAACCGTCCTTCGACGCTGAAGCCGCAGGAGCGGTAGACCGCGATGGCGCGCATGTTGAAAGCGTAAACGTTCAGCCATACCCGGTGCAGGAGCAGTTGGTCGAACGCGTATTCCAGTACCAGCCGTGTCGCTTCCCTGCCCAACCCCTGTCCGGTGAATTCGATCGCCGACAGCGCGATGCGATAGGCGGCGCTCTCGTTGTCCAGATCGACGTCGGCCAGCGACAGCTCGCCGACGAAGCGCCCGCTCGGCTGCTCGATGATGGCGAGATCAAGGCGGTCGGGTTGGTCCTGCCGGCTCGCACACCACTGACGAACCTCCTCATAGCCGGATATATGGTGAGTCCCGGTCAGTCGGCGGATCTCCGCATCGCGGGCCGACGCGTAGTAGGCATCGGTATGCTCCACGGCCAGTGGCACCAGCCGGACGCGGTCGCCTACGAGGGTCGGTTTCTCGCGTAGCGCGCGCAAATCGATCATCGGTGGTGGCTCCGGTCGTCGAAGGCGGCTGAGGGGATCGGGCACAGCGCCGAGGTCGTTGCCGAGCCGGCGGCTACGGCCAGAAGGGTATATGTACGAGGTGTTGCGGTCCCCGCGCAACCCTTGCAGCGCCGAGCACGTAGCATCCGCAGCACACCATCCGCTATCTCTGGAGGTCCGGTGGCGACCGATTCGCAGGGGGCACCGGGCTCCGATGCCCGGCGAGCACGGTTCGCCGTTGTAGCGCTCTTCCTGGTCAATGGTTTCACCTACACCAACGTGGTGCCTTGGCTACCGACGATCAAGAACGATCTGGGACTGACCAATACCGCACTGGGCACCGCGGTCGCCGCGTTGCCCTTCGGCGCGCTCCTGACGGGCATGCTCGCCGGCCCTCTCATCGCCCGTTTCGGCAGTGGACGCGTCGCAGTGGGCAGCGGGGTGTTCAGCGCCTGCCTGCTGCCCCTGGTCGCGATCGCTCCCCAGTGGTGGATCCTGGCCGCGGTGCTGTTCGGCATCGGCTGCGCCGACGCCTGGATGGACTCCGCTATGAACGCCCATGCGCTGCGCGTCCAGCGGCGCTACGGCCGCACCATCATCAACACCTTCCACGCCGTCTGGAGCGTCGCGGCCGTTTGCGGCGGATTGACCGGATCGGCCATGGCCGGAATCGGCGTGCCGATGCCCGTCCATTTCGCTGGAGCGGCACTGCTGCTCATCGCTCTTGCCCTGACCGCGTCCCGCTTCCTGCTCACCGGCCCCGAGCACACCGAACGCGCTGACGGTGCGCATGCCCCGGAACCCGGCGAGGTGCTGCGGCTGTCCCCGCGCACCATCGGACTGCTGCTCGCGCTGAGCGTACTGCTGATGACGGCGGGTGCGATCGAGGATTCGGCTGCCTCCTGGGGTGCGGTGTTCATGCGGGATGAGCTGGCTGCACCGCTGTTCCTCGCGGGACTGCCGTTCGTGGCCTGCCAGGCGATGATGACGGTGGGGAGACTGACAGGCGATCGGCTCACCGACCGGTTCGGCGCGGTCGCGACGGCACGCGTCGGTGCGCTGCTGGCGGCCGCCGGTTTGGCCGGGGCGCTGGTCCTGCCCCATCCCGGGACCGCCATCGTGGGATTCGGGCTCATGGGCCTAGGGGTGGCGACCCTGTTCCCGCTGGCCCTCGCCGCGGCGGGCGAGATCCCCGGAGTGCGCAGCGGTGATGGTGTGACCATCGCGGCCTGGCTCGGCCGGGTGGGCTTCCTGGCATTTCCGCCCCTGATCGGGGTGATCGCCGACGCCGCGTCGTTGGGAGTCGGGCTGTGGGCCGTTCCGGTCGCCGGTATGGTCGCCGCGGTCCTCGCCGCGGCGCTGCGTGCTTCCTCCCCGACCCGGGAGCGGCCTGTCCCCGGCCGATGAGCGGCCGGGGACAGGCGTGATCACGGCGCGGATTCTACTGCGCCTGGGGACGCCGCCGAGCGGCGTAGAGGGTCACTGCGCCAACACCGGTGGCCAGTACGCCTCCGAGCACGAAGCCGGACAGGTCGACGCCCGTGACCGGGAGATCCCCGCCGCTGTCGGACCCGGGAGCGGCTGCGTTGTCGCCCTCCTCGGAGTCCTCGACCGAGTCGTCGGAGTCCTTGTCCGAGTCTTCGCCACCGGAGTCGCCCTCGTCACCGCCGGGCTTCTGGTCGTCGCCGTCACCAGGGTCACCGGGATCGTCGGGGTCACCGGGATCACCAGGATCGCCCGGATCACCCGGATCACCCGGGTCACCCGGGTCACCCGGGTCACCAGGATCGCCCGGGTCACCAGGATCACCGGGGTCACCAGGATCGCCGGGATCGCCCGGATCGCCGGGATCACCAGGATCACCAGGATCACCGGGGTCACCAGGATCGCCCGGATCACCCGGATCACCCGGGTCCGTGGGGTCCGGCTCAGGCCCCGGAGGTGTGGGGTCCCCCGGGGCGTCCGGGGTCACGTTGGCCGGCGCCGATATGCCGGATTCAAGGCCGACGCCAAGGTCGACCTTGATCGGTGCGGACTCCGACCGCGGCACCGTTTCCGTTTCCTGCTGTACGGGGGAATCGACAGCCTCAGACGAGGTCTCGTCCGTGGTGTCCGCGAACGCCGGTGCCGTGTGGAATCCGGCGGCCAGCAGCCCCGCAGCGGCCACACCGACCGCGCGTGCTGTATGGGACATACAACTCCTTTCTTCTCATAGGGGAATCATTCGGGAAGAAGGGCATAGAGGCCGTCGGCAGCGGCGACGATCGCGCGGCCGCCGAGCACCCCCCAGGGGCGCGCGGTGTTGTCGGGCAGGTCCACCGGTTCGCCATCGGCTCCGACCGCCACGGGCGCGCCGTCGGCCTCTCCGTAGACCAGCTCCCCGGCCGCGCTGAAGGGAACGAATTCTTCCAGGGTCGTTGCCGCGCCGCTATCGAGGTCGATCAGCACCGGGCCGTAGGCCGCGACCGAATCGCCCCGCACCCAGGAGGCGTCAGCGACGGTATCGGAGTCGACCGGGGCTTCGGCGACTATTGATCCGTCCGCGGAATCGTGCAGCGCCAGAACACCGCTGTCGTCGCCACCGTCCGCAGCGCTCCAGAGCAGGACGACATAGCCCTGCCGGGCGGTCAGCATCTCGGCGGGCTCCTCCGCGCCAGCGGGGGGATCGGGCTCGACCTCGCTGGCCGTGCCGTCCGTATCCACCCACGTCCACGGGCCGGTGCGCACCGCGGTGAGGACGCGGCCGCCTTCGGCGAGCATCGCACCGTATCCGTCGGGTACCTCGACCTCCTGCAGGCCGTCGCCCTCGGGGAGGTAGGCGCTTTCGCCTTCGAGGACAAGAGGGGTGGACCCGGCGAAGGTCACCCGGCTCTCAGCGGGCAGTTCCACCGCATCCGGCGTGCCCCCTCCGGCCGGCCACTGCCACAGTGTGCTGTCGCCGGTGATCGCGAGCCCGTATTCGTCGCCGTCGGGAACGAACGCCGGTGTTCCGTCGATGTCTTCGGGCGCGAGGGGCAGATCGTCTGACCACAGTTCCGCCCCGTCGGGATCGGCGACGACGATCCGCTCCTCTGGGTCGACGTAGGCCAGCGCGCTACCGTCAGGTGTGACGGCCGGGCTCGCGCCGGGGCGGGCGGGCAGCTTCCAGGCGGCCTCCTGGCTGAAGCCCGGCGGTGCGGCGCGACCCGGGAGCATCACTGCGGCCTCTCCGCCGTCCTCGACCCGGGTCGCCGTGATGTCCGGGAGGATGCGGACCGCGGCGGCCCCGGCGCCGGCGACCGCCGCGACGGCGAGTACACCGCCGACCGCGGCGAGGACGATGCCGCGCCTGCGGCCCGGCCTGGCCGCGAGCGTGACCTCGCTGCCGCCTGCGGCCCGGACCACACCGGTGGGGCTGACGATGAGCTGCCAGGCACCATTGGCGTCTCGCGCGTTGACCAGTACCGAGGCGCCGATGTGGGCGGCGTATCTCGCCGCGGCGTCAAGAGCCGCGTTGCGGGTCTCCTTGGGGGTGCCGCCGGACACGACGTGGGTCTGGCCCTCGATGGTGACCTCGGCGCTTTGCTCGTCGGGCGAGACGACCAGAATGACGGGGCTGCGGTGCTTCTGCGGGCGGTCAGCGCTCATACCGGTCCCGCCTTTTCTCGCCTGCCGCCGCGTCCGCGCTCCGCATGCCCCTCCACACCTGGGGAGGGCGCCGATGGTGCTCCTCGCGGCGGCAAAGCTTCGGTCATGTGATCGTGAACCTGTTCCGTCAAGGTGCTGCTGTCATCGGGGGTCACCCGGCGCGGGGCTGAGGGGCATGGGGCCGCAGCGGGACGATCGGCCGCGCAAGGCCCGGGCAGTCGGTCATCACGGGTCACCGGCATGATACTGACAGCCCCGGTGGCGCCGCGGATCTCGCTGCGATCGTGGGCGCACCCGTCCACCGGGGCCCGCAGGCTCCGCTGCCCGCTCCCGTCCCCGTCCGGCTGCCGCGTCACCTGGGATGACGGGACACACGGAGGAGACCATCGGGCACACTACCTGCTGTGCGCCACCGGTTCGGGCCCATTTTCCGCGACCGCACCGCTTTTGGCCACATCCGGCCGATTATCCTGTCATCCGAGCGCGGTTCCAGCGCAAGTGTCCAGCATGTCGGCGAGTCCTTGGCGGTCCTTTGGCGCCAGCGGCAGACCGTAGTCGCGGGTGACGCCGATGTAGACCACGGCGTAGGAGCACCGGTACCCCTCGTAGGGCTGCCACTCCCCCGGCCCGGCGTCGCCCTTTCGGCCGTTGGCCGGACCGTCCGCGGCGAGCAGGTTGGCGGGATCGTTGGCGAACTCCACGCGGCGGTCGCGGTTCCAGTCGGCAGCTCCCATCCGCCACGCCAGAGACAGCGGCACCACGTGGTCGATCTGCACCGCCTGCGGATCCTCGGCACTGAACTCGATCCGCTCGCCTGTGTAGGGATCGTCGAGTACGCCGCTGAGCACCTTGCAGTCCGCGCCGGCCGCGACCTCCTCCAGATCGCGGGCGAGGATGTCGTTCCTCGTGGAGCACCCATTGTCGTCGGTGTCGACCCAGGAAGACCCGAACTCGTCGCGCTCGTAGTCGCCCCGGGGCCGCGGTTCGGCGGTCTCGACGCCCTCCAGCCGCTCGCGCGCCTCTGCGGCCTCCTCGCCGGTGACGGGTCCGGCATCACCGTCAGGGGCGGGTGGCGGGCTTTTGGGCACGTTGCGCAGGGAATCCAGGAGGCCCTCACCGGTCAGCGTGGATACGATTACGGCCAGCACGAGAACCGCGAGGACCCACGCGAGAAGCCTTGTCGCGCGCCTCCTGCCGGAGCGCGTAGAGGAGGAACGGGAAGAGCGTGTCACGGTCTCACCTGGCCGACGCGGGTCAGGGGGTCAGGGGGTGAAGGGTCGCGCGTCGCCGGCCGCTTATGAGGATGCCGGACCGGAGCCGCCCCCATCAGACCCGGGTGCCGTTCCCCTGCTCCCATCGGGCCGCTGGTCCTGCGGTTCCACCGCGGCACCGCCCTCTTCCACCGGGTGCGGCGCTGCTTTTTCGTCCTCACTCTCCGCTCTCTGCACATCCGCCGCCTCGGCCACGGGGGCGATCCTGCGGCGCTTCGGCTCCTCCGGTCCCCCGTCCTCGGGCTTGGGGGCGGTGACGGTCCGCAGCGCCTGCTCGTGCCTCTCGACCATGCGGGCGGCACGGGCCTGGCGGCGCGCCGCGATCTCGGCCCGGGCGGCCGCCGTTCGCGTGGTGGGCCACATCGCGTCGATCTCGGCGTTGAGCGCGGACCCGGTGAGCACCGCCGCCGCCATGATCCACAGCCAGGCCAGGATCGCGATCGGTGCCGCGAGGGAGCCGTAGATGGAGACCTCTCCGAAAGAGGCGTCCAGGTAGACGCGTAGCAGCACCGACCCCGTGACCAGGATCGCCATCGCCACTAGAGCGCCGGGCAGGTACCGCCACAGAGGAGTGCGCACCGGTGTGCTGAGCATGTACAGCAGGGTGACGGCCGCCGTCGACAGCAGTCCGACCACCGGCCAGTAGGCGAAACCCAGGTGGCCGACGGTGGCGGGGAGCAGTCGGTGCACGATGTTGGGGCCGGCCACCAGGACGGGCAGGACGACCAGAGCGAACAGCAGCCCGCCAAGGTAGGCGACGAACGCCAGCACGCGCTGGCGGACGTAGCCGCGAAGGCCGTCCAGACCGTAGGCGATGGTGATGGCGTCGATGAAGACGTTCATCGCCCGGGACCCGGACCAGAGCGAGACCACGAAGGTCACCGAGAGGATCCCGCCCTGGGCGCCGCCTAGGAAATCGTCGACCATCGGCGCCACAAGGCTGTCGACGGTAGACCTGGTCAGCGCGGTGGCCGCCAGGTCGAGCAGCCATGTGCGGATCTCTGTGACCGTGTCCCCGCCGAGAACGGGGCTCAGGTGGCCGAGCGTGCCGATAAGGCCCAGCAGCAGAGAGGGCAGCGACAGCAGGGAGAAGAACGCCGATTCCGCGGCGAGGCCGACGACGCGGGCGCGCATTATGGCGCGGACCGTACGGATGACGACCAGGACCGGCTTGCCCATGCGCTCATGGCGCGCCCGCCAGTTCTCGGCGGCGCGCCAGGTTCGCTCCCCGATGCCCCACACGAGGTCAACGCTAAGGGGCGGCGGCGCGCAAAGACCGGTTTAAGGCCCGGACCACGGCGAACATGTCCGTTTCGATGGCGAACCGTGACTTAATTCCGCACTTCACCGATGAGTTAGGTTCTGCTTACGTGATGGGCTTCACGGCCGTTGCAGGCGCGCTGCGTCTGGACAGGCGCGCCGCGGCGTGCCATTGTCGTTGACATGATCGCTGCCCTTGACCCGATGCTCTGCGTGCGCCGGCACGTGGACTTCCTTCGGGTCCGCAGCGCCATCTGTCGCAACGTCGGTTAAGTCCGCCACCACATCTGTCATTTCCGCCCACCTTCTGGGGCGCAAGCGGCGCCGACGTGATCCGCCACTTCTCCAGCACTTCCGTATCCCGTGCACAACGACGTGCCGGAAGCGGAGTCCTGCCGTGGTGCGCGTCGGTCCACGCGCCCCGCGAACCGCACGGAGGACCCCGCGATGCCTCCCACATCCGCATCGACCGGCACCAAGGCGTCCCGGCCGCGCCGAGGCGAGGGCCAGTGGGCCCTCGGCTACCGGGAACCGCTGAACAAGAACGAAGAGAACAAGAAGAACGACGACGGGCTCAACGTCCGCCAGCGCATCATCGACATCTACTCCAAGGCCGGCTTCGACTCCATCGACCCCGCTGATCTGCGCGGCCGATTCCGCTGGTACGGGCTCTACACGCAGCGCGCCCCCGGCATCGACGGCGGAAAGACCGCCGTACTGGGACCCGAAGAGCTCGACGACCGCTACTTCATGCTGCGGGTACGGATCGACGGCGGCCAGCTCAGCGCCGCGCAGCTGCGTACGATCGCCGAGATCTCCACGGCGTACGGCCGCGACACCGCCGATATCACCAACCGGCAGAATGTGCAGCTCCACTGGGTCCGCATCGAGGACGTACCGCGGATCTGGGAGAAGCTGGAGGCCGTGGGCCTGTCCTCCACAGAGGCCTGCGGCGACACGCCCCGAGTGATCATGGGCTGTCCGCTCGCGGGGGTCGCCGAGGACGAGGTCATCGACGCCGCGCCGCAGATCCGCCAGGTTCACGACGACCACATCGGCAGTCCCCTGTTCTCCAACCTGCCGCGCAAGTTCAAGACCTCGATCTCCGGCTGCGCCTCCCACTGCGTCAACCACGAGATCAATGACGTGGCGTTCGTCGGGGTGACCGGCCCGGACGGCGCCCCGGGTTTCGACCTGTTCGTCGGCGGCGGGCTGTCGACCAACCCCATGTTCGCCCAGCGCCTGGGCGCCTTTGTCCGCCCCGACCAGGTCAGCGAAGTCTGGGCCGGGGTCACCTCGATCTTCCGCGACTACGGCTACCGGCGGCTGCGCCACCGCGCCCGGATCAAGTTCCTGATCAAGGACTGGGGTGCGGCGAAATTCCGCGAGGTCCTGGAGAAGGAGTACCTCGGCTACGCCCTTCCCGACGGCCCCGAACCCGAGCTCGACCCCGGAACCAGGCGCGACCACATCGGCGTGCACCGCCAGCGCGACGGCCGCAACTACGTCGGGTTCACCCCCAGGGTCGGCCGTGTCTCCGGCACCAAGCTCGCCCGTATCGCCGACATCGCCGAGGCGCACGGCTCGGACCGGATCCGCACCACCCCCGACCAGAAACTCGTCATCCTCGACATCACCGACGACCGGGTCGACTCCATCGTCGCCGCCCTGGAGGCCGAGGACCTGCAGGTGCGCCCAAGCGTGTTCCGACGCCAGACCATGGCCTGCACCGGCATCGAATTCTGCAAGCTCGCCATCGTCGAGACCAAGTCCCGCGGGTCCTCCCTCATCGACGAGCTGGAGCGCCGCCTGCCCGATTTCCCCGAACCGGTCACCATCAACATCAACGGCTGCCCCAACTCCTGCGCCCGCATCCAGGTCGCCGACATCGGCCTGAAGGGCCAGCTCGTCACCGACGCCAACGGCGACCAGGTCGAGGGCTACCAGGTGCACTTGGGCGGCGGCATGGGGCTCAACGCCTCGTTCGGCCGCAAGGTGCGCGGCCTGAAGACGACCGCCGAGGAACTGCCCGACTACGTCGAACGGGTCCTGCGCCGCTTCCTGGCGCAGAAGCAGGACGGGGAGGCGTTCGCGTCCTGGGTGGCGCGGGCCGACGACAGCGATCTCAAATGAGCAAGGAGCGGTGAGCGCGATGACGGAACGAGCCGCCCCCCACTACTGCCCGTACTGCGGAGACGAGGACCTGATGCCGCACGAGGGCGACGCGGAGAAGGGCGCGGGCTATGCCTGGGCCTGCCTTGCCTGCGCCCGGGTCTTCCGGGTCAAGTTCGTCGGCCTGCGCGCCGCCGCTGTCGCCAGCGCGGACCAGGGTCCGACACGAACGGATGGGAACGCATGAACGTCACACTGGACGACGGCAGGGTCCTGGCGGAGCGGGCTGCGGCGGAGCTGGAAGAGGCGAGCGCCCGCGAGATCATCCAGTGGGCCGCCGACACCTTCGGCGACCGCCTGTGCATGACCTCCTCCATGGCCGATGCCCTCATGGTCGACCTGGTCTCCACGGTCGTCCCGGGCATCGACGTGATCTTTTTGGACACCGGTTACCACTTCGCCGAGACGATCGGCACCCGCGATGCCGTTGCGGCGGTCTACCCGATCAACCTGATCAATGTCACACCGCTGCGCACGGTGCCAGAGCAGGACCGCGACCTCGGCCCGCGGCTGCACGGCCGCAACCCCAACATCTGCTGCCACCTGCGCAAGGTCGAACCGCTGCAGCGCGCGCTGGAGCCCTACAGCGCCTGGGTCAGCGGGCTGCGCCGGGACGAGGCCGCCACTCGGCGCAACGTCGGGGTGGTGCAGTGGGACGCGCGCAAGAAGATGGTCAAGGTCAACCCGATCGCGCGGTGGACCCAGGAGGACGTGGACGCCTACATGGCCGAGCACGGCATCCTGGTCAACCCGTTGCAGTACGACGGATACCCCTCCATCGGGTGCGCGCCCTGCACCCGGCCGGTGGCGCCGGGCGAGGATCCCCGTAGCGGCCGCTGGGCGGGCACCGGCAAAATCGAGTGCGGAATCCACCTGTGACCGGCGGAAGGGGTGCGGCGGGCACGGAGCGGGCGCGGGGCCGCGTACCGCTGATCGCTGTGGCCCACGGCAGCCAGGACGAGCGCTCACCGCACGCGGTCGAGCAGATCTTCGACCGGGTGCGGCGGCTCCGCCCGGACCTGGACGTACGGGTCGCCTACCTCGACCATGTATCCCCCGGGGCGGAGGAGGCCCTCACCGCTGTGGCCATGGAGGGCGCGGGCGAGGCCGTGGTCCTGCCCGCCCTGCTCACCGCCGCTTACCACAGCAAGGTCGACCTGCCTGCGGTACTGGAGCGGGTGCGGACATCCTGTCCGTGGCTGCGGATCCGCTACGCCGCCACACTCGGGCCGCATCCGCTGCTGCTGAAAGCGGTGGAGCGCCGGATCACCGAGGCCGGCGCGGTGGCCGCACCGGACACCGCGCTGGTGCTGGCCTCCGCGGGCTCCAGTGATGCCGGGGCCAACGCCGTGATCGAGGAGGCGGCCGCGGAACTGGCCGTGCGGAAGCCGTGGCGGCAGGTGGTGCCGGCCTACGCATCAGCGGCCTCGCCCACTCCGGGTGAGGCCGTGGCGCGGCTGCGCGACCGCGGCGCCGGTCGGGTCGCGGTCGCCGGCTACCTGCTGGCGCCGGGATTCTTCGCCGACCGGGTCGCCGACCAGTCCTTTGCCGAGGGCGCCGCTTTCGTCTCTCCCGCCCTGGGAGACGCGCCGGAACTCGCCGAGGTGGTCCTGCAGCGCTACGGCGAGGCATTGCGCCGGTCGCCGCTGTTCCACGTCGCCGCGGGGTGAAAGAGGCCCGAAAAGCCGGTCGGGTGGGGCCAGAGCCGCCGCGGCCCCACCCGGCTGCCGCAGGGTCTCGTGCGGGCCTTTGCCGAACGCTGTTTCCGGAAGGGTCGGCGTAGGCTGGTTCCGAGCATCCCGAATCCCGTTCGGACAGGAAGGCGCCGCCCATGCCGCCCACACACGAGGTGTTCAACCAGGCCTCCCCGCTGGAGGACTACGACGTCGCCGCCGATGCCGCCCTCACCGAAGGCCTGGAGCGCGAGGGCGCCGGATGGGCCGACGCGGAACTGCATGAACTCGGCCGGATCGCCGGGACCGCCCGCGCCCGCACCTGGGGCGAGCAGGCCAACACCAACGAACCGGTGCTGCGCACCCACGACCGGTACGGCAACCGCATCGACGAGGTCGACTTCCACCCCGCCTGGCACGTGCTCACCGACATCGCCATCAGCTACGGCCTGCACGCCGCTCCATGGGCCGAGGACCGGGCCGGCGCGCACGTCGCGCGCGCCGCGAAGTTCTACGTGTGGTCCCAGGTCGAAAGCGGACACGGCTGCCCGATCTCAATGACCTACGCCGCGATTCCGGCGCTGCGCCACTCCCCCGACCTGGCCGCCCGCTACGAGCCGCTGCTGACCTCGTGCACCTACGACTTCGGCCTGCGCCCGCCGCAGAGCAAGCAGGGGCTGCTCGCCGGGATGTCGATGACCGAGAAGCAGGGCGGTTCCGACGTGCGGGCCAACACCACCCGGGCCGTCCCCGCATCGGCCGGCGCCCACCTGCTGACCGGCCACAAATGGTTCACCTCCGCCCCCATGGGCGACCTCTTCCTCACCCTCGCCCAGGCCCCTGAAGGGCTCACCTGCTTCCTGGTGCCGCGCGTGCTGGCGGACGGCTCCCGCAACGCCCTGGTCATCCAGCGGCTCAAGGACAAGCTCGGCAACCGCTCCAACGCCTCGGCCGAACTGGAATACGACGGTGCCCTGGCGTGGCCGGTCGGTGAGCCGGGCAGGGGCGTGCGCACCATCATCGAGATGGTCAACGGCACCCGGCTGGACTGCGTCATCGGATCCGCCGCCGGGATGCGCGCCGGGCTGCTGCAAGCCGTGCACCACGCTGCTGAACGCCGGGCGTTCGGCAAGCCGCTGATCGAGCAGCCCCTGATGCGCAACGTCCTGGCCGACCTGGCGCTGGAGTCGGAAGCGGCGACGACGCTGATGATGCGGCTGGCCGGCGCGGCCGACCGGGCGATCCGCGGCGACAGCGCCGAGGCCGCCTTCCGTCGCCTGGCCGTGGCGATCGGCAAGTTCTGGGTCACCAAACGGCTGCCCGCCCACGCCGCGGAGACTCTGGAATGCCTGGGCGGCAACGGCTACGTCGAGGAGTCGGGGATGCCGCGGCTGTTCCGCGACTCGCCGCTCAACTCCATCTGGGAGGGCTCGGGCAACGTGGCCGCTCTCGACGTGCTGCGCGCGATGGCCCGGCAACCGGAGGGCGTCGAGGCGTTCCTGGCGGAACTGGCCCCGGCCGAGGGCGCCGACGCGCGCTTCGACGCCGCCGTCAAGCGGCTGCACGCCGAACTGGCCGACCTGGCAGAGATCGAGTTCCGCGCCCGCGGCCTGGTGGAGCTGATGGCCCTGACCCTGCAGGCCGCCCTGCTCATCCGGTACAGCCCCACCCCGGTCGCCGATGCCTTCGTCGCCTCGCGCCTCAACGGCGATTGGGGCCGTGTCTTCGGCACCCTGCCGCCTACCGTGGACACAGCGGCCATCATCGACCGCAACCGGCCACAGACCGCCTAATCCGGCATTCACCTGCGAACCGTCACGCCGGGTGCAAGAGTAAGGACATGCTGATGACCAACGAAGCCCGTTCGGCCGAGCATGAGCCGAGCACCGCGGAGATCATTTCACGGCACAAGCCCGTCGAAATACGCGTGTCCATGGATCAGGAACTGGTCGAACAGATCCGCGAAGAGGTCGGCGACGAGGGAGTCGCCGATTACGTCACCGAACTCGTCAAGGAGGATGCTCAGCGCAGGGCGGTCCACGCCTACGAGGAGATATTCCTGCGGGAGAGTGGACCGTTCTCCGAAGACGATGTCCAATGGGCGGATGCCCAGATCCGCAAGGCCGGCTGGGAAGGACCCGCATGGCGCGGCGACGAGGGCGAGTAAGCCCGGAAGGCGTTTGGGAAGGAACCCTGTTCCTGGACAGCCATGGACTCTCCGAGTTGGTCTCCGGACGCACAAGCGTCACCAGCCTCTTCATCAAATCCGGAGAAATGCGGGTCAAGCGGGCGATCAGCGCGTTGACTCTGATCGAGGTCCAGCACCCCGGAATCGACAAGAGACGGCTGCGCTACATCCTTTCGTGCCTTGAGATCCTGGATGTCACCAAGGACATCGCGGCAGAGGCCGTTGCGCTGCTCCACTCCACCGAAAAACACGGGCACAGTGATGCGATCGACGCCGTGGTCGCAGCCACGGCCCTGCGGCAACCCGCTCCTGTCCTCATGCTCACCAGCGACCCGGATGACATGAATCGACTCTGCGACGGAAGGGTGCGTATCACCGCGGTCTGACCCCTCCCCGGTGGCCACCGCCGCCGGGGATTGCTGTGTCCATCCGATACCAGCGTCCGATTCGTCGTTATTGTGCTTGATATGCGAGAGCGATTGCCGCTCGAACGCGAAATCCCTTCCGGGAATCGCGGAATGTTCTCTGTATCCTCCGGGAAAACGGGCACAATACCGATGTCGATCCGCGGGATCCGACAGGACCGGCGATACGCGCGGCCGCACGCAGAAACCGCCTCGTCACCAGACGTAGAAGAATCGAGTGATAACGCCATGGTGGAGATCTGGCCCGGCACGTCCTACCCTCTCGGGGCCACTTATGACGGGTCGGGGACCAATTTCTCGCTGTTCTCCGAAGCCGCCGAGCGCGTGTGGCTGTGCCTGTTCGACGATGCCGGCGAGGAGACCCGTGTGCCGCTCACCGAGAACGACGGCTTCGTCTGGCACGGCTACCTGCCGGGGGTGGGGCCGGGCCAGCGCTACGGCTACCGGGTCGACGGTCCCTACGCCCCCGAGGAGGGGCATCGGTGCAACCCGAGCAAGCTGCTGGTCGATCCCTACGCCAAAGCCATCGACGGCGAAGTGACCTGGCACGAGTCGCTGTTCAGTTATCACTTCGGCGAGCCATCGCGGCGCAATACGCGGGATAGCGCACCTTATGTCCCCAAATGTGTGGTCGTCAGCCCATTCTTCGACTGGGGCAACGCGAGCCGGCCGCGCGTGCCCTACCACCAGACCGTCATCTACGAGGCGCACGTGCGCGGCCTGACCATGCGCCACCCCGGCATCCCCGAGAACCAGCGCGGCACCTATGCCGGGCTCGCGCACCCGGTGATGATCGACTACCTCTGCTCGCTCGGGGTGACGGCTGTGGAGCTCATGCCGATCCACCACTTCGTGCCCGAGCATGCGCTGGTGGCCCGCGGCCTGACCAACTACTGGGGCTACAACACGCTGGCCTTCCTGGCTCCGCACAGCGGATACGCCGCCAACGGCTCGTGCGGCCAGCAGGTCCAGGAGTTCAAGGGCATGGTCAAAACGCTGCACGAGGCCGGCATCGAGGTGCTGCTCGACGTCGTGTACAACCACACGGTCGAGGGCGACCACATGGGGCCCACCCTCTCCCTGCGCGGCATCGACAACCTCAGCTACTACCGCGTGGCAGACGACGACCACCGCTACTACCTGGACTACACCGGTTGCGGCAACAGCCTCAACGTGCGCCACCCGCACTCGCTCCAACTGATCATGGATTCGCTGCGGTACTGGGTGACGGAGATGCACGTCGACGGGTTCCGCTTCGACCTCGCCTCGGCCCTGGCGCGGGAGTTCCACGACGTGGACCGGCTGAGCACGTTCTTCGACATCGTCCAGCAGGACCCGGTGATCTCCCAGGCGAAACTGATCGCCGAACCGTGGGACGTCGGCCCGGGCGGGTACCAAGTGGGCAATTTCCCGCCGCTGTGGACCGAGTGGAACGGCAAGTACCGCGACACCATCCGCGACTTCTGGCGGGGCCACGAGGTCGTCCCCGAACTCGCCTCGCGGCTGTCGGGCTCCAGCGACCTCTACCAGGACGACGGGCGCCGCCCGGTCGCCTCGGTCAACTTCGTCACCTGCCACGACGGCTTCCCCCTCGCCGATCTGGTCTCCTACGACCACAAGCACAACGAGGCCAACGGCGAGAGCAACCGCGACGGCACCGACGACAACCGCTCGTGGAACCACGGCGTCGAGGGCCCCTCGGAGCATCCCGAGGTCGTGACCCTGCGCCGTCGGCAGGTGCGCAACTTCCTGGCCACGCTGTTCTGCTCACAGGGCGTGGTGATGCTCTCCCACGGCGACGAGATCGGCCGCACCCAGGGCGGCAACAACAACGCCTACTGCCAGGACAATGAGATCTCCTGGGTGGACTGGAAGCGCGTCGACGAGGAGGGCGACCTGCTGGACTACGTCCGCGGGCTCGCCCGCCTGCGCCGCGACCACCCTGTCTTCCGCCGTCGCCGGTTCTTCCAAGGGCGTCCGGCCAAGGACGGCCGGCTGCGCGATATCGCCTGGCTGCGTCCTGACGGCCGCCAGATGACCGACGGCGACTGGGGCTCGGGCGGGCGCGCCCTGGGCGTCTTCCTCAACGGCGACGCCATCACCGAGCCCGATCAGCGCGGGCGGCAGGTCCGCGACGACTCCTTCCTGCTGCTGCTCAACAGCGGCGCGGAGGCCGTGGAGTTCACCGTTCCCGGGCCCGAGTACGGAATCGCCTGGGAGACCACGCTGGACACCGCCGAGCCCGATGTCGGCGACCGTCCGTTCGTCCCCGCCTCCGGCACGGTCCGGGTGATCGACCGGGCACTGGTGCTGCTGAAACGCGTGTCGCACCGCGGGCACTCGACCACCAGGGCGGTCTAACCTCGGGAGGCATGAATTCCGTTACCGCCACCGGGCCGCGCTTCCGCGCACTGCTGCCCACGCCTTCCGCCGATATCGACCCCAGCGCCGCCTACGCCTACCCCGCCGATCTGGACCGGCCCTGGCTGCGCGCCAACATGGTCGCCAGCGCCGACGGCGGGGCATGGGGCCCCTCCGGACGCACCGCCGAGCTGTCGGCGCCGCCCGACCGCATCCTCATGTCCATCCTGCGCGGACAGGCCGATGTCGTGCTCGCCGGGGCGGCGACGGCGCGCATCGAAGGCTACCGGCCGGTGCGTCCGCGCGAGGTGTGGAAGGAGTTGCGCGCCGGGCGCACGGCGACCCCGCCGGTCGCCGTGGTGACCCGGTCCCTCGACCTGCACCCCGACCTCTTGGCGGACGCACCCGACCACGCGCGCACGATCGTCTTCACTACGGAGTCCGCCCCTGCCGACAAACGCCGCGCCGCGGCCCGCACCGCCGATGTCGTCGTGGCGGGCGAGGACACCGTACGGCCGGAGGAAATCCTGGTGGCCCTGGCCGATCGTGGCCTTTTCCGGGTCCTCACCGAGGGGGGCCCGCACCTCTTGGCCGAATTCACCGCAGCGGGGTTGCTGGACGAACTCTGCCTGACGATCAGTCCTCATCTGCTGGGTCCGGCGGCCTCCCGGATCGTCGCCGGCGATGCCCCCTCCCACACTCATGACCTGCGCCTGGGTCATCTGCTGGAGTCTGATGGGACGCTGTTCGCCCGGTACACGCGGATCTGACCCGACCACCCGCGGGATTTCGGGGAATGCCGCAGGTCTTCCAATGGCCGGTTTCGGATGTCCCCAATCGCGCATAATCCCCCCCGCGATGGGACATACCCGCTGTGTGGCTTCAACGGCGTCCCGGGGGACTGGGTAGGAAATGAAGCAATCCGGCATTCATTCCGAAAGAGTGTGGCGGCGCCGAGAGAAGGGTCGAACAAGCACATCCCCATCAGCGTGATCACGCATTCCGGGCGAGAGGATGAACGTAGTGCCGACGTCCGAAAACGGCTCCCCGCCGGTTTACCGCGAAATCGCCGAAGCGTTGCGGTCCGCGATCGCCTCAGGCCGCCTCTCCGACGGCGACCGGTTACCCGGCGAGAACGACCTGATGAAGCAGTACGGGGTCGCCCGGGCAACCGCACGCCAGGCGCTGTCAGTGCTCATCAACGAAGGGCTCGTGGTGGCGGTCCGGGGATCGGGCATCTACGTCCGCGCGTTCCGTCCACTGCGCCGGCACGGACCCCGACGCCTCTCCCGCGAACTGTGGGGGGCGGGCCGGTCCATCTGGCAGACCGACGCGGGCGACCGCGGCTTCGAGGCCGACAACATCGAGGTGTGCGAGACCACCGCGCCCGATTACGTGGCCCGCGCGCTCAACCTGGCCGAAAACGACCTGGTCGTACGGCGACGGCGTCGATACCGGCTGGACGGCCGCCCCATGCAGCTTGCCACCTCTTATCTGCCCGCCGGCCTCGTGGCGGGTACGGCCATCGCCGAGGTCGATACGGGCCCCGGCGGTATCTACGCCCGACTGGCCGAAATCGGCCGGTCCCCCGCCCACTTCACCGAAGAGATCCGCGTCCGCATGCCCACTCCCCGCGAAGTCGACGACCTGGGGCTGAGCGCGGGAACCCCCGTACTCGACATAGTGCGCACAGCGCTCACCGCCGCACACGCGGCGGTGGAGCTCAACGAGATGACCCTCGACGGATCGGCTTACGTCCTGCAGTACGACTTCAGCGCCTGAGCGGCGCATACGCCCGCGCGAGTGCGGACATCCGCCGAATGCCGGTTGACGTGCGGTGCGTTCCATGGCGGTATAAGGGCAAGGGGTTCTCTAGAGGACTCCCATACCGCACACGGCGGGCCGGGGAGGACGGACCCGGCCCGCCGCACGGAAAGCTAACGCTCCTCCGTTCGCGGCTCCTGTTCTTTCGCGGCGAAGACCAGGTACATCAGCGCGAATAAGGCCGCTCCGACCATGAGCGCCCCGCCTGCGGCAGGGAGCACGTCGCCCGAACCGGATGCCACCCACTCCGCCAGGGCGACGCCCAGCAGCGAGGCGGCGGCCACCGCGCCAACGGCGACCACCAGCACCACCCAGAAGAGCCTTTCGTCGCTCCACGGACGCGGCCGGCCCCGTTCGAAGCGGTCGGCCGCGGAGCGCGCGGTCAGCTGGACGACCCAGCAGATCTCGGCCGCGGCGGCGGAGAGGGCCTGCCATACGGGTCGCACTTCCGCACGGAAGCGAATGGTGTGATGATCCAACCACAGGCGACAGTAGTGAACCCGACCCACGCGCAGTGGCCGCCTGTACCCTAACGGCTGTCGATACGAAATGAGCATCGTCACTTCTCCCGACTGTTCGAGAGCCTTGCCGTCCCCCTACCCTTTGCTCTTTCGTAACGAACTTCTCAAGCCCACGGAAAAGGATGCCCTGCCGGGTAAGGATCATCGGTTCGGATGCGGCCTGTACCGGACGCGTAACGGGCGAAGCCGCCCGATTGGGGGTAGCGTCCCCTACATGGATGAACCAACTGCCCAGGTAAGACGGAGCGAAGAAGAGTGGCGCAGGCGTCTGGACTCCGAGGCCTATGCGGTACTGCGCCAGGGCGCCACCGAGCGCCCGTGGAGCGGCGAATACGTCTCGACCAACGTGACCGGTGTGTACCATTGTCGGGCTTGCGGAGCTGAACTGTTCCGTTCGACCGAAAAGTTCGAGTCGCACTGCGGGTGGCCGAGTTTCTATGATCCTTCGGACAGCACCGCGGTGACCCTGCACGAGGACCGCTCGCTCGGCATGGTACGGACCGAGGTCCGCTGCGCCCGCTGCGATTCCCATCTCGGCCACGTCTTCCACGGAGAGGGGTACCCGACCCCGACCGACGAACGGTACTGCATAAACTCTCTGGCGCTCACCCTGGAGGCGGACGACTCAGTGGAATAGCATCCTCCTTCATGGGTTCTGTCGGCCACCGATCCGCCCGCTGACGTGCTGCCGACCTCCACCCTGCGCTCAATGACCGCCCCGGGCACACCCGCCCCGGTGTCCGGGCCTGTCCCGAGCGCCCCGCCGCACGGCCTCTCAACGAAAGCTCCCAATGACCGACGACTCCCCGTTCGCCGCTTCTCTCCGATCACGCGTACGCATGGCCCGCGGCTCCGCCCCATGGCTCCTGCCGGCGTGCGTGGCCGCCGGAGCCGCCGTGGCCGCCGGCCGCGGATCGCGGCTGCGCACCGCCCTCGCCGTACCGGTGGTGGGGGTGGCAGCAGGAATGGCCTGGTTCTTCCGCGACCCCGACCGCGGCCCCGCTGATGGACGGCTCGTCTCCGCAGCCGACGGCGTGGTGCAGAGCCTCGACGCCCAGCCTGACGGCCGCACCCGGGTCGCGGTCTTCATGAACCCGCTCAACGTGCACGTCAACCGTGCTCCGGTAGCGGGGGTCGTGACGCGTGTAGAACACCGGCCCGGGGGCTTCCGCCCCGCATTCGACAAGGACAGCGAGCGTAATGAACGCGTCATCTGGACCTTCGAAACCGAGATCGGTGAGATCACGGTCGTTCAAATCGCCGGCGCGATGGTCCGGCGTATCGTCCCGTATTTCACTGAGGGGCAGAAGGTGGAACAGGGCGAGAGGATCGGCCTCATCCGCTTCGGTTCCCGGGTCGACGTCTACCTTCCGGCCGGGATCGCCCCGGCGGTGGAAGTCGGCCAGAAGGTCCGAGCGGGAGAAACACGCCTTGACAGCGACTGACCCGGGGCTCGCCCCGGTCCCGGCCCCGGTCCTCGCTGAGGCCGGTGAACCCTCCGCACCCTTACGGCTGGCGATCGCCGACTACTTCACCCTGGGCAATGCCCTGTGCGGCTTCATGGCGGTCTGGCAACTGGCCGCCGCCCAGGCCGCGCAGCTCACCGCCGGGGTGAGCGGATCGCTGGAGCGCGGCGCGATCGCCACATCCGTCGTCCTGCTCTTGGTCGCCGCCGCCTGCGACCTCTTCGACGGGCAGGTCGCGCGCCGGTTCGGTGGCAGCGGCATGGGCGCCGAACTGGACAATCTGGCCGACGTGATCAGCTTCGGCTTCGCGCCCGCGTTCTTCGTCGTGGCATGGGGCATGACGACCGGAACCGGCGGTGCCGCCCCGATCCTTGCGGCCGCGGCTGTACTGCTCGCCGTGGTGGTGCGGCTGGCTCGGTTCTCGTGCCAGACGCCGGGGACCGACTACTTCACCGGACTGCCGAGTCCGTTCGGCGCGATGGCCGTCATCACGATCGTGCTGCTGGATCCGCCGGTCTATCTGGGAGCCGCCGCGGTGCTCGCGGTCGCGTGGCTGATGGTGAGCCGGACCGAGTACCCCAAGCCCCGAGGACGGCTGGCCTTCGCCGTTCTGGCCTGGATCGTGGGCAGCGTCGGCTGCCTCACCGCCTGGGCCGTGGACGCCCCGGCCGGCGACGCTCTGCTCTACTCGGGGGCGGGCCTGGTCCTGGTGCTGACTCTGGCCACACCGCTCTCCGTGCTCGTGAAACGGTCACAGCGTGCCTGAGCGGCACTGGGGTCTGCCCACAGACCCCAGTGCCGCCCCGCCCGTCTCTGCGCGTCTGCTCAGGGCAGCGCCTCGACCAGTTCGGCGACGGTCCTGCGGCGCCCGGTGTAGAACGGCACCTCCAGCCGGGTGTGCCGCCGTGCCTCCGCACCGCGCAGGTGGCGCATCAGGTCGACGATGCGGTGCAGTTCATCGGCCTCGAAGGCGAGCATCCACTCGTAGTCGCTGAGGGCGAACGTGGACACCGTGTTGGCCCGGACGTCGGTGTAGCCGGCGGCCATGCGACCGTGCTCGGCGAGCATGGCCCGCCGCTCGTCGTCGGGCAGCAGATACCACTCGTAGGAGCGGACGAACGGGTACACGCAGATGTGGTCGCGCGGCTCCTCTCCCGCGAGGAACGCGGGGATGTGGCCCCGGTTGAACTCGGCCGGCCGGTGCAGGCCGACGACCGACCACACCGGTGCGGCCGCCCGGCCCAGTCGGGTACGGCGGAAGGCGGTGTACATTTCCTGCACCGCCTCGGAAGTCTCTCCGATCCACCAGAACATGATGTCGGCGTCGGCGCGAAAGCCTTGCAGATCATAGCTTCCGCGCGTGGTCACGCCCTTCTGGTCCGCGCCGTCGAACAGCGCGGCCAGCTCCTCTGCCGCGGCGGCGCGGTCGAGGCCGGTGATGTCGCCGATCCTGAACACCGACCACATCGTGTAGCGGATGAGCGTGTTGAGGTCTTCTGGGTCGGCTGCGCCGTGGGTGTGCTGTTCTGTGGTCACGTGGAACTCCCTCAGGGGTCGGTTGGTGCGAACGGTGCGGGACGGCCGGATCCGGCCGTCTCCGCGAGGATCCGGCGAGCGGCCTCCGCGGCGCCCGCGATGCAGGCGGGAATACCCACACCGCCGTAGGCGGCGCCGCAGAGCGCCAGGCCGGAGTGGGGGGCGAGGGCGGTGTGGGCCCGAGCGACGCGGTCGCCGTGCCCGGCGTCGTACTGCGGCAGACCGCCGCCCCATCGGCTGACTCTGGTCTCGACAGGCGCTCCGGTGATACCGCAGATGGCAGCCAGGTCGGCCGCTGCCAGCGCGGCGAGCTCCTCGTCGGAGCGCTGCAATACGGCCTCTTCACCGATCCGGCCGATCGAGCAGCGTACCGCGACCATGCCGGTACCGGGGTGCGCGGCGCGCAGCTCTTCGGCGATCCAGGGCCACTTGACACTGCTGAACGTGGCGGCCTTGATCGACAGGTTCTCGCGCGCGGGCACAAGAAAACCGCTGCCCGAAAGCGGCCGGGAGAAAGCAGAGGCGGGATAGGCCAGCGTCACGACGGCCATGCTCGCGTAGTCGATGCCGCCCAGCTCCGCGGCCGCCGCGGGAGCGAACGGACGCAGCAGCCGAGCGGTGGCCGGCGCGGGACAGGCGAGAACGACACCGTCGACGGTCTCCTGGCGCGGGTCGTGCGCCGAGCCGATGGTGAGCCGCCAGGTTCCGGCGCCGTCGGGGTACAGCTCGCGCACTGTCGCCGATGTCTGGACCACCGCACCGCTCTGCCCGGCCAGCGCGTCGATGAGTGTGGCCAATCCGCCGCGCAGGGTGGCGAACACAGGTGCCGGTTCGGTTGTTCGGGCCGCCCTCTCCGCCTGGGCTCGGGTGATCCCGCGCACGGCGCGCATCAGTGACCGCTCATTGCGTGCGAGCGGAGCGATCTGCGGCAGTGTGGCGTCCAGAGAGAGGCGGTCGGCACGCCCGGCGTATACCCCGCCGAGCATCGGCTCCACGAGCCGGTCCACGACCTCGTCGCCCATCCGCGCACGGATGTAGGCGCCGACCGGTACGTCTGCGCGCACGGGGGTGCGCGGCAGAAAGAGGTCGAGGCCGGCGCGCAGCGCGCCGGCCGGGGAGAGCACTCCGCTGCGCGCGAGCGCAACGGGATTCCCGGGCACGCCCATCACATGGTCGTGGGGGAACGCCCGCAGCCGCCCTCTGCTGTAGATGGCCGCCGGGCCGGGTGCGGGGTGGACGATCCGGTCGGCCAGGCCCAGTTCAAAGATGAGGTCCAGGGCTTCGGGGCGACGTGCGAGCACCGATTCCGCGCCGGCGTCAACGGGAACTCCGGCCACCTCCGAGACGTCGATCTTGCCGCCGAGGCGCGGGGCCGACTCGAACACGGTGACCTCGGCTCCGCCCTTGGTGAGCCGGTAGGCCGCGGTCAGTCCGGCCACCCCTCCCCCGACCACCGCGACGCGCTGCTTCCGCTCCATGCCCTCCAGCTTTCCAGATGGTCAGGCCGCAGGTGCCGACAGGTTGTCGGCATCTTGCGGCGGCCGTGACCGAAGTGTGACTCCTCGGGCGCAACTGTGGCGGGGGACACTGCGTCGGAACGGGCATGTACGCCGCACAGGCCGCTGGGCGCACGGGCCGCCCGTGGACGGTCATCCTCCCCTTTGTCTTCGTGATCGCCGTGCTCGCCGGGTGTTCCGGCGCGCAGACCTCGCAAGGCGCCTCGACCCCCGAATCGCGCGACGCGGACGCCGCCGGTGAGGCCGAACCGGAGGACGGCGACGCGGCTACCGACACCGAAACCGACCTCGATGTGAGCGATCGCACGGTGATCTCCACTGCCGACCTCACCGTGGAAGTGGGCGATGTGGCGGAGGCGGCGGCCGAAGCCAAGCAGTGGATCGACTCCGCCGGCGGACACGTCGCCTCCGAGAGCACCACGACCACCTCCGGGGAGGCGCCCGAGGCGTCGCTGACCCTGCGGGTCCCCGCGGACCGCTACGACGAGGCACTGGTGGAGCTCGCCGAACTGGGTACGCGCACCGACCTGCAGCGCAATGTCGAGGACGTCACCGAGGAGGTGGCCGACGTCGACAGCCGCGTGGAGTCGGCGGAGGCGTCGCTGGACCGGCTGCGGGACCTGCTCGATGAGGCCGACACCGTCGAGGACATCCTGGCCGTGGAAAGCGAGATCAGCACCCGCCAGGCGGAACTGGAAGCCCTGCAGGCCCGGCAGGCCTCGCTGGCCGACCAGACCACGCTGGGCACCGTGAACCTGCGGCTGATACCCCCGGACACCTACCTCGAGGAGGACGAGAAGGAGTCGATCGGGTTCACCGGCGGGTTGGTCCGGGGCTGGCGGGCGCTGTTGGTGATCGCCCAGAGCCTCGCGATCGTCTTCGGCTGGCTGCTGCCGTTCCTGATGGTCATAGCGGTCGTCGGCGCCCCCGTGCTGTGGTGGCGCCGCAACCTGAAGCGGGGGGAGCAGACCCCGGCCGCGGCCGGGGGCGTCTCCGGTGCGGGCGGTGACGCCCCCTCCGCGGCGGAGGACACCAGTGACCCGGGCGCCGATCCCGACAGCGGCACTGCCGGGCGGACGCCGGACCCGTCCTGATCGCCCTCTGAACGAGATCCGGTCGGCGCGCTCCTCACGGCTCGTCCCGGCGCGCCGACCGCCCTCAGCGTGCGCTCTCTTCGTGGACCAGGTGGGTCAGGCGGGCGAGCATGTCGGGGTCTGTCGTGGGAAGAACCCCGTGGCCGAGGTTGAAGATGTGGCCTTCGGCGGCGCGTCCCCGGGCGATGACGTCGCGGGCGCGCTCGGCGATGACCTCCCACGGTGCGAAGAGCACCGCGGGGTCGAGGTTGCCCTGCAGCGCGGTCCCGGGCTGCACACGCTGCGCCGCCTTGTCCAGCGGCACCCGCCAGTCCACCCCGACCACGTCCGCGCCGGCCTCACTGAGCAGGCCGAGGAGTTCGCCTGTGCCCACTCCGAAGTGGATGCGCGGCACCTCGGATCCGCTGAGCTGTTCAAAGATCCACGAGGCGTGGGGCAGGACACAGGTGCGGTAGTCCTCGGCGCTGAGCGCGCCGACCCAGGAGTCGAACAGTTGCACCGCGGAGGCGCCGGCGGCGATCTGTACCCGCAGGAACTCCAGGGTGATGGCCGAAAGGCGGCGCATCAGCTCGTCCCACAGGTCGGGCTCGCCGTACATCAGCGCCTTGGTCCGCTCGTGGTTCTTGGACGGTCCCCCCTCGATCAGGTAGGACGCAAGGGTGAACGGCCCTCCGGCGAATCCGATGAGCGGCCGGTCGCCGAGCTCTTCGGTGAGCTCGCCGACGGCCTCGGTTACGAAAAGCACGTCGTCGGGTTCGAGTTCACGCAGCCGCTTGATGCCGTCGGCACCGCGTATCGGCTCGGCCACGACGGGGCCGACTCCGGCCTTGATGTCCAGGTCGATGCCGATGGCCTTCAGCGGTACCACGATGTCGCTGAAGTAGATGGCGGCGTCGATGTCGTACCGGCGTACCGGCTGCATCGTGATCTCGACGATCATGTCGGGCCGCGCGCATGCCTCCAGCATGGGGACATCGGCGCGGACTCTGCGGTATTCGGGCAGTGAGCGCCCTGCCTGGCGCATGAACCACACCGGTGTGTGCGACACCGGGAGGCGCCGGCAAGCGCGGAGAAATGGAGAGTCGTGCAGCGTCACACCACTGATCGTGCCATGTGCTGGAAGCGGCCGCGCCGCGGTGGCCCGCTTCGGCCATCGCGGCGGCCGGCTACGGACGGGAACCATGAAGCAGGATGAAACCGGTGGCGATTCTGCGACGGCGGTCCCGGGATCATTACAAAAGGCCGACACGCCGGAGAAACTCCGCGCTACCGGAGGTGAATCGTGCCACCGTCGGTGAGTACCCGTCGCCACGTGCCGCAACCGTCAGCACGACTCTGCCGTGGCGGCCGTGAATTGCCCCGATACAAGATTAAGGCTGACGTTTCCATCATGCCCCCTCTCGGTAGGGTCGATGACGCGCCTCCCGCGTTCCGGCGAGCGGTCGAGAGTCTGCGCACACCCGTGGTGCGGCCCGAGATCACCGTCGAGGAGATCCCCGCCCCTCAGCGTCTCGCGCCCTATGCCACCGCCATGTCGGCGAGTGTCCACGTGGACGGCGATGACGCCGCTCTAGGGCGGCTCATCGTGCTCTACGATCCGGAAGGCACGCGGGAGTGGCCGGGGCCGTTCCGCGTCGTCGCCTGGGTGAGCGCGGACCTGGAGTCGGAGATCGCCGCCGACCCCCTGCTGGGCCAGGTCGCCTGGAGTTGGCTGACCGAGGCCCTCGATTCGCGGGGAGCAGACCACCACACCCTCAGCGGAACCGTCACCCGGGCCACGACCGAAGGGTTCGCCGCAAAGGCGGACCAGCCCATGACGACCGAACTGGAATTGCGGGCGTCCTGGTCGCCCATTGCCGATGACCTGTCGGCGCACATGGAGGTGTGGCTGGGCCTGCTGTCCTCGGCGGCCGGCCTGCCTCCGGTCGACATCACCGACCTCGGCCACCGCCGCTCCCGAACGGAGGGCTGACCAGGGCCGCCCGGGGGCCCTGCCGAAATGCCCGGCCCTTCTCGGTCGCCCCCGCTGTCGCACCCGGGAAGGCGAGAGCGCATACCGTGGTGTCGTGGCGAACGTGCTGAACTCCAAAACAGACACCCCGAATCCGGAGGAACCGCGAGAGCAGGAAGGGCCGGAAGTCCCCTTGTTGCGCGAGCCACGCGAAGGGCTGCCGCCCGTCGTAGCCGACGCGGCACACCTCAGCCGCGTGATCGAGTCATTCGGGAACGGGACGGGCCCCGTGGCGGTCGACGCCGAGCGCGCCTCGGGTTACCGCTACGGGCAGCGCGCCTATCTGGTGCAGTTGCGCCGTGCGGGTTCCGGATCGGCGCTGATCGATCCGATCGCCTGCCCTGACCTGGCCGGCCTCGGGAGGGTGCTCGGCGACGCGGAAATGGTGCTGCACGCCGCACACCAGGATCTGCCCTGCCTGGGCGAGCTCTCCCTGCGCCCGTCGGCGTTGTTCGACACCGAACTGGCCGGACGGCTGCTGGGCTACCAGCGCGTGGGCCTCGGCTCCATGGTGGAACGCTTCCTGGGCATACGACTGGCCAAGGAGCATTCGGCGGTGGACTGGTCGGTCCGCCCGCTGCCAAAGGACTGGCTGACCTACGCGGCGCTGGACGTGGAGGTCCTGATCGACCTGCGCAACGTCCTTGAGGCGGAACTGGCGGAGGCGGGCAAGCTGGAGTGGGCGCGCGAAGAGTTCGCCTCGGTGCTGGCCGCTCCGCCCAAGGAACCGCGCCCCGACCCGTGGCGGCGCACATCAGGAATCCATCGGGTGCGCAATCAGCGCGCTCTGGGGGCCGTCCGAGAGCTCTGGCAGGAACGCGATCGAATCGCCCAAGAGCGCGACATCGCGCCCGGCCGGATACTGCCCGACTCCGGGATCGTCGAAGCGGCGACGGCCATGCCGCGAACGGCCGCAGAACTCATCGGGATCAAGCCGTTCAGCGTGCGTCTGGCCCGCCGCTACGTACCGAACTGGCTCAAGGCGATCACCCGGGCCCGCGACATGCCTTCGGCACAGCTCCCCCAGCCCAGCGCCCCCGGCGACGGTCCGCCGCCCACCAACCGCTGGGCCGACCGCGACCCGGCGGCGGCACGCAGGCTGGAGGCGGCTCGCGCGACGGTGAGCGCGGTCGCCGAGCGGGTCACCATGCCCGCGGAGAACCTGCTGCAGCCCGATGCCGTCCGCCGGCTTTCCTGGGCGCCGCCCCGCAGCGTGGCTCCGGAGGCCGTGGCCGGCCACCTCCGGGGCAACGGCGCCCGCGAATGGCAGATCGGGCTTACCGCGGGCCCGCTCGCCGAGGCGCTACTCAAGGCCGCCGAGGCGTGAGAGGCGATCGATGCACGAACGGCAATAAACCTCCGATCACCCCAAAGACACAAAAGTGACACGATTCACCCAGTGAAGTATCGGGTGCGCCCACCCCGACCCCACTTTCCGGATTAAGTTATGGAATCGTGTTGTTGGGTCACGGCGGCGCGGCAGCGCCAGCGGGTAAGCGCGATGATGCAGGGGTGGTGAGTCTGGTGGCGATGTGGCGTGCCCTTCTCCGCAGAGCCGGACTCACGACCCCGAACCAGGGCGAGGACCGCCTCGGCCGCGCCACTGTTTCCCAACGCGAACAGACCCCTACCCTGCGGGCCGCGGCACTGGAGCGGGCGCTCCAGGAGCAGATCGAGACGCTGGGATCGGCCCACCCGGAGACCATCACCGCGCGCAACAACCTGGCGAGCAAGTACGCCCAGATCGGCCGCCGTGAGGCCGCGGTCGCCCAGTTCGAACTGGCGCTGGCCGAAGCAGAGCGGGTCTTCGGTGACGACCACCCGCAGACCGACGTCATCCGCGAAAACCTCGCCTGGTCCTATGAGGACGCAGGGCAGCCCGGTAATGCCGCGGAGCAGTGGGAGACTCTGCTCAAACACCGCGACGAACGGCTGGGACCTGTCGCGGGCGACACGGTCGCCGCGCGCAGCCGGCTCGCCGCGACCTATCACAAGAGTGGCCGCCACAACGCCGCGATCGCCCATTTCGAGAAGGCCGCAGAGGACTCCGGGCTCCCGGAGGAGCGGGAGAACCTGCGGATCGGCCTCAGCCGCGCCTACAGTGCGGTGGGACGCAACGACGACGCCATCCAGCAGTTGCGCATGGTCTTCGCCCAGCGGCACCGCCGCCTGGGCAGTCGGCACCACGACACGCTGGTGATCCAGCATCGGCTCGGCCGCGCGTACACGCAGGCGGGACGCGCCGAGGAAGCGGTCGAGACGCTGCAGACCGCCTACCGCAACGCACTATCTGCTGTGGGCGACCCCGACATCCGCATGCTCACGCTGAAGATGCGCCGCGACCTCGCCGGCGCCCTGAGCGCTCTCGGCCGCCACCGCGAAGCCTCGGCCCTGTTCTGAACCGGCCGGACCTGTCGGTCCCGCACCCCAGGACCGACGGAACGGTGGGCACCGGGCACCTTCCCGCACCTTCCCGCACCTTCCCGCTCGCAGCATTAGTTACCGACCAGTAGCATGAGGGGCGACAGGTTCGTTCGTCCGCTTGATAAGGAGGGCAATCGTGCCGCGAACTGCCCGAGAAGTCGTGTTCGTCGACGGGGCCCGGACTCCGTTCGGCAAGGCAGGCAAGGGCCTCTACGCCGAAACGCGCGCCGATGACCTCGTCGTCCGGGTCATCCGGGAACTACTGCGCCGCAACCCCAGCCTGCCGCCGGAGCGCATCGACGAGGTCGCCATCGCCGCCACCACCCAGATCGGTGACCAGGGACTGACGATCGGGCGCAGTGCCGCCCTCCTCGCCGGACTGCCGCGCAGCGTGCCCGGCTACGCCATCGACCGCATGTGCGCCGGTGCGATGACCGCCGTGACCACCAGCGGCGCGGGAATCGCCTTCGGCGCCTACGACGTGGTCATCGCCGGAGGCGTCGAGCACATGGGCCGCCACCCCATGGGCGAAGGCGTCGACCCCAACCCCCGCTTCCTGTCAGAGCAGCTGGTCGACCCCTCCGCCCTGGTCATGGGCAACACCGCGGAGAACCTGCACGACCGCTACCCCTCCATCACCAAAGAGCGGGCCGACGCCTACTCCGTGCGCAGCCAGGAGAAGGTCGCCAAGGCCTACGCCGACGGCAAGATCCAGCAGGATCTGGTGGAGGTGCTGGTCCGCTCCGCCGAGCAGGGCTTCGGCCTGGCAACGGCTGACGAGCCGCCGCGTCCCGGAACCACGCTGGAGGGCCTGGCCGGTCTGAAGACGCCGTTTCGCCCGCACGGCAACGTGACCCCCGGCAACGCCGCCGGCCTCAACGACGGTGCCACCGGAGCGATCATCGCCGCTGAGGACACCGCCGCCGAACTCGGCCTGGATGCCCGCATGCGCCTGGTCGACTTCTCCTTCGCCGGTGTCGAACCCGAGGTCATGGGCGTGGGGCCGGTCCCGGCCACGGAAAAACTGCTCGCCCGCCAGGGACTGAGCATGGACGACATCGGCCTCATCGAGATCAATGAGGCCTTCGCGGTGCAGGTCCTGGCCTTCCTCGAACACTTCGGAATCGCCGATGACGACGCCCGCGTCAACCCGTGGGGCGGTGCGATCGCGCTCGGCCACCCGCTGGCCTCCTCCGGTGTTCGGCTGATGACGCAGCTCTCCCGGCTCTTCGCCGAGCGCACCGGCGTCCGATACGGCCTGACGACCATGTGCGTCGGCATGGGCATGGGCGGAACCGTGCTCTGGGAGAACACGAACTGGGAAGGGAACACCAAGTGAGCAGCCCCATCGACGAGGCCCGCGAACTGTTCGCCGACGAGGTCGTCACCAGAGCCCTCGCGCGCGACGTACAGCTCCCCTATGGCGCGGGCACCGCTGTCCTGATCACCCTGGACAACGGCCACGACCACACCAAGCCCAACACGTTCGGCCCCCAAGGCCTCCTCAGCCTGGACGCCGCGATCGAGGCGGCCAGGGCACGCACCGACATCGTCGCTGTGGCCGTCACCGGCAAGCCGTTCATCTTCGCGGTCGGCGCCGACCTCACCGGCGTGCCCGCGATCCAGACCCGCGAACAGGCCCACGCCATCGGCAGGCTCGGTCACGACGTGTTCCGCAAGCTCGGCGAGCTCAACGTGCCGACGTTCGCGTTCGTCAACGGCGCCGCGATGGGCGGCGGCGTCGAAGTCGCCCTGCACTGCACTTACCGCACCGTTTCCTCCGGCGTGCCGGCGTTCGCACTCCCCGAGGCGTTCCTCGGCCTGGTCCCCGGTTGGGGCGGCACCTACCTGCTGCCCAACCTCATCGGCGCCCAGAAGGCGCTGAAGCTCATCATCGACAACCCGCTGGCCCAGAACAAGACGATCAAGGGCCCCCAGGTATTCGACATGGGCATCGCCGACGCGATGTTCGAGCCGGCCGACTTCGTCGAGGAGTCGCTGCGGTGGGCGGCCAAGGTCGTCAAGGGCGACATCGTGGTCGAACGCCCCGAGGTCGACAAGGGCGAGGCCTGGGACCAGGCGATCGACGGCGCTCGCTTTCTACTGGAGGGCAAGCTGCACGGCGCCGCCCCGGCTCCGGTGCGCGCGCTGGACCTCGTGGCCGAGGCCAAGAACCACACCCGCGACGAGGGCTTCGCCGCCGAGGACGACGCGCTCGCCGACCTCATCATGAGCGATGAGCTCACGGCGGGGCTCTACGCCTTCGACCTCACTCAGAAGCGGGCCCGCCGCCCCGCCGGCGCCCCCGACAAGGCGCTGGCGCGCAAGGTCACCAAGGTCGGCGTCGTCGGCGCCGGCCTCATGGCCGGCCAGCTCGCCCTGTTGTTCGCCCGGCGCTTGAACGTGCCCGTGGTCATGACCGACCTGGACCAAGAACGCCTGGACAAGGGGGTGGGCTACGTATACGCCGAGATCGACAAGCTGCTCGCCAAGGGGCGGGTCTCCGGCGACAAGGCCAACCGGCTGAAGAACCTGGTGACCGGGTCGCTGACCAAGGACGCCTTCGCCGACGCCGACTTCGTCATCGAAGCGGTGTTCGAGAAGATGGAAGTCAAGCAGCAGGTCTTCGCCGAGGTGGAAGCCGTGGTCTCGGCCGAGGCGGTCCTGGCCACCAACACCTCGTCGCTGTCCATCACCGAGATGGCGAGCGGACTGCGCCACCCCGAGCGCGTCGTGGGCTTCCACTTCTTCAACCCGGTCGCTGTGCTCCCGCTGCTGGAGATCGTCCGTGGCCAAAAGACCGACGACGCCACGCTGGCCACGGCCTTCGCTACGGCCAAGGGGCTGAAGAAGACCGCCGTGCTGTGCAAGGACGCTCCCGCGTTCGTGGTCAACCGGCTGCTCACCCTGTTCATGGGCGAGGTGCTGGGCGCCGTTGAGGAGGGTACCGATCCCGAGGTCGCCGACCGCGCGGTGGCCCCGCTCGGCCTGCCGATGTCACCGCTGCTGCTGCTCCAGCTCGTCGGCCCGGCTGTGGCGCTGCACGTGGCCGAGACCCTGAACGCGGCCTTCCCCGAACGCTTCCGCGTCTCCGCGCAGCACCGGGCGATGGTCGAGGCGGGCAAGACCGCGGTCTATGGCCCCGACTTCCGGCTCGACCCGGAGGTCAAGGCACTGTTCTCCAGCGACGGCACGCCGTCGAGCGAGCCGGAGATCCTGGACCGCGCCCTTAAGGCACTGGCCCGCGAGATCCGGATCATGCTCGACGAGGGTGTGGTAGCCGAACCCGCCGATATCGACCTGTGCCTGATCACCGGTGCCGGCTGGCCGTTCCATCTCGGCGGAATCACTCCCTACCTGGACCGGTCGGGTATCTCCGAAAAGGTCAACGGTGCCTTGTTCCATCCGAACGGGCCTACGGCGCTGTAGGGCCGTCGAACCGTAAAAGCCCCGGTCTCCGGCCCTGTCAGACCGGGGCCGGGGCCGTCGCGTCGGCTAGGCTCAGACCATGACGGGCGCAGCCACACCGCTCAGCGTGACCAACCGGCTCCGGGTCACGTGGGACGGATTGTGGCTGACGGCCGCCTGCCTGGTCTTCTGTTCCGCGGCCATCGGGCTCATCGTGCGCGGCGACCCGGTCGACGTCGGCATCGGGCTGCTGGCGCTGCTGATTTTCGGGGGCGGCGGGCTTCTCGCCGCCTCCCGGGTCCTCAGCCGCCGCCCGATCCTCGTACTCGACGACGCCGGCGTGCGCCTGGTCGCCCCATGGCCGCGCTCTTCCGCCGAGGACACCTTCCTGGCATGGGACGACATCGTGCTCATCCGCGCCTGCACCCAGGCCGTTCCGCATCGCCGCGGCACGGCCGGCCTGCACTACCTGGTCTTCCTCGTGGGAGAGGAGGCCGACCAGCCGTTTCGGGCTCCGTCTCCCTGGGAACCGCGCCACGCGGTCCGGATCCGCCCCACCTGGGACCGCAGCGTCGAGGAGGTTGCCGCCGAGGCCCGGCGGTACCGGCCCGACATCGGGTTCGAGAACCGCCGGCTCCTCCGGGACGCCTCCCCGCCGAACCGCTGACGGCTTCGTCAGCTCACGTGCTCCTCGGCCCGGCCCTCACTGCCCGTGCCCGGCGCGGCCCCCCGGGATCCGCCCTCTTCTTCGCTTTCGCTGATGCCGATACGCTCGTGCAGCCACCGAAGCGGGGCCGGCAGCCACCAGTTGGCCCGGCCGAGGAGCCGCATGGTCGCCGGGACCAGCAGGGCCCGCACCAGGGTGGCGTCCACCACCACGGCCGTGGCGAGCCCGATCCCGATGATCTTCAAGGCCAGTAGGGAGGAGGACCCCATCGCGGCGAGCACCACGATGAGCAGCAGGGCCGCGCTGGTGATGATCCGTCCGGTGCGCTGCAGGCCGACGGCGACGGAGTGGGTGTTGTCACCGGTGGCGAGGTACTCTTCGCGGACCCGGCTGAGCAGGAACAGTTCGTAGTCCATCGCCAGCCCGAAGGCGACGATGAGAATGAGGACCAGGTAGGTCGGGTCCATGGTCCCCACCGTGTCGAAGCCGAGTACCGTCGCCAGGTAGCCCTCCTGGAAGCCCCAGATGACCACGCCCAGCGACGCTCCGAGGGACAGAAAGCCCATCAGCACGGCCTTGATCGGCAGCACCACCGACCCGAAGGCCAGGAACAGCAGGACAACGGTCACCGAGGCCATGAAGAGCAGGGTCCAGGGGACCGCGTCGATGATCGCGTCGACCGTGTCGATCTGCATGGCGGCCGGTCCGCCGACGAGGACCTCCTCGGCACCCTCCGGGCCGGGCGCGGCGCGCACGTCGCGCACCAGGTCACCGGTTGCCGGATCGTCGACCTCGCCTTCGTAGGCGACGACGACGTGCGCTATTTCATCACCGGTGCGCTCGACCTCGGAGCCGACCGCGCCGTCGAGTCCGCCGAGGCGCTCGGTGTAGTTCTCCAAGTCGTCCTCAGCGACATCACCGGTGACGCTGATGTCGATCCGGTTGATCCCTCCGGCGGGGAAGTCCTCGCGCAGCGACTCGATGGCGATCCGGCTGCTCGCGTCGTCGGGCAGGTAGCGCTGGTCGGTGGAACCGACCTCGGTGAACGCCATCGCCGAGGCGAAGGCGAGCAGAACGGCGCCGACGCCGGCGAGGTAGAGCACCGGGCGGCGCATGACACTGTGCGCCAGCCGGGTCCAGCCTCCGGCGGCGTGACCGGGGCGCCGCCGGGACCGGAACAGGGGCAGGGCATCGATGCGGTGCCCGATCACGCTGAGTAGCGCCGGCAGCATGATGAGTGCGGCCAAGACGTCGAACAGCACCACCGCGATGCCGCCCAGGCCGATCGATCGGAGCAGGGGCTGGGGAAAGAAGAGCAGGCCGGCGAAGGCGATCAGCACCGTGACACCGGAGAAGGCCACGGTTCTCCCGGCCGTGGCCAGGGTGCGCGAGACCGCCTTCTCGGTGTCGATACCGCGCGCCGCCTCCTCGCGGAACCGGCTGACGATGAACAGCCCGTAGTCGATGGCCAGGCCGAGTCCGAGCAGGGTGGCGACGTTGACCGCGAAGACCGAGATCTCGGTGACGTAGGTCAGGGCCCGCAGCAGGGTGAGCGAGCCGAGGATGGCCAGGCCGCCGACAGCCAGCGGCAGCATCGCGGCGACCACACCGCCGAAGATCACCACGAGGAGGACGAGCAGGATCGGCAGTGAGACCAGCTCGGCGCGTACGACGTCCTCCTCGGCGCTGTAAGAGATCTCGTACTCCACGCCGACCGGGCCGCCCAGATAGGTCTCCAGTTGACCGGCGTCCAGGTCGTCGGCGATGGCCGTGAAGTTGTCCATCCGCTCGG
Source organism: Actinomycetes bacterium (assembly GCA_021793235.1). GTDB lineage: Bacteria > Actinomycetota > Actinomycetes > Streptosporangiales > Streptosporangiaceae > JAJYTD01. Next base: position 18,625 of record JAJYTD010000025.1, on the reverse strand, counting down.
CGTCGGTGTCGCCTTCGAGGGTGATCGGCACGTAGGTGGCCTTGCGGTCCTCGGAGATGAGGATGCCGCGCTCGACGTCGGTCAGGCCTTCATCGAGGTAGGTGGTGACCGAGGCGACTTTGTCCTCGGGGAGGTCGTCGCGCATCTGCTGGATGGAGAAGGCGAACATCTGGTTGTCGATCGGCAGGTCGATACTGCGGTAGACCGCGACCACGTCGGCCTCTTCATGGCCGAGTTCATCCTCGATCCGCTGGGCGGCCAGAGTGGACTCGGCGTCGGGGTCCTCGAAGCCCCCGTCACTGACCTCGTTGAAGAGCCCTGTTCCCCACACTGCGGCGAAGGCGACGAAGACGGCTGTGGCGAGGAGGACCCACGCACGGCCGCGGTAGGTGTACCGCCCCAGCGCTGAGAACATGAAACTGCTCCTCAACATGCTATGAACGCGGAGGTGGATGGGGTTAGGATCGGTAAGCACCGAAGCTAACACTGTTCACACAAACTTACAGCACTAACCACGTCAATGTGGTGCGAAGCACCGGGCGCAGGCGGCAAGAAGGAAGGCACGTGGCCAAACAGGCGACATCAGCGCAGGTCGGCGCCAGCGGCTCAACCGCCCCGCCGCCGTCGCGGCGCGAACGTGTGCGCGAGGCCACACTGCGGGAGATCAAGGCCATCGCGCGCAGCCATCTCGCCGCCCGGGGACCAGCGGGAGTCTCCCTGCGCGCCATCGCGCGCGAGATGGGGATGACCGCGCCGGGACTCTACCGCTACTTCGGCAGCCTCGACGAACTGATGCGTTCGCTGCAGGCCGACTTCTTCACCGAACTCTCCGGCGTGGTCCAGGCCGCCGACAGCTCACTCCCCCCTGACGACGTCGACGGCCGCATCCTCGCCTCCCTGCGCGCGTTCCGCGCCTGGGCGCTGGCCGACCGCGCGGAGTTCGCCCTGCTGTTCGGTCCGCCGAGTCCGCATCACGGCACTCCTGCCGAAGGCGAGGCGGCCGAGGCCGCCCGCCGCTTCGCCGCGACCTTCTTCGCCCTCTTCGACCGGTTGCTGCGGGAGGAGCGCTTCACGGTCCCGCCCGACACGGAACTGTCACCGGCGCTCTGCCACCAGCTGGAGGCCTTCGCCCAGCACACCGGTTTCCGCCCCGACAACGTCCCCAAAGGCGCGCTGCGCATCCTCACTTCCTGCTGGGTCCGGCTCTACGGCATGGTCTGCATGGAGGTGTTCGAGCACTTGGCGTTCGCTACAGGCGACCTGGAGGCCCTCTTTGAAGCCGAACTGCGCGATGCTCTGACCCGCCTGGGAGTCGAGTACCGGCCGCCCGCCGCCCCCTGACCGGCGCCCGCCATCCGTTCCGGGGCATCCCTCCACGGCTTCCGACTACCTTCCGGCCTCGTGCCCGAATAGGGTTGATCGTCTCACTTGCCCCGCGCGCAGCATAAGAGAAGGATCGACTCGTGGATTCCACCCCAGGCGGTGCGGGAACGCCCGCCCCGGGCCGCCCTCCGGCGCCCCAGGCGGTTCCGCCAGGTGCCTGGTCGGCGCCTCCGCCGATGCCCCCCGGCCACCAGTCCGGCTACTATGCTCCGATGCCGCCGCCCCCGCCCCGGCGCTCCTCCGCCACGGTCTGGGTGACCGCGGGCGTTTCGGCGTTCACCGCCGCCGTTGCACTGGTGGTCTGCGTCGCCCTCGTGGTCAACTCCCCTGCTGCCACAGACCCGGCGTCCGGCGGGGCCGCGAACCGCGACCCGTCGCAGTACTACTCCAAGGAAATGGACGCCCGGCCATCGGCGGTCGAGCTCGACATCACCGCGCACCCGGCCTACGACCTGGCGATGCCCGAGGAGGTCGGCTGCGACCTGCCTGACCTCCAACCGCAGTCCGACCAGTCGTGGAAGAAGTTCAGCGGCGAGATCGGCGACTGCCTCAGCGACCTGTGGCAGCCCCGGCTGGAAGAGCTCGGCCTGCGCACCGAGCCCCCGACATTCCACGTCACAGAAGACAATCCCGACGCGGGGTCCGCCCAGGAGGGGATGACCCTCGCCTACTACGAGCACGACAAGCTGAGCATCACCGTGGTCCTGCCCAACGTCACTGAGCTCGCCCGCGAAGTCCCCGACGAGCACCAGGAAGGCGTGTGGAGTGCGCTCCTCGGGCACGAGTACGGACACCACGTACAGCAGAGCACCGGCATCCTGGACGCCTCCTATGAGATGAGCGGCCAGGCGTCCACGGAAAGCGAGGAACTGGAAGTCCTGCGCCGTACCGAACTCCAGGCCGAATGCATGGGCGGGGTGGCAATGCGCGGCCTGGGCACCTTCGACGACGCCGAGATCGACAAAGTGAACGAATTCCTCAACGGCGGCAGCGACCTCCCCACGCACGGCACGTCCCAGAACCGTCAGCACTGGTTCGATCGGGGCGTCGCGCTCGACACGGTCGACGCCTGCAACACCTTCGACGCCCCGGCGGTACAGGTGCGCTGAACCGGCCGGGACCCGGCGGGCGCTTGTTCCGGTCAGCGCCCGAGGGCGCCGTAGAACTCCTCCCAGCCGAGCAGCTTCACCCGCTCACCGCGCCCCAGCAGCGCGGCCCGCTCGGCCTCGGCCGCGTCAATGGTCAGCCAGTCGCCGTAATCGGTCACGGTGGCTCCTGAACCCTCCAGCGCCTGCTCGATCGGGATCAGTCCGCTGCTCGCGGCGCGCAGTTGGGGGGCGTCGTCGAGCAGACTGCGGACCGTGGCCGCGGCATCGGATTTGTTGGTGCCGATGACCCCGGTCGCGCCGCGCTTGATCCACCCGGCGACATAGTCACCGGGCACTACCGCTCCCGTTGAGTCGTGCACCCGCCCCTCGGTGTTGGGCACGGTGCGCGTGGCCTCGTCGAAGGGCACGCCGGCCAATGGGACGCCCACATAGCCGATGGACCGGAACACCATGCCGACGCCGAGCGTGTCGACGTTCCCGGCTCCGGTCAGCCGTCCCTCAGCGTCGAATTCGGTCTCCTCCACGCGCAGCCCGGTGACGCGCTCTTCCCCCGTGACGGCGACGGGCCGCACCCAGAACCGCAAGTCGATACGGCGCGGCCGCCCTTCGGGAGTCCGCTCCGCCCATTCCTGGAGGATCTTGAGGTTGGTGCGCGCGGCGCGGGCGGCGCCCAGCATCTCCTCGCCGTTGGGGTCGATGTCGAGCTGCTCCGACCGCACAGTGATGTCGGCGTTGTCCAGCGCACCGAGGTCGCGCAGCTCAGGGGCGGTGAATTTGGCCTGGAGCGGGCCGCGTCGGGCGAGCAGGTGGATGCGGCGCACCTTGCTGGCCGCGAGCGCGTCGAGCACCGGCTGCGGGATGTCGGTGTGCCGCAGCTCATCGGCGCTCTTGGCGAGGATCCGGACGACGTCCACCGCGACGTTTCCCGCGCCGATGACGGCGACCTCTTCGGCGTCCAGCAGGAACCGCTCCACTTCGGTATCGGGATGTCCGCAATACCAGTTGACGAAGTCGGTCGCGGCGACGCTGCCCGGCAGGTCCTCGCCGGGGATCCCCATCCGGCGGTCGACGCTGGCGCCGGTGGCGTAAACGATGGCGTGGTAGGAGCGGGCGAGGTCCGCGCGCGTCACATGCCGGCCGTACTCCACTCCCCCGATGAAGCGCACCTGCGGGTGCTCCAGGACCGCACGCAGCGTGCGCGCCACGCTCTTGATCTTCAGGTGGTCGGGGGCGACACCGTAGCGCACCAGACCGTAGGGGGTGGGCAGCCGATCCAGGATATCGACGGCCACGGCCTCGCGGCTCTGCCGGGTGAGGGCATCGGCGGTGTAGATCCCGGCGGGCCCGGATCCGATCACCGCCACGCGCAAAGGGGCGGGAGGGCTCATGCTCCTATTGTGACGCATGACGACGCGCGTGTGGCATCGGCCACTAATGTCGCCCCCACCGCTGTACCGCGAACCCGCACGGCGGCGGCGCTCCCGGCACAGACCACCCCGATAACCGTCCGTCCAGGACCGGTGTGTCCGTCCGGCACCGGACGGACACACCGGACTCGTCTACTTGTTCACCGGCTCGTCCTGGAGCGGCTTCTCCGTGTGCAGCGAAACGGTCTCGGTGAGTCTGCGCGCCAGTTCCTGGGGGGTCAGCCCCATCCTGGCGAGGATGGCGTCGCGCTTGGCGTGGTCCACGAACTCCTGTTCCACACCGAAGGTACGGACGGGCATGTCCAGGTCCGCATCGCGCAGCGCACGCGCGACGGCGTCGCCGACAGCGCCCACCCGGCCGTTGTCCTCGACGACCGCGACCACACGGTACCGGGCCGCCTCGTCCGTCAGGGCCCCATCGAGCGGCTTGACCCAGCGCGGGTCGATAACGGTGACTCCGATGCCCTGGTCGGCCATCCGGTCGGCGACCTCGCAGCAGACCGAGGCCATCGGTCCGACCGCGACCAGCAGCAGGTCCTCGGAGTGGCCTCCGTCCGCGGCGCGGCGCAGCACATCCATCGAACCCACCCGGCCGACCGCCGGAACCTCCTCGGGCACGACCCCTTTGGGGTAGCGCACGACCGTGGGAGCGTCGTCGACGGCCACCGCCTCGCGCAACTGCTCGCGCAGTCGGGGGGCATCGCGCGGCACGGCCAGGCGCAGCCCCGGCACCACCTGCAGGATGGACAGGTCCCACATGCCGTTGTGGCTGGCCCCGTCGTCGCCGGTGATGCCGGCGCGGTCCAGGCAGAAGGTGACGCCCTGCCGATGCAGGGCGGCGTCCATCAGCACCTGGTCGAAACAGCGGTTCAGAAAGGTCGCGTACACGGCCACCACGGGGTGCAGCCCGCCCATGGCCAGCCCGGTGGCGGAGGTGGCCGCGTGCTGCTCGGCGATGCCGACATCGTAGATACGGCCGGGGTAGGCCTCGGCAAAAGCCGCGAGCCCGGTCGGGTGCAGCATCGCGGCGGTGATGGCGACGATGTCGTCGCGCTCGGCGCCGAGCGCGACCATCTCCTCGCTGAAGACCTTGGTCCACTTCAGGCCCGGATTCGAGCGCTGCTCCCCCGTTTCGATGTCGAACGCGCCGGGGGCGTGGAACTGGTCCTCCTCGTGGTTCTCGGCCGGTGCGTATCCCTTGCCCTTCCGGGTCATGCAGTGCACGATGACCGGCCCGCCGAAGTCGCGGGCGCGCCGCAGTGCCTTCTCGACCATCTGCTCGTCGTGGCCGTCGATCGGACCGAGATACTTCAGCCCCAGATCCTCGAACATCATCTGCGGCTGGATGGCGTCCTTGAGCCCTTTCTTCAGGCCGTGCAGTGCCTCGTACAGCGGCTGGCCCACCACCGGGGCGCGGTTCAGCGCGGACTTGGCGAGGTCGAGCGCCTGTTCGTAGCCCTGGGTCACCCGCAGGGAAGCGAGGTGCTCGGCCAGCCCGCCCATCGTGGGCGAATACGAGCGCCCATTGTCGTTGACCACGATGACCAGGCGGCGGTTCTCGCCTTCGGCGATGTTGTTCAACGCCTCCCAGGCCATACCGCCGGTGAGCGCACCGTCGCCGATGACCGCGACCACCGTGCGACCGGTGTGGCCCTGTATCTCGTTGGCTTTGGCCATCCCATCGGCATAGGACAGGACAGTGGAGGCGTGGGAGTTCTCGATGAAATCGTGCTCGGATTCGGCGCGCGAGGGGTAGCCGGACAGCCCGCCCTGCTGCTTGAGCCGGCTGAAGTCGTGCCGCCCGGTGAGGATCTTGTGCACGTAGGACTGGTGCCCGGTGTCGAACAGGATCGGGTCGCGGGGCGAGTCGAAGACGCGGTGCAGCGCGATCGTCAACTCCACGACGCCCAGGTTGGGGCCGAGGTGCCCGCCTGTGCGCGAGACCTCGGAGACGAGGAACTCTCGGATCTCCGCGGCCAACCGCGGAATCCGGTCCGCGGCGAGCTTCTTCAGGTCGTCCGGATTTCGCATCGACTCGAGCAGCGTCAACTCTCGTCAGTCCCCTCGTCCAGCGTGTCGTACCGGCACGTGCGGGCTCCCACCATGCACGCCCCGTCCAGGTCCCGAGTTTATGAGCCGGGCGAACCGGCCGTTACCCGAACCTATCTCTCCTCAGGCGCCCCAGTTCCTCCGCGATGGCCGCCGCGCTCCAGTGGGCGTTCAGCCCGCTGGGGTTGGGCAGCACCCACACGGGCGTATCGGCGACCCTGTCATCCTGGGGGCCGATCCGCGCCCTGGGACGGTCGAAGGCCCGGCGGTAGGCGGTGATGCCGAGCACCGCGAGCGCCCCGGGACGGAACCGGGTCAACCGCCACGTGAGCTCCTCGCCCCCGCGGCGCAGCTCCGCAGGGGTGAGCTCGTCGGCGCGCGCCGTGGCGCGGGCGACGAGGTTGGTGATCCCCAGCCCCCACCGCGGCAGCAGGTGCTGCTCGTCGGGGCGGAGCAGGCGCGGGGTGAACCCGGACCGGTGCAGGGCGGGCCAGAACCTGTTGCCCGGACGTGCGAAGTGGAACCCGGTGTGGCCGGAGTACAGGCCCGGGTTGATACCGCAGAAGAGGACGTCCAGGCCGGGCGCGATGACGTCGGGGATCATGGCGCCGTACGCGGCCTCCAGCTCGTCCTTGGAAGGCGCTGCCATCGGGACCCGCAGCCTACTCGACACCGGCCGAAACAGCGACCGCGCACCAGGCCGGAAACAGGTCACAGCAGCGAGCGGACCAGCAGCACCAGGCCGGAGGCCGTGACGACGCTGAGAAGCGCGACGCGCATCTTGCCGGCGTCCACGGCACGGCGCAGCGGGCGGCCGACCAGGAACCCGGCGACGACGAACGGGATCAGCCACAGCCCGGCCCGGACCTCCTCCTCGTGCAACTGACCGCCCACCGCCAGCAGGAGCAGCGATACGCCCACTCCGAACAGGAAGAAGCCGGCGAGGGTGGCGCGGACACGCGGACCCGTCTCGTGCTGGTAGAGCAGCGCGATCGGCGGTCCGCCGATCGAGGTGGCGGTGCCCGTCATCCCGGAGACCGCTCCGGCCGTGAGCAGCGAGGCGGGGGTGACGCGCACCCTGATCGATCGGATCGACAGGCCGGCGGCGACCAGCACCATGGCGCCCACTGCGGCCCCCAGCAGCTCGGGGGCGAGGGAGGCCACCACCCACACTCCGGCGGCCGAACCGAGGATGCGCCCGGGAATCGCCCAGGCCAACCCGCGCCAGTCGATGTGGCGCCACTCCGCCATCAGGCTGAAAACCGGCAGGACGGACGTAGTGATGAGCATCGCACCCGGGATCAGAGCGGGGTCGAGGAAAGCCACGACCGGTGCTGCGACGAGCCCGAGGCCGAGGCCGACACTGCTCTGCACGATCGCGCCGAGCAGGACGGCGGTCCCGGCAATGACGAGAAACCAGATATCGGGCATCACCAGGAGACGCTATATCCCCCTTCTCCCCGTGGGGAATCCGAGGCAGGGGTGCGCCCCCGGAGGGGAGTGGCTCCGGGGGCGCGGGGAAGCGTACGCCGGTCGCATACGCCTGGCCGGTCAGCTTCTGGCGTGCAGTTTGCGGCTGCGCCGGGACATGGCGTCCAAGACCACCGCGATCAGCAGCACCAGGGCCGTGATCATGTAGCGGATGGAGGAGTCCATCTGCAGCAGGTACAGGCCCGAGGTGATCGCGCCCAGGACCAGACCGCCCAGCAGCGCAGAGTAGGCGTTGCCGCGCCCGCCGAAGAGGCTGGTGCCGCCGATGACCGCCGCGGCGATCGCCATCATCAGCTCATCGCCGCCGGCCGTGCTCAGGCTGGCGGAGAAGGAGCGGGACACCATCAGGATGCCGCCGATCGCGGACAGGGCGGAGGCCAGCGCGAACACCGAGATCCGGATGAGGTCGACGTTGATGCCGGCGCGGCGGGCCGCCTCAGCATTGCCGCCGACGGCGAAGACCATCCGCCCGTAGCGCGTCTTGCGCAGCATCAGGTCGAAGGCCACCACGAACCCGACGAAGACCAGAAACGACAGCGGCACGCCCTTGAACTGGTTGAGCAGGGCCACAGCGCCGAAGATCGGGATGGCCAGCAGGAGGGCACGGAGCCCGATCTCCATGGTCGGCTTGGCCGGGAGACCGGCCGCGGAGCGGCGCTGCTCGCCGTAGAGGGTGAAACCGATGTAGGCGAGGACCACGGCCACCGCGATACCCCAGCCGACCGCCGGGATGAAGTAGGTCTGGGTCAGGGCGGCGATCGGGCCGCCGTCTTTGACGTTGATCGTTCCGGTGTCGCCGAGCAGGTAGATCTGGAGTCCCTGCCAGCCCAGCAGGCCCGCGAGGGTGACGACGAAGGCGGGCACGCCGATCTTGGCGAAGACCGTGCCCTGGATGATGCCGATGACCAGACCGGTGCCGATGGCCGCTGCGATCGCCAGCGGCTCCGGATACCCCTGCTTGACGGAGAGGACGGCGAGCACCGCCGCCGAGGCGCCGGCCACTGATCCGATCGACAGGTCGATCTCGCCGAGCAGCAGCACCATGATCACGCCGGTGGTCATCAGGCCCACGGCGGCGATCTGTACGGCCAGGTTGGACAGGTTCTGCGGGGACAGGAACCGCTCGTGTGCGAACTGGAAGACCACGCAGATGAAGATGAGCCCGAGGATCACCGGGATGGGCCCGAGTTCGCCGCTGCGCACACGGTGCAGGGCCGTGGTGATCAGCCCGCGGGGCGAGGTCGCGGTGACGATCAGCCGCGGGTCGCGTTCTATGGGGGGCACCGCTTCGGTGCCGCGGGAAACGGGTGTCTGCTGTGCCATCACGCGTCCTCCGTCCCGGCCACTGGTACACGCCCGGACCTTCGTGCGACCGGGTTGTCCGCGGCGCCGGTGATGGCCGCCACGATCTCCTCGTAGCTGGTGTCCTCGACTTGGAAGTCCCCGGCGTTGCGGCCCAGCCGCAGCACCATGGCCCGGTCTGCGACCGCCCGCACGTCGGCCATGTTGTGACTGATCAGGATGACGCCGAGCCCGCTGTCGCGGAGGCGTTCGATGAGGTCGAGAACTTGCGCGGTCTGGGCCACGCCCAGTGCCGCGGTGGGCTCGTCGAGCATGACGACCTTGGGGTCGCCCAGCAGGGAGCGGGCGATCGCGATGATCTGTCGCTGCCCGCCGGACAGCGACGCCACAGGGACCCGCAGGCTCGGGATCCTGACCGACAAGGAGTCGAGCAGTTCCCGCGCGCGCCGCTCCATCTCCACCTCGTCCAGTGCCCCGGATGCGGTGGTGTGCTCCGATCCGAGGAAGAGGTTGGCGACGATGTCCAGATTGTCGCAGAGCGCGAGGTCCTGGTAGATGGTGGCGATGCCCAGCCGCTGGGCGTCGCCCGGCTTGGCGATCGTCACCGGGCGGTCTTCCCAGAGGATCTCACCGCTGTCCGCCGGATTCACTCCGGCGATGACCTTGACCAGAGTGGACTTCCCGGCGCCGTTGTCTCCGAGGAGCGCGACGACCTCGCCGGGCGAGACCCGCAGGTCTACTTCACTGAGCGCCTGTACGGCGCCGAATCTCTTGGATATCCCGGACAGCTCCAGGACTGGTGTACTCAATGTCTTGTCCTTTAGGCTTCGCCCACGGCGGGGTACGCGTGGTCCTTTGTGGCCCCTGCCGTTGGGCGCCGGCGCAGCAGGCCGGCGCCCTTTCCCATCTTGCGGGGCGGCTACCCGCCGAGGGCCTCCTTGCAGAAGTCGGTGTCGGCGTAGTCGTCGGTGCAGATCTCCTCGATGGTGTAGAAGCCGTCGGAGATGACCGTGTCCTCGATGTTCTCCTCGGTCACCGGGATCGGCTCCAGCAGGACCGACTTGACCTTCTCGCCGTTGGCGTCCTCGACCTCGGTGATGCCGTCCTCGCCGCCGTCGTACTCCTCGCCCGTGGCCGCGGCCACCGCCATCTCGGCGGCTACCTGCCCCTCCGGCTGGAGGGCCTTGTAAACGGTCATGTACTGCTCATCGGCGATGATCCGCTGGATGGCGGCGATCTCGGCGTCCTGGCCGGTGACCGGCGGCATCTCGTCGACGCCGGCGCTCTTCAGCGCGGCGACGACGCCGGCGGCCATGCCGTCGTTGGCCGAGTAGACACCGGAGATGTTCTCAAGGCCGAGGGAGGTGATGGCCTGCTCCATCTCGGTCTGGGCCTCGTCCCCCGACCAATCCGGGGTGTCGTATTCGGCGCCGATGTCGACCTGGCCTTCGAGCACCTGGTGCGCGCCGGTCTTGAACTGGTCGGCGTTGGGGTCGGTGGGCGAGCCGTGGATCATGACGATCTCTGCGTCGTCGGCCGCTTTCTCCTTCTCGAGGGCCTCCAGGAGCGCCTGGGCCTGGACTTCTCCGACTCTCACGTTGTCAAAGGAGACGTAGTAGTCGACGCCGCCTTCGGCGAGCCGGTCGTGGGCCACCACCGGGACGCCCTGGCTCTGTGCCTCCTTGACGATCTTGGCAGCGGCCTCGGAGTCGACGGCGTTCAGGATGAGCACGTCCACACCGTCGGTCAGCATGGCTTCCGCCTGCGCCTGCTGCTTGTCGGTCTCCTGGTCGGCGTTCTGGTAGGAGAGTTCGCACTTCTCGCAGAGTTCGGCGAGCGTCTCCTCGATGTAGGGCTTGTCGAAGGTCTCATACCGTGCGAGATTGGTTCCCGGCAGCAGCAGACCGACCTCGAAGCCCTCTTCGGTGCTGTTGTCTCCGCCTGCGTCACTGTCTCCGGTCGTCGTGGCGCCGCAGCCGGTGGCCAGCAGTGCCAGCGCTGCCGCGGCACCGACCGCGGCACGGCGGACGGACCCGCTTCGCTTCTTCAATGGGGTTGACCTCCTCCTAAGGGGGCACCGAGCTGGTGTATGGGGGACTTCCGAGGCACTCTGGTGCTCTGGGTCGCTCGGTGGAGCAATGCGTGAAGTCAAGCCTCTCGACACCTTGGCGTCAAGTCTTGAACACATAACTGAAATGTCACGGATTTTGAATTCAACAGATGAACCAAGGTCCGCGGCAGCGCCTATAGTGCCAGATATGGGAAGTCCCGCGATATTGGTCGGCCTTTGCCTTCGGCTATCCTTTGGCCAAGGTCGCCGCTAGGCGCAACCCACCTCGGAGAGCCGCCTCGCCACCCAGTTCACCTCGGACGATCCGCAGGTCGCGCAGTGCGCTGCCGAGCGCACCCAGCTCCATGGCGCGGCGCAGCGGGTCCAGGAAACCCTCATCCGCGTCCGTGAGCTCACCGTTGACGATGACCATCTCCGGGTTAAGGGTGTTCACGAGAATCGCCAGCCCACGACCGAGCGCCGCTCCGGCGTCCGCGACGATCCGGCCGCATCCGGGGTCCCCGGTACCGGCCGCTTTGACGATCTCGCCGACGGTGGTCGGCGCCCCTTCCGTCCCTTGCTGGGGAAGCATGCCGAGCAGGTACGCGGAGCCGACAAGGGTCTCCAGGCAGCCGCGGTTGCCGCAGCGGCACACCTGGCCGCGCTCGTCCAACCCTATGTGGCCGATCTCCCCCGCCGTACCGCCGGCTCCGCGCAGCAGCCGCCCGCCGACGACGACCCCGGCCCCCACTCCTTCGTCGAGCTGCACGTAGATGACGTGTTCGCAACCAGCGCCGGCCCCCGTCGCCATCTCCGCCAGCGCGCCCAGATTCGCGTTGTTCTCCACCACCACCGGCAGGCCCAAGCGCTCCGACAGCGGCTCCGCCGGGCAAAAGCCCTCCCAACGGGGCATGCAGTTGATGGTGCCGATCTCGCCGGTGGCGATGTCGACCGGCCCCGGAACGGAGGCGCACACCGATACCACGGTCGCCTGGTCCACCCGCGCAGCGGAGAGAAGCGTCTCCACCAGCCACACCGCACGCCGCACCCCCCGCTCGGGATCGGCACCGGCGTTGTAGGGGATCGCCTCCCGCGCCAGCAGCAGGCCGTGGCTGTCGCCGAGGGCGACCGCGATATGGGACGGGGAGAAGTCGATGGAGACGACCGCGCCGGGCGGGCGCACCAGCGTGACCGCCCGCGCCCGCCGGCCGTTGGAGGAGGTCTCGCGCACCGATACGGCGCCGGTGGCGCGCAGGCTGCGTACGATGTTGGAGACGCTGGCCGGAGACAGCCCGGTGGCACGGGCGATCTGTGCCTGGGTCAGAGTTCCGCCGCTGCGCAGCGCCTCGACCACGCGCTGCTGGTTGGCCCGCCGCAGCGCCGCTTGGGAGCCCGGTGTCACCTCGACTTCGACCACGACATCCCCCTGATCCACCCCTGAAGCCGGGCGCTGCTGGTGAAAGCGAGCTTACAAGAGTTGAATTCATCGATTCCACGCGGTCGGCCACTGGTGGGACCGGATAGACCGCGGCACGCGCCTGTTCTGACCACCACCGCACCCGGGTGGGCCGCCCGAGCCGCCGGCGCGCTGCGGCACTGCCCCCCGCGGGCCGGGAGCAGCCGGGTGATGGCGATCGAAGGGCGCTCGGGGGCGGGCAAGACCGTGCTGGCAAAGCGGGTCGCCGACGTCCTCGGCTGCCCTGTGGTGCACATGGACGATCTGTATCCGGGATGGGAGGGACTGGCCGCGTCAGTCCCGCTGGTCCGGGAATGGGTGCTCGAACCGCTGTCGCGCGGACGCGATCCGCGCCTGCGGCGCTACGACTGGGAGCACGGCCGATACGCCGGATGGGAGCACATCCCGGTCGGCGCCACCCTGCTGATCGAGGGGTGCGGATCGGGCGCGCGGGAGCTCCGCGCGTTCCTGTCCTTGCTGGTCTGGGTGGAGGCCCCCGACCCGATACGGCAGCAGCGGCTCGCGAAGCGCTGGGACGCCGAGGTTTACGCGCCCCACCGGTCGATGTGGGCGGCCCAGGAAGAGGCGTTCTATGCTGAGCACCACCCGCGGGCGCACGCCGACCTGGTCATCGGCAATACGGCGGCCGCGACGGGCGGCGCCTCCGGCATGGGAACCTGAGGCGCCGCCACAGTGGAGCTCGGTCTGCGGGAAAGGGCCCGATCACTTCACGGCGCCCATGGACAGACCGCGCACCAATTGACGCTGCGCCACCCAGCCCACGATCACGATCGGCAGTGAGACCACGGTCGCCGCCGCGGACAACTGCGCCCAGTACAGCCCCTCACTGGTGATGAAACCGGTCATGAACACCGGAACGGTGGCGGCCTTGGCCGCGGTCAGGTTCAGCGCGAAGAAGAACTCGTTCCATGAGAAGATCATGCAGATCAGCGCCGTGGCGGCGATCCCCGGCGCCATGACGGGCAGCATGACCGACCACAGCACGCGGGACAGCGAAGCGCCTTCGAGGCGAGCGGCCTCGATGATGCCCGTGGGTACTTCGAGGAAGAACGACCGCAGCATCCACACCGCGATGGGCAGGTTCATCGCCGTGTAGAGCAGCACCAGCGTCCAGATGTTGTCGAGCATCCGGATGCGTCCCGCGGCGACATAGAGCGGCACGATCACCGCGACCACCGGCAGCATCTTGGTGGAGATGAAGAAGAACAGCACGTCCTTGGTGCGGCGGACGGGCGCGATCGACAGCGCGTAGGCCGCCGGCACCCCCAGCAGCAGAACCAGCGCCGTCGAGAAAAGGGTGGCGATGGCCGAGTTGCCGACATAGGGCAGGAAGTCGCCGCCGAGGACAGCACCGAACTGCTCCAGTGTGGGGGTGAACAGTACCTTGGGCGGGTCGGTGTAGGCGTCGCCTTCCTGTTTGAAGGCTGTCAGCACCATCCACAGCACCGGGGAGATGAACACCAGAGCCACGGCCCAGGTGAACACGGTGAGGGCGCGGCCGCCTGGGCCGCTCTTCCTCCGCCCGGGGCGGCCGCCCTTCCGAGCGGCTCCGGTCGTGGTCGGCGGCACCGGGCGGGCCGTCTTCGCGTGGTCGGCGGTCGCGGTCATGATTTCTGCTCCTGGGAGGACAGGAAGGTCCGGAAGATCAGCCGGAGGGCGAGCATGGCGACGATGATCGTCCCGATCACGACGACGACGCCCATGGCCGCCGATTGGCCGATGTCGAAACCGAGGAAGGCCCGCTGGTAGATGGTGAAGGGCAGGTTGGCGCTGGCCGTGCCGGGGCCGCCCTGCGTCATCATGTAGATGGTGTCGAAGGTGTTGACCACATAGATCGAGCCGAGCAGGACACCCAACTCGATGTAGCGGCGCAGATGGGGCAATGTGACGAAGGAGAACATCTGCCACGCGCCGGCCCCGTCGACCTGGCCGGCCTCCAGGACGTCGTGCCCCTGGCTCTGCAACCCGGCCAGGACCAGCAGCATCATGAACGGAGTCCATTGCCACACCAGCGCCGCGACGATGGAGGCAACCGGGAACTGCGTGGCCCAGTCGACCTCGCCGAGCCCGAAAGGCGAAAGCGCGAAGCCGACCAGACCGAACACCGGGTCGAGCATCGTGGTCTTCCACAGCAGTGCCGTAGCGACCGGGAGGATCAGAAACGGGGTGATCAGCATGGTCCGCACCACGCCGCGGCCGAGGAACTTGCGGTCCAGCAGCAGGGCGAAGCCGATTCCCAGAGCCATCGAGACCAGCACGCACCCGGCGGTGATGACCACCGTGTTGAGCGCGGCCTTGAGGAACTGGGTGTCGGTGAAGACCGCCACGTAGTTGGCCAGCCCGTTGAACTGCTGGGATCCCGGCCGCAGCAGGTTCCAGGACCCCAGCGAATACCAGATGGTGGCCAGGAACGGCAACTGTGTCAGCAGGACCGTGAAGATCAGCGCCGGAAGCAGCGGCGCTCTGCGTGCCCAGTCTCCGGAGCGTGCCGCGCGCGTCGGCGCGGCTGTGTTGAGAGTACTCACTGTTCCTCCCGGTAGGTCCGCCCGACCGCTTCGACGTACTCGTCGCTTTGCTCCAACGCCTCCTCGACAGTGATCTGCCCGGCGATGGCCGCGCTGATCTGCTGGCTGACCCGTGTTCCCATGTCCTGGAATTCGGGAATGGCCACGAACCCGATACCGGTGTAGGGAACGGGGTCGACGGTGGCGCCGTCGGTGGCGGCGGTCTCGATGGCCGCGCGCATCGGGTCGGCGTAGGAACCGGCGACCTCCTGGTATTCCGGGTGCTCGAAGGTGGACTGGCGGCTGCCGGGCGGAACCCGCTCCCAGCCGTACTCCTCGCCGACCAGTTCGATGTAGTCGGGGTCGGTCACCCAGGAGACGAAGTCCCACGCCTCGTCCTTGTTCTGGCTGGTGGTGGGGATGGCCAGCGACCAGGTGTAGAGCCAGCCGCTGCTATCGGTCTGGTCGACGGGCGCGGGCGCGTAACCGCTCTTGCCCGCCACCTCGCTGGAGGAGGGGTCTTCCAGCGTGCTGACCATCGCGGTGGCGTCGTACCACATGGCCGCGCGTCCCTGGCTGTAGTGGGTGAGACAGTCACCGAATCCGCTGTTGGCGGCGCCCGGCTGGCCGTGCTCACGAACAAGGTCGACGTAGAACTCCACGGCGTCGTGGAACTCGGGGTCGCTCAGTCGCGAGTTCCACTCCTGGTCGTACCAGCGTCCGCCCGAGGTGTTGACGACCGTGTTGAGAGGAGCCAGGACTTCGCCCCAGCCGGGCAGTCCACGCAGGCAGATCCCTGCGGTCCCATTGTCGGGATCGTCCAGCTCGGCCGCGAATTCCGCGACCTCTTCCCAGGTCGGGTTCTCCGGCATCTCCAGGCCGGCCTTCTCGAAGAGGTCCTCGCGGTAGGCCAGGAACGAGGACTCGCCGTAGAAAGGCACCGAATACATGTCGTCCTCATAGGACAGCGAATCGCGGATCGAGGGCATGAAGTCCTCGCCGTCGTAGCCCTCGGTGGCGTCGATGTGCGGCTGCAGGTTCTCCAACCAGCCGAATTCGGCCCACTGCGCGGTCTCGTAGTTGCTGATCATCACGACATCGAATTCGCCTCCGCCGGTGGCGACCGAGGTGGTGATCTTGGCGCGCGCCTCGTTCTCCGGAAGGGACACGAAGTCGAGTTCGATGCCCGGGTGCTCCTTGGCGAAGCGGTCCTGAAGCGCGATGGCATCCTGCATCTGAGGGTTGGAGACGATGGCGATGACCAGGCGGTCGGAGTCTCCTGCGCCTAATGCTCCGGCTCCGGCGCAGCCGGAGAGCAGAACCAGGCCGGATACGGCGGCCGCGGTCGCGGCGGCGACGCGCCGCCGTGCGCGGCCGGTCCGGGGGATGCGGTCTCTCATGCTCAGTTTTCCTGTCCTGGGACGACCTGGATCTTCACACCGGCTCCCGACCGCATGAGGTCCAGGGCCTCGGGGAAGCGGTCGAGCGGGATGGCGTGGGTGAGCAGCGGCGCGGTTTCGATGGCCCCGGAGGCCAGCAGGTCCAGCGCTGCCCGGAAGCTGTGCAGCACCGCCATCGAGCCGACGATGGTGATCTCATCGTTGTAGATGCGGAACGGGGAGACGCTGACGCGGGCGTCGTCGGAAGCGACACCGAAGACGAGAAAGCGGCCGCCGCGGCGCAGCGCACCCATGGCGGCCTCGATCGCCGGGGGCGCCCCGGTGACGTCGACGGCGGCGTCGAACCGGGCACCGCCGAGTTCGGCCGCATCAGTGGCGGTGGCCACGGCGCCGAGACCGCGTGCGAGTCCCAGGCGTTCGGTGTTGCGGTCGACCATGGTGACGCGGGCGCCTCCGCGCTGCAGTAGCTGCTGCAGCAGCAGTCCCATGGTCCCGGCCCCGGTGAGCAGGAAATCCTCACCCGGGTGCACCCCGATGCGGCGCATGCCGTGCACCGCGCATGACAGCGGTTCGACCAGCGCGCCTTCCCGGAAGCTCATCGAGTCGGGCATGCGGTGACAGTTGACCGCCGGTACGCTCACGTATTCGGCGAAGCCGCCGTCGACGGTGTCACCGATGGCGCCCCAGTTGGCACAGAGGTTGCCGCGTCCGGCGCTGCAGGCGTCGCAGTGTCCGCAGAAGAGCGACGGATCGACGGCTACCCTGTCCCCGCCGCGCAGCCCGCCGGGAGCATCGGGGCCCACAGCGACGACCTCGCCGCTGAATTCGTGCCCGGGGACCAGCGGGTACGGGCTGGGGGGGAATTCCCCGTCCGCGATGTGCAGGTCGGTTCCGCAGATGCCGCACGCTCCGACCTTGACCACCACCTGCCCCGGCCCGGGCTCGGGGTCGGGACGTTCCCCTACCCCCACCACGCCGGGCTTTTCCACGATCGCTACGCGCACCGAACCCTCCTCAATCGTGCGCTCATATGAGCGACATCACACTCTTTTGATAAGCATCATTGAAACGCCCGCGTAAGACCATGTCAACGTATGATTCGAATATTGAGCGGATATGCACTCAAACGAGCGATGAGGACATGCGGAAGCACAACGGCACGCACAGCACCCCGCCGGCAGCGGACGAACAGCAGGTCAAAGGCCCTGCAGAGATGCTGCTGGCGGCCAGCGCCGCCCGGCGCTTCTATCTCGAAGGCCGATCCAAGGTGGAGATCGCCGAAGAGTTCGGGCTCAGCCGCTTCAAAGTGGCCCGGATCCTGGACCTGGCCCGCGACTCCGGAATCGTGCGCATCGACATTCGGCTTCCCGGCCGGATCGACGCCGAACTGTCCGGTGCCGTACAGGAGGCGTGCGGACTACGGCGGGCGATCGTCGTGGGCACGCCTTCGGATGATCAGAACGATGTGCGCCGGCAGCTCGGTTCAGTGGCGGCCGACCTGCTCACCGAGATCGCCAAGGACGACGACGTGCTCGGCCTGGCCTGGGGCCGGACACTGCACACCGGCCTGGCCGAACTCACCCGGCTCCCGCAGTGCACCATCGTGCAGATCAATGGCGTCTACTCCCAGCGGATCGCCAATCGCGGCGTAGTGGAGACCGTACAGCGGGCCGCCGATGTCTCGGGCGGCCGTGCCTACCCGATCTATGCCCCGCTGATTCTTCCCGACCCTGACACTGCCCGGGTACTGCGCTCCGATCCGGGGATCTCCGCGGCGTTCGCCTGGTTCGGCCGCATCACCAAGGCCGTCGTCTCGATCGGTGCGTGGCAGGAGGGATCGTCGACCGTCTACGACGCACTGGATCCGGCCACCCGCGCTGACTACCGCAAGCGCGGCGTCCGCGCGGAGATGTCGACCCACCTCTTCGACGCGGACGGCGCCGAGGTACGCACCGGCCTCGCTGACCGCGTGCTCACCATCAGCACCGAGGAGCTGCGCCGCATCCCCGAGGTCATCGCTCTGGCGGGAGGCGCGGAGAAGGCGGAGGCCATCGACACCGTCCTGCGCTCGGGCCTGGTCTCCACCCTCATCACCGATGCGGGAGCGGCACGGAGACTGCTCAGCGCCCGGGAGAGGGTCTGACCAGGTCATGCCGGACAGCACCGTTGGCCTTGATCCCGGCGGCCCCGACGCCACCGCCGTCGTGGACGGCGAATTGGTCAACGGCCCGGACCGGGCACCGCGAGGTCGCCGGGCAGCGCATCGGCGTGTACTTCCGCTGAGGCGGCTCCCGCCCGCACCGGTGAGACCCGCAGACCGGCCCCTAGATGATTGAGTCCGAAGTCTGATCAGGTCGCGGACATGACGAAGGGTGCCGCAGAGTCTTGCTGTGAAACGAGACCTGGACACCCTTCTGACCGCACTCTATGCCT
>JAJYTD010000024.1 GCA_021793235.1 Actinomycetes bacterium | reverse complement strand
CACGGGCCGCGGCCGCAGGACGGTTCAGGCAGCGGCAGGGATCAGGCGTTCTCCTTCTCCGGGTCCTCCTCGGTCGGGGCCTCGCCCTTGACCGAGCGGAGCAGGAGCTGGGAGACGTCCACGACCTCCAAGGTCTCCTTGGCCTCACCCTTGGACTTCTTCTCGTTGATCGCGTCGCCGAGCATCACCTGACAGAACGGGCACGCGGTGGAGACGGTGTCGGGGTCGGTCGTCAGCGCCTCGTCCACGCGCTCGGTGTTGATGCGCTTGCCGATGCGCTCCTCCATCCACATCCGCGCACCGCCCGCGCCGCAGCAGAAGCCGCGCTCCTTGTGCCGGTGCATCTCCTTGGTGGTGATGCCGGGCACCTGCGCCATGATGTCGCGGGGCGGGGTGTAGACCTTGTTGTGCCGCCCCAGGAAGCACGGGTCGTGGTAGGTGATGTTCTCCTCGATCGGCTGGACCGGGGTGAGCCGGCCCTCCTCCACGAGCTTGGCCAGCAACTGGCTGTGGTGGACGACCTCGTACTCGCCGCCGAGCTGCGGGTACTCGTTGCCGAGCGTGTTGAAGCAGTGCGGGCAGCTGGCCACGATCTTGGTGACACCGGCTTCGTTGAGCGTCTCGACGTTCTGCTGGGCCAGCATCTGGAAGACGTACTCCATGCCCAGGCGGCGGGCCGGATCGCCGGTGCAGGCCTCCATTCCGCCGAGCACCGCGAACTTGACGTCGGCCATGTGCAGCAGCTCGGCGATGGCCTTTGTGGTCTTCTTGGCGCGGTCCTCCAGGGCGCCGGCGCAGCCGACCCAGAACAGGTACTCCGTCCCTTCGGGGAGCTTGTCCTCGACCACGGGCACCTCGAAGTCGAGCTCAGCGATCCAGTCGAGGCGCTTCTCCTCGCTCATGCCCCACGGGTTGCCCTTGTTCTCCAGGTTCTTCAGCAGCGTGTTCGCCTCGGAGGGGAAGCTCGACTCGATCATCACCTGGTAGCGGCGCATGTCGAGGATGTGGTCGATGTGCTCGATGTCGACCGGGCACTGCTCGACGCAGGCGCCGCAGTTGGTGCAGGACCACAGGACGTCGGGGTGGATGACACCGCCCTCCTCCTCGGTGCCCACCAGGGGCTTCTCCAGGAGGGCCAGGACGTCCATCCCGGCGTGGCTGTCGTCCTGCTGCTCGGCGAGGGACTCGGCGGTGACCCCCTGCAGCAGGTAGGGCGCCTTGGCGTAGGCGTGCTCCCGCAGGTCCATGACCAGCTTCTTGGGGGAGAGCGGCTTTCCGGTGTTCCAGGCAGGGCACTGCGACTGGCACCGGCCGCACTCGGTGCAGGTGGTGAAGTCGAGCAGGCCCTTCCAGGTGAACTCCTCGATCTTGCCGACACCGAACGGGTCCTCGTCGGGGTCGGCCTCCTCGAAGTCGAGGGGCTTGCCGTCGTTGCCGAGCATCGGCTTGGCGCCGCCCAGTGCGGGGCTGCCGTCGTCATTGCGCTTGAAGTAGATGTTGAACGGCGCGGTGAACCGGTGCCAGCCGATGCCCATGGTCAAGACCATGGCCAGGACCATGAAGAACAGCCACGAGATGATCAGCTTGAACGCGGCCACCAGGGACAGGCCGGCCTCGCTGGCCGGCAGGACGGCGCCCATCGCGTGCGACAGCGGAGTGGCCCACACGGGGAACGCGAAGTCGCCGAGCGCGACCTTGAAGCCGCGGATCACGAAGATCGAGACGACCAGGGCGAGGATGTAGGCCTCGACGTAGTAGGCCTGCCAGTGCCGGGAGTTCTCGAAGCGGGAGGCGCGCCCCAGCCGCTTGGCCCCTTTGACCTGGCGGTAAATGATCAGGCCCAGGATGGAGACCAGGCTCAGCGCGGCGATGGCCTCGATGAACAGGCCGTAGACCGCCCAGTCGTAGATGATCGGCAGGTGGAAGTAGGGGTCCCACACCTCGCCGTGCGCCTCGACCACCGTGAACGCGAGCGCCGGGAACGAGACCATGACGAACCAGTGCGCGACGCCGATCCAGCGCCACTTGAGCATGCGTGTGTGCCCGAGCGTCTCGATCAGCGTATTCGTCAGACGCCGACCGAAGGGCCCTTTGCGGTCCGCTTCCACCGGGCGGCCGAGGCCCACGGTTCGCACCATCTGGCGGATGCCGAGTGCGAACATGGCGACCCCGACCGCGGCGAAGACGGTCGTGATGACCCCCAGAACGATGTTGAGCATCGCCCGCGGCCTCCCATCCTGCTGTCGTACTCCGCTGCGCCACACAACGGAGCTCCACCCTATGTTACTAGCCAGTAGTAGTCGGTGGATCACCGCGCCGACCGCACGGTCGGCCTACCGCCGCAGCGGACCGGCCATCCGCGACGGAACCCTGAGCCGTATAAGACAGACAATTGCCCTGCTCAGGCGACTTACCAGGTTACTGAGCGCTGCGACCAGAAGAGCACGCGGGGTCCCAATTCCTCAGGCGAGGCTCCCAGATTCCGTTGCACCGCACATCAGGGGTTCCACCAGTAGCAGCCGCCCCGCCCCCTGAGCCGGGTCCGGATCGGCCCTGAGATACCCCTGGTTCGCGCGTGGCTCAGCAGACGGCGCGCGTAAGGTCCGCGAGACTCGTACGGACAACCGGGAACAACCTCAAGATCTCTTCCGTTACAGACATACGAAACAACATTGAGCCGAGTCGACTCAAGTGATTTGACACTGAACGTAAGGCGAAGCAAACTTACGCCCGTAAGACTCAACTCTGACGGAGGACGTACTCATGGCACGTGCGGTCGGTATCGACCTGGGGACGACGAACTCGGCCGTTTCGGTCCTGGAGGGCGGCGAGCCCACGGTCATCGCCAACGCCGAAGGCGCCCGGACCACTCCGTCCGTCGTTGCCTTCGCCAAGAACGGTGAGGTGCTCGTCGGCGAGGTCGCGAAGCGCCAGGCGGTCACCAACGTCGATCGGACCATCCGCTCGGTCAAGCGCCACATCGGCACCGACTGGAAGACCGAGATCGACGACAAGACCTTCAACCCGCAGCAGATCAGCGCTTTCGTGCTGCAGAAACTCAAGCGGGATGCCGAGGCCTACCTCGGTGAAGAGGTCACCGACGCCGTGATCACGGTGCCGGCCTACTTCAGCGACTCCCAGCGCCAGGCCACCAAGGAGGCCGGGACGATCGCGGGGCTCAACGTCCTGCGCATCATCAACGAACCCACCTCCGCCGCGCTCGCCTACCACCTGGAGAAGGAGGGCGAGGCCACCATCCTGGTCTACGACCTCGGCGGCGGCACCTTCGACGTCTCCCTGCTGGAGGTCGGCGACGGTGTGGTCGAGGTGAAGGCCACCAACGGCGACAACAACCTCGGTGGCGACGACTGGGACCAGGCGGTCGTCGACTGGCTGGTCGAGCGCTTCAAGAACAACAACGGCGTCGACCTGTCCAAGGACAAGATGGCGATGCAGCGGCTCCGCGAGGCCGCTGAGAAGGCCAAGATCGAGCTGTCCAGCTCCAGCGAGTCGACCATCAACCTGCCCTACATCACGGCGTCGTCCGAGGGCCCGCTGCACCTGGACGAGAAGCTGTCCCGCGCCGAGTTCCAGCGCCTGACCGCCGACCTGCTGGAGCGCACCAAGGCGCCGTTCCACCAGGTCATGAAGGACGCCAACATCAGCCTCAACCAGATCGACCACGTGGTGCTGGTCGGCGGCTCGACCCGGATGCCCGCGGTCGTGGACCTGGTCAAGGAACTCACCGGCGGCAAGGAGCCCAACAAGGGCGTCAACCCCGACGAGGTCGTCGCGGTCGGTGCCTCACTGCAGGCCGGTGTGCTGAAGGGCGAGGTCAAGGACGTCCTGCTGCTCGACGTGACCCCGCTGTCGCTGGGCATCGAGACCAAGGGAGGCGTGTTCACCAAGCTCATCGAGAAGAACACGACCATCCCGACCAAGCGCTCGGAGATCTTCTCGACCGCCGAGGACAACCAGCCTTCGGTGCAGATCCAGGTCTACCAGGGCGAACGTGAGATCGCGCAGTACAACAAGAAGCTCGGTGTCTTCGACCTGACCGGTCTGCCGCCGGCGCCCCGCGGTGTCCCGCAGATCGAGGTCACCTTCGACATCGACGCCAACGGGATCGTCAACGTCACCGCCAAGGACATGGGCACCGGCAAGGAGCAGTCGGTGACCATCTCCGGTGGCTCGGCCATGAACAAGGACGAGATCGACAGGATGGTCCGCGAGGCCGAGCAGTACGCGGAGGAGGACCGCAAGCGCCGCGAGGAGGCCGAGGTCCGCAACAACGCCGAATCGCTCGTCTACCAGACCGAGAAGGTCATCAAGGACAACGAGGACAAGATCCCGGATGACGTGAAGTCCGAGACCGGCGACGCCGTGAGCGAGCTCAAGAAGGCGCTGGAGGGCTCCGACATCGAGGCCATCCGGTCGGCGAGCGAGAAGGTGGCGCTGGCCAGCCAGAAGATCGGCTCCGCCATCTACGGGCAGGGCCAGCAGGCGGGCGCCGACGGCGCTGCCGGTGCCGATGCCCAGGCCGACGACAACGACGTCGTGGACGCCGAGATCGTCGACGAGGAGAACGGCAAGAAGGACGGTAACGCCTGACCCGGGAAAAGCGGAAGTCAAGGAGGGTCAGCGACATGGCGCTACCGGAGAACGAGAACGGCCAGGAGCAGGAGGGGCCGGTGATCCGCGACAAGCGGCGCATCGATCCTGAGACGGGCGAACTGCGCACCCCGGAGGGTGAGTCGGCACCCGCCGCGGACTCCCAGGTGCCGTCCGAACCCGAAGCGGGTACCGCCGACGGCGCGGAACTCGCCACGGTACGGGAGCAGCTTGCTGAACGCACCGACGACCTCAAGCGGTTGCAGGCGGAGTACGCCAACTACCGCAAGCGGGTGGACCGCGACCGGACGGCCGTCCGGGAGCAGGAGACGGCCCGGGTCGTGAGCGAACTGCTGCCCATCCTGGACGACATCGGCCGGGCCCGCGAGCACAACGAGCTCAACGGCGGGTTCAAATCGGTCGGGGAGGCCTTGGAGGCGCTCGCCACCAAGCTGGGCCTGCAGAAGTACGGGGAGAAGGGCGACGAGTTCGACCCCACCGTGCACGAGGCCCTGACGCTGGTGCCCTCTCCGGACCCCGAGATCACCGTCCAGTCGGTGATCGAGGTGTTCCAGCCGGGGTACCTCATCGGGGAGCGGGTCCTGCGACCGGCCCGCGTGGTCGTGGCGGACCCGATCGGCGACACGGCCGGGACCGACACGCCGCAGGAGGCCGCACAGGAAGCCACGGAGGAAGCCGCGGAGGAGGACCCGGGGGCGGCCCCGGACGAGTCCGCGGACTCCCCCGAAGTCGGTGACGACAACGAGAAGCAGTAGCAGTCGGTCCCGCCCCGGACGCCCACACGGCGCCCGGGGCGGGCCCACCCGGCCTCCCGGCAGTTGGAGACCGCCCCTACCAGCCAAGAAGCACAGCGAGCGCGAAGCGGGAGAAGGCAGACGTCGATGAGCACCAAGGACTACCTGGAGAAGGACTACTACAAGGTCCTCGGAGTCTCAAAGACGGCCACGCAGGACGAGATCAAGCAGTCCTATCGCAAGCTCGCGCGCGAGAACCACCCCGACGCCAACAAGAGCGACCCCAAGGCCGAGGAGCGCTTCAAGGAGATCTCCGAGGCCTACTCCGTCCTTTCCGACGAGAAACGGCGCAAGGAGTACGACAACGCGCGGTCGCTGTTCGGGAGCTCCTACCGGCCGGGCGGACAGACCGGGGCAGGCGGGTTCGACCTCGGCGACCTGTTCGGCGGAGGCGGAGCCGGCGGTAGCGGCGGTGGCGGCGAGCGGCTGAGCGACTTGTTCGGCGGGCTGTTCGGCGGCCGAGGACGGACCACGACGCAGGCCCGCCGCGGCGCTGACGTGGAGACCGAGACCCGGCTGACCTTCGACGAGGCGGCCACCGGAGTCACCCGGTCGTTCCGGCTCAGCAGCGATGCCGCCTGCCCCACGTGCAAGGGCACCGGCGCCAACGCCGGAAGCAGTCCCCGGGTGTGCCCCAAATGCGCGGGGACCGGACATGAGAACACGAACCTGGGCGGCTTCTCGTTGTCGGAGCCGTGCAGCGAATGCAAGGGCCGCGGGCTCGTCGTCGACGACCCGTGCCCCACCTGCCAGGGCAGCGGCCGGGGCAAGAGCTCCCGGACGGTGCAGGCGCGGATCCCGGCCGGCGTGTCCGACGGGCAGCGGATCCGAATCAAGGGCAAGGGTGCGCCGGGCGAGCACGGCGGACCGGCCGGAGACCTCTATGTGGTGGTACATGTGCAGCCGCACCCCGTGTTCGGCAAGACCGGCGACAACCTGACGATCACCGTCCCGGTGACCTTCCCCGAGGCAGTGCTCGGCGCCGATGTGCGGGTGCCGACGCTCAATGGACTTCCCGTCACCGTGAAGATCCCCCCGGGCACCCCGAACGGGCGCACGTTCCGGGTCCGGGGCAAAGGGTCGACACGGCGTGACGGAACAAAGGGTGACATGCTCGTCACCATCGAGGTGGCGGTACCGAAGAACCTGAACAACGACGCCAGGGAGGCCCTGGAGAAGTTCCGCGCCGCCACAGCGGACCAGGATCCGCGCAACGGACTCGAAGCGCGGGCGAAAGGGATGTGAATGCGATGACCAATCCACCGTTCGGTGACGACATCCCGGTCTATGTGATCTCCGTCGCCGCTGAACTGTCCGGACTGCATCCGCAGACGCTGCGCCAGTACGACCGGCTCGGCCTGGTCTCTCCGGGCCGGGCATCGGGACGGGGCCGGCGCTACTCGATGCGCGACATCCAGATGCTCCGCGAGGTGCAGCGGCTGTCCCAGGAGGAGGGCATCAACCTCGCCGGGATCAAGCGCATCCTGGAGCTCCAGCGCGAGGTGGCGGAACTGCGCGACCACCTCTTCCATCTGCACAACGAACTGCAGGCGGCGCGCAGCGCGGTCGCCCGCCGCACCTCCGCCCAGTCCCAGGGCGGCGAACTCATCCCGGTTCGGCGGACCACGGTGACGCTCTTCAACACCTCTCCGCCGCCCGAACAGGACCGGTGACCACGCCGGGAGCCGTCCCGGCCCTCCGTGCCCGCATGCCGGGCCCAACCGGGGGATGGGCCCGCGGCCTTGGTGCTGCGCGGGCGCCCCAGCCAGGGGAGAAGACACTCTGCACAACCACATAGCGATGCTCGCATGAAGGGGGCGGCGACACATGAACTACAAACTCACCACGAAAAGCCAGGAAGCGATCTCGACGGCGGTCCGGCGCGCGACCACGGACGGCAGCCCCCAGGTCGAGCCGGTGCACCTGCTCGCCGCTCTCACCACCCAGGGGGAAGGCATCATCCGTCCTCTGCTCAAAGAGGTCGGGGCCGCCCCTGACGACCTGAACACCAAGGTCGAGCAGGCCATCGCGGGTCTGCCCAAAGCAGCGGGCAGCACCGTAAGCGCACCGCAGAGCTCGCGGCAGCTCATCATCTCCATGAACACCGCGGCCCAGCGCGCACAGCAGATGGAGGACGAGTTCGTCTCCACCGAGCACCTGCTCGTCGGGTTGGCCGCCGACGGCGGCGAGGCCGCACGGCTGCTGCGTGATGCGGGCGCCACCCCCGAGGCGCTGCTGGAGGCGTTCGAGCGCGTG
Organism: Actinomycetes bacterium; assembly: GCA_021793235.1. Classification (GTDB taxonomy): domain Bacteria; phylum Actinomycetota; class Actinomycetes; order Streptosporangiales; family Streptosporangiaceae; genus JAJYTD01. Next base: position 49,967 of record JAJYTD010000024.1, on the reverse strand, counting down.
CGCGGTCCGGGCCGGGTCACATCGGAGAACCCGGAGGAGACCTACCAGGCGCTGGAGAAGTACGGTGTCGACCTGACCGGGCAGGCGCGCGCCGGCGCGCTCGACCCGGTGATCGGCCGCGACTCCGAGATCCGCCGCGTCGTCCAGGTGCTGTCCCGGCGCACCAAGAACAACCCGGTCCTCATCGGCGAGCCCGGTGTCGGCAAGACCGCGGTCGTGGAGGGACTGGCCCAGCGCATCGTGGCGGGCGACGTACCGGAGTCGCTGCGCGACAAGCGGCTGGTCTCGCTGGACCTGTCGGCGATGGTGGCCGGTGCCAAGTACCGCGGCGAGTTCGAGGAGCGCCTCAAGGCCGTCCTCAACGAGATCAAGGAGAGCGAAGGCCAGATCATCACGTTCATCGACGAGCTGCACACCGTCGTCGGTGCGGGTGCTGCCGAGGGTGCGATGGACGCCGGCAACATGCTCAAGCCGATGCTGGCCCGCGGTGAACTGCGCATGGTCGGGGCCACCACCCTCGACGAGTACCGCGAACGCATCGAGAAGGACCCGGCGCTGGAGCGCCGTTTCCAGCAGGTGCTGGTGGGCGAGCCATCGGCCGCCGACACCATCGCGATCCTGCGCGGGCTGAAGGGCCGCTACGAGGCCCACCACAAGGTGCAGATCGCCGACTCCGCGCTGGTGGCTGCGGCCACCCTGTCGGACCGCTACATCACCGCGCGGTTCCTTCCCGACAAGGCCATCGACCTGGTGGACGAGGCGGCCTCCCGGCTGCGCATGGAGATCGACTCCCGCCCGGTGGAGATCGACGAGCTGCAGCGCACCGTTGACCGGCTGCGGATGGAGGAGATGGCGTTGGAGAAGGAATCCGACGCCGCATCCGTACAGCGGTTGGAGCGGCTGCGCCGGGACCTCGCCGACCGGCAGGAGGAGCTCAACGCCCTCATCGCCCGCTGGGAGCAGGAGAAGGCCGGACTCAACCGGGTGGGTGAACTCAAGGAGCGCCTCGACGACCTGCGCACCCAGGCCGAGCGCGCGCAGCGCGACGGGGACTTCACCGAGGCCTCCCGGCTGATGTACGGCGAGATCCCGCAGCTGGAGAAGCAGTTGGAGGAGGCGTCCTCCGCCGAGGAGGCCGCCGAGGCCGGCGACGGGCCGACCATGGTCAAAGACGAGGTCGAGGCCGACGACGTCGCCGATGTCGTGTCGTCGTGGACGGGAATCCCGGTCGGGCGGCTGATGGAGGGCGAGACCGCCAAGCTGCTGCGCATGGAGGATGAGCTCGGCAAGCGGCTGATCGGCCAGTCCGCGGCCGTCACCGCGGTCTCCGACGCCGTCCGCCGCGCCCGGGCCGGCATCTCCGACCCGGACCGGCCCACGGGCTCGTTCCTGTTCCTCGGTCCGACCGGTGTGGGCAAGACCGAGCTGGCCAAGGCGCTGGCGGAGTTCCTGTTCGACGACGAACGGGCCATCGTCCGGATCGACATGAGCGAATACTCCGAGAAGCACTCGGTGTCGCGGCTCGTCGGCGCCCCTCCCGGCTACGTCGGCTACGAAGAGGGCGGCCAGCTCACCGAGGCCGTGCGGCGGCGCCCCTACACCGTGGTACTGCTGGACGAGGTGGAAAAGGCGCACCTGGAGGTCTTCGACACCCTGCTACAGGTGCTCGACGACGGCCGCCTCACCGATGGCCAGGGGCGGATGGTGGACTTCCGCAACACGCTGCTCATCCTCACCTCCAACCTGGGCTCGCAGTTCCTGGTCGACCCCACGCTGGAGTCCGGGGACAAGAAGGAGAAGGTGATGCAGGTCGTGCGGAACACGTTCAAGCCGGAGTTTCTGAACCGGCTCGACGACGTGATCGTGTTCGACGCGCTGTCCACCGATGAACTGACCCGCATCGTCGACCTGCAGATCGACAAGCTCGCCCGGCGGCTCGCCGACCGGCGGCTGCAGCTCGACGTCACCACGGCGGCACGGGAATGGCTGGCCCTCACCGGCTACGACCCGATCTACGGTGCCCGCCCGCTGCGCCGCCTGGTCCAGGCCGCCATCGGCGACCCGCTCGCCAAGGCCCTGCTCTCGGGTGAGCTGCACGAGGGCGACACCGTAAGGGTCGATCTCGACGAGACCAAGGACGCCCTCACCGTCCGATCCGCCGTGCCCGAACCGGCGACGGCCTGATCCGACCCGTACACCACGGCCCCCGGAGCGCCAACGCGCACCGGGGGCCGTTCTTTTCGCCGATCTTGACGCTGTGCACGTACGAACGCGTGTTTTAAGGTGCACAGCGTCAAGATCAGTGCGGGTCCCTCGGAGAAGCACATGGAAAGGTCGCCCTGGCCTTCGAGACCCGCGTCACATCTCCTTTCTCCACATTGAAAATGATTTTCATTTCTGTGAAGCTCGCAGAGGCCCCGGCACAGGGGCACCGAGGCACCATGCGGAGGTCTGACGATGACGACACCCGGGGTCCGGCATGCCCGCGACCACTGAACCCACCACCGACCCCCTCCAACCGACCGGCCCCGCCGCGGCGAACCGCGAGGAACACCGGATGGCCCGCACAGCCCGGAGCGGACTGGCGCTCACCGTGGCCGTCCTCTCCACCGCCCTGGCGGTGTCCGTTGTCGCCGCCATCTCCCTGGGCCCGGCGACCATGCCCGCCGGGGACACGCTGCGCTACATCGGCGCCGCCCTGACAAACGGCACCATCCGCCCCGATGAGGTCTCCGACTACACCATCATCTGGGCGGTCCGAACCCCGCGCGTTCTGCTGGCCGCGGTGGTGGGCGCCGGGCTTGGCATCATCGGGGTGGCGGTGCAGGCGCTGGTCCGCAACGCCCTGGCCGACCCGTTCGTGCTGGGGGTCTCCTCCGGTGCTTCGGTCGGCGCCACGTCGGTGGTCGTCTTCGGGGCGTTCGGGGCGCTCGGCGTCTACGCCCTGTCGGCGGCGGCCTTCCTGGGCGCGCTGGGCGCCTCGATCCTGGTCTACCTCGCCGCGCAGAGCCGTGGCGGCCTCAGCCCACTGCGGCTGGTCCTGACCGGGGTCGCCATGGCGTTCGGCTTCCAGGCCGTGATGAGCGTGATCGTCTTCCTGTCCAAAGACGGCGAAGCAGCCCGGACCGTCCTGTTCTGGCTGATGGGCAGCCTGGGCGCGGCCACCTGGGGCTCGCTTCCCCTCGCCGGGTCCGCGGTGCTGGCCGCACTCGTGCTGCTGCGGCGCAGCAGCCGGTCGCTGGACGTGCTGGCACTGGGCGACGAGACCGCCGCCAGTCTGGGCGTGCACACGGAGGCGCTGCGGCGCCGGCTCTTCCTGCTCACCGCCTTGGTCACGGGAGCGGTGGTGGCCGTCAGCGGCGCCATCGGCTTCGTCGGACTGGTGATGCCCCACCTCGTCCGGATGGTGGTCGGCTCCGGCCATGCCCGGGTCCTGGCCGTCGCCCCTCTGGCCGGCGCCCTCTTCCTCGTCTGGGTGGACCTGGTCTCCCGCACTCTGGTCGCACCGCAGGAGCTTCCTCTCGGCGTCATCACCGCACTGATCGGGGTACCGGTCTTCATCACCCTCATGCGGCGCCGGAGCTACCTGTTCGGGGGCCGGTGAATGCGACTGGCACTCGACGGGATATCGGTGGAGGCCGACGGCCGGTTCCTGGTCCATGACCTGAACCTGGACATCGGCAGCGGCGAGGTCGTGGGACTGCTCGGCCCCAACGGCAGCGGCAAGTCCACTGTCCTGCGCTGCGTCTACCGTGCCCTGCGCCCCACCGCCGGTGCGGTGCTGCTGGACGGCACCGACCTCATCTCACTGTCCCTGCGTGATAGCGCCCGTTGGGTGGCCGCTCTCACGCAGGAGAGTACGGCCGAACTCGACTTCACTGTGCGGGAGATCGTGGCCTTGGGCCGATCCCCGCACACCCGGGGCAACCAGGCCCTCAGCCCCCGGGAAACAGAACTGTGCCACCAGGCGATGCTCCGCACCACTACCGCGCACCTGGCCGAACAAAGTGTGCTGACGCTGTCGGGCGGAGAACGGCAGCGCGTGTTCATCGCCCGCGCGCTGGTACAGGAGCCCCGGGTGTTCGTGCTCGACGAGCCAACGAACCACCTGGACATACGCCACCAGATCGACCTCCTGTCGTTCCTGCGCGGCTCTGGCCTCACCGTCCTGGTGGCACTGCACGACCTCAACCTTGCCGCGGCCGCCTGCGACCGGCTCGCCCTACTCCAGGACGGCGCCCTCGTCGCCATCGGCCCGCCCGCCGAGGTGCTCACCCCCGAATACATCCGGAAGGTCTTCGGGGTGGCGGTCACCGTCGTCACCCATCCCGCCACCGGCGAACCCCGCCTGCTCCACGACCTCGACACCGAGGCCCCCCGGGAAGGAACCCGCCCATGACCCTGCCGAGAACGCCGAGGAACCGCCTGCTCTCCGTACGCCGAGCCGTGCTGCCGCTCGCGTCACTGTGCGTACTGACCACCGCGTGCGGCGCCGAAGTCGAAGGCGGTTCCACCACCGAACACACCGTCACCATCGCCAACTGCGGCGAAGAGGTCGAGTACCCGATGCCGCAGCGGCCGGTGGCCTATGACATGAGCGCCACCGAGAAGATGTTCGCCTTGGGGCTGGCCGATCAGATGGCTGGCTACGTCATGCCCTCCACCGCCGACGAACCGGTCTCCCGCTCCCCCTACAAGGAGAGCTACGACGCGGTGGAAGTCCTCGGCACCGACGTGATCAGCCGGGAGATCGTAGTCGACGCGAAGGCGGACTGGGTCCTCGCCGGCTGGAACTCGGGGTTCAGCGAAGAACGCGGTATCACTCCCGAACTGCTGGAGGAGGTCGGCATCCAGAGCTACATGTTCACCGAAAGCTGCTTCGACTACGGCGACACCCCGGTCACGATCCCTCCGCTGGAAGCGCTCTACACCGACCTCCGTGACATCGGCGCGATCTTCCACGTCGAGGACCGCGCCGACGAACTGGTCGCCGACCTGCAAGAGCGCATCGCCGTGCTGGAGGAGACCCACCCCAAGGGCGACCCCGCGAACGTGTTCCTCTACGACTCCGGAACCGACCAGCCCTTCACCTCCGGCGGGCAGGCCGCACCGAACGAGATCATCGAAGCCGCGGGCGGCGAGAACATCTTCGCCGACCTCGACCAACGCTGGACCACGGTCGGCTGGGAAAGCGTCATCAGAGCCGAACCGGAGGTCATCGCGGTCGTGGACTACGGCGACCAGCCCGTAGAGGAGAAGATCGCGTTCCTGAAGTCCTTTCCCGGGCTGAAATCGGTGCCGGCCGTCGAAGAGGAGCGCTTCCACATCATCGACTACGGCGAGGCCGTCAGCGGTCCGCGCAACGTCGACGCCGCGGAGAAGCTCGCCGAGTACCTGCGCTCGATCGGCCGGTGACCACCCGGTTTCCGCGGCCCCGGCAGCGCGCCACCACTAACGGAAAGGAGAGTGGGGCCGTCGTGAGCACCGAATCCGCCCGGCCGAACGCCGAAACCCCTACCCCCGGCGAGAAGGCGGCCGGTACGGGTCTTGCTCCGACCGACGGACCGGTCCCCGGCGACCTGCGGATGGCCGCCGCCCTGGGGCCGATCCTGCTCGCCTCGGCAGTCGGGTTGCTGCCGTTCACCGTCTTCAGCACCTTTCTGGTGCCGATTTCGGAGACGGCGGGCAGCAGCGTGGCCGCGATGGGCGGACTCCGCGGGCTTGGCGGCCTTGCCGCCCTGGTCGTCGGCGTCAGCCTGGCCCCCTTGATCGATCGTGTCCCGAAGACGCGCGCAGCCGCCGCTGCCCTTGGGCTGCTCGGGGTATCGGCGGCCGTGGGCGCGGTCGGCGAATTCTTCGCCCTCGCCGCGTTCTGCCTGCTCGTCGGGGCTGCGACGGCGATACTGAATCCCGCCCTTACCGCGTCGGCCGCGGACCGCTATGGCGACGACGCGGCCTCAGGGCGGGCCGCCACCCTGGTCACCGCCACCCAGTCGATGACCGCGATGCTGGCGGCTCCCCTGGTCGCGCTTCCCGCGGTGCTGTGGGGCTGGCGCGGCGACCTGGTGGCGGTCGCTGTCACCGCCGCGGCCCTGGGAGTGGTGTTCGTCCTACGAAAGAGCGAGGGCGAGCAGTCAGGCCAGGGAGCCGGCACGGGGCCCGGCTACATCGCCTCGTTCCTGGCACTAGCCCGTATCCCCGGCGCGATGCCGCTGATCCTCATCGGGTGCCTGCGGACGGGGGCGTTCATGGGATACCTGTCCTACCTCGCCGCGTTCTACGCCGATCGCTTCCAGCTCACCCCCGGAGTCTTCGCCCTGGTCTGGACGCTGAGCGGGGCCTCCTTCTTCGTCGGCAACCTGCTCGCCGGGCGGCTCGCCAACATCGCCCGCCCTCGGCTGAGAACCGAGCGGCTGCTGCTCCTCAGCCTGCTCGCGGTCCTCGCCTGCATCAGCGGCTTCTACTTCACCGGGTCGCTACCGCTCGCGCTGAGCCTGACGGCCCTGCTCGGTGCGGGGCACGCGACCGTCGCAGCCTGTGTCGTCAGCCTTCTCGTCCGGTGCTGCGGGGACCTGCGCGGTTCGGCGCTGAGCATCAACGCGGCCGGAATGAGCCTGGGGGTGTTCGCGGGCGCCGCGCTCGGCGGCGTCGGCCTCGGCCTGGCCGGCTACGCGGGGACGGCACTGGTGTTCGCCGCTCTGACGCTCGCCGCTGTGGCGGCCGCCCTGGTGGTGTCCGCACGTTCACACCCGCAGTCCGCGAATGGGAGTCCACCGGCAGACCAATGAGCTCTACTGCGCATTCCCCCCGATACCAGATGAACCTTCCCTGAAATTCCTGGCGCCCGCGATTTTTTCGAGATCGGCGACCTGGGAATTTGCAATCCGCCAAAATTAACCGCCGTACAACGGATATCGGATTCCGTAGTTCGATGCGAAGATGGCCGCGTGTCCGCTCCGCCGGCGTCGTCCCGCTCACCGCGCGCCGCTGTGTTCGCCGCGGTGTGCGTCGGCGTATCCGCCGCCGGACACACGATGACGGCAGGGCACGGCACCTCACTGCTCGCCCTGGCCACCGGATTCCTGCTGATCTTCGCGGTCGCGTGGAGCGCCGCAGGCCATGAGCGGGGACTGCCCACCATCTGCGGCTGGATGCTGCGGGGGCAGGCCGCGCTGCACCTCCTCTTCTCCTTCAGCGACACGGTCTCCGGCGCCGCCCCGGCTGGGCACACCATGGGCGCCGGCCCGGGAGCAGGCCAAGGTGGGAGTGGGAAGGACCGGGGAACGCGGGGAATCTGGGGGACCCGGGTAGCCCGGACACCCCGGTGAAGGAGTGCCGCCCGGCCCGTGGGCGGTTCTTGTCGTTGATCTTGACGCTGTGCACTCCGGGAAGCGGTTTCCTACGTGCACAGCGTCAAGATCGGCACGGTTACTCAATGGTTTGGCGGCGGCCGTGAGGGGAGGTCATGAGGCCGGCACGTAAGTGAGGCTGAGTACGCCGGTCGAGAGGGTGGTGCTATCGGTGAGGGCAAGCTTGTGCGTGGGGGTGTTCTCGAACAAACGCTGACCATGGCCGACAACGATCGGGTGCACGAGAAGACGGAGTTCGTCGAGCAGTCCGTTGGCGAGGAGCCAACGCACGGTGACCGCGCTGCCCGACATGCTGATGTCGCCGTCGATGTCCTCCTTGAACCGGCGAACCGCGTCGACGTCGCCGGGCAGCACCGTCGTGTTGTGCCACGCCGGATCCGTCAGCGAGCCGGAGATCACGTACTTCGACGCGTTGTTGAAGTGGGTCGCAACCGGCTCTTCCGTGCTGCCGGGCCAGTACTCGGCCCACTCGTCATAGAGTCGGCGGCCCATGAGTAGCGCCTTGCTCGTGTCGATGCCGGCGCCCACCACGGCGCCCATCTCATCGTTGAAGTACGGGAAGTGCCACTCATCCGGTGACTCGACCACCCCGTCGAGCGAGATGAAGAAGTTCGAGATGATCTTGCCCATGGTGCTCTTGTTCTCCTGCTGAATGTTGTTGTTCTCCAGGTCGGCTATTGGTTCGCCGGGTTGATCGTCGACGAACCGGCTGCACGGGCCCGTGCCGCGCCACGCGCCAGGCTATGAACGTGGTCAGGTGCCGGTCTTGTACAGAAGCGACAGGGGTTCGGCGGCGTCTTCTCGCCGCAATTGCGTCGCCGTGCGGCCGACGAAGCGCGTGAGCGACCTGGCCAGGTGCGGCTGGTCGTAGTAGTCGAGCCGGTGCGTAACGTCGAGGGGCGCGATCCCCTCGCCGAGCAGGATCGCGGCCTGCCGGGCACGCTCTATCTGCCGGATCGCGCCTTGAGTGAGACCGGTCGCCGCGGCGACGCGCCGCTGCACCGAGCGCGCACCGACCCTCGGTGTCCCGCCCTTGACGGCCTCTTCCACGAGCGGATCGCGCACGAGCACCCCCTCACGGGCGAGCCGGGCCACGAACTCCTCGGCGTTCTCGAAATCAGGAAGGGACCATTCCTCGCCCCGGAGCACGAAGGCTCTCCCGGTCACGTGGGGGCATTCCAATTGCCTGTCGACGAGCCGCGCCATCGGCAGGTGCGGCATCGACGTGCCATGCGAAAAGCTGATCCCGAATGACTCCGACTCGTCGGGCACGTCGGCCGCGCTCGCTGCGGTCTCCGGGCCACGGACCGCGGCGTGGACGAGGCCACGCTGCGTCCACACGACAAGCTCCCAATTCGATGTCGCCACTGACGTCATGTGCTCGACGCAGGAGCTGCGGCTGCGCCACACGCGGGCGATATACGGCGATCCCGACGGCCGGTCCTCGGTTTCCAGCATCCTCCTGCTTCCTCGCCATGACTGAGATCAGTCGGACACGGCCGACCGCACCGCCAGCTACGTCACCGACACCTACAAGCGCCGCAACACCATCACGAGCGGATTCCTCGGGGAGCCCAAGCTTGCCAATACACTTTTATCGAACTGGTGTTCGATAATCAAGATACTCTCCCGTCCACTGTCGGCTTCGGCGCGATCGGTGGCGGAGGAACACGGCCACCGCACCGGTGACAGAACGGCTCGGCATAAGAGAACCGGCACACGGGTCGGTTGCGAGCGTCTATCCGAGCCCCACGCAGGTGGGGGTAAGTCGGGCTTCGCCCAGCAGGACCGGGAGGGACACATCCGCGCCCCACGCACGTGGGGGTGACCCGCTCTGACCAATCGCCAGGAGGCCCGGGGCGGGAGCGGGGGTGTGCGCCGATCTCGGGGCGAATTCCCCCTCAACAGCGCCGGAGAGGGAAGTTCTCCCGAGATCGGCACGAGGAGAGACAGGTCCCTGCCATACCCCCGCCCGGCTTCCCCACAAAGCCAAGAAGCACCAGTGCCGGGGGCACCCCGGCGGCTCACAGGTCGATGACGGTCTTCACGTCTTCGCCGCCGGGTTCGAACGCCTCGTGCGCGCGGTCCAGCGGCAGCCGCCGGGTGATCATCCGCTCCAGCCAGGAGCGGTCGGCCCGGGCCAGCGCATGGGCGGCCAGTTCGTAGTGGCGCAGGTTGGCGTTGACCGACCCGAAGAGCGCGTCGTTCTCCAGGACGATCTCGCGGTTGAGCTCACCCGCGTCGATGCTGAGTTTGCGGCCGCTCGATGAGAGACCGGTGAGGCAGACGATCCCGTAGTGCGCGTTGTGGGCCAACGCGTCGAGGATGAGGCTGGAGGCGCCGGTGGCCTCGATGACCACGTCCGGCTCGCCCTTGGCGGCGATATCGGCGATGCTTCCGGTGTGGTAGGTCGCCCCGAGGTCGGCTACCAGCTGCGGTTTGGTCCCCGTCTCCACCCGGTCGAGGACATGCACGTCAAGGCCGCGCTGGACACCGAGCAGGGCGGCCAGCAGCCCGATCGGGCCGGCGCCGGTGACGAGCAGGCGGCGCGGTTCGAACCAGGCCCGGCCGCCGATCCGCTCGATCTGCTCCCACGCCTTGGCGACGACCGAGGCGGTCTCCAGGAGCACGCCGACACGTTCCAGCGCGGGGTCGAGCTTGACCGCGTAGTCGGCTGCCACCGTCCACTGCTGCGAGCCGTAGCCGTGGATCTCCTTGATGCCGCGTTCGGTGAACCGGCCGTTGCGGCACATGTCGAACTCGCCGCGCGCGCACGCCCCGCACGGTTCGGGGTCGGGCCGCCGCACGACACCGACCACCAGATCGCCCGGTGTAAAGCCGCTGCCCTGCGGCGCCTGGCGCACCCGGCCGAGCGATTCGTGCCCCAGGATCAGGTGTTCCTCGCCAGGCGGCGCCGAACCGTACTCGCCTCTGGCGATCTCCTGGTCGGTGCCGCAGATCCCCAGCGCCACGCCGTCGACGAGCAGCTCGCCCTCTCCTGCGACAGGCGCTTCGACTTCTCTCACCCGCACCGAGCCGGCCTGCTGCGGCACCACTGTCAGAGCACGCATGGTCGTCTATCCCCTCGTCTAGCCCATGTTCACGCCGCTGTCCCCAAGCCCTACCCACACAGCGGCGTCCAGTGTGGCCACAGCAGCCGGCATCGGAGCGGTGGAGAGCCGGCCTTCCCGGTCGCGGCAATGGGGCACGTCCGAGCGCAGCGAGGAGCGCCGGCTTGCCGCCGCACACACCGGCCACCTCGAAAACCAGACCGCCACCACGGCTCCGGGGGAGGGTACCCGTCTGCTCAGCGGCAAGCCGGCTCCGCCCCATTGCCGCAACCTCCACCCCCTGCTCGACATAGAAGCGTCAGCGAGCGCGCGGTCAGGAACGCTTACGGCACGGTCAAAGCGCTCGCGTAGCCTGATCCGCATGGCGCACCGTCACCCCAGCAAGCTCAACGCCGAACACGTCACCCACCCCGCCGCGCGCCGCCTCCTCAAGGCAGAGCTAGCCAACTGCGACGAATGCCGCCACCTGGCCGATCAGGATGCCCAGGCCGACCTTGAGCCGGGCGGGATCTTCGATTCCCTGCTGCACGGGTTCGTTCTGGCCCGCCACGAGCTGTGGCGCACCCGCCACACCCGCTATCCGGTGAACCTGTACGAGTTGGCGCCACCGAACGAACTGGGGTTTCTCAATATCCCGACACGGGAGACAGCACGGCTGTGCGTGATCAAGGGCCGCGCGGGAGACAGGGTCGATACCAGCGACGCGCTCCACGAGCTGCGGCTGCTGGTCGACAAGGATCTCAGCCTGGTCCTCGACGACATGATCGACGGAATCCTCGATCAGGAGGGGTGACCAAGGTGTCCGGGTAGCCGGGCGGCTAATGCTGCATGGCCTGGGCCAGACTCGCGGCGATCTTCGGGTCCTCCAGCAGTGAGCGCCGGCGCATGTCCGTGGTGCCCAGCGGGATCCTGGACCCCAGGACCCGGAGCAGGACATGGGCCCGTCCCCCGAGTGCGGCCTCGTACTCGTCCAGGCTGAGCCCGATCACCTGCAGGAACCGGACCCGGCCGTGCGGGGTGGCGATCTGGCCGAGTTCGGGGTCTTCGGCGAAGGCGAGCGCGCGGATCACGGAGCCGTTGTCAGAGCCGTCGATCGGACCGCCGACCTTCATGGTGTGCCCCGGTTCGAACCGGTTACCGGAGTCGAACACGTAGCGGCCCAGCTTCTGCAGCAGAACCGCGGCCCACATCGGAGGCTCTTCGTCACCACCGCGGCGCACCGCCCGGAAGGTGAACTCGAACCCCCAGCCGGATTCCTCGGAGTTGTCCGTCTCCTTGTCGTACAGCTCGGTCATGCCGTAGCCGACCACGTGCCAATGCGGCACCGGGTCGGTTCGCGGGTAGAAGCTGATGCCGTCGAGGGGGTGGGGACCGCCCAGGCGCCACGGATGCTCGGTGCCCATATGCAGCGGCTCGGTTTGCGGGTAGATCCGTAGCAGTGCGGCGTCGATGGCGCCCCACCCGGGCGCGGTGTTGTTCTCCATGGACCCGTGGACGCACGGACGGCGGCGGCCGGTTTCCCACGAGTGCGCTGTTTCTGCGCCGCAGCGTTCGGTGGCCGCGAATCCGCTGCCCACCACTGTTGCCCTCCACGTGGCCGTATCCGGCCACCTATTCCTTTATATATCTCTTACTGATATATATCGAGTATGGCACTACGGGAGCAGAGCTACCTCATGCTGCTGGCCCTCACCGAAGGACCACGGCACGGATACGCGATCATCACGGCGGTGCGGGAGCTCTCCGACGGGCGGGTGCGCCTCGGCGCCGGAACCCTCTACGGCGCGCTCGACCGGCTCACCGGCGACGGCCTGGTCTCGGTCGCCAAGGAAGAGGTCGTCAACGGCCGCAACCGCCGCTATTACCAACTGACCGAGGACGGGCACACGGTGCTGGCCGAGGAGACCGCGCGGCTGGAACGCCTGGCATCGGTCGCCCGATCCCTGCTGGCGCCGCGCCCGCAGCCGAGAATGGGGGCCGTGTGAGCATGGACAGATACGAGCAGCGGCTACGGCGCGCACTGCGCTGCTACCCCCGGCACTACCGGGAACAGCCCGGCGAAGAGATCATCGCCACCACCCTGGAGCTGCGCGAGTCGGACACGACCGCCGATGAGCGGTGGGGGCTCGTCAAGGCCGGGCTACTCACCCGCCTGCGGGAACGCCCGCCCTTCCTGCGCTGGCTGGCCTACCGGTCACTCGACACCCGGGTGCCGCCCCGCTATCGGATGTGGGTGCGCGACGATGTGCTGGGGCGCTGGTACGCCCTCCGGCGGCTCGTCGCGGTGGTGGGCGTCTCCTCCCTGGTCCTCATCCCGCTCTCCTACGTCACCAACCCCGGTGGCGGCCTGGTCTCCTTCCTCATCGACCCGGTGGAGTGGAGCTCCTGGAGTACCGTCTGGATCACCGCACCCACGGGAATCATTGTGGGCGTCTGGGCCGCGGCCCTGTCCGTGCTTTCGCTGGCCACCGCCGGCCACTACCGCCGCACGATGCTGCGCAAGCACGGTTTCCCCCCGACGGCACACCCGCGCCCGAGGCGGAGCCGAGCGGTCCGGACGGCCACCGGCGCCCATTGGGCAACTGATCCCAGCGGGCACGGGGCCAGACGCGGGCGAGGTCAGCTCGGGCGACGCCGGCCCGAGGCGACAGCCGCGGCCGTGGCAGCCCCGGCGGCGAAGGTGGCCGCGGCGAGGAGGGCGGTGCCGAAGCGGCGTCCGCGCGGTCCGCGCTTCTCCTCGGGTGACCGCTCTTGCGGTGGCTCCGGCGAGACGGCTACGGCCCGGTGGTACTCCTCGTCGAGGATTCGCGCGAAACGCAGTTCCATGGCGCTGCCCGGCCCGGACACCCACCCTTGGCCTGCCCGCTGCCAGTAGGTGCGCCCCGGCCGGCCCTCGAACATCTCCCGCGCGATCAGGCGCAGCCGCCCTTCCGGAATGGCCTCGGCCTCGAAAGCCGCGCTCCACTGGGCGATGATCATGTTGGTGTAAAGCTGCTGCTTGCGCGCCTTGGGGTCGGCCGGCTGGGGAATCGGACCCCAGCACTCGTCAAGGTCGGGGTCGTCCATGGCCATTTTGAGCAGGTCGCTCATTGCCTGGCGCCGGGTTTCCTCGATCGCCCGCCGACTGTCACGGGCCTGGAAGACGAGGGTGCCGATCACACCGACCAGCGCGAACACGGCGATGAGAGCGGACACGGCACCGTAGGTCTGCCCGATGAAGCTCAGCCGCTCCCACTCGCCGCCTGCTCCGTCGAACACGCGTAGCGCTACAGGGGATACGGCCACAGCCGCCGCGGCGAGGAGCGCGATGAGAGTAAAAACAGCAGCAGAACGCAGCCGGACAGCGGCGTGGTCGCTTTCCTGGCGTGCGTTTCGTCTTATCTGTGTCATTCCGCGTACTTTGGTGGCCCCAGTGGGGTGATCTCCCGTTCAACGAAGTCCGTCAACGGCTCTGCCTGAGCGTACAACGCCGCCACAGACGCGGCTGCCGAGCCCACAATTTGCCGGTCGTCGATCTTCCGCGCACCGATCGGCACCTTCTGCTCGTCGTACTGGACGTGGTAAAGGGCGTGATCACCGCAGACCAGCATTTCCGGTAGGGGATACTTCCGCTCCAAATCCGCAATCCGGCGTGCATCCAGCACTCTGATCAGACGCCCGCATTCGGCGGATATCCGCAGGCTGGGAAGCTCCCAGCGGATGTAGGAGCTCGGGGGAAGCTCCACTATGCGCAGTCGGCGGAACTCCACCCCCTGTTTCGCCTCCTCCTCCACGGCCTTCCGGATGGCATCGCGTTCGCTCTCGTAGATCGCCATGACCAGCGGCCAGTCCCCGTCGACGAACGCGTCCCATGCCTCATCGCCCTGCTCGGACACGTACTGTGCGCGCTCCAGCTTCCAGATGACCCCGGACATGCGTTCTTCTACACGATCGGAATCGGCGTGGTAGTCCGGGCGGTTCAGCGGTGTCGCCGGGTACTCCCAGACCAGATCAAACATCTTCGATGTCCGGTTTTGCCGCCTTGAGCATATTTCCGGGGATCACGATAAGGCGTTCATCGGCGCCGACTCCCACACCTGACGGCAGTCGGGCGGAGAAGAGGTCTGTCACATCCCGGCCGATGATCGCGACATCTCCGTTGGTCAGTTCCCAGATGTCCGGACAGTCTTTACGATCCCTGCTGTCGCCAAGCTCAGCAGCTGTTCTGCCAAGTCGGCGGCGGAACTGTGCAGAGGGGTCGACGTCCCACGGGCGGCTCACAAGGCGGCTCCTCTGAATACGCAGCTTCGAGGAAACTGTTCATTCCCGTGTGATCCGATCGTTACACGAAAGCGCGCCATACGGTCAACCAATGGACACGAAAAGTGGTGTCCGATCGGCGCATTCATGGTGACCGAGTGACCGATACCGGACATTTCACCCCCTGGGGGGCTGGCCGGTGACCTGGTTCGGTAAGGTCGCAGGGCAAGCGGTGGCCAGTGGTTCAGGTTGGGGGTCGGTGCGGCGGGTCATGGTTGAGTTCTTCGGTGCGGTGCTCGGTTTCCCTGCCGGCCTGTTCAGTTTCATGCTGCTGGTCGTCATCGGCTACTGGGTCTTCGTCATACTGGGCGCCGTCGACACCGACCTACTCGACACCGATGTCGACACCGGCACCGGCGGCTTCGGCGCCTTCTTCCCCGGTATCGGCCTGGGCGGGGTACCCGTCACCGTCGTGCTGTCACTGCTGATCGCGGTGGCCTGGTTCGCGAGCCTGGTGGGAACCGTGCTGATCGACTCCCTCGGGGTGGACTCCACTCCGCTCCTCATCGCCCTTGGGCTGCTCGTGCTGGCCGCAGCGGTCATCGTCGCGTGGGCGTTCACCAGCGGTGTCGTCATGGGCCTGCGGCGGTTCCTGCCGAACCAGCGCGGGTCCTCCCGCAAAGATTTCGTCGGCCAGACGTGCATCGTGCGCACCGGCCGCGTGGATCGCGAGTTCGGACAGGCCGAGATCACCTCCGCGGACGGCTCCTCCGCGATCATCCAGGTCCGCCAGACCGGCGATGAGGACCTCACCTCCGGCAGCACCGCGCTGATCTTCGACTACGACGCTGAAGGCGAGTTCTTCTGGGTCACCGCTTTCGACGCCGCGCTGGATCCCGGCCTGTCCTGACCCGGCCATGGGCCGCCGCTGGCCGCTCACGGCCAAAGAACACGGAACCTGTTGCCGAAACCCAACGTCAGAAGGGTGAACTGATCCGCTCCCCCATCCCTAAGGGTGCACCGATCCGCTCCCCCATGCTTTGCGCGCGCCACACCACCTCTGATCCCCTGATCGCATCCGACAGAGAGATCCCTGCCTGATGGACATCATCGCTCCCGCGTTCGGCATCCTGCTCGCCGTCGCACTCCTCATCGTCATCGCCCTGCTATTCGTGGTCACCCGACTCTTCCGCAAAGTCGAGCAGGGCCGGGCGCTGATCATCTCCAAGGTCAAAAAAGTCGACGTGACCTTCACCGGTGCTGTCGTTCTTCCCGTGCTGCACAAGGCCGAGGTGATGGACATCTCGGTCAAGACCATGGAGATCAACCGCAGCGGCCGCGAAGGGCTGATCTGCCAGGACAACATCCGCGCGGACATCAGCATCACCTTCTTCGTCCGCGTCAACAAGACCCTCGAAGACGTCATCAAGGTCGCCCAGTCCATCGGCACCGACCGGGCCAGCGACCAGGAGACCTTGCAGCAGCTGTTCAACGCCAAGTTCTCCGAGGCGCTCAAGACCGTCGGCAAGCACTTCGACTTCGAGGACCTCTACACCAAGCGCGACGAGTTCCGGGACCGGATCGTCGCCCTCATCGGCACCGACCTCAACGGGTACATCCTTGAGGACGCCGCGATCGACTACCTCGAACAGACCCCGCTGAGCCAGCTCGACCGGGACAACATCCTCGACGCCCAGGGCATCAGTAAGATCACCGAACTCACCTCCGCGCAGCACAAGCAGACCAACGAGCTGGAGAACGACCGCCGCAAGGAGATCGACCGGCAGGACACCGAGGCCGCGGAGACCCTCGCGGAGCTGGAGCGGCGCCGGGAGGAAGCCGAGGCCAAGGCCAAGCGGGAGATCGAGATCATCCGGGCCCGCGAAGAGGCCGAGACCGCCCGGGTCCAGGCCGAGGAGCGGCTCAAGGCGCAGCAGGCGCACCTGCGCACCGACGAGCAGCTGGGCGTGCAGCAGGAGAACCAGAAGCGGGAGATCGCCGTCGCGGAGAAGAACCGCGAACGCGTCATCTCCATCGAGACCGAACGCATCGAAAAGGATCGGCTGCTGGAGGTCATCGGCCGCGAGCGCGAGACCGAACTGTCCCGTATCGCCAAGGACAAGGAGGTCGAGGGCGAAAAGCGCGAGGTCGCCGAGGTGATCCGGGAGCGGATCGCGGTCGAGAAGACCGTCGCTGAGCAGGAGGAGAACATCAAGCGGCTGCGCGCGGTCGAGGAGGCCGAGCGCCAGCGGCAGGCGGTCATCATCCACGCCGAGGCCGAAGCGCAGGAGAACCTGGTCAAGGACATCAAGGCGGCCGAAGCCGCCGAGGAGGCGGCCAAGCACAAGGCCGCCGAGGAGATGACCCTGGCCGAAGCCCGCCAGCAGGCCGCCGAACTCGACACCCGCGCCAAGATCCGTCTGGCCGAAGGGCTGCAGGCCGAAGCCGCCGCCGCGGGCCTGGCCGAGGTCCAGGTGCGCGAGCAGGACGCCGAGGCGATCGATAAGGTCGGCCGCGCGGAGGCCGCTGTGGCGCGCGAGAAGGCGCTCGCCGAAGCCGAAGCCATCCGCGAGAAGCTCAAGGCCGAAGCCGAGGGGCTCAACGAGAAGGCCGGCGCGATGGCCGCGCTCGACGAGATCAGCCGCGAGCACGAAGAGTACCGCCTGCGCCTGGAGACCGAGAAGGACATCCGGCTCGCCGGGATCGACGTACACCGCCAGGTCGCCGAGGCCCAGGCGTCGGTGCTGGCGACCGGCCTGGAGAAGGCCGACATCAACATCGTCGGCGGCGACGGCATGTTCTTCGACCGGATGGTCAACTCCATCGGGATGGGCAAGGCCGTGGACGGGTTCGTGGAGAACTCCGATGTGGCCCAGTCCCTGGCCGGGTCCTGGCTGGACGGTTCGGGCAGCTTCGCCGACGACATCTCCCGGGTGCTGGGGTCGGTGGACACCGCCGACATCAAGAACCTCACGCTGTCGGCGCTGCTGGTGAAGCTCATCAACGCGGGCGGCCCTGACGCGGGCAAGATGCAGGAGCTGTTGAAAACCGCGCAGCACCTCGGCGTCGCCGAGGCGCCCGTGGCCGCCCTCGACGGTGTGAAGCGGTGACGGATAGGTGACCGATGTCGTGACCGAGGAGCCCGCCGGCGCGGCGGGCTCCTCCCCGGCCAGCGGGCTGGACGCGGGTACCTACGAGGTGCTGCGGGAGCGGCTGTCCGGCCGGGCTGAGGAGCTCGCCCGAAGGGCCGAGGAGCTGAACCGCCGACGCCTGGAGGTGTTCGGCGGCAGCGAGCTGCGGCTGATCGGCACCGAGCGGATCCGGACCGAGAACAACTGTGTGCCGCGCGACATCGTCTCGGTCGGCGGGTTCATGCTGTTCGGCTACAACGTGTTCATCGGGTTGAAGCCCGAGACCGCCGTCGACGATGTATTCTCGCTGCACACGTTCGTGCGGGGCACGGGTGGCGGTGCGGCCGCGGACGGCGGCGCCGAAGACGGGTTCCGGTTCGACGCGGCCGGACACGGCGAGTTCCCGGAGCTGCTGCGCGCCCCGCAGTTCGAGCGGGACTTCAGCGAGCTGTACCGCTACTACCGCGACACCCGCCTGCTGCAGTTGCGGCGGGTCGAGGGCAAGCTGCTGGCGGTATTCCAGACGGGGCCGCGCACCGAGGACGTCAAGGTGCTGCGCTGGTCGGTGAGCCCGGCCGGGGAGGTCGAATACCTCGACAACCAGGGCGACCGCGACCACGTCTTTCCGCCGCCTCACGACTTCGAGTGGATCGAGGCCACGCGCGAGGACCATGTCCTGGGGCGGCACCCGCACATCTCCATCCTCGGTGAAATGTTCGTGGAGGCGGTCGGCGGAGACCTGACCATCAAGGTCGAGAACAACACCGAGGTGGGCGAGGGGATCTACAGCGAACCCGTCGACGAGCCGCTGCAGAGCCTGGCCGACGCCGATGTCTACTACGCCCGTGTCGGCGCGCTGATCCTGCTGCGGATCCTGCCCTACAACGAGACCGAGTGGCGGTACCTGGTGTTCAACACCAGGACCAAGGACGTCGTCCGGCTGGACGGGATCGGGCAGGCGTGCCGCAGGCTGCCCGAGGACCAGGGCATCATCTTCCCCGGCGGCTACTACCTGGCCACCGGCGCGGTCAAGACGTTCGACGCGGTAATCAAGGACCTGGAGTTCGAGCAGGTCATCCGCTCGCCCAACGGCGAGGACGTGCTCTATGTGTTCCACGCCCGCCAGGAGGGGCGCAGCCTGCTGCTGCCCTACAACGTCATCCGCAAGGAGGTCGCCACCCCGATCCCGTGCCACGGGTACTCGCTGTTCGACGACGGAACGCTCGTGGTGTTCCGGGCGGTCTCCGAGGAGCCCACCCGGGTGCACCCCATGCAGGTGTGGCAGACCCCCTACGTGTCCGATGTGTACGCGGCCGCCCAGCCGGTCGGTACCGGGCCGCTGGAGCGGATCGGCAACGCCGAGCTGGTGCGGGGGATCTCCGACTGCCTGTCGGTGACCCGGATGGTGGCGGAGATGTCGCCGTCGACCGCGGTGTTCGAGGCGCTGATCGCGGCCTGCCGGCGGGTGTTCGACCACTACCACTGGCTGGACGACAAGGAACTCGGCGACCTGTACGGCCCGCTCACCGAGGTGCGGTCCACCGCGGAGCAGGTGCTGGACGAGTTCGAGAAGGTGCAGGCGCTCACCGGGCAGGCCGAGTCCGCCCTGGAGGAGGCGGCGGCACAGATCACGTCTTTGATCCGGCGCGCGCGGAGTGAGACGCTGCGGTCGGCCGATGCGTGGGTGTCACGGCTGGCCGAGCTGCGCCGCGCCCAGGGCCACCTGGTGACGGTGCGGGAGATGCGCTACGTCGACACCGACCGGGTGGATGAGCTGGACAGCGAGCTCGCCGACGAACTCGCCTCCTCGGGGCGGCGCGCCATCGACTTCCTGCAGGGCGACGACGCTTTCGCCGGCTACCACACCGAGGTGGACCGGCTGGTCGCCGACGCCGAGGGGATCGCGACGGTCGCCGAAGCCGGCCCGGTGGGCGAGCGGCTGGCGGAGCAGACCGAGGGCCTGGAAATCGTCACCGAGGTCGTGGGTTCTCTTGACGTCGCCGACGCGCTGGTGCGCACGCAGATCCTGGAGCGGATCGGTGCGGTCCTAGGGGGGATCAACCGGGCGCGCGCCACGTTGGAGACGCGCCGCAGGCAGCTGCTGGACTCCGAGGGGCGCGCCGAGTTCGCCGCGGAGTTCGCGCTGCTGGGCCAGGCCGTCACCGGCGCGCTGGCGGCGTCGGACACGCCGGACCGCTGCGACGAGCAGCTCGGCCGGCTGATGCTGCAGATCGAGAACCTGGAGTCGCGGTTCGCGGAGTTCGACGATTTCCTCGGTGATCTGGCCACCAAGCGGGAGGACGTCTACGAGGCGTTCTCGGCGCGCAAGCAGACGCTGCTCGACGAACGCGCCCGGCGCGCGGACCGGCTGGTGGAGTCCGCTGAGCGGATCCTCACCAGTGTGAGCCGGCGGGTCATGTCGCTGGATTCGCTGGATGACGTGAACACCTACTTCGCCTCCGACCCCATGGTGGCCAAGCTGCGCGCCAGCACGGAGGAGCTGCGCTCGCTGGGCGACCAGGTCCGCGCCGAAGAGCTGGAGGGGCGCGTCAAGGCCGCCCGGCAGGAGGCCGGCCGGGCGCTGCGGGACCGCATCGACCTGTTCGACGACGGCGGCGAGAGCATCCGGTTGGGGCAGCACCGCTTCGCCGTCAACACCCAACCGGTCGACCTGACGATGGTGCCGCACGACGGCGAGATGGCGATCAGCATCACCGGGACGGACTACCGGGCGCCGGTGCGCGACGCCGAGTTCGCCGCGACCCGCCGGTTCTGGGACCGGCTGCTGGTGTCGGAGTCCCCGGAGGTGTACCGGGCCGAGTATTTGGCCGCCTCGGTCCTGGCCGCCGCCGAGAACGGCGACGAGGGGGTGACCCTTGACGTGCTTCACGAGGCGGCGGTGCGGGGCGTCGACGCAGCCGGCGGGCTGCTCGATGTGGTCCGCGCGGTCGCCGAGACCCGTTACGACGAGGGGTATGAGCGGGGTGTGCACGACCACGACGCCGCTCTGCTCCTCGAAGCGCTGCTGCGGCTGCACACCAGTGCCGGTCTGCTGCGCTACCCGCCGCAGGCGCGGGCCGCCGCCCAGTTGTTCTGGGCGTTCGGCACCGACGAGGAGTCCAGGACCGCGTGGACGACGCGGGCGGCGTCGCTGGCGCGGGCGCGGACGATCTTCGGTTCGCGCCGGTCGGCGGAGATCAACGGACTGTACGCGGAACTGGGTTCGGCCATCGCCGCGTTCCTGGCCGAGGCGGGGCTGGACGGGGCGGCGGCCGAGACCGACCTCGCCGGTGAGTACCTGTTCGAGGAGGTGGCCGGGGCACCTTCGGGGTTCGTCACCAGCGCAGGGGCCCGCGACTTGCTGGACCGGTTCCGCCGCGCGCTCGGCGGTGCGCGGTCGAAGTCGCGCCAGGAGTTCGCGGAGGACCTGCGGGCTCTGGGTGGTGACCTGGCCGCCCGGCACCAGCTCGTCACCGCGTGGCTGAACTCGTTTTCGGCCACGGCCGGAGAGGAGGTGAGCGAGGCGGATCTGCCGGAGGCGGTGGCGATCGAGCTGTGCGGTTCTGCCCTGCACCGCCACGACTCGTCGGCGTCGCTGTCGGCGGAGGTGAGCGGGCTGCTCGGGACCCACCCCCGCATCGTCGACCGGCGCCTGGTGTTCCGGCTCGATGAGCTGCTGGCCCGGACCCGGCGGTTCCGCTCTGAGGAGGTCCCGGCCTACCGGGAGTACCAGCGGCGGCGCAACGAGCTGGTGGAGCGCGAGCGGCGCGGGCTGCGGCTGGACGAGTACCGGCCGAAGGTGATGAGCGGGTTCGTGCGCAACCGGCTGCTGGACGAGGTCTATCTGCCGCTGATCGGCGACAACCTCGCCAAGCAGGTGGGGGCGGCCGGCGATAGCAGGCGCACCGACCAGAGCGGACTGCTGCTGCTCATCTCCCCGCCGGGGTATGGCAAGACCACGCTGATGGAGTATGTGGCGAGCCGGCTGGGGCTGGTGTTCGTCAAGGTCAACGGGCCGGCGCTGGGCCACTCCGTGACCTCGCTGGACCCTGCCGATGCGCCTGACGCGACGGCGCGCCAGGAGGTCGAGAAGATCTCCTTCGCGTTGGAGATGGGCAGCAACACGCTGCTGTACCTGGACGACATCCAGCACACGTCGCCGGAACTGCTGCAGAAGTTCATCTCGCTGTGCGACGGGCAGCGTCGGATGGAGGGGGTGTGGGACGGCCGTACCCGCACCTATGACCTGCGTGGCAAGCGGTTCGCGGTGTGCATGGCCGGTAACCCCTACACCGAAGAGGGGCAGCGGTTCCGGGTCCCGGACATGCTGGCCAACCGCGCCGACGTGTACAACCTGGGCGACGTGCTGTCGGGCAAGGATGAGCTGTTCGCGCTGAGCTACATCGAGAACGCGCTGACGTCCAACCCGGTCCTGGCACCGCTGTCCACGCGGGACCGCGGCGACATCGAGCTGCTGGTGCGGCTGGCCAAGGGCGACGAGTCGGTGCGGCCGGACCGGCTGTCCCACTCCTATTCACCGGTGGAGCTGGACCAGATTCTGGCGGTGCTGCGCAAACTGGTCGCGGTGCAGGAGGTGGTGCTGGCCAACAACCAGGCCTACATCGCTTCGGCGGCACAAGCGGAGGAGTCGCGCACCGAACCGCCCTTCCGGCTGCAGGGCTCCTACCGGAACATGAACCGGCTGGCCGAGAAGATCGTGCCGGTGATGAACGACGCCGAGCTGGCCGCGGCGATCGACGACCACTACCTGGGCGAGGCGCAGACCCTCACCTCCGACGCGGAGGCCAACCTGCTCAAGCTGGCCGAGCTGCGCGGCACGATGACCGCCGAGCAGGCGGAGCGGTGGACGGCGGTGAAGGCCGCCTACCTGCGGTCCAAGGCCCTCGGCGGTGACGGTGCGGACCCGATGAGCCGGGCCGTGGGCGCCGTGGGGCTGCTGGCCGACCGTGTAGGCGCGGTGGAGACGGCGATCGAGAGGGCGGCGGAGCGCTTCTCGCCGTGAGAACGGCGGAGAGCAGGGCGGGGCCTTTGCCGGGTCCGTGGAAACGTGTTCTCGGCGGGTTTCCACGGACCCGCGCCGTTGCGGGGCCGCACCACCGGCCGTGCCCTCCTGGCCGGTCAGACCACCGAATCCGATGCTCCCGCCCGGGCTCAGGACCGCGCCGAATATGCGCGGCCGCGGTCGGCGCCGTCTGCCCGTAGGCGGTCGGCGTCATCGAGGGCCCCGGCGTAGACCGCGGCGTGCACCGCGCGGGCGATGCGGGCGCCCCACCGGGACCGGGGGCCGCCGAACGCCTCCTCGGGCAGTCCGTCGGCGGCGATGCGGGCCGCGACGCACACCGCGTCGGAGGCCGTCCCCGTGCAGGCGTATCCCGCCCGCATGACCGCCTGCACTTTGGCTTCTGTGGCGGTGGCGACCGCGTTGACCAGGGCGGCATCGGACAGGGCGGCCGGGACCGCCACCACGATGTTGATGGTGCCCGGCCCCTGGCCGCCCAGCGGACCGTCCGCAGGTTCGTCGCCCAGCCGCGCCTCGTCCAGCTCCTCGCTGTCCGCGGCCCAGGTCGGGCGGCCGATCCCGACCGTCGCCAGGACCTCGACACCCCCATCGGCTCCCCACTGCGCCCGGTCGACGTCGGCGGCCGTCAGCAGGCCGACGCCCTCGCCCGCGGCGCCGGCCGCCGCCGCGATCCCGGACAGGTGCGCTTGCGGGTCGGTGCGCCGGTAGTCACCCGAGACCTGCGCGTTCACCACGAACGACCGCGGCCCGATCCCGCCGCCCAGCACACTGGAGGCGATCATCCGCCATCCGGGCCCGGCCTGCCACACGAGCGCCCCGAAGGTATGCCCGTCCTCGCTCCGCCGCCAAAGCTCCGCGTCGAGCAGCGCCCTGCCCGCTTCGCCCGATCCGTCACCATTGCGCACTCGAGCACCCTAGCGAAGGGCGCACCCGACGCATCAGCCCGCCATCCTGCGGCCGCCGCGGCCCCGGAAACATAGCGGCCGCCGACCGGACGATTCCGGTCGGCGGCCGCCGCCGTCATGCGCGCCTGACGTCAGTCGAAGAGTTCATCAGCCGTGTCCACCGTGGCGGCACGCCGGATCCACACCTCTAGCTGGCCCAGATCGGTGCAAGCGGTGATGCGTTCGCGGGCTTCATCCGGAACCGGGATGCCGCGCGCGGCCAGAAACAGCAAGACGGCGTTGGCCTCACCCTCGGCCTTGCCCTCGGCCTTGCCCTCGGAGACGTACTTGCGGGCGATATCGGTCTGCCATTCGTAAGTTCCGGCGGCCATGAGCTTCTCCCAGTATTCGCGGGCGGCATCGGACAACTGTCCCGACACATAGTCATAATAGAAGGGGAACTTATCGCTATCCACTGATTCCAAGGCGTGACCGAAGGCGTCGAGCACCTCGGGGCTGTCGCCGTGGGCCAGTGCGGAGAGCACGGACAGTTCGGGCTGGCCGCGTGCCTTGACGGGGTCGGTCACCACCGGCACCTGGGCCGGCCCGATGACGAGGGGCTCCAGGACGAATCCCGGATGTCCCAGTTCGATCGGGACAGCGCACCAATCGGCGACTTTCTGCTTCGGGGACACCACCATCAGTATGACCGGGCAGCCCAGTCTCGCGCGGAGAGTGGCGACATAGACCGGCCAGGTCAGTCTCTTCTTTTTGGCCGGGCTGCGTTGGACTTCCACGATGATCGCCATCTCCACCTCCTTCTGCCGTCTGAGAGCGACGGTGACATCGGCTCGGTACTCGGTGGGGTTGACGTCGGTCAGGTCACAGCTCTCCAAAAAGACCCTGTTGTGATCGGGGACCTCGATGCCCAGGGCTTCGTGGAGCAGTTCAGGAGCCAGGGCGAGGTTGTTCCGGAACAGCTCAATGAGGACTTCATGCTGGTGCGATGGCATGAGGAGAAAATTACCGAAGGTATCCATCCAATGATGCGCAGTTACCAAAAGTCACCTTGGTCGGGCATGCCGGTATCGCCCCATGGCGCGGCGAGTGCCGCGTTCGACGGGAAGACAGGGGCCTCTACCGAAACGGTGCACAACACCCCTTGGCAAAGATCTACTACTCGGTAGTAACATTGACTTGTTACTAGTTGGTAGATCGCCTGTGCTGACACAGCGGCCACGACACAGCGGAGCGCGCCATGACGCATTACAAGAGCAACCTCCGTGACCTCGAGTTCAACCTTTTTGAGGTCTTCAAGCGCCAGGACGTGCTGGGAACCGGCCCGTTCGAGGAGCTGGACGAGGACACGGCTCGCACCATTCTCGATGAGGTCGACAGGCTCGCCACTGGATCCGTGGCCGAGTCCTTCGAAGACGCCGACCGCAACCCGCCGGTGTTCGACCCGGCGACCAACACCGTCGCCCTGCCCGAAAGCCTGAAGAAGTCCTACCAGGACTACATGGACGCCGGGTGGTACAACCTCGACCTGCCGCCTGAACTCGGCGGGCTCGGCGCACCCCGCTCTCTGGTGTGGGCCGCCGCGGAACTGATCCTCGGCGCCAACCCCGCCGTCCACATGTACGCCGCCGGTCCGGGCTTCGCCTACATCCTCTACCGCGAGGGCAACGAGGCGCAGAAGAAGTTCGCCCAGATGGCCATCGACCGCGGCTGGGGCGCCACCATGGTGCTCACCGAGCCCGACGCGGGCTCCGATGTCGGCGCCGGCCGCACCAAGGCCATCGACCAGGGCGACGGCACCTGGCACATCGAAGGTGTGAAGCGGTTCATCACCTCGGCCGAGCAGGACATGACCGAGAACATCTTCCACCTGGTGCTGGCCCGCCCGGAGGGGGCCAAGCCCGGAACGAAGGGCCTCTCGCTCTTCCTGGTGCCGAAATACCTGGTCAACGAGGACGGGTCGCTGGGCGAGCGCAACGGCGCCTACGTGACCAACGTCGAGGACAAGATGGGCCTGAAGGCCTCCACCACCTGCGAGCTGACCTTCGGCGCCAAGCACCCCGCCGTGGGCTACCTGGTGGGCGACAAGCACGACGGCATCCGGCAGATGTTCCTCGTCATCGAGCACGCCCGGATGATGGTGGGGACGAAGGCGATCGCCACCCTGTCCACCGGCTACCTGAACGCGCTGGAGTACGCCAAGGAGCGCAAGCAGGGCGCCGACCTGACCCAGATGGCGGACAAGACCGCCCCGCGCGTGACCATCACCCACCACCCGGACGTGCGGCGCAGCCTCATGACCCAGAAGGCCTACGCCGAAGCACTGCGTGCCCTGGTCATCTACACCGCCACCCAGCAGGACGCGGTGCAGATCGCCCAGCACAACGGAGAGGACCACAGCTCCGTCGAGGCGCTCAACGACCTGCTGCTGCCGATCGTCAAGGGCGTCGGCTCGGAGCGGTCCTATGCGCTGCTGGCCGAGTCGCTGCAGACCCTCGGCGGCTCCGGATACCTGCAGGACTACCCCATCGAGCAGTACATCCGCGACGCCAAGATCGACACCCTCTACGAGGGGACCACGGCGATCCAGGCGCAGGACTTCTTCTTCCGCAAGATCGTGAAGAACAACGGGCAGGCGTTCGGGCAGCTGATCGGCGAGATCAAGGAGTTCGCCGCCGGCGAGGCCGGGAACGGGCAGCTGAAGGAAGAGCGCGCCGCCCTCGCCGAGGCAGCCGCCGACGTGGAGAGAATCGTCGAGATCATGGTCGGCGACGCCATGCGCTCTGCCGAGGACAGCCGGGAGCTGTACAAGGTGGGCCTGAACACCACGCGCCTGCTGATGGGATTCGGCGACGTGGTCCTGGGCTGGCTGCTGCTGCGCCAGGCCGAGGCCGCGCTGGCCGCCCTCGACGGAGCCGGCCAGGCGGATCGGGACTTCTACACCGGCAAGATCGCCGCCGCGCGGTTCTTCGCCGACCAGGTCCTGCCGCGCCTGTCCGCCGAGCGCGCGATCACGGAGAAGACCTCGCTGGACCTGATGGAGGTCCCCGAGTCGGCGTTCTAAGCCGACGCCCCAGTAGCGGCTGAAACGCGCACAACGCAGGTGCCGCACACATGGGCCGGTTCCGGTGGCGACCCCACCGGAACCGGCCTTTGGGCCGCCCCTACCCGATCGGGGCCGGGCGCACGCCCTCCATTCGCTCGCGGCCCGCACCGGTCGCCCCGTCGGTGCGGTGCACGTCGAGGCCGGTGCGGCCCGGCGCGATCTCGGGCCGCAGCACGAGATCCTCGGCATAGTCCCCCTTGTTCTGGTAGCGGAAGGGGATCGGCGTACTGGTCGGCAGCGAGCGGAGCCGGCCGCGCAGCCGTGCGGCGGCGGCCGCGTACTGCTCGGGGGAGACCCGGTCCGCGCCGTGGACGACGAACGGGTCGAGCACGGACGCGCCGGTGTACCAGAGCGTGCCGTGCTGCAGGGGAAACAGCAGGTCGTTCAGGTCGCCGTTGATGCCGCGGGGGCCGACGGCGGCCTCCCTGGCGCCGACCGTCACCACGACCATCGCGCGTTTGCCGGCCAGCCGCCCCTCCCCGTAGCGGAGGGTGCGGCCGTCGTGCGGGTCGCTGACCCCGTAGCCGAACCCCTTGACGAACACGCGGTCGAACCAGCCCTTGAGGATGGCGGGCATGCCGTACCACCAGAGGGGGAACTGCAGGATAAGGGTGTCGGCCCAGGCGAGCTTGGCGTGCTCGGCGCGGATGTCCTCGCTCAGCGCTGCGGCCTGGTAGGCGCGTTTGGACTCCGCGGTGACGACCAGGCGCTCGTGCGGCTGCGTACTGAAGTCGTCTTTGTCGACCACGGGTGTGAACCCCATGGCGTACAGGTCGGACTGGCGGTACTCGTGCCCCAGCTCCCGCAGTTCGTGGAGGCCCTCGTCTCTCAGGGCCCCGTTCAGCGAACGCTGTTCCGGGTGGGCGAAGACCCACAGCACCTTCATCCGGCACACCTCTCTCGTTCACGTGTCGACCGCCCCCGCGCCCAAGGCGAGGGCCTGCGAACGATCATGCGCGCCCATCCCCGGCGAGACGAGTGGCCGGAAGGCCATCATGTGAAAGAATCGGGCCATGAGCGCTTTCTCGCACTCCGGCCGGCACCGGGTGGCCGTTCTGGTGCGCCATGGCCTGCTGCCGATCGAGATGGGGATCGTGCACCGATTGTTCGGCCAAGCCCGCTCGGCCGGAGGCGCACCGCTGTATGAAGTACTGACCTGCACGCTCGTTCCCGGTGAAGTGCGCACCGACGCCGACATCACGATCAACGTCGCGCACGGACCGGAGATTCTGGGCGAGGCCGACACCGTGGTCGTCCCGGCTTCCCCTGCGGACTACGAGCCCCGGGAAGGCCCTCTCAGCACCCCGCTCGCCGAGGCCGTCGCCGCCATCCGGCCGGGCGCTCGGATCGCCTCCATCTGCACGGGCTCCTTCGTATTGGCCGCCGCCGGACTGCTCGACGGCCGACGGGCCACGACGCACTGGCGGTCCTGCGACGCCTTCCGGAGGCTGTATCCGGCGGTGAAACTCGATCCGAACGTCCTCTACACCGACGACGGGGGCGTGCTCACCTCGGCCGGGGTCGCTTCGGGCATCGACCTGTGCCTGCACATGATCCGGTGCGACCACGGGGCCGCGGTCGCCAACGAGGTCGCCCGCGGCACGGTCGTCTCCCCGCACCGCGACGGCGGCCAGGCCCAGTTCATCCGGCGCCCCGTTCCCGAGCCGCGGGTCTCCTCCACCGGCGCGGCCCGCGCGTGGGCGCTGGAGCACCTCGATAGGCCGGTCGGTCTGCGCGACCTGGCGGCGCGGGAGTCGATGAGTGTACGGACCTTCACCCGCCGCTTCCGGGACGAGGTCGGGGTCTCCCCCCTGCAGTGGTTGACCCTGCAGCGGATCGAGCGTGCCCGGCAGCTCCTGGAGGAGACCGACCTTCCCGTCGACCGGATCGCGGCGGACGCGGGCTTTGGCACGGCCGCATCGCTGCGCCAGCATCTACAGGCGGCGCTCGGTGTCTCACCGAGCGCCTACCGCAGCACGTTCCGCGGCCCCGGCGGCGAACCCCTCCCGACGTGAGGCCGAGCTCTTCGCAACCGCACCGGCGCGCCGACCACAGGGGTCTTCGCTGATGGCGGGTGAGGGGCGGCCCACCGTCCGCTCCCCCACCGGCGCGTTCGTATATTTCCGGTAATGCGCCGCCGTGAAGCGGGTAATAGCAACAGGGACCGCACATACACGGCGCCGCGGAGGCAGCAGATGGGAATCGGGCTCGGGATCTTCCTCATCGTCATCGGAGCGGTGCTGAAATTCGGCATCACCGCTGACGTGGCGGGGCTCGATCTGTCCGCCATCGGCATCATCTTCATGCTGGCGGGGGCGGCGGTCATCGTGCTCACTCTCGGCATCATGGCCTCGCGCGGCGGCCGTCGCGACTACCGGCGGCCCCCGGGTGACACCGACGTCATCTGACCGCCCCTCCGGGACCGGTGGCGGCCGGGCGTTCAGCCCCGCGGATAGTGCCGCAGTTGCACGAGGAGCGCCGCCGTGGCGAGCACCGTGGTCGCGGCCACGGGCAGGAAGGCCGCCTGAAAGCCGCCGCCGACCTGCAGGATCACCCCCGCGCCCACGATCCCGATGACGGCGGCGGTGAATCCGCTCATGTTCACCAGGCCCGAGGCCACGCCGGTCCGGGCGACCGGTATTCCGTC
Organism: Actinomycetes bacterium; assembly: GCA_021793235.1. Taxonomy (GTDB): domain Bacteria; phylum Actinomycetota; class Actinomycetes; order Streptosporangiales; family Streptosporangiaceae; genus JAJYTD01. The sequence continues at coordinate 20,460 of JAJYTD010000024.1, read as the reverse complement.
CCGGGCGAAGTCGAAGGACAGCGCCGGCGCGAACACCGTACCGGCCGCGCTCACCGCCAGCACCCCGATGGCCACCGGCACGGGCGGCAGGCCTCCGGGCCAGCAGACGAGGAGCACCCAGCTCAGGCTGAGCAGTAGCGTACAGACCACCGCGAACGGGCGGCGGATACTCGGCCGCCTGCCGACGATGGCGCCGAGAACCGGGGAGAGCCACAAGGTGCCCGCGCCGAGACCCGTCAGCACCAGCCCGGCGGTCGCAGATGTCATCCCCAGCCCCTCCACCAGGAAGGGGTAGCCCCATAGCACCGCGATCACCGTGTAGGGCGCCATGACGGCAGCGTGGTTGGCCATACCGGCTCGGGGGCCGCGCGCCTTCAGCGCCTCTGTGAGGCTCGCCCACAGTGTGATGGGCACGTGCGGGTGCCTGTCGCGTGCTCCTGCGGGCCGGTCCCGGATCACCAGCAGCGCCAGCAGGGCCATGGCCGCGGTCACCCCTGCGGAGCCGAGGAAGGCCGCGGTCCAGCCCAGGCCGTGCAGCGCCGCAGCCAGAGGGGCCACGCTCGCGATCTGCCCGAGCCCGCCCATGACCCCGGTGAGGGCGCTGATGAGGGCATAGCGCGAACGGGGGAACCACAGGGCCCCCAGCCGGATCACGTTCAGAAATGTCACCGCGTCGCCGAGGCCGATGAGCACCCGGCCGGCGACCGCCGTCTGGATGTTCGGGGCCAGGGCGAACAGCACCGTGCCCCCCGTCATCGCGGCCAGTCCCATGAGCAGCGACCGGCGCGGGCCGATGCGGTCGGCCATCAGCCCGGTCGGTACCTGGAGCACCACATAGACCAGCAGTTGCAGCATGGGCAGCAGGGACAGCAGCGCCGGGCCCACGTGGAAGCGCTGCTGTGCCTCAAGGGCGGCCACACCGAGACCGTTGCGATGGAACATCGCCAGGAAGTAGACGGCGACGGCGGTTCCCCAGATGAGCCAGGCCCGGGCGCCTCCCGGCGGCTGAACTGCCAGGGAATCAATCCGGTCACCGGATGAATCCGCGCGTACTGGCCCCTGTGCCGCCGCGCCGCCGCTCAACGGTGCACCCTGATCGGGCCTGCCGCTGAGTCCAGGGGCAAACCGCCGCCGGTGCGGTGGCGGTTGAGGGCGGTGCTCTTGCTGGAGGCGCGATCGGTCGCGGACGGTTGTGGCATGATGTGCCCATGGTAACCAGGGACAAAGCACACTGAACATCCCACTCCGGGATAATCCACCCATTCCCTGTGCGCAGAGGTCGTGGCCCACCACTGCGGCGCCCCACCACCGGCGGTGCTCCCCGGTACGGAACCGCCTCACCTCTGGCGCTTCGGCCAGGGGCTCTGCGGTGCGGTCCGCCGGAGGGCGCCCCCGGCCCACCACCCGCACATGTTGGCCCTGACCCGTTGAATCCAGGCAACATCCAGGCAATCCACCCCTATTGGAGTGTGGCATGGACCACATTTATAGGGGTCGACCCCTAGGGGTCGGTTCCTGCTAATATCCGGAGCGCGAAGAATAACCGAGAGGTAACGACGCGATCCGCTACCGATCAACTTCGCATAGATCACAGGTCATGAAGTACAAGTCATGCGCCTATGGTTTGGCCGCGCACGTGTGGCCGCATCCGATGAGCGGCACCCCCACCGCGGTATCCGACCAATTCAGGAGACGTCACTTTGAGTCACTGGCGGTTGAACAATCCCAGGGCCAACCGTGTGAAGTCGGCACTGGCCAAGCGGGTCAAGCACAAACCGCGACACGCCTTCTGCGCTGAGCGAGCGATCACTGCCCTCTGGGTCGAACTAGTGGCTATCGCCGCCCGCCCCATGTACCGAGCAGGCAACACCGACCTCGCCGTCATCTCGGTGATGCGGGACATCAACGTCTGGTGCCGCGACGGCAAGTTCATCTGGAACGACCTCTTCGGCTCCACTGTGACCCACCCGGCGAACGACCCCGCAGGCGCCGCCGCACTGCTGAACCCGTTCCCCCGCCGCCGCACCTTCGAGCGCGGTCGGCACCACGCCGCAGCACTCAACGCCGCCTAAGGGCCACATCACCCTGGCGACACCGGCCCGAGGCAGTGTCCGGCCCCGCTTCCGGGCTACCACCTGTGGCACCGGGTCGGCCGAGCGGTACCGATCGCCATGCGTCGGCCGCTCCGAGGCGGATTTCCGAACGGTCGAGGACACCACCGCCGTTACATACATTACTTCCGGGAAGATAGTGCTTCCGGAATCGGTGATGTACAATTCCTCCCATTTTTCTTTTCTTCCCGCCTGGACGGCCGCCGGATCCGGCCGGAGAACACTTCGCAGCCGGGCACACCCTCTCGTGTTCGGGCCCGGGATTCCCTAACTTGGTCCCTGGAGCCCAAGATCGCCTGGACTATGGCGTGTAGCTTCCTAACCAATCCCCCCTCGCCCCACTATGGAACGAGACATGCTTCGCCATATCCAGGGCTCCGACCGCGGTGGTGTCCTGCTCAAGAATTCAGTATATTCGGGAGCATCCCATATGCTAGACGGGGCTCCCACGCCGCCGATTGAAGCGCAGACCACCCCGTCTAACATCCCTCTACAGAAATTTCCCGGGAATGGAAAAGATATCGGTTTTCACGGCAGCCGCCATGGCCGCAGCAGCACCCGCTATCTTGGCCTCGTGCTCGGGCACAGGAGATGAGTACCCCGAACCCGAGCCGATGCCTTCCGGGGAGCCGACCGCTGAGGAGCTCGTCGAGTTCACCGCGCTATCGCTCCCCGACGACCTCGAAAATCTCAACATCGAACGCTCCCGCAACGAAACCGGCGGGCTGGTCTACATCGCCACTTTCTCCACATCTCCTCAGGGAGCGGAGATGTTCTGCGAACTAGGCGAGAACTTCTCGGCCTACCGGAGTCCTGACCCGCCCGAAGACCCCAAGTGGATCACCCAGGACTTCCCGGAGGACACCGTGGACGGCTACACCACGTGTACAGGATCGAATCTCCAGGAGGACTCCGTGGCACGTAGGGCGCTGATCACCTTTCCTGACGAAGACAGCGCCGAGGTCATTTTGGAGGCCGAACGGCTCAACACGCGGTGACGACGCGGGGGGTACCGCGAGAAGCAGTAGGTTCACCGGCCAAAAAATAGTATGCCGCTGCGCAGGCTTTGCAAGCCACCCACACCACCAGCAGCCAGTAGATCCATCTGCTGCTCCTCGGTCGACACTGTTCTCCATTTTCCTTTGCAGGCCGCTCCACGGATGAGACATTGGCTTAAGGCAGCTAAGGACAACGCGCTCGAACAGAGCCAAATTACCCTGGTATTTAGCCCCGCAACATACCACGCGGTCTGATTCTTCCCCCGTACGCCGGCTCGCAGGTTTCCGCGGCAGCTCTGTTTCCATAGTTGCTGAGGACAAGGAAGGCCAGGGGCTGCCCGGGCAGTGGATCCAAATCCAGCCCAGGGTTCCGCTGCGTTCGCAATCGGGCGGACATATCCAAGAGAGCCACTTGAGACCGTCCCTGCCCCGACTGCCGACCACGGGCATAGCAAAGCGGGCGGCCCTCCGCCACAATGGGGCCGCCCGCCGGCTCCGATCCCGCCCCTTACTGGATCGGAACGTTCTCGAGTTCGCCGAAAGGCCCGGCGCGCAGTGTCATCTCGGTGGCGTCGGACGGAGGGGCCGGGAACACCGCTATGTTGCGGTAGGCCTCTCCCGGCTGCAGCTCGTGCACCTCTTCGGCAAAAGCCATGTACTCGTCGTCACTGAACTTCATCTGCGCGACGTAGCGCACCAGGTCGGAGCCGGGGTCGAGCAGTTGGAAGCCGCCGAGCGCGCCCTCGCTGAACTGCGCCGGCCCGCCCGGCTGCAGCGAGTCCTCGCCGCCCATGTCGGGCTGGATCGGTTCGTCGGAGGTGTTGGTCAGCGACACCGTCCCGATGACGTAGCCGCCGTCGCGGCGCAGCGGGTGCACGTCCAGCTTGACGTCGTCCTTAGTGGTGCTGGCGACGACCTCGCCGTCGTCGGCGGCGAAGGGCGCGGGTGCGGCGACGTTGCGTTCGGCCGCGTCCAACGCGCTGCCGTCCCCGTCCTCGCCGCTGCCTTCGGCCGCGGAGTCCGGATCGATCTGGTAGGAGAACTCGACCCGGCGGTTGCGGGCCCGCGCCTCCTCGTCGTCGGATCCGCCTTCATCGGCCACGGGATCCTTGCTGCCGCGCGCCTCGACCTCGAAGGAGAACTCGTCGCCGACCTCGTCTTTCAGCAGGTCCCGCACGGTCTCCGCGCGTTCCTTGGACAGCTTCTTGTTGTAGTCGTCGCTGCCCTTGCCGTCGGTGTGGCCGATGACGGTGATCTCGGGGTTCTCCGGGTCGACGTTGCGGGTCAGGGTCGTCGCCGCCTGTTTCACGACGTCCTCGGCGTCACCGGTCAGCTCCGACTCGTCGAACTCGAACATGACATCGGAGTGCAGCGAGACGGTCTCCTCGTCGCCGTCGCGTGTAGTGGAGGCGATATCGGAGTCGACGAAGCTTTCCAGGTCCGCCTTGTTCTCGACGGCCTGGCCGTCCGGCGGGCGCACTTCGAAAGTGAGCGCTTCGTCTTCGGGCGGCTGGGTGTTCTCGTACTGGGCGCCGTTCGGTTCGGGGAAGGGCTGCTCCTCTTTCACGTCCTGGACCGGGATGCCGGTCATGGCGCCCATGCCGTGCCCGACGAAGGTCACCTGCTTGACCCCCTTGGGGAGCCGGGGGAAGTAGGTCCGATACTTGTTGGTGACGCCCTCCCACACGGGGAAGTACTCGTTCTCCAGGGAACCGTAGGAGCCATAGATCGCATAGCCCTCGTCATCGGTGTACTCCTGGAACACCTGCCCGCTGACCGGGTCGATGAGCGTGGGCGGTGTGGACAGCCATGTGTTCAGGCCCGTGAGCTGGTCGAGGTAGGTCTGCTCGTAGTACAGCACTGTGTAGTCGGGTGTGCGTTCGAGTCCGGTGATCGCGAGTTCAGTCCTGACGTCCTGCCCGGTGTCCAGGAACATGCGGCCCTCGCGGACATAGGGGAAGTCCGCCTCGACCGCCTCCTCGGCCTTCTCCGCTTCCCCCGGGGAGGAAGACTCCGCGGGCTTCTCGCTGTCGCCCGTGAGGTTGTTGACGACCCCGCAACCGCTGAGCAGCAGTCCACCGGTCGCGAGCAGGCTGATCGCGGCGAGAGGTCTTCTCCACGCCACCATTGGGGGATCTCCGATCATTCGCGTGACGATCTCGAAAGATCAGACGCAGCAGACCGGAGAATGGTTTCGCGGCCCATCAAAACGGCCGGGAACGGACACGGCGCGGGATGCGCACCGCAGCTTCACACCGACGCCCCCGCGCAGCCGAAGCCGCCCCGAGGGGTCCCGGGGCGGCTTCGGTATCAGGAAGAGCCGGGGTCAGCCCCAGGCGAGGGCGATGGCCTCGGGGTCCTCCAGCATGGTGCCGACGTCGCAAAGGACCTTGGAGCCGAGTTCTCCGTCGACGAGCCGGTGGTCGAAGGAGATCGACAGCGTCGTGACCTTGCGCACGGCCAGGGCCCCCTCGTGGACCCAGGGCAGGTCGCGGATCTGGCCGAAAGCCAGGATCGCGGCCTCGCCCGGGTTGATGATGGGCGTTCCCGCGTCGACCCCGAACACGCCGACGTTGGTGATCGTGATGGTGCCGCCGCTCATGTCCTCCGGTGCGGTCCGGCCCGCGCGGGCGGTTTCGGTGAGTGCCTGGATGCCGCGGGCGAGTTCCGGGAGCGGCTTGGTGTCGGCGTCCTTGATGTTGGGCACCACCAGGCCGCGCTCGGTCGCCGCCGCGATCCCCAGGTTCACGTAGCGCTTGACCACGATCTCCTGGGCCGCCTCGTCCCACGAGGCATTGATCTGCGGGTTCCGGCGTACAGCGGTGAGCAGGGCCCGAGCCACCAGCAGCAGCGGGGAGACCTTGGTTTCCGAGAACTCGGGGCGGTCGCGCAGCTTGCGCACGGCCTCCATCGTCTTGGTGACGTCGACCTGCAGGAACTCGGTCACATGCGGGGCGGTGAACGCGCTGTTCACCATCGCCGCCGCCGTGTGCTTGCGCACGCCCTTGACCGGGATGCGCTCCTCGCGGAGGGCGGCCCCTCCGTTCGCCGACGCCGGGGTCCCGGCCGGCTCGTCCGCCGGGGCGGCCTGGGGCCGGGCAGGCTCGGAGGGGGCCGCGGCTGTGGCGTAGCGCCGCACGTCGTCGCGGGTCACCACCCCGCCGGAGCCGGTCGGGGTGACCTCGTGGAGGTCGACACCGAGGTCCTTGGCGAGTTTGCGCACCGGCGGCTTGGCGAGCACGGCCCGCGTTCCTCCGTTGGGCGCGGCCGGTCCCGGCCGCGCCGCCCGGTACTCCGGTGCGGGGTCTGCCGGGGCGGTGGGCCCGGTCGCGGCCGGTCCGGCCGGTCGCCGACCCGACGGGGCCGCATCCGGCACGCGGCGCCTGCGGGGTCGACGCCGCGTGGCCGCGGCCTTCTCGCCATAGCCGACCAGCGGCTTCTCCCGCTCCTCTGTCTCCTGCCGCGCCTGCGCGGCAGGGGCGGCCTCCCCGCCACCGCCGACGTCCACGGTGATGATCGGGGTGCCGACATCGACGGTGCTTCCGGCCTCCACCAGCAGCTCGTGCACCGTCCCGGCGTAGGGGCTGGGCAGTTCCACAGCGGCCTTGGCGGTCTCGATCTCACAGATCATCTGGTTGACCTCGACCGCATCACCGGGCCGCACATACCACTGCAGGATCTCGGCGTCGACGAGCCCCTCGCCCACATCGGGCAGCCGGAACTCCTGTACACCACGCTTGTCCATGTGTATCCGGCTCCTTTAGAACGTGAACGCGCGGTCGACGCCGTCGAGGACGCGGTCGAGGTCGGGCAGGTAGTGCTCCTCCAACCGCGATTGGGGGTAGGGGGTGTCGAATGCACCGACCCGGATGACCGGGGCTTCCAGGTGGTAGAAGCACGACTCGGTGACCCTGGCCGCGATCTCCGCGCCCACCCCGTGGCTGACGGGGGCTTCGTGCGCGATGACCAGCCGCCCCGTACGCCGCACCGATTCGGTGATGGTGTCGTAGTCCACCGGCGCGAGCGACCTCAGGTCGATCACCTCGATGTCGTGCTCGGTGTCGGCCTGCGCCGCCTGCAGCGCGGTTTTGACCATCGGGCCGTAGGCCAGCAGTGTGGCGTCCTGCCCCGGGCGCGCCACGCGTGCGGTGTGCATGGGGGCGGCCGAGCCGAGGTCGGCCGTGGTGTCGACGTCGGCCTTGTCGTAGTAGCGCCGCTTCGGCTCGAAGAAGACCACCGGGTCGTCGGAGGCGATGGCCTGCTGGATCATCCAGTAGGCGTCCACGGCGTTGGCGACGGTGACGACCCGCAGCCCTGCGGTGTGCGCGAAGTAGGCTTCGGGGGACTCGCTGTGGTGCTCGACCGCGCCGATGCCGCCGCCGTAGGGGATGCGCAGCACGACGGGAACGGTGACCGCGCCGGCGGAGCGTCTCCGCACTTTGGCGAGCTGGGTGAACGTCTGGTTGGCGGCCGGGAAGAAGAACCCGTCGAACTGGATCTCGCACACGGGGCGGTAGCCGCGCAGGGCCAGCCCGATCGCGGTGCCGATGATGCCGGACTCGGCGAGCGGCGTATCGATGACCCGGTCGGCTCCGAAGTCCTTGTACAACTGGTCGGTGATCCGGAACACACCGCCGAGCTTGCCGACATCCTCGCCCATGACCAGGACCTTGGGGTCGGACTCCATGGCGCGGCGCAGGCCGGCGTTGATCGCCTTGCCGATCGTGAGGTTCGTCGTCATCGTTACCGGACCCCTTCCGCGTCGGCGTCCTCGAAGGAGGCCAGGTAGTCGGCGAAATCCGCGCGCTGGCGGTCGATGTGGCCGTTGGGTTCGGCATAGACCTCGTGGAAGATGTCCAGCGGGTCGGGGTCGGGCAGCTCCCGGCATTCGCGGCGGACGCGCTCGCCGATGCTTTCGGCCTCGGCGTCGACCTCGGCGAAGAACGCGTCGTCGGCGATGCCCTCGTTGGTGAGATGGGTGCGCACCCGCTCGATGGGGTCCTTGCTCCGCCATTCCTCCAGCTCCGCCGAAACGCGGTAGCGCGAGGGGTCGTCGTTGGTGGTGTGTGCGCCCATGCGGTAGGTGAACGCCTCGATCAGCATCGGGCCCTGGCCTTCGCGCGCGTGCTGCAGCGCGGCCCGGGTGACGGCGAGGGAGGCGAGGACGTCGTTGCCGTCGATGCGCACACCGGGGAAGCCGAACCCGGCGGCGCGCCGGTACAGCGGGACGCGGGCTTGGCGCTCCGGCGGTTCGGAGATGGCCCACTGGTTGTTCTGGCAGAAGAACACGACGGGTGCGTTGTTCACGGCCGCGAAGTTGAACGCCTCGCTGGTATCGCCTTGACTGGTGGCACCGTCACCGAAGTAGCAGATGACAGCCGTGCCGTCCGCCCCGAGCGCGCCGTCGCGCTGGACTCCCATGGCGTATCCGGTGGCATGCAGGGTCTGGCTGGCGATGACGATGCTGTACAGGTGGAAACCGTACTCGTGGGGGTCCCACCCGCCGTTGCTGACACCGCGGAACATGCTGAGCAGTTGCCTGGGTCGGATGCCGCGGCACCAGGCCACCCCGTGCTCGCGATAAGAGGGGAACGCCATGTCCCCGGGACGCAGTGCGCGTCCAGAGCCGATCTGCGCGGCCTCCTGCCCCAGCAGGGAGGCCCACAGGCCGAGTTCGCCCTGGCGTTGCAGCGCCACCGCTTCTGTGTCGACCCGGCGCACCAGCACGAGGTCGCGGTAGAGCCCGCGCATCTCCTCCGCGCTGATGTCGATCGGGTAATCGGGGTGCCGCCGCAGCTCCCCTTCGGGGGTCAGGAGCTGGACGAGCTCCGGTTGCTTCTGAGCGGTGTTGTTCGACACCTGTCGCTCCTCGGGTCTCGTGGCCGACTTCGCGGGGTACCGCTGGCCGGCCGGATCTCCGCCCGCTTACCCGGGGTAACGGGTGTGGTCGGGCGTCCCTACCGACATCGTGACAGAACTCACCATGGGCGACGCAAGGCCCCAGCGGCACCTTTTCGGCTGCCGCCCACATGATCCCCGACCCGGACAGAAGCGCAACTACCAGGGCTTCCTAGCAATATCAAGGTTGTCCGAAGAAAAATTCGGACGTCCGATCACCGCCCTGTGGGGCGGAAGGCGCGAGAACGCGGGAACGGCCGTCCGAAGAGAGCAGGATCAGTGACCGTGAGTGACTGACTGATGAGAGGCGTGGAGCAGAGGAGGACGCGATTCGGGATCGCCCGTATCGGTGTGCCGCCGCGCAGGAGGGCTACTGGGCGCCTCAGGAGGCTACGTGCACACCCCGGGCCTTGGCGTAGTCGGCGAGCCGCTCGCGCAGCTGGCGGCGGGCGCGGTGCAGTCGCGACATCACGGTCCCCAGCGGGGTGTCCATGCGGGCGGCCACCTCTTTGTAGGTGTAGCCCTCGATGTCGATCAGATAGACCACGATCCGGAACTCCTCGGGCAGCTCGGCGAGCGCCGTTCGGATCGCGGAGCTGGGCAGGTGGTCCAGGACCTCCGACTCGGCGGAGCGGGAACCGGTCGAGGCGTGCGCGTCGGCGGCGGCGAGCTGCCAGTCCTTGATCTCGTCCGTGGAATCCTGGCGCGGCTCGCGCTGCTGCTTGCGGTAGCCGTTGATGAAGGTGTTGGTCAAGATGCGGTACAGCCATGCCCGCAGGTTCGTACCCGCACGGAACTGGTGGAAGTTGGCGAACGCCTTCGCGAACGTCTCCTGCACGAGGTCTTCGGCATCAGCCGAGTTGCGCGTCATGCGCAAGGCGGTGGGGTACAACTGATTGGCGTACGGGGTCACAGCCGCCACGAAGTCCAGTTCGTTGTCGTCGGCCGCGTCGGTACGCTCCAGTCCGATGGTCGTCAAATTTCCCCCTTGGGACGATCAGGCGATCGCTACCACCTCGTAAGACGCACGGAAAACCACCGAATGATGACTGTTGTCCGGGTGATGAACATCACGGGACAGTCAAACAAGGGTTACGGCGGCCGAAAATGCGGTAGGGAGGCCTGATCGGGCGTCTCCGGACGCCGTGGTGTCCGCGGGTGCCGTACGCTTTTGCTGCCCTCTCCATCACTCGGTGAGGCCTCTGCTCCCAAAGTTCGACGCACCAATGGAGGACCCCGTGGCCCGCGTCATCGTTGACGTCATGCTCAAACCGGAGATCCTGGACCCCCAGGGACAGGCCATCGTGGGGGCCTGCGGCCGTCTCGGGTTCGGCGGGATCACCCAGGTCCGCCAGGGCAAGCGCTTCGAAGTGGAAGTCGAGGGCGAACTCGACGACGCCAAGCTCGCCGACGTCCGGCGCCTCGCCGAGACGATGCTCGCCAATCCCGTCATCGAGGATTTCGAACTGCGCGTAGAGTAGTGTTGACCTCCTCATGCCCATCACCCCTGTTTCGTGGGGTATCGCCCGGGAACGCTGAGGAATGTGTCGACCGCTCGTGAGGGCTTCCGATGGACATGAGATTTTCAATCACATTGCCGCGTGAGGCGTACACCGTCGCGGTCATGCGGGAATTCCTAGGCGAGGCGCTGCGCACCGGCGGACTGTGCGACGAATGCGTTTTCAAGATTCTCCTCGCCGCTTCCGAAGCGTGCACGAATGCCGTCGACCACGGCGCTCCGGCTCCCGACTACGAAGTCGTCGCGCGCGTGGACGAACACTCGTGCGTCCTGGAGATCGCACATAAAGGACAGGAATTCACCGGCGCCGGAGTGCCCCTGCCAGAACTCGAAGCAGAGTCGGGCAGGGGCATTCTGCTGATGCGGCAACTCATGGAAGATGTGGCGTTCACCGGCGCGGAGGAAGGGAACACGATCGTACGGCTGTGCAAGCGCCTGCACGAGAACGAACCACCGGAGAACGGTCGCGGAACTTCCCCGACCGTTGTCCTCTGCTGACGCGCGGTCCCGAGGTGATTCTCCCGGCACCGCGCGTCCGGCTTTTTGCAGGTAACCTCGAAGGCGGATGCGCTGTCGCATGACCGCGACTCCCACCCGGTCCGACTCCCACCGACGATTTCTTTCGGAGAGTGCCCATGACAGCCCGCGTGGGCGTCATCACCTTCCCCGGTTCCCTCGATGACCGCGACGCCATGCGCGCGGTGCGCATCGCCGGCGCGGAACCCGTCCCTCTCTGGCACGACGACGCCGACCTCAAGGGCGTGGACGCCGTGGTCCTCCCCGGCGGCTTCTCCTACGGTGACTACCTGCGCTGCGGTGCCATCGCACAGTTCGCCCCGGTCATGACGGAGCTGGTGCCCGCCGCGGCATCGGGCCGCCTGCCCGTGCTGGGCATCTGCAACGGCTTCCAGATCCTGTGCGAGAGCCATCTGCTCCCGGGAGCGCTCACCCGCAACCGGTCACTGCACTTCATCAACCGCGACCAGGCGCTGCGTATCGAGGCCGTCGACACCGCCTGGACCAACCGCTACACCACCGGGCAAGAGGCCGTGCTGGTGCTCAAGAGCGGCGAAGGCAACTACGTCGCGGACACCGAGACCCTCGACGAACTGGAGCGCACCGGACGCGTCGTGGCCCGCTACGTCGGTACCGCGCCCAACGGCTCACAGCGCGACATCGCGGGGATCACCAATGCCCACGGCAACGTCGTCGGCCTCATGCCCCACCCTGAGCACGCCGTGGCAGAACTCACCGGCCCTTCGGTCGACGGCTTGGGTTTCTTCACCTCGATCCTCGCCCACCTGACCGAGGGTTCGCCGGTACGCGCCGCCTCCACCGGCTGACCCGACCACAACCAGCGACACCCCGGGGGACGTTCTTCACGATGATGGCGCAGCTGCGCTCCAAGACGGCGATGTACGTCCTGGCCACCTTGACGACCCTCGGTCTGGTGGCCACCGGAGCGGCCGGCCTGTTCAACGCGCTGAGCGCCCCCGCTCCACCGGAGGCCTCTTCTGATGCGGCCGCCACGGCCGATCCCGTGCCCGCGCCCTCGATGGAGGAGCTGGGAAAGGCTCCCGGCGGCACCTCCTACACCGACCTGGGCGAGCAGTGCCAGACCAGTGAATGCTTCCGCCTCGTCGGCATCACCTCCGAGGAGGAGGACGCCGATGGCGAAGCCGCCGCCGAGGCCGTCCACGAGCACCTGCTCGACCGGGGATGGGCCACGGTGCTCCCCCCGGAGGAGGGGGGCGAGGCCGCCGATCCCGACGACGTCCCGATCACCGAGTCCTATCTCACCAACGGGTCCGTCATGGTCCAGGTCAGCACCACTCCCTATGACACCGAGTCCACGGCCGGCCTGATGCTCGCGCACGCACAGGCCCCGTCCTCCTGATCGATCCACCGCGCCAGTTTCGCGCCCGCGTCTTGAACGGATGACTCATGCCCGACGCAGCACAGCCCGATACCGTTAGCACGGCCCGCAGCACGCCGCAGACCTCCCAGCCCTACGCCGAGCTCGGCATGGCCGACGACGAGTACGCGCGGGTCCGGGAAATCCTCGGGCGCCGCCCCACCTCCGCTGAACTGGCCATCTACTCGGTGATGTGGAGCGAGCACTGCTCCTACAAGAGCTCCAAGGTGCACCTGCGCCAGTTCGGCGAGAAGGCACCGCGAAGCGACGCCCTGCTCGTCGGCATGGGCGAGAACGCGGGTGTAGTCGACGTCGGCGAAGGCTACGCCGTGACCTTCAAGATCGAATCGCACAACAGCCCTTCCTACGTCGAGCCGCACCAGGGCGCGGCGACCGGTGTCGGCGGCATCGTCCGCGACATCCTGACCATGGGGGCACGCCCGGTCGCCGTCATGGACGCGCTGCGGTTCGGCCCGGTCGACGCACCCGACACCCACCGTGTGCTGCCCGGTGTGGTCTCCGGCATCTCCTTCTACGGCAACTGCCTCGGTCTGCCCAACATCGGCGGAGAACTGGGGTTCGACCCCGGGTACTCCGGAAACCCACTGGTCAACGCCTTGTGCGTGGGCGTGATGCGGCACGAGGACATCAAGCTCGCCCAGGCGCCCGGCCCCGGCAACAAGGTCGTTCTGTTCGGCGCCACGACCGGGCCCGACGGGATCGGCGGGGCCTCGGTGCTGGCCAGCGCCACCTTCGACGACGAGAGCCAGGCCAAGCGGCCCAGTGTCCAGGTGGGCGACCCCTTCATGGAGAAGCTGCTGATCGAGTGCAGCCTGGAGCTGTTCCGCAGGGACCTGGTCGTCGGCGTCCAAGACCTCGGCGCCGCCGGAGTCTCCTGCTCCACCACTGAGCTCGCCGCGGCCGGCACCGGGGGCATGCGCATCGAGCTGGACCGGGTTCCGCTGCGCGACCCCCGGCTCACCCCCGAAGAGGTCCTGATGAGCGAGTCCCAGGAGCGGATGATGGCCATCGTCGAGCCGGGCAAGCTCGACGAATTCATGGAGATCTGCGCCAGGTGGAACATCCTCGCGACCGTGATCGGCGAGGTCACCGACGTCACCGATGAAGAGGCCGACCGCGGTGGCCGGCTGGTGATGACCTGGCACGGGCAGACCATAGTGGACCTGCCGCCGCGCACCGCCGCCGACGAAGGGCCCGTCTACGAGCGCCCCTACGTCCGCCCCATCGAACAGGACGACCTGCAGGCCGACACCCCGGACCGGCTGGACCGCCCCAAGACCGACGCCGACCTGCGCGAGCAGGTGCTGCGCGTCCTGGCCGCCCCGGGCGTCTGCGACCCCACCTGGGTCACCCAGCAGTACGACCGCTACGTGCTCGGCAACACCGTGCTCGCCGCCCCGCACGATGGCGGCATGATCCGGGTGACCGACGAATCCGACCGCGGAATCGCGCTCGCCACCGACGGCAACGGCCGCTACACCCGGCTCGACCCCTACGCCGGCACTCAGGCGGCCTATGCCGAGGCCTACCGCAACGTCGCCGCGACCGGTGCCCGCCCTATCGCGGTGACCAACTGCCTGAACTTCGGTTCACCGGAGGACCCGGGGGTGATGTGGCAGTTCGCCGAGTCCACCCGCGGTCTGGCCGACGCCTGCGCGCAGCTTGGCACACCGGTCACCGGCGGCAACGTCAGCTTCTACAACCAGACCGGCAATACGGCGATCAACCCCACGCCGGTCATCGGGGTGCTGGGTGTCATCAGCGACGTGCACGACCGGCTGACCACGGCTTTCACCCCGGACACCGACGGCGCGAAAATCTTCCTGCTCGGTGAGACGGCCGACGAGCTGGGCGGTTCGGTGTGGGCCGGGGTCGTCCACGACCACCTCGGCGGGCTGCCGCCGCGGGTCGACCTGGACGCCGAGGCCGCGCTCGGCGCGGTGCTGGCCGAGGCCGCCGAGTACGGTGTGGCCGCCGCGGCGCACGACCTCTCCGATGGCGGCCTGGCGGTCGCGCTCGCGGAGTCGGCGATGCGCGGAGGCATCGGCTGCTCGGTCCGCGTCGACGACCCGTTCGTGTCGCTGTTCAGCGAGTCGACCGCGCGGGCGATCGTGGCGGTGCGCCCGGACGCCGAAGCGGCCTTCGCCGAGCTGTGCACCCGGCACAGCGTCCCGCTCACCGAAATCGGCACGGTCGGCGGAACCGCGCTCCAGGTCACCCACCCCGGCGGCGGGTTCGCCATCGAACTGCCCGAACTGCGCGACGCCTACGAGTCCACCCTCCCCGCGGCCTTCGCCGAGGGGTGACCCGCCGGAGGAACCGTGCGGACCGGCCCGCGAACGGGGCCGGTCCGCGCCCGGCGGATCAGGTCACTCCTCTTCGGCCGTTTCCTCTTCTGTCGTTTCCTTCTCCGCTTCGGGAGCCATCGCGGGGTCGCCATCGTCGTTGACCACGGGCTCGGGTTCGCGTCCTTCTTGGGCACGCGTCGGATGGCCGCTTCGCACGACGCCTTCGATCTCGCCGGCCATCTGGTCGTCGACCCTGGGTCCGTGTTTGCTGCTACCGCGTTCCATGGTGCGCATCCCTTCCGGCGATTCGACGTCACCGCTCGCCTTCCGCTACCCCCGCGGTCGATGCCGAAACCGCGTTCCACACCGTGCCTGGGCAACCGGTCGGCAACCGGTCGGCAACCGGACGGCGACGGCCGCCCACGGCGGTAAAGAGTTCACCGCGCACCGCATGCCGTTGACCGTGCCGGGCAGTGGATGCGAAAAGGCGGCGATCCGGCGTCAGGAGGTGAAGACGGGGCGTACCCCGATGCGGACGGCCCGGACATCATGGAACTGGCTTTTCTCGAACGGCTCTACCGGGCGGCCGGACCGGTCGCATCGGTCTATCTGGACACGACGCGCACCACGGAGAACTCGGCACATGAGATAGAGCTGCGATGGCGAGGGCAACGCGAGCAACTCGCCGAGAAAGGGGCCGATGAGGAGACCCTGAAGGCGCTCGACAGCGCAGCCGGAGGCGCCAAGGGGATCCCGGGACCACAGGGAGAGGCCCTGTTCGCCGCCCGGGGTGAACTGCTCGCGGCCTACACGCTCTCCCGGCCTCCGGCCACGGACCGGGCCTCGTGGTGGCCCGTCGCCGATCCGATCGAGCTCGTGGCCGACCTCGACGAAGGCGTCCCCTACGTCGTCGTCGCCACCGACCGTGTGGGCGCGGACGTATACGCCTACCCGGCGCACGGTGATCTCGTGGGAGAGCGGCACTTCAACGGGGCCACCCTGCACATCAACAAGGTGCCGAGCGGCGGGTGGCGGCAGAAGCACCAGCAGTACCACACCGAAGAGGTCTGGTTCTCCAACGCCGCTGAGGTCGCCCGCGATGTCGAGGACGCCGTCGACATGGTGTCCGCGAGCCTGGTGTTCATCGGCGGCGACGAACGGGCGCGCGGCAAGCTGCAGGAGCATCTCAGCGAACGCACCAAGGAGCTGGTGATCGAGCTCGACCGTGGAGGGCGCGGCGACCACGACGCAATGGAGGAACTGCGTAGGGCGGTCGACGACGGGTTGCGGGAGACCGCCGAGGCGCTGCGCTCGGGTCGTGTCCTCGACTTCATCAGCGACGTGAACCGGGAGGGCCGGGCCGTGGAAGGCCTCGGTGACACGGTGTCGGCGCTGCGTTTGGGCCAGGTGGACCGGCTGCTGCTCAACGAGGACCGCAGGGGCGAACCGCTGCTCTGGGCCTCGCGGACAGACCCGCTGGAACTGGCCCAGGACCGCTACGAGCTCACCGATCCGACGGAAGCGATCGAGGCGCCGGCGAGCGCCCTGATGCTGCGTGCCGCACAGTCCACCGACTCTGCGTTCACCCTGCTCCCGGGTTCGGACGAAGCCGAGGACAGTACGGGCGCTCTGCTGCGTTTCTCGCTGAGCCCCTGATCAGCGGGGCGGCGTGCGGGGCCGCGGCCAAAGCGGAGAGGACCGCGGGCCCCGGCCATGTCCAACGACGGATCGACCAGCGAAGGAGCGGACCGACATGCGTCACGAGCGGCCCAGCAGACCCTTGGGAAGCCATGACCGTCCGGCCAGCGCGTTGGGCTGCCGAACCGTACTCGCCGTGTTCGGGGCGGTGGTGCTGCTCGTCGGGGCGATACTGGCGTGGGTGGTGGCGGACTCGATCCCGCTGATGGTCTTCCTCGCCGCGTGCTTCCTCGCCGCCTGCCTGAACGTCTACTGGGTCATTCGGCGCATCCGCCGCGAACGCTGATGGCAAGCGTGACACGCGCGGCACGCAGCGGCATTGGGTGGCCGTCTCGCATCACCCGCGGTCGGCACGGATGAGATCGGCGGCGCGTTCGCCGATCGCCAGAACGGTGACCATCGGATTGGGCGACGGCATGGTGGGGAACACGGAAGCGTCGGCCACGCGCAGCCCGGACAGGCCCCGCACCTTCAGCGTGGGGTCGACGACGGCCATGGTGTCGTCAACGGCGCCCATCTTGCAGGTCCCGGCCGGGTGGTAGACGGTGTGCGCCGCGCGGCGGCCGTACTCCGAGAGGTCCGCGTCGGTGGTCAAGCGCGGGCCGGGGGCGACCTCGCGCTTGATCCAGGAGGCGAACGGTTCGGTGGCGGCGATCTCGCGGGCGATCTTGAGCCCGTCGACGATGGTGGTGGCGTCGTAGTCGTCGGGGTCGGTGAAGTAGCGGAAGTCCAGTGCCGGCTTGTCCTTCGGGTCGGAGCTGGTCAGCCACAGTTTGCCGCGGGAGCGTGAACGCGGGATGTTCGGCGTCATGCAGATCGCGTTGCGCGGACCGGGCGAGTCGTAGCCGAGCCGGGCCGTGTTGTCGTCGAACGGGATCTGGTAGATGTGGAACATCAGGTCGGGTCGGGGGTCGCTGGTGTCACGGCGGATGAACAGCCCTCCGTCGGAGTCCATGACGGTGGTCTCCGGAACCGGCCGAGTGGTCTCCCACATGATGATCGACTCCGGGTGGTCCAGCAGGTTCTCGCCCACGCCCGGAAGGTCGTGCCGCACGTCGATTCCGACCTTCCGCAGGTCGTCGGCAGGGCCGACGCCTGACAGCAGGAGCAATCGCGGGGTGTCGATGGCTCCGGCGCACAGGATCACCTCGCGCCCGGCGCGGATCGTCCGCCGCTCCCCCGATGCGGTGGTGACCTCGACTCCGGCGGCACGGTCGCCGTCGAAGACCAGCCGGTCCGCCCAGGTCTCCAGGAGCAGCGTGAGGTTGTCGCGCACGCCCATGATCGGGTGCAGGTAGGCCACCGAGGCCGAGGACCGGTACCCGGTGTAGGGGTCGTAGGCGATCGACAGGAAGCCGACGCCTTCGGCGAATCCGCCGCCGTGCGAGGTCGCGGCGTTGAAGTCCTCGATGACGGGGACGCCTGTCGCCGCGGCCGACGCGGTGATCCAGTCGGTGACGATCTCGTTGCGGTCCTTGGGTGCGATCGGGATGATGTTGCATTTGATCCGGTCGGCATAGGCCTGGACGGTGGCGTTGTCCCACCCTTCGGCCCCGGCCGCCACCCATTCGTCCATGTCCCGGGCGAACGGTCGGAAGCTGATCAGCGTGTTGTGCGAGGAGCAGCCGCCCAGCACGCGTGCCCGGGAGTGCACGATGTGGGAGTTGCCCCGCGGCTGCTCCACCGTGGTGTATCCGTAGTCAAGGTCGCTGCCCAGCAGCCCGAGCCAGTCGCGCAGGTTGAGGACCCGTTCCAGGCCGACATCGGAGGGTCCGCCCTCGATGACGCACACACGGGTGCCGGGGTCTTCGGTGAGCCGGTTGGCGATCACCGACCCGGCGGTGCCTCCGCCCACGATCACGTAATCGAAGGTGGACTCGTTTGCGGACACAGGACGACTCCTTTCAGGCGTCTACTTCTGGTTCCTGCCGTCGGTGGACGCGGTCGTGCATTGGGCACGCGCGGCCAGAACCGGCCGGACAGGTCACGGCAAGACCGGCGAGTCCGGGCAAGCTCGGGTAGATCCGGACAGGGTCGGGCAGGATCGGGCAGGGTCAGTCAGGGGTGGGTATAGGACGGCCAGGCACAGAGCACGGCCGCGCGGGCCGTGTGGCCGGGCCGGGCGGGGACCGCCTTTCCCCGCCCGCATCGCTCAGGGGGATTACTCGAACCAGCGCTGCGGCGTGGGATCCAGGTTGCGGTAGATGTGCTTGGCCTCCCGGTACTCGTCCAGTCCGGCCTGGCCCAGCTCGCGGCCGACTCCGGAGCGTTTGAGCCCGCCCCACTCGGCGGCGGGGAAGTACGGTCCGAAGTCGTTGATCCAGACTGTGCCGTGGCGCAGGGCCGCGGCCACCCGTTCCCCTCGCCCGGTGTCGTTGGTCCACACCGCCCCGGACAGCCCGTAGTCGGTGTCGTTGCCCAGCTCGATGGCTTCGGCCTCGGTGCGGAACTTCTCCACCGTGACAACGGGACCGAAGACCTCCATCTGCACGATGTCCATCCCGCGATGGCAGTCGGCGAGCACGGTGGGGCGGTAGAAGAAGCCCTTGGCGAGTTCGGGATCGTCGGGCCGCTTGCCTCCGGCGACGACCCTTGCCCCCTCCTCGATACCGCGGGCCACGGCGGCCTCGACCTTGGCGCGGTGCTCAGCAGAGACCAGCGGCCCCGACCGCACGCCCTCGACCTGGCCGCAGCCGATCCTGACCCGGTCGGCGCGGCGGGCCAGCTCGGCGACGAACGCGTCGTGGACGTCCTCGTGCACGATCAGCCGGGCGCCGGCGGAGCAGACCTGGCCGGAGTGGAAGAACGCGGCGGACATCGCGTAGTCCACAGCGGTGTCGAGGTCGACGTCGGGAAAGATGATGTTGGGGTTCTTTCCGCCCAGTTCCAGGGCGACCTTCTTGACCGTTTCGGCGGCACTCGCCATGATCCGCCGCCCCGTGGCCAGGCCCCCGGTGAAGGAGACGAGGTCGACATCGGGGCTTTCCACCATGGCGGCGCCCACCTGTGCCCCAGTGCCGAGCACCAGGTTGACGACTCCGGCGGGCACCCCCGCCTCGGTGCAGAGCTCGACGAGCGCGCAGGTGGTGACCGGGGTGATCTCGCTCGGCTTGACGACCATGGTGTTCCCGGCCGCGATCGCCGGGGCCACCTTCCAGGCGAGCTGGAGCAGCGGGTAGTTCCAGGGGGTGATCATCGCGCAGACCCCGACAGGTTCATAGACCACCCGGCTGAACACGCCCTGAGGCGTGGAGATGATGCGACCGGCGTCCTTGTCGGCGAGTCCGGCGTAGTAGCGGAACACCGCGGTGACATCGTCGACGTCGATGCCGCCCTCTTCGATGGTCTTGCCGGTGTCCAGCGACTCCATGAGAGCGATCTCGTCGCGGTCGCGCTGCAGCAGGTCGGCGATGCGGTTCAGGATCTCGCCGCGCTCACTCGCCGGGCGGTGCCGCCAGTCTCCTTTGTCGAACGCGGATCGGGCGGCGGCGACCGCGGCGTCGGCGTCGGCCGCATCGCCCTCGCTGACGACCGTGAGCACGGACGCGTCGTAGGGGTTGATGATGTCGCGGACACCGCCTTCAATGGCGGGCCGCCAGGCACCGTCGATGTAGCAGCTCTCCGCGCTGCCCGATCCTGGTTCGGACAGGTATCGCTTACTCGGAAGAGTTACGTAGGGTTGCGTCACGGAACGGTCGTGCCCGGAAAAAATAGTCACAAACAACCCCTTTCTCATCTTTACTCGACCGAGACTATCCCCAAGAAGTCTGTGGCCTGCATAGACGGAGAAGCCCCGCGCACACACCAGTGGCGCGCATCACGCAACACCCTCGCAAATAGTTACTGAGAGTAAATAAATTGAGGGTAGTCTCGCGGTCCCGGCCGCGGAAGGGGCGCCGGGGTAGTGCCTGCCCGCATGGCGGGCGGCGGGCGGGCGGCCGGCCGCAGAGCCGACCACAGAGCCGGTCACAGAGAATGAGCACGGAGGACGGGCACACCACCCCGGACTGGA
>JAJYTD010000023.1 GCA_021793235.1 Actinomycetes bacterium | reverse complement strand
GCCGCCTGGGCATCCGCTGGGAGCGCAAGGCCAGCAATTTCCTCGCCATGGTCGCTATCGGCTGCATCAAAATCTGCTACCGCCATCTGACCAAGCACAACCCACGGTATTGAGACACACTCTAAAGCCGACCTCCACCTCCATCTTGAAGGCGCCATGCGGCCCGCCACGCTTGCGGACCTGGCACGCACCTACGGGAAACCGATACCACAGACCGCTCCCTACGACTCGTTTGATCAGTTTCAGAACTGTTACCGAAAGATCGTCAAACTGATTCGCACCAGGAGCGACCTCCAACGCCTCGTGCATGAAGTTGTGGAAGACGCAGCAGCCTCAGGAGCGGTCTGGATCGAGCCACACTTCACCCCAACGACCTACGCGCCCACGCTCGGTTCCATCGAAGAGGTGCTTGACCTTGTCCTAAAAACGGGGAACGCCACAGGCGCGCGCTTGGGCGTGGGGTTTGGGCTTGTACTCGGTGCCAGCCGCAACCGTGATCCGCACCACGCCATCGCCCTGGCACAGCTTGCCGCCGACTATGCCGACCGCGGAGTCGTAACCTTCGGCCTTACCGGTGATGAGGCCGCAGCGCCTCCGGAAGCCTTCGAAAAAGCCTTCATGATCGCCCGGGAAGCAAACCTGATCATCGCACCGCACGCAGGCGAACTTGCTGGCGCACCGAGCATTCAAAACGCGGTCGACGCGCTCTCTCCCAACCGAATCGCCCACGGCGTGCGTGCCGTTGAGCACCCACCGCTTATGAAGCGCCTCGCTGACGAAGGCACAACGTTGGACGTGTGCCTGACATCCAACCACGTGCTAGGAGTCATCAAGCACCTCGACGAGCATCCCCTCCCTCAACTCCTGAAGGCTGGGGTGCCGTGTTCCTTGGGCTCCGACGACCCGCTGCTACTTGAAACCAGCTTGCTTATGGAGTACCAGATCGCCCGCTCGCAATTATCACTGACAGATCCACAGCTCGCGGCACTAGCCAGTACTTCAATCCAAGCCTCCGGTGCACCCAACGAACTCGTCACCAGTGCTGTGGCTGATGTCAAGATCTGGCTGGATACGAGAATCAGCCGCGTCCCGCCGGCCGAGCATGAGACCGCCCACTGAACTGAGCGTTTTTCATCGTGCTTCGCGTAGTTAAAGGACCAGCACCGCGCGGGCGACCTCGGTGGCCCGGTGCGGGCAGCACCGCAGACGGCGCAGGATGCGCCAGTTCTTGAGCTGGGCCATCGTGCGCTCGCCCGGACTGCGCAGGCGCGCGTGGACGCGGTTGGCCTCCTTCTTCCACTCCGGCTTGTTCCGCCCCTTGAACGGGGTCAGCACCGCCGGCGAGTAGCCCGCGTACCCCTTGTCGCCCAGCCCGAACAGGCCGGCGGCGGCGATCCGGTCGCCGATGCGCCAGACGCGGGCGACGCTGTTCCCGCTGTCGGTGGACGGCAGGGTCATCGCCTCGTCTATGACCCTGTTCAACGACGCCCGCCAGGGACGGCGTGGCGGTGTGCTGCCATGGACCCTGCTCATCATCGGCAGCGCGGCGTCGCTGGCGGCGAACAGTACGGTCGCCGAGCCCACGGCCTGGTCCTGGATCATCCACACCTGGCCTGCGGTCGCGCTGATCGGGGCCTACGAGCTCCTGATGCGGCAGTTCCGCGCTAACGCCGCGTGCGTACGCAATGAGCACGCACGCGGCAAACACAGCCCTCAGAGGACGGTGGGGTGCTGTCCCCGCTGGCTCCGGAGAACGAGGACTGTGGGGCGCAGTCGCCTCGTCTTCAGGTGGCCGAGACCCGAGACGGCGGGACGGAGAAGGTCGAGGCTCGGGTGTCGGCCTCGCCTGAGGGCGTGGTTTCGCAGGTCCAGGTGGAGACATGGCGGTGGGCGCTGGCTAACCGGCGCGAGGACGCCGCGCGCCGCAACCGGATCCTCGCACTCGGCTGGAAGCCGTATTCCTATACCGCTACCGCGCGATCTTCGGCCCGGCGTGCGCACCATCACATCCACCTCCGCGACGCCCTCGGCCCCCTCTGCGCTGATCTTGACGTTGTGCACGTCAAAACGCGCGCCCACACGTGCACAACGTCAAGATCAGCATTTTCTGCTCCCGGTCGACAGTGGACGAACGATGGCGCCGTCCACGAGGAACGCGGCCTGAAAGGGCGCGGAAGGCGCGCGTCGCGCACGGTGCCGATACCGCCCGTGCTGGTGGGGATGTTGCGCGAGCACCTTCGGCAGTTCGGAATCGGGATGGACGGGCGGCTATTTCGCAGTGAGCAGGGAAACCCAATCCAGCCGTCCACGTACTGGCGCGTGTGGCAGCGAACCCGGGAGCTTGCGCTCACGCCCGAAGAGAGGGAAGGGCCGCTCCTGAAGCGGCCTTACGACCTCCGGCATGCCGGGGTCACCTACAGGCTCAACAAGGGCGTCCCCGCGCCCCAGGTCGCGAAGTGGGCCGGTCACAGCGTGGAAGTGCTGCAGCGCGTCTACGCCCAGGTCTGGCAGGACATGGACGACGTGTGGATCGATCGCATGGGCGACCACGAGTGACGTAGGACACAACGGACTCACAGTGAAGGGCGGTGCCTCCTGTCTGATACGGGGGCGCCGCCCTTTTTGTCTGTAATGCCTTGGTCCACGGCTGGTCCACAGATGTTCGAAAAAGCTGGATTCACGTGACCGAAGATGACATGGAAAGACCAGCGGTCGCACATGCGTTTCCGCTGGTCAGTTCCTGGTTTCGGCTGCTTCCCGCCCGGTGCCCCCTGCAGGATTCGAACCTGCGCACACGGCTCCGGAGGCCGTTGCTCTATCCCCTGAGCTAAGGGGGCGCTTTGCGTGAACAACCTTAGCAGGGCCCACGAGGTGGGTCGCGCAATTTCGTCCGGGTTGGGGATACGCCAGCGGGGGGAACGGTGCGGGCGCTAGTCTCGCGGCCGTGGGTGAAGCGCTGGCACGGGTACTGGTGGTCGACGACAACGAGGTGATCCGGCAGTTGATCGCCGTCAATCTGCAGCTCGAAGGATTCGAGGTGCATACCGCGGTGGACGGGCAGGACTGCCTGGAGCAGGTGGACGAGGTCCGGCCGGATGTGATCACGCTCGATGTCATGATGCCGCGGCTGGACGGGTGGGTGACCGTGGCGCGGCTCCGGGAACGAGAGGAGACCAGCACGGTGAAGGTCGTGCTCATCACGGCTCGGGCGCAGGAGGACGACCTGCGGCGCGGTCAGGACATCGGGGTTGACGCCTATGTCACCAAGCCGTTCGACCCGAAAGAGCTCATCGGGACCGTGCGCGGCCTGGCCGGGGCCGGCTGAGCCCGAGGCGGGTGGCGTGGAGAATCAGCGCTGGTGTGGCCGGTTCGTCGAGGAGTGGCCGGGCGAGGGCGGGGCGACACCGTGGGCGGTGGAGGTGCTGCTGCGTTCAGCCATGGGAGCGGTCACCGGAACGGACCCGGCGGAGCTTCCCGATGCCGAGCCGCGGCGTACGGCCAAGGACAGGGCAGGGGATTACGCCACGGCGCTGCCTCTGCGCACGGCGCGCTCCCTGGGGGCGTCGGCCCTTGAGCTCGCTGAGGCGATGGCGGCCAAGCTCCGGTCCTGTCCCCATGTGGTGGAGGCCACGGTCGAGGGAGCGGGTTTCGTGGGGATCGAGTTGACTCCGCGAACACGCGTCTCACTGGTCTGCGGTGCCGCGGAGGGAGCCGGGTATCTGACAGGCGCGGTTTCCCGGGGCAGGAGGCCGGAAGGCGCTGAGGGGCCGTGGAAGCTCTCTGCGCTGCACCGGGCCGGGGACCTGGCACAGGCGTACCGGTGGGCCCGTGAGGATGCCCGGCGGCGCATGGCCGCGGCCGTCGGCGGCCCGGCCGAGGGCGGCCCTGCCAAGAATGTGCCGAATCCCTCCCTGGCCGCGGACATCCCGTTCCCCGCCGGGGACACCGAGGCCGGTTGGCGCGATCCCTATCTCGATGCGCCACTGGAAAGCGGTGGTGAGGTCGGGCGCCTGCTCACCGTCATCGGGGCGGCCGCCGCCCGCATCGCCTTCTGCCGGTCCGTTCCGGAGCACCCGCGCCCCGGTGAGGAGACCGGTCCGCGGCTGCCCGCCCTGCCGACCGCCGAGCATCCCGGAGACTGGATCCGGCACACCGATGCCAACCCGGCGTTCGCGATCCGCTACGCCCATGCCCACGCGCTCAGTGTCCGGCGATGGGCCCGCGAGGCCGGACACGCTCCCGGTGCGGTCGACCCCGGTCAGCTCACCGGTGCGGCTGTCGCGGCACTGGAGGAGCCTTCGGCCGCCGCGTTGCTCGGCGCGGTCTTCGACGGGCCCGGCGTGCTGCGGACCGCGGCCCGGCGGGGCGCACCTCATATCCTCGTGCGTTACCTCGAGAGTCTGGCCATTGCCTACCATGAATGGCGAGAGGACCGCAGCGTCAGCACGGGGACGACCACTGGCCGGGCCATGGCCGATGACGCGTGTAGGCAAGCCGCTGACGCGGAGCTTGAACTGTGCGCCGCTACGGCCGGTGTTCTCAGAACGGGGCTGTCCGTAATCGGTGTGTCCGCGCCCACAAGGCTGTGAACGCTCCGTGCCGTGCTGCCTGCAACAACTTGTGTCCCGAGGCGACCGGAGCCACCAGAGCGGCGCGGAGCCGGATCGACCGGGACGGATCCGCTGAAGCACCGCCCCATTGACCCGCCGAGAACCCGGGTCCGCCCATCGAATCAGCCGAGAGTGCACGCCCATGAGCCGTTACGCCCACCCCGCCGGTCCGCGCCACGCCGATGTGCTGCCCGAAGAGAATCCGCCGAGCCCGCCGCACGATCTCACCGAGATCGACCCTCGGGTATGGCCCACCACGGCCAGGCGCGTGAACGGGGAGCTGACGGTCGGCGGTATCGGCGTCACCGACCTCGCAGTCGAGCACGGAACCGCCCTGTACGTGCTGGACGAAGAGGACTTCCGGAGCCGCGCCCGCGACTACCGGAACGCCTTCAGCGACAACGATGCCGACGTCTACTACGCCGGCAAGGCGCTTCTCACCAAGGCGGTGGCGCGCTGGGTGCACGAGGAAGGCCTCAAGCTCGACGTGTGCAGCGGGGGCGAGCTCGCGGTCGCGCTGGCCGCGGGATTCCCGCCCGAGCACATCGGCATGCACGGCAACAACAAGTCCGAGACCGAGCTGGCACGTGCCGTGGAGGTCGGGGTCGGCCGGATCATCGTCGACTCCTTCGACGAGATCGAACGTCTGGAGCGACTGGCAGCCGAACGCGATCGCGTTCCCGACGTGCTGGTCCGGGTGACCACCGGTGTCGAAGCGCACACCCATGAGTTCGTCGCCACCGCACACGACGACCAGAAGTTCGGGTTCGCGCTGAGCACCGGAGCCGCCGACGAGGCGGTCCGCCGCGTTCTGGCCGCAGAGCACATCAACCTTGTGGGGCTGCACTCCCATATCGGATCGCAGATCTTCGACACGGCCGGGTTCGAGGTCGCGGCCCGGCGTGTCACCGAGTTCCTCACCCGTCTCCACTCCGACTTGGGAGTGTTCCTTCCAGAGCTTGACCTCGGCGGCGGCCTCGGCATCGCCTACGTCCCCGATGACGATCCGCTGGAGCCCAAGACCATCGCCGAGAGCCTGCTCACCATCGTGCGCCGCGAGTGCGTCGCGCACGGCCTGCCCATGCCGCGTATCGCGGTCGAACCCGGGCGCGCCATCGCCGGCCCGTGCGGGATCACCCTCTACCGTGTCGGCACTATCAAGGATGTCGAAGGCATCCGCACCTACGTCAGTGTGGACGGTGGTATGAGCGACAATATCCGTACCGCCCTCTACGGTTCCGAGTACACCTGTGTCCTGGCCTCGCGGGAGAGCGGTGCGCACCCCATGCTGTCGCGCCTTGTGGGCAAGCACTGCGAGAGCGGTGACATCATCGTGCACGATCTGTACCTGCCCGCCGACCTGCGTCCCGGCGACCTCGTCGCGGTGGCGGCCACCGGCGCCTACTGCCACTCGATGGCCAGCAACTACAACCACCTCCCGCGCCCTGCCGTCATCGCGGTGCGGGAAGGGGAGTCACGCACACTGGTGCGCAGGGAGACCGAAGAGGACCTGCTCCGCCTCGACGTAGGCTGAATTGCCCTGGTGTACCAGGGCCGCGACGATTCGGATTGCACGACGTGAATGAAGTGGGAGTCATCCCTCTATGGTGATGAAGGTGGCGCTGCTCGGATGCGGCGTTGTGGGTGCGGAAGTGGTACGGCTGATCGGTGAGCAGTCGTCCGAGCTCGCCGCGCGCGTTGGTACGTCCCTGGAGATCGGAGGTATCGCGGTGCGCCGACTCGGGCGCGCCCGCGGTACGGGTATCGACCCCGAGCTGTTCACCACTGACGCTATGAGTCTGGTGACGCGTAGTGACATCGATCTCGTGGTCGAGGTCATCGGCGGGATCGAACCCGCCCGGTCGCTGATCCTGGCCGCGATCAAGAGCGGCAAGTCCGTCGTCACGGCGAACAAGGCCCTGCTGGCCGAGGATGGGGCGACCATCCACGCGGCCGCCCGCGAGGCGGGTGTGGACGTCTACTACGAGGCGGCCGTCGCCGGCGCTATTCCGCTGCTCCGCCCGCTGCGCGACTCACTCGCCGGCGACCGCGTGCACCGGGTGCTGGGCATCGTCAACGGCACCACCAATTTCATCCTGGACCGGATGGACACCATGGGCGCCGGGTTCGCCGAGTCGCTGGAGGAGGCGCAGGCGCTGGGGTATGCCGAGGCCGACCCCACCGCCGATGTCGAAGGCTTCGACGCGGCCGCCAAGGCCGCGATCCTGGCCCGGCTGGCGTTCCACACCCAGCAGGTCACAGCCGCTGACGTGCATCGCGAAGGCATCACCGAGGTCACCGCCGGCGACATCGCCAGCGCGAAAGCCATGGGCTGTGTGGTGAAGCTCCTCGCGATCTGCCAACGCTCGGAGGACGGTGCGTCCGTGGGGGTGCGGGTCCATCCGGTGATGCTGCCCCGCGAGCATCCCCTGGCCACCGTCACCGAGGCCTACAACGCCGTATTCGTCGAGGCCGAATCCGCGGGCCGGCTGATGTTCTACGGAGCCGGCGCCGGCGGGGTGCCCACCGCGAGCGCGGTGCTGGGCGATCTGGTCGCGATCGCGCGCAACCGGCTCGCCGCGACCTCGGTGGGCGAGGGCGCGCACGACACCGGGCTGCCGGTGCATCCGATGGGCCACACCATCACCCGGTACCACGTGGCGCTCGACGTCGCCGATCGCCCGGGAGTGCTCGCCCGCGTAGCGGAAGTGTTCGCGGACAACGGCGTCTCCATCAAGAATGTGCGCCAGGAGGGGACGGGCGACGACGCCCAGCTCGTCCTGGTCAGCCACCAGGCGTCCGATGCCGCGTTGGCCGCGACCGTCGAGCGGCTCCGCGCGCTGGACATGGTCCGTTCGGTGGCCAGTGTCATGCGGGTCGAAACGTTCGGCGAGGCGACCTGACCGCTGCCGCCGCCTCGCGGCCTTCCCGGGCCTGGGCCGCACCGCCCCGTGCCGTCCGCTGGGCCCACCGCGGCCGGCCGGGCGGCGGGGGCCGGGAGCCGCGCCCCCGCTCCACCTGCCGAGACAAGTGGCTCCGGATGCACTGACCGCCCTGTGGTGGCTCTAGACTCAGAAGTGGTTCCTGGGCCGAGCGGAGGCGCTCTCGGGGGTGCCCGCCGTATCCGATGCCGTTCGCGGCGGACCGTGCCGCGTCGGGGAAGAGACCGGTCCTTTCCCATATGCATGTCCACCCATTCGAAAGGGCCCTGTCGTGAGCATGGCACGGGCGTGGCGGGGGGTCGTCGAGGAGTATCGCGACCGTCTGCCCGTCACGGAGAAGACCCCGGTCGTCACTCTGCTTGAGGGGGCGACGCCGCTGGTACCCGCAGAGCGGGTGTCCGCGCTGACGGGATGCGAGGTATTCCTCAAAGTCGAGGGCCTCAACCCCACCGGGTCCTTCAAGGACCGCGGTATGACCATGGCCATCACCAAGGCCGCCGAGGACGGGGCCAAGGCCGTCATCTGCGCGTCGACGGGCAACACCAGCGCGAGCGCGGCCGCTTACGCCGTCCGTGCCGGGATGACCTGTGCGGTCCTGGTCCCGCAGGGCAAGATCGCCATGGGCAAGCTGGCCCAAGCCCTGGTGCACGGCGCGAAGCTGCTGCAGGTCGACGGCAACTTCGACGACTGCCTGGAACTCGCCCGCAAACTGTCCGTGGACTACCCGGTCGCGCTGGTGAACTCGGTGAATCCCTATCGGTTGCAGGGGCAGAAGACGGCCGCGTTCGAGGTTGTGGACGCGCTCGGTGACGCGCCCGACGTGCACTGCCTGCCGGTGGGCAACGCCGGCAACATCACCGCGTACTGGATGGGCTACAAGGAGTACGCTGCCGACGGTCTGGCCGAGCGCAGCCCGCGAATGTTCGGCTTCCAGGCCAGCGGGGCGTCGCCGATCGTCAACGGCGACCCTGTGCAGCAGCCGCGTACCATCGCCACCGCGATTCGTATCGGCAACCCCGCTTCGTGGTCCTATGCCGAGCGGGCCAGGGACGAATCCGGCGGACGTATCGACGCGGTGACCGACCGCCAGATCCTGGCCGCTTACCGGATGCTCGCCGCGGAAGAGGGCGTGTTCGTCGAGTTGGCCTCGGCCGCGAGCGTCGCCGGTCTGCTGCAGTCAGTGGAGGCCGGGCGGATCGAGCGCGGCAGCCGCGTGGTCTGTACGGTGACCGGCAACGGCCTCAAGGATCCCGACTGGGCGCTGGCCGGAGCATCGTCTGCGACCGTTGTCCCGGTCGATGCGCATGCGGCGGCCACGGCCCTCGGGCTCGGCTGAGGGGCCGAGCCTCCGGCCGCTCAGCTCGCCCACCCGTTCGGCCGGTGTGCGGGCGCGAGGCGGTGCGAAAAGAGTCTGAAATCTCGACCCCCCGGAGCCACGCATGTCTCAGACACCTCCCGCGGCCGTGCACGTCCGCACCCCCGCGACCAGCGCCAATCTCGGGCCGGGTTTTGACACCCTGGGGTTGGCCCTGGGGCTGTACGACGAGGTCGAAGTCCGGCTTCGTGGCGACGACCGGGTCACCGTCTCGGTCGAGGGTGAGGGGGCCGAGGATGTGCCCACCGACGAATCGCACCTGGTGGTGCGGGCTATGCGGACCGTATTCGAGGCGGAGGGGGCACAGTTGCCGGGGCTGGACCTGCACTGCCGCAACAGGATTCCGCACGGCCGCGGCCTGGGCTCTTCGGCCTCGGCGATCGTGGCGGGGGTGAGCGCGGCGGCCGGTCTGCTGAGCAACGGCGAACCGGCTGCCGACAGGGTGGACCGCGACCGCGTCTTCCAGGCCGCCGCGGACATTGAGGGCCACCCCGACAACGTGGCGCCGTGCGTCTACGGGGGGTTCACCATCGCCTGGCGTGGCGCGGAGGTGTGGAGGGCGATGGCCATGGCGGTTTCGCCGCGGCTGCGTCCAGTAGTGTGCGTGCCGCAGGAGCGGCTGTCGACGGAGCGTGCGCGCGGCCTGCTGCCCGGATCGGTGCCGCACGCCGACGCCGCGTTCACCGCCGGACGTGCCGCTTTACTGGTCGCGGCCGTTTCCGGCCACCCCGAACTGTTGCTGGAAGCGACGGAGGACAGGTTGCATGAGCAATATCGTGAACCCGTTATGCCCGTGAGTGCCCGACTGATCGGTGAACTGCGCGGGTGCGACGGGCTTGCAGCGGTCGTCTCGGGTGCCGGCCCCACGGTTCTGGTCCTCGGCATGAGTTCTGGGGGGCCGACGCAGGAGAGGGCGTCCGCCGAGGCAGGCGATCTCACGCAAATCATTGGGGAGCGGGTTGATTCAATACGGGAGCGAACGGGTACTGGATGGCACATACGCCCCTTAACAATCGATCCGGTCGGGGTCCGGGTCAGTTTCCCCCGTTCATAGACCTGTGTCGAGGAATAGCTGTGGGCTCCGGTGATGTTAGGCTAGATGAAGCACCAGATGCCCCGATGCGGGGTGTGTGCTCATCCGCCACAGTGTTTTCCGCGTCCAATGCGCACGTGGTCAGATCCATGCGAGCGCTTCGCACGGTTGCCACTGTGTCGAGTTCGCGGCGCATCCGTGACTCTACCTACCCCACCGAAGTCACTTGCTCGTGCAGCGAGAGCGGCGGAATGGTCCGCGGGTCGCGCCGCCGAGCTCATCGCCCCAACGCCTGGTTGTACTCAGAGCTCACCGCGATCGGGTAAGGGCCGTTCGACGGTTTCCAACATCCACGTGGGGCAAGCACGACCCGGCCCCCGCCGGTTCGCACCACCGGGCCGGCCGTCCAGGACACGAAGACGGCCAGAGCCCGCTCCTTGGGAAGGACCCTTAGTGAGCGACACCACCGAACTCCACACGGACGCGGCGGTCAGTACGCAACAGAATTCGACCGCGTCAGGTGCGGAAGCCGGCGACGCCGCAGCTTCGGCCGGCAAGAGCACGCAGACGCGGTCTCGGAGCCAATCCGGCGCCACAGGGCTGTCGGCGTTGAAGCTCACCGAACTTCAGCGGTTGGCGTCGAGTCTCGGTATCACGGGTACGGGGCGGATGCGTAAAAACGACATCATCGCCGCGATCGAAGCCAAGCAGGGCGGTCCCGTTTCCGCGCCCGCGGCCAAGAAAACCGCGAAAAGCACTGCGGGCCGGGCCGCAACAGGTAAGGTCGACGAGACCGACGGGGCAGCCGCCAAACAGCGTCCCGCCTCCACGAAGGACAGTGACGCCGATGCGGCGGCCGGTGAACCGGCCGCAACGCAGTCGGAGGCCGCTGCACACGGCGGTGAACCGGAGCAGGCCGAGCGGTCTGAGAAGCCCGCTCGCACCCGCCGTTCGTCCCGCAAGCGCGGCGACGACTCCGGTGACCAGGACCGGCCGTCGGACGGCACTGACCCCTCTACCTCCGCGAGCAGCGTGACCAAGACATCCAGTACTCCCCAGAAGAGCGGTTCCGACTCCCAGTCCGGCCAGGGCAATGGCCAGTCCGGCCAGGGCAATGGCCAGTCCGGCCAGGGCAACGGCCAGGGCGGTGGTCGGGAACGCCAGCGCAACCGCCGCAACCGCGGCAACCGCGACGACAACGCCAACACCGGGGAGCAGCAGTCCCAGGACGCCGGTCAAGGCAACGGCCAGAACGGTCGCAACAACGATGACGACTTCGGCGGCGGACGGCGCCGCGGCCGACGGCGTGACCGCCGCGACCGCCGCGGCCGCGACCGTCAGGAAGCCGAGCCGGTGATCAGCGAGGACGATGTCCTGCTTCCGGTCGCCGGCATCCTCGACATCCTGGACAACTACGCCTTCGTCCGGACCACCGGATACCTGCCCGGCGCCAACGACGTCTATGTGTCGTTGGCCCAGGTCCGCAAGAACGGTCTGCGCAAGGGCGATGCCATCACCGGCGCCGTGCGCCAGCCGCGCGAGGGCGAGCGCCGCGAGAAGTTCAACGCGCTGGTCCGGCTCGACACCATCAACGGGATGGCGCCCGACCAGGCGCGCAATCGGCCCGAGTTCTCCAAGCTGGTCCCGCTGTACCCGCAGGACCGCCTGCGTCTGGAGACCGAGCCGAACATTTTGACCACGCGCATCATCGACCTGGTCGCACCGATCGGCAAGGGCCAGCGCGGGCTCATCGTCTCCCCGCCCAAGGCCGGCAAGACGATGGTGCTGCAGTCGATCGCCAACGCGATCACTGAGAACAACCCCGAGTGCCACCTCATGGTCGTTCTTGTCGATGAGCGCCCCGAAGAGGTCACCGACATGCAGCGGACGGTCAAGGGCGAGGTCATTCACTCGACCTTCGACCGGCCTGCCGAGGACCACACGACAGTCGCCGAGCTCGCCATCGAGCGCGCCAAGCGGCTCGTCGAGATGGGCCTGGACGTCGTGGTGCTGCTCGACTCCATCACCCGGCTGGGCCGTGCCTACAACCTCGCCGCGCCGGCGAGCGGGCGCATCCTGTCCGGCGGTGTCGACTCCACCGCGCTGTACCCGCCGAAGCGCTTCTTCGGAGCAGCCCGCAACATCGAGAACGGCGGGTCGCTGACGATCCTGGCCACCGCGCTGGTCGAGACCGGATCGCGGATGGACGAGGTCATCTTCGAGGAGTTCAAGGGCACCGGCAACATGGAGCTGAAGCTCAACCGGTCCCTCGCCGACAAGCGGATCTTCCCCGCCGTCGACGTCGACTCCTCCAGCACCCGCAAGGAGGAGATCCTGATGTCGGGCGAGGAGCTCAACATCATCTGGAAGCTCCGCCGCGTGCTGCACGCGCTCGACACCCAGCAGGCGCTGGAGCTGCTCTTGGAGAAGATGAAGGACACCAAGAGCAACACCGAGTTCCTACTGCAGGTGCAGAAGACCACGGTGGGGCCGAACGAGCACTGACCGTTGAGATCCGACAGCGGCCCTGCCCAGCACTGCTGGGCAGGGCCGCTCCGGTTTCTCGGGGGCGGGATCAGATGTGCTCGATCCGGACCTCCGGACACAGGATGCGAAGGCCCCCGGGAACGGAACTGAACACCGGCCATTTCCGTTCGAACGCGAGCAGTGCGACGTGCGCGTCCACGGCGTCTCGCGTTCCGCTCTTCTTCAGCAGGCGGTCGACGAGCCGGGATGCCTCATAGGTGAGGGGAACGACATCGACGCTGCGCAGTTTCAGCAGGGCGGACAACGGGGCCTGACGAGGAGTGTCCCACCAGACCTGCGCCACGACACCCGCCGAAACGAGCACCGGTGTGTTCCGCCGGCGCAGGTGGTCAAGTTTCTTGCGAAGGTTCCCCGTGCTCTTTTCAACGGCGATGAGAGCCCCCGAATCGAGGACATAGCCGTGGTCCACGCGGCGTCCTTCCCGTCCTCGGAGGTCTCTTCTACCTCCTGAGCGGCCTGGACGGCCCGCGCGCGGTCCTCGCGGAGGGCCGCGCGTTCCCGTTCGTGGTCGAGTTCGACGAACTCCTCGAAGTCGTCCCACTCCCGACTGGTCATGCGGATCTCGCTTTCGGCCACATGGCGGTGAACGCGTGGTAACGTACGGCGTTTTCCCTGTTGCCCACCGCGGATATATACAGATCGGAATTTTCCAACCGGAAGGACGTGTCCGTAACCCCTCCTTCCAGGTGGTCCGTGCCGAACGCGGACCTTGGGCGGAGGTGTCCGGCCGTGGTGACCACGATCTACTTCCCCGACACGTAGGTGTATTCGCCAAAAATCCTGTTCCGTGCTTCTATGGCGAGCCGATGGAAAAGAAGAGATGGGCCGCGCTCGTCGGTGTCGTGGTGGCGGCGACCACGACGGTGATCGGGGTGCAGCTGACACGGCCGCAGGGGGCTGACAGCGCCGACAGCGCCGGCACAGACGATGACGCTCTCGGAGCCTCCGAGGAGGCTTTACCACCGCCGCGCCTCACCGCAAAGGAAAGGATTCTTCTCCAGCGTTCGCTGAACCAGGTCGTCGAGCAGGGCTCCAGCGGCGCTGTCGCCGAGCTCGTCGTGCGCAACGAAGAGGGCGCCGACGTCTGGAACGGTGTGGCCGGAGTGGCCGACCGCACGACCGGCGAACCGGTCGATCCCACCGCGCACTTCCGCATCGCGAGCCTGTCCAAGCCGTTCGTCGCTGCGACGGTGCTGCAGCTCGTCGAAGAGGGCAGGCTCGGCCTTGACGACACGGTTGAGGAGCTGCTTCCCGGTGTGGTCAAGGGCGGCGGCCAGGTCACCCTGCGCCAACTGCTCAGCCACACCAGCGGACTGTTCAGCTACAACAAGGACATGCCCTCTGTGCGGCGCGACCCCGACCGGGTGTGGGACCCCGAAGAGCTCGTGAAGGTCGCGAACGGGCATGACCCGGTGTTCACGCCCGGTACCGACGTCGAGTACTCCAACACGAACTACGTTCTGGTGGCCATGGTGATCGAGAAGGTCACCGGACGCCCCTACACCGAGGCGGTCACCGAGCGGATCATCCAGCCGCTGGGGCTGAAGGACACCTCCATCCCGAGCGAATCGGCGATGCCCGAGCCGGTCATGCACGCCTATCTCGCGATCCCGCCCCATGAGGGGGCGGCCCCCGAGCCGAGCGACATCACCGAGTTCAACCCCACCCGCTGGTACGGAACAGCGCAGATCGTGTCCACGGTCAGCGACATCAACCGCTTCTGGGAGGCGCTGCTGGGAGGAGAGGTCCTCGGCGACGCCGTGCTGAAAGAGATGCTGACCGTCCAGGGGACCACCGACGACGGCTACGGTTATGCGCTCGGCCCCCGCCAGTACACGCTCACCTGCGGGGTGGACGTGTGGATGCACTCGGGCAACATCCCCGGCTACCGCAACTGGACGGTGCACAGCGCTGAGCGGCACTTCACCCTTTTTCAGGCGCGCTTCGCAGAGGATCCGGACCCGCCGGCATGGGAGGCCATCGAGACCGCCATGTGCCCGGCTGACGCCCCCAAGAACCCCGACCCGACCCCCACCGCACGCCCCAGTGAACCGGTGGCCGGCACCGGCAAGGACGATGACGGCGGCTGACGGGAATAGACGCTGGTCGGTTCTTGGTTGAAGGTCTGGCAAACTGGTATACCGACCGCCGCGGGACCGGTTCGCGCACGCCCAAACCGTGAGCGACTGTTGCGCTCATGCCCGCCATCGCGTGCGTCCGGCGCCCGTCACTAGCGAGGAGATCCACGTGAAACCCGACATCCACCCCGAGTACGTCGTCACCCAGGTGACCTGTACGTGCGGGAACACCTTCACCACCCGCAGCACCGCCGCCAACGGCACCATCCGTGCCGACATCTGCTCCGCCTGCCACCCGTTCTACACGGGCAAGCAGAAGATCCTGGACACCGGCGGCCGGGTCGCCCGTTTCGAGAAGCGTTTCGGCAAGCGCAAGTAGCGTCTGTCCGGCGGCGTCGGCCCGCGGGTGCCCACGCACTCGCGGTCGGCGCCGCCATTAGCAGGTCCGGTGGTCGCGCTCGGACGCGGCAGCCGGTTGGGACGCTATCGACGGGGACGGACGACACGTGAAGCTGGACGACCTTCTGGGCGAGTACTACGAGCTGGAACAGCAGCTCGCTGATCCCGCTGTGCACGCCGACGCGGGGCAGGCGCGCCGCCTGGGGAAGCGGTATTCCCAGCTCACGCCCATCATTTCTGCCTACCGCGAACTCGTGCGGGTCGAGAACGACGTTGCGGCCGCCGAGGAGCTCGCCGCCGAGGACCCCGCCTTTGCCGAAGAGGCGCGTGAACTCACCGAGCAGAAGGAGGAGCTGACCGAACGGCTCCACTACCTGCTCATCCCACGCGATCCCGCCGATGACAAGAATCTCATCATGGAGGTCAAGGCGGGCGAGGGCGGCGAGGAGTCCGCGCTGTTCGCCGGTGACCTGGTCCGCATGTACCTGAGATACGCCGAGCGCCAGGGGTGGAAGACCGAGGTCATCGACTCCACCCCGTCCGACCTCGGCGGGTACAAGGACATCACCATCGCCTTCAAGAACAAGGGCGTCCCCGAACCCGGTCAGGGCGTGTGGCCCCAGTTGAAGTTCGAGGGCGGTGTGCACCGTGTGCAGCGCGTCCCGGTGACCGAGTCCCAGGGGCGCATCCACACTTCTGCCGCCGGCGTGCTCGTTGTGCCCGAGGCCGAGGAGGTCGAGATCGAGATCAGCGAGAACGACCTCCGGGTGGACGTGTTCCGCTCCTCAGGGCCCGGAGGCCAGAGCGTCAACACCACCGACTCCGCCGTGCGCATCACCCACCTGCCGTCTGGCATCGTCGTCTCCTGCCAGAACGAGAAAAGCCAGCTGCAGAACAAAGAGCAGGCCATGCGGATCCTGCGTGCCCGGCTGCTGGCCGAGGCCCAGGCCAGCGCCGAAGCCGAGGCCGCAGCGGAGCGCAAGAGCCAGGTCCGCACCGTCGACCGCTCCGAACGGGTCCGCACCTACAATTTCCCGGAGAACCGGATCTCCGATCACCGTGTCGGGTACAAGGCCTACAACCTCGACCAGGTCCTCGACGGCGACCTGGACGCTGTACTACAGGCCCTCATCGACGCCGACACCAAGGAAAGGCTGGAACAGGCCCAGTCATGAACTTCCTCCTCGAGGAGGTCGCACGCGCCACGCTGAGGCTGGCCGAAGCCGGCGTCCCCTCGCCCCGCACCGACGCCGAGGAGCTTGCGGCGTTCGTGCACGGCGTCCGCCGAGGAGAACTGCACGAGGTCGCCGACGCCGACTTCGACGCGCTCTACTGGGAATGCGTCGCCCGCCGTGCCGCGCGGGAGCCCCTTCAGCACATCACCGGCCGCGCCTACTTCCGCTATCTGGAGCTCCAGGTCGGCCCGGGGGTGTTCGTGCCCCGTCCAGAGACCGAGATCATGGTCGACTGGGCCATCGACACCCTGCGCGCCATGGACGTCGCCGATCCCCTTGTGGTGGACCTCGGTACCGGGTCGGGCGCCATCGCCATCTCCATCGCCCAGGAGGTGCCGCGCTCCCGGGTCCACGCGGTTGAGATCGATTCTGCGGCGCTGGCATGGGCCAAGCGCAACATCGACGCCAGCGACCACGCTGACCGGGTCAGCGCCCACCAGGCGGACATGCGCACGGCCCTGCCCGAACTCAGCGGCCACGTCGACCTGCTCATCAGCAACCCCCCGTACGTGCCCACCAGTGAGGCACAACAGATCCCGCCCGAGGTACGCGACTACGATCCGGCACCGGCGCTGTGGGCGGGGCATGACGGTCTGGACATGATCCGGGAACTGGAGCGGGTCGGCCGGCGGATACTGCGCCCCGGCGGGGCCATGGCGATCGAGCACGGCGACGGCCAAGGGATCGATATCCCCCCTCTGTTCCCCGAAAGACTGGGCTGGCGCGACGTCCGGAACCGCAAGGACCTGGCGCATCGGGACCGCTTCGTGGCGATGCGCCGGGCCGACGGCGTGTAGCGGCGACGGCGTATCGACACCGGCTTCCGCGCCTGCGTGGCGTTGAGATGAGAGAGGTGACCGCAGGTGAGCCGCAGCTACGACTGTACTGACGGCGAGCGACGCAAGGACGGTATGGCCGATGCCGCCTCGGCCGTTCGCCGGGGTGAACTGGTGGTGGTGCCCACCGACACCGTCTACGGGATCGGCGCGGACGCGTTCAGTCCCAGTGCCGTCGCCGGGCTGCTGAAGGCCAAGGGGCGCGGGCGCGACATGCCGCCGCCGGTGCTGGTGGGGTCGGTGCGGGCCGCTCAGGCACTGATCGACGACCTGGGCCGGCACGGGCAGGATCTTATAGAGGAGTTCTGGCCCGGTCCGCTCACCCTTGTGTGCGTCGCGACCCCGAGCCTGTCATGGGACCTCGGAGATACCAAGGGGACGGTCGCGGTGCGCATGCCGATGCATCCGGTCGCCCTGGAACTCTTGAAGGAGGTCGGCCCGATGGCGGTGAGCAGCGCCAACATCTCCGGGCGGGCGGCGGCGACCACGGTCGAGGAGGCCGTGGAACAGCTTGGGGACAGTGTCGGTGTGTACCTCGACAGCGGTGCGTGCTCTGCTGACAGCCCCTCCACGATCGTCGACCTGACCTATGCGGTTCCGCGGGTGCTGCGCAGCGGGGCGATACCGATCGAGCGGCTGCGCGAGGTCTGCGGAACGGTCATCGGCGAGTCCACGCCGCGGCGCGCGACCGCGGCGCAGGCGGAAGATGCCGATCAGGGCGAAGGCGACGAGGACGGCGGGCACGAGGACGCGGCGGACTCCGGTCCGGATGGAGGGCGAACGCAGGGAACCGATGAGCCCGTCAGCGACGTCGTAAGCCCGGAAAGACCGGGTAGCGAGGCCTGATTCCACGCGCTGCCCGAGGGGCCGGTGCCGCTCCGTGGTGTCGGCCTGCGACCTTCGCGGACGTGAGAAGGCGGGTTGGACGGTGCGGGCAGGGGTGTGCGTGGTGGTTGCGGCCGTGCTGGCGGCCGCGACCGCGTGTGGTACGGACGGCGGGGAGGCGGTGCCGGGGGATGCGGCGGCCGGAGCCGCATACGAGGAACGGCAGGAGGTCCTCGCCCCTGTTTCCGCGCTCCCCGACGGGGTGGAGGTCACCGCTGAGGGAGCGCCGGAATCGGCCACTGGGGACGACGGGGTCGAGTATGACTACCGGGGCGCGGTCATCAGTGTCCTGGAGTTGCACAGTGCGCTGCTCAGAGGCCTGCACAGCGAGGGGAAGGACGAGGACGCACTGGAGTGGACCGTCGAGGGCGGCGACGCGCACTCCTATGTCCGGGACCGGCTGGACGAGGCCGCGGATTCGGGTGCCGCTCCGGTCGGCGAGTACGTCTTCCGCGACTTCGAGGTGGGCGCGTTCGCACCGGATCTGGTGCAGGTCGACGTGTGCCTGGACCAGAGCGGTGTGCGGCTGAGCACCATCGGAGAGGGCGGGGAGCAGGACGGGCATGATGTCTCCGGGAGCGATCTCCTCTGGATGGGCTACACAATGGAACGCGGGCCCGGAGGCACCTGGGTCGCCGACACGATTCTGGCCGATCCCGCCGATGACGCTCCGGAAGGCGCCTGCTCGGCTTGAGACCGCCCGCCGGAGTCCACGGACCGCTCTGGAGCGCGCTGCTCGAAGCGAGACGGCCACTGGAGAGTGCTAGGTTCGACACCATCCCAGACAACGGTCGCGCGTTACGGGTCCGCCCGGCGTGCCGGATCTGCGAAAGGCTTTTGGACAGCCGTGCGTGAGTACGCGCTCACTTTCGTTATCGCCTTGGCGGTCACCTATCTGCTCACCCCTTTTGTACGGCGGGCAGCCATCACCTTCGGTGCGGTACCCCCGGTCCGTGACCGCGACGTGCACACCGAGCCGATTCCGCGAATGGGCGGTATCGCCATCTATGGCGGGTTCGCGGCCGCGCTGCTGATCTCCTACCGGCTGCCGCACCTGCAGGAGGTCTTCGTCTACGACACCTGGCGCGGTCTGCTGCTGGCGGGCGGACTGATCACCGTCATCGGCATCGTCGATGACCGCTGGGGGATGGGACCGATCCCCAAACTCGCCGGACAGACGGCCGCGGCCGGCATCCTCGTCTGGTCGGGCGTGCAGATGCTCTGGCTTCCGCTGCCGGGGACCCAGCTCTCGCTCGGGCCGTGGCTGGGGGCGGTGGTGTCGGTGCTGCTGATCGTGGTGACCATCAACGCGGTCAATTTCGCCGACGGTCTTGACGGGCTTGCCGCGGGGATCGTGGCGGTATCGGCGTTCGCGTTCTTCGCCTACTACTATGTGGCAGCCGTCGACCAGGGGTTCGAGCGCCAGTCCTATCCGGCGATGATCGCGATCATCCTGGCCGGAGTCTGCATCGGGTTTCTCCTGCACAATTTCAACCCTGCACGGGTGTTCATGGGCGATACCGGATCGATGCTGCTCGGCCTGCTGCTGACATCCATCACGATCACCGTGACCGGCCAGTTCTACCCTGAGGGCCGCACGAGCGTGCACGGCCTCGCGTTGTTCCTGCCGGTTCTGCTGCCGTTGCTGGTGCTAGCGCTGCCGCTGGCCGACCTGGTGCTCGCCGTGGTGCGCCGCACCATGGCCGGGAAGTCGCCGTTCGCCCCGGACAAGAAGCACCTGCACCACCGGTTGCTGGAGCTGGGCCACTCGCATGCACGGGCCGTACTGCTCATGTACCTGTGGGCGGCGATCATCGCGTTCGCCGCGGTTTCACTCTCGGTGTTCAGTTCGGTGTTCATGGTCCTTACGGTGACTCTGCTGGTCGCGCTCTGCGCTGTGGGGCTGATCACTCTTCCCCGGCTGCGGCGAAGGCGGGCCGTCCGGCTGAGGGCGGCGGTGAAGATCACAGAACGCCGCACGTCGTCGACCGAAGGGTGATTCAGGCGTTCGGTCAGTGGCAGGCGTGCACTCCGGAATGGAGAGCACCGGGCGGAAACATCAGGACAACAGAACATGACATAGACGACATAACTCATGAAGAGTCAGTGACCAAGGGGGTACGCCCCCCGGGTAAGCTGCATATAAAGGTCACCTGGGATCGGGGGCCGAAATCCTTGTGATAGCTTTCACGAGCAACCACTCCACTTAACCGCACCGGAGTTCACGTATGCAGGAACACGACGCCAAGGTTCTCTGCGGCGCCGCGATTCCCACACTGATCATCGGGGTTGGGGCCATCGTCGCCTTCTCCGTCATCTCGGGCACAGCAGGCACCTTCGGTGCCGGGGCCGCGCTCTTGCTGGTCCTCGCCTTCTTCGGCGTCAGCGGGTTTGCGGTGGCCCGGATAAGTAAGCGGAACCCGGACATGTTCATGCCGGCCTTGCTGGGATCTTTCCTCGTCAAGGCGGTGCTCTTGGCGGTCGCGCTGCTTGTGCTGCGCGGTGTCGGTTCGATTCCCTGGCTGGACGCGACGGCTTTCGCGGTGGCTGCGCTGCTCTGTGTGGTCGCCTGGCTGGCCGGCCAAGTCCGCGTGATCGCGACTGCCAAGACCCTGCATGTGGAACCGCTGTCGAGTACTGTCCCGTCTGGTTCGGAGCCCGGCCATGAGAACACGTGAAACCAGCAGCGCGGCACCGTGCCGGTCTCACGTCCCCCGCGGTATGGATTCTCGCCAGAGCCTGCTATCTTCCGGAGCGAGATGAGCGAGCCGCGAAAATCGGGCGAAGCCGCTCTGGACGGGACCGAGGCCACCGAGGCCAGGGTCGATGGAATCGGTACGATTTCCCTGCTTGTATCCGGTATGGCGGTGTGGGGCGGTATCGGCTGGTTGCTCGATCGATCAACGGGCCATCAGGGACTGTTCCTGCCCATTGGGATCCTGCTCGGGCTTGGCCTGGCGATGTACATGGTCTTCGTCAGGCTCCATGTCCTGGGGCGCGGTTCCTCCAGCAACATCCGCCCCGGGGCAGACCCGGCTCATGAGGGCGGGAAAACTTCCGCGGACCGCCGTTCGGGGGCCGCTCAGAACCGACCAGATTCTCTTGATTCACGACGGAAAGGTTCGCCGTGAGTGCTGACACGCTCAACCTCGCTGCCGAGGGCGGTGGCGGTCTGTTCACGCCGGGAGGGCCCGGCTTCGAGGCTCCTTCCGTCGGGATCTTCTTCCCGAGCGCGTGGTCCTGGGGCAACTATGGCGAGACCAGCCCCTACCTCGGCGGAATCACCAAGTACGCGGTGCTGCTGGTGGTGGCCACCGCTCTGGTACTGCTGTTCTTGTGGTGGACGTCGCGCAGGCTGTCCATGGTCCCGGACCGGCGGCAGAGCCTCGGCGAAATCTTCTACCTCTTCATCCGCGAGCAGATCTCCCGGCCGATGATGGGGGCGAAGGGGGACAAGTACCTCCCCCTCTTGCTCTCGCTGTTCCTGTTCGTGTTCGCGATGAACATCATGGGGATCATCCCCTTCCTGCAGCTGCCGGTCACCAGCAACCTGTCCTATCCGGTGGGCCTCGCGCTGATCGTCTACATCATCTTCATCGCGGTGGGCATCAAGTCGCAGGGCGGGGTCGCCGCGTACTTCAAGAGCGCCGTCGTACCTTCCGGAGCGCCCGGCTGGATTCTTCCGCTGCTGGTGCCGATCGAGATCATCTCGAACTTCCTGATCCGTCCGGCCACGCACGCCATCCGTGTGTTCGCCACCATGTTCGCCGGGCACCTGCTGCTCGCGACGTTCGCCGCGGCCGGCTGGTACATGTTCAACCCCAGTGCGGGCCCGCTGTTCGGCAGCATCTCGGTGCTGTTCTCCGGCGCCTCCCTGGTGGGATTCATCGTGTTCACCGCTTTCGAGATGGTGATCATGTTCCTGCAGGCCTTCGTGTTCACGCTGCTCGCGGCGCTGTACATCGGCCAGGCGCAGGAAGCGCATTGATCCGGACCGGCTCATGCGAAACGACTTTCCGACTCTGACCATTCGGCCTTTGGCCATTCAGCGCGGCTGACCCGAGTCGCGCGAACTCAACCGACCCTGTGGTCACGACTCTCAAGGAGAAGCAATGGAAGGCAGCCTGAACGCCATCGGATACGGCATCAGCGTCATCGGTGCGGGCATCGGTGTGGGGATCGTATTCGGTATGGGCATGCAGGCCATCGCCCGCCAGCCTGAGGCCCGCGGCCCGCTGCAGACCAACATCTACATCGGATTCGCCCTGATCGAAGCTCTGGCCCTGCTCGGCTTCGTTCTCGCGTTCGCCATCTAGAGCGAACCGGCGAAGGAACTAGGAAACCGAACGTGAAGGGGCGCTGACTATGTTGGGCCTGGCCGCTGAAGAACAGAACGTTCTGCGGATTCACATCGACGAACTCGTCTTCGGTCTCATCGCCTTTGCTGTGATTTTCGGACTGGTGTACAAGTACGCCGCGCCGCGGATCACGAAGATGCTCGATGAACGCGCTGACTCCATCGAGGGCGGCATCGAGCGTGCGAAGAAGGCCGAGGCAGAGGCAGAGGAAATCCGCCAGCAGTACCGCGACAAGCTCGAAGAGGCGCACCGCGAGTACGCCCAGGAGCTGGAGAAGGCCAAGGAGCAGCGCGCCGCGATCATCGCCGAGGCGCGCGAAGAGGCCCAAGTGGAGGCGCGCCGCCTCGTCGAGGCGGCGCACGCGCAGATCGAGGCCGACCGCCAGCAGGCCATGGCCCAGCTGCGGAACGAGATCGGCGTGCTCTCCACGGAGCTGGCCACCCGCATCGTGGGTGAGACGCTCAGCGACAGTGCCGCCCAGAACCGCGTCATCGATCGGTTCCTGGACGAGCTGGAGCACAGCGGGAATAACCAGCAGGCCGGAGTGCGTTGATGAGAGGTATCAGCCGCACCTCACTGGCCGAGGTTACCCGGAAATTCGATGCGATCCTCCCATCGACCAACGCCGCGAGGCTGGGGCACGAGCTCTTCGAGGCCGCGGCGCTCCTGCAGGAGGAGCACTCCCTGCGCCGATGGCTGGCCGACCCGGCCAACGACGCCGAGAGCAAGTCCGGTCTGATCGGGGAGCTCCTGGAGTCGAAGGTGTCGCCGGCCACGGTCTTCGTGGTCAGCGACATCGTCCAGGCGCGGTGGTCGGCACCGCGTGACCTGGTCGACGCGGTCGAGCGGATGGCCGTCTACGCGACGGCCGCCGCGGTCGAAGGCGAACAGCGGCTCGGCGAGCTGGAGGACGAGCTCTTCCGGTTCGGCCGGGTTGTCATCGCAGAGCCGGAGCTGCGCGCGGCGCTCACCATGGAAGGCGTCGCCGTCGAGCACAAGCGGACGCTGGTCGAGAACCTCCTCTCGGGCAAGGCCAGCGCCGCGGCGCTGAGGCTGGTCACCGAGGTGGTGGCCCGTCCGCGGGGACGTACCCTGGAACAGGGACTGGAGCACTACGGGCAGCTCGTGGCCGAGCGTGCCCAGCGCTACGTCGCACACGTGCGCACGGCCGTCCCGCTGTCTGAGGGGCAGCAGGAGCGGCTGCAGAGCACGCTGAGCCGGGTGTACGGCAGGACCATCCACCTGAACATC
Organism: Actinomycetes bacterium; assembly: GCA_021793235.1. Lineage (GTDB taxonomy): Bacteria > Actinomycetota > Actinomycetes > Streptosporangiales > Streptosporangiaceae > JAJYTD01. Next base: position 34,598 of record JAJYTD010000023.1, on the reverse strand, counting down.
GAAATCGCCCCGGAGATCGTGGGTGGACTCTCCATCCGCGTGGGCGATGAGGTCATCGACGGCACTGTCGCCGGGCGGATCGCCGAGGTCCGGCGGCGCCTGGCCGGCTGACGCGACGGAACGGCCAACGAAAGCACGCACGGCGCCGGGGAACGCGGCGCCATACGAGAGCAAGGACATACCTGAGATGGCGGAGCTGACCATCCGGCCGGAGGAAATCCGGAACGCGCTGCAGCGCTTCGTCCAGTCGTACGAGCCCGACGCCGCCGCACGCGAGGAGATCGGAACCGTCACCTACTCCGGTGACGGAATCGCCCGCGTCGGTGGCCTCCCCTCTGCGATGGCGAACGAGCTGCTGGAATTCGAAGACGGCACACTGGGCCTGGCCCAGGACCTGGAGATCGGCGAGATCGGCGCCGTCGTCCTGGGCGACTTCACCGGCATCGAGGAGGGCCAGACGGTGCGCCGCACCGGCCGGGTCCTCTCCGTTCCGGTGGGCGACAACTTCCTGGGCCGCGTGGTGGACCCGCTCGGCCGCCCGATCGACGGCCAGGGCGAGATCGAGACCACCGAGCGCCGCGAACTGGAGCTGCGCGCACCCAGTGTCATGCAGCGCCAGCCGGTCGGCGAGCCGATGCAGACCGGTATCAAGGCGATCGACTCCATGACCCCGATCGGCCGCGGCCAGCGCCAGTTGATCATCGGTGACCGCCAGACCGGCAAGACCGCCATCGGCATCGACACGATCATCAACCAGAAGGCCAACTGGGAGTCCGGCGATCCCACCAAGCAGGTGCGCTGTATCTACGTGGCGGTCGGCCAGAAGGGCTCGACCATCGCGAGCGTGCGCGGCGCTTTGGAAGAGGCCGGCGCGATGGAGTACACCACCATCGTCGCCGCACCCGCCTCCGACCCCGCCGGCTTCAAGTACCTGGCCCCCTACACCGGTTCGGCCATCGGCCAGCACTGGATGTACGGCGGCAAGCACGTCCTGATCGTCTTCGATGACCTGACCAAGCAGGCAGAGGCCTACCGGGCCGTGTCCCTGCTGCTGCGCCGCCCGCCGGGCCGCGAAGCCTACCCCGGTGACGTGTTCTACCTGCACTCCCGTTTGCTGGAGCGCTGCGCGAAGCTCTCCGACGAGATGGGCGGGGGATCGATGACCGGCCTGCCGATCATCGAGACCAAGGCCGGCGACGTCTCGGCCTACATCCCCACCAACGTCATCTCCATCACCGACGGCCAGGTCTTCTTGGAGACCGACCTGTTCAACCAGGGGCAGCGCCCGGCCATCAACGTCGGTGTCTCGGTGTCGCGTGTCGGTAGCGCCGCGCAGACCAAGGCGATCAAGAAGGTGACCGGTTCGCTGCGCCTGGGCCTGGCCCAGTACCGCGAGCTGCAGGCGTTCGCCGCGTTCGGTTCCGACCTGGACGCGGTGTCCAAGGCCCAGTTGGAGCGCGGTGAGCGGCTGATGGAACTGCTCAAGCAGGGCCAGTACTCGCCGTTCCCGATCGAGCAGGAGGTCGTCTCGATCTGGGCGGGGACCACCGGCCAGTTGGACGAGGTCCCCGTGGAGGACGTGCGCCGCTTCGAGACGGACTTCCTGGACTACCTCGGCCGCGAACACGCCAAGATCCTCGACACCATCCGTGAGAGCGAGAAGTTCGAGGAGGAGACCGAGGCCGCGCTCAAGGACGCCATCGCGGAGTTCAAGCAGTCCTTCCAGACCAGCTCCGGCAGCATCCTCGGTACAGAGGAAGCCGAAGCCCTGGAGGAGGACGAGGTCGGCCAGGAGACCATCAAGGTCGCCAAGAGCGCCGGGAAGTAGCCCATGGGAGCACAGCTTCGTATCTATCGCCGGCGGATCCGCTCGACGCAGTCGATGGCGAAGATCACCCGCGCGATGGAGCTCATCGCCACCACCCGCATCACCAAAGCACAGCGGGCGGTTCAGGCGGCCGAGCCCTACGCGCGGGAGATCACCCGGGCGGTCTCGGCCGTGGCCGGGCGCGTTTCGGAGCATCCCCTGCTCACCGAATCGGAGAACCCCACCCGGGCCGCCATCCTCGTCATCACGAGCGACAAGGGCCTCGCCGGCGCGTACACGGCCAACGCCATCAAGGAAGCCGAATCCCTGTCCGCGCTCCTGCAGGAGCAGGGCAAGGAAGTCCTCCTCTACGTCGTGGGCCGCAAAGGCATCGCCTACAACCAGTTCCGCGACCGCGCCATGGAGCAGACGTGGGAGGGCTTCACCGAACGCCCCGCCTACGCACACGCCAAGGAGATCGGCGCGGCCTTGATGGACCGCTTCGTCAAGGACAGCGTCACCGAGGACGGCGTGGACGAGATCCACATCGTCTCGACCCGGTTCGTCTCCATGCTGACGCAGCAGGCGGCGTCCAACCGCGTGCTGCCGCTGGAGGTCGAGGAGGTCGACGCCGCTGAACTGGAGAAAGAGCAAGGCAAGCCCCTCCCGCTCTACGAGTTCGAGCCGTCGCCCGAGGAAGCCCTCGACCAGCTGCTTCCGCAGTACGTGACGAACCGGATCTATTTCGCCCTCCTGGAGTCGGCGGCCTCCCAGCAGGCGTCGCGCCGCAACGCGATGAAGGCGGCCACCGACAACGCCGAGGAGCTTGCCAAGAACCTGACCCGCCAGGCCAACCAGGCCCGCCAGGCGGAGATCACCAACGAGATCAGCGAGATCGTCGGTGGAGCCGACGCCCTCGCTGCTGCCAGCGCGGGGAGTGAGTAAGAGAAGTGACTGCGACTGTTGAAGGGACGGCCGCGCCTGGCACGGCCACCGGGCGCATCGCCCGGGTCACCGGCCCGGTCGTCGACGTGGAGTTCCCCGTCGACTCGCTGCCGGCGATCTACAATGCCCTGCACACCGATGTGACCCTCGGGGACGAGACCCAGACTCTGACCCTGGAGGTCGCCCAGCACCTGGGCGACAACCTGGTGCGCGCGATCAGCCTCGCACCGCAGGACGGCATGGTCCGCGGCGCCGAGGTCCGCGACACCGGCGAGCCGATCAGCGTGCCGGTGGGCGACGGCGTCAAGGGCCACGTGTTCAACGCGTTGGGCGAACCGCTGGACGTGCCCACCTCGGAGCTGAAGGTCACCGAGCACTGGCCGATCCACCGCAACGCCCCGGCTTTCGACCAGCTTGAGTCGAAGACCGAGATGATGGTGACCGGTATCAAGGTCATCGACCTGCTCACGCCGTACGTGCGTGGTGGCAAGATCGGCCTGTTCGGCGGTGCCGGTGTCGGCAAGACCGTGCTGATCCAGGAGATGATCACCCGTATCGCCCGCAACTTCGGCGGTGTGTCCGTCTTCGCGGGTGTGGGTGAGCGCACCCGTGAGGGCACGGACCTGTTCCTGGAGATGGACGAGATGGAGGTCCTCCAGGACACCGCCCTGGTGTTCGGCCAGATGGACGAGCCGCCGGGCACCCGTCTGCGTGTGGCGCTTTCGGCGCTGACCATGGCGGAGTACTTCCGCGATGTGCAGAACCAGGACGTGCTGCTGTTCATCGACAACATCTTCCGGTTCACCCAGGCGGGCCAGGAGGTGTCGACCCTGCTGGGCCGCATGCCCTCCGCGGTGGGCTACCAGCCCAACCTGGCCGATGAGATGGGCCAGCTCCAGGAGCGGATCACCTCGACCCGCGGTAACTCGATCACCTCGATGCAGGCGATCTACGTGCCCGCCGACGACTACACCGACCCGGCTCCGGCCACCACGTTCGCCCACCTGGACGCGACGACCGAGCTTTCCCGCCCGATCTCGCAGAAGGGCATCTACCCGGCGGTGGACCCGCTGGCGTCGACGTCGCGCATCCTCGACCCGCAGTACGTGGGCCAGGAGCACTACGACGTCGCCCAGCGTGTCATCGGGATCCTGCAGCGCAACAACGACCTGCAGGACCAGATCGCCATCCTCGGTATCGACGAGCTGTCTGAAGAGGACAAGATCATCGTGAACCGGGCACGGCGCCTGGAGCGGTTCCTGTCGCAGAACATGTTCGTCGCCGAGAAGTTCACCGGCAACCCGGGCGTGTTCGTGCCGCTGGAGGAGACCATCGCCTCCTTCAAGGCCGTCTGCGACGGCGAGTACGACCACCTGCCCGAGCAGGCGTTCCTCGACGTCGGCAACATCGAGATGGCCGTCGAGAAGGCCAAGACGCTGCAGGGCTAGCAGGTGTGCGGGGAGCGGGCGGAATCCGCCCGCTCCCCGCATAACCGCCCGCGAGCAGAGGAGTTTGTGGCAGTGTCGAAGAAGCTTTTTGTCGAGATCGTCTCGCCCGAGCAAGAGCTGTGGGCGGGCGAGGGCGACATGGTCATCGCGAAGACCACCGAGGGTGAGATCGGTGTGCAGCCCGGGCACGTCCCGGTGCTCGCGCTGCTTGCGCCGGGCTCGGTGATCCGGGTCCTGGGTGGTCGGGAAGACGGTGAGGTCACCGTGGCGGTGCACGGCGGGTTCATCTCGGTCTCCGACCGTAACCGCGTCTCGATCCTCGCCGAGATCGCCGAGCTGGCCGAGGACATCGACGTCGAACGGGCCAAGGCCGCGCTGGCCGAAGCCACAGCCGGCGGGGCGAACCTGGGAGACCCGGACCAGCAGGCCCGAATCGCTCGCGCCCGCAGCCGCCTCCGGGCTGCCGGTGAGACGGTATAACCGGAGCTAAGAGAGAGTGGGGGAGCAGCTGTTCAGCCAATCGTGGTTTCTGGTCGCCGAATGGCTGTTCTTCGCCCTGCTCATCACCGCTCTGGCGGGTCTGGTGGCCGTGACCGTGCGCAGGTTCGTCCTGGAGCGCGGGGGCGGCGCTGTCGAGTGCTACCTGCGGCGCGGGGCCGGTGCCCCCAGGGCCCCGTGGCGTATCGGATTCGGGCGCTATGGAACCGAAGAGCTGCGTTGGTACCGCATCTTCTCCCTGTGGCCGCGGCCGGCAGTAGAGCTGCCGCGCCGCGGTCTTGTCGTTATGGGGCGGCGCGCTCCCACCCCCCGTGATCTTGCCGAACTCACCGCTGACCTGGTGGTGATCGAGGTGGGCTGGACGGGTGCCGACGGCTCCGATCCCAAGGAGCCGGTCTACGAACTCGCCATGACCGAGAGCGCGCTGACCGGATTTCTCTCGTGGCTGGAGTCCCTGCCTCCGGGAACCGTCTGGCAGTCCTGACAGCCCTCTGGCGGCCGCGCTGGCACGCCTGCGAGACATGCGGCGGGTGTGCGCCTTAGGCTACGGCCATGATCGTGGCATTCTCGGTGAGTCCCATGGGCACGGGCGAGTCCGTTGCTCCTGCTGTGGCACGTGCGGTCCGCGTGGTGCGCGAGAGCGGCCTGCCCAACCGTACCGACGCGATGTTCACCAGCGTCGAAGGGGAGTGGGACGAGGTGATGGACGTTGTCAAGCGCGCTGTCTTCGCCGCGGGCGAGGGGGCGCCGCGCGTGAGTCTCACCCTCAAGGCCGACATACGCGAGGGCGTCAACGACGGCCTGACGAGCAAGGTCGAGGCCGTGGAGCGGGAGCTCGAACAGGAGTGAGCCCTTCTCCACGGCTGTTCTCGCCTTGGCGGGGTCCTGGGCGGTCGGTGTTCGCGCCCAGGGATGTCTCAGCGTTCGCCGCCCGGCTTCCAGAGTACTTCGGTGCCGTCAGCGCCGAGCACCCGGCAGAGGACGAACAGTAGGTCGGAGAGGCGGTTGAGGTAGCGGGCGGTCAACGGGTTCACGGTGTCGCCGTGCTCTTCGATCGCCGCCCACGCGCTACGTTCGGCCCGACGTGTCACAACGCGGGCGGTGTGCATCAGCGCCACCGTCGGAGATCCGCCGGGAAGGAGGAAACTGCGCAGCGTGGGCAGGTCGGCGTTGTAGGAGTCGCAGGCCTGTTCCAGCCGGTCGATGTAGTCGGGCTCGACGCGCAGTGGCGGGAACTCCGGGTTCTCGGTGATCGGGCAGGCCAGGTCCGCCCCCAGGTCGAACAGTTCATTCTGCACCCGGCCGAGCAGCGTGCGTATGTCGCCTGGCACCTTGCCCAGGGAGAGCGCCGTTCCGATGGCCGCGTTGGCCTCCTCGACGTCGGCATAGGCGGCCAGCCGGAGGTCGGTCTTTGACGTCCGGCTCATGTCGCCAAGGTCGGTGGTTCCGCTGTCGCCGACTCGCGTATAGATCTTGGACAGCACGACAGGTTTGTCGTTATCCCGTTTGGTCATAGGAACACCATAGAAGCACGCGTCGCCGCCGCCTGACGGTAACCACTCGGTACTGGTGGACGAGCACCCCTCGCCAAATGATACTCTATGGATCTGAGAAGCTACTTAGGGTAGTTTCTTTGGGTGGTGTGGGCGACCGTGTCTCCTTCGGGTGTGATGGCGGGGGCCAGCCGAAGGGGAGGCGCTGAGAGGCGCTTCCTGTGAAAGACGCGGCCGGGGCGCGCACGGGCGATCGGGTCGGGGGGTCCGGTCGTCCCGCGAAGCGGGCATGAGGGGAGTCCGCCCCGCGAAGTAGGGGCGCCCCGGCCGCGGGGGGAAGAGGAACGCCCGTGGACGAGGAGGGGTCCTCGTCCACGGGCGTCCGGCGCGGTCGGACGGTCAACGCAGCCAGAGGTCGCCCAGGCGATCAGCCACGAACTCCTGGGTCTGGTGCGTTCGAAGCACACCGTTCACCGGGAGCGTGCTGTCGGCATAGGCCTCCACCGCATAGGCCATGCCGTTCGACAAGTCCTCGACGGAGTCCCAGTCGATCTTGTCGATGGTGTCCTCGGGAGTGTGGTAATAGGGGTCGTACTGTTCACCAGCGGTCCCGCCGTAGTATTCGACCTGCTCTTCGGTTTTGACGCCGTCAGCCCCGCTGAACAGACCGCCGGAGGCGATCCCGGCCTCCATGAAGGCGCTGTAGTCGGAACGGCCGCTGAACTCGGTGGGTTCGCTCACCAGCCCCTGGCTTTCGAAGTAGTCCTCGAAGAGCTTCTGGATGGCGGCTGATCCGGCGGGCGGCGGAAGCGACCCGTCGAGTTCGCCGCGACCGTCGTAGACGAAACGGCCGAAGTTGTGCGAGCCGATCATGTCGAAGTTCAAATAGAGAGCGATCCGGTCGATCTCTTTCTGGCTGAGCCCTTCGACGTACTTCGTCGAGCCGACCAGGCCCTCCTCCTCTGTGCCCCAGAAGGCGAACCGCAGCTTGTTATTGGGGGCGCCGAGCTCGGCGAACTGCTTGGCGGTCTCCAGAACCGCCGCGGTGCCGCTGCCGTTGTCGTTGACGCCCGGGCCGTCGGGAACGCCGTCAAGGTGGGCGCCGACGACGACTACGTTGTCCTTTGCGCCGCCCTTGCTCTCGGCGATGATGCTGTACGAGGACTTCGTGACGACCTCGGAGTCGACCGAGAGACGCAGCTCCAGGTCATCGCCTGCGGCGAGCAGCTCGGCGCCGACCTCCTCGGTGGCCCCCACCACGGGGATGGCCGATTCCTCGCCGACCGTGCCGAGAAGCGGGCCGGGCTCGTTGTTGAAGATCACGGTTCCGGCCGCTCCGGCGTCGGCGGCATTCTGTGTCTTCTCAGTGAACGTGCAGGTGCCGCGCTGAACGATGGCGATCGCACCCTCGGGAAAACCCGAGAAGTCGTCGGCGGAGCAGCCGCTCTCGTCGGTCTCGGCGTTCACCGCGATGCCCGGGGCGGTGGTGTCGCCGGCCCCGGAGTAGGCCATGGTGACGAAGTCGTCCTCGAGGGTGAAGCCCCGTTCCTCCGGTGCGGTCTGCGCCAGAACGGCTGGAGAGTTCTCATTCCAGTTGTCGTATTCGTAGGTGTGCTTCTCGGGTGTGTAACCCGCGCGCTCCAACTGGTCGATGACGTACTTCGCGGCGATGTCGTAGCCGGGTTCGGCGCTGGCCCGGTTGCCGCCGTTGTACTCGGCGATGGTCTGTAGGTTCTCCATGTGAGAGCGGATGTTCTCCGTCTTCACCAGAGTGGGCAGCTGGGCGTCGTCGGCGTGGGCGGTGGTGGGCGCCATACCGAGACCGAGCGCCATGACAACGGTGGCGCCGCCGGCCAGGCGTCGCCGCGTGGCCGCGGTGCGGCGGGGGAAATGTCGGGATGGTGTGCTGGGCACGATGCTCCTCCTGTACGGGCGTCCACCTACCAGGAGTGACGGAGTGGACGCGGAACGTGTGAGGTATCGTGCAGCTTGTCAGGTGGAGGTACAGCAGAGCAAGCAGAGGAGCACTCGGTTGCCACATTCGGCTGAACGGCTTCCGCGCGGAGGGCGGCCTGTGGTGTTATTGATGGTTTCCGCGCGAATCGGACGGCCGGTCAATCACCGGAGCCGAGCTCGCGCTTCTTCGCGTCATCGCGCTGCTTCTGGTGCTTGCGCGGTTTCCGCTCCACGACCACCGCGCCCATGACAGCGATGCCCTTGATGTGCACGATGGGAGTACCGGGGTCGGTCACACTAGGGGGCATGCCGCCATCGGCCCCGTAGCCGCCCATGATCCCCGCACCGCTGACGCGGACGTCGATGTCGTCGGGGATGATGATGCCGATGCCCCCCATCAGCGCGTTGGCCCAGATGGTGACCTCGCGCTGGGCGAATGTCGCCTCCCGAAGGTCGATCTCCACGCCGCCCATGATGGCGACCGCCTGATAGGTCGCGGGAACGGTCCAGTTGCCGCTGCGTTCGGCGCCGCCCATGACGGCGATGGAGAAGTGCCCGCTGGCGGGAGTGGTGACGACCCTCTCTGCTCCGTAGACGGGGCGGGGCGAGACAAAGCCGCGCGCGCGAGATCCGGGGGCCTCGGGTGCGTCGGCCGCGGTGGGGGCATCGGGCAGGTCCCGCGTGATCGGTACGAGTTCGCCCATGGTCTTCGCGCCGTACACGGCGTCGAGCCGCTCACTGTGCTCGTCCGGGTTGATGCGCCCCTCGGCGAGGGCCTCGCGCAGCCGCGCCGCGACCGCATCGCGGTCGGCGTCGGAGGCGCGCATCCGGTCGGGTTCGCTGTTCGAGGAGGAGTTCACGGTCACCCGTCTATCTTGTATCGGTGGGGAAGGAGATACCAGACCGGGAACAGCCGCAAATTCCCGCATCCTGCTTCCGAAAGGAGCCCGCGCGAATCCCACCGTTGCCACGGCAGCTGCGGTCCCGGCCACGCGGCGCGATCCCGCCGGCGCCGAAACCACCGCGGACCGATCAGAACAGCCGGGGAATATCGGGTTCGATACCGCGCAGGGCGTCGTAGTCGAGGGTGACGCAGCTGATGCCGCGGTCGGTGGCGAGGACACGGGCCTGGGGCTTGATCTCCTGGGCGGCGAAGACGCCGCGTACCGGTTTGAGAGCGGGGTCGCGGTTGAGGAGGTCCAAGTAGCGGGTGAGCTGCTCGACACCGTCGATGTCGCCGCGGCGCTTGAGCTCGACGGCGACGGTGGCGCCGTCGCCGTCGCGGCACAGGATGTCGACCGGCCCGATGGCGGTGGGGTACTCGCGGCGGATGAGTGTGTAGCCCTCACCAAGGGTGGTGATGTGCTCGGCGAGGAGTTCCTGCAGGTGGGCCTCGACACCGTCCTTTCGCAGCCCCGGGTCTGGGCCGAGCTCGTGGGAGCTGTCGTGCCAGACCTCCTCGATGCGCAGGATGAGTTTCTCGCCGGACTTGCCGTGGGTGACCGTCCACACGGTGCCGTCGTCGTCGGTGGTCTCGCGTACCGTACACGGCGGATTCATCCAGTTCAGCGGCTTGAAGGCGCGGTCGTCGGCGTGGATGGAGACCGAACCGTCGGCCTTGTGCAGGATGAGCCGCGGGGCCATGGGCAGATGAGCGGTGAGCCGGCCGACGTAGTCGACGCTGCAACGGGCGATAACGAGGCGCACAGGACGCCACGTTACCGCGATCCGGGAGCCGCTTCACCTTTCCTCTCGAGGATGCTCCGGCCATGAGGGCAAGGAGGGCATCCGGCGGTGCTTTCGGTGGCGGTAAACGATAATGATAACTATTTTCTTGTAGCGGTGAAGGTAGCCATGTCTGACCTTCGCGCCCCGTGACGTGTCGGCGCGCGGGAATTAACGTCGCTACAGGTACGCGAGGGACCACGGCCGGCAGCGGCCGGCGGATCCGCCGCGGCCTGTCGCCGAGAGATAGGACTTCCATGTCGCTGACGGTTTCACCGGAACTTCTGAACAAAGCGCAGCAGGGACCCGTCGAGGATGCGGACTTCATCGCCTGTATCCGCGAGTCCCTTCCCTATGCCTGGAGTGTCATCAGCGGTCTGGCTGAGCGCTTCGCAACCTCCGGCGCCGACTACGAGGCCAACGAGGTGCCTCCGCCCGGCGAAGCCGAGCGGGGCCAACTGCTCCGACTGGTCGCAAGCGATGCCATGCGGGCCGCGGTGGAACGCCACTTCGGCATGCGGCTGGCCTTCCAGAACTGCCACAAGGTAGCGCTCTTCGCCCCCGGGGCCGATGCCGCCTACGCGGACTTCATCACCCCGCGCTCCCAGCTCCTCAACCAGTCCCCCGAGTTGGTCGACTGCTAGAACAGCGCTCTCGTGCTGTGAGCGGCCGGGCCCGGGCCCGGCCGCTTCGCGGCGGCCCACCGCATCCGTCCGGGACCGCGCTCGGTCAGTGCCCGGCGCCCGCCTCCTCACGCACCCGCGGCAGCACTTCGCGGCCCAGCCGGGTGATGTTCTCCCGGACCGCTTCTGCGTCGCCGGCGCCTTCGACCAGCAGAATGAGGTCGGCGGCGCCGGTGGCGCGAGCCTGAGCGACGAGCCGGTCCGCACAGTCCCGGGGGGAGCCGACGGCATGGGTGTCGCAGAGGAAGCGCGCGTATTCGTACGGGTCCCGCTGCGGGCGCGCCCGCCCGCCGATCGGTAGGTATCCGGCCAGCCCCGGGCCCAGCCACCGTGGAAGGGCGTCCAGCATTGTCTTGCGGGCCTGCTCGCCGGTATCGGCAACGTGGGCCAGCGCCGTCACCGCGTGGCCCACGCCTCCTTTGCTGCTGTCGGCACGGCTGCCCGCCTCGGTGTAGGAGGCGACCATCTCCGCCTGCTGCGCAGCGGTGAGGTGCATCCCCAGCAGCGTCGGCAGTCCGAACCGGGCCGCTAGTTCCAGCGTGGGGGCCGAGGTCGCCGCCACGAACACGTCCGGGTGCGGCCGAGTCCGCGGTTCGGGCACGATGTCCACCTCCCGGAAGCCGAACACCGCCCCATCGGCGCGGATCCGCCCGCCGCGCAGCGCGGTCAGCAGCAACTCCAGCGACTCGGCGAAGCCGTGTTCGTAACGCTCCAGGCCAGTGCCGAACACCTCCAGGTCCACCCAGGGGCCGCCGCGCCCCACCCCCAGCCGGAACCGCCCGCCTGACACCTGGTCCAGCAGGTTGGCCTGCTCGGCAAGGGCGACCGGATGCTGCGTGCTGAGTACGCTGACCGCTGTTCCGACGCCGATGCGGCGGGTACGGCCGAGCACGAATCCGGCCAGGGTTGTTGCCGATGGGCAGATCCCGTAGGACATGAAATGGTGCTCGGCGAACCAGACGTCGTCGAAGCCGGCCGCCTCAGCGGTGGCGGCGGCATCCAGTGTCGACTCCAGTGTCGCGGTGTGGTCCCGGCCGGGGAACCCCGCGGCCGGAAGGAACGCTCCGATACGCATGGTGACATTGTTCCGCGGTCTCCTCTGCGCGCCGAGTAGACCGCGGATTCGCGCATCGCCCCGTGCCCCGGCCGACACCGATTATTACTCCCCGGCAATGGTCCTTTTCCGCCAACCCTTAAGGTGGGAACCATGGTGCAGGAATTCGACAAGGTCGGGGTAGTCGGGCTCGGGACCATGGGTGCCGGCATAGTCGAGGTGTTCGCGCGGGCCGGGTTCCGCGTGACCGGCGTGGAGATCGACGACACCGCGCTCGGTCGCGGCCGCGCCCACGTGGAGAAGTCGCTTGCCAAGGCGGTGGCCAAGGGCAAGCTCACCGAGGAGGAGCAGAGCGCGATCCTCGGCCGTGTCACCTTCAGTACAGAACGCGAGAACCTCGCCGACGCCGATTTCGTGGTGGAGGCCGTCCCCGAACGCATGGACATCAAGCGGGACGTCTTCACCGACCTGGACCGCATCTGCCCGCCGGGCACCATCCTGGCCACCAACACCTCCTCCCTCTCCGTCACCGAGATCGCCGCCCTCACCAGCCGCGCGGACAAGGTCGTCGGACTGCACTTCTTCAACCCGGCACCGGTCATGAAGCTGGTCGAGGTCGTCGCCACGGTCGGCACGGCGCCCGGCACGATCGAACTGGCAGGCGAGGTCGCCAAGCGCATCGGTAAGACCCCCGTCACAGTCGGCGACCGGGCGGGGTTCGTCGCCAACGCGCTGCTGGTGCCCTACATCAACGACGCGATCAAGGCCTACGAACACAAGATCGCCTCCCGCGAGGAGATCGACACCACCGTCACCAAGAGCGTCGGACTCCCCATGGGGCCGCTCACCCTGGCCGACCTCGTCGGCCTGGACGTGTGCCTGGCCGTCATGGACGTGCTGTGGGACGAGTTCCGGGAGTCCCGCTACGTCGCGGCTCCGCTGTTGCGCCGCATGGTCGCCGCCGGGAAGCTGGGCCGCAAGAGCGGACAGGGCTTCTATGACTATTCAGGTGCGGAGGAGCCCGCCGAGGAGGTGCCGACCGGCCCCATCGCGCGGGCCGTGCGCGACGGCGCCCACGGGTTCGACCTGGCCGACCTGCTGATCGTCCCGCACATCGACGACGCGGTGCGAATGGTCGGTGAGGGCTATGCCACTGTCGAGGACGCCGACACCGCGATGCGGTTCGGCTGCGGATACCCCAAGGGCCTGATCGAGCTGCTCGATGAGCGCGGAGCGGACTCGGTCGCGGATGTGCTCAAGAGTCTGGCCGATGCCGGCTTCGTACAGCACACCCCCGCCCCTCTGCTGGCCCACCTGCTGCGTGCGGGCCGTACTACGCTCCGGACCTCCTGACCGGTACCCGGGGTATGCGGGTGCGCGACATGCTGCCGCGGACGGCGGATTCCAGGGGCGCTGCCGTGGCGCCTGGGCCGGTCCGCGGCAGGGGGCGCCGTATGCCACCGCGGTTCAGTTCGAGAGTAGAGGCGGGTTCCCATACCCTGAAGGGGTGAGTCCGCGTCGCAACGTCCCCCGCCGAAAAAGGGACCGCCGCCCAAAGAACGACGAGAACGCGCTGGTCCTGCGCATTACCGGCGGCGAGCGCCGGGAGACCGGCGCCGATGGCGACTGGGTGATCCGGCGCATCAGCGGAGCTGCCGCGGCCAAGCCCTACCGCTGCCCCGGCTGCGCCCAGGAGATCCCGCTCGGGATGCCGCACGTGGTGGCGTGGCGGCCGTTCGGAGATGGTGAGGACCGCAGACACTGGCATTCGTCCTGCTGGGAGAAGCGCGCCCACCGCACTGCGCGCCCTCCGCGCCACTAGACAGCGAGCGGAAGCCACACCTGAACCGAACCGAGGAGCCATGGAGATCCGCGCCAGTACGGTGCTGCCGGCCGAGCGCCGCCCCATCACCCTGCACACCGCCGACGGCTTGGAGCTTGTCGGCGAGCTCGCCCTCCCGGAGAGCACCGAACCGGTGGCGACGCTGATCTGCCTGCATCCGCTGCCGACGGCCGAGGGCATGATGGACAGCCACGTACTCCGCAAGGCGTCCTTTCGGCTGCCCGCGCTGGCCGATGTAGCCGTGCTGCGTTTCAACACGCGCGGTACGGCCTCCCGGCACGGCAGGAGCCAGGGCGAATTCGGCGACGGCGAGAGTGAGCGCTTCGATGTCGCCGCTGCGATCGAGTTCACCGAGTTCGAGGAGCTGCCCCGGCCATGGCTGCTGGGCTGGTCCTTTGGTACCGAGCTCGCGTTGAAGTGGGGCTGTGATCCGGAGGTCGACGGCGCGATCCTGCTGTCACCGCCGCTGCGCAGAGCAGGCGATGCCGACCTCGATGTGTGGGCGGCATCCGGCAAGCCGCTGGTGGCGCTGGTCCCGGAGTTCGACGACTACCTGCGCCCGCCCGAGGCGCGCGAGCGCTTCGCCCGTGTCCCACAGGCCGAGGTCGTCGGGGTGGACGGCGCCAAGCACCTGTGGGTCGGGGAGCCCTACGTGCGTACCGTGCTCAACGAGGTCGTCAGCCGGGTCGCCCCCAAGGCCTCCCCGCTGCCCACGGAATGGGACGGCCCCTACGAGCAGGACACGGTTTGACCCTCTCTCTTCGCGGAGCCACGCGGACCGCCCGAACCGGGCGGGGCTGAGCAGAGCCGCACCGTCCTCGGCTGCTGTCGGTGCCGGGAGGCGCCACTCCGTTTGCTTCTTACCTACGGCGAAGGCCCCGGCTCCGGGATTCCGCCCGGGCCGGGGCCTTCCGCTCGCTACCGAAGACCGCCTTCGGTAGCGGTCACTCCTGCCACCAGTCCTCGTCGTCGGCGCCCTTGCTGGACCTGGCCGCCACAGGCTGCTTGGCGGGCTGTGCCGGGGTCGACTGTGCCTGGGCCGGCTTCGCCTCGATGGCAGCGGGCTCCTCCGCAGGGGGCGCCGCAGGAGCCGCGGGCATCTCGGCGCCGCCGAACAGGCGGTGGCGCAGCTCATTCAGGTGCGACTCGATGCTGTCGCGCTGTACGCGCCGTTCCTCGACCTCCTGCTGGGCCTCGGTCATGATCCGGTCGGCTTCGGCCTTGGCTTCGCTGACCATGTGCTCGGCCTTGCTCTTGGCCTCAGTGGTGATCGAGTCGGCGTTCTTCTTGGCCTGGCTGACGACCTGCTTGGCGTGCTGCTCGGCCTCGCGCCGGGTCTGCTCCGCCTGAGAGCTGGCCTTGGTGGCCCGCTGTTCGGCGCTGGCGGCGCGCTCCTCCGCTTCCGAGACCAGCTTCTGCGTGGCGGCCTGGGCCGCGGCCAGACGCTCAGCGTCCTGGCGCTCGGCCTCTTCGCGCCGAGCCGCCAACTGGATCTCGAACTCGGCCTCCTCCTGGGCGCGCTTGGCCTCGCTCTCCTCGAGTGCGCGCTGAGCCTGGGCGCGCATCTCGTCGGCCTGGCGCTTGGCCGTCTGCAGCGTTTCGTCGCGATCACGCTTGGCGGTGGCGCGGGCCTGGGCGCATTCGCGCTCGGTGGTGGTGCGCAGTTTCGCGATATCACCCTCGAACGTGGCGCGCTTCTCGGCGATCTCGTGGTCGGCCGCGGACCGCTTCTTCTGCACCTCACGCTCGGTAGTGGAGGTGAGCTCGTCGGCCTCGCGGCGGGCCGTCGTACGGATCTCCTCGGCCTCTGCCTCGGCGCTGCTGCGCATCTCGTCGGCTTCACGCTGAGCGGTGGTGCGGAGCTCGGTCGACTCGTTCTCGGCGGCCGCCCGCATCTCGGCAGCCTCAATCTTGGCCCCGGACTTGATGTCGTTGGCCTCGGCGCGGGCGCCCTGTACGAGCTCGGTGGCCTGCTCTTCGGCCAGACGGAGCAACTGCTCGATCCGCGCTCCCAGGCCGGAGTAGGTGGGGCGCTCCTGCTCCTGCAGTTGGCGCTTGGCCTCGGCGAGATCGTTCCGGCTCTGCTCGGCCTCCTCTTTCGCGCGCTGGAGCTCGGACTTCAGCTGGTCTGTGAAGGCGAGGACCTGCTGCCGGTCGAAACCGCGCAGCACCACGTCGAACTCGGTGGCCTGATTGCCTTCCTCGAAGAAATTGGTGAGCTGGGCTTCAATATCGGACGACATGTGGCGGAATCCTGAACAGGTGACGAGACGGCTACATTACAAGTGTTCGTGTCGGGTCGGGGTGCGGACGGTGGAGCGTCGGCACGCAAGGCCGCTCTGTGCGCTTGGTCCTGTGGGGGCTTCTTCGGGAGGGTACTCCCGAAGGGACCGGTCGCGATGGGAGTTCGCTCCATTGATATGGAGCCTCGGCCCACGGATGCGGACGCTGGACGCGGCCGCCCCGACTCGATCTGCCTGAACGGGCGGGGTATAGAGGCGGTGCCAATAATTCTGGCGGCTAGCAGACCTTACCAAGCCCGCGCCCCAACGGAAGAGGGTTTACCGGAATATGATGCGAAAAGCACCGACGCGTGTGCCTCCGGACTGATCCCTCCCGAGGCGGCGGTTGCGCTGCTCCCGCCGCCCCCGTGCCCATCGTGCCGTCCACCGGTGTTCCTTGCACGGTGTCAGGCGTGTTCGGCCGGTGCCTCGGCTGCCTGGACCAATTCCGTGAGCACGCCGCCGCAGTCCTTCGGGTGCAGGAAGGTGATCGTAGAGCCCATCGACCCCTTTCGCGGCCGGGCATCGAGCACCCGCACCCCCCGTTGCCCGATCTCCTCGGCCTCGGCGGCGACATCGGAGGTGCCGAACGCGATGTGGTGCACGCCTTCCCCATTGCGGGAGAGGAACTTCGCCACAGGGGAGTCGTCGCGGATCGGCTCCAGCAACTGCAGATAACTCGCGCCGCCGTCGTCGGTGCCGTTGATCCGCAGCATCGCCTCGCGCACGCCCTGCTCTTCGTTGACCTCTGTGTGGGTCACCTCGAAGCCGTAGGTGCTCCGGTAGAACTCAACGGCGGCGTCCAGGTCCGTGCAGGCGATGCCGATGTGGTCGATACGGGTGAGCACAGTGGCGAACCTCCTGGAAGGCGGGTGGAAGACATGTATGTATGGTGTCAGACCAGGTGCGAAGCACGATCAATGGAGGCCACCCAATGCCTGGATCCGTCATCGTCAGTGGGGCGCGGACCCCTATCGGTCGGCTGCTCGGCTCGCTCTCCGGCTTTCAGGCGGTCGACCTCGGTGCGACCGTGATCGAGGCCGCGCTCGCACGCGCCGGGATCAGCGGAGACCAGGTCGGCTACGTCGTCATGGGACAGGTGCTGCAGGCGGGCCAGGGGCAGATCCCGTCGCGGCAGGCGGCGGTGAAGGCCGGAATCCCGATGAGTGTCCCCTCGCTCACCATCAACAAGGTGTGCCTGTCGGGCCTGGACGCGATCGCGCTGGCCGACCAGCTCATCGCCGCGGGCGAGTTCGACGTGGTCGTCGCCGGCGGAATGGAGTCGATGACCAACGCTCCGCACCTGCTGCCCAAGGCGCGGCACGGCTACAAATACGGATCGATCGAAGTGCTCGACGCCACCGCGCACGACGGCCTCACCGATGCCTTCGACGGCGACTCGATGGGCGCGTCCACCGAGCGGCACAACGCCCGTCTCGGTATCGGCCGCGCGGAGCAGGACGCCTTTTCCGCGCTCTCGCACCAGCGTGCCGCCGCCGCCATCAAGGACGGCCGGTTCGAGGACGAGATCGTGCCGGTGAGTGTTCCGCAGCGCAAGGGCGAACCGCGGCTTTTCACCGAGGATGAGGGGGTGCGCCCCGAAACCACAGCCGAGAGTCTGGGGCGGCTGCGTCCGGCCTTCGACGTCGAGGGAACGATCACCGCCGGCTCCTCCTCCCAGATCTCCGACGGCGCCTGCGCCGTCACCGTGATGAGCAGGGCGAAAGCCGAGGAGCTGGGCTGCGCGGTCCTGGCCGAGATCGGTGCGCACGGCAACGTCGCCGGTCCGGACAACTCTTTGCAATCGCAGCCCGCCAACGCCATCCGGCATGCACTCGGCAAGGCCGGGCGCGATGTGGCCGACCTCGACCTGGTGGAGATCAACGAGGCGTTCGCCAGCGTCGCCGTGCAGTCCATGCGCGACCTCGGGATCTCCGAGGACATCGTCAACGTCAACGGCGGGGCCATCGCGCTCGGGCACCCGATCGGCGCTTCCGGCGCCCGCATCGCCCTGCACCTGGTCCACGAACTGCGCCGCCGCGGCGGCGGCCTGGGCGCCGCCGCGCTGTGCGGCGGCGGGGGACAGGGCGACGCCCTGCTGTTCTCGGTCCCCGGCGCCTGAGCCGGACGCGGGCACGGCGCCGCGGACCTTCGCGGCGGCGCCGCCCTGTTCCGGGCGACCGGGTGCGGCGGTACTCGGCAGACCAGGCCCTTCAGCGTCGAGGAGTCTCATGGACGTCGGCGAACTCGTCGACCGCGTGCCGCGCGGCGACCGGCGCGCCGTAGCGCGCGCGATCTCCCTGGTGGAGAACACCGCACCGCAGTTGCGGGAGATCATGGCGGGGCTGGCGGCACATACCGGCCGGGCGCGGGTCGTGGGTCTCACCGGCTCGCCCGGTGTGGGCAAGTCCACCTCCACCAGCGCACTGGTGAGGGTGCTGCGCGACCGGGGGAGCAGTGTCGCGGTCCTCGCGGTCGACCCGTCGTCTCCCTTCTCCGGCGGTGCGCTGCTCGGCGACCGGGTGCGGATGCAGGAGCACGCCACCGACAGCGGGGTGTTCATCCGGTCCATGGCCAGCCGGGGGCACCTGGGCGGGCTCTCCTGGGCGGCGCCGCACGCCCTGCGCGTGCTGGACGCGGCCGGATTCGACACGGTGCTGGTGGAGACGGTGGGGGTCGGCCAGGCCGAGGTCGACATCGCCGGGCACGCCGATACCACAGTGGTGCTCTGCGCTCCGGGAATGGGCGACAGCGTCCAGGCGGCCAAGGCCGGGGTACTGGAGATAGCCGACATCCTCGTGGTGAACAAGGCTGATCGGGAGGGGGCCCGTACCGCTGCGCGCGAGCTGCGCCAGATGGTCGCCCAGGTGGACCGGGGCCCAGAGGAGTGGAAGCCGCCGGTCGTGAGCACCGTCGCGGCCAAGGGCGAAGGTGTCGGCGAATTGCTGGAGCGGATCGATCAGCACGGCTCCTACCTGCGCGGATCCGGGGGTCTTGACAGCCGTCGGCACGCGCGCGCCCGCCAGGAGGTCGAGGCGATCGTGGTCGGTGCGCTTCGGGACCGGATGGGGACCGTTCACGGCCATGCCGACCTCGATGCGCTGGCCGGCGATGTCGCCGCCGCCCGCATCGACCCCTACACCGCGGCCGACAGGCTGCTTCGCGCGCTGGACCGGTCGGCCCCGAAATGACCTGGACGGGTGTGTGCGGGGCCGGAGTGGTCGGCAATATCCGAGCCGGTCATAGAGGAGGTGGGTGGGGGTGTCGGGAGGTCGCTACAGTGGCGGTGTGGGAAACCCGCTGAACCTTCCGTTCGACCCGATCGAGCGCGCTCATGAGAACTGGGCCCGGCGCTGGGGTGCCAACCCCGCGATGGCCGCGGTCACGTCGATCATGAGGGCGCAGCAGATTCTGATCGACCGGCTCGACAGCACGCTCAAGCCCTATGAACTGACCTTCGCCCGCTATGAGGCGCTGGTCCTGCTCACGTTCAGTTCCACGGGGGCGCTGCCGCTGGGCAAGATCGGCGAGCGGCTCATGGTGCACCCCACCAGTGTCACCAACACCATCGACCGGCTTGAACGGCAGGGTCTGGTGTGCCGCAGGCCCAATCCCAGAGACGGTCGGGGAACGCTCGCCGAGATCACCGATGCGGGCCGCGAGGTGGTCGAGAAGGCCACACGGGATCTGACAGCCATGGACTTCGGGCTGGGCTGCTACACGGAGGAGGAGCTCTGGGCGGTGCACACGGTGTTCACCAGGCTCCGGGTGAGCTTCGGGGACTTCCCCGACCCGGACCCGAAGAGCGGAGAGGGCGACGCCCCCGCCGATCGGACCTGACCGCCGTGCCCGGTCCCGCCCTGGCACCCCTATCCAATTTTAGTTGGAAGTCCTACTATCAGAAGAATGGCGACGACTGAGGACATCGAGGCGGGGCGCTCCCGTTGGCAGGCGCGCTACGATGCCGCGCGGAAGCGGGACGCCGATTTCAGCACGCTCTCCGGACAGCAGGTCGAGCCCGCGTACGGCCCGCCGGAAGGCGCCGAAGCGCCCGGGTTCGAACGCATCGGCTGGCCGGGCGAGTTCCCCTTCACCCGCGGCCTCTACCCCACCGGATACCGGGGACGCCCCTGGACCATCCGGCAGTTCGCCGGATTCGGCAACGCCGTCCAGACCAATGAACGCTACAAGATGATCCTCGAATCCGGGGGCGGCGGCCTCTCGGTGGCGTTCGACATGCCGACACTCATGGGCTACGACTCCGACGCCCCGCACGCGCTCGGCGAGGTCGGGCACTGCGGTGTGGCCGTGGACTCCGCGGCCGACATGGACGTCCTCTTCGACGGCATCCCGCTGGGCGACACCACCACGTCGATGACCATCAGCGGCCCCGCGATCCCCGTGTTCTGCATGTATCTCGCCGCCGCCGAACGCCAGGGCGCCGACATCGGCACCCTCAACGGCACCCTGCAGACCGACATCTTCAAGGAGTACATCGCCCAGAAGGAGTGGCTGTACCCCCCCGAACCGCACCTGCGCCTCATCGGCGACCTCATGGAGTACTGCGCGGAGCACATACCCGCGTTCAAACCGCTGTCGGTATCCGGGTACCACATCCGCGAAGCCGGGGCCACGGCCGTCCAGGAGCTGGCGTTCACCCTGGCCGACGGGTTCGGCTACGTCGAACTCGGGCTGTCGCGCGGACTGGACATCGACCGGTTCGCTCCCGGGCTCTCGTTCTTCTTCGACGCCCACATCGACTTCTTCGAGGAGATCGCCAAGTTCCGCGCCGCCCGCAGGATCTGGGCCCGCTGGATGCGCGACCGCTACGGAGCGACCACAGAGAAGGCGCAGTGGCTGCGGTTCCACACGCAGACCGCGGGCGTCTCGCTCACCGCCCAGCAGCCCTACAACAACGTGGTGCGTACCGCGGTCGAGGCGCTGTCCGCCGTACTGGGCGGCACCAACTCGCTGCACACCAACGCCCTGGACGAAACCCTCGCGCTGCCCACAGAGCAGGCCGCAGAGATCGCGCTGCGCACCCAGCAGGTGCTGATGGAGGAGACCGGGGTCGTCAACGTCGCCGACCCGCTCGGCGGCTCCTACTATGTCGAAGCCCTCACCGACCGGATGGAGGCCGAGGCGGAGCGCATTTTCGAGCGGATCCTGCACATGGGCGGCGGAGACGCCGCCGAGCACGCCATCGGCCCGATGACCTCGGGCATCCTCGCAGGCATCGAAAGCGGCTGGTTCAGCTCCGAGATCGCCGATTCGGCCTTCCAGTACCAGCAGGCCCTGGAGAAGGGCGAGAAACGCATCGTCGGCGTCAACTGCCACACCGGTACCGTCTCCGGTGAGCTGGAGATCCTACGGATCAGCCACGAGGTAGAGCGCGAGCAGAAACGGGCCCTCACCGACCGCCGTGCCCGGCGCGACCAGGCCGCGGTCGACGCCGCCCTGGCCCGGCTGCTGGACGCGGTGCGCCGACCCGACAGCGGCAACCTCATCCCGGTGATCCTGGACGCGGCCCGTGCCGAGGCGACACTCGGGGAGATCTGCCAGACGATGGGCGCGGAGTTCGGCACCTACACGGAGGACCCGCGGTTCTGACCTTGTAGTTGCTCGCGGCGACATCCGCGACAGGGCAGCACGATCGGCCCCGCCGATACCGGATGCCCCGTCCGCGGATGCCCGTGCCGGCGGGAGAGTACCGCGCCGCAGGCACGCGGCCCCTCGCGTACATCCGCCAACGTTCACTGTGCTCGCGCGGTATGGGGCAGGATGGAGACATGCAGCCTTCGGACTACTCCATGCAGAGCGCGGTCGACCTCGGAGCTCGCAAGGCGGCCTTGGATCGCGAGGCCAAGCGGCAGGCCGAGGAGTCATCCGGTACAGCCAATCCCTACGCCATCGACGTCAGTGAGCAGAACTTCCAACAGGAGGTACTCGAACGTTCGCTGAACACGCCCGTCGTCCTCGCGGTACTCCAGTCGCACTCCGATCAGTCATCGCAGGTGGAAAGCGCACTGGACCGGCTCGCCATCGACGCCGGCGGACAGTGGGGCCTCGCCAAGATCGACGTGCAGGCCAGCCCGCAGCTCGCCCAGGCGCTGCGTGTCCAGGCGGTGCCCACGGTCGTCATGGTCATCGGCGGCCAGGTCGTGCCCGGCCCGGCCGGTCCGGCCACACAGGAGCAACTGCGCGACTGGCTCTCCCAGGTCTTCGACGGGCTGCGTCAGCAGGGCGTGCTGCCCCAGGACTACTCCGGTCTGGGCCCGGACGGCCCTCCTCCCGAGGAGCAGCAGGAGCAGGACCCGGTGGACGCCGAAGCCCAGGAGGCGATCGACAACGGTGACTTCGCCGCGGCCGAAGCGATCTATGCCAAGGCTCTGGAGAACGACCCCAAGAACGAGGCCGCCCGACAGAAGCTGGCGCAGGTCCGCCTCATTGTGCGCGTGCGTGAACTCGACGCGGCCGCGGCTCGGCAGGCGGCCGCGGAGAACCCCGACGATGTCGAGTCCCAGGCGCGTGTGGCCGACATCGACATGTACGGCGGCAAGTTCGAGGACGCCTTCGACCGCATGATCGGCACGGTCCGCCGCACCCGGGAAGACGACCGCGACCGGGCGCGCAAGCACCTCCTG
This sequence comes from Actinomycetes bacterium, assembly GCA_021793235.1. GTDB lineage: Bacteria > Actinomycetota > Actinomycetes > Streptosporangiales > Streptosporangiaceae > JAJYTD01. Next base: position 12,220 of record JAJYTD010000023.1, on the reverse strand, counting down.
CTGCTGTTCGAGGTGCTGCCCGCGGGCGACCCCCGTGTCGCCAAGGCGCGCCGTGCCCTGACCTCCGCCTTGTTCTAGAGTGCGGCACCGCTGGGGGCGCGTGCGGCTGCGGCCGCCGGCGCTCCCACCCCCGTCCCGCCCCACCCGTCGGTGTAGCGCCGGTGCCGTGACCGCGCCTGTCCCCGGGTAGGGGCGGACGGGAGGGCCGGCCCCGGGAAAAGTCCCATGACATATGCGGCGGCGACCTCCGCGGCCTGCGGCGCGGGTGGCGGTGCGGGCGATGGCCTGGTCGGGCCGGAGCCTGCCGACGTCGGGCCGCCCCCTTCCTCGGCCGGGCCGCGCCCAGTGCTGTGACGTCGGGATCACAGCACCTCAGGGCATGGGGAGTCCGCCGCCGGTGGCACTATGATTCATGCGCCTGGGCATCGGCGATGCGAGCGCCGCGGGCAAGCGGCGCCGTGCGGGTGAGAAGCACCGGCCCGTGGACGAGCGCGGTAGATCCGTGAGATTTGAGGAGCTTTACGTGGCCACCCTTCCCAGTGTCTCCTACTCCATCACGATTCGTTTGGAACTCGACGACGGGCACGGCAGCGCGGTCGGCAGCCTGACCAACGCCGTCGAGCACGTAGGCGGTGTCATCACGGCCCTCGACGTGGCCTCCGCCGGCCACGAGCGGATCCGTATCGACGTCACATGCGCGGCGCGCGACACCGACCATGCGCAGACCATCGTCGACGCTCTGGGTGCCGTCGAAGGCGTCCACGTGCACAAGGTCAGCGACCGCACCTTCCTGATGCACCTCGGCGGCAAGATCGAGATGAAGTCGAAGGTTTCGCTGCGCAACCGAGACGAGCTGTCGATGGCCTACACACCCGGTGTCGCCCGTGTCTCCCAGGCCATCGCGGCCAACCGCGACGACGCCCGCCGCCTCACCATCAAGCGCAACAGTGTCGCCGTCGTCACCGACGGCTCGGCGGTCCTGGGCCTGGGCAACATCGGCCCCGAAGCCGCGATGCCCGTCATGGAGGGAAAAGCGGCCCTGTTCAAACGCTTCGCCGACATCGACGCCTGGCCGATCGCCCTGGACACCCAGGACGCGGACGAGATCGTCCGCACCGTCCAGGTCCTCGCGCCCGGCTTCGGCGGGATCAACCTGGAGGACATCTCCGCTCCCCGCTGCTTCGAGATCGAAGCCCGGCTGCGCGAGCTGCTCGACATCCCGGTCTTCCACGACGACCAGCACGGCACCGCCATTGTGGTGCTCGCCGCGCTGAAGAACGCGCTGCGCGTGGTCGGCAAGGAGCTCAGCGAGGTGCGCATCACCATGTCCGGCGCAGGTGCGGCCGGGACCGCCATCCTCAAGCTGCTCATGCACGCCGGCGCCAAGGACGTCATCGTCTGCGACGTCCACGGCGCGGTGCACTCGGACCGGGACGATCTCGATCCGAACCTGCGGTGGATCGCCGACAACACCAACCCCGCGGCGTACTGCGGCGACCTCAAGGGTGCGGTGAGCGGCGCCGACGTGTTCATCGGGGTCTCTGCGCCGAACATCCTCAGCGGCGAGGACATCGCCGAGATGAACGATGACTCGATCATCTTCGCGCTGGCCAATCCTGAACCCGAGGTCGACCCGGAGGTCGCCCACCTGCACGCCGCCGTTGTGGCCACCGGGCGCAGCGACTATCCGAACCAGATCAACAACGTGCTGGTGTTCCCCGGCGTCTTCCGCGGTCTGCTCGACGCGCAGAGCCGCCACGTCGACTCCGACATGATGGTGGCCGCTGCCGAGGCCCTCGCCGATGTCGTCACCGATGACGAACTCGGTCCGCACTACATCATCCCGAGCGTGTTCCACACCGATCTCTCGCAGCAGGTGGCCTCGGCCGTCCGCGATACGGCACTGCGGGGGCGGCCAGAATAGGCGGGCTTCCGCCGAGAGGTGTGCGACGCGTACGTCGGGTAAAGGTTGGGACATGGATCAACCGACGCTGACCGGAAGCCTCTTGGTGGCGGCACCGCTACTGGACGACCCCAACTTCCGTCGGGCCGTCGTGTTCGTGATCGATGACGACGGCGCGGACGGGACGCTCGGTGTGATCGTGAACCGCCCTTCGGATCTGCGGGTCGATGACGTACTGAAGGACTGGAGCGACTACGTCAGTGACCCGGCGGTGATGTTCGCCGGCGGGCCCGTGGGCACGGGTGCGGGCCTCGCGCTGGGCGTCCCCGCAGGCAACCACGCCCCGCTGGGCTGGAAGCCGATGGAGAACCTGAGGTCGGGCTCGCCGCTCTCGCGGCTGGGCGTGGTCGATCTGGACACCCCGCCGGAGATCCTCGGTCCCGCGCTCGGCCGTTTCCGGGTCTTCGCGGGGTATGCGGGGTGGAGCGAGGGCCAGCTCAGCGGTGAGATCGACGAGGGCGCCTGGTACGTCCTCCCGGCGACCGCCGACGATGTCTTCTCCGAGTCACCGGATTCGCTCTGGTCCCGTGTGCTGCGCAGGCAGGGCGGGGATCTCGCCTTGGTATCGACTCTGCCCGACGACCCGACGCTGAACTGAGAGCGACGTGCTGCCGATAACGTGGAATGGGATGTAGGAGGTGTGAGGGCACGATGTCGATGGAAGTTGTCAACAAAGTCCTTCCGGATAGCGAGACACAGACTCGGCCGGACATTTCGCATGATGACGGCGACCGTGAGCGGTTCGCGCACTACGTACAGAAGGACAAGATCACCGAGAGTGCCGTCACCGGCAGCCCGGTGATCGCCCTGTGCGGCAAGGTGTGGGTCCCCAACCGCGACCCCAAGAAGTTCCCGGTCTGCCCGGAGTGCAAGGAGATCTACGAGGAGATGACGCGCTAGCCCGGCCCTGCTCCTGGTCTGGGCGCCGGTTTCTTCGCTCGGCGCTGTTCTGCCGGCTACGGGCGCTACCGGGTCCGCGGTTTTCGTCCCCGCCGCAAAGGAGACGGTCACCCTCGTCCGGGGCCGGGCGCATCCAGCCCGGCCCCGGCCCCATGTGCGCCGAAAGCATATGCGCCGAAGACAGGGGTGCCGGAAAAGCGCGGCGGATGCCGAGCGATCCGCAATGCGCGGTGTGCGGGCATAGCGATCGCGATACGCTGTGGCATCGTCCTGGCGCAGCCACGTCCCGGAGTCCATATTCCATGTCCGTGTTCCACGGTGCTCACGGGTCCGGTGTGGCGGGTTTTCGCAACCACGGGTAGGTCACATGGTTTCCACAAGTGAACAGCAGTCGTACCAAGGAGGTCGCCGAGGCGCGCGCGGTCGGCGCAGGGGACCCGCGAAGCGGGGACTCTCTGCCGGTGACATCGTCCGCGGCATTATCCGCGCTTTCGGCGAACTGCTGTTCACGGCGGGCCTCATCATGCTGTTCTTCGCCCTCTACGAGGTGTACGGCAAGCAGGCCGAGACCAACCGCGAGCAGACGGAACTCGCGCAGGGGCTCAACGACCAGTGGGCGGAGCAGGAGGCCAAGGGGCCCGATTCCGAGCCGCTGCCGGGAACGGCCAACAGCCGGATGTACATCCCCGACCTCGACCTCGACTGGGTCGTCGTCAACGGGGTTTCACAAGAGGACATCAAGTACAGCCCGGGCCACTACGGCGACGACGATGTCAGCGGCGGCGATGCGGCCGAGGCCGGGCAACCGGGCAACTACGCCGTCGCGGGCCACCGGAGCCCCGGCATCTTCTGGGACCTCGACCTGCTGGGGAAGGGCGATGAGATCGTCCTGGAGGACAAGGACAACTTCTACACCTATGAAGTCGTGGAGGAATCGACGGTCACCCCCGACCAGGTGGAGGTGGTCGACCCCGACCCGTTCGACCCGGAGAACAACGACGATCCGCAACGCCGCCTGCTGACCCTCACCACGTGTGCGCCGAAGCTGAACAACACGCACCGACTGATCATCCACGCCGAGCTCACCGACACCCGCTCCAAGGACGATGGCATGCCGGAGAACATCGCCGACATGGCGCCGGAGAACCAGAACGAGGGGGAGTGATCCACTGATGTACGGCCTGATCTGGAATATCCTGCCCGGCCCGTGGTTCGTGAAGTTCCTGCTGGCGCTTGCGCTCATCGCGGGCGCGGCGGCGCTGCTGTGGTATGTCGTCTTCCCCTGGGCCGACCCCTACATGCCGTTCAACGACGGCGCGGTAGAGGTCGAAGGCGGTTAGGGCGTGTTCGCCGAATCATTTGGGGCGCGCGCCGCCCAGGACCCAGGCGCGGCCGATGCTCAGGGAGGCGCTCGCTGCACCGGAACGTGACGAACGCACCGCCCGTCCTCGCCTCCGAGGCCCTCCGGTCCGGATACCCTCATCCGGGATGTATCAGGGGATTGGCATATGACGCTTGTTGCGACCACCATGGAGGAACGCCTCAGCGGCCTGCGGCAATGGCAGCGTGAGGCCTTCGATGAGTACTTCAGGAGAGACCCGCGCGACTTTCTCGCGGTGGCGACACCGGGAGCGGGAAAGACCACCTTCGCGTTGACGCTCGCGAGTGAACTGCTCGCCCGGCACACGGTGCGGGCGATCACCGTGGTCTGCCCGACCGAGCATCTCAAAAAGCAGTGGGCCGAGGCCGCGGCCCGCTTCGGGATCGCCATCGACCCCGATTTCAAAAACGCCCAGGGGGCGCTGGGCAAGCAGTACATCGGTGCGGCCGTCACCTACGCGCAGGTCGCCGCACACCCGATGCTGCACCGCAACCGCACCGAGGCCCGCCGTACCCTCGTCATCTTCGACGAGATACACCACGCGGGCGACGCCCTGTCCTGGGGCGAGGCGGTCCGCGAAGCGTTCGATCCCGCGGCGCGGCGGCTGTCACTGACGGGCACCCCGTTCCGCTCCGACGTCAACCCGATCCCGTTCGTCGACTATGTCCAGGACCACACCGGTGTGCGCCGCTGCTCCTGGGACTACAGCTACGGCTATGCGCCGGCGCTGGCCGACGGCGTCGTCCGGCCGGTCATCTTCATGGCCTATTCGGGGGAGATGCGCTGGCGCACCAGGGCGGGTGACGAACTGGCCGCCCGCCTGGGCGAACCGCTCACCCAGGATGCGCTCTCCCAGGCGTGGCGGGCCGCGCTCGACCCCAAGGGCGACTGGATCAAGAAGGTGCTGGCGGCGGCGGACCGCAGGCTCACCGAGGTCCGCAACACCAACCCGGACGCCGGCGGCCTGGTCATCGCCACCGACCACGAGAACGCCCGCGCCTACGCGCGGATCCTGCGCTCCATCACCGGCCGCGGGGCCACCGTCGTCCTCTCCGACGACCCGGCAGCGAGCAGGAAGATCAAGCAGTTCACCGACTCCGACGACCGCTGGATGGTCGCGGTGCGGATGGTCTCGGAGGGCGTGGACGTGCCCCGCCTGATGGTGGGGGTCTATGCCACCTCCACCAGTACGGCGCTGTTCTTCGCCCAGGCGGTGGGGCGCTTCGTGCGGGTGCGGCGGCGCGGCGAGGTCGCCTCGGTGTTCCTGCCGTCGGTACCCACACTGCTGGAGTACGCGGGGGAGATGGAGCGCGAGCGCGACCACGTGCTGGACCGCCCGATCAAGGACGGCGACTTCGACCCCGAGCAGGACCTCATCGACGAGGCGCGCAAGAAGCGCGACACCCCCGACGCCGGCGAGGAGCTGCCCTTCGAGACGATGGAGGCGTCGGCGGAGTTCGACCGCGCCCTCTACGACGGCTCCGAGTTCGGCGGCGGCGCGCCCGGCTCCCCTGAGGAGGAGGATTTCCTCGGTCTGCCCGGCCTGCTGGAACCCGAGCAGGTGTCGAAGCTGCTGCGTAAGCGCAAGGCCGACCAGAAGGCCGGCGAACGCAAGGCGCCGGCAGAGGCCCCGCAGGCCCCCGCCCATGAGGTGATCGCCGAGCTGCGCAAGGAACTCAACGGCCTCGTCGGTGCCTGGCACCACCGGACAGGGCAGCCGCACGGGGTCATCCACACCGAGCTGCGCCGCGTCTGCGGAGGCCCGCCCATCGCCCAGGCATCGCCTGAGCAGATCCGCGACCGTATCGCCAAAATCCGCAGTTGGGCCGTTGGAGGCCGGTAGGGGCGCCGGGATACGGACGGTGGTCCGCGGGGAGGCAATCCCGGGCAAACACTTCACAACAGGTCTATGTCCGCGATGATGCGCCGTTTCCATTCAACTACCGTCCGTGTCTATGGATTGCGGCGGAAAAGCGGCTCGGCCGGGAAAAGCGGGCACACGGGGCGGTGTGCTGTTCAGCGCGGTCGCCCTGGCCGGACTTGTGGCGACCGCGGTGGCACCATCGGTCGCGGAGCCGGGCATAGCAGGCGGCCACGATCCGTTCTGCCCGCCAGAGCAGAGCAGCGCGGCCCGCACCGAAACCGAGCGGGACCGGCCGCACGAGATCACCGCCGAGCAGGCGGCCGACTACGACCGGCAGCTGCGGGCCGCCTCACGCGACTCCCAGGCCCCCGACGACTCCGGCCCGTGGACCGTGCCCATCGTGGTCCATGTGATCTCCCACGAGGACGGGCAGGGAGACCTGGACGACGCGATCATCGACCGGCAGGTCTCGGTCATGAACAAGGCGTTCAAAGGCGGCTACGGAGGAGCGGACACCGGTTTCCGGTTCACCCTGGCAGAAGTCGTCCGGAGTGAGAACTCCTCCTGGTTCGACCGCTTCTCCCGCCATGAGAGGGACATCAAGAGCCGGCTGCGCCAAGGCGGCGCCGAGACGCTCAACCTCTACATGGCCGACCTCGGCGGGGCCGTCCTCGGAACGGCCACCTTTCCGCAGCAGTACCGGACAGCACCAAAGGCCGACGGAGTCGTCGTCGACTACCGCAGCCTCCCGGGAGGCGGCCGGACCAACTTCGAGAACGGCTACACCGCGGTCCACGAGACCGGCCACTGGCTCGGCCTGTTCCACACGTTCCAGAACGGGTGCAGCAGCCCGGGCGATTATGTGGCCGATACCGCCTATGAGCGCGAACGGCCGACGGGCTGCCCCAAAGGGCGCGACACCTGCCCCCACCGGGCGGGCGAGGACCCCGTCCACAATTTCATGAACTACAGCGACGACCCCTGCCTGAACCACTTCACCGAGGGGCAGGGGCAGCGCATGGCCCAGCACTGGACCGCCTTCCGCGAATGAGGGGCTCGGCGCCGCCCCGGTGTGAGCGGCGGGCCCGCCACACGGCCCGACAGCAGGACACGCCGCGGCGGGGCGCTTTCGACCGGACGCGGATCAGGTACGCACACGGCCGCCGATGTCCTCTTTGACGCCCTCATTGGCGCTGGGAGACACAGCGGAGCCGCGGTCGGGTTCTGCGGTCTCTTCCTGCAGGCGGCCGCACAGGCGGCACCTGACGGTCCCGGGCGGCAGCGGGCACGGGCAGTGGCGGCATGCCGTAGTGCACGCCTTGTCATACACCTGGAGCAGGAAGGTGCGGCTCGCGTAGTCCATGAGCAGACTCCGTTCCGACGTTCTGCGGGGCCGGCCCGGCAAAGAGACCGACGGGGAGACGACAGCCCAGCGTAGGCGAGCCCCGGTGTTCATGGACGGAGCAGAGCGGGAACCCCCCGGATGTATGGCATAGTTTCTCCGCCGATACACCCCCCATCCCTCGACTGCGAAGCGCCCAACACCATGCCCCCTCAGGACGCCCCCTCTCCGCTGCCCGTCGGATTCCTGCCGCTGACCGAAACAGACCCCACCACGATCGGCCCCTTCCGCGTCGTGGGACGCATCGGCGAAGGCGGCATGGGAGCGGTCTACGGGGCACTGGACGACTCCGGCGGGCGGATCGCCGTCAAAGTGATCCACCCCCGCTTCGCCGCCGACCCCGGCTACCGGGAGCAATTCGCCCGCGAGGCGGAGCTGCTGCACAGGGTCGACGCCGAATGCGCACCGGCGTTCTTCGGCGCCGACCCCGCGGCCCCGCAGCCGTGGCTGGCGACCGAGTTCGTGCAGGGCGCCACCCTCAAAGACCACATCGCCGAGCACGGCGTGCTCAGCGGCGACGAACTGACCGCGTTCGCCGCGGGTACCGCCGAAGCGCTCGCGGCGGTACACGCCGCCGGGATCGTCCACCGCGACATCAAGCCCGCCAACATCATCCTGTCCCCGGCCGGCCCGCGGGTCCTCGACTTCGGCATCGCGCGGTCGGCCGATGACGCAGGCGACGAGGAGGGCATCTACGGCACCCCCGGCTGGATCGCGCCCGAGCGGCTGGCAGGACGCCCCGCCACCAGCGGGACCGACATGTTCGCCTGGGGCGGCCTGGTCGTCTACGCCGCGACCGGCCGCGGCCCCTTCGGACGCGGCGACGCCGCGGCGCTGATCGAGCGCATCCGTGAAGCCGAGCCGGACACCGACGGGGTGCCCGATGCCCTGCTGCCCCTGGTGCGGGCCGCACTCGACCGCGACCCCGACACGCGACCGACAGCCGAGGACGCGTTCCGCACCGTCCTGGAGTCCAGCGGTGTCGACGTCGCCGACGCCGACCGTGTGGGGCTGCGCGACCGGCTGCGCACCCTGCTGCAGGGCACCTGGCGCGGATTCGGCGATGCCGGCCGCGGCGCGGGCCCGTGGATCGCCGCGGCCTCGGTGCTGTCGGCGTCCTCTGCGGTGGCGGGCGGCGGTGCCGCGGCCGGGGGAGCGGCCGCCGCCGGGGGCATGGCAGCCGGAGGGGCGGCCGCCGCGAGCGGAGGGGCCGCGAGTGCCGCCGGTGCGGCGGTGGGGGCGGGCGGCACCATCGCCGGGATGAGCAAGGCCACCGCCCTCATCGTCGCGGGCGCTACCGCCACGGCCGTCACAACGGGGGGCTGGGTCGGGGGCCGGGCGCTGGCCGGCGAGCCCATCCTGCCGTTCGGTGCCGAGGAGACCGCGGAATCGCAACAGCAGGAACAGCGGCCGGACGGGCAGGAGATCGAGTTCCGCGGGTTGACCCTGCGCATCCCCGACGACTGGAAAGCACAGACGCTCGAAGACGACTTCTATGCCTCTGTCCCGGAGGACGCGGTCACTGACGAGTGGCTGCTGCTGTACCCGGGCGGGCAGCCGGGATGCGAGAACGTGAGCCTGGACCCGGGGTTGTGGGAGACCGTCCTGACCGACTGCCGCCACGTGAAGATCTTCGGTCCCGGCGGAATCGAATACGGCGGCCCCGGCTGGGGCCCCATCACCGAGGACGAGGCATCGGGCATCTACGCCCCCTCCGGAAACCCCCCGCCGTGCCCGCAGGACCGCGAGATACACGAGGACCCCGACGCCCGCGACCCCAGCGGGCGCGCGGAGCTCGCTGAGCCCCGGCCGGTCGGGGACCGGGAGGCCCTCTACCGGGAGGTGCTGGTGGCCTGCTTCGGCGAGGACGCCGGTGTCGACGAGAACGGGGTCAACAACTGGTGGTACTACGACCAGCGCACCTGGTTCCTGCCCGACGAGCAGATCTTCGTCGTCGACGATTCGGGCGTCGAGGAGATGGACGACATCCTCGCCGCGGCCGAATGGGGCAAGGCCGGCGAACAGGAGACCCAGGAGGTCGGCTACCGCAACATGACCCTGGAACTACCCGGGGAATGGGAGGTGGAGGCGCGGGAAGAGGAATTCCCCGTATGGGGTAGCGCGGATGGCAGGGGTGACGTCGGTGAATGGCTGTTCATCCGCACCGACCCCGACGGCTCCTGCGCGGAACCCGACTGGTGGGGCGGCCACTACGAGTGCCCCCACCTCAAAATTCTGGGCCCGACCGGTATCGCCGTTGGCTACGGCAGCGGCCCCGTGGATGAGAACACCCCGGTCTACCCGAGCAACCAGCCCTACGGATGCGACCCGTCCTACGACACCACCGCCCCCGAGCCCGCCGACGTGCTCGCGCCGCGGCGGGAGTCACTGGCCGACATGGGCGACCGGAAAGCCTTCTACCGGGTGTGGTCGGTGTCGTGCACGGACTCCGGCGAGGACAACGTCAGTGTCGACGGGCCGACCGTCTACTACGAGCAGCGCTACTGGCTGCTTCCGGAATCCCAGATCCTCATCGTCGACAACTACCAGACCCGGGGCCTGGCCGACATCCTGGAGGACGCCTCGTTCGAGGATTGAGAAGGAGCAGAACAGCGGCGGGCGGGCACCCCGATAAACTCGGCCCCATGGCAGCGACCAAGACCTACCTGACCGGTATCCAGACGTCGGGGATGCCCCACATCGGCAACTACATCGGTGCGATCAAACCGGCGCTGGAGGCCGCCGGGGACAACGACACCCTGTACTTCCTCGCCGACTACCACTCGCTCAACTCGGTCAAGGACCCCGACAAGCTGCGCCACGACATCCGGTCGGTCGCCGCCACCTGGCTGGCCTGCGGGCTCGATCCCGAGCGCACCACCATCTACCGGCAGTCGAGCATCCCCGAAGTGTTCGAACTGACGACCGTGCTGACCACGGTCACCGCCAAGGGGCTGATGAACCGCGCCCACGCCTACAAGGCGGCGCGGGACCGCAACGAAGCGGCGGGCAACGCCGACCTCGACGCCGGGGTCAACATGGGCCTGTTCAACTACCCCATCCTCATGGCCGCCGACATCCTCGTCATGGAGGCTCACGTCGTTCCGGTCGGCCGGGACCAGGCCCAGCACATCGAGTACGCCGCCGACATCGCGAAGTCGTTCAACCACCTCTACGGCGACTCCTACAGCTTCCCGATCCCGCAAGGGTCCTTCCCCGAGGGGGAGGCGAGCATCCTGCCGGGGATCGACGGCCGGAAGATGAGCAAGTCCTACGACAACCACATCCCCATCTTCCTGCCGGAGAACAAGCTGAAGAAGCTGGTGCGCCGCATCCCCACGGACTCCACACCGGTGGAGGACCCCAAAGACCCCGACACCTCGGTCCCGTTCCAACTGCTCAGCCAGTTCGCCGACAAGGAGCGGACCGCCGAGACCCGCAAGCGCCTGGAAGCCGGCGGTATGGGCTGGGGCGAGCTGAAGAACGACCTCTTCGAGGTGCTCAACGCGACCTTCGGCCCGATGCGGGAGCGCTACGACGAACTCGTGGCGCCCGGCAGCGAACTCGACGACATCCTCGAAGCCGGTGCCGCCCGTGCACGCGAACGCAGCAGGGCCACATTGGCCAAGGTCCGCGCGGCCGTGGGCATGGACTGAGCCGCCTGCGCCAAGCACCCGGGCCGGGCGGGCCGCGGCGCCGACGGGACCTCCCGTCGGCGCCGCGCCCGTTTCGGCGCGGCCGATCACCTTTCCGCGGGGGGCCGGCGCCGGGGCAGAGGGAGGTGCCGGTGGTGGGCACGCAGGGTTGCGGCGAGTTCGGCCACGGTTGCGGCGCACACCAGCAGGGGCAGCATGGTGTTCTGGTGGGGCGGTTTGAGCACGGCGACGGTTTCGGGGACGCCTGCGGCGTCGTGGAACCGGCAGATCTCGTAGTGCGGGAACTCGGCGCGGGCGCGAACCAGGGCTTCGGCGGGGGTCAGGGCGTACACGTCACACCGCACCCAGCGGTTCGGCGCGGTCGGGGGCGCACTGCTGCCCGGGCAGCCAGCACAGGGTGAAGAACACCCCGTCCTCCAGGGGTGCGAGGGTGCCCCACCGGGTGGCCAACTGGTCGACCAGGAGCAGGCCGCGCCCGGACTCGGCCCAGGGGCGAGGTGCTGCCACGCGGGGCACCGAGGACCGGACGCGGGGCGGGCGGGTGCGGATCTCGGTCCGTACCCCCTGCTCGCCGACCTGGACGCGGAGGTGGAAGGTGCGGCCGGGGTCGCCGGAGCGGGTGTGCACGACGGCGTTGGTGCACAGTTCCGACGTGATCAGCTCGGCTCTGTCGACCACTTCGTCGGGGACCGCGATACCGGGGGCGATGCGCAGCGCACCGGCTGCGAAGCGCCGCGCGGCGGCCACGCTGCCGGTGACACCGGGGAAGGTCGCACAGCACACGCTCATCGGGCCACCGCCAGGGCGCGCAGTACATAGGGTCGCACCCGCGAGGGGCGGCGCTGCCGACGCCCGCCCCTGGGGCAGTGGACACAGCACGGGATAGTCTTGCTCATCGAGTCATCGACCTGCCTATTCAGGTTGAGGGCTAAGAACTTGTCTCAATAGCCTGCGTGGGTGACTGGGAGCTGCCATCATCACGTGCTGTGAGTGATGTGTTGCCCGATGGGCTGTGGGAGATCGTGGAGCCGCTGCTGCCGGAGCGGCCGCCGGC
>JAJYTD010000067.1 GCA_021793235.1 Actinomycetes bacterium | reverse complement strand
ACCTCTCAGGTCAGTACATCTAGGAGCGGAGCCGGATCCTCGGGTCCAGGCGTGCGGTGACGACCTCGCCGACGAGGTTGACGGCGATCACGACGACCCCGGTGATCAGCACCACGGCCAGCAGCACCGGGTAGTCCTGGGCCTTTGCGGCGTCGATCGCCAGGCGGCCCATTCCGGGCCAGGCGAAGACCAGCTCGATGGCGTAGGCCCCGGCGATCAGTTGGGCCGCGCCGACACCGAAGCGGGCGGCGAAGGGCACCAGGGCCGGACGCAGGATGTGCCGGGTCCGCACGGTCCACGGCGACAGGCCGCGGGCCTCGGCATTGACCACGTGCACGGATCCGCGTACCCGCCGGACCCCTGTTTCGACCAGGCGGACATAGATCCCGAAGTGGTGGCCGAAGGTCAGAGCCAGCGCCGGCAGGGTGACCGAGGACACGAGGACCGCGGGAGCGAGCTCCTGGCCCGGCCGCCCCAGTCCCCCCGAGGGGAACCAGCCGAGTTGGACCGAGAGCACGAACAGCAGGAGCAGCGCGCCGACGAATCCCGGGACGCCGCCGAGAACGAACATGGCGAGGTCGATGCCGCGCCGCAGCACGGTGCTGCGGGCCAGCCCGGCGACCAGCCCGACAGCGATCGCCCCGGCGAGGCTGAAAAGGGTGGCCACCGCTGCCAGCAGCAGTGTCCAGGGCAGCGCGTCGGCGATCTCGCCCACGACGGGGCGTCCGTTCATGTAGGAGGTGCCGAAGTCGCCTCGCAGCACTCCGCCGAGCCATTCGGCGTAGCGGACGGGCAGGGGGGCGTCCAGCCCCATCGCCGCCCGCTGCACCTGAACCGCGGACTCGGGCACCGGCCGTCCCCCGGTCCGCGCCTCCAGCACGGACCGCGCCGGGTCCCCCGGGGCGAGATCCAAAAGCAGGAAGCAGAACACCGACAGCGCGGCGGCCACCACCAGGGCCGCCGCGCCGCGGCGTGCGGCGAAGCGGAGCATCACATTCCTCGTATCCTTGCCTGGCCCGCGGAGCCACCACCACCCAGCGTTTGCCACCGCCGAGTGGTGTGTCCTCGCGGAGGTCGAAGCCGAGCGCGCCGACGTAGCAGGCGATGGCGTCGCCGTAGTCGCGGACGACGACGGCCCCCGGTCCGATGCGGGGTATGCCGTGGCCCTGCCGCCACGCCCGGCAGAGGGGTGTCCCCGCAGGGGTGTCTAGGAGCCGTAGGACCACTCCTCCGCGTTCCAGAAGAAGCCGTATCCGTGGTGGGCGAGGGTGCGCTGCTCCACGCCCTGTAGGTCGGCGGGAACCGCGTTGACGGCTTCCAGGTAGGACACGAACACATACGGCGGGTTCTCCACGATCGCCTCCTGGAAATCCGTGTAGGCGGCGGTGCGGGTGTCCTCGTCCCCGGTGGATCGTCCCCGGTCCAGTGCCTCATCGACCGCTTCGTCGGCGTAGCTTCCGTAGTTGGAGCCGCCTTCGGCCAGCGCCTCACTGGAGTGGAAGGGGCCGTACAGAGAGCCGTCGGGGTCGTAGGGGGTGCCCCACCCGATGAGGAAGGACTCCAGTTCGTCCCATTCCACGGCGTCGCGCGGCGTGGGGGCGGCGGTGACATCGAATCCCTGCTCGCGGAGCTGGGTGGCCAGGACTTCGATCATGGCGGAGCGGGCGCCGTCCTCGGCGAACGTGGTGAGGTCGAACGCGATCGGTTCGCCGTCCTTGGCCCAGATCCCGTCGGCGTTCTTGGCGTATCCGGCATCGCTCATGATGCTTTCGACCCGGTCGGGGTCGAAGGAGTAGTCGGTAACGTCGGCGTGGAAGGGGCTCTGGTCGAGCGGCCCGGATGCCGGTGAGCCGTACCCGTAGAGCACGCTGTCGACGACCGCGTCGCGGTCGATGGCGTAGTTCATGGCCTGGCGCGGTGCCGGATCGGCGAACCGCTCATCTGCCATGTTGAACATGATGCCGCGGTAGTCCGCGGTGGGCGAAATCTCCACCTGGACGTCGTCGCTCTCGACCTGCTCGGCCTGCTGCGGCTCCAGGTAGGCGGCGTCGACCTCACCGTTGCGCAGTTGGATGAGGCGGGTGGCCGCCTCGGGCACGTAGGAGATGGTGATTCCGTCGAGTCCGGGCGCACCGCCGTAGTAGTCGGCGAACGCGCTCAGGCTCGCGTATTCGCCGTGTTCCCAGGTGTCCAGTTGGAACGGGCCGGTGCCGATCGGGTTCTCCCCGAAGGCGGGGTCGTCGATGCCGGTCGAGGCGAGGATGTGCTCGGGGAGCATGCCGTTGGAGAGGCTGTCCAGCAGCGCGGGCGTGGGCCGGGAGAGCTCCACGACGACAGTGTGGTCGTCCTCGGCCGTCACCTTCTCGACGTTGGCGAACTTGTGGCTGGTGACGAAGTCGCCGTCCCGGATTTCTTCGATGGTGAAGACGACGTCCTCAGCGGTGAAGTCCTCTCCGTCGTGCCAGGTGACACCATCGCGCAAGGTGAATGTGTAGGTCTGTTCGTCATCGCCGACCTCCCAGCTTTCGGCGAGTGCCGGCACGATCCCGTTATCGGCGTCGTGCGCGGTCAGGCCGCGAAAGACCATCTCCGTGACGGGGTCGAGGTGCTCGTCGATGAGGGCCGGGTTGAACTCCTCGGGTTCGTCGCCCAGTGCGTAGGACAGCGTGTTGTCGGCGGCACCGCCCGTCGAGGCACCACCAGAGCACGCGGTGGCCAGCAGCACGAGGAGGGCGCCGGCAGCAGCCGAGAAATGCGGCCTTGCCATGTCACTCCATTAGTTGCGAATATTTTGCAACTAGGAAGTTTACGCGAGTGGCTTATCGCCACCGCGGCCGGCTACCGGTTCCGCCCCTGGTAGACCTGCTACAGGTGTGCGCCGGGCCCTACGGCGCCGCGATGTCAGTCGACGACACTGCCCTGGACGTAGGGCATTCCCTGCCCCTCCCATTCCAAGTAGCGCTCTGTTTCGCCCATCAGACTCGTGGCGAGCCAGATGGCGACCCCGACGTCATCAGCGAGGCCGAGTACCGGAATGAAGATCTCCGGCACGAAATCCACGGGAGAGACGATGTAGGCGATCGCGAGGACGAACAGCAGCAGCCGCGGCATCGGAAGTTCCGTGTACCGGCCGCGGATACGGGAGGCGAGCATCCGTGGAACCGCACCGGCACGCGCCCACAACGTGGGACGGCCTGGCCGAATACCATCGTGCACCACCTGCCAGGCTGCGGCGCCCGCAGCGGCGCGGTTGCTCTTGCGCATTGGTCTCACCTCAGCATCGTGGGCGTTCGGTCCGGATCTGCTCTTGAGATATGACGCGTGCACCCGGACAAAAGTTCCCCGACCCACTATGTTGGGCAGGCCACCGTCCCTCCCCACCCGAGGACATCTCGACGATATGCGTAACGGCACACCTGCATCAGGGCCGATGGCGCGAGGTGCCTCGCTCGCCGTATCGGCTGCCCTGGCGCTCACCGCCTGCTCGGCCGCTGTCTCCGGAAGCACCGACCGCCCCGACCCCGAGGTCACCGCCACACAGCCCCTGCCTGGCCCTGAGGATGCGGACGAAGGCGGCACGCGGGCACCATCCGCCGATGAGGAGCAGCCGTCCTCCGACACCGGTGAGCCCGACGGCCCGCTGTCCGATATGACAGTGGTCATCGATCCCGGCCACAACGGCGGCAATGCCGAGGCGGGCGAGAAGATCAGCAGATCCGTCCCGGCCGGGCCGCAGGAGAAGGAGTGCGACACCGTCGGCGCCGAAACCGGCGACGGCTACGCCGAGCACGAGTTCACGTGGGACTTCTCCAAACGGCTCCGCGACCACCTGGAGGCGGAGGGCGCCAGCGTCATCCTCACCCGCGATGACAACGAGAGTGTCGGGCCCTGCATCAACGAGCGCGCCGAGATCGGAAATGAGGCGGCGGCCGACGCGGCCATCTCGATCCACGCCGACGGCTCCTCCAGCGACGTGCGCGGATTCCACGTGATCGCTCCGGGCATGGTCGACGGCTACACCGACGACATCGTCGAACCGTCCCGGCAGCTCGCCGAGGACGTACGCGACGAGTTCCACAAGGGATCCGGCCACCCCTATTCCGACTATCTCGGCGACGAGGGCATCGACCAGCGCACCGATCTGGGCGGGCTGAACATGTCCGATGTGCCGAAGGTGTTTCTTGAGGTCGGCAATATGCGCAACGCGGACGACGCCGAGAACATCAGGGACAAGGACTGGCGGGAACGAGCCTCAGGCGCGGCCGCCAACGGAATCGCCCGCTATCTCTCCCGCGGCTGAGCCCGGCCCCGGCAACACGGAGGCCGGACGGACCAAGGCACCACGCGCACCCGGCCGATACATTGGCTTCGAACGTGTAATCGGCACAATATAGCCATGCCTCTCACTCCCGCGGACATCCGCAATAAGCAATTCCCTACGGTGCGCCTACGTCCGGGTTACAAAGAGGAGGACGTCGACGACCTACTCGACCGGGTCGAGTCCACGTTGGTGGCTTTGCAGGGCGGGCCGCAGAGAGGACCGTTCATCACCGCGGAGGAGGTCGAGGGCGCCCGGTTCCGGACCACCCGGCTGAACCCGGGCTACAGCGAGGAGGAGGTCGACGACTTTCTCGATGTCATCGCCGCCGATCTGCGCGCACGCGGCCTGAGCAGCACCCCCGGGCCGTCGGCTGCGGGTCCGGTCCCCGGCGGAGGCCCGCACCCGCCACTCGGCGGCGGGCCGGTCGGCCCGCCGCCCGCTGGACCGGGATTCGCTCCCGGCCCCGCGCCGAACGGCCCGCCGCACCCGGCCTACAGCAGGCCGGCTCCCCAGCCACCGCTGGGAGGGCCGCCTGCCGCGCACCCGTACGGACCGGCCTTCCCCCCGCAGCCCCCGCAGCCCCCGCAACCCCCGCAGGGAGCACCGGGGCCGGCGGTGCGGCGCGAATCGCGTCCGCTGCTGACGCCCGAGGACATCCGCTCCAAGCAGTTCGCCACCACGCGCTTGACCACCGGATACAACGAACAGGAGGTGGACGCCTTCCTGGACAGCGCCGAGGTGACGCTGGACGCTCTGCTGAAGGGGCGCCCCGACCGCGCCCTGCTCACCTCGTCTCAGGTCGAGCGGGTCCAGTTCGCCACGACCCGGGCCCGGCCCGGTTACGATCCGGCCCAGGTCGATGCCTTCCTCGACCTCCTCGCCGAGGAGCTGCGGCGCTACGAACGCCCCTGACCGGTCGCGGCTTTGTGGACGCCCCTCCTCTCGCCGACGCTTCTGTGGCGATGGAGCCGGTCGCCAACGCCTACCGGCCGCGGCGCAGCCCGGCGATGAGGAGGTCGGCGAAGTAGGCCCCGATGTCGGCCCCGCCCAGTTCGCCTTCGGGGTGGTACCACGTGCTGAGATGGTGCACCGCGCCGAAGTACTGGGTGATGACGATGTCGGCCGGGACATCGGTGCGGAAGACGCCTTCGCGCTGTCCCTCCTCGATCATCTCCCGGAAGCGCTCGTGGTACTTGCGGCGCTCCTTGCGGACGGCGCTCTGCCTATCGGCGGAGAGCGTGTGCAGGGAGCGGAAGAAGATCCGCGTGTCGTCCAGGTTCTCCACAGTGGTGTGGACGACATCGGCCGCCGCACCCCGCAGCCGCTCCTCAACCGGGCCGTCCGCGTAGGCGAACCCGTTCAGTCGGCGCATCTGCATCGAGAGGACACGCTGATAGATCGCGAAAAGCAGGTCGTCTTTCGACGAGAAGTAGTGGTACATCGCTCCTTTGGTGACACCGGCCGCGTTCACCAGCTCCTGCACTGATGTCCGCTCGAAACCGTGTTCGGCGAACAGGCGGGTTGCCGCGGAAAGCAATTTTTCCGGCACCCTCGGTGATGAACCCCTGGCTGCCGCGTCCTGCCCGTGACCCGAGTTCCCCATCTCTCCCCCATGTTCCCGCCGACAGACCATTCCAGGATAGGAATACCGGCCAGTCGGTTTTCGCACTGCCGCCCGGGCGGGCGCGACACGCCGAAGAGGCGTGGACGGCCACCGATATGCGCGACATTCAGGCAGGTCACGAAGGTGCTCCCGAATCCTCCATCGGATTGCGGCAGCCGCGGATCGTCCGGCCGCCTAGGCTGGGCGTACCCGACTCACCCGGCACACCTACTGGGAACTCGAACGTGTGTTCGATAATGTAGCCGGGTGAGTCTCTACAACGAACGGATCGACGTCAGATCGACCACCGGCGGACACCCCGCGCTCTTCGCCTGGCGGGGACGGATGTACCGGGTGCGGCGCGTCATCGGAAGCTGGGATTCCGGGCCCGACACCGCAGACACCAGTGGCACCGCCACCGCAACCGATGTCCGGCTGGTACGCGTCGCCGCAGAGTCGGACCAGGGCGAACCCAGCATCGCCGACATCACGCTCGACACCGCCACCGAGCGGTGGACGATGCGCCGCCTGTGGGGGTGAGCGGAATCCAGTGGAAGCGGGGCCGGTGTCGGCCGACCCCGCTCATCGCCCACTGAGTGCCTGCTCCGCGGCTCTGCTTTCCGGCGCGAAACGCTGACCGCGCCTAGTCCGCGCGGCGCTACCCGGGCGGAACAGACGGCGCCGACGTGACATACCATGCCGCACCGTCATCGTGGGCATGGCGGATCCGGCGGATGACGCGGGCGTTCATCTCCGGAAGCCCGTCACGGGGAAACCAGCCCACATCCAGCGACTCATCCCCGTCCGCACGCGCCGCGCCGCCGATCGCCCGGCAGCGGAAGGTGATGTCCAGAAACTGCACCTGGTCACCGTTGGGATAGGTGTGCGGCGGTTCGGTGACCACACTGGCCAGCCGCTCCGGCACCGCGTGTACGCCGGTCTCCTCGGCGATCTCGCGGACCAGCGCGTCCGCCGGCTGCTCACCCGGTTCCACGATCCCGCCCGGTGTGCTCCACCATCCGTCGTCGGCCCGCCGGTGCAGCAGGACGGCACCGGAGTCGTCGACGACCACGCCCGTCACGCCGACCAGCGGCAGCAGCTCCCGCCCCATGTGTTCGCGCATCCGCAGGACGAATTCGGGCGTCGGCATGGATCCGACACTACCGGTTCCGGTGTGCCCGGCGGTCGGCGCGCGAAGAATGCGCACCCGGTACCGAACGGCCGCCGGAAGCTTCCGGTTCCGGTGCACAGGCGACGGGTACGCGATCCCGCAAGCAGGCCTTGATCGGCTCCTGGTACGCCGCTGGAGCCCGCCGGGAAAACGACAGGCTCCAGCGGCGATCGGACGATCCGCCGTGCGAGCGGAGATCAACCTGCCTGCTG
Organism: Actinomycetes bacterium; assembly: GCA_021793235.1. GTDB lineage: Bacteria > Actinomycetota > Actinomycetes > Streptosporangiales > Streptosporangiaceae > JAJYTD01. Next base: position 6,263 of record JAJYTD010000067.1, on the reverse strand, counting down.
CTTGCTCTCCAACGCCTCCATGGCGTTGACGGCCGCGGGCACCGTCATGTGGACCGGCACCTGGCGGTGCAGACCGACGAGCCGGATCACCTTGGTGACCCTTTCGTTCGGCGCGGCCAGCGCCAGGCTCCCACCGCGCTCCTTCACAGAGCGGTAGGTGTTGATGATGATGTTCAAACCGCTGGAGTCCATGAACTCCAGTTCCGACAGGTCGAGGATCAGCCATGGCCCGTGCGTGTCAACAGCGGAAGCGACATGGTCCTGGAGGTCACCGGCGGTCGCGATGTCAAGGTCGCCCTGGACGCCGACGATCACGCTGTGGTTCTCGACCCGGGTGCTCAGCCCAAGCCTGTGCACGTTCACTCCTCCCAGCCCCACGTGTCGATGAGGGGGTCCCCTTGCCAACGATACGGAAAACAGCGAGATCCGGTAGGGGTCTGCCCGCACTCCCTGGCGCCGCTCTTGCACCGCTCCCGATGGGACGATACAACGGTCGGCGTCATCGGGCTGGACCGATGGTCTCGTATCCGCTTGTATCCGTGGGTCTTTGACCACACACCGTATTAGGCGATTAGCCAAACGGGAATGCCGATGCGCAAGATATTTTCCCCGCACAGGTCAGTTCCGGTCATAATCTATTACGGTCTGCTCCTTCTGCCGAATCTGGAGCGACCGATATGCGGCTCCTACCCGCATCTCCTGCCCGCATCGGTGTACAGCGCTCAGGCAGTGCCGATGTCCCTATCCTGACCCGAAAACGCGGACAGTAACCGACCGGCCGCCAGCGTGGCCGTCAGATCGCCGGATCGCACGGCGGACTCCAGTCGCGGAGCAAGGTCCCGGACAGCCGGATGGCGCAGTAGCCGGTCCATCAGTCGGTCCCGCACCTGCGACCACATCCAGTCGACCTGCTGCCGGCTGCGCTGATCGGCGAACTCCCCCGTCTCCTCAAGGACGCGGCGATGGTCGAGCACCGCCCCCCACACCTCGTCCAGATTGGCGCCGGTGAGTCCACTGCAGGTCAAGACCGGCGGCCGCCATGCAGAGTGCACCGGCTTGAGCAGCCGCAACGCTCGGGCGAGCTCCCGGGCGGCCTTGCGGGCCTCGGCCTCGTGCGGCCCGTCGGCCTTGTTCACGGCCACCACGTCGACGAGTTCGAGCACCCCCTTCTTGATGCCCTGCAGCTGGTCGCCTGTGCGGGCAAGGGTCAAGAAGCAGAAGCAGTCCACCATGTTGGCGACGGCCACCTCGGACTGGCCGACACCCACTGTCTCCACCAGCACCACGTCGAAGCCGGCGGCCTCCACCAGCACCATGGTCTCCCGCGTGGCACGGGCGACACCGCCGAGCGTCCCCGCGCTGGGCGAGGGCCGCACGAACGCGTTCGGGTCGGCCGAAAGCCGCGCCATACGGGTCTTGTCGCCGAGGATGCTGCCGCCCGTACGCGTTGAGGAGGGGTCCACCGCGAGCACCGCGACCCGGTGCCCCTCACCGGTCAACCGGGTGCCCAGCGCGTCGATGAACGTGGATTTTCCGACTCCGGGCACTCCGGTGATACCGACCCTGTGCGCGTTGCCGCTGTGCGGCAGGAGCCGCACCAGGAGACGCTGCGCCAGTTCGGCGTGGTCGGCGCGGCGCGACTCCACCAGGGTGATGGCGCGGGCCAGCGTCGGCCGGTGGCCGGCGAGGACGCCTTCGGCATAGGAGTCGATGTCGATTGTTCGGGTCATCTGGGTCCTGACGGTCGCGGCGATCACGATGCGAACAGGCGGCCGCTCCGCACGGCTGCTAGGTCGTGCGGAGCGGTGGCAAAAGCCGCCAACGGCACACGCTCCTGCTCAGGAACTGTGCCCCAGGCTTTCCCCAAGGCGGTCCAACAGCCCCTCTGCGGCCTCGGCGATGACAGTACCCGGCGGGAAGATCGCCGCCGCACCGGCCTCGTAGAGCGCCTCGAAGTCGCCGGAGGGAATGACGCCGCCGACAACGACCATGATGTCGGCGCGGCCCAGAGCGGCAAGCTCCTCCCGCAGCGCCGGGACCAGGGTGAGGTGGCCCGCGGCCAGCGAGGACACGCCGATGATGTGCACGTCGGCCTCGGCGGCCTGGGCCGCGACCTCGGCGGGCGTCTGGAACAGCGGGCCGACGTCGACGTCGAACCCGAGGTCGGCGAATGCGGTGGCGATCACCTTCTGGCCGCGGTCGTGCCCGTCCTGGCCCATCTTGGCGACCAGGATCCGGGGACGGCGCCCTTCGTCCTCCTCGAACCTGTGCACGCGGTCGATGACCGCCTGCATGGTAGTGGCGGCTTCGGCGGAGGAGCCGGCTTCTTCGCGGTACACCCCTTGAATGGTACGGATCTGGCCGGCGTGGCGGCCGAAGACCTTCTCCATCGCGTCGGAGATCTCGCCGACCGTGGCCTTGGCGCGGGCGGCGTCCACTGCTGCGGCCAGCAGGTTGTTCTCCAGCGTGGTGCCGTGAGAGGTGCCCGCGGCGGCGGCGCTGAGCCGCTCCAGCGCGTCCTGGACGGCGCTCTCGTCGCGCTCGGCCCGCAGCCGGCGGAGCTTCTCCACCTGCTCGGCGCGGACCCGCGTGTTGTCGACCTTGAGCACCTCGATCTCGTCGTGGGTGTCGGGACGGTACTTGTTCACTCCGATGACCGGCTGGCGGCCGGAGTCGATGCGCGCCTGGGTGCGCGCCGCGGCCTCTTCGATGCGCATCTTGGGGATACCCGCGTCGATGGCGGCCGCCATGCCTCCCGCCTGCTCGACCTCGTGGATGTGCGCCCAGGCGCGCGCGGCGAGCTCGTAGGTGAGGCGCTCGACGTAGTAGCTGCCGCCCCACGGGTCGATGGACCGTGTGGTGCCGGACTCCTGCTGCAGCAGGAGCTGGGTGTTGCGGGCGATACGAGCGGAGAAGTCGGTGGGCAGCGCCAAGGCCTCGTCCAGCGCGTTGGTGTGCAGCGACTGGGTGTGCCCTTGTGTGGCGGCCATGGCCTCCACACACGTGCGCACGACATTGTTGAACACGTCCTGGGCGGTCAGCGACCACCCCGAGGTCTGGGAGTGTGTGCGCAGCGACAGCGACTTGGGGTTGGCCGGAGCGAACTCCGTCTTCACGAGCTTGGCCCACAGCAGCCGGGCCGCCCGCAGTTTGGCCACCTCCATGAAGAAGTTCATCCCGATGGCCCAGAAGAACGACAGCCGCGGTGCGAACGAGTCCACGTCCAGCCCCGCACCCCGACCGGCCCGGATGTAGTCCACGCCGTCGGCCAGGGTGTAGGCCAGCTCCAAATCGGCGGTTGCTCCGGCCTCCTGCATGTGGTAGCCGGAGATGGAGATCGAGTTGAAGCGCGGCATCTTCTGGGCGGTGTAGGCGAAGATGTCGGAGATGATCCGCATGGAGGGCTGCGGCGGATAGATGTAGGTGTTGCGGACCATGAACTCCTTGAGAATGTCGTTCTGGATGGTCCCCGCCAGCTTCTCCGGCGGCACCCCCTGCTCCTCGGCGGCGACGATGTAGAGCGCCATCACCGGAAGCACCGCACCGTTCATCGTCATCGACACGGTCATCCGGTCCAGTGGGATGCCGTCGAAGAGCTGCCGCATGTCGTAGATGGAGTCGATGGCCACACCCGCCATGCCGACATCCCCCGCCACCCGGGGGTGGTCGGAGTCGTAGCCCCGGTGGGTGGCCAGGTCGAAGGCGACCGACAGGCCCTTCTGCCCGGCCGCGAGGTTGCGGCGGTAGAAGGCGTTGGACTCCTCGGCCGTGGAGAACCCCGCGTACTGGCGGATGGTCCACGGCTGGTTGACGTACATGGTCGGGTAGGGCCCGCGCAGGTAGGGCGCGATGCCGGGGTAGGTGTGCAGGAAGTCCAACCCGTCGCGGTCGGCCGGGGTGTACAGCGGTTTGACGCCGATGCCCTCGGGTGTCTCCCACATCAGGGCGTCAGGGCCCTTGCCCGTGGCCTCCTCCAGCGCTCGCGCCCAGGTGACGGCGCCGCTGGAGCCCTCGCCCGTTGTCGATCCGGGATCGATACGGCTGAAGTCGGGAATCCCACCCGAGGCCGACTGCCCGGCCGCGCCGACGCGCACCTCCGACCCACTCATCTCGCTACCCCCAGAACCTCATGCAGCTCTTTCAACAGGCCGAGCGCATCGCAACCGGCGAAGCAGAACCCGTCCACCCCCGCCACCGAGGAGTGCTCTGGCGGCCGTCCCGCCAAGAGCACCCGTTCGGCGCCGGCCGACTTCAGCGCGGCCGCAGCAGCTGCGGCCTGTTCGGCATAGATCGCGTCGCTGGAGCACAGGATGGCGATGGGCGTTCCGCTGTCGCCGAACGCCGCGGCCGCCTCCTTCGGCCCCGCCGCCGCGTCGCCGCCGACCGGCTCGATCCCTCCGGCACTCAGCAGGTTGGCGGCGAAGCTGACGCGTGCGGTGTGCGCGGCGACCGGGCCGAGCGCGGCCAGGAAGACGCGGGGGCGCTGCCCCGTGGCCGCGAGGTGGGCGTCGGAGCGGTCGCGCAGCTCCTCGAACTCCTGGGCATAGCGCCGCCGCGGCAGCGCACGCGCCGCCCTGTCTCCGGCCTCTTCCGGTGTGTCCGCGGCCGGAGCCGCGAGGCCGGGGTCGCGGCGCAGGGGCGACTCGTCCAGATTGGGGAATTCGCTCACACCGGTGATCGGGTCGCGGCGGTAGGCGATCGCTTCACGCCTGTGCTCCCACACCTCGTTCACCCGGTCGGCGACCAGGCCGCCGGACAGGGCCGCGGCGATCCCTCCGGCGGCCTCCAGCTCCTGGAAGAACTCCCAGCCCTTGGCGTACAAGTCGGCCGTGAGCCGCTCCACGAAGAAGGAGCCGCCCGCGGGGTCGATCACCCGTGCCAGGTGCGCTTCCTCCAGCAGCAGTGCCTGGGTGTTGCGCGCGATGCGGCGCGCGAAGTCGTCCGGTAGGCCCAGAGCGGTGTCGAAGGGCCGAACGGTGACCGCCTCGGCACCGCCGACCCCGGCACCGAAGCAGGCCAGTGTGGTGCGCAGGATGTTCACGTAGGGGTCGCGGCGGGTCATCATCGCCGCCGAGGTCACCACGTGCTGGCGCATGCCTCGCTGTTCGGGCGCGAGGCCGCACACTTCGGTGACGCGCCCCCACATGGCTCTGGCCGCACGGAGTTTGGCGATCGTGAGGAACTGGTCGGCGGTGGCCGTAAAGCGGAACTCCAGCCGTGCCGCCGCGTCGGCCAGGCCCATCCCCGCCTCGGTGAGCGCGCGCAGGTAGGCCACACCGGAGGCCATGGCCGCGCCGAGTTCCTGGGCCTCAGAGCCGCCCGCGTCGTGGTACGGGGTGGCGTCCACGGTGACCAGCCGGAGTCTGGGGTAGCGCGCAGCGTACTCGGCGGCGGCCTGTGCCGCGGGAGCGAGGTCGGCTGCTTCGCCGGTGCGGGCCGCGATGCTGATGGGGTCGATGCCAAGGTTGCCGGTCACCGCGCCGTCCGGGATGTCCCGGTCGGACCAGGCCCGCAGCAGGGCTTTCGCGGCATCCTCAGAAGAGGCCCCGGCTTCCAGGGTGACCGGGGCGAGGTCCAGGTGGACATCGGTGAGCGCCTCGCCGATGCCGGAGACGGGGATCCCCTCGTCTCCGGCCACCAGCCAGAGAGAGCCGACCCCGTTCTCCAGGTCGGCGATTATGGCGCGGCGCGCTCGGGCGGGATCGGGGTCGGTGTAGTGCTGTCGGACCTCCCACCCGCCGCTGACCACGCCCTCCGGACGCCGGCCGCGGGTGAACGGCGCAAGCCCGGGGAACCCGGAGTCGAGACCACCGTGGTCGGCGTCGTCGGCCGCGTACAGCGGACTGAGTCTGATCCCGTCGTAGGTAGCCGAGGCCAGCAGCTCCTCCGGCGTGCCCTGGGCAGGGTCCGCATCGGCCCCGCTCTTCTTCAGCACGCCCGCAACCAGCTCGCGCCACTGCTCCCGTGTCGCGGCCGGGAACTCGGCCCCCAGCGTCAGGCTCTCCGGATTCCCTGTCCCGCTTTCCGGCATGTTCATACTCCGGAATCGTAGACAACACCGGTCAGCGCCCATGTCAGCGGGGGTGCGGATCAGCGGTGCCGACACCGCATCCCCTACCGCGCGGTGTATCCGCGCCCCTAGATGATTGAGTCCGATGTCTTCAGTGGTCATAGGCGATCAGGGACCGCTTGACGGGTGCGTCAGTCTCCCAGTTGTGCCAGATCGCCGCAGCCAGGGCCAGCAGCCGCTGGCCGGTGCGGGC
>JAJYTD010000066.1 GCA_021793235.1 Actinomycetes bacterium | reverse complement strand
TGCGCGTCGTGGTCATGGCTCCATCCTGGAGCCCGCCGACGTGCGCGGTAAGGGCCCGTCCGGTCCGCGACCGGACGGATCAGGCCATCCGTCCGGGGCTTCGTCCGGTGCTCTCCCCGGCCGCCGCTTCGGAGCCGGGGCGGCGCGGCGGTGAAGCGGTGGAGTGTTTCCCGGGCGGCCGTGCGGTGTACTCCCCAAGGAGAACATCAGGCGCGCCGCGGCTGTGCGCCGGTACCGTTGCTAAGGAGTTCGTTCATGCCCCCGTCCCTTCCTCCGTCCCCGGACCCTCCGACGTGCCGGGCGTCCCCGCTGACCAGAGCGCTTCTTGCCTGCGGCGCGGCCGGCGGCCCGCTGTTCATCGTCGTCTTCCTCATCGCAGGCGCCACACGCCCCGGCTACGACCCGATCCGCCACCCGGTCAGTTCCCTGGCCCTGGGCGGCCTCGGGTGGGTGCAAAGCGCCAACTTCCTCATCACCGGGCTGCTGATGCTGGCCTTCGCCGTCGGTGTGCGGCGCGCGCTGCGGCCGCTGGGCGGTTCGCTGTGGGGTCCGCTGCTCATCGGGGCCTATGCGGTCGGCCTGTTCGGCGCGGGTGTGTTCACCGGCGACCCGGTGAGCGGGTACCCGCCGGGCACTCCCGACGCGATTCATTACACCGTGCCCGGTGCCGTGCACGACGTCTTCTCGATCCCGGTCTTTATCGCGCTGCCGATCGCCTGCGCCGTCGTGGGCCGGTGGTTCGCCCGACAGGGGCGGCGCGGCTGGGCGGCCTACTCCGGCGCCACCGCTGTGGTATTCGTGGCGGCCTTCGTCCTGGCGTCACTGGGCTTCGGCCAAGCCGAGGGCCTGGTGGAGTACGGCGGGCTGCTCCAGCGCGTCGCGATCGTTGCGGGGTGGGGCTGGCTGGTGCTGCTCGCCGTGGACCTGCTGCGGACCCGGCCCACCGCTCCGGATGCGGATGACCGGGCGTAGGCGGTGCCGCCGAAGGGGCGGCCGGTTCAGCCGGTCGGCCGCAACGCGGCCGCTTCCCAGGCGAGCTGCTCGACGCGGACCCAGTCGCCGGCCGCCACGGCATCGGCCGGGGTGAGCCAGGTGCCGCCGACGCAGCCGACATTGGGCAGGGCGAGGTAGTCGGCCGCGGTGGCCGCGGTGATGCCGCCGGTCGGGCAGAAGCGCACCTGGGGCAGCGGGCCGGCCAGCGACTTCAGGTAGGTGCGCCCGCCCGCGGCCTCGGCCGGGAAGAACTTCAGCCCGGTCACCCCTTGTTCGAGCAGCGTCATCGCCTCGGAGGCGGTGGAGACCCCCGGCAGGTAGCACAGTCCGGTGTCGTGCAGCGCTTCGTGCAGCCGATCGGTGCATCCCGGGCTGACGAGGAAGTCGGCCCCGGCCTTGGCCGCGTCGCGGGCCTGTTCGGGAGTCGTCACCGTTCCGGCGCCGACCACGGCGTCGGGCACCTCCGCGGCGATCCGCTCGATGGCGGGCAGGGCGGCGTCGGTGCGCAGTGTCACCTCGATGGCCGAAATCCCGCCGGCGACCAGAGCGCGGGCCAGCGGTACCGCGGCCGCGGGATCGGAGAGCACGACCACCGGGATGACGGGGGCGAGGGCGAAGAGGTCGTCACTGCTGCGGAGGTCCATTACCGCTCCCATCGCTGGTCGAGCCGGGCCGCCGCGCCGAGCAGCGCCGGTGTGGGCGCCACGATGAGCATCGTGGCGATGTCCTTCACATAGTCGGTCATTCGGTGCTTCTCCTCGAAGCGACGGCGGAAGCCGCTGTGCTGGAGGACGGCGGGAATCCGGGGCAGGATGCCGCCGCCGAGGAACACGCCGCCGGTCGCCCCCAGGGTCAGGGCGACGTTTCCGGCGAAGCCGCCCAGCAGGGCGCAGAAGACCTCCAGTGCCTCGGCGCACAGGCCGTCGTCTTCGGCGGCGCAGATACGCGCCGCCGAAAGCTCGTGCGCGGGAACCCCGTGGATCTGCGCGAGGGCGCGGTGCAGCCGGGTGAGGCCGGGCCCCGAAAGCAGGCATTCCGCGGTGACCGTGCCCTGTTCGGCGCGGAGCAGGCGCAGCACTTCGATTTCGCGGTCGTCGGCGGCCGGCACGTTGACGTGGCCGCCCTCACCGGGAACGGGGATCCACCCGCTGCCGCCGAGAGGCAGCAGTCCGGCCACGCCCAGCCCGGTGCCCGGCCCGAGAACCGCCATGGGCTTCTTCGGAGCGGGAGGGGGCCCGCCCAGTGACAGCAGATCGTCGCCGTCCAGCCGCGGCAGGGACAAGGCCAGGGCGGCGAAGTCGTTGATCACCTCGATGCGGTCCAGACCGAGTCGGCGCCGGGTGTCGGCGGCCGAGCAGTCCCATCGCGCGTTGGTCAGCCGGATGCGGTCGCCCTCGACGGGGCCGGCCACCGCGACGCAGGCCGCCCCGGGGCGCACCCCGTCCGCGGCCTGCTCCAGGTAGGCCGATGCGGCGGAGGCGAGGTCGCCGTGGTCGGCGCAGGCCATCGTGTGCACGCGGCTGGGGCGTGCCCCGGGCTCCTCGACCAGGCCGAAGCGCGCGTTGGTTCCGCCGATGTCGGCTACCAGCCAGGGGCGCTGCGCTGTGGGCGGTGCGGGGGTCAAAGCGCCCCTCCGAACACGGCGGCTCCGCGTTCGGCCGGGCCCACCGCTGAGCGCAGAGCGGTGAACAGCTCCCGGCCGGTTCCCGTTGAGGAATCCACGGTCGGAGCCTGGGGAGTGCGCTCCATCAGATCCGGGACCAGCACTTCCAGGGTTCCGGCGGCTGCGTCGAGGCGGACGCGGTCCCCATCGCGCACCCGGGCCAGGGGGCCACCGGTCGCCGCTTCCGGCGAGACGTGGATGGCGGCCGGCACCTTGCCTGAGGCACCGGACATGCGGCCGTCGGTGACCAGGGCGACACGGTGGCCGCGGTCCTGCAGTACGCCGAGGGGCGGGGTGAGCTTGTGCAGTTCGGGCATGCCGTTGGCGCGTGGGCCCTGGAACCGGACCACCGCGACGAGGTCGCCGTCCAACTCGCCGGACTCGAAGGCGGACTGCAGCGCGGCCTGGCTGTCGAAGACCCGGGCCGGGGCCTCGATCACGTGCCGCTCGGGTGCCACGGCCGAGACCTTGATGACGGCGCGGCCCAGGTTGCCCGACACCATGCGCAGGCCGCCGTCGGGGGAGAAGGGGTCGTCGAAGTCCCGCAGGACTGTGGTGTCGGCGCTTTTGCCGGGGGCATCGGTCCAGGTGAGGTCGGCCTCGCTGAGAACGGGGCGCTTCCGGTAGCGCGCCAGCCCCGGGCCCGCCACCGTGGCGACGTCTGCGTGGATCAGCCCGTTGTCGAGCAGTTGGCCGATGAGGTGGGCCATGCCGCCGGCGGCGTGGAAGGCGTTCACGTCGGCGGCCCCGTTGGGGTACATGCGGGTCAGCAGCGGCACCACCTCCGACAGCGCGGCGAAGTCGTCCCAGTCCAGCTCGATGCCTGCGGCGGCCGCGATCGCGACCAGGTGCAGTGTGTGGTTGGTCGAGCCGCCCGTGGCCAGCAGCGCCACCACGGCGTTGGTGATGGCCCGCTCGTCGATCAGCTCCCCGATCGGCGTGTAGTGCTCGCCCAGCGAGGTCAGCCCGGTCACCCGGCGTCCGGCCTCGGCGGTGAGAGCTTCGCGGAGCGGGGTCCCCGGCGGTTCGAAGCTCGCCCCCGGCAGGTGCAGTCCCATGACCTCCATGAGCATCTGGTTGGAGTTGGCGGTGCCGTAGAACGTGCAGGTGCCCGGGGCGTGGTAGGCGGCCGACTCCGCCTGCAGCAGTTCCCGGCGTCCGACTTTGCCTTCGGCGAAGAGCTGGCGGGTCTGGGCCTTCTCGTTGTTGGACAGCCCTGAGGGCATGGGCCCGGCCGGGACGAAGACGACCGGCAGGTGGCCGAAGGACAGCGCGCCGATCAGCAGTCCGGGAACGATCTTGTCGCACACGCCCAGCATCAGCGCACCGTCGAACATGTCGTGGGAGAGCGCCACGGCGGTGGCCATGGCGATGACGTCGCGGCTGAACAGCGACAGCTCCATCCCCGAGCGCCCCTGGGTGATGCCGTCGCACATGGCCGGCACGCCCCCGGCGAACTGGGCGACACCGCCGGCCTCGGCGACCGCATGCTTCAGCAGCGCGGGATAGGACTCCAGCGGCTGGTGCGCGGAGAGCATGTCGTTGTAGGCCGACACGATCGCGATGTCGGGTTTGGCGGTCCCGCCCAGGGACAGCTTGTCGGCGGCCGAGCAGGCGGCGAACCCGTGCGCCAGGTTCGTGCAGCCCAGCCCGGTGCGTGCGGGGCCTTCGGCCGCCGCCGCGCGTATCCGGGACAGGTAGGCGGTGCGCGCGGCGGCGCTTCGGTCCGCGATGCGCTCGGTGACCTCGGCGACTCGGGGGTGCAGCGTCATCGGGTCGACTCCTTGTTCGTGCTGTGTCCGGCCGCAGCGGCCCGCCAAGGGTGGGGTGCCGGTGGGGTCGCCCAGGGCGGGCATGGGAAACCTAACGGCGGCTTAAGTAAAAAACAACCCTACCTTTTGAATTTATCTTTACAGAAGTCGGGGTGTTACTACGAGTGATCTTCCAAAGCGTGCTTGAATGAGGGCATGGCCCCGAGTACGTCCCCGTCTGCCTCTGCCGTGTCGAGCGGCCATGTCCTGCAGCTCATCCGCACCGGCGAGGCCACCACCCGGGCCGAGATCGGCCGCCTCACCGGCCTGTCCCGGCCCGCCGTCGCACTGCGCATCACCGAACTCCTGGCCTGCGGACTGGTCACCGAAGGAGTACCCGCCCCCTCAAGCGGCGGCCGTCCCCCCGGCCGCCTGGAGTTCAACGCGGCCAGCGGCGTCGTCCTGTCAGCCGTGCTGGGCATGTCCCGCAGCCAGGTCGCCGTCTGCGACCTCGCCGGACGCGTACTCGCGCGGACACCGGGGACACCAGAGGTCGAACACGGCCCCGATACCGCCGTACCGTGGCTGCTGGACACCTGGGCCCGACTCCTGGAGTTCTGCGACCGCAGCGCCGGGGACGTGCGCGGGGTGGGCCTGGGCCTTCCCGGCACCGTCGAGTTCGCCGCCGGCCGATCAGTGGCCTCGCCCGTTCTGACCAGTTGGGGCGGGGTCGAGATCGGCCCCATGATCACCAAGCACCACCCCGTGCCGGTCCTGATCGACAACGACGTCAATGCCATGGCGCTCGGCGAGCGCGGAGCCCACTACCGCGACGTCGACGACCTGGTCTTCGTCAAGGTCTCCACCGGCATCGGCGCCGGAATCATCTCCCGCGGCGCGCTGCTGCGCGGATCTCTGGGCGCAGCGGGCGAGATCGGACACATCCCCGTCTGCGGCGGAGGCGGCACACCGTGCAGGTGCGGCAACACCGACTGCCTCGAAGCCGTCGCCGGGGGCTCGGCGCTCATCGCCCGGCTGGCCGAGCAGCACAGAAAGGTCTCGGGCGTCGGGGAGCTGGCTGCGCTGGCCCGCGACGGCGACCCGGCGGCCGTCACACTGGTGCGCGAGGCCGGGCGGCGGATCGGCGAGGTCCTCGCCGGCGCGGTCAACCTGCTCAACCCCGCCGTGATCGTCCTCGGCGGCGACCTGGCCCGCGCCTACGACCCCCTGCTCGCGGGGGTCCGCGAGATCGTCTTCCAGCGCTCCACCGCGCTGTCCACCCGCCGGCTCCAGATCCTGCCGAGCCGGGCCGGTGCCGAGGTCGGCATCCTCGGCAGCGCCACCATGGTCCTCGACCGCATCCTCGCCCCGGAGGCCGTCGACGCGGCACTGGCCGAGGCCGCCGCGGACCGCGAGACGCACACGGCAGCGGGTGGACAGGCCGCGATAACGTAGCCGGTATGGGCAGAGCTTCAGGGCGGCCGTCCACATCGGTCGAGGACTACGTGAAGGTCATCTATGACCTCCAGGAACGCGGTTCCGGCCCGGTGACCATCTCGGCGATGGCCGAGCGGCTCTCGGTCTCCAACTCCTCGGTCTCGGGGATGCTGCGCAAACTCGGTGAACTCGGACTGGTGGAGCACCAGCGCTACGGCGACGTGCGGCTGACCGACACCGGTGACAAGGCCGCGTTGTCGGTGCTGCGCCGGCACCGGCTGCTGGAGACCTACCTGGTCGAAGCGCTCGGCTACTCCTGGGACGAGGTGCACGACGAAGCCGAGATCCTGGAGCATGTCGTCTCCGACCGATTCGTCGACCGGATCGCCGCCCGCCTCGGCGACCCACTGGTGGACCCGCACGGCGACCCCATCCCCACCCGTGACGGCGAGGTCGTCGAGCGCGACACCTCCCTGCTCTCCCAGGCCGATACCGGCACGATCGGCGTGATCGTCCGCGTCAACGACTCCGACCCCGACCTGCTGCGCTATCTCACCGCCCAGCGCATCGGCATCGGCATGCGCGTGGAAATCGTCGAACGCCACCCCTTCGGCGGCCCCCTCATGATCCGGGTCGGTCCGCCCGGCGAGCAACACGAGCAAGCCCTGGGGCTGGTCGCCGCCGAGGCCCTGTGGATCGCCCGCTCCAACAGCCACTAGCACCCGCCGGCAGGTGTGGCCATTGGGGGATTCCCGGCTACTCAAGCCCTGGCGTACTTGTCACCGGCATGGCGCACCAGCGCCGCCCGCAGCTCGGCCAGCTTTTTGGTGCGCCGCTTCAAGGAGATCGGTAACGGCAGCGTGGCGAGGAGATAGCCATCACCCAAAGCCTGGATGTCGTGCTTCTCCAGCAAGGTCGGCGAGGGGTGGTGGCCGCTGCGGAACCAGACCACGACCCGGACACCGGCGTCCCTCTCGGCCACGCTGATGCGCTCCAGGTTCTCCCAGAAGAGCGAGAACGCCTTCTCCTTGGCCAGGAGCCAGCCCGAATACACTAGGCGGATCCCGTCGGTACCCACTACGAAATTATCGCGCATGTCGAAAAAGTTCGCGAATAGAAATGAAGCAATAACTACCGCTATGAGATAGCGTCCTTCCCATGCAATGAAAGAAAGGACGTCCCAGAACCCGTATCCGTAGGGGATGTCAGAGAAAAGTAGTACGGCTACTGATAAAAGCACGAGGGCTACAGAAATTCCGAATGCGTCCTTGATGGCCGCATCCACCATTATCGCAGCCTTCCTCCCATCGCGCATTACCAGCGGAAAAGAGGAGGCGATCTTTTCCCAGGGCTTCAGCTCATCTTCCGAGAGTGCCAGTTCCTCTTTTTTGGTGGGAGCGGACGGCGGTGGCGGAGTGGCGGGGGCCGGCCCGGAGACCGCGGTGCGGCGCTGGGTGATCACCTCGGTGATGTCGTCAGGCAGCCACCGGGTGGGGGCCGGGCCGGGCGCGGCGAGCCGGCCGAGGATGTCGGGCACCTCGGGGCGGCGGTCGGGGTCCTTGTCCAGGCAGGCCGAGATCAGGTCGGCAAGGTGGTCGGGGATGCCGGTCAGATCGGGTTTCTCGTGGACGATCCGGTAGGTCACCGCGTGGTCGGCTCCGGTGCCGAAGGGGCTGCGGCCGGTGGCGGCGAACGCCAGCACGCATCCCAGGGAGAATACGTCGCTGGGCGGGCCGATGGTGTCGGCGCGGGCCTGTTCGGGGGACATGAACGCCGGGGTGCCCACCACCGTGCGCGAAACGGTGTGGCTGGTGGTGTCCAGGGCGCGGGCGATGCCGAAGTCGATGACGCGGGGGCCGTCCTCGGCCAGGATCACGTTGGCCGGTTTGAGGTCGCGGTGCACCAGCCCGCACGCGTGGACCGCGGCCAGGCCCTCGGCCAGTCCGGCGCCCAGCACGGCCACCGATTCGGCGGGCATGGGTCCGTGGTCGGTCACGACCTGGTTCAGGGAGGGACCGGGGATGTAGGCGGTGGCCATCCAGGGCGGGTCGGCGTCGGTGTCGGCGTCCACGACCTGGGCTGTGTAGAATCCGCCGACCTTGCGGGCGGCCTCGACCTCGGCGGCGAAGCGGCGCCGGAAGTCGGCGTCGTCGGCCAGTTCGGATCGGACGACCTTGACCGCGACCGTCATCCCGCCGGGGGAGCGCCCCAAAAAGACCTGGCCCATCCCGCCGCCGCCCAACCGGCCCTCCAGCCGATAGGACCCTACTTTGCGCGGATCACCGGCCCGCAGCGGATCTGCCATGCGATCACTCCATCCGAGCGCTTTTCTCGATCGGCACCGATAGTTCCAGAAAACCGCGACGCTGTTCGCGCCGTATCCGGTTTCTTCCGCCCGATTGCGTGGCGTGCTCGCGGTCTACTGCTTTTCTTTGCTGGTAAGTCCGCTGGTAGCTGGAGGGGCCGGCGATGCCCGGGCTCCCGGAATCCCCGTCCGGGGCGGGTCTTGGCGCGCGTTCCGTGTGCGGCGGCGGGGAAAGAGTGCGTGCAGCATTTCGGGCCCGGTCACCGGCGCATCTTCCAAAGGAAGTGGGGGCGCGCAGTGACCGGGCCCGACCAGGGCCGGAGGGGCTATGGACCACAACCGGCGAGGCGCTCATACCGTTGGCCGCCGGATACCGCCCTTTCCGGTGGACCTTGGTTTCCCCTGTTCAGGGCCGCGCTGAGTGGTCCGGGGCATGCCGATGGCTGCCCGTTGCATCCCTGTCGTGCCCGTTGGCCACAGGGGTGAACGCGGATCCGGGCCGGGCGGCGCCGGTCGCGCTCTTGCGGGAGATGCGCTGACGCAGTTCTTCGTCTTCCCGCATCTCCTTCTCGTTGGGCGAGAGCATCAGGATAAGCCCGATCACCATCAGCAGCAGGGTGAGGCCGACCAGCAGGGGGAGGAAGAAGTCCGTCGCTGTGGCCCCGGAGGGCAGTTCACCGGTGGTGCTGTCCATGTCGACCTGGACACCCATCATGCCCACGTAGTGCATGGAGCAGACCGCGGCCGCCATCAGCAGCGACGCGCCGGTCATGGCCAGGCCGCCCCGCACGTGCAGGGCGAACCACAGCGCGGCCGTGGCGGCGACCAGGGCGATGGCGACAGCGGCGGCGATATAGAGCGGTTCATGCGACATCTGTGCATCCATGCGGATGGAGGCCATGCCGATGTAGTGCATGATCACCGCTCCGGTGCCTGTGATGGCGCCGCCCAGCAGCAGGCCGCCCAGATGCCGCCAGATGATTGCGATGAACAGGCCGACTCCCACGACCACGACGGCGAGGGCACCGCTGACGATGGTGAGCCCGACATCGTAGCGGATCGGGGTTCCGCTGACGGAGAATCCCATCATCGCAATGAAGTGCATCGCCCAGATCGCCGCGGCACCGATGGAGAAAGCCCCGAGTACGATCCACATCAGTCGGGCGTTGCCCGTGGTGATCCTGGCCCGTTCGGCGACCAGCAGCCCCACCAGTGAACCGGTGAACGAAACAGCGTAAGCGATGGCGGGGCTCCATCATCCATGAATGAAATGATCGACCATTAACGATTACACCCTGTCATTTTTATACTAGGGGATGTGGGTGAATACGGAGAACCATAGCTTGTACACAGCTACACGGGAAGCGCCCTAATAGCGATATTCACCCGGTGCCGCCTGAGGGTAGACTTCATGGGTTCATCCGATGATCTGAAATCCAGATTACGTTAAGTATTCAACTTCTTGGATTTCTCCCCGAGCTCCTTCAGCGGCGGACCCCACGTTTCACCCGCCAAGCGCCGGGCAGCCGTCTTGAAACGAGGAGAAGGGGGATGGCGGCTCATGCGAGACAACAGCGGGCAGGAGAACAGGCCGGGCCAGGAGCGCGGGCGCGGGGGGAAGAACGATCAGGATCGCCCGCTCGCCGACCGTCGGGGGGACGGCCCTCCGCCCGGACCCGACACCGAGCTCGCCGGCGAGCGCGAGCCCTCGGAGTCGGACCCGCCCAACCAGGAGCCCAAGGACAAGGGAGACGATCCTCCCGGGCAGCCCACACGCGCCTGACACGCGTTCCTTACCGCCCCGCCGATTCTATAATCAGGCCTGCTTGTGGTAAAAGTTAGTCGTGCCGAACATTGGAGATTGGCAAGAGAAAGTCCGTTTACCGGCGACCGCCGCCCCGGTGCTCGCACTGGTGACCGCGACCGCCTGCACCGGGATGCCGACATCGGCCTCCGACGACGGCCGATTCACGGTCCTCACCACCTTCACCGTCCTCGCCGACATGGCCCGCAACGTCGCAGGCGACAAGGCCGAGGTGAAGTCCATCACCCGCGTCGGCGCCGAAATCCACTCCTACGAACCCACCCCCGAGGACCTCATGCGCGGCGAGGGAGCCGACCTCATCCTCGACAACGGGCTGGGACTGGAAGCCTGGTTCACCCAGTTCACCGACCCCATCGACGCCCCCACCGCTACTCTCAGCGCCGGCGTGGAGACCATCCCCATCACCTCGGGCGACTACGAGGGCCAGGCCAACCCGCACGCCTGGATGTCGCCGGACAATGCCCAGATCTACGTCGACAACATCACCGCAGCGCTCAGCGACCTCGACCCCGACAACGCCGCCGCCTACGAGACCAACGCCGAGCAATACAAACAGGAGATCGCCGAGATCGGCGACGACCTCACCGCCGAGCTGGCGGACCTGCCCGACACCCGGCGTGCCCTGGTCACCTGCGAAGGGGCGTTCTCCTACCTCGCGCGCGACGCCGACCTGCAGGAGAAGTACCTGTGGCCGGTCAACGCCGAAGCGCAGGGCACCCCGCGCCAGATCGCCTCGGCCGTGGAGTTCGTCAAGGACAACGACGTGCCGACGGTCTTCTGCGAGACCACCGTCAACGACGGCGCCCAGCGCCAGGTCGCAAAGGAGAGCGGGGCGCGGATGGGCGACAAGCTCTACGTCGACTCGCTGTCCGAAGCCGATGGGCCCGTACCCACCTACCTGGACCTGCTGCGCTACGACGCAGAAGCGATCATCGCCGGACTCACCGAAGAGGAGCCGTCACCGTGAGCACAGCGGCGATCGAGATCGAGGACGTGACCGTGCGCTACGGCGACGTCCTCGCCCTCGACGACATCAGCCTGGACATCGCGCCCGGCCGGATCTGCGGGCTGCTCGGCACCAACGGATCAGGCAAGTCCACCCTGTTCAAAACGGTCCTGGGCCTGGTCTCCGCACAGCGGGGGCAGGTCCGGCTGCACGGCGCCGCCCCGGCCGCCGCGCGCCGCCGCGGCCGGGTGGGCTATGTCCCCCAATCCGAACAGGTCGACTGGGCGTTTCCGGTACGGGTCGCCGACGTGGTGATGATGGGCCGCTACGGCCGCATGGGCATCAGCCGCCGGCCGCGCCGCACCGACCGCGAGGCCGTCGCCCGCGCCCTGGAGCAGACCGACCTCACCGGCCTCGCCGACCGGCAGATCGGCGCCCTCTCCGGCGGCCAGCGCAAGCGGGCATTCGTGGCCCGCGGGATCGCCCAGGGCGCGAGCGTGTTCCTGCTCGACGAACCCTTCGCCGGGGTGGACCGGCGCTCAGAGGCCACCATCGTGGAGGTGCTGCGCACCATGCGCGACAACGGGCACACCCTGCTCGTCGCCACCCACGACCTGGCGAGCGTGCCCGAATTCTGCGACGAGGCGGTCCTGCTGCAGCGCCGCGTCATCGCGCACGGCGCACCACAGGAGGTGCTCACTCCCGAGCGGCTCTTCGACGCTTTCGGCATCGAACCGCGCACCGCAGGGGAGGCGGCGTGAACGGCGGGCAGGCAGCAAAGAGGGGGAGTCCGTGGTGACGGCGATCGTGGAGTGGTTCGCGCTGCCGCTCCAGTTCGAGTTCATGCAGCGTGCCCTGCTGGTCAGCGTGGTGGCGGGCGTGGTGTGCGCCGTCCTGTCCTGCTGGATGACGCTGACCGGCTGGTCGCTGCTGGGCGACGCGGTCTCCCACGCGGTACTGCCGGGTGTGGTGCTGTCCTACCTCTTCGGCTTCCCCTTCGCGCTTGGCGCGCTGGTCTTCGGCGCGGGTTCGGTCGCGCTGATCGGGGTGGTCAACCGGACCTCGCGGGTCAAGGAGGACGCCGCGATCGGGATCGTGTTCACCGCGATGTTCGGTATCGGCGTGGTGCTGATCTCCAAGATCCCCACCGAGACCGACCTGATGCACATCCTGTTCGGCAACGTGCTGGGGGTCTCCGACTCCGAGATCGCGCAAGTGCTGGCCATGGCGGCGGTGACGCTGGCCGTGGTGGTGCTCAAGCACCGGGACCTGACCCTGTACGCCTTCGACCCCGTGCACACCCACGCCATCGGACTCAATCCGCGCCGCCTGGAGGCGCTGCTTCTGGGCCTGCTGTCGGTGACGGTGGTGATCGCGCTGCAGGCCGTGGGCATCATCCTGGTGGTGGCCATGGTGATCATCCCGGGCGCGACCGCCTACCTGCTCACCGACCGGTTCGAGCGGATGCTGCTGATCTCGGTCGCGGTGTCGGTGGCCGCCTCGGTACTGGGCACCTACGCCAGCTTCCACCTCGACGTCGCCACCGGCGGCGCGATCGTCGTCGCCCAGGCGTGCGCGTTCGCCCTGGCCTACCTGTTCTCGCCCACCCACGGGGTGGCCTGGCGGGGCGGCGGGCAGCGCGGGGGCGGGCGCACCCAGTCCCTGCTGTCCGGCCCGGCGCGGTCCTGAGGCGGGGGCGGGCGGCCACCGGCGTGGCCACCCGCCGCACCCGGGCACGGTTCCCACCGAGCGCGGCCGTGCAGCGCTGGGGCGCATCCCGTGCCTGCACCACTCGATGGCTCCCGGGCCCGCTCGCCCGCCTCAACCGCGCAGAGCCTGCTCCAGCAATCGCCTCAACTCCGCGGCCGGCTGGACGGCCGAAACCGGGTCCCGTGCTCCGATGACGAGTGAGGGCACACCGGTGACGCCGTGTTCAGCGGCGCGCCTCTCATCGGCCCGCACGGCGTCAGCGTAGGCGTCGCCGGCCAGCAGGGACCGCACTTTGCTGATGTCCAGGCCGGCCTCGGCGCCCAGGCGTTGCAGCACGCTCGGATCGGCGATGTTGAGACCGTCGGTGTGGTAGGCCCTGAGCAGATGTTCCAGCATCTGGTCGGCCACCCCCTCGGCGGTGGCCAGGTGGCAGATCCGATGGGCGTCGAAGGTGGTGACCGGCCGGGCCTTGTGCAGGTTGAGCTCCACCCCCTCGGCGGCGCCAAGGGAACGGATCTGGGCGATCCTGGTATCGGCCTGGTCGCCCCACCATTGGCTCATCGCCTCGGCCGCCGTCGGGCCGGGGACGCGGCCTTGGAGCGGGGACAGCTCAAAGCTGCGCCACACGATCTCTACCCGGCCGCGGTCGGCGACCTGGGCCACGGCGGCCGCAAGGCGCCTTTTGCCGATGAAGCACCACGGGCACAACACGTCAACGTAGGCATCGACCTGCACAGGACCTCCATTGCCGACTTGGCCGACCGGCTCATCGGCGCGCAGTACCGGAAACGGGCTCGCCTCCGGAGTCGCGCGGGGGCTCACGCGTCCCTCCGCTGGGGGCCGGGGGCGACCTCGCGTACCACGACGTAGTGGGGGAGGCCGGCCATGCGGGGTTCGGCTGTGCCGGACAATCCGTCCAGCGCCGCCTGGATGGCGGCCAGTCGGCCCTCGGTGTCGGAGGTGGCCTCGAAGTGGCGGTAGTCGGCCTCCGTTGCCCAGTGCACGATGTTGTAGACCCGGGTTCCGTCCGTGCTCACGTGGAAGCGGGCGGATCGGTAGCCGGGGTAGAACCGCACCCACCGCTCCTGGATCTCGGCGAAAGCCTCCACCAGCTCCTGCTGCGTCTTTGGACCGTCCACGGTGTAGTCGATGATCGAGTAGAAACCCGATTCGGCACCCATGACATGCCCCCTTTCAAGCCGTTGCGATCAAACGGCCCGATCATGCAACTTCGACTTAGAACTTGTCTCAATAGCCTGCGTGGGTGACTGGGAGCTGCCATCATCACGTGCTGTGAGTGATGTGTTGCCCGATGGGCTGTGGGAGATCGTGGAGCCGCTGCTGCCGGAGCGGCCGCCGGCC
>JAJYTD010000065.1 GCA_021793235.1 Actinomycetes bacterium | reverse complement strand
GGCGGCGGGTGATGATGAGGAAGTCGATGGCGATCACGCCGAGCAGGACGGCGATCGTGGTGGCCCATACCCAGGGTTGAACATCCACGGTCTGCTACTCCAGAAAAGTCGAGGGCAGAGAGTGCCCGGTCCCGGACGCCGCAGCGCCCGAAGGGGGGAGGACATCAAGGCGGCGGAGATCGCGCACTTAAGGCACGCGCCACGGCGCACCATCGTAGAGGGAAAGCCGAGTGTGGTCCGCACAGGGCGGGGCGTCGGGACCCGGCACGCTCTGGCCGGTGGGGGAAGACACCGACCAGAAGCCGACACCGGATCCCGGATCACACGAACAGCGGTAACACCCTGCCATAAAAGTGGTGCCCAAAGTGAATGAAGCGGTGTGAAAAGCCCGGCGGCCGCGGCCGTCTACTGGTCGGCGCCGCTGATCGCGTCGATCGATTCCTGCAGCGTTTTGTGGATGTCCTCGGGCAGAGGAGCCGAGCCGGTCTCCTCTGATACGGCCTGCTGGCCCTCGGGGCTGATGACATAGCTCAAGAAGGCGCGCACCCGCTCGGCCTGGTCGGCCTGGGGATAGGTCAGGCAGGCGATCTCGTAGCTGACCAGCACGATCGGGTAGGCGCCGGGTTCGGTGGTGCCGTAGTCGAGTTCGAGGGCGTGGTCGTGCTCGTTGCCGCCCTCACGCTCGGGGGAGCCGGCGATCACGGCCCCGGCCGACTCCGGCGACAGCTCCACGAACTCCTCACCGACACCAACCTCGGCGGCCGTCATGTGGCCGATGTGGGAGGCCTCCACATAACCGATGGTGCCCTTGCCGTTCTCGACGGCCTCGGCCACGCCGCTGTTGCCCTGGGCGGCTTCCACCGGGGTGATCGGCCACTGGCCGCCCGCCTCGTGCGGCCAGGCGTCCTCGGCGGCGGCGGCGAGGTAGCGGGTGAAGTTCTCGGTCGTACCGGACTCGTCCGAACGGGAGACAGGAGTGATGCGTGTATCGGGCAGATCGGCGTCGGGATTGTGCTCCGCGATCTCCGGGTCGTTCCACCGGGTGATCTCCTGGTTGAAGATCTTGGCGATGGCCTCGGGGGTCAGCTTCAGCGACGACACGCCCTCCAGGTGGAACACGACCGCGATCGGTACCACGTAGGCGGGGATGTTGATCGCATCGGAGCCCGCGCAGCGCGGGGCGGCGTCGGCGTTCTCCTCCTCGTCGAGCGCCGCGTCGGAGCCGGCGAAGGCGACCGCGCCGTCGATGAACTGGCTGCGTCCACCGCCGGAGCCGATCGAGTCGTAGAACACCAGTGCGTCATCGCAGGCGCTCTGGTATCCGGCCACCCATGTCTGCATGGCGTTCTCCTGGGCGCTGGAGCCCGATCCGGAGAGGCTGCCGTCGAAGCAGACCAGGTCATCGGGGACGGGCAGGGGGCTGGTGCCGCGCACGGCGTTGTCACTGCCGCACCCCGCCGCCAGTGTCAGCGCGCCGATGAGCGCGGTCGCGGACAGCTTGCGCAATGTGGACGGCAGCACGACTGGATCTATCCCCTTTGCGATCGCCGCCGTACCCGGCGCGAGTGCGGCGGCCCGTGGGTGGCGGACGGTTGAAATTCCGGTGACCAGGCACCGTCGACGAATTTAACAACAGGCGGCGCCGAGTGCCCAATGGGGGCGCCGTAGTGCCGTGCGGGCACTGCGGTTCCCGTCCAGGCGGTCCGGCTCTGCCGGACCGACCATGGCCGCAGAAGCCGGACCACCGCGAACCCACGGCCCCACCCGAACCGGGGTGGCGCGCGTCACATGCCAGGGGGTGAACCGGGCCGGGCGCGGGCCGCTACGTACTTCTCGACATCCGATCCCGATTCCGAGGAGGCGCCATGGCGGCCGCCGCGCCCGATGCCCGAGTCCGGGCACTCCGACGTGACGACCCGTCCCTGCCCACGGTCACCGCCGTCGAGCTGACCCGGCTGCGGCGCGGGTTCCCGCTCTGGTTCACCCTCGGGCTCCCGTGCGCGCTGGCGCTGCCCTTGGGCCTGATCTCACTCGGTTCGCCCGAGGGCCAGGCCGGGCAGCTGTGGGGGGTCTGGTCCGGTGTCGTCGCCATGTTCTGGGGCGTCTCGCTGCCGATGGTCAGCGCGCTGTACACGTCGATGGCCGCGCGCCAGGACGAGGGCGCCCGGGCGGTGCTCTACGGCTACGCTGTGCCCCGCCACCGCTTCCTCCTCAGCCGGTTCACGGCGCTGTCCCTCCTTGGGGGATGCCAGGCCGTCCTGCTGGTGGCGCTGCTGGCACCGATGGGGGTGCTGCTGGAAGGACCGCACGCCATCGGCGCGACCGCGATGTCGGTCCTGCTTCCCTGGGCGGCGTCCCTGGCCTCGTTGGCGCTGTGCCTGCTGATCGCCGAGGAGTGGGGGTTTGCACCCACCGTCTGCCTCGGCGTGCTGGGGTCGATGTTCGGCGCCCTGCTCGCCGACAAGAGCGTGTGGTGGATCGTCCCGCTGGGCTGGCCCATGACCACGGTCGTCCCCCTCGCCGACATCTACGCCAGCGGGGTCCCGCTGCCGGAGGGGCACCCGCTCGCCGACGCCGGGATCGTCCCGATCGTCATCGCCATGTCCGTCGGGGGCGCCGCCGCGCTGCTGGCCGTCGGCGGCCGCCGCGTCAACCGGAAGGAGCTGTAGTGGCCGCCGCCACCGCTGTCCGCGTCAGCGGCCTCACCAAGCGCCTGGGGAACCACCAGGCACTCGCAGGAGTGGAGCTGGAGGCAGCAGCCGGCCAGGTCTACGGCCTCCTGGGTCCCAACGGCGCGGGAAAGACCACCCTGCTCAAGATCATCGCCGGTCTGGCCCGCCAGGACTCGGGCTTGCTGGAGCTGTTCGGCTCCCCTTTCGAACACGGCGCCCTGCGCGAGGTCGGAACGCTCGTCACCGAACCCGGCCTGTGGGCCCGCTACGACGCCGCCGAGCACCTGCGCATGCACGCCCGGCTGCGCGGCGTCGACCCGGCGGTGATCCCCGGACTGCTGGAGACCGTCGGCATGTCCGAGTTCGCCAAACGGCGCGTGTCGGCGTACTCGCTGGGGATGCGCTGGCGGCTGGGCATCGCCATAGCCCTGCTGGCCTGGCCGCGGCTGCTCGTGCTGGACGAACCCACCAACGGTCTGGACCCGGTGGGCATGCGCGACGTCCGGACCCTGCTGCGTCGCCTCGCCGCGGACGGCGTGGCCGTCCTGGTCTCCAGTCACCACCTCGACCAGATCGCGCACACCTGCGACCGGATCGGTGTCCTCGCCGAGGGGCGCATGCGCTACCAGGGATCGCTGGACGGGCTCGCTCTGGACGGCGACCTGGAAGAGGGTTTCTTCGCGCTGCTGGACCGTGTCTAGGGTGGTGCGAATTTGATGATCGTGCACATCGGGGCGCGAAGCGCCCCGCCGCACCGGAAACCGGGGCCGAGGGCGAAGGAGGCGCAGGTGGACGCGGACCGCGCCCTGCTCTCTTCCGTCGCCGACGGCGACGAGCAGGCGCTGCGCCGCCTCTACGAACGCTACGCCACCGACATGCTGCGCCTACTGCGCCGGCTCACCTTTGATGCCGGGGTGGCGGAGGAGATCCTGCAGGAGGCGTGGCTGGCGGTGTGGCGCTCGGCCGGCGGCTACCGGGGCGAGTCGTCGGTGCGCGCCTGGCTGCTCGGGATCACCCGGCGCAGGGCCCACGACCGGCTGCGCCGGGTCGTGCCCGCGACGGTCGACGTCGACAATGCACCCGAACCCGCCGACAGCCGTGCCGACGTCGAAGAGCAGGCGCTGGCGGCCATCGGCCACGAGGCGATCATGGCCGCCATCCGCCGCCTGCCGACACAGTCCAGGGAGGTCACCATGCTCGCGCTCGTGGACGGCCTGCCCTACCGCGACATCGCCGAAGTGCTCGGCGTGCCTGTGGGCACCGTCAAGAGCCGGGTGGCGCACGCCCGCGCACGCCTGGTGAGCTCATTGCAGGACAAGGGGGCTGAAGGGGCATGAGACACCTCGATGACGAGCAAGTCCTGGCCGCGGCCCGCTCCGGTGGAGTCCCGGCCGGCGAGGGGACCGCGCCGCACCTCGCGGCATGCGCACGCTGCCGCCGCCGGGTGGCCGCCGCAGAGGCGATCAGGAGCGCGGCCGTCGCGGTCGAGGCCGAGGACGCTTCCGGCGCCGACGTCGCCGTTCCGGCCTTCGACGCACTCGTCCTGCCCGCGCTGCGCCGTACCGCCGAACCCGAACTCGTCCCGGTGGCCGCGCCGACCGCGTCGGCATCGTGGCGGCTCACCGCCGCGCTGGTGCTGCGCCAGGCCCGCCTGGCGCCCGGTGCGCTGTGGCCGCTGACCGCGTTGGGCTTCGCGGCGCTGCTGCTCCTCGCCTGGCGGGCCGGGCCGATCATGGGCGCAGTCCTGCTGGGGCCCGGGGTCACCCTCCTGGTGACGATGGGCGTCCTCGCCGTGTGCGAGCCGCGCCGCGATCCCCGGCGTGAGATGCTCTATTCGATGCCGGTGCCGCCCGTTGCGGTGTGGCTGGCCCGGTTGGCGCTTGTCGTCGGCGTCGACTTCACCGCCGCCGCGGCGCTCACCGCCGTGATCGGATACCTGCCGGGAGGCGAGGCCGACGTCGTGCACCTGGCCGCGCTGTGGCTTGGTCCGGCGCTGCTCACGGCCGCGCTCGCCGCGTTCGGGTCGGTGTGGCAGTCCCCGATGGCCGGGGCGCTGCTGGGCGGCTGCGGATGGCTGACCGGGGCGGTCGCCACGGCGGGCGACCTACTGCCGGTACCCGGATCCTTCCTCCGGGTGGCCGCGGCCGCATGGACCACCAACGCCGGCACCCTCACGGCGGCGCTGCTGCTGATCGGGGCCGCCGCCTTCCTCGTCACCCGTCCCCGGCACGACTTGAGGGGAGGTGCGGCATGACCTCGCTGTCCGCCACGATCGCGTTGTTGTGGCACGAGTCGCGCCGCTGCGGCCTCGCCGTCTGGGCGCTGCCGGTCGCCGGGGCCGCCGTGGGCGGGGCCGTGTCCGGGCTTCCCTCGGTGGCGCGGTCGGCCCTGCTGCTCGCCTCCTACAGCGCGCTGGCCTGTCTCGCGGCGCTGTGCGTCGTGGCGGTGCTCGGTAGGGCGCGGATGCTGGAACTCCACCTGTCCCTGCCCGTGCCGGTCCCGGTCCTGGTGGCGCGGCGGCTCGCGGTCGTAGCGGTCTCCACCGCGGTCGCGGGCGCCGCCGGGAGTCTCGCACTCGTCTTCGGAGCCGGAACGGAGGGGGCGCTTGGCGCAGCGGCCGGGGCCGGGACCGTGCTGTGCACCGCGGCTCTGCTGAGCGGGGTCGCGCTGTGGACGTGGGCGCGGTGGCACTCGGCCGCTGCGGCCTCGGGCGCGCTGATCGCAGTGTGGCTGGGTTACGCCCTCTTCTGGGCGGCCAACATTCCCCCCGGGGTGAACCGGCCGGTCTGCGCCGTGATGGGGGCACTGCTGATCTGGCGGGGGCTGCGCTCGCTCACCGACCCCGATCGGGTCCTGGCGAAGGAGGAGCGATGAAGGGGATCGCGGTGGCCGCGGCGGTCGTCCGCTACGAGGCGCGCATGGCCGCGCGCAGCAGGGCCGTGTGGATCGGGATGGTCCCGGTGTCCCTGCTGGGGGCGGTCTTCGGATTCGCGACGCTGACCGGTCAGGAGAGCGCGCGGCTCAACGCCGGTGCGATGGCCGAGACCCTGCTCGTCATCGTGCCCATAGGTGTCGCCGCGGTGCTGGCCGACCGGCTGCGCCGCAGCAGGACCACCGGGCTGGGCGAACTCCTCGACACCATGCCGCTGAACGGTGCGGCCTGCACCGTCGGCGCCCTCGGTGGCGCGCTCGCCGTCGCGCTCGCTCCTGTCCTGGCCCTGGTCGCGGTCCTGGGCGCGGTCATCGCGGTGCGCACGGGCGACCCCGTGGCGCCGGTGTGGGCTTTGCTGGCCTTCCTGCTCGTCGTGCTGCCGGCCTGTGTGTGGACGGCGGCGCTGGCCGCGCTGCTGGGCCTGGCCCTCTCGGTCACACTGGCCCGGTTCCTGGTCATCCCACTGTGGTACTGGGCCGTCTACTGGAACTACACCCTGTGGTGGGTCCCCACCCCGGTCGGTACCGTCCTGGTCCCCTCCGGTGAGTACCCGGCCCAGGCCTGGTTCGGCACCACCCCGGTCTGGGCCGGGTACGGACAACTCGACTGGCTCAGCCCGGCACCCGCCGGCGCGGCGACCGGTCTGGCGAACCTCGCGTGCGTGCTGCTGGGCACGGCCCTGATGGTCGGCTGCGCGCGCCTGATGCGGAAGAGGTAACCCCACGATGGACGTGACCATCACCGGCCTGACCAAGGCCTTCAAAGGGAACACGGCGCTGAATGCGGTGGACCTGGAGTTCGGCGGAGGGATGATCGGCCTGCTCGGTCCCAACGGGGCCGGCAAGACCACCCTGATGCGGTTGCTCACCGGTATCCTGCGGCCCTCGTCGGGACGCATCACCGTCGGCGGGCACGACCTCGGCAACCGGGCCGGGCGCGCTTCGGTCAAGCGGATGCTGGGCTATCTGCCGCAGCACCTCGACCTCTACCCCGACCTCAGCGCCCGCGAGTTCCTCGACTACATCGGCCTGCTCAAGGGCGTCGACGATAAGCGGGCCCGCCGCGCCCAGGTCGATGCCCTACTCGGCCAGGTCAGCCTGGCCGACAGCGCCAAACAGCGCCTGGGCGGCTTCTCCGGCGGCATGAAGCGGCGGGTGGGCATCGCCCAGGCGCTCATGGGGGACCCCCGCCTGGTGGTCGTAGACGAGCCGACCGCGAGCCTGGACCCGGAGGAGCGCATGCGTTTCCGCTCCCTGCTTGCGAGCCTGGGCGGGCAACGCACCGTGGTGCTGTCCACGCACATGCTCGACGACGTCGCCCAGACCTGCTCCCGCGCTGCCGTCCTGGCGGCGGGCCGGGTGGTCTATGACGGCTCCACCCCCGGCCTCACCGCCTTCGCCGAAGGCCGCACCTACCGCATCGACACCGGCGGCCCCCAGCCCGCCGGGGACTTCTCCATCGCCAACGCCGCGGCCACCGGCGACGGCATGCGCTACCGCGTCATCACCGACACGCCCCCTCCAAAGGCCGTCCCCGTCTCCGCCACACTGGAGGACGGCTACGTCGCCCTGATGCGCGACGCCCGCGCAGCACGGGAGGAAGCAGCCGACGGCGGCCGCTGAGAGGCTTCCGGCGCCTGGGCTGACACGGCGGTTCGCCCGGCGGCTGCTTTAGGAGCGGGCCTCCTCGATGCGGTGCAGGACCGCGCGCAGTCCCAGCTCGTATCCGGCGACACCGCAGCCGGCGATGTAGCCCTGGACGACCGGGGCCGTCACCGAAGTGTGCCGGAACGGCTCCCGGGCGTAGACGTTGGAAATGTGCAC
Source organism: Actinomycetes bacterium (assembly GCA_021793235.1). Lineage (GTDB taxonomy): Bacteria > Actinomycetota > Actinomycetes > Streptosporangiales > Streptosporangiaceae > JAJYTD01. The sequence continues at coordinate 6,725 of JAJYTD010000065.1, read as the reverse complement.
CTCGACACACGGAGTGTCCACTGCGTCGATCGCGTCGCGAAGCGCGATGCTGTAATGGGCGAACGCCCCCGGGTTCAGCACGATCCCGTCGAGGAGGCGCGCCCGGTGGATGTGGTCGACGAGCACGCCCTCGTGGTTGCTCTGCGCGCACTCCACCGAGACCCCCAGCTTTGCGCCGAGGTCGGTGACGCGCTTCTCGACGTCGGCCAGCGTGGTCGCGCCGTACTGGGCGGGGTCGCGTTCGCCCAGCAGGTTCAGGTTCGGACCGTTCAGCAGCAGGACGGTGGGACGGGAGGAGGCGGACTCAGGCAATGATCCAGTCTCTTTCCAGGGTCGTCTCAGGGTGGGTCCACAGCTTATGCCGAGGAGGGCGGCAAAGGCGGCGCGGGCCCGCCAGGGGCTTCGATGCAGTGTCAACCCCGCTCAGGCGGGGCACAGGAACCTGAGATGAGCACGCACGGTCCCGCATCCACGTACCGGCTGCAACTGCACCCGGGGTTCACTCTCGACGGCGCCGCCGACATCGCCGGGTACCTGCGCCGGCTCGGTGCCGACGCCCTGTACGCGTCCCCGATCCTGACCGCCGCACCCGGCTCCCAGCACGGGTACGACGTGGTGGACCCGACATCGGCCTCATCCGCACTGGGCGGCGAGGCGGCCCGCGTCGCGCTGGCCGCCCGGCTGCGCGAGCTGCGCATGGGCTTCGTCGTCGACATCGTGCCCAACCACATGTCGGTCGCCGACCCGGCCGCCAACCCGTGGTGGTGGGACGTGCTGCGCAACGGCCCCGATTCCGACCACGCGCGCAGCTTCGACATCGACTGGTCGCGCGGCCCCCTTGCGCTGCCCGTTCTGGCCGACGACGGCGACGATGGGGCCGCCGCACTGGACCGGCTGGCCATAGCCGACGGCCGCCTGGTCTACGAGGACCTGCGTTTTCCCCTCGCTCCCGGCAGCCACCGCCCCGGCGAGGACCCCGGTACCGTGCACCGGCGCCAGCACTACCGGCTGGTCTCCTGGCGGCGCGCGGCCACCGGGCTGGCCTACCGGCGGTTCTTCGACATCACCGGGCTGGCGGCGGTCCGCGTGGAGGACCCCGGCGTGTTCACCGCCGCCCACGCCGAGATCCTGCGCTGGGCCGACCGGGGCGAGCTGGACGGGTTGCGGATCGACCACCCGGACGGGCTCACCGACCCCGGCGGGTACCTGCGGCGGCTGCGGGAGGCGTTCGGCGGATGGATCGTGGTGGAGAAGATCCTCATGCCCGGCGAATCCGTGCCCGCCTCGTGGCCGGTGGCCGGAACCACGGGCTATGACGCGCTGCGCGAGGTCTGCGGGGTGTTCGTCGACCCGGACGGGCGGCACCCCCTCACCGAGTTGGCGAACGCCCTGGGAGTGCCCACCGACACCGCCGAGGTGGAGCTCTGCGCCCGGCGCGCGGCGGCCACCGAGCTGCTCGGCGCGGAGGTGCGCCGGATCGCCTCCCTGCACACCGGTGCGCAGGAAGGCGATCCGGAGGGGGAGGAATACGGGCGCGCCGTGGCGGCGGTCGCCGAACTCCTCGCGTCCTTCCCCGTATACCGCAGCTACCTGCCCGAAGGCAGGGACGCATGGGATGCGGCGGTGCGCCGCGCCGGATGCTCCCGCCCCGACCTCGCCGACGTACTGGCCGCGATCGACCGGCAGGTCAGCGCCGACCCCGCCGGGGAACTGGCCGCCCGCATCCAGCAGACCAGCGGCATGGTGGTCGCCAAGGGCACCGAGGACACCGCCTTCTACCGCGCGACCAGATTCGTCGCGCTCAACGAGGTCGGCGGCGACCCCGGCCGGTTCGGGGTCGGTGCCGCGGAGTTCCACGCCTGCGCCGCCCGCAGGGAGGCGTCCTGGCCCCGCGCCATGACCACGCTGTCCACGCACGACACCAAGCGCTCCGAAGACGTGCGGGCGCGGTTGGCGGTCCTGGCCGAGGTCCCGCACGAGTTCGCGTCGGCGGTGCGGCGCTGGAGTGCGCGGTGCGGACTGAGCGAACCCTGCCTGGACCTGCTCGCCTGGCAGACGCTGGTGGGGGCGTGGCCGATCAGCGCGGTCCGGCTGCGCGACTACCTGCTGAAGGCGGCGCGCGAGGCGAAACTGCGGACGTCGTGGCTGGACCCCGACACCGGGTTCGAGGAGGAGGTGCGGTCGTGGCCGGAGCGCGTGCTCGGTGACCCGGCGCTGTCCGCGGAGGTCGCCGCGTTCGTCGGCCGCATCCGAGAGGCCGGGTGGAGCAACGCGCTGGGCCAGAAGCTCATTCAGCTCACCGCGCCGGGTGTGCCCGACGTGTACCAGGGCAGCGAGCTGTGGGACCTGTCCCTGGTCGATCCCGACAACCGGCGGCCGGTGGACTTCGCCTCCCGCGAGGCGCTGCTGGCGCGGCTGGAACGCGGGCACCTGCCCGCGGTCGACGCCACGGGCGCAGCCAAGCTGCACGTGGTGCGCCAGGCCCTGCACCTGCGCCGCGACCAGGACTTGAGCGGCTACCTTCCGCTTGCGGCGTCGGGTCCGGCGGCCCGCCACGCACTCGCGTTCGCACGCGGCCCCGGGTTCGGCGCCGCCGCCGTCGCCACCCGGCTTCCGGTCGGGCTGGCCGCCTCAGGCGGCTGGCGCGACACGGTCCTGCCCCTGCCGTCGGGCCCGGGCACCTGGACCGACCTGCTGACCGGGACGCGGTTTCCCGCCCAGAGCGCGGACGGCCGCACCGCTTTGTGCCTGGCCGAAGTCCTCGACCGCTACCCGGTGGCGCTGCTGGTACGGCGTTGACGCGGGAGAGCCGCCTCTCGCTACTGGGAGATTTTCTCGGCCTTCCGCGTCCGGCCACCGCTCTTCTTCGCCGCCGCCTTCTGCTGCGGTTTCCTCTCCTGCCGGGGCGCCCGCTCGGCCTTGGCCGCGGCCGTGTCCTTGGCAGCGCTCTTGGCGGCCTTGCGCATGAGCTTGCGTGCCCGCTCCAGGTCGGCGCGGGCGCGGTCGATGGTCTCGCTGAGTTCCTGCTGCACAGGGTCGTTGGCCCGTTCGACGGCGGCGGCGCATGCCATGCGGATCCACTCGGAGATGTTCATCCCCGCCTGGTCGGCGGCGTCTCGCAGAGCCCGATGCTCCTCCATGCTGAAGCGAACCGAGGTGTTGACCCCCATGTTCTTGGCCGGGACCGACTCCACGGGGTTGTCCCAGTCGAAGTCCTCCGCGATTGTGTCAGGGTTGTTGTAGTAGTACTCCGAGCGTTCCTCTTCGGTCATCTGGTCGAAGGGTTTATCGGTCACTTCGCCTCCCAAGCATTGATCGGCCGGATGGTGTGCGTCTGCGGGTTCCAGACAGCGATGACGGTGATCCGCCGTCCCTGCTCGGTGCGGCCTGTCGTGATGACGTCACCAGAGCAGCTCTTCTTGTTGACCCGCCAGTCCTTGGTCGATCGAACGACGTACTCGATCTCCTCGATGGTGATGCCGCAGCGGGTGGCATAGGCGATGTTGTGTGGATCCCAGTCGATGATCCCGAACTCCACCCTCGGCACTGTGCTACATCCTACCTACTGTGTGGTACATGATCCAGTGTGCGGGAATAATCTAGACGTGTTGTGCGCCTCCGCGCCGGGTTTTCGTAAATGTCGGGTTGCGCTGCGTTATCGGACCGACCGGATAGGGTGGTCGCCACGATGACCAGGACCGGCGACACGACCCCTGCCGTGCTCGGGCGGCTGCGCATGCCCGCGGCGGCCCTCGCGGCGCTGGCCTGCCCGCATTGCGGGCAGGGGCTGGCGCCCAGCGAAAACGCGCTGGCCTGCGGAAGCGGGCACGGCTTCGACGTCGCCCGTGAGGGCTATGTCAGCCTGCTGACCGGGCGGCGCACCGCCGGCACCGGGGACAGCGCACAGATGGTGCGGGCCCGCCAGGAGTTCCAGCAGGCCGGCCACTATGCCGCGCTGGCCGCCCGGCTCGCCGGGCTGGTGGGCGAAGCCGGCACGGGCGGCGGGCTGGTCGTCGACGCCGGTGCGGGGACCGGGTACTACCTCCGCACCCTGCTGGAGGAACACGGCCGCGCCACGGGGCTGGCGCTGGACGTCTCCAAGTTCGCGCTGCGCCGTGCCGCCAAGGCCCACCCGCGCGCCGGGGCCGCCGCCTGCGACACCTGGCACGGTCTGCCGCTGCGCGACGGCGCGGCCGCGCTGCTGCTCAACGTGTTCGCGCCGCGCGACGGCGCCGAGTTCCGCCGCGTGCTGCACAGGGGAGGAGCGCTCGTCGTGGTCATTCCGACCTCGCGGCACCTCGCCGAGCTGGTCGCGGCCCTGGGCCTGGTGAGCGTGGACGCCCGCAAGGAGGAGCGGCTGGAGGCCTCGCTCGCGGAGTACTTCACTCCGGCGCACCGCGAGGAACTCGATTCGCCGATGCTGCTGTCCCGCGCCGACGTCATCAGCGTCGTCGGCATGGGGCCCAGCGCACGCCATCTCGCCTCGGGCGAGCTTCGGGAGCGTGTCGCCGCTCTGCCCGAACCGGTGTCGGCCACCGCGTCGTTCGCGATCTCGGTGCACCGCCCCTGCTGAGGGCATGTGCCCGCCCTCGCGGGGGTAGACCGCAGACGTGAGCGCGATCCAGGGGGAACGGTACTCGGTGTGGGCGCCCGGCCGTCAGCGGGTCCGGCTGCGCGTCGGCGGTGCGGACCATCCCATGGCCGCGGGGGAGGGCGGCTGGTGGTACGCACGGGTGCCCGGTGCCGGCCCCGGAACCGATTACGCGTTCCTCCTCGACGACGGCCCCGAACCCCTGCCCGACCCGCGCTCGCTCTGGCAGCCCCACGGGGTGCACGGGCCGTCGCGGCGCTACGACCACACCGCATTCGCCTGGAGCGACGGCGCCTGGACCGGTCGGGCGCTGCCCGGATCGGTCCTCTATGAACTGCACATCGGCACCTTCACGCCCGAGGGCACCTTCGATGCCGCGATCGAGCGCCTGGACCACCTGGTGGAGCTGGGCGTCGACCTCGTCGAGGTCATGCCCGTCAACGCCTTCGACGGTACGTACGGCTGGGGCTATGACGGCGTGCTCTGGGGCGCGGTGCACGAGCCCTACGGCGGCCCCGACGGCTTCAAGCGCTTCGTGGACGCCTGCCACCGGCGCGGCCTCGGTGTGCTGCTGGATGTGGTCTACAACCACCTCGGGCCCGCCGGTGCCTACCTGCCCCGGTTCGCCCCCTACTTTCACGGCGAGACCCCGTGGGGTCCCTCGCTCAACCTGGACGGCCCCGGATCCGACGAGGTCCGCCGCTACGTGATCGACAACGCCCTGGGCTGGCTGCGCGACTTCCACCTCGACGGGTTGCGCCTGGACGCCGTGCACGCGTTGCACGACACCCGTGCCCGCCACCTGCTCACCGAACTCTCCGCCGAGGTCGACGCCCTCGCGGCGGGGCTGCGCCGCCCGCTCTCCCTCATCGCCGAATCCGACCTCAACGACCCGCGCACGGTCACCCCCCGCGAGGCGGGGGGCAACGGCATGGCCGGACAGTGGGCCGATGACCTGCACCACGCCCTGCACACCGCGCTCACCGGGGAGGACCACGGCTACTATGCCGACTTCGCGCCCCCCGGCGTCCTCGCGGCGACACTGCGCCGCGTCTTCTGGCACGACGGCCGGCACTCGACGTTTCGCGGGCGCGCGCACGGCGCGCCGGTCGACCCGGCCCGCACTCCCGCCCACCGCTTCCTCGCCTACCTGCAAAACCACGACCAGATCGGCAACCGGGCGCGCGGCGACCGCATGGCGGCATCCGCCTCGCCCGGGCTGCTGGCCTGCGGCGCGGCGATCGTCCTCTGCTCGCCCTACACCCCGATGCTGTTCATGGGGGAGGAGTGGGCGGCGTCCACGCCGTGGCGGTTCTTCGCCTCCTTCCCCGACCCCGAGCTGGCCGAGGACCTCCGCCGCGGGCGGCGCCGGGAGTTCGCCGCACACGGGTGGGGCGAGCACGAGGTCCCCGATCCGCTGGATCCGGCCGCCCGCGAGGCCTCCGTGCTGCGCTGGGCAGAACGCGACCGGCAGCCGCACCGCGAGATGCTGGAGACCTACCGGTCGCTGATCGCGCTCCGCCGCGCCCGCCCCGAGTTGGCCGATCCGCGGCTCGACCGGTTCCGGGTGGAGTCCGCCGACGACGGTCGCGTGGTCGTCCTGCACCGCGGTGGCGTGCGCCTGGCCTGCAATCTCCGGTCGGAGCCGGCCGCGGTGGCCCTGGACCGCCGGGCCGGGGGCGTCCTGCTCGCGTCAGGCCCGGCCGCGGTCGAGGGCACGGTGGTGCACCTGCCGGCGGAGTCGTTCGCCGTGCTGGCGACCGAGTGAGCACGCCGGCGTGGGCGACCGCGCGGGCGGGCGCACCACGGCCCGGCCGGTGTCCGGCGCGGGCCCGTCGTGTCGGACAGTGCAGCGCTAACGGTCGACGATGACCACGTCCAGGGTGCGCGGGCCGTGGACGCCCTCGACGCGGTCGAGTTCGATATCGCTGGTCGCCGAAGGACCGCTGATCCAGGTGAGCGGGTGGCGCGGGTCGAGCCGGGGGATCGCCTCCGGCACGCCGTTGACGACCCGGTCGGCATGGACCACGCACAGGTGGTGGTCGGGGACCAGGGTGAGCGCGCGGCGGCCCTGCAGCGGTCCGGTGTCCAACACGATGGTTCCGGTCTCGGCGATCGCCACGGCGCACCCGGT
>JAJYTD010000119.1 GCA_021793235.1 Actinomycetes bacterium | reverse complement strand
CGGTCGTCGACCTCCTGACGGCCGAAGGCACCGGCCGCTACTTCAACGGCCTGAAACAACGCCCCCTGAAACCCGCAGCCCGCAACACCGCCCTGGCGACCCGACTCTGGACAGACGCCACGAAAGCCCTCCACCTCGCCTGAGGCGCGGCATCTCCGTCTTTGCCCCACGTACCGACTTTCACCATGCGTGATAGTCAGAGCACGGCTAGTGTTCGCCTGTGCCATCTGCCCCCCACGAGGTGCCGCTGGACCTGTTCCGCAACCAGCCTGCGCTGGCCCCGGAACTCCTCCAGGCGGTTTCCGGAATCAAACCCCCCGAATACGAACAGATCTCACTCGGCTCGGAGGCGCTCACCGACTGCAATCCAACGGAGTACCGCTGCGACTCGACCGTCCTGCTGGGCGACCCCGAACGACCGGACCTCGCGATCGTCGTGTAGATCCAGCTCAGGCCCGACCTCCGCAAGCGGTACAGCTGGCCCGTCTACCTCTCCACGCTCCGCGCCCGCCGCGAATGCGCCGTGACGCTCCTGGTGCTGTGCCCGAACAAGGCCACGGCGGACTGGTGCCGTCAGCCGATCGAGAGCGGACACCATGGCTGGATCCTGCGTCCCTGGGTCCTGAGCCTCACCGAGGTCCCGGCCGTCACCGACGTGGACCAAGCCCGTTCCCTCCCGGAACTGGCGGTTCTGAGCACCGTCGCCAACGCGGACGGCCCGGACCGGAAGGCCGTCCTGACGGCCTTCGCCGAAGCCCTGGAAGTCACAGACCGTGACAAGGGCGAGCTGTACCATGACTACGTACGGTCACAGCTCTCCGAAGCCGCACGACACTGCCTGGAGGAGATCATGCAAGCAGGCGTCTACGAGTGGCAGAGCGACTTCGCCCTCAAACACATCGCCGAAGGCAAGATCGAGGGAGAGATCGAGCTGCTGCTCGTCGTCCTGGAGTCGCGCGGCTTCGTGATCGGCGATGATCTCCGTCAGCGCATCGCCTCGTGCCAGGACTTGGAGCAGATCCATGTCTGGGCTCGCAACGCGGTGACTGCTTCGTCCTTGGACGAGGTCTTCGACTGACCGGCCTCCTCGCTCCCGGGCTTTACGGGGGCGTCTGATGGGTTTCGGTCTGGTGCCACATGGTCAGGTAGGTTTCGGCGCCCCGGGCCAGGTCGGTGGTGATCTCCTGGCCGCCGATGTTGTGGATGTCGGCCAGCCAGTCGGGGACGAGGCCGTAGTTGGCCACGCCGTCGGTGTTGAGGTCCCAGGTGCGGACACCCGTGCGCTGCCGGTCGAGGGTCACCGACGGGTCCACCGGGGAGGTGAACGGGTAGCGGAGAGGCCGGGTGTTGTTCGCGCGGGGGGCCGGGAGGGCGCCCATGCCGTTGGCGTCCAGGCCGTACCCGTAGCCGAACGGCCGGCCGGGGTCGCTCAGCCGCTTGTTGCGCCGCCACTCCGCGATGAAGCGGTCCGCGGAGTTGCCGTAGCCGGCCACCATGCCGCCGAGGCGGTAGATGCGCGGCAGGTAGGTCTCGTCCGTCCAGCTGTGGGACGAGATGACGCCCGGGTACCGCGCGGCCTCCAGGAGGGCGAGGGTCCGGTCGGCGGCCTTGGCGCTCATGTGGTCCACTTCGACGATCATGTTGCGTTCCATCAGACCCCGCACCATGTGCTCGCCGAGGTCGGACAGCCCGTGGACGTTGCAGTGCGGAGGGCTCGGATAGAGCGGCAGCGTGACGCCCGCCTGGCCGAGGAGGCGCAGGAGGTCCTTGAGGGAGTCGCCTAGCCCGCCCGCCGGGGTGATGGTGTGGTCGCGCGCCTGGCCTGTGCACTTCTCGACCTGCCAGAAGCGGCCGGTGCCGAGGAAGTTGCCCGTGTTGACGAACGCGCCCGTGGTGCCGCCGTCGAACCGGACTCCGCACAGGGCGTTGTCGAACTTGTGGCAGACGAACATGGAGCTGACGCCGAGGCGCTTCATCTCGTCCAGGCCGCGGTCGATGTCCTGGCGGGTGCACTGGGGGTCGCCCGCGATGATGCGGCATCCGAACGGCTCGGACGCCTCGACGCCGAGGACGACGGCGAGCCGCCCCTTCTCGATCACCTCGCGGGCCTCCGCGGAGCTGCGCACGATGCGGAACCAGCCCTTGCCGGGGCCGCCGCTGAGGCCGTCGATGTACGCCTCCAGTTCGCGCATCCGTTTCGCCTGGATGCGGATGACCTCCATCTCGTCGCAGGTGTTGCGCTTGAGCGGATAGATCTCGCAGAGCTGGCGGTTGGCGACGAGGTGGTTCACGAGGACGCGCTGGCCCGCGCGCCAGGACCGCTCCAGCCAGGTGTGGTGCGCCTGCTGGTGGGTGCGCGAGTCCCATGCGGGCCAGTCCTCGAACGTCGGCCAGCCGGACGGGTCGTGGGTGCCGAACGGCGTGCCGTGCCTGGTGAAGTTCTCCCACCAGGCGAACACGCCGTTCCCCGCGTGGTCGGGGCAGTCGCGCAGCGCCTCGCGGACGCCGCGCGGGTCGAACGGCTTGCCGCACATGAGGCGTCCGCCGAACGCCTCGTACGACATCAGGTGGGTGTGGGCGTCGATGTAGCCGCGCACCTCGGTGTCAGAT
>JAJYTD010000064.1 GCA_021793235.1 Actinomycetes bacterium | reverse complement strand
CGCGAATCGTCTTGCGAGAGATTGCCTGGACGGCCGCTCGCGGGCCCCCGCTGTGCGATGCTGCGGAGCTTGCGGAGCAGCGCACAGTAGGGGCGTCCGAAAGCCTTCGTCAAACACTCCCTAGCGGGCAAGCAGCGGGCCCGAAAGGCACGCGGACCGCTGCTTGGGCTCGCTCATGCCAGGCGTCGGGGTACGGGCACGCGTCCGTACCCCGACGCCTTTTTGTCCCTGCTTGTAGGGTGGCGTCGGCCTTTTGACCGATGTCGGCTACGATGCCGGAAGCCATGATTATCCGTGAGGCCATACGGTCTGACCTCGGTGCCATTCTGCGGCTCCTCCGCGAACTCGGTGACACGACGCCTACGCAGAGCGGCACTGTCCGCATGTCCTCGGCTGCTGTGCGCGCGTGGACCCGGATGGAGAACGACCCTGACCGCTCGGTCCTCGTCGCGGAGCGGCGCGGACAGATCATCGGGACGCTCGACCTGCTCGTGGTGGCCAACCTGACACACGACGCCCAGTCATGGGCAGTGGTCGACAACGTTGTGGTCGATGCCGCCTGTCGGCGCTCCGGAGTCGGGCGCGCGCTGATGGAGGAGGCCGTCGACCGCGCCTCCCGAGCCGGCTGCTACAAGATCGAGCTGCTTTCGCACGAAAGCCGGCTCGGCGCGCACGCGTTCTATCGGTCCCTGAATTTTGTGAACTCCGCCGAGGGATTCCGCCGCTACCTGTGATGCGCGACCGTTCGGCCCGTGCGTAGTGGCTGCCGTCCTTGCTCCGGGGCACCGTGTCGGCGCCGCTGGGCGCGGGTCCGCTAGCGGCTCGAGCGCAGGGGGATCTGCTTGATGAACAGGATGGTCACGAAACCGACGACGGCGATCGGGATACCGATCAGGAAGACCGTGTGCATGGCGTTGCTGAACGCGGTGACCGCGAGCTCCCGGGTGGCGGCGGGCAGCGCCTGGATCGCCTCGGGCGACCCCAGGGCCTTGGAGAGGTCGGGCGAGCCGGCGCCGCCGCGGGCGCGGGCCAGTTCGGACAGCTCGACGTGCAGCCGGTTGGTCATGACGGCGCCGAAGACGGCGACGCCGATGGCCCCACCGAGGTTGCGGAAGAACGAGACCGCGGATGTCGCCGAGGCGAGGTCGGACCGGCTCAGGGCGTTCTGCGTGACCAGGATCAGGATCTGCATCGACAGTCCGAGCCCGACACCGATCAGGCCGACGCCGAAGCCCACCAGTACCAGGCTGGAGCCGACCTGCAGGCGGGTCAGGGCGAAGTAGCCCAGGCCGAACATCACCATGCCCGAAACCGGGTAGACCTTCCACTTGCCGGTGCGGCTGACCAGCAGGCCCGAGCCGATCGACGCGGTCAGCATGCCGACCACCATCGGAAGCGTCATCATTCCGGAGGCGGTCGGGCTCATGCCCTGGACGATCTGCAGGTACTGGGGGAAGTAGATCATCACGCCGAACATGCCCATGCCGACGGCCGCCGAGGCGAGGGAGGAGAGGACGAACGTCCTGTCGCGGAACAGGCGGGGCGGCAGGATCGGATCCCGTGCGCGGCGTTCGGTGAGTATTGCGCCCACCGTCAGTATCGCGGTGGCAGAGGCCAGAACGTAGGTCGGGACGGAGTGCCAATCGAACTCCCGGCCGCCGAGGCTGATCAGCAGCATGATGCTGCTGGCCGCACCGACGATGCAGGTCGCTCCCCACCAGTCGATCCGGGTGTCCCCGCGCGGCCGCACGGGCAGTTTGAGCAGCCGCTGGATCACGATGAACGCGACCACCGCGATGGGGACGGTGATGAAGAAGCACCAGCGCCAGCCGAGTGGGCTGTCCACGAGGAATCCGCCGAGCAGCGGCCCGGCCACTGTGGACACGCCGAACACCGCGCCGAGGAATCCGGAGTAGCGGCCGCGTTCACGCGGTTCCACCACGTCGCCGAGGATGATCTGGGGCAGGGAGGCGAGCCCGCCGGCGCCGATGCCCTGGACCGCCCGAGCGGCGATGAGCCAGGTGATGTCCTGGGAGAAGCCGGCCGCTACGGACGACGTGATGAAGATGACCAGGGCGATCTGGAACAGGAGCTTGCGCCCCCAGATGTCGGAGAGTTTGCCCCACAGCGGCGTCGAGGAGGTCATCGTCAGCAGTGTCGCGCTCGCTACCCAGGAGAGCTTCTCCTGGCCGCCGAGCTCGCCGACGATCGTCGGCAGTGCGGTGCCGATGATCGATGTCGTCAGCATCGACGTCAGCATGGCGAGCATCAGGCCGGCCAGGATGTTGATGATCTGACGATGCGTGTACTGGGGCATTGGCTCTCCGCTGTCCAGCGGCCCTTGTGTCAACGCGGTCGACTCCTGTCCCACTCCGCTGCCCCGCTTGCTCTGGCTGATTCGTTTACTCTGCGTGAATTCGGCATCCGCCGCGCATCCATGCCCGGACACACCGAGCCGCCCTGCCGTGCTGCCGGGGCGGGGAAGAGTCCGGGTGCGCTTACCGGTATAAGTAAACAGTGTTGACTTGTCAAGTCGGGGCGCTATAGTGCGGGAAACCCACAGAGCCGTCGGATAGGCGGACAGGCCCGTTCCGCAGTACCAAGGGAGCCGAATGGACCACCCGGACACCGACGATGTGTGCGCCGGGCGCGTGCGCGACAAGGAGGCCACGCGGCAGCGCATCCTCGACAGCGCACGCGAACTGTTCACCAGCGAGGGATACGCGCAAGTGTCCTCGCGCCGAATCGCCGCGCACGCCGGCGTCAACGTCGCGCTGATCAACCGCTATTTCGGGGCCAAGCGCGGGCTGCTCGCCGAGATCATCGCCAACGAGGCGGTGTTTCCCGGCATCGTTGAAGGCGATCCCGCGACCCTGCCGCGCAGGCTCGCCGAGTACATCGTGCACCACACCCTCGGCGGGGGGTCGCTGCTGCAGCGCGCGCTGGAGCAGTCCGCGGGCGACCCGGATCTGTGGTCCATTCACCAGGAGCGGTTGGAAAACGCCGTTGTCCAGCCGCTGGCCGACAGCCTGGACGGCCATGATACGCGGGTGCGGGCGTCGCTCGCGGTCTCGCTGATGCTCGGCATCGGGCTGCTGAGGCGCCTGGAGGTCGTGACCTCGCTTGCCGAATACGGCTCCGCGGACCTGGTCGAGCGGCTGACCCGCATCATCGAGGCATGCCTCGCAGAGACCTCGCCCGAGGCGTGAAGCGCCGTCCCCATTGGGGCGGCGATCCCCCGCGTATACGGCCGCAACCAGTGCCGTGCGCCTTCCCGCACGTCTTCCGCAGCCTTTCGAATGCGGATGTGACACGCCGGTATAAGTGGGAGAGAAGAAATTATATAAGGTCTGTGCTTCCCTGATGAAATGTGCCCGAAGGCATCCATTGGTGCCGTGTTGGGTCGATTCATTGAGAGGAAGAAATGGTGACCTTTACTGTCTCCGGCAATCCTGTGGTAAAAAGACAGCGGCCTATGACCCGGGCCGCGCTGACCTTATCCGCCTTCGCTGTCGTCGCCACACTCGGCCTGGTGCCGCCTGCCGTGGCCGATGAGCACGCCACGGAATCGAGTTCCATCGCCGCGAGTGCCGTGGAGTACGCGAAGAGCCAGATCGGGAAGCCGTACCGGTACGGCGGCTCCGGTCCGGACGCCTTCGACTGCTCGGGATTGGTGCAATGGGCCTATGCGAAGGCGGGGAAGAATATTTCCCGAACCACCTACACCCAGTACGCGGAAGGCCGATCAGTGTCCCGATCCCAGCTGCGGGCGGGCGACCTTGTGTTCTTTTATTCCGGGCCAAGCCATGTCGGAATGTATATCGGTGACGGGAGTATGATCCACGCCCCGAGTACGGGAAAGACGATTCAGATCGTCAGCATGTCCGGCTATTACAACCGGACTTTCGTCGGAGCGCGCAGGATGATCTGACACCGCGGAGGAGCGGGGTACGGGAGGCCCTGTGCCCCGCTTTCCGTACATGGCGAACGCCATTTCGTCCGGCCCCGTGCTTCCTGGCGGCCGGAGTGTGCGCAATGGGCTCCGCCGACGTTGCTCATCTGCCGTTTCCGCTGGTGTGAGCACGCAGGATAGGGATGGCCCGGCCGCACCGCTGTCGGATGTGGCGCGGGCCGCTGGTGCGTGGAACAGCACGAATCACTACAGAACGGATCAGCCCAGAACTATGGCGCCCGCGAGGACCGGAGTGTCGAACGTGGCCGAGCCGCTGCCCGAGGCGACCGCGCGGGTGCCCTGGCAGGTGGTCCCGGCAAAGAGGGCGTATTTGACCGGGTCCGTGGTCTCGATTGCCACGACGCCGCCCTGGGCGGCGTCGAGGGTGCGGCAGCCGCCGCCCTCCACCGCTTGGCGGTGCCCCGATTCGAAGGTCACCGTCGCGGTCGTTCCGGCGGACGCGCCGGCCAGCGCGTCGGCGATGGCAGCGGACATGGTGGCGAGGTTCGCGGGACGGATCGGCACGGCTCTCGTTTCTGGTGGACACAGAGTTCTTACTCTGTGTTATTTAGCTATACCGAGCGTGAGAATTTCGCGTCCATCGGCGGTGTGTCGCCATATACGTCCGGTTCCCGACAGGCCAAGCCGTCTGTTCCGATGCGGACTGCTCTGAGTGTTGGGAACAATTGTGTTGCGTCTAGTTTTGTCCTGAATCGGATGAGCGGCAGGAGAGTCGGAGCGGCGCGGTTCAGCGGTTAAGCTGAGAATGCTCTGTATCAGCGGTGTCGATGCGGTTCGGGGAGGGTGGCCGTGGCTCTGGTCTACATGCTGCTCGGTTGGCTGCTCTCCGGAGGCCTGTGGCCGATGACCGGACACGACACGGTCGCCGGTGCGTTCACGGTGCTGGCCCTGGTAGCCGCCGGGTCGGCGCTGACCTGGATGATCGTGCGCGGCGTGCACACCCGGCCACGCATCGACGGGGATTCACGCCGGTCCCGCGCCATGCTGCTGCGCTCCGAACGCGCAGTGGCCCCGCCCTTGCAAGACCCCGATGCCCCTGGCAAACCCCGTCCGCGGGCCCCAGGCGCGGCCCCGGCGGCCGTTTAGTACCGCGGGTCTCTTCCCTTGTCCGCCGAGCCTTGGGCCCGGTCTTCGCGTTGCTCTGCGCGGCCGCCTCGCCTGTGTCCGTTCTCTCCACCAGACGAGGGGCTCCTTTCCCATGTACACCTTCGCGCCGATCGCGGCCGCCATCGGGGTGGCCTACACCGTTGTCACCGCACTCACCGCCGTTCTGGCTCCGATAGCCGGGGCCGCTTCAGCGGCCATCGCCGTCGTCTGCCTGACCGCCATCGTCCGAACGGCCCTGATTCCGCTCTCCTATGCTCAGGTCCGCGGGGAGAAGGCGCGCGCCCGCCTCGCGCCGAAGCTCCGCGAACTGCAGCGCAAGTACCGCGGGCGCCCTGAGCGATTGGCCGCCGAGCAGCAGCGGCTCTTCGCGGAGGAGAACACCTCCCCGCTGGCCGGATGCCTGCCGATGCTCGCGCAGACACCGGTCTTCATCGCGCTGTACGGCCTGTTCGTCAGCACCACCATCGAGGGGGCGCCCAATACGCTCCTCATGCACAGCCTGGGCGGTGTCACGCTGGGGTCGACGCTCGGTGATGTGCTTGCAGCCGGCTTCGGACCGGAGGTGCTGGTCTTCGTCGTTCTACTGGTATTCATCGCCGGGGTGGCGTGGGCTTCACGGCAGTGGCTGACACTGCCCGCGCTCACCGCCGCCGCGGACGACAGGACTTCCGCGGTCCCGGGCGCGATGTCCTACCTCTCGTTCCTCACCGTCGCCATTGCCGCCGCCGTTCCGCTCGCAGCGGGCCTTTACCTGGCGACGAGTACGGCGTGGACAGTGGCCGAGCGGCTGGCGCTGCGGCATTTCATCGCGGGCTGACCGCAGCGGCGCGGACCGCGGCGGGCGGCCGGGCCCGCCGCGGGCACGCGTGCCTTTAGAGGGGGACGTTCACACAGGCCAGGCGATCTCCGGCCTGCCCCGCCTCACCCTCGCCGGTCATGGTGTGCTGCTCGTGGATCACGATCGAGTTCGCTTCGCCCTCGCGCGGAGTCCAGTCGACGTCCGTGTCGGGATCTGCGGCGCCTTCGGAGTCGGTCTCGAAGTCGAGCCACACTTCGTTGTCGTCGTTGGCGTACTCCGGGTTGACCGAAGGCTGCTCGGGGTCTTCTTCGTTCTGATAGTGCGGCCCGGCGGCGTCGGGATCCTCCCCGCACGGGTCGGTGTGGAGGTGGGCACCGTAGTCGCGGTCCGGTTCGAGCCCGTCCACGGCGAGGTCGAACTCCGTGCCCTCGCCGTCGTCGTCTTCTGTTACGCGGACGTCGACGGTCGCCCCTTCGGGTACGGCGTCGTCATAGGTGACGGCGGCGACGTCGTCCCCGTAGGGCTGGAACGTCTCGGAGACCGATGCGAGTTCGGTGTCGTCGCCGTTATCTCCGTTATCGCCGTTCTGCCCCCCCTGTGTCTGTTGCGGTGTCTGATCCTCCTCGGTAGCGGGGCTCTCGGGCCGCTGGGTGGCCCTTTCGTTCTCCGTGCAACCCGCTATGAGCAGGAGGGGTAGGGCTAATCCGATGATGCTTCTGGTCAAGGGCACGTCGGAACACTCCCCGTGTTATCGGCACTACGTGCGCACGGAGCGCTACCCACCGTGCTCGCGTTGTCACGTTGAAGTGGACTGCTGTGCGGGAACCGACGGCGTGTGCGGGGGTCCAGGTGCGACGGCAGGGAACCGGCAAAAACCTACTAAAACCACGTAAAGCAAAAAAAGACCACATCAGCTATTGTGTGTTCCAAGTCATGGCGCTTAATATCAACTGAAACCACGGCGAAACACAGGTGATGCCACATGTACGCGGAGGAGCGCCAGCAAGCGGTCCTGCAGCGCGCCCGAGCCGAAGGGCGTGTCGATGTGGCGGCACTCGCCGCCGAGTTCGATGTGACCTACGAGACCGTCCGCCGCGATCTCACCGCGCTCGAACGCCACGGCGTGCTGCGCCGCGTGCACGGCGGAGCGATCCCGGTCGAGCGGCTCGGCTTCGAACCCGCCCTGACCGTGCGGGACTCCGTGATGACGGTCGAGAAGGAGCGGATCGCCAAGGCGGCTCTGGCGGAACTGCCCGAGGACGGCGCCGTGCTGCTCGACGCCGGATCGACCACCGGACGGCTCGCCGAGCAGCTGCCCACCGACCGGGAACTCACCGTGGTCACCAATTCCCTGTCCATCGTCTCCACCCTGATGCCCCGCAGCAACATCAACCTGCTCGTTCTGGGCGGACGGCTGCGCCCCCGCACCCAGGCGACGGTCGATGCGTGGGCGCTGCGAGCTCTGGAGGAGACCTACGTCGACGTCGCCTTCATGGCGACCAACGGAGTATCGGTCGAACGCGGGCTGACGACCTCGGACATGGCCGAGGCCATGGTCAAACGCGCCATGGTCCGCGCCGCTCGCCGCGTCGTCCTGCTCGCCGACCACACCAAGGTCGGCAACGACCACTTCACCCGGTTCGCCGACCTCGACGACCTCGACTGCCTCATCACCGACACCGGCCTGGCCGACGGCCTGGCCGACGAGATCCGCGCCCTGGGAACGCGCGTCCTGCTGGCCTGACCCTCCTCCACCCTCTTTCCGCTCGATATCCCCCATCCCCCATAAACACTGCCGCCCGCCACGGGCTCTGGTCAGTGATGCCTGAAGCCGCTGGAGAACGCCATGTCCATCGAGGAGAAATCCTCTACCCCCCCTGAACAGCCGAGGCAGGCGCGACTGGACCGCATCCGCTCCGGAGTGCAGCGCTTCGGCGGACACCTGGCCGGCATGGTCATGCCCAACATCGGCGCGTTCATCGCCTGGGGTCTGATCACCGCGCTGTTCATCCCCGACGGCTGGATCCCCAACGAGACCCTGGCACAGCTCGTCGACCCGATGATCAACGTGCTGCTGCCCGTCCTCATCGGCTACACCGGCGGCCGTCTCGTGCACGGCCAGCGCGGTTCGGTGGCCGGTGCCGTGGCCACGGTCGGTATCGTCGCCGGCGCCGACATCCCGATGTTCCTCGGCGCGATGATCATGGGCCCGCTCGCCGCCTACGCGGTCAAACTGTTCGACAAGTTCGCCCAGCCGCGCGTGGGCGCCGGCTTTGAGATGCTGGTGAACAACTTCAGCGTCGGCATCATCAGCGGCGCCATGGCGGCCCTGGGCATGATCTCGGTCGGCCCGGTGGTCCAGAGCATCACCCAACTGCTGGGCAGCGGTGTCCAGGTGCTGATCGACGCGCGCCTGCTTCCGGTGGCCTCGGTCATCGTGGAGCCGGCCAAGGTGCTGTTCTTGAACAACGCCATCAACCACGGCATCCTCGCGCCGCTGGGCGTGGACCGCGCCGCCGAGATGGGCAAGGCGGTGGAGTTTCTGATCGAGACCAACCCCGGGCCCGGACTGGGCATCCTGCTCGCCTGCCTGTTCTTCGGCCCCCGGGCGAGCCGGGCCACCGCCCCCGGCGCCATCATCATCCACTTCCTCGGCGGCATCCACGAGATCTACTTCCCCTACATCCTCGCCCAGCCCCGGCTGATCCTCGCCGCCATCGCCGGCGGCGCCTCGGGCGTCCTGGTCTTCCTGCTCACCGGCGCCGGCCTGATCGCCACCCCCTCCCCGGGCAGCATCATCGCGCTCATGGCGGTCACCCCCAAGGGCAGCCATGTGAGCGTGCTCGCCGGGGTCCTGGCGGCCACGGTGGTGTCCTTCCTCGTCGCCTCCGCCCTGCTCGGCTTCGGCCGGAGTGCGCGCAAGGCCGCATCCGATTCGGAGGTTTCAGCATGAACACGATCAACGGAGCACAGGTCAAGAAAGTCGTCATCGCCTGCGACGCCGGCATGGGCAGCAGCGTCCTGCTGACGTCCCAGCTCACCAAGGCGCTCGCGCCCTATTCGGTGACGGTTGAGCACACGCCCGTCAACAAGATCCCCAGCGACGCCGATGTGGTGCTCTGCCACACGGGACTGGCCGACCGCGCACGGCAGAGCGCACCGGACACGGTCGTCCTCGGCTTCCAGATGTTCCTCGGCGACCCGGTCTTCACCCAGCTGGAGAACGCGATCAAGGCGGGTGACACCCTTGCCGGCTGAGGCCATGCGGCTGGTGCCGGAGGCGGTCCGGCTGGGATGCCGGGCCGCCTCCAAAGCCGAGGCGATCGACCAGTGCGGTCGGCTCCTGCTCGAACTCGGGGCGGTCGAGCCCGGCTACCTGCCGGCGATGCACGAACGCGAGCTGTCGGTGCCCACCTACATCGGCGAGGGAGTGGCCATCCCGCACGGCACCGATGCCGCACGTGCACTCGTGCGGCGCACGGCGCTGGCCGTTGTGCAGTTCCCCGCCGGTGTGGACTGGGACGGTTCCGACGTCCGCGTCGCCATCGGCATCGCCGCCACCGGCAGCGAGCACATGGAGGTCCTCTCGGGTCTGGCGACCACGCTGTCCATACCCGAACGCGCTGAACGGCTGCGCACCGCGGCCGACGTCGACACGGTGATCGACCTGCTCCAGCCTGATCCCGCAGCCCAGAACCAAAACGACCGCGAGAAGGAGACGCGATGAAGGTCGCCCGTTTCTACGCGCCTGGTGACATCCGGATCGAGGAGGCACCAGAGCCCGAAGCCGGGCCGGGCGAACTCAAGCTGCGCGTGCGCAACTGTTCGACCTGCGGCACCGACGCCAAGATCATGCGGCACGGACACCACCACATCGCGCCGCCGCGGGTCATCGGCCACGAGATCGCCGGTGAGGTGGTCGAGGCGGGTGCGGATGTGACCGGGTGGGCGGCCGGGGACCGGGTCCAGGTCATCGCGGCCATCCCGTGCGGCAGCTGCCCCGACTGCCGCCGCGGGTGGCAGACGATCTGTCCGAACCAGGAATCCATGGGCTACCACTACAACGGCGGCTTCGCCGAGTACATGGTCGTACCGGCCAAGGTGCTCGGCGTCAACGGAGTGAACCGGATCCCTGACGGTGTCGGCTTCGACGAGGCGTCCGTCGCCGAGCCGCTGGCCTGTGTACTCAACGGCCAGGAACTCGCCGGTGTGGGAACGGGCGACACCGTGGTCATCATGGGCGCCGGGCCGATCGGCTGCCTGCACGTACGGATGGCGCGGGCCAACGGGGCCGAGCGCGTCATCCTCGTCGAACTCAACCGGCAGCGGCTGGACAAGGCCGCCGAGGCCGTGCACCCCGATGTGGCCATCTGCGGTAACGACACCGATGTCGTCGACGAGGTCCGCAAACTCACCGACGGGCGCGGCGCGGACGTCGTCATCACCGCCGCGGCCTCTGGCGCGGCCCAGGAGGACGCGCTGCAGATGGTGGCCAGGCGCGGCCGGGTGAGCTTCTTCGGCGGGCTGCCCAAGGACGACCCGATCATCTCCTGTGACTCCAACCTGGTGCACTACCGGGAGCTGACCATCGTCGGTGCGAACGGGTCCAGCCCCGACCACAACCGCCGGGCGCTGGAGCTGATCGCTTCCGGGGCGGTTCCGGTCGCCGACCTCATCACCCATCGGATGCCGCTCGACGACGTGCTCACCGCCATCGACACCGTCATCGCCGGCGAGGCCATCAAGGTGACGATCCAGCCATGACACCTCACGTGCGTGCTGCCGCGGACCGGGTCGGGCTCACATGATCGTCACCGTCACACCCAATCCCAGCGTGGACCGCACACTGGAGGTCGACGTGCTCGCCCGCGGCGAGGTCGTGCGCGTCCAAGGAGCGCGGATGCACGCTGGAGGCAAGGGCGTCAACGTCTCCAGAGCGCTGCGTCGCAACGGTGAGCCCACGACCGCGGTTCTGCCCGTTGGCGGTGCGGGCGGAGGCAGGCTCTCCATGCTCCTCGCAGAACAGGGCGTGGCCGCGGTGATGGTGCCCATCGCGGCCGCGACCCGAGACAACATCACCATCGCCGAAGCGGACGGGGTCACCACCAAGCTCAATCTGCCCGGCCCCGAGATCACCGGGGACGAGACGGACGCGCTGCTGCGGGCTGTCGGCACCGAACTCGCCCGCTGTCCGCGCTGGCTCGTCGCAGCCGGCAGCCTGCCCGCCGGAGTTCCGGACGGCTTCTACCCGAGCCTCGCCCGGCTCGCGGCCGAGCACGGGGTGCCCGTGGCGATCGACACCTCGGGTGCCCCGCTGGAGGCCGCCGCCCGAGCCGGCGGCGTCGACCTGCTCAAACCCAACCACGAGGAATTGGCCGAGCTGCTCGGCCGAGAGCTTGCCACGCTCGGCGACGTCGCCAATGCCGCCCGCGAGGTACTGAGCTGGGGCAACAGCACCGTGCTGGTGACCCTGGGCAGGCACGGCGCCCTTCTCGCCCAGGACGGGCACACCTGGTGGGCGGGAGGGGCCGCGGTCATTCCCCGCAGTACCGTCGGCGCGGGAGACTGCACCCTGGCCGGTTACCTGCACACCAAGGGCGAGCCCATGGAACGCCTGCGCTGCGCCGTGGCCTGGGGCGTGGCAGCGGTCGGGCTGCCGGGAACGACCGTTCCCGGCCCGGTCGACATCTGCCCCGACGCGGTCGAAGTCATCGCGGACCCCGACCCGGCGCTCGTGATCAAGGAGTTGTGAGCACGGCGCCCTCCTCCTGATTCCCCACTATCGCGAAGTCCGGAGCTTCGGCCCGGAAGAAGTGAAAAGGAGTCTCCCGTGCCTGAACGCACTGCCGTCATCGGTTCCACCGTGGGCCTGCACGCCCGTCCGGCCACCCTGTTCGTGCAGGCGGTGGTGGCCTCCGGGCTGCCGGTCACGATCGCAAAGGAGGGCGGGGCTCCCGTCGATGCCCGCAGCATGCTGACCGTCATGGGCCTGGGCGCCCGGGGCGGTGAGAGGGTGGTCCTTGCCGCCGAAGGTGACGACGCCGACGCGAAACTTGATGAACTGGTGAAACTCCTGGAGACCGATCTCGACTCCGACTGAGGCCCGCTGGAGCCGGCTCTGCGGCCGCCCTGGCGGGAAAGGCCGCAATGTCCCGGCGCGTAGGGGCACGGCGGCGCGCCACCCGGGAGGGGCTACGATCGGTGGCGGCGATGAGAACGATCCGACGCGGTGGCGAGTACGAACTCGACATCAAGAAGTCCCGCTTCATCTGCGCGCTGGCGCGGGTGGGCGATGCGGACGAGGCACGGGCGTTCATCGCCGAACGGCGGAAGCTGCACTGGAACGCCACGCACAACTGCACCGCCTACGTGGTCGGGCCCGATGGCGGGGTGCAGCGCTCCAGCGATGACGGCGAACCCTCGGGTACCGCGGGCGTCCCCATGCTGGAGGTGCTGCGGCACCGCGGCATCACCGACACCGTGGCCGTGGTGACCCGCTACTTCGGCGGCGTCAAACTGGGCGCGGGCGGGCTGATCCGTGCCTACGGCAACGCCGTATCGGCCGCGATCGACGAGGTCGGCGTGCTGGAGCGGCGCACCCTGCCGGTCGTCGCGGTGGTCGCCGACTACCTGCAGGCCGGGCGCCTGGAGCGCGACCTGCGCGACTCCCGGCACCACGTGCTCGACGTCCACTACGGGGCCGACGTGCAGATCGACATCGCCCTGGCCGAATCCGACCCGTCGGAGTTCGCGGCGTGGCTGGCCGAGGCCACCGGCGGCCAGGCGGTCTTCGAGGTCCAGGGGAGCACCACCGTCGAGGTACCGCCCGCATCCTGAACAGATCGGCGCCGTGCCGAACCCGCCGGCGCCGTGGGCGGATACGGGGGAGCACGGTCCTAAGTCCCGGGCGGCGGG
Organism: Actinomycetes bacterium; assembly: GCA_021793235.1. Lineage (GTDB taxonomy): Bacteria > Actinomycetota > Actinomycetes > Streptosporangiales > Streptosporangiaceae > JAJYTD01. The sequence continues at coordinate 1,686 of JAJYTD010000064.1, read as the reverse complement.
TACGTATGTGCGGGCACGGGCGGTCTAGGATTCCGGTACACGTCTTCGTCTTAGGGAGTGACCGGCCATGTGCACCTGGTGGCGGACACCGTTGGCACTGGCCGCCGGAATGGGGCTGCTGGCCGGTACAGCCTGCACCGAGGAGCCCGCCGAACCCCCTCAGGAAGGGTCACCGCAGCCGCTGCCCACCGCCTACGACGGTGAACCGCCCCCCGGAGTGTCCGGTGAACCGCTGCGTTTTCTGCACGGTCCCGGTTCCGGGGGGCCGAAGATCCTCGACGATGAGATGGGCGTGCGCATCGCGCCGGTCGGCGACGCTCTGCTGATCAGCTCCAACAGCAAAGAGCAGCACGTGCTGCAGAACGCCTCCGACGGCACGGCCCTGTGGGAGGGTGACCAGCGCGTCGAGTGGTTCGGCACTGACCGCGGCGGTTCCGAAACGCTCATCCTGAGCTCGCAGGACGGCGACGACGTGACCACGACGGTCGTCGACGACAGCGGGGAGACGATCTGGAGCGGTTCCGACCCGCGCGACCTCTACGTCAACGGTGTCGTGGTCCGCAGGCCGCAGGAGTGGAGCGCCGACGATCCCTACGGCGACTTCGCCATTATGGACACAGACGGCGAAGAGATCTGGGGCTTCACCTTCGAGCAGCCGCCGGAAGAGACCGAGGAGAGCGAGGACACCCCGGACACCGATGCGCCGGGTGCGGACCCGGGACAGGACCCCGACCCTGATCCCGAGCGGATGGGCGTGCCCGTCAGGGCGCGGGGGAACGTGCTCCTCCTCGACGACGGCTCCGGCCTGCTGCAGGCTCGCGATCTCAGCGGCGAGGACATAGGGGAACTGCTGTGGAGCATCGCGGGCGACGACCCCGACCTCGCGGGCGGCGCTTCCGTGCCGCGCCCCCGGCCCCAGGTCGTCGGCTTCTACGAACTGCCCGACCCCGACGAGGACGCGACCGCGGACGAAGGCAGTCCACAGAATGGGCAAGAGGCGGGTGAGGGCGAAGCCGAGGAGGAGACCGGGACCCGGCAGACCGCGCTGGTCCGCTGGAGCCTTCCCGAGGACCCGTCCCTGCTGTCCCTGCACGATCTGCGCGGTGGCGACATGATCTGGAGCGTGACCGAACCGGGGGCGAACCCCGGCGGTACCGCGTTCGACCCGGCCCCTCTCACCGGGGCTGTCTACGACTCCGCGACGCGGACCCTGCTGCTGCCCCAGGCCAGCGGGGAAACCCCGATGATCGCCGTCGACCTGGTCGACGGCGAGCTCCTCTGGGAGTTCGAAGACGACACCGAACGGGCGATCTCACCGATGTTCGCGGTCGACGGCTATGTCTACGGCGATTCGCGGGGCACCGACGACAGCGAATCCGCCCAGGTCGTCCTGGATGCCGAAAGTAAAGACGTCGTCGCCGACGACCTCGACTCCTATGTCGAGGCGGTCACCCGCGACGGCCACGCCCTCGTTGTCCAGGACCGTCAGCGCTTCGTGTTCCCGCCGGCCGAGAACGCCGAGCCGGGCGGCGATGGTGGAGGCTCGCAGAGCCCGACACGCTAGATGATTGAGTCCGAAGTCTGATCAGGTCGCGGACATGACGAAGGGTGCCGCAGAGTCTTGCTGTGAAACGAGACCTGGACACCCTTCTGACCGCACTCTATGCCTTCCTCGACGACCACGTC
>JAJYTD010000022.1 GCA_021793235.1 Actinomycetes bacterium | reverse complement strand
CGCCGCGGGTTCTACGGCCGGGCGGCCGGGCGGCCCGCACGCCCTACGCCACCCGGTCGGTGCCTCCCGGGTGGTCCTCGTCACCGGGGACCCGGCAGGCGTATTCCAGGAACAGGGCGGCCGCCAGCAGCACGGCACTGGCCAGCAGGGTCCCCAGCGCGGTGAGAGCGTCGGCACGGACGGCCGGGGCCTGGAGCCGATCCAGCAGGGCGAGCCCCATGCCGCCGAACACGCCGATCGCCAACGCCGCGAACACGGCGCTGGCCTTGGCCAGGGCGACCAGCCGCGCGGCACTCAGCGGCTCGATCGGTTCGGTCCCCGGAACCCTGCGGATCCGACGGCGGGTATGCACCGCGGTGATCGCCTCACCGACCGCGAGCAAGGACAGGGTGGGGATCGCCGTCCACGGCAGCGGCGGAAGCGCACTATAGGTCCAGTCGATGACGAGGTAGGCGATGAGCGCACCGGCCACGGCCAGTCCCAGCGGCAGCCGCCAGCCGGTCGGCCGCATACTGCCTTCATGCGTCTTCTTGTCCATGGTCCTCAGTCCGGCAGTCGGAGAACGAGGTCGTCCCTGCGGTGCAGTTCCTGGCCCTCGACCACCGCGAGCAGGTCGCGCACGGCCCCCCGTTCACCGATGGCGGCGTCGGGATCGACATCGGCCCACGGGGTGAGCACGAAGGCCCGCTCGTGTGCGCGCGGATGCGGCAGCGTGAGCGCGGAATCGTTTTGCACATGGCCGCCGAAAGCGATGATGTCGATGTCCAGCGTCCGCGGCCCCCAGCGTTCCTCCCGGACCCGGCCGAACGCCTCCTCGGCGCTCTGCGTGCGCTCCAGCAGCGCGTAGGGGCCCAGCACGGTGTCGGCCACCACGATCGCGTTGAGGAACGCCTCCTGCTGTGGGCCGCCCACTGGCGCGGTCTCATAGACCGGGGACAGCGCCACCGGCTCCAATCCCGGCGCGTCGAACAGCGCGTCGACCGCCCCTTGCAGGTTCGCCATCCGGTCGCCGAGGTTGCTCCCCAGTGACAGGACGACCCGGAGGGGCGCCTGCAGGGTCGTCATTTCCGCCTCCGCAGGATGGTCACGGTGACGTCGGTGAACTCGTGCGGGATGGGAGCGCCGGGCTTGTGCACCGTGATTTCGGCCTCCTCCACCCGGGGCTCGGAGAGGCAGACCGCCGCGAGCCGTTCGGCCAGGGTCTCGATGAGATCCACCGGTTCACCGCGGATCACCTCGACCAGGCGGTCGCTGAGGACCCCGTAGTGCACCGTGCGCTGGAGGTCGTCATGGTGTGCCGCCTCCCGGACATCGACCCCGAGAACGACGTCGACCACGAAATCCTGCCCTTCGCGGCGCTCCTTCTCGAACACCCCGTGGTGGCCCCGGGCACGCAGCCCGCGGACGGCGATCCGGTCCAGCCGGTCCGTCACCCTCAGCCCTCGTCTCCGTCTTCATCCTCTTCCAGCAGCACCGGAGAGGCATGGTGGGACCACAGGCGCCAGCCCTGCTCGGTGTGCACGAACATGTTGGTGGTGACCACCTGGCCGCCCGCGACGAAGCCGGGGCTGTCGTCCTCGGCGGTCAGCACGTTCTCCTCACACGTGACCATCGCGACGCCGCCGTCCACACCGATGTGGGTCTCAGTGAGCACGTACTGGATGTAGGGCACGTTGGCCATGATGAGCGACCACGCACGCATGATCTCGGACCGTCCGCGCAGCAGGGGCCAGCCCGGGTTCACACAGACCAGGTCAGGCGCCTCGTCCTCCTCGGCCCACACCCGGCGCATCAGGTCGATGTCGCCGCTCTCGATCGCGCCGTAGAACTGCGCGTTGGCCTCGGCCACGCGTTCCATGACCTCTTGCCGGGACTTCACAGGCCGCCCCGGATGTCGACGGCCCTGCCCTCGTCAAGGCCGGCGCCGCCGCTGCGCCATGCGGCCGCGACCCGCACCGCGTCGGCATTGGGCCGGGCGTCGTGGACGCGCACGGCCCACGCACCGCGGTCAGCGCAGAGTGCGGTGAGCGCGACGGTCGCATCGTCACAATCGGTGTAGTCGCGGGGGGTGCTGTCGGTATCGGCGAGCAGCCGTCCGAGGAAGCGCTTGCGAGAGCCTGCGATCAAAAGTGGACGCCCCAGTTCGTTGAATCGGTCGATGTGTGCCAGCAGAGCCCAGTTGTGGCCGCGATCGGGCCGCTTGGCGAAACCCAGCCCGGGATCGAGGACGATCTGTCCCGGATCGACCCCTTCGTCGACGATGGTCTCCATACGCTGCCGGAGTTCATCGTGAACCTCCTGGACCACGTCGGCGTAGACGGCACGGCTCTGCATGTCATGACTATGCCCGCGCCAGTGCATCAGTACGTACGCCACGCCGGTCTTGGCCACCAATCGCGCCATGGACGGGTCGGCGAGCCCCCCGCTGACGTCGTTGACGAGGCGCGCACCGGCCTCCACGGCGTACTCGGCCACTTCGGCGCGCATGGTGTCGATGCTGACGGCCACCCCCTGGCGGGCCAGTTCGCGGACCACGGGCCCGATCCGGCGCAGCTCTTCGTCCCGCGAGACCCGTTGAGCGCCGGGCTGGGTGGACTCGCCGCCGACATCGATGATGTCGGCGCCGTCCTCGGCCAGACGCAGCCCGTGCTCGATGGCCTCTTTGGGATCGAACCAGGAACCGCCGTCGGAAAACGAGTCCGGGGTGACGTTGACGACCCCCATGACCAGGCACCGCCCACGGTCGGGCAGGCCCGGGAGTCTGTGCATCGGCGCCATATCGATCAGCCTACGAGACGACGGTCGGCCGCGGCGAGCCATCTCGGAGACGGCTGGCGGAATAACACCGAAAACCCGCGGCGCTCCGGCAGGCGCCGCTCACCCGTGCCCCATGATGAGGTTCATGGCCTCGGCCCGGGTGCGGTCGCGGTTGCGGAAGACTCCCCGGACCGCGGAGGTGACCGTCTTCGCCCCCGGTTTGCGGACCCCGCGCATGGTCATGCACAGGTGCTCGGCTTCGACCACCACGATGACGCCCCGCGGGTCCAGTTGGGACATGACCGCGTCGGCCACCTCCGTGGTGAGCCGTTCCTGCACTTGCGGACGGCGGGCGTAGACGTCTACCAGCCGGGCGAGCTTGGACAGGCCGGTGATCTGCCCCCGGGAGTTGGGGATGTAGCCGACGTGGGCGCTTCCGTAGAACGGTACGAGGTGGTGTTCGCAGGTTGAATACAGCTCGATGTCCTTGACCAGGACCATCTCCTCGTGCCCGGCTTCGAACACCGTGGTCAGTACGTCCTCGGGCTTCTGGTGTATCCCGGCGAACTGTTCTCCGTAGGCCCGAGCCACCCGCCCCGGGGTGTCGCGCAGGCCGTCGCGGTCGGGATCCTCCCCGATGGCGAGGAGGATCTCGCGGACGGCCTTCTCGATGCGCGGCTGGTCGACACCTCCGCCGGAAGGGACCACGAGCGGGAACTCGGTGTCCGGGTCGGCGGCCTGCCTGCTCACTCTTGCTCTCCTGATTCGGTTCCGTCGCGATCGCCTTGGGGGCCGACGGCGCCGTTGGCGCCGCTGGGCTCGGCGTCCTCCTGCCAGGCGTCGCCGCCGTTCCACTCACCCTGGCCGTTGCCGCCGGTCAGTTCCCGGACGTCGTTGGGGCCCATGAGCGCGAGTTCCTTGGGCGTTTTCACCGGAGGCTGGGTGGACGGCTGCCGTTTGCCGTACCCCGTGTAGGAGCCGCGTGCCGGCCGCTTCTGGACCGGCGCGAAGATCTCCAGGACCTCCTCCTTGGAGAGGGTCTCCCGGTCGAGCAGGTGCAACACGAGTTCGTCCAGGACGTCCCGGTACTCGACCAGGATCTCCCAGGCTTCATCGTGCGCGGCCTCGATGAGGCGGCGCACCTCCTCGTCGATGGTCGACGCGATCTCTTCGGAGTACTCCCGCGCGTGCGACATCTCCCGGCCCAGGAACGGTTCGGTGTTGCCGCTGCCGAACTTGCGCGCGCCCAGGCGCTCGCTCATGCCGTACTCGGTGACCATGTTGCGGGCCAGGCTGGTGGCCTTGTCGATGTCGTTGGCGGCACCCGTCGTGGGCTCGTGGAACACGAGTTCCTCGGCGGCGCGTCCGCCCAGCATCATCGCGAGCTGGTCCATCATCTCCGAGCGGGAGGTGAGGAACTTGTCCTCCATGGGCACCGACATCGTGTACCCCAGCGCGCGCCCGCGCGGCAGGATGGTGATCTTGTGGACCGGGTCGGCGTTGGGCAGGGCGTGCCCGACGAGCGCGTGACCGCCCTCGTGGTAGGCGATGACCTTCTTCTCCGCATCCGCCATGACCCGGGTCTTGCGTTCCGGACCGGCCATGACGCGGTCGATGGCCTCTTCCAGCGTGGCCATGTCGATCTGGTTGTGCCCGGCCCGCGCCGACAGCAGCGCACCCTCGTTGACGACGTTGGACAGGTCGGCACCGGTCATCCCCGAGGTGCGCCGGGCGATGACGTCGAGGTCGACGTCATCGGCCATCGGCTTGCCCTTGGCGTGCACTTGCAGGATGCCCTTGCGGCCTTCCATGTCGGGGCGGTCGACCACGATCTGCCGGTCGAAGCGGCCCGGACGCAGCAGCGCCGGGTCGAGGATGTCGGGGCGGTTGGTCGCCGCGATCAGGATGACGCCGCCCTTGACATCGAAGCCGTCCATCTCCACCAGCATCTGGTTGAGCGTCTGCTCACGTTCGTCGTGGCCGCCACCCATACCGGCCCCGCGGTGGCGTCCGACGGCGTCGATCTCGTCGATGAAGATGATCGCCGGGGCGTTCGCCTTGGCCTGCTCGAACAGGTCGCGCACCCGGGAGGCGCCCACACCCACGAACATCTCGACGAAGTCGGATCCGGAGATGGAATAGAACGGGACACCGGCCTCGCCCGCGACGGCCCGCGCCAGAAGGGTCTTTCCAGTGCCGGGGGGGCCGAAGAGCAGCACACCCTTGGGGATCTTCGCACCTATGGCCTGGAACTTGGCCGGGTTCTGCAGGAATTCCTTGATCTCCTGCAGCTCCTCGATCGCTTCCTCCGCGCCGGCGACGTCGGCGAAGGTGCTCTTCGGTGTGTCCTTGGTGATCAGCTTCGCCTTGGACTTGCCGAAGTTCATCACCCGCGTGCCGCCGCCCTGCATCTGGTTCATGATGAACAGGAAGATGGCGATGATGATGATCAGCGGCAGGAAGCTGACCAGCAGGGAAACGAACATGCTGTCCTGCGGCACCTCGACGTCATAGGAGGTGAGGTTGTCGCCCTCCTGTTCGAGCTCCTGCAGCTGCTGGGCAAGCTCGTAACCCTGTCCCTCGACCCAGTAGGCTTCGTACACCTCGTCGTCGATGGTCGTCAGCTCGATCCGCTGTTCCTTATCGACCAACCGGGCGTTGTCCACCTGGTCCTTGGCGATCAGGTCGAAAACTCTGGAGGTATCGACCTTCTCCGGGTCGGAACCGGCACCCAGGCTCGTGAACTGGAAGAAGACAAAGAGCATGAGGCCGATGGCCAGGATCCATGGCCACGGCCCGCGATACAAACGCTTGAGATTCATCGATACGGAACCCCGCTGGGTCCGTCCCTCCTGACCAGGCGGCCTGCTCCAGAAGCCGAAGAGACACCGAACCGGGGAACAGGCAAGCCGGTGCCGACGACATCGCGTCGCCTTCCATGCTTTACCGCCCCACCGGAGGGCCCCCAGGGCCGCCGGAAGCGCGACCTATCGGACACATATTCCCTACAATGATGCCGGGATAATCGACGGTACACCCCGATTGCGGCCGGACGCACTCCGCGTGCTGCGCAGCGCCCGTCCCCTGCCGAGGCACCCGTCATGATCCCAACGTATACAGACGCCCTGGTTGTTCCCGACGGGCAAGAACACTGCCGCAGCGTAGCGCCGGTCCGGATCGGGCTCAGGCCTGGTAGACGTGCGGTGCGAGGGTGCCGATGAACGGCAGATTCCGGTACTTCTCCGCATAGTCCAAGCCGTACCCGACGATGAACTCGTTAGGCAGATCGAACCCGACGTACCTGACGTCGAGATCGACGTTGAACGCCACCGGCTTGCGCACCATGGTGCAGATCTCGACGGAGGCCGGCCCTCGCGACCGGAGATTGCCGACCAGCCAGGACAGCGTGAGCCCGGAGTCGATCACATCCTCGACGATCAAGACGTTGCGGTCCTTGATGTCGGTGTCGAGGTCCTTGAGGATGCGGACCACACCCGAGGAGGTCGTACCGGCCCCGTAGGACGACACCGCCATCCAGTCCATCTCACACGGATGGTGCAGTTCACGGGCGAGGTCGGCCATGACCATCACGGCGCCTTTGAGGACGCCGACGAGCAGCAGGTCCCTACCGGCGTAGTCGGCGTCGATCGCGGCGGCCAAGTCCCGGTGGCGATCCTTGATCTGCTCTTCGGTGACCAGGATCTTCTCCAGGTCATCGCCCATGTCCTTCGCGTCCACGCTTCAGTGCCCTCGCTGCTCAATTCGCGGTTTCCGGTAGACCCCAGGATAAAGGGACGAAACCGGCCGACAGCGCCGGTCCGTCAACGCTTCGCATCCGGCACGAAGATCCGGAGCCGCCCCTTGACCCGCCGCCCCCGCAACCCGCCGGGCAGGTCCACGTGGGACTGGCCGCGCCATGCCGTGACCAGCCGGTCGAGTTCGGCGACGTGCCGGGCCGTCAGCGCCCCCGCGGGGCAGCCGGCCCCGATCGCGGTGCTGCGCAGCACCCGGGTGCGCACGGCGCGGGGCAGATCGGCGAGCACAGAGGTGTCGAGTTCCCCGGAGTCGAACAGGGCATCCCCGCCCGCGCGTTCTGCCCACGCGTCGAGTGCGTCGGCGTCGTCTCGCAGCAGTTCCGCTGTGCGCGCCAGCGCATCGGCGATGCCGGGGCCGAGCACCTCCTCAAGGGCGGGCAGTGCCGCATGCCGGACGCGGGAGCGGGCGTAGGCGGGGTCGGTGTTGTGCGGATCCTGCCAGGGATCGAGGCCCATGAGAGCGCAGGCATCATGCACGGTTCGGCGGCTGAGCCCCAGGAAGGGGCGCAGATAGCGGCCGTTGCGCGGAGCCATTCCGGCCAGTGAGCGCGCTCCGGACCCGCGGGCCAGCCGGAGCAGCACCGTCTCGGCCTGGTCGTCGCTGGTGTGCCCGAGCAGCACGGCAACGGCGCCGTACCTGTCAGCGGCGGCATCCAGCGCGGTGTAGCGGGCCGTGCGGGCCGCCCCTTCGGGGCCGCCATCGCGGCCGACCTTGACGGCGACCCGGTCGACCGGGTCGAGGCCGAGCCCGCGCAGGGTGTCGGCGACCCGTTCGGCCTGCGTGCCGGATCCCGCCTGCAGGCCGTGGTCGATGGTGACGCCTCCGGCCCGGAGCCCCATCCGCGGCGCGGCGAACGCCGCCGCACCGGCGAGCGCAAGCGAATCGGCGCCCCCGCTGCAGGCCACGAGCACCAACTCCCCGGTGCCGCACCCGTTGAGCGCCTGCCGTATGGCGCGGCGGGTGGCGGCGATTGCGGGCGGCGGACCGGTCATGTTCGGCAATCTAGCGCCGCGGCGAACGCGTCGCGGCATCGGCGGTGCTGCTCCCGTGGGAACAGCACCGGGTGCGGCCGGCCCGCGGTCACTCCTCGGGAGGGCTTTCCGGCGGATCCGGCCGGGGTGGAAGCTGGCCGTTGGCCTCGGGGCCCGGTGCCTCGATCCCGGCCGCCGGGCTCAGCACGCGCCGGATCCAGGAGTCGGGGTCGCGGATCTCCTGCATCGTCGGAAGGGTCTCCGGCGACTCCCACACGCGGTTGAAGTCCGCCATCCCTACCTGAGCGACGACCGTGCGAACGAACTTCGCGCCCTCCTCGTACTGCTTCATCTTGAGGTCGATGCCCAGCAACTGGCGGAGAACCTTATCCAGCCGGTTGGCGCCCTCGCGGCGGCGCTGGAAGCGGCGCCGGATCTCCGCGACGGACGGGACGACCTCGGGCCCGACGGCGTCCATCACGTAGTCGCCATGGCCTTCAGCAAGGGTCATGACTGCGGTGATGCGCTCCAGGATCTCGCTCTGCTCCGGGCTCTGGAAGGCCTCGACGAGGTTGCCCTCGCCGCCGCGGACCGCATCGGCGACGGCCTCGCCCGCGGCCCGGACCCGGTTGAGGAGGTCGCCGGCGTCGGTGCTGGACGCCAGCAGCATCTCCTGCATCTGTTCCTGCACATAGGGGCGCAGCCAGGGCGTCGAGGTGAACTGGGTGCGATGGGTCTCCTCGTGCAGGCACACCCACAAGCGGAAGTCGTCGGGATCCACGTCGAGTTCGCGCTCGGCGTGGACGATGTTGGGGGCCACCAGGGTCAGGCGGCCCGTGGGAGCGCTGCCGTCGGGATCGGGCGGCAGGAAGAGCTCGTACTGGCCGAGTACGCGTCCGGCGAGGTAGGACAGGATGGCACCGAGTTGGACACCGGTGACCCTGGACCCCACCGCTGTGGTGATGGAGCCGGCTGCGCTGCTGCTCAGTCTCGATGAGCTGAGGCGGTCGATGATGGGTTCCAGCACCACGCGAAACCCGTCGACATTGGCCTTGATCCAGCCCGGACGGTCCACGATGACCGCTGGTCCGGCCGGTTCAAGGGGTTCCATACCGGTGAATTCACGCACGTGCCCCTGTGCTGCCACAGAGAGATCGCGCAGTTGGGCTACGGCCTGCCGGGCGTCCGCGAGGTCCACCTGCGGGCCGGGCCGCACGAGGCGGATTCCGGTGTTGACGGCTACGTCCCAGTCGATCAAACTCACGGTTTCACCGTACCCACTCGGTCACGACTACACGGGATCCCGACACCAATTCGGGGATTCCTCAGGGTCGCCCCTGATACCGCGTCGGCCTCACTGTCCGCGCGTCCCCCGGCCGATCCTCAGGAGCACCCGCACTCGGCGACGGCGCTGGCGAACGTGTCGAGTGTGCTGCCCATCGCGGCTTCGTCGTTGGCCATGAAGGCGAAGACGAGCAGCCGGTCGTCAGCGTCATAGATCGTCCCTGCCAGGGTGCTGACACCGCTCAGGGTTCCGGTCTTGGCGCGCACCACGCCTGCTCCGCTGTCCGCGGCGCTCTCCTCGGAGTAGCGCCCGGCGAGCGTTCCGCTGAAATGCGCGGTGGGCAGGCCGGAGAGCAGAAAGTACAGATCCGGGTGTTCGGGGTCGGCGGCGACCATCACCAGATCGGCCAGGGCCTTGGGGGTGATGTCGTTGTTCACTGACAGGCCGCTGCCGTCCTCGACGTGGACATCGTCCACGTCGAGTTCATCCATCACTTCGTCGGTGGCCGCCGCGGCCCCCCGCCACGACGGTTCCTCGTCCTTGGCCAGTGCCACCTGCCGGAACAGTGCCTCGGCGATGTTGTTGTCGCTTTCCAACAGCATCTCCTCGACGAGCGCGGAGATCGGCGCCGAAGCGACCGTGGCGATGGGGTCGGCTCCGTCGGGCGCCTCAGCGGGCGAGGGATCGCCCGTGACCCCGATGCCCATGTCGCGGAGCTGATCCGCGAACGCGTCGGCGGTGACGCGGGGCGGATCGTCGACGCGCTCGCTGTAGTTCTGCTCCTTGTGCACGCGTCCACCGTCGAGCATCAGCGCGTGCACGGTGGAAGCGCTGCCTTCGTCGACATAGTTGGGCTTCCAGCCCGGTCCGGTGTCGGGGCCGAGGTAAAGGGAGTCGTCGTAGCCGAGGCTGACGGAGTCGATCCCCTCCTCCTGCAGAGCGGTAGCGGTGTGCTCGGCGAGCTCTTCAAGGGTCGCTAGGCGCGGGTAGGCGTCGGGCTCGACCGATGCGGTCAGCGTCGGGTCACCGCCGCCGACCAGGATGACTTGGCCGTTGTCGCCTAGAACGACGTCGGTGTGGATGCGTTCGCCGGGCCCGGCGGCGTGCAGCACGGATACCGCGGTGACGACCTTGGTCGTCGACGCGGGGACCGCTCCCTCGTCCGCGTCCCTCTCGTAGAGGGCCTCGCCCGTGGCCGCGTCCGCCACATAAGCGGAGAGTCCCTCGTCGATGCCCGAATCCGACATGGGATCATCAAGCTTGTCCGCGAGCCGCTCCGGGGACACCTGGCCGGCATCCGGTACTGCCGCGACTGGTTCGTCCTCAGCGAAGGCGGCAGGATAGGGCATCGTCTCCGGCGGGCGAGACTCGATCAGATCCGCCGCGACGATACCCGTCACCAGCACGAATATGTTGAGGACGGCCAAGGCGAGGAGAGCTCGGGCCCGTACCTGCCACACCCCGGCACCTGCCTTCCTTTGGCATGCGAGAACGTTGACCTGACGTAGCGACACTAGTCGTAAGGAAAGCCGAGAACAGCATGGAATTCGACGTCACCATCGAAATCCCCAAAGGTGAACGCAACAAGTATGAGATGGACCACGAGACCGGACGTATCCGACTCGACCGGATGCTGTTCACCTCTACTAGCTACCCCGCCGATTACGGATTCATCGAAGGAACTCTCGGTGATGATGGCGATCCGCTCGACGCCCTCGTCCTGCTCAAGCACCCCACCTTTCCGGGCTGCCTGATCCGGTGCCGTGCCGTCGGCATGTTCCGGATGCGCGATGAGGCCGGCGGCGACGACAAGCTCCTCTGCGTGCCCGCGACCGACCCCCGCATGGAGCACCTGCGTGATATTCATCACGTGAACGAGTTCGAGCGGCTGGAGATCGAGCACTTCTTCACCGTCTACAAGGACCTGGAGCCCGGAAAATCCGTGGAAGGCGCCACCTGGGTCGGCCGCCACGATGCCGAGCAGGAGGTCATCGCGTCTGTGAAGCGCGCCGAAGAGGCGGGCGCCCACGGCGACACCTCGCACATCAAGGTCGACGATTGACGTCCTCCCCGGGGTGAGCCCCGGGGGTTCCCACAGCCTCGCGGCTGTGGGCTCGGTGTGCCTCGCGGCGTCCGCTGGTTCCTGCTTCTCCGGCCGATGCCCTACCGGGAAGTGGTGGTCTTACCCTGCCTCCACAGGCGTTTCAGCTCTCCGCTTCCCGCTCTCCGGCGAGTTTCCGTCCAGCGGCGAGCACGACCCGGGATGCGTTGACGTCCCGGTCGTGTTCGGTTGCGCACCCCGAACAGGTCCAGGTGCGCACGCTCAGAGGTTCGGGTCCGTCGACGGCCCAGCAGACTGAGCAGGTCTGTGAGGAGGTCAGGAACCGGTCCACCTCGGCGAAGGTTCGCCCGTACCGGGCGGCCTTGTATTCGAGCATGCTCACAAACGCCGGCCATCCGGCATGGCCCATAGGAGCTTCCACGCCGATCGGCAGGGCTACTCCGGCGCCACGTAGAAGCAGACGTAGCAGGCCAGCACCAGGAGCAGCAGTGCGCACACGGCGACGACGAGTCCCGGCAGCAGGTAGCAGAGCGCGCTGGAGCGGCGCTGCCGGGATAGGGGCACGGGAAAGCCACGGCGGTCGAACGCGTTGGCGCGGTCGGCGATGTGCTTCCGGTACTCGGACAGCCCCGGGCAGGTGGCACCGCTGAGGACCCGCAGCCGCACATGGTCCGGCAGGGCCGCGCCCTCCTCGGGCGCATCGGTGGCCGCGCCGCTCTCGAAGGTCGGCCGGTGCCGTTCGCATTCGGCACGGGCCACGGCGATCAGCCATTCCCGCAGCCGGCTGCCGTCGCCGAGCCGGTCGGCGTGCGCCCTGGCCACGATGAGCGTTTCGCGCAGCACCGTCTGTGCCGCCTCCGCGTCGCCCAGCGATGCTCGGCATTCGCGGTAGACCTCGTCCCCGTAGGCGTCGAAGAGGCGGGCGTAGGAGTCGGGCGGGCGGTGGCTGGAGCGCAGAGCAAAGGCGAGGTCCCGGTCCGTCATGGTGCAGAATCTACGTTTCCTTACCGAGGTCTGGTGCCATATCGCCGAATCACCGGCTGTCCACGACTGTTTTCCGCGGTTGTGTGCGCACCTCGGTGCGGTGCCATCCGTGTCACCGGCTTCGAAAGCTCTGCCGGGACGGCTCGGAGGAGGCCCACTCAGGGAGCAGGTCTGTCACGAGCGAGGTAAGAGGCGGCCTCGTCGGCGAGTGCGTCGATCTCGTCCTGGTCGAGGCGCGTCGACCGATCCAGGATGTAGTGGACCGCGTTGCGCGGGCGGGCGATGACGGCGCGGCCCGACCTCATCACCGGCTCCGGCAGCCGCCCGGCGACCATGATGACCGGGACGATGGCCAGTCCCGGTATCCGGTTGAGCGTGTCCATCGCTCTCTCCAGCCGTGCCGCATGTCCGGCGAGCCGGTCCGCCACGCGGCCCGCGGGGACGCCGCCGATCCGCCAGTCGCCCGGTCCGCGTGAGACCACGTTCTGCCAGACCCGGGTCTCCAGCAGGTACACGCCGCCGGGGCCGATCACGAGATGCCGCGGCATGCCGTCAGTGACGATCTGGTAGCCGTGCCGGCGCAGCACCCGCATCAGGCGGCCGCGCCCGGCGGGCGCGGGGGTCCGCGGGGCGAGTGTGCCGAGCAGGACATAGGTGAGCAGGGTGAGCCCGGCCACGAGCGCCCCGGCCTGCCAGTCGATGAACCCGGCCGCCATCACCCCGGCACCGGTCGCGATGAGAACGTGCACGGCAAACCGCGCCCACCTGCCTGCGGATACAGCGGTGGGCCGCCCGGTTTCCCTTGGGCGAGTCGGTCCGCCGTCCCCCAACAGTCACCTCCGGCGCGGCCACTCGGCAGGCGAGCGCTCATTCGACTTGTCCGCGTCCGCCGTCGCGTACGCGAGCCGACCGGATACGTCCCCGCTCTCCAGGCCGCCGCGGCAGTGCCCTCGCGCGGCACGGTTCTTCCGGATCCACTCGGCCCCGATAACGGAGCCGCCCTTTCCCGGACGCCGGTCCTCGCCGCCCCAGTGCACCCCTGGCATGGGTTCCGGTCTCGGGAGTCTCTTATGCCATCACCGAACCCTGCGGGACCGCAATGCGTTTACCGAAAAATGGTCCGTACAGATACCCCCATTCCGGGCGGAGGAGTCCTCGCTGCGACAGGCGTACCCCTGCTCAAGCGGTGACCATGCCTTCGGCGTGGAAGGGGCCCCCGACCACCGGTACGGAAGGGGACGGCCGCCCGGAGGAGGACCGTAGCCTGACCCATCCGACATGCCGCCGTCGCCGGCCCGCTTGACACCCCATCCAGGAATTGGTCTGCTTACGGACATGCATCCGCGCACCCGCCCGGTTCACCCTGTCATGGCTCGCAGGGCCTTCGTGGCCTCTCGCCGTGGGGCCGGTGTGCTGTGTCCGTGTTCTTCGTGTCGCGCCGACCGCTGAACAGGACCCGGTAGAAAAGCCGTTTCCGGCTCGCGTTCCACCGGGCCGTACCGCCTCCCGGGTCTCGCTCTCTCGCCGCTCTTGTGTTCCTGACGCTCCCAGCCGGGCGCATGCGGCCCGCTTCCTTGCCTTCTGTCTGCACAACGCCGGTGTCCGCGTACCGGCGGCTCGAATCCGCGAAGGACCGTTTCCGTTGCCCTACGACGCTTCCGCCACCACCACGCTCTCCACCCGTACTCGTCCGCACCGCACCGCCGACCCCACGGCGCCCCACTCGGCCGCGGCCGCCTCCTCCCGGAAGGCCGTCTCCACCGCGGCCCCGGCAGCGCCCTCGGCGCCGGCCGTCTCGCCGGAGGGCATCGGTGACATCGTGCAGGCCGGGCACGCTACCGGCTACGCACACCTGATCGTCCGCGATACTCCTACCATCGGGCGCCTGGCCGCGGCTGCCAGGGCCGCGGCCCTGGCCCTGGCCCAGTCGCAGCCGCAGCCCCGGCGACGCGGCCGTTGGCAGCGCGCGCCCCGCCCCGCCCGTCGCGGTGTGACCGGCCGAATGCGGGTCACCGCGGTGTCACTGGCTCCCAACGGGTTCGCGGCGCTCCCCTCCGACAGCGCGCGCCGCCCTGCTGTGCTGCATCTCGTCCGCGGCCGCGCGCACATGGTCGCCCTCGCATCGGACGGCGAGCCGCTGGCTGTTCAGGAGGTCGCAGCGGGACGCACCCGCGTCCTCGGTTCCGCTGGCGGGCACCACATCATCAACACCGGCCCCGAACCCGTCGTCGTAGTGCGGGTTACCGCCTAACCTTCGCCGGCCAACCCGCCTTTCGGCCGTCCCGGCACCGCGCCATGCCCCTCCTCGCCGACCCGGGCTGCGGCAATGGGGCGCGTTGAGCGAAGCGGGGAGCCGACTCGCTCGCGGGCGCTCGTTGCACCCCGCTGCCGCACCCCGCCACCAGGGAGGAAAAGCGGGCGGTTCAGTCCCGCACGGCCGCGGCGCGCAAGGCTTCGTCGACGGCCTCGACCGACCGCAGAACCGACGCCATGCGCTGCCCCTCGGTGAGGTAGGCGTTCATGACCTGATCCAGGGCATGCGGGGGAAGGCGGTCTCGGAGGTCTACCCGCGCGGTCCGGTACCCCCTGCGGGTACCTTCCAGGCAACCGGCGACATGCTGCCGCACCAGCCGCGAGAGAGCGACCGGATAGCGGCGCAGCACGCCGTGGAGCCGGTAGTCCGCGGGGATTTGGTCGAAGAGCCACGCGACGGCCGTCTCCGTAAAGGACTCCGATCCCGGCGGGTGCACACCCGCTGGCCAATCCGAGGACAACTGCTGGTCGGACATGGCCCCAGCCTACCCAGAACTAGTACACATGTTCGACATCGGGGTGGCCGCCCCGCTTCCTATTCGCGCGGCTCCTCCAAAGCGGGCTCTGCGGCGCCTCCTTCCTCACTGCTGCGCCGTTCCACCGCGACCCGGATCGCGTACTCCGCGGCGTCGACCGACGCTCTAGCGGTGATCGCGTTGGTGTGCGCCCGCTCCAACTCGTCGAGCGCGATGCAGTCGAACGACACGCGGGCATCGTGGATGGCGGCCTCAAGCTGACGTGCTGCCTCGTCCAGGCTCATGGTCTCCCCCTCTTCCATCCGGCTGCCGGAAACCCGGCCGCGGCACGGCTTTCAGGGCCGCGGGTGGCGGTTTCCGCGTTAAGGGGGTCTACCCCTGCGACCCGCTCCCCATGTACGACCACAACCACGATGCCCATCTTCACGCAATGTGACCCTTATGCCCTAATTTGTCAGAAGAGGGTTTGCGACGCTCGGGAACCGTCACCACCCCCCGTTAGCATTGCCCTGATCAGAGAGGCGGGAAGACCCATGCGCAACCGCTACCCGGGAACCTGTACGAACTGCGGCACGGCTGTGGCAGCCGAAACCGGTGCCGTCATCAAGGAGAGCGGCCGGTGGCGCACATACTGCGCAGCGCACGAACCCCGGCCCGTTCCGCCCCCGCGCGGCGACCACCTCGGCTGGCACACCGGCGACCTCGCCGGTTACGACTGCGAGACCTCGTCGAATGATCCGCGCGCGGCCTTCCTCGTCTCGGCCGCGCTGGTAGACACCTCCGGCACCGTTCGCACCTGGCTGGTGGCCCCCGGTGAACGGGAAATCCCCGCCGCGGCCGTCGCCGTCCACGGCATCACCACCGAACGCGCCCGGGAAGAAGGCGTCCCCGCGGAAGAAGCGATCGATGAGATCGCCGATGTCCTCGCCGAGCACCTGCTCGCCGACCGCGGGCTGGCGATCTTCAACGCACCGTTCGATCTCGGTGTACTCGCCGCCGAACTGCGTCGCTACGGGATGAAGTCGATCACCGAACGCCTGACGGGCGAGCCCGCCACCATCATCGACCCATTGGTGATCGACCGCGGCGTCGACCCGTTCCGCAAAGGCCCCCGCAACCTCGGCGCCATGTGCGAGTTCTACGGTGTGCGGCTGACCGACGCCCACACCGCTCACGGCGACGCCGCCGCGTGCCTCCACCTGGCGCGCGAAATCGCCGCGCGTCGGCCCGAACTCGCCGCTTTGGACCTGCCCGAGCTGCACAAGCGGCAGGTGGGATGGGCAGCAGAGTACGCGCGCAGCCGCCAGAAGTGGCTCGACAAGCGCAAGCCGGGCCACGGGACCGTGGTGGACGGGAACTGGCCGTATTCACCGGTTTAGACCCTGTGGGCGCCGGTGTCTTCGGAGGCGCGGGGGTGCGGCCCGCACGTACCGCTCCCGGCATCCTCGCGGGTGCCGGGCCTTTCGGGCGGACAGGCCGCAAGGGCCGCCGGAGCGGCCGCATGCCGGAGGCTGGTGCGGGTAGCGGGAGCGACGGCGCATTCCTCGGCAAAGGAGGGCGGCATGCTCAAGCTCATCGGGGTCCTGCTGGTGCTCTGGCTGGTGCTGACTCTGATCGGCGTCATACTCGAAGGACTCTTCTGGCTTGCCGTGATCGGCGCGGTCCTGTTCGTGGCCACCGCCATATGGGGCTGGCTGCAGAACCAGCGGGCCTGACCCCGTGGACCGGCTTCTGCCCGGCCGGCCTCAGCTTCGCAGGCCGATGGTCGCGGTGGCTCTGCGCTGCTCGGTGGGCAGCCACGGCAGGGGCACCAGTTCGGCGAGAAAGCCGTAGTCGCGCGCCAGCTCCCGGGAGCTCTCGGTGTGCCCCGTGTGCACCCGGCCCCACCAGGCGGCGATATCGGCCCACCCTGGAGCCGAGAGCGACCCTCCGGTGTGCTGCACCGACAGCGCCGCGGACAGGTTGGCGAACCGCAGCCGCTGCTCCAGTTCCCAACCGGCCAGTGTCCCGACGATGAACGCCGCACCGAAGACGTCGCCCGCCCCTGTCGTGTCGACCGCTTCCAGTACCAGCCCCTCCACCTCGGCGCTTTCGCCGGTCACCTGGTCGACGGCGATCGCGCCCCGCGGCCCGTCGGTGACCACCGCCACGGGAACGTACTCCGCCAGCGCGGCCAGCGCCGAGGCCGGGCTGCCCGTGCGGGTGTAGGACATGGCCTCAATGGCGTTGGGCATGAACGCGTGGCAGTACCGCAGCTGCTCCAGAACCTCGCCGCTCCAGGCCTGGCTGTCGTCCCAGCCCACGTCCGCGAAGATCCTCGCGCCGTTGGCCGCCTGCTCCATCGCCCACTTCGGTATCCCGCCGTCCGCGCTCAGGCTGACGAACACCGCCCGGGCCTGCGGCAGCCTGAACGCCATCTCCTCGATGGGGATCGGTGACGGGTGCTCGTGGGTGACCATGCTGCGGTCGCCGCGGTAGGCCAGCGAGACGGTGAAGGGCGAGTGCCATTCGGGGATGCGCCGGGACGCGGAGAGGTCCACCATTTCCTGGGTCTCCAGCGTCTCCCAGGAGAAGTCGCCGTACACATCGACGCCGAACGCCGCGGCCACCGCCGTACGCAGGCCGAGCCGGGAGGCAGCGACGGCCAGGTTGGCCACGCCGCCCGGACACGACCCCATTCCCTCGGCCCCGACCTCGGTACCTGATGCGGGTGGTGTCGCGAGCCCGGTGAGGACGATATCGAAGAAGACGGTTCCGCTTAATGCCAGGTCGATGGTAGGGCTGTCCGGTTTCCGTTCTTCCGCCAGCACGTCGCGCGGCTCGCCGACCAGCGGTGCCGATTCGAGCTTCTCGAATCCCTGATCCGGCATTCCGCCCTGCTTGCCGTCCGCGCGTGCCTGCGTCGCCATGTCCGATCCCTGCCCCGGTTGAAAACGGTCAGCACTTAGAAGTGCAGGTTATGCAAGACCACCGACAGTGGACCCGCGCGCCGTGCACTCGTGCACACTACGGTGGACACCGCACCGGATCCGGTGGTTGCGGCAAGCAGGGAGTGAGCCGAAGGGGCGCGCCGGTGTCTGGACTGAGGAGAACGCTGCGACCCCAGGGAGCGAGCCGGAGGGGCGCGCCGGTGTCTGGACTGAGGAGAACGCTGCGACCGAGGAACGAGGGAGCGGCGGGCGACGAGGGAAGACACCGGCTTCAGGCGCCCCGGAGGTGAACGACCCAGAAAACACAGCACGAGGGAGCGGCGGGCGACGAGGGAAGACACCGACTCCAGGCGCCCCGCAGGCGAACGACCCAGCAAACACAGCACGAGGGAGCAGCAGACGACGAAGGAAGACACCGGCTCCAAGCACCCCAAAGGCAAACGACCCAAAAAAACAGGGGCACGCCGGCCGGCCTTACGGGGGTTGCGGCAATGGGGGCCCTGCGAGCGCAGCGAGCAGGGACCGGCTTGCCGCCGAACACACCAGAAACCACCCCACCAGAAAACCGCCCAGACTTTACCCGCACCCCGCGCACCCACCCGACCTCCCAAGCGACCGACTCACCCAGCGGCACGCCGGCTCCACTCGTTTCACTCACTCCGCCCCATTGCCGTATAGGGCAAGCGACCCAAAAACAGACCAGACACCGGCTCCAAACGCCTCGCAGGCAGGCGGGGTAAGGAGAAAGGAGACGCAGACGTGCGGTTGGCGATTCTCGGCGGAGGCGGATTCCGGGTCCCGCTGGTGTATCGGGCGCTTTTGGCCGATGCCCGCCGTGGCGATGCCGTGGTCTCCGAGGTCGTGCTGTTCGATACCGACGTGTCGCGGCTACGCGGGATCAGCGCCGTTGTGGACCGGCAGCGCGAGGCCCACCGCGCGCTGCACGGGGATCCCCGGTTGACCGTGCGCGCCGAGACCGACCTCAACACGGCGTTGCGCGACTGCGACATCGTGTTCTCCGCGATCCGCGTGGGCGGAATGCCCGGCCGGGTGCTGGACGAGCGCGTGGCGCTGGCTGCGGGTGTTCTCGGGCAGGAGACCGTGGGCGCCGGGGGGATCAGCTACGGGCTGCGCACGGTTCCCGTCGTCGAACGTTTGGCACGGATGATCGCCGAACAGGCGCCCGGGGCCTGGGTGGTGAACTTCACCAACCCCGCTGGCCTGGTGACCGAGGCGATGTCCTCGGTGCTCGGCGACCGCGTCATCGGTATCTGCGACTCCCCGATCGGCCTGGGGCGGCGGGCCGCCCGGGCGCTCGGTCTGCGACCGGCGGACGTGCGCTTCGACTATGCCGGCCTGAACCACCTGGGCTGGCTGCGCGCCCTGTGGTCGGGCGGCCGCGACCGGCTTCCCGACCTGCTGGCCGATACGCGGGCGCTCACCTCCTTTGAGGAGGGGCGGCTGTTCGGCGCGGAGTGGGTGCGCACCATCGGGGCACTGCCCAATGAGTACCTGCACTACTACTACATGGCGCGCGAAGCGCACTCCTCTGTCGCCGACACCGCCGAGGGCGGCCGCACCCGCGGTGAGCAGCTCGTGGCGCAGCAGGCCGCGTTCTACCGGGAGGCCGCGGACCGGCCCGAGGACGCGTTCGACCTGTGGGATCGCGCCCGGCTGGAGCGCGAGGAGACCTACATGGCCGATAACCGCCGGGCGGCCGGCGGTGTCGAGCGGGCCGAGGAGGACCTCGACGGCGGCGGCTACGAGGAGGTCGCACTCGCGGTGATGCGGGCCGTGGCCCGCGATGAACCGACCCGGCTGATCGTCGACGTCTGCAACCAGGGAGCGCTTCCCGGCCTGGATGACGAAGCGGTCGTGGAGGTCCCCTGCCTCGTCGACGCCTCTGGTGCCCGCCCTCTCGCCGCCGCGCCGCTGGCGGGGCACCAGACAGCCCTAGTGCAGGCGGTGAAGTCGGTGGAGCGGGACATCATCGAGGCCGTACGCACGGGTTCGCGCACCCCGGCCCTCCGCGCGTTCGCCACCCACCCCCTGATCGACTCCGTCGCCACCGCCCGTGCCCTCCTCGACGGTTATGTGGCAGCCTTCCCCGAACTCGCCGAGGTGCTGCCGAAGCGGTGAGGAGACGGCTTCGAAAGCCGGGAGGGCCAGGAACGTATTCACTGCGGGGCTTTCGGAGCCCTTGCGCCGCCGATCATCGGGGCGGGAGGCTGCGGTTCCCCGGGCGGAGGCGCTCACCCGGAGGTCCCCGGCGACCCCCGGAAACACCAGAGCACTCAGGTGCCACGGATCCGTTCGACGACCGCCCGTGCACGGTCCGGGTCCATGCCCGCCTCCTCGCACAGGACCCGCTCCGCCTCGGCGCCACGCCCCAGGGCGAGAAGCTCGCGCACGCGGGCGAGGGTGCCGGCCGGGATTTCCAGACGGTGCGGCCGGGAGGTGCCGGGTTCGACTTCTGGGGCCGGCGAGTAACCGCCGATGGAGGGGCCTTCCTCCACGGCCGGTGCGGGCGTGTCCGAGCCGACCGCTTCCCTCCCCTGCTGAAGGCGGCCCATCGTCCAAGCTCCCAGGCCGAGCACGGCCATCGCCCCCAGCAGCGCCAGCACCATCAGCAGCAGACTCATACGGTCCGCCCCTACCCAGTCCGCGCGGATTCTGACGCGCTCGGGTGCGCTGCGGCCTCTTTGGCGGCCCGCACTCACTCCGTGCCGATATCCTCGGGCAGCAGGGTCTGTAGCTGCGCCAGCGACGGATCACCGCCGGCGGCGGCCAGGCGTTCGATACGGCGGGACTGCCGGGTGACCCCAGCTTCGAACAGGGTGCGGATCTCGCGGGCGTTGCCTTCGGCGAAGCGTTCGGCGTGCGCCAGCAGATACCGGGTAACCGCTTCCATGGTCTCCTCCGGAACGAGGAACTGCGCGTCGACGGCCATCGAGCGAAAGATCTCCACCAGCTCGGGGACGCTGTAGGGAGCGAATGTGATCGTGCGGGAGAACCGGGAGGCCAGCCCCGGGTTGGCCGACATGAATCCGCGCATCTCATCGGTGTAGCCCGCGACGATGACCACCACCTCGTCCCGGTGGTCCTCCATCAGCTTGATGAGGGTGTCGACGGCCTCCCGGCCGAAACCGTGACCGCCATCGGCGACCTCACGCGTCAGCGCGTAGGCCTCGTCGATGAACAGCACACCGCCCCGGGCGCTGTCGAACACGGCACGGGTGAGCTGTGCGGTCTCTCCGACGAACCGGCCTACCAGGTCCGCCCGCCCGGCCTCGATGATCTGCCCCTGCGCCAGTACGCCCAGCGCGGCGAGGAGTTCTCCGTAGATCCGGGCGACCGTGGTCTTGCCGGTCCCAGGCGGCCCGGCGAAGACCAGGTGTCTGGAGGGCGGCGCGACCTGGAGCCCGGCCGCTTTGCGGCGCCGCGACGCCGAGATGAGGTCGATGAGGCCGGCCACCTCGCGTTTGACCTCGTCCAGGCCGACCATGGTGTGCAACCGGTCCAGCAGGACCGCCGCCTGCTCCTTGTCGCGTGCCGCGCCGATCCGCGAACTGAGCCCGGTTTCGACGATCCCGTCCAGATCCTCCAGGGTGAGCAGGGCGAGATCGCTCGCGTCATGGGAGGCGTCCTCTTCTGCCAGCCGCACGGCCTGGCGCTGGATCACCGACTCGAAGATGCGCCGTGCCTCACGTCCGTTGCCGAACGTCTCATCCCGTCTGAGCCCTTGGAAATGCCGGGTCAGCAGCTCGGTGACTCCGGGGCCCAGGACATAGCCCTGCGTTGCGGCCATACCGCGAAAGATCGTGGTGAGCTCCTCTGAGCTGTAGTTCGCAAAGTCGATCGTCCTCGACACCCGGGACCGCAACCCCGGGTTGGCGCCGAGGAATTCCCGCATTTCGCTGGAGTAACCCGCGAAGATCACCACCACCTCGTCGCGCATGTCCTCCATGAGTTTGATCAGGGTGTCGACGGCTTCCTGTCCGAAGTCGGAGCCCATCCCGAACGAGCGTGTCAGCGCGTAGGCCTCGTCGATGAACAGCACTCCGCCGCGCGCTTTTTCGACCACATCGGTCGTCTTCTTGGTGGTTCCCCCCAGGTGTTCGGCGACCAGGTCGGCCCGCGACGCCTCGACGAACTGCCCCCGCTCCAGCACGCCCAGCGAACGCAGGATCCGGCCGTACAACCGGGCGACCGTGGTCTTGCCCGTCCCTGGCGGTCCCGAGAACACCAGGTGCCGCCCAACGGCGAGCGTAGGCAGTCCCGCCTGCCGCCGTTTCTCGCTGACCTGTTGGAAGCTGACGAGCGTGCGCACCTCGCGCTTGACACCCTCCAGCCCGACCATCGTGTCGAGTTCGGCGAGCAGCTTCTCCAGCGGCTCAGGGCCCTCCTCCACGGCAGCGGTCCCCCCGGTTCCCGCGGCCGCCCGCGCCCGCACACGGTCACCCCCGGAGCCGCCGGCGGTCTCGGTCGCCTCCAGCCGCAGGCCAGGGTGGCCGTCGCCCTCAATGGCCGGACCGCCGCTGTCCTTGATCGTGCAGCCGATGAACTGCAGTCTGCTGTCCGCATCGAGCAGTGCGCCGCTGCCGCCGGTCCGCGCGATCGTCGTGTTCTCCACTGTGGCGCTACTGCTATCGAGCACGGCGACCCCGGTGGACGGGGTGTCGCCGATCGTCGCGTCACGCAGCCGGAGTGTGCTCCGGCTGACCCGGACGGCCTCCTCCGCGCAGTCCGAAACACGTGCGCCGCGCAGGTCGGCGTGGCTGGCGCGGCCGACCAGCACCCCGCTCTGCGCGCACCGGGAGATGTCGGCGTCCGAAGCGGTCAGCGTACTGTCGTCTCGGGCGTAGAGGCCGAAGAGGACGCCTTCGATGGCGATGGAGTCGATGGCGACCGAGGAGGACTCCTGGGCCACCACCGCGCCCGCGGCCGAATCGGTGATCCGGGCCTCGTGCAGCTCCAGCCGGCTGCGTTCCGCGTGTACGGCCGTGTGCCTGGCGTCGGCTCCGCCCTCGACGCGCAGCCCTGCCACTTTCGCCCGCGCCTCCTTCAGCAGCAGGGCGTTGAGCCCCGTACCGGTGATGGCCATACGCGTGAGTTCGGCCGCGCCCGACCGCACCGACACACCCGAGGCACGGGGCCGGGTGATGGTCACATCGGTGCAGGTCACTTTGCCGGAGATGCACATGATCCCCACCCGGGACGAATCGGTGATGTCGCAGTCGATGAGGGTGGCGTCGCCGTCCTGTCCGATGCCGACGCTGTTCGCTTCGCCGTCTCCACCCGAGATCCGGCAGTTGGTCAGCGTCACCCGCGCCCTCGTGACCTCGACCGCCCCGCTCCGGGACCCGGTGATCTCACAGCCGTGCATCTCCGCCTTGGCATTCTCACCGATGTAGACCGCCGGCGAGGTCGCGGTCCCGGCGCCGGTGATCCGGCAATCGCGGATCATCGGCACGCCTCCGGAGACATAGATGGCGTTGAGCGCCCTGCAGCCGGTGAACACCGTGTCGCTCACCACCGGTGTCCCGCCCCGGCTCACCGAGAGCATGGCCTGCTCGAATCGCGACGACGCCACCGAGCCCCCTGATGCGACGAACGACGCACCGCCGCCCTGGAAGACGCACCGCTCCAGGACCAGTCGGGCTTCCTTCGCCTCGACGTCCTTGGGTGCCGTGAAGGTGCAGTCGATCGCCTTGAAGAAACCGCCGGGGTCGACGTAGACGGGCGGGTACTCCGTGGAGTCGTTGCCGACCTCCACGCCGTAGCACTCCAATCGCCCGAAGATCCGAAAGGTGTTGCCGTCATCCCCCGCGATGGTCACCGTCCCCGGCCCCTCGGTCGGCACGATGATCACGTGCCGGTCGATTCTGAGCAGCGGCTCCCGGTAATACCCCGGCTCGATATGGAGGTACAGGTCGATGCCGCCGTATCGGGGATCGCTGAGCACCTCCGCGATACCCGGCATCGCCCGGGGGTCGGTCTGCGACACCACGACCGTGTGCACTCGAACAGCTCCTCCGGGGCGGGCATGACCCGCGTCCTAGCGAGTCACGTAGTCGAATACTGCGTTAGGTACCGTACCGACGTTCATGTCCCACCGCCGCCCCGTACCCAGGACCGCCATCGACGCTTCTAAGTCGGTGAAGACGGCCGACCGCCCGGCGCGGCCGCCGGATCCCGCCGGGAATTGAGAAGGCCCCCTCCGTAACCGGAGGGGGCCTCGCGCGTTCGAGCCGCCTGTCGGAATCGAACCGACGACCTATTCATTACGAGTGAATCGCTCTACCGACTGAGCTAAGGCGGCAGGCTCCGCACCTCGGCGGAGCGGCCCCCAGTCTAGCGCGTTCCACGACCGCCCGGGTACGCCGTATCCGGGCGCGGCACAGTCGGAATCAGTGCCCGCACACCTTCCCGCCCTCGGGGACCTCCTCTTCCAACAGGTAGGCGTCCACCGCCACGTCCACGCAGGCGCTCCCCCTGCGGTAGGCGGTGTGCCCGTCGCCCTCGTAGGTGAGCAGCACGCCCGACTCCAACCCGGAGGCGAGGCCCTGCGCCCACTCATAAGGGGTCGCCGAGTCCCGGGTCGTACCGACGACCAGAATCGGCGCCGCACCCGGGGCGTCCATCTTCTCCGGCTCGGCAACGGCCTCCTCGGGCCAGTACGCACACGGCAGCGCCCCCCAGGCCAGCGAGGGGCCGAACAACGGGGATTCCTCCGCTGCCTCCGCGGCGGCCTCCTCGTAGTCACCGATGTCGCGCGGGCTGGGATGGTCGGAGCAGTTGACCGCGACGAGCGCCGCGGTGGAGTTCTCGTAGTCGCCGTCCGGCCCCCTGTCATAAAGGGCGTCCCCGAGCCGCAGAAGGGCCGTACCGTCGCCGTCGAACGCGTCGGTGAGGGCCGCGCGCGCCTGCGGCCACCGGCTTTCGCTGTACAAAGAGGCGAGCAGGCCGAGCTCCGCGCGGGCCCGGTTCACTTCGCGGCCATCGCCGGTCCTGTTGGCCAGCGGCTCCCGACCCGCGTCCTCCAGCAGCCCCGCGATCCGCTCGAGCCCGTCGTCGACGTCATCGCCGGGCCCGCCCAGTGGGCAGTCCTGCTGCCCCAGGCAGTCCTCGACGAACGCCCGCAGCGCAGTCTCAAAGCCCGACGCCTGCTGGACGCTCATCTCCAACTGGTCCATGGTCGGGTCCAGCGCGCCGTCGAGCACGAGGGCGCGCACCCTGCCGGGGAACTGGTCGGCGTACTGGGCGCCGATGTAGGTGCCGTAGGACTTGCCGAGGTAGGTCAGCCGCTCGTCGCCGAGCACCCCCCGCAGTACGTCCATGTCCCGGGCGACGTTGGCGGTGCCCAGGTGCATCATCAACTCGCCCGAGTTCTCCCGACACCCCTCGACGAACTCCCTGTTGGCCTGTTCCAGCTCGTCCAGCCCTCCCTCGGTGACCTCGGTCGGGTCGGAGTCGCCGTCCTCGCTGTCGAACTCCGCACCGAAGTACTCGTCGAGTCCGGCCGCGTCCAGGCAGGTGACCGGGGCGCTGCGGCCCACACCGCGCGGGTCGAAGCCGACGACGTCCATGCGTGCACGGACCGGTTCGCTGATGACGTCCGCGGCGGCGGACACGTAGTCATACCCCGAGCCGCCCGGCCCCCCGGGATTGATGACCAGTGACCGCTCCGCATCCCCGCCCGAGGCGGGCAGGCGCTTCACCGCGATCTCCAACCGTTCACCGCCAGGATCGGCGTAGTCGAGCGGGACCTCGAAGGTGCCGCATTCGAACTCGCCCTCGCACCGCTCCCACTCCACGTCCTGGCCGTAGAACTCGGCGAGCGCCGCATCACCCTCCGGTTCATCTCCGCCGACCGGACCGCCCGCGCAGCCCACCGCCGTGAGCAGCGCGGTCACCGCTGCCAGGCCCGCCCGTCTGCTGCCCCTCACGCCGATCCGCTCCCGTTCTCGGTGTCCGCCGGACCGTAGGCGCGGTCGTATGCCTGCCGCGGCCCGCAGACGGACGCGCGGTCGCAGGCGCAGCGGCGCCCACCGTCGTTCATCCGGACCACGACCATATCCGACGGGACGTTGTGCCCGACGACCACTCCGTCGCCCTCAGGCGTGCGCACCCGGCTGCCCTTGCGCGGGGCCGCGGCCGTGAACTCCTGGTACAGCGGATGCTCGTACTTCAGGCAGCACATGAGGCGGCCGCAGGCGCCGGCGATGCGCATCGGATTGGCCGGGAGGT
Source organism: Actinomycetes bacterium (assembly GCA_021793235.1). GTDB lineage: Bacteria > Actinomycetota > Actinomycetes > Streptosporangiales > Streptosporangiaceae > JAJYTD01. The sequence goes on along the minus strand of JAJYTD010000022.1, from coordinate 36,399 downwards.
TCTGCTCCCCGGCCATGCGGACCGACACCGGTTCGAAGTTCTTGAGAAAGGTGGCGCAGCACAGGTCACGGCCACAGGAACCGATACCGCCCTGGAGCCGCGCCGCATCGCGCGCGCCGACTTGGCGCAGCTCCACGCGAGCGGCCAATGCCCGGCGGAGTTCTCGGAGGAGGCCGCGGAAATCCACCCGCTCGGCTGAGGAGAAGTACACGGTGTAGGCGTCATCGGTGAAGACGTAGTCGATACCGACGATCTTCATGGGCATCCGGTGCTTGCGGACAAGCCGTTTGACCACGGAACGCGCCTCGGCCCGCAGCCGTCGGTTGTGTTCGTCGCGGGCGATGTCGGTGTCCGACGCCTGCCCTTCGCACACGGGCAGTCCGTCGATATCCTCGCTCACCCACTGCGGTGCCCAGACGCATTCGGCCACCTCCGGGCCCGCGTCCGTGGGAACCAGAACCTTGTCCCCCACCTTCGGGCTGATCGTGCCGGGGTCCAGGTAGTAGAGCCGCCCGTACCGTTCGAAACTGACCGCCATCATCATGCCCACGGGGTCACCCTAGACGAGCGGCCCTCTCTTCCTGGAACGCCCACGTGAGGACGGAGCCTGGGCGGGGCCTGCCCAGCTCGGGGTTCCGTCCGGTGGGGCCCCTCACGAGCTGCGGCAACGGGCCCTGCTCCGGCACCCGCTCTGCCCGTTTTCCGCGGCCGCGGAAAACGGGAGGCAGCGCAGAGAACCCTGACGAGACCGGGGCCTCAGCCCATGTACAGGGCCGCGGTCATGGCCTCCATGGCGATCTGGGGATGCACGTTGGCGGCGATACGCTCGCGGCAGGCCATGATGGCATCGATCCGGCGCAGGGTGGACTCCGGCGAGGATGCGCGGGCCACCCGCATCAGGTCGGCCTCGTGTGCACCGGTGGACAGTTCCACCCGCGCCCCCAACTGGATCGCGAGCACATCGCGGTAGAACGCCACCAGGTCCATCAGGGCGAGGTCGTAGGTGTCGCGTTTGATCCGGGTGGCGCGGCGCTTCTGCTGCTCCTCCAGGTCCTTGATGGCCCCGGCGGCACCACGGACCGCCTTGGCCACCCCCTTGCCGGTGCCCCCCTCGCCGAACGCCGCCTTGAGGTCGGACTTCTCCTGCTCGTCAAGAGCGCTCGTGGTGGCCTTGGCCTCGGCCTCGGCCAGCTCGTACAGGCGTGCAGCCGCCGACACGCAGGCGCCCATACCGTCGAGGCGGGCCGGGATGGCCAGCACCTCCGATCGGCGCTCGCGCGCGTCGGGGTCGGTGGCGAGCCGGCGCGCGCGCTCGATGTGGCCGGCGGCGGCACGGGCGGCCTCGGCGGCCGTATCGGGAGCGACACCGTCCCGGTTCACCAGGACGTCGACCACGGCCCGGGTCGGGGGGGTGCGCAGCCGCACCTGGCGGCAGCGGGAGCGGATCGTGACGAGCATGTCTTCGGCGGTGGGTGTGCACAGCAGCCAGACCGTGCGCGGTGACGGCTCCTCCACCGCCTTCAGCAGGGCGTTCGACGCGGCTTCGGTGGCCCGGTCGGCGTCCTCGAACAGCACGATACGGAATCGTCCGCTCGTGGGCCGCGACGCCGCCCGCAGGACGAGCTCACGGGTCCGGTCCACACCGAAGCTCAGCCCGCTGGGCCGGACGTAGAGCACATCGGTGTGGGTGCCGGCGAACACCTGGTGGCAGGAGGAACAGTGTCCGCACCCGCCGTCGGCGCACTGCAGAGCCGCGGCGAACGCCCGGGCCGCCTCGGCCCGGCCCGATCCGGGCGGTCCGGTGAACAGCCAGGCGTGTGTCATCCCGCCACCGGCCCCTCCGGCGAGCTGTTCACCCGCCGCACGCGTGGCCGACCGCAGTTGTTCGATCACCGTGTCCTGGCCCACCAGGTCGTCGAAGACGCTCATCCTTTTCAGCATAGGAGCAGGAGGCGACGGTTCAGCAGACCTCGGGCGGCTTCTCGCCCTCGAAACACGCCGAGTGCCCCGGGACTCCGCGTCCCGGGGCACTCGGCTGCACAAAGGCGTCGGTCCGGTCACTCCCTGATGATCGGCATCATCCCGGTGATCGCCTCGGCGTCCTGGGGGACGGGGTCGGGCAGGAGGGGGCGGATCCGGCGCTGGATCTCGCGGGTGATCTCCTCCTGCGGCTCCCGGGCGTCCACCACCAGGTAGCGGTCGGGATCGCGCTCGGCCAGGTCGCGGAAGCCCTTGCGAACGCGCTTGTGGAATTCCTCCGACTCCGCCTCGATCCGGTCGGTGGATCCGCCGAGGCGCGTCAACCCCTCCTCGGGCGGAATGTCCAGCAGCACCGTGATGTCCGGGACGAGGGAGTCGGTGGCCCAGTCGCTGATGTGGGCGATCTCCGACCGGGCCAGTTCACGGCCGGCGCCCTGATAGGCGAGGGTGGAGTCGATGTAGCGGTCGCTGATGACGATCGCGCCCCGCCGCAGAGCCGGGAGGATCACCGTGTTGACGTGCTCAGCCCGGTCAGCGGCATAAAGCAGCGCCTCGGCCCGGGCGGACATGGCGGTGTGCTCCTTGTCCAGCAGTAGCGCGCGCAGCCGCATGCCCAGCTTGGTGGATCCGGGCTCGCGCGTCGACACGACCTCGAAGCCCTCTTCGCGCAGCCAGACCGACAGCTGGCCGACCTGAGTGGACTTTCCGGCGCCCTCGCCGCCTTCCAGCGCGATGAAGGTACCCGGCAGCTTCTCCTTCTCCGGCTTCTCGGCCGTCACCGGGGCGCCGCGCAGGGCTGCGACGAGTTCGGTGAGAAGCGGCACATCGGGGTTGTCGTTCATCTGCCGGTAGGAGATGACGGACACCAGGATCGCCAGCAGCGCGGCGATGACCAGGACGGCCCCGGTGCCCAGGAAGTCGTAGGTGAGGTCGCGGACCTCGAACCGGTAGTCGCCGATGAGTCCGGCGAGCAGCGGCGCCACCGAGACCGAGACCAGCAGCACCACCCGCGACGCCGCATGCAGGAACGCGAAGGTGCGGCCGCGGATGTCGTCCTCGACCTCCTGGCCGAGCATGGTCAAGCCGATGACCCAGGCGATACCGGCGCCGGCCCCGACGATCAGGGTCAGCACGGCGGCCATCACCATGTTGGGGATCAGGCCGGTGAAGAGCAGCGCGGCACCGGAGACCCCGATGCTCAGGCCGAACAGTCGGCGGCGGCTGAAGTTGCTCAGGATGCGCGGACCGGCCAGCATGCCCAGTGCCATACCGGCGAACACCGCGCAGAACAGCACGCCGAACCCGGCGTTGCCTGCTCCGAGCCGCTCCACGAAGACGCGGGCCACGCCCACTACGGCACCGCCCGCGGCGAACGCGCCGAGCATGCCCAGAAGCAGTCCCCGAACCACAGGGGTGGTTCCGGCGAACCGCCAGCCCTCCCAGATCGTGCGCAGGACATTCTCCGGCTTGAAGTGCTCCTTCGGCTTCTCCGGTTCCGGGAGGGCGGGCACCTCCAGAGTGGTCGCGATCGGGGCCGTGCGCTCGTTGGCGCTGACATCGTCGGGCTGGGGCGGGGCGGCGGGTTCCGGATCCGGAGCGACGGCCCCGTTCCGCTTGGGGATCGGCAGCGTCCAGATGACGGCGGCGGCGACGAAGAAGGTGACACCGTTGATGTAGAGGGCGATGTCGGCCTCGGGGCTGCCGAGGGTGGGGAACAGCCCGCCGAGCAGCGTGGTGATGGAGGCCAGCGCCGCGAAGAGGCCCGCGGCCACCGGGGCGGTTCCGTAGGTGGTGAGCAGACTGAGCTGGTTGGCCTGCTCCAGCTTCTTCTTGGGAACCAGGTTGGGGACGGTGGCGTCCTTGGCCGGTGCCCAGAACAGGGCGACGACCTCGGCCAGGAAGTTGGCGATGAGCAGCCAGTCGAGCCGTCCCACGATGGGGATGGATATGTAGAGGAGCCCGCGCAGGATGTCGCCGACGACCATGGTGAGGCGGCGGTCGACACGATCGGCCAGCAGCCCCGCGAATGGGCTCAGCACGATCGACGGTGCGAGCTTGAGTACGACCACACCGCTGACCGCGAAGTACTGGACGATCTGGCCGTCGTCCTGGGTCAGGATCGCGGCCAGCGACATCAGGGCGAGCAGGCTGAGCCAGTCGCCGAGGCTGGAGAGCGACAGCGAGATCCACAGGCGGCGGAACGGCTTGATCGCAAGGACACTACGCGCCTCGCCCGGCGCTCCCAGGGGTGCAGGTCTGCTCATAGCGAAAGAGTATCGACGCTTCCGGTCTAGAACGGGGGCTCGGACAGATTTCGTCTCGGCGCCGGGGGCCGCATCGGCTGTTCTCGTGCGTCCTCGCCGGCGTAGCGGCTGCTGGAACGTGCTCTGCTGCGCCTGGTACAGGGCGGGCTAGGGCCGTTCCCGGGTTGTGCCGGGGGTCGGGTCGCCGCACGCGCGCGGATGAGCGTTCGCGGCACTGTACTGCCGGGCGGCGAATAGCGCCACCCCACTCGCCACACCGTTCCACGGCCGGGGAACGGGCCTGCCGCCCCTTCCCCGGCACGCGGGGCTACGGCGCGGTCTTTCGGGTACCCGACTTCGGTGTGCCGTCCTTGGCCGCGGTCTTCTTCGCGGTGCTCTTCTTGGCTGTGGTCTTGGCCGTGGTCTTCTTGGCCGTGGTCTTCTTCGCGGTCGACTTCTTCGCCGGGGCCTTCGCGCGGCGGTCGGCCAGCAGTTCGGACGCGCGCTCGTCGGTGATCGACTCCACGTCGTCCCCCTGGCGCAGGGAGGCGTTGGTTTCACCGTCAGTCACATACGGCCCGAACCTGCCGTTCTTGATCACCATGGGCTTGCCGGTCTCGTGGTCCGTGCCGAGTTCCCGCAGGGGTGCCGCAGCGGCCCGGCGGCCGCGCTGCTTGGGCTTGGCGAAGATCTCCTTGGCCTCCTCGATGGTGACCGTGAAGATCTGCTCCTCGGTCTCCAGGGAGCGGCTGTCGGTGCCCTTCTTCATGTACGGGCCGAAGCGGCCGTTCTGCGCGGTGACCTGCTCGCCGTCGATCTCCCCGACCGTCCGCGGCAGCGACAGCAGCCGGAGCGCGTCCTCCAGGGTCACGGTGTCCAGCGACATCGACCTGAACAGCGACGCGGTACGCGGTTTCGGCGCGGACTTCGACTTCGCCTTGGGCTTGGCCTCGCCCTCGCCGCCGGGTTCCTCCAGGACCTCGGTGACATACGGGCCGAAGCGGCCGGTCTTGGCGACGATCCGGCGCCCGGTCTCCGGGTCCGTACCCAACTCGCGGTCGCCACTGGGCTGGGCGAACAGCTCTTCGGCCTTCTCCTTGGTGAGCTCGTCGGGCGCGAGGTCCTCGGGGATGTTGACCCGCTGGTCTTCTCGCTCCATGTACGGGCCGTACCGGCCGACGCGGATCATGATGTCGGTTCCCGCCAGCGGGAAGGAGCTGACCTCCTTGGGGTCGATCTCGCCGAGCTGGTCGCCGACGAGGTCCTTGAGGCCGGCCTCCTCGTCGGCGCCGAAGTAGAACCGGCGCAGCCACGGAACGCTTTCGGTCTCACCGCGCGCGATGCCGTCGAGCATGTCCTCCATGCGGGCGGTGAAGTCGTAGTCGACCAGATTGCCGAAGTGCCGCTCCAGCAGCTGCACCACAGCGAACGCGAGGAAGGAGGGCACCAGGGCCGTCCCCTTCTTGAACACGTATCCGCGGTCCAGGATCGTGCCGATGATCGTGGCATAGGTCGAAGGCCGCCCGATCTCCCGGTCCTCCAGCTCCTTGACCAGGCTCGCCTCGGTGTAACGCGCCGGCGGGCGGGTGCTGTGCCCCTCGGGCTCGACGGTCTCGGCCTTGAGCGGGTCCCCCTCGTCGAGTTGGGGAAGCCGGCGCTCGCGGTCGTCGAGCTCGGCGTTGGGGTCCTCGGATCCCTCGACGTAGGCCTTGAGGAAACCGTGGAAGGTGATGATCTTGCCGGTCGCGCTGAACTCGGTGGCCTCACCGGCACTGGAGGTACCGGCGACCTTCACGGTCACCGACTCGCCCACCGCGTCCTTCATCTGGGAGGCGACGGTGCGCTTCCAGATGAGTTCGTAAAGCCGGAACTCGGCACCGCTGAGCCCGGTCTCGGCCGGGGTGCGGAAGGAGTCGCCGGCGGGACGGATCGCCTCGTGCGCCTCTTGGGCGTTCTTGACCTTGCTGGAGTAGACGCGCGGCTTGGCCGGGACGTAGTCGGCACCGTACAGCCGGGTCGCCTGGTCGCGGGCGGCGGCGATGGCGCTCTCCGACAGCGTGGTGCTGTCAGTGCGCATGTAGGTGATGAACCCGTTCTCGTACAGCCGCTGCGCCACCTGCATGGTCTGCTTCGCGGACAGGTTGAGCTTGCGGGACGCCTCCTGCTGCAGTGTGGTGGTGCGGAACGGGGCGTAGGGCGAGCGTTTGTAAGGCTTGCGCTCCACCGAGCGCACCGCGAAGTCGCTTCCGGACAGGCGCTCGGTCAGGGCCCGCGCGGTCTCCTCGTTCAGGTGCAACACGCCCGTCGCCGAACGAAGGGCCCCCTCGGAGGTGAAGTCGCGTCCCACGGCGACCCGGGCGCCGTCGACCGAGACGAGGTGTGCGACAAAGGTCGCGGGGTCCCCGGCCGAGCCGCGGCCGACCGTGTCGAAGACCGCCTTGAGGCCCCAGTACTCGGTGGAGGTGAAGGCGATCCGCTCGCGTTCGCGTTCGACGACCAGGCGCGTGGCAACCGACTGCACGCGGCCGGCCGACAGCTTCGGCATGACCTTCTTCCACAGCACCGGGGAGACCTCATAGCCGTAGAGCCGGTCCAGGATGCGCCGTGTCTCCTGGGCGTTGACCAGCCGCAGGTTGAGGTCCCGGGTGTTCTCGGCGGCGTGCCGGATCGCGTCCTTGGTGATCTCGTTGAACACCATGCGCTTGACCGGGATCGAGGGCTTGAGTTCCTCGCGCAGATGCCAGGCGATGGCCTCGCCCTCGCGGTCCTCATCTGTTGCGAGGTAGAGCTCATCGGCGTCGGCCATCAGCTCTTTGAGCTTCTTGACGTGCGCCTTCTTATCGGGGTGGACGACATAGAGGGGCTCGAAGTCCTGGTCGACGTTCACGCCCAGCCGCGCCCACGGCTCGCCCTTGTACCGGGCCGGGATCTCGGCGGCCTTCGTGGGCATGTCGCGGATGTGCCCGATGCTGGACTCCACGACATATCCCCGGCCGAGGTAGCCGGCGATGGTCTTGGCCTTGGCCGGCGACTCGACGATGACGAGGCGGTTGCCTCCGCCTTGGTGTCCAGTGTCGTTCGAGCCGTTCTTGCCGGCGCTGCCCTTCTTGGGTGGCACGCTCTTCCCCTACATCTCGCCTTGCGCTGTCTGTGCGATCGACCAACCGGATCGCGGGTCACCGGTTTCCGGCAACCGACGGTAACCGACGGTTTCGAGGTCCGCTTCCCGAGACGGTGGGACGGACAGGACGGTTCGGCTCCAACAAGTTTCCCCTTGCGCGGCTTCCTGGTAACCCACGTGTATGAACGCTATGGCACGAACCCCGTCGGCAGTCGCAGAATAAGCGCAATGCTTGAGTACGAATACCGGGAGATCCGCCTCCCTCGCGGCACGTCGCGCAGCGCAGCGCGACAGGCCTTGACCGAGCACGCTGAATACGGAAGATGGGAGCTGGCCCGCGTGCGCCTCTATCCCGACGGCAGCCGCCGAATCACACTGCGGCGCAAGATCATCCGACAACTCCGACTCATGTGAATTCTGACACAGTCGGCCAGATCCGGGGCGAATCCCGTGCTGGCCGCATCCGGACCGCACCGGTCGGCGGGCGGCGATTCCCCTCTGCCATGGGGACTCGCCGCCCGCGCCCCGCTCGCGCGGCCATGCGCGCGGCGCCCCGGGCCGGATCGGCCCGGATCGGACCGGATCGGACCGCCCCGGGCCACCTGCTCAACTCAGGTCGATGAACCGGTCCAGAACCCGCACCCCGAAACGCAGCCCGTCCACCGGGACGCGTTCGTCGACGCCGTGGAACATGCCGGAGAAGTTGAGCTCCGGCGGCAGTTTCAGCGGGACGAACCCGAAGTTGCGGATACCGAGCCGCTGAAAGCTCTTGGCGTCGGTTCCGCCGGACAGGCAGTAGGGGACGGCCTTCGCCCCGGGGTCCTCGGCGAGCAGCGAATCGGCCATCGCGCTGACGATGCCGCCCTCGAAGTCCGTTTCGACAGAGGGGAGGTGGTGGATGAACTCGCGGCTGACCTTCGGGCCGAGGAGCCGGTCGATCTCGGCGAAGTACTCCTCCTCCATACCCGGCAGGAAGCGGCCGTCGACCTCGGCCGTAGCCGAACCCGGGATGACGTTGGCCTTGTAGCCCCCGTTGAGCACAGTGGGGTTGACGGTGTTGCGCAGGGTCGCGCCGATCATGCCGGCGATCGGCCCGAGGCGGGCCACCGTCTCCTCGACGTCGTCCTCGCGGAACTCGATACCGTAGGCCTCGCAGACCTCCTCCAGGAACAGCCGCACGGTCTTCGTCAACCGGATCGGGAACTCGTGCCGCCCCAGGCGGGAGATCGCGTCGGCGAGTTCGGTGACCGCATTGTCATCGTTGACCATGGACCCGTGCCCGGCGGTGCCCCGCGCGGTCAGCTTCATCCAGGCGATGCCCTTCTCCGCGGTCTCGATCAGGTAGAGGCGCCGATCGTCCCCAGCGGTGAAGCTGAAGCCGCCCACCTCGCTGATCGCCTCGGTGCAGTCGGCGAACAGGTCGGGGTGCCGGTCCACCAGCCACTGCGCCCCCCACGAGCCCCCGGCCTCCTCATCAGCGGTGAACGCGAGCACGATGTCGCGCGGCGGCCGGCGCCCCTCGCGCAGCCGCTGCCGCAGCACGGCGAGCACCATGGCGTCCATGTTCTTCATGTCGATGGCGCCCCGGCCCCAGATGCACCCGTCGGCGATCTCCCCGGAGAACGGATGGTGCGTCCAATCGGCGGCATCAGCGGGGACCACGTCGAGGTGGCCGTGAATGAGCAGCGGCGCCCTCCCCGGGTCGGTACCGGCGATGCGCGCCACGACACTGCTGCGGCCCGGATGCGACTCATAGATCGTCGCCTCCACCCCGACCTCGTCCAGCTTCTCAGCGACATACTCCGCCGCTGCTCTCTCCCCCGGCCCGGAGTGGTCACCGTAGTTCGAGGTGTCGATGGAGATGAGCTCCCGGCACAGATCCACGACCTCGACCTCGGCCGGACCCAACCCCTCGTTCCCGCCAGCCATGGTGTGAACAGCTCCTCTCATACTCCACGCTGCTTTCGTCAACCATCCCATGTCTGGTCTCCGGGAAAAACGATGTACGGCCGACGTTAGACCTTTGCTATGGTTGACCATGTCCGGCGCACGAGCGCCGACACCCTCGTCCGGGTGGCGGAATAGGTAGACGCGCTAGCTTGAGGTGCTAGTGCCCGTTTAGGGCATGGGGGTTCAAGTCCCCCCTCGGACACAAGATGATCATGCAAGCCCCTGCGGTGAGCAGGGGTTTTCTTATGGGGACAGAACAACCTCCATATGAATCCGCAGGTCGCAGGCATGGGGGTTGACTCCCCCTCGGACACTCCCGGTCACCCCATATCCCAGGTCAAAGCCGTGCGAACACGGCGTACCGGTACACAGCGGCGACCGGACGCCCGGTCCCTCGCATCGCCTACAAGGTTTCCGCGGTGGGCCTTGACCTTCGAGTCGGCTTGAAGGCCTACATTCGGGGCCATGGCTGCACGCGACACCAACGGATCCGCACCCTCCTCCCGACCGGGCACGGCACTGGTCACCGGCGCGTCCTCGGGCATCGGACGCGAGACGGCCCGCCTCCTGGCCGAGAAGGGCTTCTGCGTCTTCGGCACCAGCCGCAGCGACCGCCCCGACTTCGACAGCGTGCGGATGCTGCGGCTCGACGTGACCAGCGATGCCTCCGTCGCCGCGTGCGTGGACAAGGTCCTCGACCAGGTCGGGACGATCGACGTACTGGTCAACAACGCGGGAACGCTGCACCGCGGGATCGCCGAGGAGACCGCGCTCACCGAGGCCGCCGAGGTCTTCGACACCAACCTCTTCGGCGCCGCGCGGGTCGCCAACGCCGTCCTGCCGCACATGCGCGAACGCGGCCGGGGCCGCATCGTCAACGTCGGTTCACTGGCCGCCTGGGTCGGTGAACCCGGCGAGGGCTACTACGCCGCGTCCAAGGCCGCCCTCGCCCGCCACACCGAGGCGCTGCGCCACGAAGTGCGTCATCGGGGCGTCGACGTCTGTCTGGTGGAGCCGGGCGCCTTCACCACGGGCGTGGTCGAGGCCGCTACCCGCTCCTCAGGCGAGATCGCCGACTACGACCAGGTCCGCGCCAGCGCCTTCGAGACGCTCGAACGAGGTCTGCGCAAGGGCGGCGACCCGCGCAAGGCCGCCGAAGTCGTCGTCAAGGCGGCCACCGCCCGCAGATCGAAGCCGCGCTATGCGGCCGGCAGCGAGGCGCTGTGGCTGCCGCCGCTGCGGCTGCTGCTGCCCCAGTGGGTGCTGGAACGGCTGGTCAGAAAGGGCTTCGGCCTTCCGACCGCGGCCACGCGCGGCTGAGGCCTCCGTGCTGTGCACTGCTCCGTACTCCTTGCGCGAGTGGGCTGCGCCCGCTCGAACGACACTTCACGGTGGATTCACCGTTTCCTAGATTCAATGATTCCTGTACCGTCGGAGCGTGCTGACCATCGCCCTCGCCGGCGCCGCCGCGGACAGGGGCCGCAACGCCTGCGGTCCCGGCCGCGCATGTTGCGGTGGCCACTGACATGGCGGACGCGGGGCGCCGACACGACGTCGTGGTGGTGGGTGCCGGGCTGAGCGGCCTGGTCGCCGCCACCCGCCTACGGCAGGCGGGAGCCGACGTCGCAGTCGTGGAGGCCGGCAGCGAGGTCGGCGGGCGCACACGATCGCGCACGCTGGCCGGCCGCACGGTCGACGTGGGCGGCGAACTCGTCGGCCGCGACTACACTCGGCTGAGCGGAATCGTCGCCGCTCTCGGGCTGCGTCTGGAACCGGCCGCGCCGCCGATGCCGCACCTGCGATGGGACGAGCGCGCGCGGCCGCCGCTGCGGCCGTCGACGGCCTCCGGTCTCATGGCCGCCGCCGCGCGCCTGCACCACCTGTGCTCGCTGCTGCCCCCGCAGGCTCCCTGGCATGCGCCACTCGCCGACCGCCTCGACGCCCTCTCCCTGGAGGACTGGCTGACGCGGGCACCGGTGGACGAACGCACCGCGCGCCTGGTGGGCGCGGCGGCCCAGGCCTTCACCACCGCGCCGCCGCACGGATTGTCCCTTCTGGCGTTCCTGCAGTGGTTGAAACCGGCCGGTGGCCTCTCTGCGCTGTGGCGCGAGACCCCCTGGCGCATCCGCGGCGGCGCCCAGCAGGTCGCCCGCCGCCTGGCCGCCCGGCTCGGCGACCGCGTCGTCTGCGCCAGCCCGGTCCATGCGATCGAGCAGAACGGCGCCGAAGTGGCCGTGCACACCGAGGACGGCGCGGTGCGCCGGGCGCGGCGGGCGGCCGTGTGCACGCCACTGGCCGCGACCGGCTCCATCGCGTTCACCCTGGGGCTGCCGACCGCCCAGCGCGGCCTGCTCGACCAGGTGCACAGCCCCGCCGTCACCAAGCTCCTCGCCGCGTCCGCCGACATACCGCGCCGCGGCGTGCTCGCGGCCGGAGACGCAATCATGCCGCTGGCCATGGCCGACGACCACCACGCCGTGGGCCTCGCCTACGGCGCCGACACGGCTCTGCCGACCCCGCGCCTGCGCGACCACCTGACCGCCGTGCTCGGCCTGGACGGCAGTGCCCTGGCCTCCGAGGCCATCGCCCAGGCCTGGCACGAGGAACCGTACATCGGCGGCGGCTACCCCGCCTTCGCCCCCGGCCAACTCACCCGGCACGGCCCCGCCCTGCGCGCCGGCCACGACCGGGTGCACTTCGCCGGTGCCGACCGCAGCACGTGGCCGGGAACCATGGAAGGCGCCGTGCGCGACGGCGAACGCGTCGCCGCCGAGATCCGCACCCGCCTGGGCGCATAGTCGCCTTGCCCCAGAGCAGGGGGGGAAGCGGTTGTCCGCGACGTTGGATCACCCGATGCACTGGGTGCCCGGCCTGGAAGCCATCGCTTTGAGCCCGCCATCGGCGCCTTCCTGCCGCCATCGCCCGCAGACCCATCCCCAGGTTGACGCCCCGGCCACCAGCAGGGCCAGCCCGACGTCGAACTTGTTGGCGGTCAGCAGCCGTTCCCGCAACCGGCCGCTCTGGCGGCCGTGCCGGTCGCGGGAGAGCGCGGAGTGCACGTAGACGGCGTGGGGCATCACCGTCGCGCCAAGCATCCCGGCCGCCAGCAGCACGCTCTCCGATCCCGAGAACCGGGGCACCAGGCCGGTCAACGTTCCCGCAGGTGAAGGCGGTGCGATGAACAGACCCGCCATGAATCCCAGTGCGATCACGGCGAGCAGCCCGGTGATGGCGCGTTCGAAGGGCCGCTGGCCGAACCGGTTCTGCATCGCCAGCAGCCCGAGCGAGACGGCTCCGGTGATCACCCCGCCCATGATCAGCGGAACGTCGAACAGGATGCGCAGCGCGATCGCGCCGCCCAGCACCTCCGCGAGGTCGGTCGCCATCGCCACCGCCTCGGCTTGGCCCCAGTAGCCCAGTCGTGCCGCGCGCGGCATGCGTTCGCGCAGCGCCTCGGGCAAGGACTGGCCGGTGACCAGTCCGAGCTTGGCGGAGAGGTATTGCACGATGAACGCCATGAGGTTCGCCGCCACGATGACCCACACCAGCAGGTAGCCGTACGTGGCACCGGCGGCGACGTTGGTGGCGACGTTGCCGGGATCGACGTAGGCGATCGCGGCGACGAAGGCGGGACCGAGTAGGGCGATGCCCGAACGCAGCCGTCCCGCCCGGGAGCGGGCGGTGCCCGCGGCGGTGTCGAGCAGACCCACGCCTCACCTCCACACCGCCGACGAATGTTTGGCTCGCCGAACTTATTATCATGCTCCGGCGAACTCTCGATTCACAGGGGCGGCACTCCAAGGTGAGTTTCGCGGCCCGCCCGGTTCTCTCGCCCGGTCCGCCACAAGGTTCGGATTCGAGCACTTCGACCAGCCCACGCGGATCGCCGAGACCCGGAGGGCGCCGTCCGCTCCGGGTCCACACCGGAGGCTCATCAGCGGATGCTCCTCGCAGTGCTGCAGCCGGCGCCCGGGAGGTGCGTCGGTCATGGACCGACTCGGCCGTGTCCATGATCGGCCCCCACCTTCATTCATCGCCGAAATTGGATATGATCGTGTTATGACGATTAATAGCGACTGCCCGGCGACAACGGGCACGGACCTGGGGGCGGCCGAAGCCCTCTTCCACAGCCTCTCCGACGCCACCCGGCTGGCGATCGTGCGCCGCCTGGCCCAGGGCGAGGCGCGGGTGGCCGACCTGGTGGAGCAGTTGGGACTGGCCCAGTCCACGGTGTCCAACCACGTGGCCTGCCTGCGCGACTGCGGCCTGGTCGAGGGCCGCCCGCAAGGGCGGCAGGTGTTCTACGCCCTGTCCCGTCCCGAGCTGCTGGACCTGCTGGCTTCGGCCGAGGTCCTGCTGGCCGCCACCGGCAGCGCGGTCGCCCTGTGCCCCAACTACGGCGCCGGCAGCCCGGCCAGGACGACCATGGAGACGCGATGAGTGACGCATGCTGCGGTGACGACGAAATCCGCGCGGAGGAGGAGGCGGAGGAGCACGAGCCGGAGACGCTGTGGCAGGTGAGCGAGATCCGCTTCGCGGCCGTCGCCGGCGTGCTGCTGGCCGCGGGCTACGGCAGCGGCTGGGCCGGCGCCCCCGAAGCAGTCGTGCTGGTGCTCAAGGCCGCGGCCCTGGCGGTGGGGGCCTGGGCGTTCGTTCCCGGCACGCTCCGCAGCCTCGCCAAGGGCGGGATCGGCGTCGGCACGCTGATGACCGTCGCCGCGATCGGCGCGGTACTGCTCGGCGAGGTCGGCGAGGCGGCGATGCTGGCCTTCCTGTACTCCATCAGCGAAGGGCTGGAAGAGTACTCGGTCGCGCGCACCCGCCGGGGCCTGCGCGCGCTGCTGGACCTGGTACCCGCCCAGGCGAAGGTGATCCGCGACGGCACCGAGCACAGCGTCGCCCCCGAGGAGCTGCGCATCGGCGACACCATGGTCGTCAGGCCGGGCGAGCGCATCGCCACCGACGGCGAGATCACCTCCGGCCGAACCGCATTGGACACCTCGGCCATCACCGGCGAGTCGGTGCCTGTCGAAGCCGGGCCGGGTGACGAGGTCTTCGCCGGATCCATCAACGGCACCGGCGTGCTGGAAATCGCCGTCACCACCACCGCGGCCGACAACTCGCTGGCCCGCATCGTCAAGATCGTCGAGGCCGAGCAGGCCCGCAAGGGGGCCGACCAGCGCCTGGCCGACAGGATCGCCAAGCCGCTGGTACCCGGAGTGATGATCGCGGCCGTGCTCATCGCCGCCATCGGCTCCCTGCTGGGCGACCCGCTGACCTGGATCGAGCGCGCCCTGGTCGTGCTGGTCGCCGCCTCACCGTGCGCGCTGGCGATCTCGGTGCCGGTCACCGTCGTGGCCGCGGTCGGCGCCGCATCGAAGTTCGGCGTGCTCATCAAGGGCGGCGCCGCCGTGGAGACCCTCGGCCGGGTGCGGACCGTGGCGTTGGACAAGACCGGCACCCTCACCCGCAACCGGCCGGCCGTCATCGAGGTGGCCACCGCCGGCGACGCGACACGCGAGCAGGTGCTGGCGGTGGCGGCGGCGCTGGAGGAACGCAGCGAGCACCCGCTCGCCCGCGCCGTCCTCGCCGAAGCCGACGTGACCGAGCACGCCACCGACGTCGACGCCGTCACCGGCGCCGGGCTCACCGGAGACCTGAACGGACGCACGGTGCGCCTGGGCCGGCCCGGCTGGATCGACGCCGGCCCACTCGCCGAGACGGTCCAGCGGATGCAAGCCGGCGGAGCGACCGCGGTCCTCGCCGAAGACGACGGTGCCCTGATCGGCGCGATCGCGGTGCGCGACGAACTGCGCCCCGAGGCCCGCGAGGTCGTTGCCGAGCTGCGGCGCGACGGCTACGAGGTGGCGATGCTCACCGGCGACAACCACGCCACCGCCGCCGCGCTGGCCCGCGAGGCCGGCATCGAGGTGGTGCACGCCCAACTGCGCCCGGAGGACAAGGCCCGCATCGTCGGCGAACTGCGGCAGAAGGCGCCCACGGCCATGGTCGGCGACGGCGTCAACGACGCGCCCGCCCTGGCCAGTGCCGATCTGGGGATCGCCATGGGCGCCATGGGCACCGACGTGGCGATCGAAACCGCCGATGTGGCGCTGATGGGCGAGGACCTGCGCCACCTGCCCCAGGCGCTGGCCCACGCCCGCCGATCCCGGGCGATCATGTGGCAGAGCGTCGGTCTGTCCCTGGCCATCATCGTCGGCCTGATGCCGGCGGCGCTGTTCGGCGTCCTGGGTCTGGCCGCCGTCGTGCTGGTGCATGAGATCGCCGAGGTCGTCGTCATCGCCAACGGCGTGCGCGCCGGCCGCGCCCGCCGCCTGGCCCTGACCGCCGGCAGTCCCGCCACCTCGCCGCGCGAACGTGCGGGGGCGCAGGCATGATCCCGACGCCACCGGCCGCGGTCGGCGCGCTCCCCCACTCGGGCGTTCCGGCCGCCGCCCTCGCGCTCGCAACCGCCCCGATCCTCACCCCCCGGCCGAGCAGCGATTGACCGGTACGGTGCCGACCGCGGAGCAGGCGCCGCAGCGCGCGACCCGGTCGCGCCGCGCAGAAGCACCGCCGCGGATCTCAGTGCGGCAGAGACGAGTCCCGCGGTCGTTTCCGCACAACACGGCCGAGAGCCAATCCCGGGGGGAGGGCAGCGGTTACGCGATCCCCTGGGTAATGTTCGCCCCGTGGCCGAGGCGAGCAGTGCACGACGACAGCGGGTCCCCCTGCGGGTGCTCCTGCTGTCGCTGGTCGTGCTGGGCCACTTCCTCTGCTCGGTCTGCCACGGCGCCGTCGCCGCGGCCGATACCCCGGCCGACGAAGACCAGAGGGCAGTAGCCGTCCAGTCGGCCCAACCGGCGCAGCCGGCGGTGGGCGCCGCGGTTCTGCACGGCCTGGATGAGGACGGCCGCTCCGACTGCGCCACCGCGGGCGATGCCGGCTTCGACCAGCGCACCGCAGCCGCCACAGGGCTCTTTCTGCTGGGCCTCAGCGCGGCCGTCCTGGTCGCCGCCCTCCGTCCGCCGCCGCGGCCGCAGCTCGGAATCGTCCGATGGCTGCCCACCGCCGTGCGCAGCCGAGCGCCCCTGTTCCTCACACTGTGCATCCAACGGGTCTAGGCCGACGTTTCTGCCGCGGGCCCGGGCGCTGAAGCGCCGGCCCGCACAACGTCCCCGTCCCCGGCCATCGCCTGTGGGCGTGCCGACCGCTCGCCGGCCACCGCGCCGCGGCGACGCCGCAGTCCCTGCTCGGCCGAACCACTCATTTTCGGATGTGCAATGACCCGCAATCTCGCGATCACCGTTGTCCTGATCCTCGGCGCCGTGGTCTCCCTCGGCATCTACGCCTACAGCTCCAGCAGCGGCACGCCCGCCCCCAAGACCCCTCCCAGCGCCGCGGCCTCCGCGGCGCCCTCCTCGCCGACCGGTCCCGCACCGGAGGATCTGCTGGTACGCGACAACAGCCGCTACCTCTCCCGCGCCGACGGCGCGGAGGTGACGGTCGTGGAGTTCCTCGATTTCGAGTGCGAGGCCTGCCGCGCCCAGTTCCCCGTCATGGAGAAGCTGCGCGCCGAGTACGACGGGCGGATCGACTTCGTCATCCGCTACTTCCCGCTACCCGGCCACACCAACTCCAAGACCGCGGCCACCGCCGTGGAGGCCGCGGCCCAGCAGGGCGCGCTGGAGGAGATGTACGTCAAGATGTATGAGACCCAGGCCGAGTGGGGCGAGTCGAAGGAGTCCAAGGCCGAGGTGTTCGTCGGCTTCGCCGAGGAACTCGGACTCGACGTCGAGCGATTCCGCGCCGACATGGACGCCCCCGCCACACTGGAGCGGGTGCGCGCCGACTTCGCCGACGGGGTCCAGCTGGGGATTCGGGGCACGCCGACCATCTTCGTCAACGGCCGCCAGACCCAGCAGATGCCGAGCTATGAGGCGCTGTCGTCGATGATCGACAGGGAGCTGCAGGGATGACCGCCGCCCCCTTGGCCCGGGAGGCGCCCGCCGCTACCCCCGGCAGCGGCGTCAGCATCGTCAGCCGCGCTCTGCCCTGGCTGCTGGCCGTCGGCGGCGCCGTGGGGCTCGCCGCATCCGCCGCTCTTCTGGTCGAGAAGGTCCGCGTGCTGCAGGACCCCGGCCACGTGCCCTCCTGCAGCCTCAATCCCGTGCTTTCCTGTGGCACCGTGATGGACACCGCGCAGGCGTCGGCCTTCGGTGTACCCAACCCGCTGATCGGGATCGCCGGCTTCGCCGTGGTGACCACCGTCGGCGCGGCGCTGGTGGCGGGGGCGCGCTTCGATCGGTGGTTCTGGCTGGGGCTGCAGGCGGGGACCGTTTTCGGGGTCGTCTTCGTGCACTGGCTGATCTTTCAGAGCCTGTATCGGATCAGCGCGCTGTGCCCGTACTGCATGGCGGTGTGGGCGGTGACGATCCCCGTTTTCTGGTACGTCACCCTGCACAATCTGCGCGCCGGCCATCTCCGGCCGCCGGCCGCTGTGCACCGGCCCCTCGACGTCCTCGCCCGCAACCACACCGTGGCCCTCACCCTGTGGGGCCTGGCGATCGTCGCGGCCATCGCCCAGGCGTTCGAAACCTACTGGTCGACGCTGCTGTAGGCGCTGCGCCCGCCGACCGCCCTCCCTGCCCAACCGCTCCCGCGACCACGCTGCGGCCGATCGCCGGGGCCGGGAGGAAACCTCGTACATGATCCTCAGAGCCGATCGGCGGCGCGACTGAAACGCGTGCGCCCTCGGTCCCATCCGCACCCTCTGCGGTTCTGGAGAAGCTGTGAACAACCGGATGAACTTCGATGACCACGGGATGTCGGGTCCCATGTGGATGCCGAGCGAACCCCCACCCTGGCGAATGTGCTGGCCTGGCATCCCCAGCGCTATGCGCTTTTTCCCCTTCTGTGCGCCCTGCTCGCCGCCTTCTACGCCGTCGGCCTGATCCGCCTGCGCCAACGCGGCATCCGCTGGCCGATCGGCCGCACCGTGAGCTGGATCGTGGGCGTGGGCCTGATCCTGTGGGTGACGGCCACCGGCATCGAGGGCTACGGCATGGCGGTCTTCAGCGTCCACATGTTCCAGCACATGATCCTGACCATGCTCGCGCCGGTGTTCCTGCTCATGGGCGCTCCGGTGACCATGCTGCTGCGGACGCTTCCCGCCGGGAAGGGGCGGCGCGCGGCACCGCGGCGCGCCCTGGTGTTGCTGCTGCACTTCATCGTCACAGGGATCATCTTCTTCGGACCGGTGCTGATGATCGATCCCTGGCCCGGAACGAAGAGCTACATCTTCCGCATCATGCTGATGCTGTCGAGCCTGCCCTTCCACGCGTTCTTCGCGATCGCGGTGATGATGTCTCCGGCCCCGATCGTGCACTTCTTCGCCACACCGCCGCCGTCGTGGAACATCGACGTCATGGGCGACCATCTGTGGGCGGGCGGCCTGACGTGGGTCTTCGGTGACGCCCCCACACTCGTGGTGATGCTCGCGCTGGCGATTCTGTGGATACGTTCCGACGACCGGCTCACCCGCCGCAGCGACCGGCAGGCCGAGCGCGACGGCGACGCCGAACTCAACGCCTATCTGCAGCGGCTGGCCGACCACGAGGCCGCCCGGTCGCGCGCCCACGGCCCCTCCGCCGGCAACAGTTGATGCTCATCCGAGGTAGGTGGCCGCGGCGGCGAAGACCACGAAACCCAGGGTGAGGTAGAAGCTGTCCAAGCGGCTCCGCTTGGCCTCGTGAGCTTCGGGGATCATCTCCTCGACCACCACGCTGAGCAGCGCGCCGCCGGTGAAGGCCAGCACCGACAGCGTCACCGCGTCGGGGGCGTCGCGCAGGGCGAGATAGCCCAGTGCCGCGCCGAGCAGAATCGGCACCACGAAGCCGAGCCCGGCCGGCACCCGCCACCGCAACCGGACCCCAGCGCGGCGGAACGCCGCCTGGGCGGCGAAGCCCTCCGGCAGGTCGGCGGGCGCCTGGCCCAAGGCCAGCAGCAGTCCCAAGCCGGGGTTGATGACGCTGCCGGTGCCGATCATGACGCCGTCGCTGAACAGGTCCAGCACGACACCGAGATAGATACCCACGGACCCCTTGTCGGCATCGCTGGAGGCGCGGACCCGCACAAACCCCGACAGGGCGTCCATGCCGAGGAACAGGCCGCCGCCCACGGCGAAGGTGACCATGGGAAGCCAGGCCGGGTCGGCCTGAAGGGCACGGGGCATCAGCTCCACGCCGACCACCGCGATGACGATGCC
The DNA here is from genome assembly GCA_021793235.1 of Actinomycetes bacterium. Taxonomy (GTDB): domain Bacteria; phylum Actinomycetota; class Actinomycetes; order Streptosporangiales; family Streptosporangiaceae; genus JAJYTD01. The sequence continues at coordinate 16,838 of JAJYTD010000022.1, read as the reverse complement.
GCCGGCCAGATGCAGCGCCGCGCTGAAGATGCGCGCCGACAGCGACACCGCTTCGGCCAGCAGCCCACCCAGCATGTTGGCCGCCGCGGGCACCAGCGCTAGCATTAGCACAAGCAGCAGGTCAGCCATGCGCGCCCACTGCCCGTCTGCGGCCCCGATCACCCGCAGCCCTTGGAGGGGCCGCGGTCGCACGCCAGCGGGGCCCGCGGATGCAACACCCCAGCCGTCGCAGCGCCGAGGGCCTTCCGCGGGACGGCGCTCGCACCGGGCGAGCGTGACGTCGGCGCTGCCCCGGAATGCGGCCGCACGCGTGGCCAGGCAGTCGCACACGTCACCCTTTCACTCTCCACTCCTTACCGTGACCATACAGTCATTTTTAGTAGTGCCCGTGGCGTGCGTGGGGCGATGACGGCGATCGTTGACCGGCAAGCGCTGTGGCTGGTGCTGCTGGCGTCCGTCGCTGTCGCGCACCTGCTGTGCTCGGCCGGGCATCCGGCCGGTCCGACGGAGTTGCCGCGCGAGGCGTCCTCTGCCCACGCGGAGGTCCGGCAGCAGACGGCGGAGGCCGATGCCATCCCGGCGGCCGTCTCGTCGCACTTCGTGAGCGAGCACCACGCCGGTGACAACACGGCAGGCTCCACGGCCGATCAGCGCACACCCGCCGCGAAGATGTGGCTCCTGCTGTTCGCCACGGCGCTGCCGTTCACCGCCGTACTGCGGTATCCGCCACCCGACCGCGACCCGCGGCCACACGGCACACGGCGCACCCGGTGGCGACGCGCCGCCCGACTCCGACAGGGATTCGGGGTGCCCGTGGGTCAGAGCGCCGCCCATCCCGTGGACGGCTACGACCGGAAAGAGCACCAGCACCAGGACGAACAGGGGCCACGTGAGTGCGGCCGCCTTCCAGCCGGTGCGAATTGACAGCATCGTCCCTCCGTCGCGGAGCGGCGAGTAGGGGAGCCGGTCCAGGGAAACCCGCACGGACCGGTTCCAGACCGTACCCGCTTGCGCAGACAAAGCCGACACCGATCGCAACGCCCGACCGTTGATCCGCCCAATACGCGGGCACCGGGATAGGGAATGCGATGTCGGCGACAGTCATCGGATCATCATTCGAAACCGCGATGTACACCGGAATCTGCGAATACCGCCTCGCCGCGCCACCAACCGCGCCGCCTCCCACTTCTCCTGCGATGGGAGGGCGAGAACCTACCAAGTTTAGTTTCGACCTGTCGGGTAGCTGGATCCGCGGGTCTTGCATGTCTGGGGCCCGAGGCAAGAGCTGCGGGTACTGCCCCGCCCCATCCAGTGGTACCCGGCGGGATCGCCGCCCCTCTCCTTGCCACTGGACACAAGCCGACGGGCGCGGATCCCACCCTTCACAAAGGCCCCCCTGATACGGTCGGGGGGTATGTGCGGCGCCATGCCGAGCGATCGTTCCGCGCTGCGCCGGGAGCCCGCACGGCGGTACGGACCGACGACGGAGGAGGCTTCAGGTGGACGCGTTCGGGCCTGCGCTGCTCCTGCTCGGAGTCGCCGCGGTCGGCGTGGCCCTGGTCTACGGCGCCTCGGCGGTCGTCCGGGTGACACGCCAACCGCTGGCCTCTCCCCCCTTCATGTCGGGGATGCCCGTCACCGAACACGCCGCCTCGCGCTTCCACGTCCGCTGGTACGCGGTGACCATGCTGTTCCTGGCCTTCGACATGGAAATGGTCTTCATGTATCCGTGGGTGCTCGTCGTCGCCGAGAAGGGGACCACGGCCGTAGTCGAGATGTTCCTCTTTCTGGCCGTGCTGGTCTCCGCGGTGATCTACGCGTGGCGCGAAGGGGCGTTTCGATGGACGTGACCGCGTGGCTGCTGCGCCGGATACGTCCTCGGCCCTTCGTCGTCACCGCGCTCGGTGGCACCGGCGTGCGGCTCGCAGTGGAGGACGAACTTCGTAGGCGCGCCTGGCAGCCGGCACCCACCCCGGTCGCGGCGGACATGCTCGTGGTCTGCGGCCCCTACGACACGGAGTTGGCCCAAGCCCTCGACCGCGTGTGGGAGCAGATGCCCCGACCCCGGGTACGGGTGCTGCTTGACGCCCAGGACGACGTCGCGCGCTCTCTGAATGAGGGCGGCGCCGCGCTGGCCTCGTCCACGGAGGGCTCTAGCCAGGCACCGCCGCTCGCGGACTCCGCCCACCCGGCGCCCGATCCGTCCTCCTCCCATGGCGGCGACAGCGGCCGGTCGCACGAGGACTCCGGCGCCGCCGACGCTTCGGCGCACAGCGAGGAGCACGGTACGCACGACCGATCGGAGGGCGCGAGCAGCGAAACGGCCGACGATGAGGGCGGCGGCGACCAGCACGCCGACCATGAGCACGGCGGCCACGGTGACCACAGCGGCCACGACATGCACGGCGGCGGCATGGAAATGCCCGGCGGTCTGCCCATGGCCGAGCGCGCGGCCGATCGTGACGGACTGACTCTGGACCGGCTGCACGTGGAACTGGGGCCGGTACTCGCCGACTGGCCCGCCGGATTGCGCCTCTCCCTGGCCCTCCAGGGCGATGTGGTGCAGGACGCCGCCGTCTCGGTCGTGGGCGCGGCGCCGACCGATACCGCCCGCTTCTGGACGGCGCCGGGCCTGGGCGGCCGTGAACTGGGCGGCCCCTCTGTCGAAGCGGCCGCTGCACTGGACAGCTTGCAGCGCCTGCTCGCCGTGGCGGGCTGGCCCGACGCCGGCGCCACCGGGCGCCGGCTGCGCGATGACCTGCTGCGCCACGGGGCGCGGGAGGCGTGGCGGGCGCGGTGCCGGCGGTGGATCCGCAGGGTGCGCCGGTCGCGGCTGCTGCGCTGGTCCACCGACGGACTCGGATTCGTCGCGCCGGATGCCCCCGAGGTACTGCGCGGCGACGTAACGGCACGGTGGAAGCGGCGGCTCGACACGATCGAGGCCGCCGTGGCGCAGGAGAGCGCCGCACCGAGACCTACCGACGCCGGTGCGGCGGCACAGTCCGCCCTGGATCTTCTGCCGTCACTGCTAAACGGTCAGGAACTGGCGGCCGTGCGCCTGATCGTGGCTTCCCTGGATCCGGACCTGGAGGCCCTGCCCGCCGACGGCGCCGAGGTGGGCCATGGGTGATCCGATGCCGCTGTGGGGAATGCTGCTGCTCCCCATCGGATTGCTGCTGCTGGGCTACGGCGGGGCCGCGTGGTCGGCGATACTCACCGCGCGCGCCGCGGGGTCCCCGGTGTCCCTGGCTGCGGCTACCCCCGCCCGGGAGACAGCCCGGCTGCTGGTTGAGCAGCGCCGGACCATTCCGGGCGCCGACACCCTGCTCTGGCGGCTAGGAGGCGCGACCGTGCCGGTCGCGGCGGTCCTAGCCGTTTTGGTGCTGCCGGTGGCGGACCGCGCGGCGGCCGACCTCTCGATCGGCGTGGTGTGGTTCAACGCCATGGAGGTGCTGATCTGGGTCGCGGTATGGACGGTCGGTTGGGGCGCCAACTCGGCGTGGGGCCTGGTCGGCGCCTACCGCTTCCTCATCCAGGGGCTCGCCTACGCACTGCCGCACATGTTCGCCCTGACCACCGCCGCGCTGGGAGCCGGATCGCTGCGGGTAAGCGACATCGCCCAGGCGCAGGAGAACCTGTGGTTCGCCGCCCTGATGCCCGTGGCCTTCGGCGTGTATCTGCTGTCGGCGATGGCCATGGCCTACTGGGGGCCGTTCGACCCGGCCGTGGCCCGCGATCTGGCGGGCGGAGCCGCAGCCGAGCTCACGGGCGTGGACCGATTGGTGTTCCGCTCCGGCCGCTACCTGATGCTCACCGCAGCCGCCGCCATGGCGGTGCCGCTGTTCCTGGGCGGCGGCGCGGGGCCGCTGCTGCCCGGGTGGGCATGGACCGTGCTCAAGACCGCGGCGGTGCTGGCCCTGTTGGTGTGGCTGGGCCACCGCCTGCCGACCGTACGCGTGGACCGCTTCACCGAAATCGGCTGGGTGGTCCTCATACCGGCGACGCTCCTGCAGGCCCTTGTCGTCGCGATCGTCGTACTCGTCGTCTAAGGAGACCCACCATGGTGCACACGGCCGTGTTCGCGGTATGCGCGGCGGCATCAGTGGCCGCCGGAGTCGCGGTCTTCCGCGTGGACTCGATGGCCCGGGCGACCCTGGCGCTGCTCGCGTCCTTCGTGCTCGCCGCGATTACGCTGCTCCTGCTGGATCTGTCCTACCTGGGCGTCCTGGTCATCCTGATGATGACCATGGAGATGATGATCATGATCGTCTTCATGATCATGTACATGATGAACCCCGCCGGACTGATGCCGATGACCATGGTGCACAACAACCGGGGCGCTCTGGCCATCTCCCTCGCCGTCTTCGCCGCCCTGGTGACGGGAATCTTCCTCGTGCCCTGGCCCGATACCCGGCCGGGCACACCCGCGGATCCGACGCTGCAGCTGGCCGAGGCCATCATGGGCTCGAAGATGCTGGTCATGATGGTCATCGGCATGGTGCTGTTCGCGACGATGGTGGCCGCCACGGTCCTGTCGACCGCCCGTGGGCGCTACGACCGCTACGGCGACAGGCTGCGCCGCTCCCGCCCCGACGATCCGATCCGGGGCGGTGTGGGCCGATGAGTCTGGAACTGTACCTGCTGCTGGCCGCAGCGCTGCTGACCGTGGGCCTGTACGGCGCACTCAGCCAGCAGTCCATCGTCATGCTCATGATGGGCCTGGAACTCATGCTCAACGGAGTGATCGTGGCGGCGGGCGCCTTCTGGTTCTACGCCTCGGCCGATCGCCCCGACGGCCAGGTCCTGGTGCTGGTCGTCGTGACGGCGATGGCCGTGGAGATGGCGATGGGCTTCGCCGTCACGACCGCGATCTTCCGTTCCCGCGACGTCGACATGGTCGATTCGGCCACCGACCTGAAGGACTGAGGGCCGTGGCGATACTGCTCGCGATGCTGGTGGGGCTACCCGCGGCCGTGGGGGGCGCCCTTCTGGCGGCCGGCCACCGCGCCGACCGGCTGGCCGCGCCGCTGGCCGTGACGACGGCCGCCACCGCGACGGCGCTGGGTGCGGGCGCCGCGGCGATGCGACCGCATTTCAGCGTTCCCATGCTACCGGGCATCCCCGCCGAACTCGCGGTCGACGGGCTGTCCGCCGTGATGGTCGTAGTGGTTCCGGCGATCGTCTTGGCGGTCGTGCTGTTCTCCGTGGGCGACATGGGAGAGGACCCGTCGCGGGCCCGCTTCCACGGTCTGCTGCTGGTGTTCGCCTCAGCGATGCTGGTCACCGTCACCGCCACCGGCATACTGCCCCTGCTCGCCGGATGGGAGGTGATGGGGGCCGCCTCCTACGCCCTCATCGGCTTCTGGTGGACCGACCGCGACCGGGTGCGTTCGGCGACGCTGGCATTCGTCACCACACGCACCGCCGACCTCGGCCTCTACCTTGCCGCCGGCGCCGCGCTGGCAGGCGGTGCCGCCGCCCTGGAACTGACAGCGCTGGGCCACCTCAGCGGCGGCTGGCGCGACGCCGCGGTCGCAGGGGCCATCGTGGCCGCCCTGGGCAAGTCGGCGCAGCTTCCCTTCAGTTTCTGGCTCTCCCGCGCCATGGCCGGTCCCAGCCCGGTCTCGGCGCTGCTGCACTCGGCCACGATGGTCGCCGCGGGCGGCTACCTACTGCTGCGTCTGCACCCGGCCCTCAAGGTCGTCGCCTGGGCCGGTCCCACCGTAGCCTGGCTCGGCCTCCTTACCGCGGTGGTACTGGCGGCCGTCGCCCTCGCCCAAGAGGACCTCAAGCAACTGCTGGCCGCCTCCACCTGCTCCCAGATCGGCTTCATCGTCCTCGCCGCGGGGGCAGGTGGCATATCCGGCGGAACGGTGCAGTTCGCGGCGCACGCGGCCGCCAAGAGCCTGCTGTTCCTGGTCGCCGGGGCGTGGCTGGCGGCCCTAGGCGCTCAGCGGTTGCCCGACCTGCGGGGCGCGGCTCGCCGTTATCCGCTGCTGGGATGGCTGTTCACCATCGGAGCACTCACCATCGGGGGAGCTCCTCCGCTATCCATCTGGGTGGCCAAAGACGAGATCCTGACCATGGCGCTGTCGAAGTCCCCAGCGCTGTATGCGGTCGGGTTGGCGGCCGCGGCCCTCAGTGCCGCCTATGCGGCCAAGGCGCTGTTCACCGTATGGATGCGCCCCGCGACCGAAACGTCCGATCGCGGCCATGGCAGCGCCTCCGCCCGGCTATCGCCGACCTTCGTGCTTCCACTACCGTTCCTGGCCGCCGCGGCCGTGGGCCTCGCCGCCGTCGCGATACCGGCGATCACCACATGGTGGCGCCATCTACTCCATGCGACCAATGAGCACAGCCCGCACGTATGGGAGATGGCGGTTTCAGCCGCCCTCAGCGTGGGGGTCTTCAGCGCCGTGGGGTGGCTCCTACGGCGCCACAGGAGCGCAGCCGCGGTTCCGCGCACCGCAGCGGCCTGGGGCGCCGATTGGCTTGCGTTGGAACGAATCGCGGTCGGCGCGGCGGCCGCCCCCACCATGGCCCTAGCACGCGGTCTCGCCGCCTTCGACGACCGGGTCGTCGCCAGGACCGTGCACGCCGCCGCAACGGCCGCCGATGCCGCGTCCCGGCTGACCGACACACGTCTGGAAACGTTCCTCGCCGGGACGGTGAGGGCCGTGGTTCGAGGCGCCCGCGTCCTGGGCCGCTGGGCCCGCCTCCCCCAGACCGGCCTGCTGCACCAGTACTACGCCCAGGCCGTGGTCGCCCTGATCGTCCTCGCCGCCGTTCTCGTCCTGTTGAGGTGACCGTGCTTTCGGTTGTCGTGTTCCTGCCCTTGGCCGCGGCGGCGGTGCTGCTGGCACTGCCCCGCCTGCCCGACCGCGTCGTCACCGGCACCTGGGTCGCGGCCGCGGCGGTCGACTTGGCCCTGGTCATCGCGCTGTGGATCTCCTATCCCGGCGGCAGCGGAGTCACCGGGGACATCGCCTACGAGACCGACCTGCGCTGGATCCCTACCGTGGGATCCGGCTACCACATCGGGGTGGACGGGCTCTCGCTGCCGCTGGTGGCGATGACGGCCCTGCTCTTCCTCGCCTGCGCCGTGTACTCGCTGCGAGAACGGCATCGGGTACGCGCCTATGCGGTGCTGTTCCTGTTCCTGCAGACGGTATCGCTGGGCCTGTTCGTCTCTCTCGACCTCATCCTGTTCTTCGTCTTCTTCGACCTGTCCATCGTCGGCATGTACTTCGTCATCGCCGGCTGGGGACACGGCAGCCCGGTCCGCTCCGCGCTGCAGTTCTTCCTCTACACCTTCATCGGCTCGCTCGCGCTGCTGCTGGGCTTCATCGGCCTCTACCTCGCCGCCGATCCGCACACCTTCGATATGGTGAAGCTCGCTCAGAGCCCGCCGTTGGAGGGCGACGCACTCGCCGGCGGACTCGTCTTGGCCGCCATCGCCGTCGGACTCGCCGTCAAGACACCGACGGTGCCCTTCCACACGTGGCTGCCGCCCGCCCACACCGACGCGCCCGCACCCGGCTCGGCGATTCTGGCCGGGGTGCTGCTGAAGATGGGCACCTACGGCTTCGTGCGCATCGCCATGCCCATCCTCCCCGGCGTCTGGCGGGACTACGCCGCGGTGTTCGTGGTCGTGGGCGTGGTCTCGGTCCTCTACGGCGCGCTGGTGGCGCTGGCCCAGACCGACTTCAAGCGGATGATCGCCTACACGTCGGTCAACCACATGGGCTACATCGTCCTGGGCTTGGGCGCCGCGGGCATGGCCGCCGGCGCCGACATCCAGGCCCGAACCCTGGCTGTGACCGGAGCCGTCACTCAGATGGTCGCCCACGGCCTGCTCACCGGATCGCTGTTCCTCCTCGCCGGAGTGCTCTACGCCCGCGGCAACACCTACGACATGGCCTCCTACGGCGGCCTGGCCAAGGTCACCCCCCGCTTCGCACTCGTCACGGCCGTCGCGGCCTTCGGCTCTCTCGGCCTGCCCGGCCTGGCCGGGTTCATCGCCGAGTTCCAGATCTTCACCGGAAGCCTGGCCTCGGCGCCGGTTCCCACCGCGCTGGCCTTCCTCGGCATCCTGATCACCGCGGCGCTGCTGCTGCGTGCGCTGCAACGGGTCTTCCTCGGGCAGCCCGGCCGAGCGGTGCAGGCCGCCCCATTCGATCTGTCGGCCACGGAGACACTGTCGATAGCCCCGCTGGTGCTGCTCGCGATCGCCATCGGCGTAGCACCCTGGTACCTGCTCGACGTCATCGAACCGGCCGCCCGCACCGTCGCAGCCCTAGTGGCGCAGTGATCGCGAGAAAGGCGTCATGACATGAAACCCGGCCTGCTGCTGCCCGAAAGCGCGCTCGCGGCCGGCGCGGTCATCACCCTGCTCGCCGGCAGCTGGACTCCGCGCCACCTCCAATGGATCGTGCGCTGTGTCGCACTGCTGTCCCTGGCCGCCGCGATCGCCTTCGCCGCGGTAGCCATGACCCGGCCCGCAATGGTCACCCCACAAGGCATCTACGCACTCGACGCGGCCCTGCATCTGGCCCGCGTGGCGGTGCCCGCCGGCGCTGCGGTCACGATCCTGCTCGCGGCCGACCATGTCGCCGGGCACCGGCGCGAAAGCGAGTTCTACGTCCTGGTCCTGCTGGGCGCGCTGGGGACCGTCGTCATGGCCGGAGCGAGCGACCTGCTCGTGCTCGCGTCCGGGTACCTGCTGGCCAGCATCCCCGTCTACGCGCTCGTTGGGTTCGGCAAGGACGCTCCGGGCACCGAAGCTGCGCTGAAGTACTACCTGGTGGGAGCGCTGTGCGGCGTCCTGCTGCTGGCGGGAGTCACGACCGTGTTCGGCGTGGGCACGGCCGGCGACTACGCCACCCTGGCGCACACGCTGCCCGAGGCGCCGGCCGGCGCGGTAGCCGTGGGGACCGTCGCGCTCGTGGCAGGACTGCTCTTCAAATCCGGAGCTGTGCCCGCCCACTTCTGGATTCCCGACGCCACCCAGGGCGCTCCCGCCCCCGTCGCGGCGTTCATCACCACGGTGCCCAAGATCGGCGCACTGGCGGCGATCTACCGGTTCGCTGACCAGGTGCTGGGCGACACCGGCCTGAACTGGTCGCTCCTGGCCGCGCTACTGGCGGCGGCCAGCATGACGCTGGGCAACCTCGCCGCGTTCTTCCAGGACGACACCCGCAGGCTCTTGGCCTACTCCACCATCGGCCAGATCGGCTATCTGCTGATGGCGGTGGCCGCCGTGCACGGCTCGGACACGGCGCTGTCGAGCCTGCTGTTCTACCTTGCCGCCTACACGGTGACGAACCTCGGCGCCTTCGCGGTGGTCTGCGCTCTGCCCCACGCGCGCACGCTCGCCGACTACACAGGTCTGATGCGCAGCCGGCCCTGGCTGGCGCTCAGCCTGATCGTCTGCCTGCTGGGCCTGGTGGGCACCCCGCCGACCGCCGTGTTCATCGGAAAGCTGACGGTGTTCACCGCGGCTCTGGACGCCGGGCTGGTCTGGCTGGTCGTGCTCGCCGCGGCCAACACGGTAGCCAGCCTCTTCTACTACCTGCGCTGGATCCTCCCCCTGTTCCGCAGCGCTGCGGAGGATGCGCCCGCGGACCGCGGCGGCGATGTGAACGTCCCCGTTGCCCGGTGGAGCGCCGGCGTGGCCGTCTGCGCGGCCGCGGCCACGCTCGCCCTGGGCATTGGCTCCTCCCCCCTGTTGGAGCTGGTGCAGACCGGCGTGCTCGTGCGCTGATTGCCGGAAACAAGCCGTCCGTCGGCCCCGCAGCGGCGGTTCACCGGTTCCCGGTCCGAACCGTAGCGCTCCCCGCGCCAGACAGCGCCCAACGACCCCTCGTCGACCACGCCGCCCTATGATGATGCGGAAGCCAGGCAAGAATGAGCGGAGCGAGCGGGGTGAAGCGGATGCTGCTGCACCGTTCTCCCGGGCGCGTTCTGCGTTCCGCTCTCTCGGCCGACATCGGTCTAGCAGTGGTGGTCCTGGTCGTCGGTGTGGCGCTCCTCGCCCACCACGCAACGATGCGGCCGGACACGTCTGGGCAGTCACCGGGTGCGGTCACCGACGGACATACCGTCGCCTCCACAGGCCATACCGGGGCGGCGGATCCGGTCGAACCGCACTCTCAGGCCGAGGACGGCGAAGCCTGCGACACCCCTGCGACGACATGCCTCACGGCGAAAACCGGCATCGGCGTTGCCGTCCCCGCACCTCGCGCAATCGCTGACGTCCTCATACCGGCCCCGATGCAGGCGCCCATCGCACTTGCATCCACGTCGTTACCGCATCCGACGCCGGATCTGGCAAAACTGTCGATCCTGCGGATCTGATCACACGCCTTCACCGCCCCCCCACCCCTCGCTGTGCGGGTCGGGCGAAACGTTTTCGATCTTCGGACCGAAGCACCCGGCACTCGGCCCGCGCGTTCGCGCACCGCCCCTGGCCGGGCCCCAAAGGCAGCATTCAGTGAAGGAGACCGCGGCAGTGACGACGAACGACACCCCGACACCAGCAACTCACCTGAGTTACCAGCGCATCCGGCCGCACGTTCGGATGGCCCTCCGATTCGGCGCGGTCGCCGTGTCGACAGCGCTCATCTCCGCCTGCGGCGGCGGATCCGAGGAGGGCTCAGGCGGCACCCCCGAGGCAAACGAGTCCATGCAGAGCAGCGAGGTGGGCCTTCCCTTGCCCGATGAGGCTGCGCATGTACACGGTGTCGGGGTCGATCCCGATTCCGGCGAGGTTCTTGTGGCTACACACGCCGGGCTGTTCCACCTGCCCGCGCCCGAAGAAGCGGACGGGGAGAAGACGGCGGCGGAGAAGGTCGGCCCGACGATCGACCTGATGGGCTTCTCCATCACGGGATCCGGCCGCTTCGTAGCCAGTGGGCACCCGGGCCCCGACATCGACCTACCCAATCCGGTCGGGCTGATCGAATCGCGCGACGGCGGGAAGAGCTGGCAGCCGCTGTCCTTGCAGGGGCAGTCGGACTTCCACGCGCTCTCCGCCGGACAGGAACGGGTGGTCGGATTCGACGGGCAGATGCGCGCCACCGAGGACGGTACGACGTGGGAGGACCTCGGCGGCTCATTCACTCCCTTTTCCCTGGCTGTCTCCGACGACGGACAGGCCATCGTCGCAACGACCCAGCAGGGCCCGCAGCACTCGAGGGACGGCGGCGCCGGCTTCTCGCCCGTCGAGGAGGCACCACCCCTCGTGTTCGTCGACTGGGTGCCGGGCACCGACTCTGTTTATGGAGTGTCTTTGGAAGGGCGCATCCACCGCAGCGACGACGCCGGGGCGACCTGGACGTCGACTGGCGGGATCGAGGGGGAGCCACAGGCGTTGCATGCCGATGCCGACCAGCTCATCGTGGTTGCCGATCAGCAGGTCAGCCGTTCCACCGACGAAGGGGCCACCTTCCAAGGGTGGTGAGCGTCTTGGCTCCCCGATCGGACGAGTCGACCGCACGGCTCGGTGCGGGCGAGGCGCGACGCACCTCGCCCGCACGGGAGCAGGCGTCGACCACGGAACCGTCTCACCGATCCGCCATGTCACATGCGCCACTTGTGTAGTCTTCCTCTCGTGTTCCACCAGACCGTGAGAGTGCTGCGGCAGTCCTGGGCCAGGGGACTGCTGTCGGTCTTGCTGGTCACCGCCGTGCTCGTCGGCTCGATCTGCCACGCCGAGAGCGGCTCAGCGCAGGTGTCGCCGGATCGAGCGGCATCCCTCGCTACTGAATCCGCAAAACACGCAGAATCGGGGCCGGCCGAAGCACACGAACACGCTGAAGCCTCGCACTGCGAGGACAGCGAGGTGCCGGGCACCGACAACCGCACCGGCGCAACCAAGTTGCTGGCACTCGGTGCGACGCTCATTCCTGCGCCGTGGTCCGGCCCACCGCGATCAGGTGGAACAAGCCGGCTTTTTCGACAGCCTGCGCTATTCCGAAGCGGAGCGCGGCTGCTCCTCTCCCTTTGCATCATTCGGGTGTGATCCGCCTCCTCGTCGACTCCGCAGCTGACGGCCGCGCACCGTAGGCAGCACCTCCCGCTCGACCTGCGTTGTGCGCACCGCACCGTGCCGTCAGTGGAGTCGGCCTCACGTGCGCGACCCGCGATCCCGCCCCATGCCAACGCCGACCCGCATCCCTGCGGCGCGTCGCCGTGCCGTGTAAGCCATGCCGGGCCGCGGGACCCCTTTCCCCACCCCCATTCCTTCGACCTCCGCATCGAGGAGTCAACCTGTCATGACCGATGGCACCAAGCCCAGAAAGCGCGCTCTCACCGGATTCGGCGTCCTCGCCGCGAGCAGCCTGGTTCTCCCCGCCGGCGTCGCCCACGCCGAACCGGAACCCACCAAAGAGGAAGTCGAAGAGAGGATCGAGGAGCTCACCGAGGAGTCGAGCACCGTCGTCCAGGAGTACAACCAGGCCGAAGAGGACCTGGAGGCCGCGGATAAGCGTGTCGAGTCGCTCGAGGAGCAGATCGGCGACGAGGAGGACCGCTACACGGAATTGCGCGGCGACGTCGCCGATTTCGCCGCGGGGGCCTACAAGTCCGTCGACCTCGGCTCGCCTGTGACCGTCCTGGGCGCGGAGAATCCCGGGGACGTTCTCGATCAGTCAGCCGACCTCTCCTACCTTTCAGAGAGCCAGCGGGCCAAACTGGATGAATTCGCCGGGTCGTCCGAGCGCCTGATCAAACTCAAGGAAGAGGCAGAGGGCACCCGCGACGACACCAAGGAGCAGCGCGACGATCTCGAGGAGAAAAAGGAGGAGGTCGAGGACAAGCTCGCCGAACAGGAAGAACTACTCGCCGGCTTCGAAGGTGATAACCCCACGGCCGGTTCGGCATCGGATGCCGGCGGCGGCTCCTACACAGGTTCGGCCTCCGGCAGCGCCCGCACGGCGCTGGATTTCGCCTACAGCGAGATCGGCACACCCTACGTCTGGGGCGAGTCCGGCCCCAACGGCTACGACTGCTCCGGCCTGATGCAGGCCGCCTGGGGCGCGGCAGGGGTCAGCATCCCTCGCACCACCTATACCCAGTTCGAGCTCCCCAACAAGGTCTCTCGGGACAATCTCCAGCCCGGAGACATCATGTTCTTCTTCGACGATCTCGGCCACAACGGCATGTACGCCGGAAACGGGCAGATGGTCCACGCCCCGAGCAGTGGCAAGACCGTCTCGGTGGTCACCCTCGCCGACTACTGGGACCAGCACTTCGTCGGCGCCGTCCGGCCCTGATCCCAAGGCGCCTCAGGCTGAGCCCTGAACGGGCTTCCGTCCCTGCCTGGGGCGCCTTGGCTCCCGGCCCCGGGAGACTCTCGGGGCGATGCGCTTCCCCCTCATCGCCCCCGAGTTTTTCCGCTTTCCCCGTGGCCTCGGTTGCCTGATGCACTACAGCTTTTCCCCAGCCGCGGCCGACGACGCAGCCGCTGCAGCGGGGACCGTGCGGTTGGCAATCCCAAAGCACGGGCAAGCCCCTGCAAACTTCAGCCGAGGGAGGTGAGGAGGTCGTTGCACGCCTGCTCGCAACGTCGGCACGCCTCGGCGCAGACCCGGCAGTGCTCGTGCATGTCGGCGTGGCGCGCGCACTCGTCGCCGCAGCTCTTGCAGAGCTGCGCGCAGGCCTGGAGTACCTCGCGGGTGACGTTGGCGTCGTAGCCGGTGTGGCGGGACAGGACCCGGCCGGTCGTCAGGCAGATGTCGGCGCAGTCGTCGTTGGAGCGGACGCACTTGCGCAGTTCCGCCACCCGCTCCTCGCTGAGGCAGGCATCGGCGCAGGCAGTGCAGGCCTGGGCGCAGGCGAAGCATTCCTGGATGCAGCGGGTGAGCTTCTCCCGATCCACATCACCCAGGCTCGCCGGATAGGTCTCGAGCATGTCACCGGCAACGGTCATCATCGACCTCCTTCATCGTCGATCGCGGTTGGTGGCTACCTGCTGCCCGGTGCCCAATCCTCGAAACACCGCGTCGCAGAGCGGAGATGATCCGTGACGGCCATCCGCTCCTCATCGCCGACGGCCTTCCCCGGGCTCCATGCGACCCTCTCGCCGAAGGGTTTGCTGCCCTACCGATCTCGTCGGCGGCGCAGCTGCGACGGGCCTCCGATCCCACCGCGCAGGGAGCCAGCGCGCCGCTCGCCCCTAATCACCGCCTGTCGGATTCTCCGGCGCTCCTCTCAGGTGCATATCCGCCGAGTTCGGGATAGCGGTGCGCAAGGGACTATGGTGCGGCCTGAACAGAACGGCTTCACGGATCACTGCATGTCCCGCCGGCTGGCCAGCCAGCCGACCGACTGTATGGCCGCATCGACCGATACACCGGACGACCGCGCATAGAGGACGGAGAGCATGGACTACGCCCGCAGCATCACTCTGGATCTGCCCTACGACCAAGCCGTTCCGCGGGTCAAGGAAGCATTCAAGGAACACGGCTTCGGCACACTGACCGAAATCGACGTGAAGGCCACGCTGAAGGAGAAGCTCGGCGAGGACATGGAGTCCTACATCATCCTCGGCATGTGCAGCCCCGGCCTCGCCCACCAGGCGTTGGACGTCGAACGCGAAATCGGACTGCTGCTGCCCTGCAACGTCGTCGTCCGCGCCAACGGGGACAGCACGCTCGTGCAAGCACTCGACCCCCACGTCATGGTCAGCGTCCCCGAACGCCAAGAACTGGAGCCGGTGGCTCAGCAGGCCACGCACCAGATCCAGGGCGCCCTGGACTCCCTGACCACGTAAACGGCCACGAGCCGCTTCTCGCTGCGATTAGCGCAGGAAGCGCAGGTCATGCCGCCGATGACCAGCTCTACGTGGTCCCCGCCCACTCTCATTCTCCGGGTTCTGCGTTCACAACCGCTCCTTGATCCCAAGGGGGACGGGCCGGTGGACGCCGCTCCCGGTCAGTGCGTGTGCGCCGGTTCGCCGTGGTCGGTGCCGCCGTCATCGCCGGTGGAGGCGTTGGCACCGGCGGTCACGGTGAACCCGACCGTGCGCACTTGGTCTCCGTGCTTGAAGTCGAGGAAGAGCCGATAGTCGCCGGCGGAGGGAGCCTCGGCCTGGAACGAGATGCCGGGGCCCGGCTCGGTCGCGCCGTCGCCGGGGCCGCCCTCGGGGTGGACGTGCAGGTAGGCGAGGTCGCCGTCGCGCAACGCGACCAGGTGGCCGTAGGCGGTGAGGTAGGGCTGCAGGTCGGTGACGGGTTCGCCGTCCTTGGAGACGGTGAAGGTCAGCTCGCTGGTCCGCCCGGGAACGAGGCCGCCGTCCAGGGCGACGGTATAGCCGTCCACCTCCGCGGTGCGCGTGGGCTCCGGCAGCCGCTGCGGCGCGTAGTCGCCGGGGACCTGAAGGTCGGTCCCAAGGGTGAGCGCGTCGCCGCCTTCGGGCGCGAAGTCGGCGAACATCCGATAGACCCCGGGGGTATCGAGCTCCATCGGGACGCTCCAGGTGCCGTCCGCGGCCAACTCCGGATGGACGTGGCGGTAGCCGCTCATGTCGCGGCCGACGACGATGAGGTGCATCGGCTTGCCGTGCGACTCGGTGAACCCGGTGACGGGGTCGCCGCCGGACCCGAGTACGCGGAAGGCGAGGCGCTGCTCTTCGCCGGCCTCTGCGGGAACCTCAACGAGATCGAGCGTGTAACCGTTCTGGGAGACCTGCAAGCCGACCGGGGCGTGGTCGGTGCCCGAGCTTTCCTGTCCGACCGGGGTGCTGTGATCGTTGCGGCTTCCTTCGCCGGCTGCGGGATCGGGGAGGAGGGGGCCGGCAAGCCTGCCCGCCCCCACCGCTGCGCTGAGGGCGACCGCGAGCCCCAGCCCGTACAGCCCCAGTTTCGCGGGAACATTCATCGTCAGACCTTGACCTGGTAGTCGGCGTTCTCGACGGCCGCGCGCACAAGCGCGTCGTCGATGAGGGCTTCGCTGGTGACGGTCACCGCACCGGTGGCCAGGTCGCCGTCAACGCCGGTGATGCCCGACACCTGCCCGAGATCGTCACTTAACGAGTCGGCACGGCTTCCGCCCGTGATGCCTTCGATGCTGACGACGGTGGCGGCCATATTGACCCTCCTCGAAGGTTCGCGTGTCGGTCGTCCGCCGTGCCAGAAGCTCCCATCCGGCGGAACAACCAGATCTACCATGCCCCGGAGGCATGAGATCTCGGTTCCCAATCCCGAGGAGGGTCGTTTCCGTACGACCGGCCGCCCCCCTATCCGGGACGGACAGGAACCGAACGGCAAGAGGGATCCGGATCCGAGGTCAAGCCGACCGGCGGTTCGGCAATCAGGGCCCGATATGCCCGCAGCCGCTCCGACCCTCTGAGATCACCGCATGCTCTCGGGCACGGCCATCACTGTGCCCCGATTCCGGCTGGGTTCGCAGGATATCCGCGGCCCGCCCCCTACGGCAGCTGAGGCGGCCTCGGTAGCCCGACTGCTGGGGACGTGCCTCGATCATCGGGGCCGACTCCTCATCCGGCTTCGGTCGTTGTGAAGCTGTTGGGCCTCATCCAGCTCGAACAGTTCGGGGCGGCCAGCACGCACGGGCCGTTGACGCGGCAACAGTCCCGGCCGACGTGGACTCCCATCGCATCCTCCTTCTCGGTAGGGGCGACGCCATATGCGGTGGGGCACCGCAGGGATTGCCATATACCCATCGGGGGTATAGCTTAGGCCATGCATACCCTAGATCGTTGATGGGAATCTTGTGGCCGGTCTGAGGACATGGCGAAGGGCGCCAAGATCGATGTGTGACAAACAACCTGGACGCCCTTCTGACTGCACTCTATGTCCATCTGGACGATCACGTCC
>JAJYTD010000021.1 GCA_021793235.1 Actinomycetes bacterium | reverse complement strand
CTGTGGAGCCGGTGTCAGACGGCAAGGGTCCTCCCTTCCGCAGCCGGCAACGAAGCAGGAAACCGGGTCTGTGAGGACCGGGCCGTAAGGCCCATACGCGCCTAAACGCGTATCGGAATCCCCTCCCTCCAGGGAGGGGAAGAAGTCAAGCCCGTATCTGCCCGCGCCCGTCGCCTGGGGTGCGGCTCCGGCAGGGTAAGGAGCTTCGTGGAACGCCACGGAAGCCGAGCTGAACTGTGCCCGGGTACAGCCGCGCCCGTGGCCACCGGTGTGCCGGAGGCGGCCTGCCCCCGGCAGGCCGCCTGATGGCGCAGAGCCGGGTCAGCGGCCCAAGACGCGGCGCAGGGCGGTCAGGACGAGCTCGGCACGGTCAAGCCGGGCGTTGTGCCCCATAAGGCCGATCCGCCAGACCGACGAGGCGTATTCCCCGACACCCGCACCGATCTCGATACCGTAGTCGGCCAGCAGCTCGTGCCGGACTTTGGCGGAGTCCACGCCCTCGGGTACGCGTACCGATGTGAGCTGGGGAAGGCGGTGGCCTTCGGCGGTGAACAACTCCAGGCCCATCTCCTGCAGCCCCTCCTGCAGCCGCAGCCCCGCGGCGCGGTGCCGTTCGGCCACGGCGTCCATGCCCTCCTCTTCGATGCGCCGCAACGCGGCGTCCAGGGAGGCGATCATCGCCACCGGCGCCGTGTGGTGGTAGGTGCGGCCGCCGGGGCCGCCGCGCACGTATGCGCCCAGCAGTCCCAGGTCGAGGTACCACACCGGAGGCGCCTCGACCCGCCGCCGCCACGCCCGCTCGGAGAAGGTGAACGGCGCCAGCCCCGGTGCGACGCCCAGGCACTTCTGCGTTCCCGAATAGGCCACGTCGACGCCCCAGGCGTCGATGGCGACCTCGATGCCGCCCAGCGACGTGACGCAGTCGGCCAGCAGCAGCGTATCGTCCCAGCGCGCGCGGACGGCAGCGCCCAGAGCGGCGATGTCGCTGCGCACACCGGTGGAGGTTTCGGCGTGCACGGCGGCCACGACCGCCGGTGCGGGATGCGCGGCCATGACGCGTTCCACGTCGACCGGTTCACCCCAGGTGTGGTCGACCCGGACGACCTCGGCGCCGTACCGGGACGCGACCTCGCACATGCGCACGCCGAACAGCCCGTTCACCGCGATGACGGCGACGTCGCCCGGCCGCACGGTGTTGGCGAAGGCCGCTTCCATGCCGATCGACCCGGTGCCCGACAAGGGCAGGGTCACCGGGTTGGCCGTGCCCCACAGGGCGCGCAACCCTTCGCAGGTGCGTTCCAGGATCTTGATGAACTCCGGGTCCAGGTGCCCCAGGAGGGGAGCCGCCAGTCCCGCGGTCGCCTCGGGGTAGGGGTTGCTCGGTCCGGGGCCAAGGAGGGTGCGCTCGGTCAAAACCATGTCGATCACTTTAGGACAGGTCGCGCGGTAGGATCACCGGCCCGTCCGCTGTTTTCAGCGCCTTCAGCGCGCCACCGGATCCGGGGCGGCGCCGGGCCCGGCCCTCTACCATGGGACGAAGAGCCGCCACAAGCGGCACAGCACCGTGTACGCAGCCAGAGGAGGGCCTACCGTGAGCGAACCGCAGCATGCGCAGGACCAGACGAGCCAGCGCGACACCGCAGACGCCCCGGTGTTCCGGCCGCGCAAGAACGGCCAGGAGCAGCGCGTCTCCGACGAGCTGGCCGCGTGGATGCGCACCGGCTGGGCCGACACCGAGCTGCGCGACCTCCAGCCCATCGAGCAGGCCGCCTACACGGCCAAGCGCCGTGCCGCGCTCAGCGCGCGCTTTCCCGGCGAACGCCTCGTCATCCCGGCGGGCAGCCTCAAAACCCGCTCCAACGACACCGAATACCCGTTCCGGGCGGCCAGCGACTACGTCTACCTGTCCGGTGACCAGTCCGACGACGGCTGCATCGTCCTCGACCCCCGCCCGGGCGGCGGCCATGACGCCACGGTCTACCTGCGTCCGCGCTCCAACCGGGAGAACGGCGAGTTCTGGCTGGACGGCCACGGCGAGCTGTGGAGCGGGCGGCGCAGCAGCCTGGAGGAGGCAGGAGCGCTCCTCGGCCTGGCAACCCAGGACGTGCGCGAACTGGCGGACGTCCTGAGAAAAGCCCCCGCCGCGCCCACCCGCATCACACGCGGACACGACAGCGCACTGGAACAGGTCCTCGCCGAGGTGCGCGGCGCTGAGGAGAGCGAGGAGGCCGCGGCCAAACGGGATGCGGAGCTCGCCGTCGCACTGCACGACCAGCGCCTGGTCAAGGACGAGTGGGAGGTGGCGCAGCTGCAGCGGGCCGTCGACTCCACCGTCCGGGGCTTCAACGATGTCGTGAGCGCACTCCCGCAGGCCAAAGCCACCTCCGAGCGCTACATCGAGGGCACCTTCTTCCTGCGCGCCCGCGTCGAAGGCAACGATGTGGGGTACGGCACGATCGCCGCCTCCGGCCCCAACGCCACCACCCTGCACTGGATGCGCAACGACGGGCCGGTGCGCGACGGCGACCTGCTGCTGCTCGACGCCGGAGTGGAGACCACCACGCTCTACACCGCCGACGTCACCCGCACCCTGCCGGTCTCCGGCACGTTCACCGAGGTGCAGCGCAGGGTCTACGACCTTGTCTACGCCGCCCAGGAGGCCGGGATCGCCGCGGTCGCCCCCGGACGGCCGTTCCGCGCCTACCACGAAGCCGCGCAGCGGGTGCTGGCGGAGGGGCTGATCCGATGGGGACTACTGGAGGGGCCGGTCGACCGCGTCATCGAACTGGGGCTGCAGCGGCGCTACACCCTGCACGGCACCGGCCACATGCTCGGCCTGGACGTGCACGACTGCGCCATGGCGCGCACCGAGGTCCACCTCTACGGCGACCTTCGGCCCGGTATGGTCCTCACCGTCGAACCCGGCCTGTACTTCCAGCCGGACGACCTCACCGTCCCTGAGGAGCTGCGCGGCATCGGCGTGCGCATCGAGGACGACGTGCTGGTCACCGCCGAGGGCAACCGTGTCCTCTCGGCCGCCCTGCCGCGCAGCGCCGACGACGTCGAGGCCTGGCTCGCCGGGAAGGCGCCCAAGGCCGGGTAGGCCCGGGGCGGGCCCGTACAGCCCCTCATTCGCGGCCGGCGCGTTCGTTGTACACGCCGGCCTCCTCCTGGCCGGAGAGCCGCTGGATGGCGGCCATGATCTCGTCGGTGACCACCCGCCGGGCGCGGCCGGACTTGAGGTGGCCGTAGCCGATGGAGAAGTCCATCGGCGCGCCGAACCGGACGGCGATGGGTCTGATCCGGGGCAGGCGCGCGCCGATCGGCTGAATCCGGTCGGTACCGGTCAAGGCCACGGGGACCACCGGTGCCCCCGAAGTCAGCGCCAGGTGGGCCACACCCGTGCGCCCCCGGTAGAGACGGCCGTCGGGGGAGCGGGTGCCCTCGGGGTGCAGCGCGAACACCTTTCCGTCCTTGAGCACACGCAACCCGGCCTCCAGGGAGCCCAGCGCCTCTCGTCCGGCGCCGCGCCGCACGGGCACCGCGCCGAGCGTTGTGAACGCCGCCTTGGACAACCGCCCTTTGACGCCGGGTCCGGTGAAGTACTCCGACTTCGCGAGGAAGTGCGTCTGGCGCGGCACAACAAGGGGGATCACAAAACTGTCGATGACCGACAGGTGATTGGCGGCCAGGATCACCGGTCCTTCGGCCGGGATGTGCGCACGCCCTTCGATGACCGGCCGGTAGAGCAGCCGCCCCAGCGTCCAACCGGCCCGCCGCGCCGCGCCGTAGAACACGCGTCACCCCTTCGTCTGTGTCCCGCCCCGCGGAGGCCAATGTACCGGAGCGGGGCGCCGCCCACGCAGCCCACGCCGCCCAGGTCCGGTGGTGCGGCCGGACGGCCGGGGATCAGTCGGCCGGCGTCCAGTCGGCGTTGGCACCGCAGATGACCAGGCACGGATTGTCCCCGGGAACGCGGCCGGCCAGCCAGGCGGCGAAGGGGACGGCGGCCGCGGGTTCGGCGGCGATCCGGAACTCCTCCCAGAGCCGGTCGCGGGCCTGCACGATCTCGGAGTCGGTGACCAGCGTCGGCGTCACCGGGTGCGCCTTCAGCACCGCGAAGGGCACATCTCCGACACGCGAGGCGCCCAGCGCGGAGGAGGCCACCGAGTGCACGGGGCCGGTCACCGGCTTGCCTGCGGCCAGCGCGGCGTGCAGGCTCTGGCAGCCTTCCGGTTCCACCGCGACGACCCGCCGGTCGCCGACGCCCAGGCGCACCCCCGCGACGAGGCCTCCCCCGCCCACGGCGACCACCACCGCGTCGCAGTCGGGCGCGTCGGCGGCGATCTCGTGGCCCACCGTGCCTTGCCCGGCCACCACGTGCGGGTCGTCGTAGGCGTGCAGGTAGCGGATGCCCTCCGATTCGGCGTGGTCAAGCGCGGCCTCGGCCGCTTCGGCATAGCGCTCGCCCACACGCACCAGGTGCGCTCCCGACGCCGCCAGCCGCCGGGCCTTGGCCTGGGGAACGGTCTCGGGTACATACACCACGGCCTCGATGCCGAGCAGGCGCGCCGCGGTGGCCACGCCCAGTCCGTGGTTGCCGCCGGAGGCGGTGACCACACGGGCGGGAATGCTTTTTTGCCCCTGGGGCGCTTCACCCGGTGTCTTCCCTCGCCGTCCGCTGCTCCCTCGTTCCT
Organism: Actinomycetes bacterium; assembly: GCA_021793235.1. Lineage (GTDB taxonomy): Bacteria > Actinomycetota > Actinomycetes > Streptosporangiales > Streptosporangiaceae > JAJYTD01. The sequence goes on along the minus strand of JAJYTD010000021.1, from coordinate 57,789 downwards.
CGGTCGCGACGTTCTCCTCGGGCCAGACGCCGGCGCGCTGGGCGAGCAGCGCATTGAGCGCGCCGCGCAGCTTGAACGCCCCGGTGAGCTGAAGGTGCTCCAGCTTCAGGACGAGGGGGCGCCCGTCGACGCGGGCGCGCAGGACCGGCGTGCGCCGGGCGTGTCCGGCGATGCGCTCGGCCGCCGCGCGGACATCGACGGCGGTGGGGACGTGCGTGGGAACTGCGGTACTGGGTGCCATAAAGCCAACTCTGCCGGTATCGAAGCGTAAGGTGAAGTTGAGCCTGCTAAGGACGATTAAGCAATGCTTTCGTAAAACCGTGGGTGCGGCAGTCGGATTCGCGGGATCTCGGCACTCTAGCGCGACCGGCCGCTCTCATGAGGCGCTTCTGCGCAGAAAGGCGGACCGCGGTGCTCGACGCCAACCGGATCCGGGTCCTGGTGGAGATCGCGCACGCCGGATCGATCGCCGCGGCGGCGGAGCGGATGTCATTCACCGCGCCCGCACTTTCCCAGCAGCTTGCCAAGTTGGAGCACGAACTCGGCTGCGTTCTGGTGGAGCGCGGACGCGGCGGAGCCCGGCTGACCGAGGCCGGCCGGGTCCTGCTCGGCTACGGCGAACGCGTGCTGGGGGAGTTGCGCGACGCCGAAACCGCCGTCCGCGCGATCGCGGGCGAAGCCCCGCGTCGACTCTCCCTCGGTGCGTTCGCCAGCGCCGGAAAAGTCCTGGTCCCCAGTGCGCTGGCCGCGTTCGGGCAGGCCCAGCCGCACGTGCGCCTCGCGCTTTTCGATATCGAACCGCCCGACGGATACGGGCTGGTCGCCTCCGGGGAGCTCGACCTGCTCATCACCCACCGCTATCCGGGAGTCCCGCTGCCCGATGCGGGCAGGCTGCACCGCGAGCAGATCCTCATCGACCCCCTGCTGCTGGTGCTGCCCGAAGGCCACCCCGCGGCCACCGCGGACGCCGATCCGCACCTGGCCGATCTGGTAGGGGAAGAGTGGATCTGCGGGGCGCCGGGGATCTCCAACCGGACCGCCCTGGACTCCGCGGCCGAAACCGAAGGCGTCCACCTGGACGTGGCCTATGAGACCCGCGACTACGAGGTGACCCTCGCCCTGGTCAAGGCAGGGGTGGGGATCGGGTTCGTGCCGCAGACCATCCTGCGCGCCGAGCCCGGTGCGGGATGGGCGGCCCGCCCGCTCGCCGGTCAGCGCCCCGCCCGCGAAATCTATGTTGTACACCGCAGCCGCCCGCCCGCACCGGTGCCCGCGATGGTGGAGACCCTGCGCCGATCAGCCCGACGCGCGCTGGACTGAGCCGGGCCGACCCCGGCCCGGACGGATGGGCGGGATCAGCCGGTTTCGGGTGGTCCGGGCCCGCTGCCGAAGTTCCGGGGAGCGGGAGCGCGCCACCGGTAGCGGAGGGAACCGACCCGCAGAGCAAAGCACACCAGGGCCGCGGCGACGGCCACCCACCAGGCCCCGATGCCGCCGATGGCCGCCGCCACCACGATCGCCGCACCGAGCAGCGCGGGGATCGCATACAGGTGGCTGTCCAGTGTCAGGATCGTGGGGATCCGGTTCATGAGCACGTCCCGCAGTGTTCCGCCGCCCACACCGGTGATCGCCCCCAGGATGGTCGCCTGGACCGGGCCGAACCCGAACTCCAGCGCCTTGGTGGCCCCGATGACGCAGAACAGGCTCAATCCGGCGGCGTCCAGCAGCGCGATCGGACGCGCCAAGTGGGTGAGCTGCCGGCTCAAGAAGAACGCGAGCAGCGCACCCGCGGTGGCGACCGCGAGGTAGCGCCAGTCCTGGAACGTCGCCGGAGTGACCCCGAGCAGCAGGTCGCGGAGCACGCCGCCGCCCATGGCCGTGATCACGCCGAGCACCATGACCCCGACGATGTCCACGCGCGCCGAGCGGATCGCGGTGAGCGCCCCGTCCAGGGCGAAGGCGAAGACCCCGGCCAAATCCAGGACGAGCAGCAGCCTCACAGCGGGCACAGGGGTCGGGCACCAGTGGTCAACGGCGGTCCTTCGGGTCGCAGGTGTCGCCGCCATTCTGCCCCATCACAGGTGCGGGCGGCCGCCGGGATACACGTTGCGCACCTCTTCGCGCCGCCGGCGACCCGAGCGGTGGTGCTCGCACCGCCCTTCGCCTCGCCGGCCGGTCGGCCCCGGCGGCGGGTCAGCGCGCGACGTCGGAGACCAGGAGGAGGTGTGCGCGCATCGCCTCGGCGGCGCGCCGGGGGTCGCCGGAGCGGATCGCCTCGGCGATGCGCTCGTGTCCGGCCAGGGAGGCGCTCGGGCGGTCCGGCTGGGACAGCGACTCCACACGCGTCTCCATGATCATGGGTGAGATCTCGGCCATCATCCGCTCCAGCAGCCGTGAGCGCGCGGCGCGGGTGATCGCCGCGTGGAAGTGCTCGTCGCCGAAGACGCCGCGCTCGCCGCGGTCGACCTCCGTGCGCATCAGGGCCAGGGCCGAGTCGATCTCGGCGAGGTCGGCCTCGGTGCGCCGTTGGGCGGCGAGTTCGGCGAGCTTCACCTCAAGCGCCTGGCGGGCCTCGATGATCTCGGCCCGGCGGTTCTCGCGGTCGCGCAGCAGAGCCAGTACCCGGTCCTCGCTCACTGTGCGGCGCACGATCGCGCCGTCGCCGTGCCGCACCTCGATGACCCCCTGGACTTCCAGCGCGACGAGCGCCTGGCTCAGCGACACCCGGCTCACCCCGAGCGAGGCGGCGAGTTCGCGTTCGGGCGGGAGCCGGTCGCCGGGGCGCATCTCCGTCTCGCGGATGTACTCGCAGAGGCGCTCCACGAGCCGTTCGTACAGGCGGGGGCGGGCCAGTGGACGGGGGCGGGGCGACGGCGGCACGTGGCAGGGCTCCTTTACGGGTTCGGGTCCTGGAAAGGAGACTAGACCAAGCGGAGCAGGCGGTGATCGCGGTGGGCGGACCGCGGGGCCTCGGCATCAAGATCATTACAAAGACCGGTCCAGGCTGGCGACGAACCTGCCGCCGCTAGGATTATTGGCTAGGCCAATGGGCCACTATTTTCAGGAGGTGCCGATGGGTGGCCGATACAGCGCGCGCCGGCTGCTGGACCGCGCCCTGGACGCGGGATCGTTCGTGTCCTGGGACGCCCCGCCCGTCGACGTGCGGCCGGACCCGGCCTATGCGGCCGAACTCGCGGCGGCGCAGGAACGCAGCGGCTGCGACGAGGCCGTCATCACCGGTGAGGGAACCCTGCGCGGCCGCCGGGTCGCGGTCGTCGCCTGCGAGTTCTCCTTCCTCGCCGGGTCCATCGGGGTGGCGGCGGCCGAGCGGCTGGTCGCCGCCGTCGAACGGGCCACAGCCGAACGGCTGCCGCTGCTGGCCGCGCCCGCCTCCGGAGGAACGCGCATGCAGGAGGGCACGCTCGCCTTCCTCGCGATGGTGAAGATCTCCGCGGCGATCGCCGCGCACAAAGCCGCCGGCCTGCCCTACCTGGTCTACCTGCGCCACCCCACCACCGGTGGGGTACTGGCCTCCTGGGGCTCCCAGGGGCATGTCACCGTGGCCGAACCGGGGGCGCTGATCGGTTTCCTCGGCCCCCGCGTCTACGAGGCGCTCTACGACCGGCCCTTCCCCGACGGCGTCCAGGTTGCCGAGAACCTCTACCGGCGCGGGCTCATCGACGCCGTACTGGACCCCGACGACGTTCCCGCCATCGCCGAGAAGGCGTTGAACGTGCTGCTCGCCCCTTCCGAAGGAGTGCCGGAGGCGCCCGCACCCGCCGACGAACCGATCGGCGACGTACCGGCGTGGGAGTCCATCACGCGTTCGCGGCGGCCGGAGCGTCCGGGCGTGCGCAGACTGCTCCGCCACGCCGCCACCGACGTGGTCCCGCTCAACGGCACCGGCGACGGCGAGTCCGACCCCGGACTGCTGCTCGCCCTGGCCCGATTCGGCGGAGCGCCGTGCGTGCTCCTCGGCCAGGACCGCGACCGGCAGACGGTGGAGCACCCACTGGGGCCCGCGGCGCTGCGCGAGGCGCGGCGCGGCATGCGCATCGCGCGTGAACTCCGGCTTCCGCTGGTGACCGTGATCGACACCCCGGGAGCGGCGCTGTCCAAGGACGCCGAAGAGCGGGGGATGGCCGGGCAGATCGCCCGTTGCCTCACCGAACTGGTCACCCTGGAGGCGCCCACGGTCGCGGTCCTGCTCGGCCAGGGGACCGGGGGCGGAGCACTCGCCCTGGCCCCCGCCGACCGGGTCGTCTGCGCGCAGCACGCCTGGCTGTCCCCGTTGCCGCCGGAAGGAGCGAGCGCCATCGTGCACCGCACCCCCGACCGCGCGCCCGAACTCGCCGAAAACCAGGGTGTGCGCTCGGTGGAACTGCGGGACAACGGGATCGTCGACCGGATCGTCGCCGAACGCGACGACGCCGCCGACGAACCCGAGGAGTTCTGTACCCGCATGGGCGCCGCCCTGCGCTACGAGCTCACGCGCCTGCTGAGCGAGGATTGCGCTGCGCGCCTCGCGCGCCGGTACGACCGCTACCGCCGCCTCGGGCAGCCGGTCTGACCAGGCCGGCGCGGCGGAAAGGCGGTGACCGGTGGTCCGGCGGGCCTGGCGCCGTCGGACAATACCCGGACAGAATTCGTGGAGTCGGACAGGATAGGGGAAATCATGGCTCGATCCAACGGCCCGTTGACGGGGACCGTGGTCGTCGACCTGTCGCGGGCGCTGGCCGGCCCGCACGCGGCGATGCTGCTGGGCGACCTGGGCGCCCGGGTGATCAAAGTGGAGCAGCCGGGTACCGGAGACGACACCCGATCCTGGGGGCCGCCGTTCGTGGGCCCCGAGGAGGAGCGGATCAGCACCTACTACCTGTCGTGCAACCGCAACAAGGAGTCCATCGAGCTCGACCTCAAGTCCGAGGAGGGCGCGGCGCTGCTCACACGGCTGGTGCGGGCCGCCGATGTGCTGGTGGAGAACTTTCGGCCGGGCGTGCTGGACCGGCTCGGCTTCTCAATGGACCGCCTGCAGGAGCTCAACCCGCGCCTGGTGGTCTGCTCCATCACCGGATTCGGGCACGACGGCCCCGAGGGCGGCCGGGCGGGCTATGACCAGATCGCCCAGGGCGAGGCCGGGCTGATGAGCATCACCGGAAGCTCGCCCGAGGAGCCCACCAAGGTCGGTGTCCCGATCGGCGACCTGCTGGCCGGGATGAACGGGGCCTACGGCGTGCTCGGCGCGCTGCTCGAACGCGAACGGACCGGCCGGGGGCGGATCGTGCGGACCTCGCTGCTGTCCTCGATCGTCGGGGTGCACGCCTTCCAGGGCACCCGCTGGACCGTGGCCGGCGAGGTGCCGCAGGCGATCGGCAACCACCACCCCTCGATCGCCCCCTACGGTGCCTACTCCTGCGCTGACGGCATGCTGCAGGTGGCGGTCGCCAGCCAGGGGCAGTGGGCCAAGTTCGCCGCCCTGCTCGGACTGGACGCCGACGACCCCCGGTTCGCGGACAACGCCGCCCGGGTGGCCAACCGCTCCGCTCTCAACGCCGAGATCGAGGCGGTGTTCGCCGGCCGGCCCCGCGACGTGTGGCTGGAGCGCATCGGCGCCATCGGGGTCCCCTGCGGGGCGATCCGCACGATCGACCAGGTCTACACCTGGGACCAGGTCCGTTCCCAGGGGCTGCTGGTGGGTGTGGACCACCCGGTGCTCGGCCGGGTCGAACTGCCCGGTCCGGCCGTGCGATTCGACCCGGCCGAGGGGGAGGCCGCGCAGGATGCCGATACGGGCCCCCTGCCGCCGCCGCGCCTGGGCGAGCACAACGAGAGCGTCCGCGCCTGGCTCGACGCGCTCGACGCGGAGTAGACCCGGGGGTCCTTTCCGGTTCCGGGGCCGCCCCGGAACCGGAGAGGAACGCGGGGGCGCGGGTCAGTGCGCGCCCCCGGCCCATTCCGGGCGGCGGATTCCGTGCAGGCCGGCGTAGGTGGCGCGCGCCGGAGGGGACCAGCCCTCCAGCAGCCCCGGCTCTGGTCGGTACACCTCCACGGCCAGGGGGCGGCAGACTTCGAGCGGGTCGCCGGCGTCCGGCCCCCACAGGTCGACCGAGAGGTCGCCGCCCGGACAGGTCGACAGCGCCATCAGCAGATCGATCTCGGCGAAGAACTCGATGTGGTCGCCGGGGCGGGCCGGGGAGGCCTTCATGAAGTATTGGTCTTCGTCGTTGAGCCCGGTGCACTGGAAGACGTTCAGCACGTCGTGCACGTCGAACTCGGTGAGCCCGTAGGGCAGCACCGCCCGGGTGAGGTTGGAGTGGCAGCAGAAGTCGAAGTCCTCCCCGGTGAGCATCCGGTTGACGTAGGGGTCGCAGCGGGTGCCGAGCAGGTCGTGCACCCGGCCGCCGTCCTCGTCCTCCCCGTAGCCGGAGAGCGAGTCGGCGGTGATGGTGGCCATCGGGCGCAGGAACGGCAGCGTGGACCACAGCCGGTCGAACGTGGTGACGTGGGCGGCCTGCAGCTGCCGGGTGCGCGAGGCCCACATCCGCTCGCGCGGGTCGTGCCGGTTCCACATGTTCAGGTCACCGACCTGCGGCCCCTCCGGGGTGCTGATGCGGCACAGGTGCCCGGCCGGGACCTTCCAGGCCCGGCCGGAGCGGATCGGCACGGTGAACGCCTCCACCCGCTCCCGTTCTCCGGCGGCCAGCCGGGAGTAGAACTCCCGGTCCAGGTCCACCGCACCTTCGGGGCCGGCCTGGTAGGCCGCGGCCGGTTTCGCCATGGTCGCTCCTGTTCCCTCGGCGTCCGCGGGCCGGCCCCGCGGCACGTGCGCGTCCTACCCGGGCTGTGCCCGGCTGACACGGGCACGGGCACGGGCCGACACCTACTGCGGGGGCGAAGGGGACCCGACGAAAAACCGCGCGGCAGGAACGCATGCATAAGCTGGAGGAATGCATCCCTTCTTCGGCGATCGCGACGTGCTGGTCCTCGACGGCGGTCTGGCGACGCGGCTGGAGGAGCTCGGCTGCGATCTGGGCGACGAACTGTGGTCGGCCCGCCTGCTCATGGACGGGCCCGAGCTGATCAGGCAGGCGCACCGGGACTTCTTCGCCGCGGGCGCGGACGTCGCCATCGCCGCCGGGTACCAGGCGAGCGTCCCGGCGCTGGTGCGGCAGGGGCTGACCGTGCGCGAGGCCGCGGAGGTGATCCGCTCCTCGGTGGAGCTGGCCGCGCAGGCCCGCGACGAGGCCGGGGGCGGGCTGGTGGCCGCCGGTATCGGCCCTTATGGGGCCTATCGGGCCGACGGTTCGGAGTACACCGGGGACTACGGTCTCGACGAGGACGCCCTGGCCGACTGGCACCGGGACCGCTGGCACATCCTCGCTGAGGCCGGAGCCGACCTCCTGGCCTGCGAGACCATCCCCTCCTGGGCCGAGGCCCGGGCCCTGGCCCGGCTGCTCGATGAGACACCGGAGGTCCGGGCGTGGGTGAGCTTCTCCTGCGCCGACAGTGAGCACATCAGCGACGGCACCCCCCTCGCCGCCTGCGCCGAGCTGTTCGCCGGACGCGAGCAGGTAGTCGCTGTCGGCGCCAACTGCACGGATCCGCGCCACATCAGCGGACTGATCCGGCAGGTGAAGGACATGCCGGTGGTCGTCTACCCCAACTCGGGTGAAACCTGGGACGCGCGTCTGCGCTGCTGGATCGGCACGACCGACCCGGCGGAGTTCGGTGCCGCGGCCCGTGAATGGCGCCGTGCCGGCGCGGCGCTCATCGGCGGCTGCTGCCGCACCACGCCCGAGCACATCCGGCAGGTGCGGGCGCACCTGGCGGGCTGATCCGGGGTTTCCCGGCGGTGCGGACCGCGGACCGGCCCGGGCAGGTGCGGCGGGAGCCGGCCGCAGCGCTGCGGCCGCACGACGCCGGTGCGCGTCTTAACGTGGAGATATGCGCCTCACCGCCTTCACCGACCTCTCGCTGCGTATCGTCATGCGGCTGGCCGTCGCCGGATCGGAACCGCTGACGACGCGCGAGGTGGCGGACATGGTGGCGGCCCCCTACACGCACGCGGCCAAGGCGGTGGCGCGCCTGAGCGGCCTGGGTCTGGTCGAAGCGCGGCGGGGGCGGGGCGGGGGACTGCGACTCACCGAGGCGGGGCGTTCGGCATCAGTGGGGTGGATCGTCCGGAGGCTCGAAGGCGCGGAGGATGTCGTGGGCTGCGAGGACGGTCCGCCTTGTCCGCTGCGGTCGGCGTGTCGGCTGCGGTCGGCGCTGCGCGAGGCACAGGAGGCGTTCTTCTCGTCGCTGGACGCGGTGCCGGTGGAGTCCCTTGTGGCATCTCCCACAGGGCCGGTTCTGCTCGCCTTGAAACCACCCGGATCCGTCCCGAAAAACACGGTGTGACCTGCTAATTCTCTGATGTCGACCCCCGAGTTGGGGGCCGCGGGAAGCGTTTTAATATGCATCTGACATTCCAATTAAGTTCCGGGTGCCGCCCCGGACCCGATCGGGAGGCAGCATGCTCTCCACGCAGTCCGCCGAAGTCGTCCGCACCACACTGCCGGTCGTTTCCGCCTCGCTCGACGCCATCACCACCCGCTTCTACACGACGATGTTCGCCGAGCGTCCGGAGCTCCTGGACGGCCTGTTCAATCGCGGCAACCAGGCCAGCGGAGAGCAGAGCCGGGCGCTGGCCGCATCCATCGCGGGCTTCGCATCGGCACTGCTGGACAACCCCGATGAGCGGCCCGACGCCCTGCTGGCGCGCATCGCGCACAAGCACGCCGCTGTCACCGTCACCGACGACCAGTACGTCATCGTGCACAAGTACCTGTTCGGCGCCATCGCCGACGTGCTCGGCGACGCCGTCACCCCTGAGGTCGCGGCGGCCTGGGACGAGGTCTACTGGCTGATGGCCGGCGCGCTCATCGCCCTGGAGGCGCGCATCTACGCCGAAGCCGAAGCCCGCGACGGCCGGACCTGGCGGCAGTGGACCGTGGTAGAGCGCCGCGAGGAGACCCCCGACGTGGTCTCCTTCGTGCTCCGGCCCAAGGGGGACGCCCCGGTCCCGCCCGCCCGGCCCGGCCAGTACGTCAGTGTCCGGATGCTCATGCCCGACGGCATCCACCAGCTGCGCCAGTACTCGCTCTCCGGCAGTACCGGAACAGAGCTGCGCCGGATCACCGTCAAGCGGGTCCGGGGAGACCGCACGCTACCTGACGGGGAGGTGTCCAACCTGCTGTACGACACCGTCGCCGAAGGGGACGAACTCACCCTGTCCGCAGCCTTCGGCGACATCCACCTCGACGACGGCGATGCGCCCGTGGTGCTCATCTCCGCCGGCATCGGCTGCACCCCGATCGCCGCGATGCTGCGCCACCTGTCGGACACCGGCTCGCGGCGCCGCGTCCTGGCGCTGCACGCCGACCGCTCCAAACGCACCCACGCGCTGCGCCGCGAATGGAAGGCCATGGTCGACGCGCTGCCCGACGCCGAGCGCATCGTCTGGTACGAGGACGCGGACTGCGGCTGCGCCAGGCAAGGGCGAATGGACCTGTCCGACGTCGCGATCCCAGAAGGCGCCGAAATCTACCTCTGCGGTCCCGTGCCCTTCATGCGCGACGTGCGCGGCCGGCTCCTGAAGGCAGGGGTCCCCGCCCGCGCCGTCCACTACGAGGTCTTCGGCCCCGACCTGTGGCTGGGCACCGACGATTGAACACGGGCGGACACCCTGCACAGGGCGCTGCATTGCCCAAGGCGGTGAGCCGGCCGGGTCGGTTCCAGCGCATCCACCGCGCTCTTATGGACGGCGTGGATCCCGGCTGGGACCGGCCGCACAACGGACGGGGCCGGGCGGCAGGAGCCGCCCCGCCAAGGAGGACGGGGCCGGTCGCCGGTTCAGCGGCCGATCCACCCGTGGCCATGGGCGAGCTTCAGCGCGCACTCGCGGACCTGGCGGATCTGCGCTCCCGTCAGTGTGGGCGCGGAATCGATGAGCGCTTCGGTCAGTTCCCGGGTGAAGCCTTCAGCGGTGACGCGGACGCCCGCATCCGAGAGCGCCGGACCGCCCGAGACGGGCCCCGAACGCTCGGCCGCCGGTTCGCCGCGCTCCTCGACCAGGTGCGCGGGCTCCGCGTCGTCCACGATCTCGACCGCGACGGCCTTGGGGCCGCGTTCGCCCTCGACCAAATCGAACTCGACCAGGGTCCCCGGGGTGAACAGATACTTCTCATCGTAGAGATCGTTGGCATGGACGAAGACGTCTTCACCACCCGCATCAGGTGCGATGAACCCGTATCCGCGTGCACCGTCGAACTGCAAGACCCTACCGGTCGCCACCGCCATCAACTTCCTTACTCGCCTGCCGCCTATCCGCGTGGTCGCCCGGCACCCGCGGCAGAGGTGCCGCTGTCCGCCCTCACTGCCCCGCCGCCATGGTCCGATCGCGCCCCGGCCGGGCCGGACGATACGCCCTGATCGACAGCCTAACCGGTGGCCTTCCCGGTCGCACCCCGCATCCGATGCGGCACCCGGCGGAACCGGCCGACGCATCCGCTCCGCAGCGCCGCCCGGCCCGGTGGGGCGGCGGACCCGTGCGCCTCTCCCGTTGCAACACCGGGCATATGGGTAGCGGCCGATACGTTCACCGCCTCCGATCATCGGGAAGCCACCATGGAGTTCGTAGTACTCATCGGCCGGATCCTCTTTGTGATCCTGTTCCTTTCCTCTGCGGTCGGCCACCTCACCCAGGGCAAGGCCATGGCCGGGTACGCCGCGTCCAAGGGGGTACCGCTATCCGGGCCCGCCACCCTCGGCAGCGGCGTTCTCATGCTGCTCGGGGCGCTGAGCGTGCTGCTCGGCATCTGGGCGGATCTGGGCGCGCTGCTACTGGTCCTGTTCCTGGTGCCCACCGCGTTCCTGATGCACGCCTTTTGGAAGGAGGGCGATGCCGGCGCCCGGCAGCAGGAGATGATCCAGTTCCAAAAGGACCTCGCGCTGGCGGGCGCGGCGCTGATCGTTTTCGGAACCCACGCCGGGGGATGCGACCTCGGGCCGACGGTCACCGGCCCCCTGTTCGGCTGACACCCGATCCGCCGACACCGGCAAGGGGCACCCCGGTGCGCTGCCGCCCGCAGGGAGGGCACGCGTGGCCTACCCGGCAGAACACCGCGCACGCGGCACTGCGCGAAGCCGGGCATGCCCTCGCCCAGGAGGCGGGCATCAGGATCGCGGGCCGGTCGGCGCCGCTGTGGCGGCCCCCGGTCCTGGCGGACCCGGTCTCTGCCCGGATCTCCGCTGGAACCGCCCGCGCCGAACAGGTGCGCACATCCGCCACCTGAGGCGCCCGCAGCAGAGGAGCCCCGGCGCCAGGCTTCCCGCACCGGGGAACGGCCGAAGGGCGTGTGAACGGCGCCGTGGCGGCTAGCGGACCCACCGAGTGCTCGGTACGATCGCGAGGGAGTCGACAAATGGAGCCCAAGACCTGGCTGATCACCGATGCCGCGTCCGGGCTGGGGCAAGAGATCGCAGAACGACTGCTCGCCCGAGGCGACCGGGTCGCGGCGACCGCGCGCCACCCTGAGGCACTGGCCCAATCCGCTGTCCGGTACGGCGACCGGCTGTGGACGGCCTCGCTCGACCCCACCGACACCCCGGCACTGCGCCGCGTGGTGGATGCGGCGTTCTCCGAACTGGGACTCATCGACGCGGTCGTCTCTACCACCGGGTCCGGGCTGTTCGGGGCGTGTGAGGAACTCACCGACGATCAGATCGCCCGGGAGGTCAGCGTCGGCCTGGTCGGCCCCGTCCAACTGGCCCGCGCCGTCATCCCGCGCCTGCGCGGGCAGGGAGGCGGCCGCATCATCCAGGTCTCGGGCATGGGCGGACCGGCGGCCGCCGGGGTGAGCCTGTGCCATGCGACCGCTCAGGCCATCGAGGGTTTCTACGCGTCGGTCGCCGCCGAAGTCGCCCCGTTCGGCATCAGCGTCACCGTAGTCAGAGCGGGTACGGCCCGCACCGTACCCGGCGGCGCCGATTCCGCCGTGGCCCCGGCAGTAGAGGCCTACGACCACAATCCCGCCGGACAGGTGCGCCAGGTCATGGCCGGTGAGATTCCGGCCCCCTCCCCTGAACGGACCGCCGACCCGGCCAAGATGGCGCAGGCGATCATCGGCGCGGGCGACTCCACGGCACCGCCCGCACGGCTGACGCTGGGCAGCGACGCCTACAACGGGACCAGGGCCGCTCTGCGGGAACGCCTGGCCGAACTGGAGGCCTACCGCGAGACCGCCTTTGCCGCCGATGCCGGAACCGCGCCATCCGGTTAGCGGTGCCCCGTCCCGTGCGGCGGGCGAGGACCTGCGGCCGACGCCGCGGTTCCGCGCCGGACCACGTTGAACCACTGCGGAACCCGAACATATGATGTCCTCCGGTGTGTTCGCCCGCTCTCCAGCCCTCCCCGGGCAGGACGGCGCCGCACGCGCCCACCGCGTGCGGGGCCCGGTCCAGAAAGGACATCGTTGACCGAGGAGGCATCCGCCTTCCAGAACCTGACCGAACCGGTCGAGGACGATACAGCGCTCGACATCGACCTGGACCGGGCGAGCATTCCCCAACTCCGACTGCGGATGGAGCGCGGCGGTCTGGACGCCGTCGGTCTGACAGAGGCCTACCTGGAGCGGATCCGCGCCCTCAATCCGCTGCTGCGCGCGGTGCTGTTCGTCGACCCCACCGCCCTGGACCAGGCGCGGGCCAGCGACCGTCGGCGCCGCGACGGCCAATGCGCCGGCCCGCTGGACGGCATTCCCGTCCTGGTGAAGGACAGCGTGGAAACGGCCGGTCTGGGGACCACGGCCGGATCGCTGGCCCTGCGGGGCGTCCCGCCCGCGCGAGACGCGGAGCTGGTGCGGCGCCTCCGTAACGCCGGAGCCGTCATCCTCGGCAAGACGAACCTGTCCGAATGGTCGAACTTCCGCTCCGCGGACTCGGTGTCGGGCTGGTCGGCTGTTGGCGGGCAGACCGTCAACCCCCATGTTCTGGACCGCAGTCCCGGCGGATCGTCCTCCGGGTCGACGGCCGGTGTGGCCGCCGCACTCGCCCAGGTGGCCATCGGGACAGAGACCGACGGCTCGATCATCGGACCGGCGGGGATGGCGGGAGTGGTCGGTTGCAAGCCCACTCTGGGGCTGGTCAGCAGGTCCGGGATAGTGCCGATCTCAGCCGAGCAGGACACCCCGGGGCCGATAGCCCGAAACACCACCGACGCGGCGCTGGCGCTGTCTGTGCTGCAGGGGCGCGACCCCGCCGACCCGGCGACCCGCGCCCTTCCTGCCGACGGGGGGGTCCACGGATTCCCGCCGCGGTCAGGGGCGCTGCGCGGGGCGCGGATCGGCCTGTGGCAGACCCCGGCCGCCGGCGATCCGGTCCAGCAGGTGCTGGCGAAGTCGGCCGAACTGCTGCGCCAGGAAGGGGCCGAGGTCATCGATGTCGACCTCCCCTACCAGCAGCTGATCGGCGAACTGCACCTCAGTGTCCTGCTCGGTGAGTTCCGCCGCGATATCCACGCCTATCTGGGCGGGCGCGCCGGCGGCCCCCGCGACCTGGCCGGACTCATCGAGTACACCAGCAGCGATCCGCGGGAGCGCGCCTGCTTCGACGGCCAGGAGCTGTTCCGGTTGGCGCTGGCGGCGCCGGATCCCCGCAGCCCGCAGCACCGGGCCCGGCGGGCGGAACTGGCCGATTACGCGCGGCGCTCCATCGACGAGGTGCTCGCCGCCCACCAACTGAGCGCGATCGCCACGGTCTCGAATCCGGTCGCCTGGCGCATCGAGAGCGGCGACGAGAAGGGCCCGCTCATGTCCACCACCACCCCGGCGGCGGTCGCGGGCTACCCCAGTGTCACCGTTCCCGCCGGCTTCGTCGGCCCGCTCCCGGTCGGGCTGTCGCTGATCGCCGGGCGGTGGGCGGACGCCCGTGTCCTCGCCCTGGCACACGGGTTCGAGCAGGCCGCCGACGCGCGCAGGCCGCCGCGGTACCGGCGCACAGTGGCCGGTATTTAGGGGACTTCGCCGCGGCGGGGCAGCGCCTCCCCGCCGCCATACCGACAGCGGCTCCGGTGGCCCCGGACCGGTCGCGAACACCGGAGGCCGGTCGGAGTCGACCGGATAGGGCCGGGGTGCGGCGCGAAGCCGACACCGTCGGCCGCCACGGCCGCCTGGAAGGTCGACGGCAGACACGTGGCGGGCGGGGCGCGGGTGTGCTAATGTAACAAGCGGGTTGCAGTCTTGATTTCGCCTGATCGCATGTGATCGCCCGCGGAGTTTTTGACCAGCGGGCGTTTTTCATTTCTGGAGAAGGTTCGCAGCACCCGCAGACACCGCAGAGCGCGGGTCTGGACTGATCTTCAGAGATGGGGAGATCGCAGATGACGCAGGGAACCGTCAAGTGGTTCAACGGCGAAAAGGGTTTCGGTTTCATCCAGCAGGACGCCGGCGGCCCCGACGTTTTCGTGCACTACAGCAACATCGCGGGCTCGGGCTTCCGTAACCTGGAGGAGAACCAGCGCGTCGAGTTCGACATCACGCAGGGCCCCAAGGGCCCGCAGGCCGAGAACGTGCAGGGCATCTGAGACTGAGCCGCCACGGTTGAGCGGCGGGGCCGCCCGGACATCCGGGCGGCCCCGTTCGTTTCCTCCTGCCATCCCACTTCGCCCCGCCCCCGTGTTCTTTCGTCCGGGTCCGGCCGCTCGCGGTTACCATGCCGGATATGACCGCTGAGTTGCGCACCGACCGACTGATCATCCGCGACTGGGACGTCGACGACGCCGAAGCGGCGCTGGCCGTCTACGGAGCCCATGACGTCGCCAGGTGGCTGACACCGCAGATGCGCGCCGTCCACGACACGGCGGCGATGCGGTCGGTCCTGCATGCCTGGGTCGAGGCCCAGCCCAACCTGGTGCCGCCCGCAGGCCGGTGGGCGATCGTCCGCGCGGACGACGGAGAGCTCATCGGCGGGCTCTCCCTGCGGCTGCTGCCGCCTTTCGAAGAGGACTTCGAGCTCAGCTGGCAGCTCCGCCCCGACACATGGGGCAACGGCTATGCCACCGAGGCAAGCCAGCGCCTCATCCGCTGGGCCTTCGAGCAGGGGATCGAGGAGGTCTTCGCGGTCGCCCGGCCCGACAACACCCGCGCCATCGCCACCGCCCGCCGCCTGGGGATGGAATGGGTCGGCGAGACCGAGAAGTACTACGACCGCCGGCTGCAGGTCTTCCGCATCCGGCCCTCGGACCTGGACCGCGGCTAGAGCTGACCCATCCGCCCCACGGGGCGGCCCGCACCCGGCAAGAACACGAGGACCACACGTGAGCACCGGTGAACACGATCTTGCCCGGCTGCTGTCCGGGATGGAACCGCTGCTGCGGCCCGGCCGCTACGTCTTCGCCCATACCGAACAGGTCCCGGCGGGCGTGCGGCCCGTGGTCACCGTCGCCGAGGACGAAGGACTCACAGTGGTGTGCACGCAGGAGGAGGCCGACGCCGCGGAGCTGGCCTACACCTACGTCGCCGCCTGGATCACCCTGCGGATCCACTCCGCGCTCGACGCCGTGGGGCTCACCCGCGCCGTCTCGGGCGTGCTGGCCGATGCGGGCCTGTCGTGCAACGTGGTCGCCGGCTATTTCCACGACCACCTGTTCGTGCCCTACGACGACGGTCCGTGGGCAGTGGACCTGCTTCGCGGGCTGGCCGCGGGCACCGGGACAGGGGAGCGCCCCTGCCCACCGGTCACACGGTTTTGAGCTGGGCCATCAGCGAGAGATTGTCGCCTTGGGGCCAGTACGCGCAGAACCGGTCGCCGCGGATCCGGAAGATGTCCACGCCCGGGCAGCGCACCTCGGCCCCCACCGGTGCCTGGGCACCAGGGGGCCCGCCCGCGTAGGTGTCCGTGAACACCCACTGGGCCGCCAGCAGATCGCCTTCGGCGATCGGTCCCACCTCCAGTACGGTGCTGATGCCGGGGAACAGCTGCTGCGCCTGCCGCACCTGCTCGGCGATCATCCTCGGCCCGCGGACGTCCCGGTCGCCCCAGTGCCCCACCGCGTCGGCGGTGAACAGCTCCCCGGACAACCGGTCCAGCGAATGCATGTCTGTGCTCTCCATGCTCGCTTCCCAGCAGGCACTGCTGACATGCCGTGGGCGATCGGTCAGCGGGCCGAGCACGATCAGCGATCCATCAGTCGCTCGTAGAGGGGGGCGAGGACATCGATCAGGTCGGGGCCGTCGCCGGGAGGGTCGGCCGAGAAGGTCGCGGGCTGCGGATGCTGTGCGGCCGGGGGCGGACCGGGGAGCGGCGGGGACTCCCAGAACCCGGCGGGCGAATCCGGCTCTGTGGCGGCCGCGACCGCGGGACAGGGCACGTCGGCGAAGGGGGCCTGCGGCGCTTCGTCCGCGGCCGCCGCGCCGGTGCGCGCATACCTGCGCAGGTCGGACAGGAATGCCCCGCGGTCTCTGCCGAGCCAGGCCAGTAGGAGGAACGGGTCCTCGGCAAGGGAGTCGGCAAGGACGTACAACGCCGCGGCCACGTGCTTGCAGGGGGCGCCCCAGTCGGGGCAGGAGCAGGTCAGCACGGTGTCGGAGAGACCGCGCGGGAGCAGCCGCAGCCCCAGGACGGCAAAGACCTGTTCGACTTCGGGTGGCAGTTCGCCGGCCAGCAGCCGGGCGCGGAACAATGGTTGCCCGGCGAGCGCGGCCGCCACGGTGGCCCACTGCTCCTCGTCCAGGACCGGAAGGATCAGACTGACCCGGTAGGGCCGGGCCCGCGACCCCTGCACCCGGGCGGTCACCTCACCGGCGCGCACGCGCAGGTCGCGTACTGCCCCCTGGGCGGCGTAGCCGCGTCCGCGCCGCAGCCGCCCCGCCTCGGTCCCCGCCTCCAGAGCGTCGATGAACCGGTGCGACCACCAGGTCCGGGAGTTCCGAGCGAGCTCCCCGCCGGCCCCGCGTGCGCCGCTCACCGGGTCACCGCCTCGGGAGCCAGGCGGATGACCTCGCGCAGCTGGTCGGTGGACAGCTCTGTCAGCCACTCCTCACCGGTGCCGACAACGCTTTCGGCCAAGGCCTTCTTGCGTTCGATCATCTCGTCCACGCGCTCCTCCAAAGTACCGACGCAGATCAGCTTGCGCACCTGCACGTCGCGCCGCTGCCCGATGCGGAAGGCCCGGTCGGTGGCCTGGTCCTCCACGGCCGGATTCCACCAGCGGTCGATGTGCACGACATGGGTGGCGGCGGTCAGGTTCAGCCCGGTCCCGGCCGCCTTCAGCGAGAGCAGGAAGACCATGGGCTCACCCGACTCCTGGAAGCGCCGCATCAGCTCTTCGCGCCGCGGGCGCGGCGTGGCGCCGTGCAGCCAGAGCACCTCGCGGCCCAACCGCGCCGACAGGTAGGGGGCCAGCCGGTCGCCCAGCGCCGTGTACTGGGTGAAGCACAAAGCCTTGTCACCCTCGGCCAGCGCCTCCTCCAGCAGCCCTTCCAGGCGTTCCAGCTTGCCCGAGCGCCCGGCCAGCGCCGACCCGTCCCCGAGGAACTGGGCGGGGTGGTTGCAGATCTGCTTGAGCCGCGCCATCGTCGCCAGCACCAGCCCTTTGCGCTGAATGCCGTCGGCATCGTCGATGCGTTCGGCCATGTCATCGACTGTCGCCTTGTACAGCGAGGCCTGCTCGGGCGTCAGCGTGCACCAGGTGCGGATCTCGTGCTTGTCCGGAAGGTCGGAGATGATGGACCGGTCGGTTTTGAGCCGGCGGAGGATGAACGGTCCGGTCAGCCGCTTCAGCAGGGCCGTGCTTTTGGCATCCGCCTGCGGGCCGCCCGCGCCTCCGGCGGCCTTCTCGACCCTGTCGGCGATGGTGCGACGAAACGACGCCTCCGGCCCGAGTAGCCCCGGGTTGGCGAACTCCATGATCGACCACAGCTCGCCGAGGTTGTTCTCCACGGGCGTGCCCGTCAGCGCGATCCGGGAGTCCGCGGGCAGTTCCCGAACGGCCCGGGCCTGCCGGGTGGTGCTGTTCTTGATCGCCTGCGCCTCGTCGCAGACCACGCGGTGCCAGGGCATCGCGGCGAGTTCGGCGGAGTCGCGCACCACCACCCCGTAGGTGGTCACGAACAGGTCGGCGGCGCCGGCCGTCCTCGCCAAAGCGTTGCCCCGCGGCCGGCCGGGGCCGTGGTGGACGTGCACCCGCAGACCTGGAGCGAACCGGGCGGCTTCGCGCTGCCAGTTGCCGACCAGCGACACCGGGCAGATCAGCAATGTGGGGCCGGGGGAGGCCGCAGGCCGGCCGCCGCGTTCGCCGGTGAGCAGGGCGAGCAGCTGCACCGTCTTGCCCAGCCCCATGTCGTCGGCGAGGATCGCCCCCAGCCCCAGGCCGCCCAGAAAACGCAGCCAGGCCGCGCCGCGTTCCTGGTAGGGGCGCAGCGAACCGGCGAAGCCGGCCGGGGTGGGCATCGGCGCGATCCGCTGCTCGGCGGTTCCGCTGAGCAGTGCGCCCAGCGCGCCGTCGGCGTCCACGCCGGCGACGGGGAGCGGGACAGTGCTTTGGGCGCCTATCGCCGTGCGCAGGGCCTCGTCGCGGCGCATGGTGCCGCGGCCGCGGCGACGCAGGAAGTCCAACGCGGTGCGCAGGTGCGCCGGGTCGACCTCCACCCAGCGCCCGCGCAGCCGCACGAGCGGCTGTTTGAGGCGGGCCAGTTCGGCGAGCTCGTCGGTGTCCACGTGCTCATCGCCCAGGACGGCTTCGAAGGAGACGTCGACCAGGTCGCTCGGCCCGATCCCGCCACCGCGCGCGCCGGACTGCTGTTCGCGCGCGGTGAGCCGGAGGCCCAGGGACCGCTGCCCGGCCCACTCGGGGAGGACGACGGCGAATCCGGCCGCGTTCAGCCGTGGTGCGATGTCGCGGATGAACGTGTAGGCGCCGCCGGCGCCCGTGGTGATGGCGGCCGGGGCCAGCTCGCGCAGTTCCTGCTGCACAGCGGGGTAGTACCGGGCGGCCCGCGCCAGGTCGCTCAGCATCGCCGACTCGACGTCGTCGGGCAGCCAGGCACCGCCCTCTCCCAGCCACAGGTCGGCCAGGCAGAGCTGCAGGCTGGGATCGGTTCCGGACCGCACCCAGAACTCCACCCGCCATCGCTGATCGGCGGCAGTGTCGGCGGCAGGGGTATCGGGGTCGGGTTCCACGAGCCGGAACAGCAGCCGCGCCCGCTGATGGGGGTGCTGTGCTCGGCTGTGCCACTCCCGCAGTCGTGCGGCCAGCCGGTCGGCGGGTTCGCCGGTGGGGCCGGAAGCGCCGAGGCGGGCATCAGCCGAGACCAGTGCGGCGGTCAGCCCGCTGCGGGCGCGCCGTGGCGGTGCCGACCTGAGGCGGGAGCGGGCGGTGGTGTCGGTCAGGTGGCACAGCGCGGCGAACACCACAGCGGCGGCGTCGCCGGTGTCCGTGGCGTCGGGCTCGAGGTGGGCGCGGGCGACCGGTGGGAGAGCGGTGGCGAGGGCCGTGAAGTGGTCGGAGTCGGTGCCGGAGAGCACCGGGCGCCAACGGGCCTCGGGCGGGTCGCCGACGATGCGGGGGAGGAGGCGCCCGGAGGTGACGAGGTGTTCGGCGAAGTGCTGTACGGCCATGAGGTGCCGGAGTCCGGGGCCGAGGGCGGTGTCGCCTGTCGCAACGTCGCGGAGCGCGGCCGGCAGAGCGGAGTCGGCGGGGATGCGGAGGGCGGGGACCTGCCACAGGCGCAGGCGGGGCTGGCGCACGGTCGGCGCCTCGGGGACCGGCCCGAGTCCGGGGGAGGGGAGGGGGTGGGAGGCGGAGCCGGGAAGATGCAGTTCCAGTTCGGTGGCGCGGGCCTTGGCGATTTTGGTGCCGTCTGCGGCGGGCCCGGCGATAGCGTCGCGCAGTGCGGCCTCCGGCATGGCGTAGGGGTGGGGCCGGACCCGTGCCCGCGACGCCGTGCGCGTCGACCGGGTGGAGTCCTCTCCCCACAGCACCAGCGGTGCGTCGCCGTCGGCCGCATCCCATATGCCGTGCAGTACCAGCACGTGCCCTCCCTGGTCCTGGTCCGTCGGCCGATCGCCGTTCGTGTCGCGCCGCCCGTCCCAGTATCCCGACCGGGGCGGGGCGCCGGGCGCAGCGACCGCGAGCTCCGGCGCCCCTTGCGTACCGGGATCGGCTCACCGGGAGCGGCGCCGCCGCGCCGCCTGTTGCTCTGCCTCATGCTCCTGCGCGGCGGTGACGCCGCGCAGGCCGTGCAGGTGCGTAAAGATCCGGATCCACTGGTCGGGGGAGACGAAGGCGACGACGGCCGCGCGGTCGACCCCGGCCGCGGCCAGGGCGGCGTCGACCCGCTGCGGCGGGTGGCCGCGCCGCAGCGATGCGCGCAGCGATCCGCCGACCCCGGTGAAGCCCAGCTCCACGAGGCGCCGGTAGTCGCCGAGTGTTCCGGGCGGGAGCAGGGGGCGCTGTCGGTGGCGCAAGAGCAGGACCCCCGCGTCCACGCGCGGGATCGGATCGAACCGGTCCCGCGGTATCCGGCCGGCCAGCCGCCAGGAGAACAGCGGCCAGGTCTGCACGGTGAGGCGGCTCCAGCGCCCGTTGCCGCCGGTGCGTTTGCGCGCGTACTCCCACTGGGTGAGCAGCGTCGCCGAGGTGAGCCCGCACGCGTTCAGGCACCAGCCCACGATCGGCGAGGTGATCGCGTAGGGGATGTTGCCGACCACCGAGAACGCGCCGCCCGGCGGGGCGGAGCGCAGGAAGTCCTGGTGCACGACGCGCACACCGGGGATGCGGCGGGCGGCGAGTGCGGCGGCCAGGCGCGGGTCGAGCTCGTAGGCGGTGACGGCGCGGCAGGCGGACGCGAGGGCGCGGGTCAGGATGCCTTCGCCGGCGCCGACTTCGACCACGCGGTCGTCGGGGCCTACCCCGGCGATGCGGACGATCCGGCGGGCGAGGGAGGGGTCGGTGAGGAAGTTCTGCGAGAGTGTGCGGCGCCGGTCTCCGGCGCGGGGCTGTCGGGAGTGTGCCACAGCAGGTCCGTTCCTGCCGCCCCGGGCTGGGGCGGCGGACGTGGACGGGCAGCACGGAACGGCCGCGTGGCGGCACAAGAAGGTCGAGTGCGGTCCGGGCTGCCCGTCCGATGGTCATCGGACATGACTGGGCCCGGGACCGGTCGCCGGCGGACCGCCGCGCGGACAGCGCACAGCGGAAGGATCCGAGCAGGCTGCGGCTGCGCATTCCGCATCGGCCGGGCACGCGAAGTGCGGACCGAAGCGAGGGAATGCGGTTCAGAAGCGGCTCGGGGCTACCGGTCCAGGGCGGCGTCCCGGTGGGTGGCGCGGACGGCGGACGAGCGCGTTTCCCCACCGGGTCGCCGCCCAGACGTTGGGGATACCGAAGAAGGCACACATAGCGAATACGACGATAGGGAGGAAGGCTCAGGCGGGGCAACCCCTTTTCACAAAATGAATCTACAATGTAAAGGCAGCTGTATCCTGGTGGTGAAACTTTCGCCGATCTTGACGCTGTGCACGTCTGGACTGCGGTTCAGACGTGCACAGCGTCAAGATCGAGCGGTAATAGAAGCGTCAACACGGACAACGCGAAGGAGCCCCTACCGCTCTTCTCAGGCGTGGAATGACGAGTACGGGGCAGCCGTCCCCGGAAGGTTTCTGCTTCAGCGGAGAGAAGGGGAGAACCCATGAAGGCGGTCCAGTACGCCAATATCGGGGAGATTCCGCGGGTCGTCGATGTTCCGGTACCCGAGCCGGGGCCGGGGCAGGTGCTGCTGAAGGTCGCGGCCGCCGGGGTGTGCCATTCGGACCTGGAGGTGATGAGCTGGTCCGCCGAGAGCTTCCCCTACGAGCTGCCGCTGACGCTGGGCCATGAGGGGGCGGGCCGGGTCGAGGCGGTCGGTCCTGAGGTCAAGGGCATCGCAGCGGGGGACTTTGTGGTGGTCTACGGCCCGTGGGGGTGCGGCGCCTGCCGGGCGTGTGCGCGCGGTTTGGAGAACTACTGCCCGCGCGCAGCGGAGTTGGGGATCCAACCGCCGGGGCTCGGCGCGCCCGGGGCCCTGGCCGAGTACATGGTGGTGGACTCCGCGCGCCATGTGGTGCCGATCGGTGATTTGGATCCGGTGCGGACAGTGCCGCTGACGGATGCGGGGCTGACCCCTTACCACGTGATCAAGCGGTCGCTGCCGAAGCTCTTCGCGGGCAGTACGGCCGTGGTGATCGGGGCAGGCGGGCTCGGGCACGTCGCGATCCAGCTGCTGCGGGCGGTCTCGGCGACCACGGTCGTGGCTCTGGACGTACGTGAGGAGAGCCTGGAGATCGCGCGCCGCAGCGGCGCCCACCACACATTGGTGTCGGAGTCGAGCGCGGTGGACACGGTGCGGGAGCTGTCCGGTGGAAACGGGGCGGACGTGGTGTTCGACTTCGTGGGCGCCCAGCCGACAGCCGACCTCGCGGCGGCGGTGGTCGCCATGGACTCCGACATCAACATGGTCGGCATCGGCGACGGGGCGATCCCGGTGTCCTTCACGTCGGTGCCTTTTGGGACGCGTGTCGGTACCAGCTACTGGGGGAGCCGCTCGGAACTGATCGAGCTGGTCGACCTGGCCAAGCAGGGTGCGGTGAGCGTGCACGTGGAGCGCTACGGACTCGAGGAGGCCCCTGAGGTCTACGAACGGATGATGGCCGGCCGGATCCACGGCCGCGCGGTGATCGTGCCCGACGCCTGAGCAGGGCCGCGGGTCCTTTGATGGTGCGCGGCACCATCAAAGGACCCGCGGCCCCCGCCTTGCGAGGGCAAGGGCGGCGATCCGGACTCCGGGAGGGTCCGAGGGCACGCGCGCCCCCGGGGTCACGGCTGCCCCGGGGAGGAACTACCCGCCTTTTCCCCGGTGGGCTGTGCGCCGTGGGCCGGGGGAGCGCGTGCGTTCGAGCCGGACCATCAGGGGGCGGCGGCCGGACAGGCTCACCTGCCGTACGTGCGTGGGCTCCAGGCCGTGGGCGAGGGCGTGGGTCAGGCCACGGGCATCGGGCACGAGCACGACCGCGCGTCCCTGCCCGGTGAGGACCCGGGCGAGTTCGCGCCACCACCGCTCAGGGCGGGCCGCCAGCCGCCCGCCCGCCGCCACCTGCCCTTCCCATGGGGGGTTGCACAGGACCCGGTCGACGCTTCCATCGGCGACGGGAAGCCCACCGGCGTCGGCGCGCTCGATCCGCAGGGGGGCGGTGCCGGCTGCGTTGGCCTCGGCGGCGCGTCGGGCCTCGGGGTCCAGATCGAACCCCAGCAGGGTGGTCCCCGGCACGACGTGATGGGCCTCGATGAGCAGCGTGCCGGCGCCGCAGCACGGGTCCATGATCCGCTGACCGGGCTGGAGGTCGGCCAGCAGCGCCATGGCCGCGGCGAGCGGTGGGTGCAGTGTTCCCGGAACCGTCGCCCTCTTGTAGGAGCGCCGGTGGGCGGGTCGCGTGCCCAGACGCAGCAGCAGGGTGGTGTGTGTGCCGTCCAGGGTCAGCCGCCATCCGCTGTAGTCCGGGGGCGGAGCGGTGCCGTTCCTACGTGCGTGGTAAGGGACACCGAGACGCTGGGCCAGGACCGGGCCGATCGCGTCTTCGATGTCGTAGCGGTTGTAGGTGCGCCGTCCCAGATAGGACGCTGAGATGTCGATCCCGGCAAAGCCGCGAGGACCGCCGCGGGCGCGGCGTTCGCGCTCCAGGGCGTCGAGGTCCACCGCGTGCGCCAACTCCGCCAAAGCCGCCAGGTCGCTCTTGTACGGGCCGATGTCGCCGCGGCGTTCGGCGAGAAGGAAGACGTCATCGGCCGTCCGCGGGTACGGTGCGTCTGCGGCCGGGGTTCGGTAGACCACCTCGCGGTGGGCGAGTGAGGTGATGGATGCGGATCCGCTTTGCAGGATCTCGGTGCTTACAGCGGGCTCCAGCCCGCGAACGCACCGCGCCACCAGGCGCGCCGCCGTCACAGGACAGCGGAAGCGCCGGGACGCGGGGATGGAGCATACGCGCGTGTAGTGCGCATGATGGTGTTTTCTCCCACGTCGCAGCCCGGGACGGGGGGAAACCGTCCCGCATCGTCGGCACCGGGGGGTCCGCGTCGCGCCGACGGGGCGGCTAACGCAGGAAGAAGAACGTCATGCGCGACAGGGTACCACCGGCATGGACGCCACCGCGCTGTTGCGAGTAGGGGAGTACGGATTATCCGGGCCGTGAGTCCTGGATCAGGGGAGCCCCCGAGGTGGCAGCCGCGAGCCGAGGAACTCGGGGCTCCGTTAGGCAGATCGGGCCGCAAAGCAAAATAGAAATCTACATCGTAAAGGTGGCGATTTTTTAAAGTACAGCATAGAAACCTGAAGAGCGGCTACGCCGCACCCGGGATCAAAAACAGCTTTCTCTGGGAAGCCGCACACGATCTGCGAGGTTCAGCTCTGGGTTTGGTCGACGGCGGTAGCCAGAAGGTGGGAAGCGGCGTCTACGGCGGCCATGAGGGTGACGGGTTCGGTGTCGAGGCCGGCGAGGATGGTGTCGATGCCGCGGAGCTCGGCGTTGTCGAGGAGCCGTTTCTCGTTGGTGATCCAGGTGCGGCGGGCGGCCAGGATGGCGTGGGCGTACTGGGCGGCGGCGGTGGCGATGGCGCCGGCGGTTTCGGTGAGGTGGCCGTGTTCGGCATGAGCCGCGCGGGCGTACTGGAGGGTCATGTCGGCTATTGCCCGCCATTGGGCAGGGGCGTTGCGGCTCAGAGCGTCGGGGTAGCCCGGGCGGGGCAGGTCGCCGTGCAGGACGTCGTTGATGGCGAGTTCGGCGACGACGATGTAGGTGGGGATGCCGGCGAGGTGGAAGGGGAGGAGTTCGACGTTGAACCGGCCTTTGCGGGCTTCGTCGAGGCGGTATTCGACGTCGTCGAGGTCGCGGTAGTGGATGTCGATATGGCGGCCGTCGACGGTGAGCCAGGCGCCTCCGTTGAAGACGCCGCCTCCCCAGGCTCCGATGTCGGAGACTTCTCCGTCCCAGCCGAGGGCGCGAAGGTCGTCGGGGTTGAACCGGTGGCGGTAGTAGATGGCGAAGTCCCAGTCGCTGTCGGGGGTGTGGGTGCCGGTGGCGCGGGATCCGCCGAGGGCGACGGCTTCGACTCCGTTGAGTTCGGCGAGTGTCTGGACGATGTGGTCGGTGAATTCCTGGTCGCTGAACCGCATGGAGGCAACGTATCGGAGGGCTGTGGCTCTATGCTGATCGGCGTGTTGGAAGAGGTAGTGGCGACCCGGTATGTGCTGCCGTTGCGTGAGGGCGGTTCGTTGCCCGGGTTGGTGGAGACTGATGACCTCGGTATGTACGTGGTGAAGTTCGTGGGGGCGGGGCAGGGGCGCAAGACGCTGATTGCCGAGGTGGTGTCGGGGGAGTTGGGGCGGCGTCTGGGGTTGCCGGTGCCGGTGTTGGCGTTGGTGCATTTCGATGCGGTGATCGGTCGGGGGGAGCCGGATCCGGAGGTGCAGGAGCTGCTGAAGAGCAGTGGCGGGTTGAATCTGGGGATGGATTACCTGCCGGGGGCGCTGTCGTTCGATCCGCTGGTGTGCCATGTGGATTCGGGGTTGGCCGGACGTGTGCTGTGGTTCGATGCCTTTGTTGGGAATGTGGATCGGACGTGGCGTAATCCGAACATGCTGGTGTGGCATGAGCAGCCGTATTTGATCGATCATGGGGCGACGTTGATCTTTCACCACAATTGGCCGAGTGCAAAGGCTGCGGTAAGGCGGGCCTATGACGCCTCTGACCATGTGTTGGTGTCGGCGGGGCCTGATCTGGTGGCGGCGGATGCGGAGTTGGCGCCGCTGATCACGGCTGATTTGCTGCGGGAGGTGGTGGGGTTGGTGCCTGATGAGTGGTTGGTGGACGAGCCGGGGTTCGGGTCGGTGGGGGAGGTGCGCGAGGCTTATGTGGGGCATTTACTGGCGCGTGCGGGTGATCGTGTGTGGTTGCCGGAGGTGCCGCGGTGAAGCGTGAGGTGTTCGAGTATGCCGTGGTGCGGGTGGTGCCGCGGGTGGAGCGCGGGGAGCGGGTCAATGCGGGGGTGATCGTTTACTGCAAGGCGCGGTCGTTTCTGGCGGCGCGGTGTGCGCTGGATGTTGGGCGGTTGCGGGCGTTGGATGCGGGGGTGGATGTGGTGGGTGTGGAGCGGGCATTGGAGGCGGTGGAGTTGGTGTGTCGTGGTGGGGAGGATGCGGGGGTTGCGGGTGGTGAGGATGCGGGGCGGCGGTTTCGGTGGTTGACGGCTCCGCGGAGCACGATTGTGCAGCCGGGGCCGGTGCATACGGGGTTGACGGCTGATCCTGAGGCGGAGTTGGAGTGGTTGGTGGCGTCGTTGGTGCGGTGATCGGGGGTAACTGATGTCACGTGGGTGGTGGGGTTGGGTGGATAGGGGTGGGGTGGTGGGATGTTGGGATGGGTGACGGTGCTGTGGGTGGCGCTGTTTTCTGGTGTTGAGGCGAATGGAGTCGGTGCGTGACCGCGAGTCGCTTGTCTTCGTCGGTGTCTGGTGGGGCTTCGGTGCGCCGTCGGCCGTTGTTGGTGATGGTGCTGGTGTTGGGGATGCTGACGGCGACGGGGCCGTTGGCGACGGATCTGTATCTGCCGGCTTTTCCGCAGATCGCTGCTGATTTGGGGGCGTCGCAGGCGCGGATTCAGTTGACGTTGACCGCGGCCATGTTGGGGTTGGCGGTGGGGCAGTTGGTCGTCGGGCCGATGAGTGATGCGTGGGGTCGGCGAGGACCGCTGCTGGTCGGGGTGGCGGTGTTCACGGTGGCGTCGTTGCTGTGCATGTGGGTGCCGTCGGCGGTGTGGTTTGTGGTGTTGCGGTTTGTGCAGGGGGCGGCTGGTGCTGCGGGGGCGGTGATTTCGCGTGCTGTGGTGCGTGATTTGTATGAGGGTGATGATGCGGCGCGGTTTTTCTCGCGGCTGATTCTGGTGACGGGGTTGGCGCCGTTGCTGGGTCCGGTTTTGGGTGGGCAGCTGCTGTTGCTGGGGCCGTGGCAGTTGAGTTTCTTGGTGTTGGGCGGTGTTTCGGCGGTGAGTTTTGTGGTGGTGTTCTTCGTGTTGCCGGAGAGTCTGCCGCGAAGTGAGCGGCGGCCGATGAATGCGGTGGGGTTGGCGGTGCGGGTGTGGGGGTTGTTGCGGGATGTGCGGTTTATGGGGCCGGCGCTGACGCTGGGGTTGAGTTTCGGGATGATGTTCACTTACATTTCTTCGTTCTCGTTTGTTTCGCAGGAGGGTTTCGGGGCTTCGGCTCAGCAGTTCAGTGTGATTTTTGCGGTCAATACGGTGGGGTTGATTCTCGGGACGCAGGTGAATGGTTTTCTGATCGGGCGGGTGGAGGCGTCGCGGCGGTTGGCTGCGGGGTTGGCTGGTGCGTTGGTGGCGGTGCTGGTGCTGGGCGGGATGGCGCTGGCGGGGGTGTCGGGTGGGGGCGCGTTGGTGGCGTTGACGTCGGTGTTCTTTGTGATGATGTTCAGTGTGGGTTTTGTTTTTCCGAATGCGACGACGTTGGCGATTTCTAGTCAGGTGTCGGCGGTGGCGGGGACGGCGTCGGCGTTGATGGGGGCGATGCAGTTCGCGTTGGGTGGTGGTGTGGCGTCGTTGGCGGGGATGACGGCTTCGGGGGAGGCGAGTTTGGTGAGTATGGCGGTGGTGATGGTGGTGGCGGGGGGTTTGGCGGTGGTGGTATTTGCTGGGGTGGCGCGTTGGGTGGCGGGTAGTGCTCGGTGAGGTCGGATGGTCGTGTGATAGGTGGATTGGTTTGGGGGTGGTTGGTGGCGGGGTGTGATGGGGGGTGCGTATTTGGTGATTTTCTGGGGTGTTGTGGAGGAATTTCCGGTGTTGTCGTATGTTTAGTCAGTTTTGCTGGATTGTGTGGCTTGCTGTGGGGTGAGGGGACCGTGCACAGTAGGGCACACTTGCGTGAAGCGTGAAGAAATTCGGGGGCGTGCCTGGAGGGGCGCCTTGGTCGGTGTGGAGGAGAAGGCGGGCATGCGACAGTCTCGGTCGGCTTCGGCGGCGCAGGTCCGGGAGCTCAAGGGGCTGGGAGACCTCGCTTATCGCAACGCTGCCGAACCGCGCGTTGCTGTTCTTTCCCGTAAGGGTGCCGGGGGCGAGTGGGAGGATGTGACCTCGGCGGAGTTCGTCAGTGATGTGGCCTCGGCTGCCAAGGGGTTGATTGCCGCGGGGGTCGGGGTCGGCGACCGCGTGGTTGTGGTGTGCGGGACTCGTTATGAGTGGGTGCTGATCGCGTTCGCTGTCTGGATGGTGCGTGCGGTGGTGGTGCCGGTGCCTCCGGCGTGTTCGGCGGAGCGGTTGCAGCACATCGTGCGCGATTGTCGGCCTGCCGCCATTGTTCTGGAGGACGGCGGTCACGCGGCGACTGTGGGGGCGATGCAGCATGAGTTGACGGATCTGGCGCGGATCTGGCGGTTGGACGAGGGGGGGATGGAGGCTATTTGTCGGCCTGGTGCCTATATGGACTCCACCGCTGTGCGGTTCCGCCGTGAGGAGGCCCGGCGTGAGGATCCGGCTGCCATCGTCTATCCGGTGAGCACTGTTGTGCGTACCCGTGGGGCTGTGCTCACTCATGGCAATTACCTGGCCGCGGCTGAGGGGGTGTGTGAGCGTCTGGCTCCGGCGTTGCAGCGGTGGGAGAAGGGGAAGGCCGCCACGTTGATGTATCTGCCGTTGGGGGAGTCCTACGGCCATGCGGCGCTGGTGGCGTGCATGATGGCGCAGGTGCGTGTGGGGTTGCTGCCGCCCGGTGGTGTCGTGCTGCGTGAGCTGCGGGAGTTTCGCCCTACGGTGCTGGTGGCGTTGCCGCGGCTGTTGGAGGCGGTGCACGCGCGGGAGAAGAGGCGGGCGCGTGATACCAGTTGGGACAATCTCAACTCCTACAATGCCGCTACTGATCTGGCGGTCGAGTTCGACAAGGCCGAGCGCAAGGGGGCGTGGCGGCGGATGTCGCGGGCGATGTATGAGTGGATGTATGCGCGGATCCGTGAGGCGTTGGGCGGGCGTGTTGAGGTGATCGTGTGTGCGGGCAGGCTGTTGTCGGAGCGTATGGATCGTTTCTACAGCGGTGTGGGGATGCCTGTTTTCCAGATGTTTGGCACGGTGGAGACGGGCGGGGCGGTTACTGCCAATGCTCCTGGTGAGCGTCGTGCCGGTAGCTGTGGGCGGCCTTTGCCGGGGGCGGAGGTGCGGTTGTCGCGCGATGGTGAGGTTCACGTGCGCGGGCCCGGGGTTTTTCCCGGGTATTGGAACGATCCTGGGGCCACTCAGGCTGCGTTTCGCGATGGGTGGTTGGCTACCGGTTATGCGGGGGCCATGGATGGTGAGGGGTATCTGCAGGTGGAGCGGCGGTTGCGTCCGCAGGCCAGTCTGGCTGCTGCGTTGGCTGCGCCCCAGCCTCGTCCGTGGGTGTATCGGCCTCCGGATGTGGTGGCGTCGGTCGCTGAGGGGGCGGCGGGTGTGGATCATGCGGAGGCCATCGAGCGGCGGTTGCTGTCCCATCCGTTGGTGAGTCAGGTGATGGTGATCAGTGAGGGGCGTCCCTATGCCAGCGCGTTGATCACTCTTGTGTCCGACCAGGTGGAGTATTGGCGGTTGGTGAACAACCGTCCGCTGGCGATGTCGCGGGAGGAGTTGGCGGCCGATCCTGATCTGCTCGGTGAGATTCAGGCGGCTGTGCAGGAGGCCAATGCGGCGGTGCCGGCGGAGTGGGCGGTGCGTGCTTTCCATGTGTTGGCTGATGAGTTGACGGTGCAGAGCGGTTTGGTGCTGGCCTCGGGTGAGTTGCGCCGGGATGTGATTCTGCGTGCTTTTTCTGAGGAGATCGACGGTCTTTATCGGGATTTTGAGGCTGGGCAGCGCGATTGATCGCTGTTGCGGGGCGCGGCCGGATTCGGCCGGGTGGTGGATGTGGGGGTTAAGTCGGCGCTGTGGGGGTAACGGGCCGACAGTCCGCTTCGCGGGCGGTTGGTGCCGGCGCGGACCGTCCACGCGCCGGCACCGTTGGGTGCGTTACTGGTTGAGGTAGGCCAGTACGGCCAGGACCCGGCGGCTGTCGTCGGTGGAGGGCGGCAGGTCCAGCTTGGTGAAGATGTTGTTGATGTGTTTGCTGACTGCTTTTTCGGTGATGAACAGGCGGCTGGCGATGGCGGAGTTGGAGCGCCCTTCGGCCATTTCCGCCAGTACTTCGCGTTCGCGCGGGGTCAGGGATGCCAGCGGGCCGGCTTCGCCGTGTTTGGCCAGCAGTTGGGAGATGACGGCGGGGTCCATGGCGGTGCCGCCGGAGGCCACGCGGCGTACGGCGTCGATGAACTGGCCGATGTCGAAGACGCGGTCTTTGAGCATGTAGCCTACGGCGCCGCCGTCGTCGGAGAGGAGTTCGCGGGCGTAGAGCTGTTCGACGTGCTGGGACAGGACGAGGATGGGCAGTCCGGGGACGTTGCGGCGGGCTTCGATGGCGGCTTGGAGTCCTTCGTCGGTGAAGGTGGGGGGGAGCCGTACGTCGACCACGGCGACGTCGGGCCGGTGCTCCAGGAGGGCTGTGAGTAGTTCGGGGCCGCTTGCCACGGCGGCGACGACGGTGAATTCGTGGGCTTGCAGCAGCCGGATCAGTCCGTCGCGGAGGAGGGCGAGGTCTTCGGCGATGACAACGCGCACGGCGGGTTTCCTTAATGATGGCGTTCGCGGGGGAGGGGTGTGCCATGGAGTGTAGAGGGATTTCCCGGTTTCGCAGCCCCGGCGCAGCGCTCGTCCGGACCGGGCGGGCGCGTCGTTGACAGGTTTAGCCAGATCTGGGGATGTCAGGGCCGAGTGCCTTGCCGTCGCCTTCGCCGGCCGGGGCCTGCGCGGCCATTTGAGAAGGGGGAGGATTGCTACAGGATTGAGCGGTAGAGCCGTGACGTGCGCTCCTACCTGGCCGCCGCACAGGCTTGAACCTCAAGTCGCTTGAGGTCCCATAGTGGTCCCATGCACGATGAAGAGCTGTACTCCATCGGAGACGCCGCGCGCCGGAGCGGTCTGAGCGTCAGCACCGTCCGGTTCTACTCTGATGCCGGGGTCATCGAACCCACGGGCACGACCGAGGCGGGCCACCGCCTCTACGACGTCCACGCCATCGCCCGGCTGGAACTCGTCCGCACCCTGCGGGACCTGGACACGGGCCTGGACGAGATCCGACGGCTGCTTGAGGGCGGAACGACCCTGCACGACCTGCTCACCACGCACTTGGAGGTGGTCGAGCATCAAGAGCATGTCCTGCGGGCCCGACAGGCGGTACTGAGAGCGCTGATCAAGCAGGGAGGCACGACCGCGCAGGCGGACTTGATGCACCGGCTCGTGTCGATGTCCGACGAAGAGCGCGAACAGGTCGTCGATGACTTCTGGAACGAGGTGGGCCAGGGCCTGGACGTGCCAGACGGCTTCGTGGACCGGTTGCGCACGATGCGGCCGCGCCTGCCCCAGGACCCTACGTCCGCCCAGCTCGAGGCGTGGATCGAGCTGGCCGACCTGCTGCGCGACCAGGGGTTTGGTGACGCGGTCCGCGCTTACCTGCAAGAGCTCTACTCCACGGCGCAGGGGCAGTACATCGCGAGCGAGTCGGTGCAGGACTTCATCCACACCACCGGCGCCCGGATCGGGGAGGAGCTCATCGCCGCCTACCACGCCGGGGAACCGGCCCGGTCCCCGCGGGTCCAGGAGGTCGTCGCGCGCTTTGTCGAGGCGACCGCCGCGCTCTCCGGTGGTCAAGCCACCGCGGAATACCGCGATCGGCTGGCTACCGCCTTCCTTCACGCAGAAGAGTTCATGAGCGAGGAGGACGGCCCGTACGCGGCCGGGAACGTTCGCTTCGACGACACGCACGGCCGGTACCTGTCCCTGGTGGCCGTGATCAACGGAAACGCGCCTGAAGAGGATGATCCGGTGCCCTACCTCTCCTGGATCGCGGCGGCCCTGCGTGCCCCGGCCCCTCAGTCCTGACCTGCCCCTACACCGGTGTATAGGCACGTCGGATGACCTGTGGCTCCAGGAAGACGCAGGGTGTCCTGGGGGTCGAGGAGGAGTGCTACAGGATTTGGCGGTAGAGCCGTGACCCGCTCACCGGGGACGGGTCGGGGTGGAGCAGTGCGGGCACACCGGGGATGTCAGGGTGGCCGGGGCGTTCCGGGTGTGGCGGCAGTACCAGCGGCGGCAGCGGCGCGGCGTGCTCGCACGCCGGGCAGGTAGGTCCCTGGTCGGCTCGTGCTGTTCAGGGGAGGAGGTGGGGCCTTTGTTGTGTCCGGGGCGAGACGCGGATGTTGCTTTGCGTCCGCGTTCCACACGGGCGTCTGCGCCGTCCTTCGGGGACATAGCGGTGCCGGTATGTAGTTATGTGTGTTTAGGGGTGATGCTGCACGGGAGCTCCATGGTGACGATTGTGGGACCGCCTGTCGGGCTGACGATGTTCATTGTCCCATCGAATGCGGCCAGTCGGCGTCGGATGCCGTCCAGGCCGGTGCCTTTGGACAGGTCGGCGCCGCCGTGGCCGTCGTCGCCGACGATGATGATCATGCGTTCGCGGCCGTGGTTGATGCGTACCCAGGCTCGGGTGGCGTTGGCGTGTTTGGCTGCGTTGGTGAGGGTTTCGACGATGGCGAAGTAGGCGGCTGATTCGACCGGGTCGGCGGGGCGGCCGGGTAGGTCGATGTCGACGGTGATGGGCAGGTGCTGGGAGACGGCCAGGGCGCGTACGGCTCCGTCGAGGCCGCGTTCCACCAGTACGGGGGGGTGGATTCCGCGGACGAGGTCGCGTAGTTCGGTGAGGGCTTGGCGGGTGGTTTCGCGGGCTTCGGTGAGGAGTTTCTGTGCGGCGGCGGGGTTGCTGGCGAGCATTTCCTCGGCCATGCCCAGGTTCATGCCCAGGGCGACCAGGCGGGCTTGGGCTCCGTCGTGCAGGTCGCGTTCGATGCGGCGGACTTCGGAGGCTTGGGCGTCGATGGTTTCGGCGCGTGAGGTGGCCAGGTGGGCGACGCGGGCGGCCAGGCGGGCTTTTTCGGTGGGGGTCAGCAGCCACCGGTTCAGGCGGGCGTAGTTGCGGAGGATGGCGGGGGTCAGTGTCCAAAAGAGCAGGAGGAGGAGGGCGGCGGTGATGAGGGCGCGGTTGGCGTCGGTCTGGTCGTGGACGGGGCCCAGGGCGTACCAGTTGGTGCCCTGGTGCCAGGTCCGGGTGTAGAGGATGCTGAGGGCGCTGTGGGCGAGGAGGATGCTGGGGAGGGCGGCGATGGTGATTCCTGCGGTGCTGTTGACCAGGAGCCAGGTGAAGTCGCGCCAGGTGGTGGGGTCGTTGAGGATGGTGCTGATTTGGGTGCTGAGGCCGGTGGGGGGCAGGGGGCGGTAGGAGCTGGTGATTGGGGTGTCGTCGAAGAATTGGCTGATGAGGCGGCGGTGGGTGGCGGCGAGGCCGCGGATGAGCTGGGTGATGGTGGCCAGGAGGGGCAGGCCGACCCAGACCGCGGACAGCAGGCAGGCGATGAGGAAGAGGACGAGCAGGGCGATCCCGGCGGCGGCGTGGGCGACCAGGAGCAGCGACCAGGCGAGCAGGTGGGGTCTGCTCGCGCGGTGGCGGTGGTCGTCGGTGCGGGCCATGTCGGGGTCCTTCCCGGGGGTGGTGCTGTGGGGGTGTGGTCTTTCATTGTGCTGGCCTGCGGGGGCGGTGGTCAGTGGTGTCAGGCCCCCCTTTTTTTCGGTGTGGCCGGCTCTGTGCGGGGGTGTGTCTGCCCAGGTGGGTGGTGGTGCGGGTGGGGCCGTGGGCGGGGTGCAGCGGGTGGCCCGACTGATCTTATCGGGGGTGGTGGCGGGTGTGTTGCCGGCCGGTGGGCGGGGGCGCGCGCGGGGGCGGGTGTGTCGTTTGGTGTTTACGGGGTGTCGGTTAGGGCCAGCGCATGTCGGTGGCGTAGGGCAGTGCGGAGATCTGGGTCTCGGGGTGGGCGTTGAGTTCGTTCCACAGTTGGGTCCAGGCGGCTTCGGGGGTGTTGTCGGTGGTGGGGCAGCCGCCGCGTTGGGAGCAGGCGGTGTGTTGGGACAGCGATCCGGCGAAGCGGACGGGGCCGTTGCCGTGCGTGGCGCCCCAGGAGCTGATCGCCGCCCATTGGCGGGCCTGGATGCCGTCGGTGCGGTAGATCTGGGGGACGGCGCGGATGGTGGGGGCTGCTCCGGTGGCGACGTAGTGGAGGTCGGCGAGGTCCCATCCGTTGTTGCAGGAGGTCGATGCCGAGCCGTGGACGGGGCAGCCGTCGGCGGAGTTGGCGGCATAGAGGGTGCGGTCGGTGGCGGAGGTGAAGGCTTTCACCCAGGCTCGGGCCCAGCGCGGGGCGGACCAGCCGGGTTCGGCGTCGACGGCTCCGGTGATGGTGACGGCTGTGGTGTCGGCCTGGTCGGCGGCCTCGTCGACGATGGCGGCCCATTGCTTGCCCGCGGTGGCGCCGGTGAGGCCGCCGTCGGATTTGTTGTTGACGCCCAGGGCCAGTCGGGCGGTGGTGTCGTCGGTGCGGCAGGCGGTGAAGCCTTCGGCCCAGCCGCGGGCCACGGTCACGGCCTGGTCGGCGGCGGTGCGTTGTCCTGTTGCGGCGGCGGTGGTGCCGGGGTGGCGCAGGCGGCCGTTGTCTTCCTGGGTGCCGAAGAACAGGATGCGCAGTCCGTTGCGGCCGCTTTCGGCGTGGGCGCATCCGGACTGGTAGGCGCTTGCGCGGTCGGTGGTGTCGTCGGTGAGTAGGACGTAGCTGCTGGTGGTGTGGCCGGGGTAGTCGGCGGTGTCGGGGCCGGTGGGCAGGGCGTTGGCCGGGGCGGTGGTGGCGGTGGCCAGGGCCAGGGCGGTGATGGCGGTGGTGGCGGGCCGGGTGCGGTGGCTGGCTGGCATGGTTGCCTCCGACGTTGGTGCTGATGACGGGGGTGGTGTTCATTCAGCCGTATCGGAGGGTGCAGCGCACGTATCGCGGGGTCGGGTGATTCTGTGGCAAGGCGGGCGTTGGTTGTTGGTCGGGGCGGTGTTCAGGGGGTGCGGGTGGCGGCGGTGAATCGCTGTGCCACTGTGTGCAGGTGCTCGTGCAGTTCGGGCGGTTCGATGACGGTGAAGTCGGATTTCAGCGCCGCGAGGACCAGGGTCGGCCAGTTCAGATCGTCGGTGTTCATGCGTAGCCGGCAGGACTGCCGGCCTGTGGCCTGCACGGTTGCTCCCAGTGGTGTGGTGGTTGGTGCGATCTGGTCTTGTGGTGCGTGCACGTCGACCGTGACCTGGTAGCGCGTGGGGAGTGCGTCGATCTGGGCGCTTACGAAGGCGGCGGCGTCGCCTCCGGGTGGTTCGCGCGGGGGGAAGCGGGTGCCGGTGGGGCGGGGGTTGCGCAGCCGGTCGATGCGGAAGGTGCGCCAGGCGGCGCGGTCGGTGTCGAAGGCGACCAGGTACCAGCGGCGCCCCATGGATACCAGCCGGTGCGGTTCCACCAGGCGTGTGGTCTGTTCTTTGGTGCGGGCGGTGTAGGAGAAGCGCAGCCGTTCGGTGTCGCGGCAGGTCTGGGCGATGATGATCAGGGTGGCCGCGTCGACTGCGGGGCCTGCGGCCAGGACGGCGGGTTGGGTGTGGGTGCGCAGGGCGTCCACGCGCCGCCGGAGGCGTGGCGGCATCACGTGGACGATTTTGGCCAGGGCCCGCACGGAGGTCTCTTCGATGCCGTCCACTGCGCCGCCGGCTGCGCTGCGCAGTCCTAGGGCGATGGCGACGGCTTCGTCGTCGTCGAGCAGGAGCGGTGGCATGGCCGTTCCGGAGCGGAGTTGGTAGCCTCCGGCGACGCCGCGGTTGGCGTCGACGGGGTAGCCCAGGTTGCGTAGCCGTTCGATGTCGCGCCGCAGGGTTCGCGGGCTTATGTCCAGACGGTTGGCGAGTTCGTCGCCGGGCCAGTACCGGTGGGTTTGGAGTAGGGACAGCAGCCGTAGCATGCGCGCGCTCGTGTTCGCCATGTTTCTACAATGCCGGGTGTACAGGTCGGGAAGTGGCCGCAATGGTGGGGGTTTTCCGGCGCGCACCCTTGCTTAGAGAACGATCGTTCTCTACTGTTGGGTGCAGTAGAGAACGACCGTTCTGCACTGTTGGGAGCACACTGTGACCGCACGCCCTCCGCTGCCGCCCTTCGATGAGGCCGCCGCACTGCGCAAGGTCCAGGCGGCCGAAGACGCCTGGAACACCCGCGACCCCGAACGTGTCGCCCTCGCTTACACCGAGGACTCCGTCTGGCGCAACCGCGACGAGTTCATCACCGGGCGCGCCCAGATCGTGGACTTCCTCACCCGCAAGTGGGCCAAGGAGCGCGACTACGCCCTGCGCAAGGCGCTGTGGGATTTTCGCGGCAACCGGATCGCCGTGCGCTTCCAGTACGAATGGCACGACGACGCCGGCCAGACCTGGCGCAGCTACGGAAACGAGCTGTGGGAGTTCACCGAGCAGGGACTGATGAGCCGCCGCGAGGCCAGCATCAACGACGTGGCCATCGCGGCCGACCAGCGCCGCATCCTGGGTCCTCGGCCCAGATCCGAGCACGGCGCCGGACTCCCGGTGCGTTGACCTCAGGGCCGGCCGCTGCGCGGCGGCCGATTCGGGGTGCGATCCCAAGACTCGCCGCCGCCGGTTTCCCGCGTCTTGGCGCCACCTGTGATGATTCTTTGTGTGTGGCGTGAACTGATCGATGAACTGTATCCGGGGGCCGAGCTTGTCGGGCCGGCGGACGAGGCGACGATCTCCCAGATCGAGAAGGCGCTGTCGTTGCCGCTGCCCTTCGAGCTCGCCTCACTGCTGCGCGAGTGCGACGGGGTCGCCAACGAGTACGGCGACGACGTGGTCTGGCCGGCCCAGCGGATCGTCGAGGACAACCTCGCCATGCGCGCGGAATCGGACTACCTGGAGCTCTACGCGCCCTTGGACGAGCTGATCTTCTTCGGCGACAGCGACATGGGCCCGCAGTTCGCCTATGTGCACACCGACTACGGCCCCGGCATCATCGTGTGGGACCACGAGACCGACCAGCGGCGCCTGGTAGTGGTGTCGCTGCGCGACTACCTGGTGCGCTGCTTGACCCAGGGCAACGGCTGGCACCGCTGAGCCCCCCGCCCCGGCGGTCCCGGAGCCGGTGCGCAAGGCGTCGGGGCGGCCGCCGGGCGCCGATGCGTGTGCGCGGCAGCGTGCGGCGCGGGCCCGGGGGTGTGCTCGGCCGATCCTTGCGAGGGCGGCCGCCCATGCCGGTGGGTGCTCAGTGGGGCGGGGCGCTCTTCGTCGCCCGGCGGCCGAAAGCCGAGGGCGTCCATGAGGGGCGGCATCCGGGCCGGCGGGCCGTGCCGAGTCCGCCGCCTGTGCTCACAGAACCGGGTTGGCCTGCAACTTTGTGCTATTTTGCGAAGGTCGCCCCGCACAGGGCGCAGGTGAGGGTCCCCGTAGTGAAAAGCGAGTCTGGCATGTCCGAGCAGTCCACCTCCGCCAAGCCCACCGACATGCGGGTCCGCGTCCAGGGGGAGCCGCGCGACTCCTACCCCGAGCGGGCGCCCGAGGCCGAGCGGGGCCGTGTGCGCCGGATCACCGTCGTGGGCGAGGACGTGCTGCACCGGCGCAACGCCGAGGTCGCTTCGGAGCTGTTCGGCACGGACGAACTCTCCCGGCTGATCGACGACATGTTCTGCACCATGTACGTGGCCGAAGGGGTGGGCCTGGCCGGCAACCAGGTCGGCGTCGATCTGCGGCTGTTCGTCTACGACTGCCCCGACGATGACGGGGTCCGCCACGTCGGCCACGTCATCACCCCTGTTTTGGACGAGCGCGACCCCGAGACCACCCCGCTGGTGGTGGAGAACGAGGGCTGCCTGTCGGTACCCGGCCCCCACGCCGAGCTGCCCCGCGCCGAACACGCCACCGTGCGCGGGTTCGACAAGGACGGCGCGCCCCTGGTCATCTCCGGAACGGGCTACTTCGCGCGGTGCCTGCAGCATGAGACCGATCACACCTACGGCCGCCTCTACATCGATCGCCTGGCCGCGCGCCCGCGCAAGAGGGTGCTCAAGCAGATGAACGAGATGCGGGAAGAGGTCTTCGCCCGCCGGGCGGCCAACGCCGCCGCGCTCACCGGCGAGGCCGGGGCGGAGTAGGGCCGCACCGGGGGTCCTGTCCCGGCTGCCGTCCGCAACCGGGGGGTCTCACGGGCGCGCGGGTTCCCCGGCGACCAGGTGTGCGGTGAAGCCGAGGGCGACCAGGCGGTGGTAGGCCTCCCAGACCTCGTCGGGGATCTCCACCGGGGCGCTCCAGCCGCGCCGGGCGTAGACGTGGAGGCGCTGCAGGTCGCCTACCAGGAAGTGGATGAGTTCTGCGGCCTGGCTGCGGTCGCGGGGGTAGTCGGCATAGCTGCTGGCAAAGCACCGGAACGACCACCGGGCGTCGGGCCAGCGCACGGCCGCGGTGGCCAGTGCGCGCCGCGCCATGTAGGGCTTGGCCGTCACCACCGCCGGGCCGACCGCGATGCTGTGCTCGCGGCAGAGTGCGCGGCTGAACGTGAAGTTCTCCCCGGTGTTGGTGGAGCGGGTCTCCAGCAGCATGGCCGAGGCGGGCACCCCGGCCGTGCGGGCCGCGGTCTGGGCGAACTCCTCGGCTTCGGGGCGCGGCCACCGCTCGTGCCCGCCGTCTCCGCTGGTGCGCCGCCCGCGGTCGCCGGAGAACACGATGACCGGTGCGGCCCCCTGGGCCCACAGCCGTCCGGCGTGTGCGGCCACCCGCAGGTCGTGGCTGCCCAGCGCGAGGATGAGGTCGCTGTGCCGCGGTGCGGCGGGGGCGGCGGGGGCGGTGTGGAAGTCCCACAGCCGCTGTGCCAGGGAGTGGGCCTGGGCGTTCGGTTGTGTGCGCACACCGGGAGCCTAGGGCTTGTGCGTGGCGGGTGCGGGCCGTGCGGTTCGGGCGTCGGCGGCGGTTTCGCCAGAGCCCGGACCGGGTATACCGGCTCTTATCGTGCCCGGTGCCGGTAGGTTCTGGCCGGGCAAATCCCTCTTTTCAGTGGCTTTTTCGGTGCCACTGGCCGGGCCACTACCGGTGTGTGGCCCGTGGTGGCGCTGAAACGGGCGCGGCCGGCGGGTGGGCGTCTGCGGGCGCCGGGGGCCTAAAATCCCCTTATGGCCGAAGTCATGGGGCAGGACGGGACCTGGACGTTCGACGGGGACATCGTGCGTATCGTGCCGGGGGGCGGGCGCGGCGTGCACAAGCTGCGGCAGGTGCTCGGCGAGGTCGCCGTTCCGCTGGCCGCCGTGGCGGGGCTGTCCTATGAGCCCGGACGCAAGGGCGGGTGGATCCGGTTGCGGCTGCGTGAGGGCGCAGATCCCCTGACCACGGCGGCGGGCGGACGGCTGGCCGAGGCCGCCGACCCCTGGCGGCTCGCGGTCGGTGCCGACCGCGTCGGAGTCGCCGAGTACTTCGTCGACGAAGTGCGCAGGGCTGTGCTGCTGGAGCAGGTGCCCTCCCAGCCCTGCGACCGCTTCCTGCTGCCGGGGCCGGCCGTGCCGTTGACGGCCACGGCCTCGGACGGGACCGCGGTCTTCGACGGGGAGCGGATCCGCCTGGAGTGGAACTGGATGACCGGGGAGAGCAAGGCCTCGGCGGGGCCGCGCCAGTTGCACGTGGGCGACCTGGCGGGTGTCGAGTGGTACCCCAACCACGGGCTGGAGGACGGGTTCTTGCGGTTTCGCCTCAAGAGCGATCCCGGCGGGGCCCAGCCCAAGCACGACCCCAACTGCCTGGTGATGACCTGGGGCACGCAGAAGGAGGTGGGTACGACCGTGCTGCTGGCCGCTGCCGTCACCGCGCGCCTGCCCCACCCCCTGGGTGGTACCGGTCC
Organism: Actinomycetes bacterium; assembly: GCA_021793235.1. Taxonomy (GTDB): domain Bacteria; phylum Actinomycetota; class Actinomycetes; order Streptosporangiales; family Streptosporangiaceae; genus JAJYTD01. The sequence continues at coordinate 17,818 of JAJYTD010000021.1, read as the reverse complement.
GGTCGAGGCCGTCGAGGCCGCTTTGGCGGCCGCCTCCTCCGCGGGTGCCGCGGGCGAGGACTACGATGCCCTGCTGCGGCGGTTGCGCGAGCTCGGCGACCTGCACCGCGACGGCGTCCTCACCGATGAGGAGTTCACCGCGGCCAAGCAGATGCTGCTGGGGCGTTCCTGAGCTTTGGGGCCGCCCCGGTGTCCGGCGGTACGGAGGACGGGTGCCTGCCGCTGTCGTGTGTGCGGCGGTGCCCGCTCGGGCTTTCGCGGCGGTGCTCCCGGTGGCGGGAATCGGGTCCTCGCGCGGGGCGGGAATCCCTCCGAAGACCATTCGGATTTCTCTTCGCGGGGTTTCGGTGGTGGCGGGTAGGGGCATCGCGGCCGCCGTGTTCGCTCAGCGTTCGCCTGGTTGCCACCCACGGTTGCGCGGGGTGGGGGTGCGGTGGTCAGAGCGGCATTGTAATGGCGATGTGATGAGAAGCGAGGGAGCGTCCGACCGTGCTGCCTGGTATGGAGTACTAGGGGGTGACTGGCGATAAAACGGATGCTTTGTGTGGATTTGTCGCGGCGCCCCGGTACCGAACAGCGGAGAGGAACCCGAAGCCCGCGGCGCGGCCGGGTCTTCTGTCCGCCCAGCACAGCAGAAGGCGGTATCCATGCGCAGGATCCTCATCGTCGGCGCCGGCCAGTCCGGCCTCCTCCTCGCCCACGGGCTGCTGGAGCAGGGGTATGAGGTCACGCTGCTGACCGGGCGGACCTCCGATGAGATCCGCTACGGTCCGATCTCCAGCGGCCAGTTGACCTTCCCCAGCGTGCTGGCCTACGAGCGCAGCCGGAACCTGGACTTCTGGGGGGAGCAGTGCCCCCGGTTCACGTCGGCCTCCCTGTACTACAACACCGATTCGGGCGAGCAGGCGAGTTATCTGATCGGCCACATGCAGGGAAGCGGCGTGTCGATCGACCGGCGGGTCAAAATGGCCGACTGGTTGGAGGCCTTCGAAGACCGCGGCGGCAAGGTCACCATCCACGGCGCGACGGTCAGCGATCTGGATTACTTCACGCGTATCTACGACCTCGTCGTCGTGGCCGTGGGCAGCGGCGAACTGGGGCAGCTGTTCGAGCCCGACCCCTCCCGCTCCGCCGGGGGGCGCCCCGTGGCCGCCGCCAACGCCTATGTGCACGGCGCCGACCCGATCAGCCGCGACCGGATCCAGGCCGCTTTCGCCGGGGACCAGGCGACACTGACCCTGGACCCCGCGCTGACGCCCTACGGCTCTGCGCACCACATAGCGCTGTACGCCGAGCCGGGCGGGCCGGCCGATTTCTCCGGCGAGCGGCTGAGCCCGGACCAGAAGCTCCACCGCCTGCTGGAGGTCTTCGCCCAGTACGCGCCCCAGCTGCGCGCGCAGCTTTCCGGCGCCCGGCTCGTCGACCAGTGGAGCATCAACCTGGAGCTGGTCACCCCCCGCGTCCGGCAGCCGGTCGGGGAGCTGCCCTCGGGCGGTGCCGTCCTGGGCATGGCCGATGTGGTCCTCTCCAGCCCTCCCGCCATGATGCAGGGCTGGAACAACTCCACCGCCTGCGCCGCCATCTACCTGGACCGGATCGCTGCGCACGGCGACAGGCCCTTCGACGCCGGCTTCATGCGCGAGGCCTTCGCCGCGTACTGGGGGTACGCCCGGTACACGGCCTGGCTGGCGAACCTGCTCGCCGGAGTCGAGCAGGAGGACATCCCCCAGCACGCCTTCGAGCTGACGCGGGCGGTGGGGACGACCCAGGCGATCGCCGATCTGCTCATCAGCGGACTGGACAACCCCATGCGGTTCGCCGAGGAGATCTCCACTCCGGAGAAGGCCGCCGCGTACTTGGCTTGATGCCTGGCGGCGCAGGGGAGACCGCGGTCGCGCCCCCGGCCGCACCCACGGGGCCGCACGCTCACGGCGGCGGCGAAACGCCGAGCACCGACCGCCGCTGTGCCTGACGGCGGACCGGGGCCCGGACTACAGTCCGAGCATGGTCAACGTCTTGAGCAGCCGCGTCCTGCTGCGCCCCACCGACCTGGAGCGCAGCCGCGCCTTCTACCGCGACGTACTGGGGCTGGCGGTCTTCCGGGAGTTCGGCACCCCTCCCGACCACGGCACCGTGTTCTTTCTCGGCGGCGGTTTCTTGGAGCTGTCCGGGCGGGCCGACCACCCCCCGCAGCCCGGGGCGGTGCGGCTGTGGTTGCAGGTGCCCGACATCGCCGAGGCCCGGGCCGACTTGGTGGGCAAGGGGGCCAAGGTGGTCCGTGAGCCCGTTCGGGAGCCCTGGGGGCTGCTCGAAATGTGGATCGCCGACCCTGACGGGCTGGAAATCTGCATCGTCGAGGTTCCCGAGGACCACCCCTTGCGCTACCGGCCCTGAACCTTTGCCGCGCCTGCGGGGGCGGCCGCCTCACCAGGTCGGCCGGATCCGACCGGGCGGGGCGACCCGTGCCAGGTCGGTGCGCAGGGCCGCGACCCGGTCGGGGCCCAGCACCGCCGCCCACGCCCGCACGGCCTCGGCGGCGGCCTCCTCGGCCGCGCGGGTGCAGGCCCGGCCGTGTTCGGTCAGTACGACCAGCCGGGCCCGGGCGTCGGCGGGGTGGGGCAGGCGTCGGACATAGCCTTTGCGTTCGAGTTCCTCGACCAGTTGGCCGGCGGCCTGCTTGGTGACGCCCAGGTGGTGGGCCACGTCGGTGATGGTCGCGCCGTCGGGGGACAGCCGGACGAAGGCGAAGCCGTGCGCCGGCCGCAGGTCGTCGAAGCCGCGGGCCGCCACGCCTGCGCTGATCTGCTCGGCCAGGGATCCGGCTGCGGAGAGCACCAGTGCGGCCAGCGTGAGGCCGTCGTCGTGGGTCATGTTCTCCATCTTGACATAGAAGACAAGCTGCTTGACTATTGGTGCGCCCATACAGTCAAGCAGCTTGTCTTTATCGGGAGGTCTTCCCATGCCCGTCATCCGCCCTGCCGACGCCGTCTTCCACGACATGCACGGCAGTCGCTTCACGTCCTTTGTCGCCCCCGCCCGGGGCAGTTCGGAGCTGTGCGCCTGGCGCCTGGAGGTCCCCGGCGGGCTCGCCGGGGTCGCCCACACCATCACCAGGGAAGAGGTCTTCCTCGTCACCGAAGGGGAGCCGCACCTGACCATCGACGGCCGCACCAGCGTCCTGCACCCCGGCGATGCGGCCGTGGTGCCCGCCGGGTCGGTGCTGCGCCTGGACAACCCCGCAGCGCAGTCCGCCTCGGCCTGGGTCACCACCAGCATCGGTCTGGAGGCGGTGCTGTCCGACGGCTCCCGGCTCACCCCGCCCTGGGCCTGCTGACTCCCAAAGCGGAAAGCGCGGCCGCCGCGGGGCGGCCGCGCCTGCGCATGTGAGGGGGATCGCCGGGGCTTGCGGCATGTATGAATTGAAAATTTCTTCAATTCATTACATCATAGGACGGTTGCTTGCGGCGACCAGGAGGAGAGGGGTGTGGCCATCGTGCCCAAGCCGCTGTACCAGGCCAAGGCCGAATTCTTCCGCATGCTGGGCCACCCGGTCCGCATCCGCGTGCTGGAGCTGCTGCAGGAGGGGCCGATGCCGGTGCGCGACCTGCGGGCCGCCATCGAGGTCGAGCCCTCCAATCTCTCCCAGCAGTTGGCGATCCTGCGCCGCTCGGGGATCGTGACCGCTGCCCGCGACGGGGCCACGGTGGTCTATGCCCTGGCCGGAGGCGACGTCGCCGAGCTGATGCGGGCCGCGCGCCGCATCCTCACCGAGATGCTCACCGACCAGGAGGAGCTCCTGGACGAGCTGCGGGCGGCCGAGGTCTGACGCCGGCGGACCCCGCCTGCGGCCCTCTGCTGCCAGGAAGGGGTGGGGTCGGCGGCCGCGGCTCGATGTCCGCGTGTCGGGCGACCCATTCAATGCAATCACACAGAGAATCAATTAGATAACAGAAAGTAGGTAAGGGCTGTGTCTCCCAACGGACAGGGGAGCAGGCCCCCAAAGCACAGATGACCGTGAAGGCCGCCTGGGCCTCGGCCCGCTCCCTGCTGCCCACCCGTGCCGACATCGCCGCCATGGGCCGCCAGCCCCGACGGGACCTGCTCGCAGGCGTGACCGTGGCGATCGTGGCGCTGCCCCTTGCCCTCGGCTTCGGGATCTCCTCCGGCCTGGGCGCCGGCCCCGGGCTGGTCACCGCCATCGTCGCCGGGGCGCTCGCTGCGCTCTTCGGCGGCTCCAACCTGCAGGTCTCCGGTCCGACGGGGGCGATGACGGTGGTGCTCGTGCCCATCGTCGCCACGCACGGGCCCGGGGGCGTGCTCATCGTCGGGTTTATGGCCGGGATCCTGCTCATCGGCCTGGCGGCGGCGCGGGCCGGGCGTTACATGCGCTACGTCCCCGCACCGGTCATCGAAGGCTTCACGATCGGTATCGCCGCCGTCATCGCGCTGCAGCAGGTCCCGTCCGCGCTCGGCGTGGCCCCGGCAGAAGGCCACAACGTCGTCGGCATCGCCGTCGACGCCGCCGGCCAATTCCTGCGCGCCCCCCAGTGGGCCCCGGTCGCGATCGCGCTGGGTGTGGCGGCCCTTGCCCTGCTGGGTGCCCGATGGCGGCCGACCGTCCCCTTCTCGCTGCTGGCGGTCGCCGCGGCCACGGTGCTGGTGGAGCTCACCCCGGTCGAGGCCGAGTCCATCGGCGCCCTGCCGGCCGGCCTGCCTGCGCCCTCCCTGGGCTTCTTCGACCTGTCGGCGGTGAGCTCGCTGGCCACCGCAGCGGTCGCCGTCGCCGCCCTGGCCGCCCTGGAGTCCCTGCTCTCGGCCACGGTCGCCGACGGGATGAGCGTCAACCAGCAGCACGACCCCGACCGGGAGCTGTTCGGGCAGGGCATCGCCAACCTCATCACCCCCATGTTCGGCGGGATCCCCGCAACGGCGGCGATCGCGCGCACCGCGGTCAACGTGCGCTCCGGTGCGGCCAGCCGGCTCGCCGCCCTCACCCACGCCCTCGTCCTGGGCGGTGTCGTCTTCGCCGCCGCGCCCCTGGTCGGCAAGATCCCCCTGGCGGCGCTGGCCGGGGTGCTGCTGGCCACAGCCGTGCGGATGGTCGAAGTGGGCTCGGTGCGCGCCATGCTGGGCTCCACCCGGGGGGACGCGGCGGTGCTGGTGCTCACGGCCGTGGCCACACTGGCGCTGGACCTGGTGATGGCGGTCCTGCTCGGCTTGGCCGTGACAGCGGCCCTGGCGCTGAGCGCGGTCGCCAAGAACGCCCGCTTGGACCGGGTTCCCCTGGAGGTCGACCTGTCCCAGGACCACCGCGAGGAGGAGCGGGCGCTGCTGGCCGAGCACATCGTCGCCTACCGGATCGACGGCCCGCTGTTCTTCGCCGCGGCCCACCGGTTCCTGCTGGAGTTGACCGAGGTCGCCGACGTGTCGGTGGTGGTGCTGCGCATGTCCAGGGTCAGCGCGATCGACGCCACCGGCGCCCTGGTGCTCAAAGACGCGATCGAGCGCTTGGAGCACCGCCGCATCACCGTGCTGGTCTCGGGCATCCGCGAAGGGCACTCCCGCCCGCTGGAGGCCCTGGGGGTGATAACGCGCCTGCGTGAGGAGGGCCGCGTCTTCGCCACCACCCCGGAAGCGATCGCCTACGCCCACCACCGGCTGCGCCAGGACGGGGCCATCCCCGACCCGCCGTGACCGGCGGGGCGGTGCGGTAGGGGAGGGAGCCGGTGTCAGACGGCACGGGTCCGGCCTTCCGCGATCGGCGACGCGGCAGGAAACCCGCCCTGCGAGGGGGAATCCCCTCCCTTGAGGGAGAGGAGGAGGTCAAGCGGTTTCCTCTCGCGTGTCGGTGTCCAGGTGCCGTGCGATGAGTGCGCGGATGGTCGAGGCGACCGTGCGCGGGTGCTCCAGCGGTGTCATGTGGCCGGCACCGGGGATCTCGATCACTTCTTCGCATCGGGGGAGGAGGCCGGCCATGCGGCGGGTGTGGGCGATGGGGGTGAGCCGGTCGGCGGTGCCGGCGATGATCGCGGTCGGCTGCTCCAGGGCGCGCAGGCCCTCGTCGAGGTCGAGCCTGCCCAGGACCTTGCCCCACTGGCCTCGTGTGGCGGCGGGGCAGGCGTGCACGATGCGGGTGCACAGGTCGACCATCTTCGGGTCGGCGTCGCGCGCCATGGTCACGTAGTGCAGTGCGGCCCGGGTGAGGGGGGTGCGGGGACCCAGGGGCAGCGACGAGCCCAGGAGGAAGCGGTGGGCCGCGGCGCCCAAGCGGGGAAAGCGTGCGGCTCCGGGCAGCGCTTGGGAGGTTGCGGGCAGGTTCGCGCTTCCGGTGCTGGCCAGCAGGATGGCGCCGGCCCGTTCGCGCAAGGCGGGCCGGCGTGCGGCGGCCATGATCGTCATCGCGCCCATGCTGTGCCCGCCGAGGACGGTGCGGGTTCCGGCGGGAACGGTGGCCTGCAGGACGGCGCACAGGTCGTCGGCTAGGGCGGGGGTGGAGTAGCCGCCGCGTGCCGGTGCGGCGCTGCGGCCGTGGCCGCGCTGGTCGTAGAGGACCACGCGCACCTCAGGGCCGAGCTCCTCGACCACGGGCCCCCAGAAGAAGGTGGAGCAGGTCCAGCCGTGGCTGAGTACGGCGGTGGGTGCGTCCTGGGGGCCGTGCACCTCGGCGTGGATGCGGGTGCCGTCGGCGGATTCCACGCGCAGTTCGCGGCGGGGGGCGGCGCTCATCGCCGCCTCCTGGCCCGGCTGTTCTCCCGCGGGGCGCGGGGAGCCGGTGTGTGGTGGGGCCCGCCGGTGGCGGTTGCCGTGTCCATGGGTGCCTCTCACCACTCGTTGTTACTCGCGGGTTGATCGGTGCTGCCCGAGCTTAGAACATGGCAATGATCATTGGCAGGGGTGTGTCGCGCCGCATCGGCGCGGTCCCCGGCGTACGGCGGCGGCCCTACCATCGAGGCGTTGCCCGCCTGCCCGGCGGTGCCTCCACCGCCGGGCAGGCCGCCACGACACGAGAAGGGAGACGGGCGGATGGACGACGCGGGTGCCGCCTTTGCCGAGGTCCTGGCCGACCTCCCGCTGTATGCGCCTGAGGGGGAGCGGCGCCGGGGCCGGATCAGTTCGACCGCCCTCGCCCCCGGCGGCGACCTTCCCCTCAAGGTCGTGGTCGACTTCGGATCCACTCCCCACGGCCCCGACCACGGCCCCGAACTGGAGATCGCGACCCGCCGCTGGGACCGTGGCGCCTTGGACGAGCGCGACATCCGCGGGTTCTGCGGCGAACGCGACCTGATGGAGCGCCGCATGCGCGACCCGTTGAGCGCGCAGTCCTTCTCCCTGCCTGAGGGGGCGGTCTGGTCCAGGTACCCGATCACCGTCGACGGAACCCGCCGCACCTTCACCGTGCTGTGCACCGCGCACTCCTGGGTGGCCGCCGCGCCGCTGCCCGGAAGCCTCCTGGTGCGGGTGTTCACACCGGCGCCCGGGCCCGGCCCCGCCGCCCTGCGCCGCATCACCTCCATCGAGGACCTGGAACCCGTGCGCGGCCGCGGTTGAACAGGCCCCGCCCCCCAGACCCCGGCTCCCGTCCGGTTCGCGGCCGAGTTCGACAACCTCACGCTCTCCCACGCCGACCGCACCCGGGTCATCTCCGACGAGGCGCGCCGCCGCATCGCCACCAAGAACGGCACCGTCCCCGGCATCCTGCTCGTCGGCGGCTTCGTGCGCGGCATGTGGAAGACCATTCGCGGTCGCGGCACCGCCGTTGTGGACATCACCCTGTTCGCCCCGCTGTCGGCCGCGCAGCGCGGCGCTGTCGAAACCGAAGGGGCGCCGCCTGCTCGGCTTCACCGCCGCCGACAGCCGCGATGTCCGCATCACCGTGCCGGATTGGCCCCGGCCGCAGGGCATGGTGCACCGGGCGGTTTTGGGCGGCGGGAGGCCATACTCGGTGTCAGTGGGCGTGTCCTGCCGGTTTTCGGGGCTGGGGTGCATAAAGGTGGAACAGCAGAGGGCGGAATCGGGGAGGCACCGGCATGCCGGCTGCAGAGGAAGACGGCCGCGCTGCACAGCGGCGCTTGAGAGCGGGCGCGCAGCTGGCGGAAGAAGTGCTGGCCGGCCTCGATGTCGGTGCCTACATGACCGACCACCAGGAACAGATCATCGCGGTCAATCCGCGGGCCGAGGAGCTGCTCGCGCGGCCGGCGGATTCCTTCCTCGGCGAGAACGCCCATGATCTGCTGCACCGGGGAGCGGGCGGAAGGAGCCTGCCGCGCGCGCAGTGCCAACTGATGAAGGCGTTCCTCAGCGGCCAGTCCGCCCATGGCGGGAACAAGTGGTTCACGCGCGGCGACGGCACCATCCTGCCCGTGGTCTGGTTGATCTCTCCCTATGCGGTCGACGAGGACACGACCGTATCGGTGGTGCTCTTCCACGAGCGCGCCCTGGAGCCGGAGAACCAGGCCGAGCCGGCCGACGGCGTGGCCGCGCTCTCCGAGCTGGCCGACAGCCTGTCCCTGATCTCTGAGACCACCATGGTGCTCACCTCCACACTGGAGGTGAATGAGGCGCTGCGCCGGCTGGTGCAGCTGGTCACTCCCCGCCTGGCCGACTGGGCCATCGTGGACCTGCTCAGCGATGCCGACGAACTGCAGCGTGTGGCTGTGGTGCACCACCGCGAAGGCGTCGACGTGACCATGGCGGAATTGGAGGGGCCGTTGCCGCCGCTGTCGGAGTCCTCGGCGCTGCCCCTGGCCCAGGTGCTGCGCGGGGCCCCGTCGACGCTGGCCACGGCCCAGGACTACGCCGCCCCTCCGGATACCGGACTTACGTCCGTGCAGCGTGAACTGTTCCAGAAAACCGGTATGCACTCCGCGGTCATCGCTCCGCTGCGGAGCCGGGGCGGAACGGTTCTGGGCGCCCTGACCCTGGGCCGCGCCGACCAGGACAAGAAGTTCGACTCCACCGAGCTCGCGCTGGTGGAGGACATCGCCCGCCGGGCCGGGCTCGCGGTGGACAACGCGCGGCTGTACGAGCGGCAGCAGCGGGTCGCCGAAACCATGCAGCGCTACCTGCTTCCGCCGCTGCCGGTGGTGGACCACTTGGGAATGGCCGCGCGCTACCAGCCCGCGCCGCACGCCTCCCAGGTCGGCGGCGACTGGTACGACGCCTTCCTGCTGCCCACTGGGGTGACCACCCTGGTGATCGGGGACGTGGTGGGCCACGACCTCCAGGCCGCCTCCCGCATGTCCCAGATCCGCAACATGCTGCGGGCCTTCGCCTGGGAGAAGGAGGAGCCTCCGAGCGTGATCGTCGACCGGCTCGACCGCGCCATGGCGCAGATCAGCGAAGCGCGCATGGCCACCATGGTCTTTGCCCGGGTCGAGGGCCAGGAGGGCGGGCCGTGGCATCTGAACTGGACCAACGCGGGCCACCCGCCGCCGCTTTTGGTGGACCGCGGCGGGCGGGCCCGCTTCCTCGAAGAGGGGCACGGTGTCCTGCTCGGCACCGAGACCGCATTCGAACGGCCCGATGCGATCGCCCATCTGCCGCCGCTGAGCACAGTGGTGCTCTACACCGACGGGATGATCGAATCCCCCGGCCACTCCCTGGACAAAGGGATGGCCCGGCTGAGCCGGCACGCCGCCGCGCTGGCCCACCGCCCCATCGACGACTTCTGCGACCAGCTCATCAGCCGCGCCCGGCCCGACGACAACGACGACGACATCGCCCTGATCGCCCTGCGCATCCCCCCGGGCCGTAACCAGTGACATCGGGCACGGGGAAGGGGAAGACGAGGCGGTTGAGGGCGTTGCGGGATCCGAAGACGGGCTGGACGGCCGGGTGGAATATCGGGCCCGACCTGGTGGTTGTGCCCGGTGCAGGTCGATGCGGTAGCACGTGTCCCCCGGGCCTCACCTACCGCCTTCGCGGAATACCGCGCCCGCACCCCCCGCACGGGGCGGCCGGGCGGCGCTGGAGCCGCGTTGTGCCACGCGCCGAGAGGCGACCGCCGCATCAACCTGGCACGCGTCAACGGCTCCGGCAGGCACCCGCCCGCCGGAGCCGTCCGCATATCGCGCGGCGCGGGCAAGCCGCGCCCCGCCAACGGCCAATAGGACCGTTGCCCACTTCACCCGTGTTTGCGGAGATCGCGGCCGGGTAGCCGGACACGGTGTTTCAGGCTGTGGCAGACACGGGGAGCGGGACATGGTGCAGACGGCAGGGGCCAAGGGAGACGTCCGAACGGGGTTGCTGATCGGCGGGGAGATGGTGGAGGCATCGGATTCCTTCCCGGTCTTCGACCCGGCGGCCCCCCAGCAGGTCGTCGGCCATGCCGCGGCGGCGACCCAGGACCAGGCGCATGAGGCGGTCCGGGCCGCCGATGAGGCGTGGAAGGACTGGAGCGCGCTCGCCCCCGAACGCCGCGCCGAGATCCTGACGCAGGCGCTCGGCGCGTTGGAGGCCGACAATGACGAGCGTGTGGACCTCCTGGTCCGGGAGAACGGCAAGGTCCGATCCGAGGCGGCGGTCGAACTGTCGGTGTTCTCCCAGCGCTGCAGGCTTGCGGCCGGATCAGCCTGGCAGGTGGACCAGGTGCGGCACCTGCCGCCGCCCCGGCAGGGGGAGACCGCCTCCGGGGGTGAGGCCCAGGCCGAGAAGGGCCGTGAGGAGCAGGTCGTTCCCCCGTTTCGTTCCGAGGTCTCCTCGCTTCCGCTGGGGGTGGTGACGATCATCGTCCCCTACAACTGGCCGTTGGCCATCCTCGCGGCCAGCCTTCCCTACGCGCTGGTGGCGGGCAACACCGCGATCGTCAAGCCGCCGCCGACCACTCCGCTGTCGGTGGTGCGCACCCTGCAGTTGCTCGCCCAGCAGCTGCCCGCCGGCGTGCTCAACGTCGTCACCGGCAGCAACGAGAACGTCTCGCCTCTCCTGCTCGACCCGCGTGTGCGGCGGATCGTGTTCACGGGCAGCACGCAGGCGGGCAAGAAGATCATGACGATGGCGGCGGAGAACGTGACCCGGGTGACGCTCGAACTGGGCGGAAACGACCCGGCGATCGTCCTCGACGACGCCGAACTGGACGAGGCCGCCATCCAGCGCCTGACCATCGCCTCGTTTTTGACCACGGGCCAGGTCTGCATGGGGATCAAGCGGGTCTATGTCCACCGCACCCGCTTCGACGAGGTGGTCTCGGGCATGTCGGACATGCTCGGCGGCTACCGGATGGGCCACGGGTTGGCGCCGGAGACGACGATGGGTCCGCTCAACAGCGCCCGCCAGCGCGACTACGTGCAGGAGCTGGTGGAGGAGGCGCGCTCGGCAGGGCGCGAGGTGCGCGAATTCGGCACGATCGGCGACGACGCCCTGGCAGCGGGGGGATACTTCCTGCGGCCATCCCTGGTCCTGGATCCGGCGCCGCAGGAGCGCATTGTGACCGAGGAGCAGTTCGGTCCGGCCCTGCCGATCCTGGCCTACGACGACCTCGACGAGGTCATCGACCTGGTCAACAACGACTGGTCGGGATTGTGCTCCTCGGTGTGGACCGGCGACCTGGACCGCGCCGCCCGGGTCGCCGGGCGGTTGCGCACCGGGACGACCTGGGTCAACGACGCCAACGCGGTGGCCCAGGACGACCGGGCGCCCTTCGGCGGGTTCCGCCAGAGCGGGATGGGCCGGGAGTTGGGCACTGAAGGGCTGATGGAGATGACCCAGCCGCACACGGTCACCTACTCTCAGGAGTGACCTCGCCCGGGGTGCGCAGTAAGCCGGCCTGGGGCGGCCGGGCCGGCTCGAACAGCGGCCCGTGGTGCAGCACGCCGGGGTGCCGGGGCAGCGCAGCACCCGAGCGTTGGGCGCCCGCCCCGCCACTTTGTGGGCGTAGTCGGCGGGGAGTCCGGTAGGGGAGCGCCTCAGTCGGCCCTGCGGCTGAGGTGCTCCCCGGTCGCGTACTCTGCGGCGCGCGCCTGAAGCATCTGCTGCACCTGGTCGTAGGCGAGGCCGCCGAGGATCAGCCGTCGGGGCGGCCGGGCCATGTCGACCAGGCCCATCACCACCGGGGCGGCTTTCTCGGGGGCAGCGTCGTCGGACTGGCTCCATGCCTCGGCCAGGCGGGCGCGCAGCGGAGCATAGGCCCCGTCCTCCTCGGTGGCCGTGGTGCCCTGGGTGAACAGGCTGGTCGCATAGCCGCCGGGTTGGACGATGGTGACCTTGATACCGAAGGGTTCGACCTCCATGGCCAGGGCCTCGCTCATCGAATCGAGCGCGGCCTTGCCCGCACCGTACAGCCCCACCGAGGCGAACCCGCCGAACGCGCCCATCGACGTCACCTGCAGGATGTGGCCTGACCCCTGTGCGCGCAGATGGGGGATGACGGCCTGGGCGACCCACAGCGCTCCGAAGACATTGACGTCCAGGTGCGCGCGGGCCTGTTCCTCTGTGATCTCTTCGAGCATGCCGAGCAGGAGCCCGCCTGCGTTGTTGACCACGATGTCCAGGCGGCCGAACACGGCGGCGGCCCGCTCCATCCCGGCGAAGACCGCCGAGCGGTCGGAGACGTCCAGCGGGAAGGCCACCAGGCGCCCCCCGTGCGAGGCGACCAAATCGTCCAAGGGGGTGATATCGCGTGCGATACCGACAACATGGTCGCCCCTGGCGAGCGCGGCTTCGGTGAAGACCCGGCCCAGGCCGCGTGAAGCCCCGGTGATGCACCAGACGCGGGGGCGGGGTGAGGTGGCGGTCGGTGTCATGTGCCCTCCCTAGAGTCCTTACAGAGACGAGACGGTCCGTCTTCTCCGGTGGCAAGCATGCGGGAAAGAGGTGATCTTGTCAAGACGAACCGTCTCGGTTCGCATATTCTGGCGCCATGACGACACGCAGCACCCCCGACACCTCGCGCCGCAGCGAACGCTCTCGCAAGGCCATCCTGCAGGCCGCACGCGACCTCGTCGCCGAAACCGGCTACGCCAAACTGACGATCGAGGCCATCGCCGCCCGCGCCAAAGTGGGCAAGCAGACGATCTACCGCTGGTGGCCCTCCAAAGGCGCCGTCCTTCTCGACTCCGTGCTGGCGCTGAGCCAAGCGGACCAGGACCAGGACATTACGCTGCCCGACACCGGCGACATCGAAACCGACCTCAAAGCCCTCATGCGGGCCACCGCCGCAGAATTCGCCGCCCCCGCCTTCGCCGCCCCCCTGCGCGCACTCACCATCGAGATCACCGCCGACCCCCGGCTCGCCGACGACTACCACAAGCGGGTCGCCGCACCGATGGAGGAAGCCAAGAAGCAACGGCTGCGCAGCGCCCAGCGCGCCGGGCAGCTCGCCGCCGACGCCGACCTCGACCTCATCCTCGACATGCTGTACGCCCCCCTCGCCCAGCACTGGATGCTGCATTCGGGGCCGCTGGCCTCCGACTACACCGACCGCCTGGTCGATGCAGTACTGAGAGCCTTCAGCCCCCGCACGTGACCAGGCGCGCCACGCTCACGGTCGGCCGGTTGGCGGAGCCGGTCCACAGCACCGCGTCCAAGGCGCGGTCTGCGCCCCCTCAGCCCGCATTGCCTACCGCGGCGTGAGAGCTCCGGGCGCCGTCCAGCACTGGCGGCTGCTCCGCCGCCTTGGCGCGGGTCACCGAAGCCGTACCGGGAACTCGTCGAAGCTCTGCGCATCGCGGAGAAGACCGGAACACCGGGCTGAGGGCCACCGGCTGTGGCCGCGAAACGGGTTCGGGCATCATAGACCCATGGAGATCTGGGTCAACCCGGCCTGCTCCAAGTGCAGGTCGGCGCTGTCGCTGCTGGATGCCGAAGGCGCCGAGTACACGGTGCGCAGGTACCTGGAGGACCCGCCCACGGCCGCCGAGCTGGAGCAGGTCCTGGCCCGGCTGGGCCTACAGCCCTGGGATATCACCCGGATGGGCGAGGACCAGGCGCGGCAGTTGGGCATGGCCGACTGGCCGCGCGAACCGGCCGACCGGGGCCGGTGGATCGACGCACTGGCCGCGCACCCGGTGCTGATCCAGCGGCCCATCATCACCGCCGAGGACCACGCGGTCGTGGGCCGCTCCGCAGACGCCGTCCGCAGCGTGCTGGGAGCGGCCCGGCCGCCGGGGGAATGAACAGCGGCCCCTTTGCAGGGCCGGAGGTCAGCCGTGACAGCGGTTCCTGGCTCGCCGAGCCCGTCCCGGTGGCGTTGTTGACCTCGGCGGCCCCCAACCAGCGCATGATCGAACGCAACACCCCCGGGAAGCCGCGCACATCCCCGAGGCGCTGCGTACCCGGGCCGGAGCCGTCCTCGGTGCCGCCGCCCGCCACGGCCACTCCCGGCTCGTGCTCGGGGCGTGGGGGTGCGGCGTCTTCGGCGACCGCCCGGATGAGGTCGCCGATGCCTTCCGTGCCCACCTCACCGGCGGCTTCTTCGGAGTGTTCGGCCAGGCGGTGTTCGCGGTCCTGGACAGGACCGGCACAACACGCCAGGCCTTCGAGGCCCTCGTGCCGTGAGCGCCGCGATCCCACCCTTCAGCTCGGGGAGGTGGAGGGGGCCGCGCCCACCCGCCCAACGGCCGGGCAGGCCACCAGGGAGTCGATCGGTTTGATAAGCAGACCAATGCCACAAGATTGGTCCTGGCGCCGCAGTCCGTCCGGCCACAAGACTGGGGCCATGAGTTTTCGCCCGGAGACCCGTACCGTTCATCCGCCACTGCCCCACCCCGGCAACACGCCCCTGGGTGTCCCGATCTACCAGGCGGGCCAGTTCTCCTTCGACAGCGCGGACCGGTTGGCCGCGGCCTTCGGCGATCCCGATGGGGATTTCTTCTACAGCCGGTACAGCAACCCGACCGTGCAGGCGCTGGAGGAGGCGGTCACCGATCTGGAAGGCGGGGTGGCCGGCCGCGCGTTCGCCTCGGGTATGGGCGCGATCAGCGCCGTGCTGCTGGGCCTGGTCAGCTCAGGGGACCACGTGATCGCCCAGCGCCGCCTCTACGGCGGCACCCACGCGGTGCTCACCGACCTGGCCCGGCGGTGGGGCGTCGAGGTCACGCTCGTCTCCGGTGATGACCCCGACGAGGTGCGCGAGGCGCTGCGCCCCACCACTCGCTTGCTCTACCTGGAGACGATCGCCAATCCGACCACCCACGTGGCCGACCTGCCCGCGCTGATCAGTGCGGACGCATCCGGTGGGGTGGTCAGCGTCGTGGACAACACCTTCGCCTCGCCGATTCTGTGCCGGCCGATCGAGCACGGCGCCGATGTTGTTGTGCATTCGGCGACCAAGTTCCTCGGCGGCCACGCCGACATCGTCGGCGGCGTCGCCGTCTTCGCCTCTGCTGAGCTGCACCGGCGCGTCTGGGACTACAGCGTCGAGCAGGGCGCCACGACCGATCCGTTCGCGGCCTGGCTGACTCTGCGCGGGATGCAGACCCTGGCGCTGCGGATGGAACGGCAGTGCGCCAACGCGCTGGTCCTGGCCGAGCGGCTGGCCGACCATCCGGCCGTCGCCCGCGTCTACTACCCGGACCTGCCTGATCACCCTGATTACGCAACCGCCCGGCGGCTGCTGTCGGCGGGCGGCGGGGTGCTCGCCTTCGACCTGGCCGGCGGGCGGGAAGCCGGCCGCGCCTTCATCGAGGCCGTGCGGCTGGCCGCGCTCACCCCTTCGCTCGGCGACGTCAAGACGCTCGTTCTGCACCCGGCGAGCACGTCGCACGGGCAGCTGGACGCCGAAGCGCTGGCGGCGGCCGGTATCGGTGCGGGCATGGTGCGCATCGCCGTCGGTATCGAGCATCCCGAGGACCTGTGGGGCGACATCGAGCAGGCCCTGGCCACGTCCGCCTGACCGCCTTCCGTGCGGTGGCCGTGCGGTTCCGGCCACCCGGACCCGCGCCGGAGAATGCGTTCAAAGAGAAGCGGTAGATTGCCCGGCGTGCGAATCAGTGGGAACAGAGGGTCGGGTGTCGACGTGGTGGAGATCTACACCGACGGCGCCTGCAGCGGCAATCCGGGACCGGGCGGATGGGGCGTGCTGCTGCGCTATGGCGGCCACGAGAAGGAGCTCTACGGCGGTGAGGCCCAGACCACCAACAACCGTATGGAGCTCATGGCCGCCATCAAGGGGCTGGAGAGCTTGAAACGGCCGCTTCCGGTGCTCCTGCACACCGACAGCACCTACGTGCGCAACGGCATCACCGGCTGGATCCACGGGTGGAAGCGCACGGGGTGGCGGACTGCGCAGCGCCGACCGGTCAAGAACGCCGACCTGTGGCAGCGGCTGGATGCCGCGGCTATGCGCTATGAGGTCGAATGGCGGTGGGTCAAGGGCCACAGCGGCGATCCCGGCAACGACCGCGCTGATCTGCTGGCCTGCCGCGGCCGCGACGAAGCACGACGTTGACGGCGCCGTTGGGCTGCGGTTCCGCGATGGCGGGGCGGGCGCGCTCGACGACGGGGGCCGCCGGCCAGGGCGCGGCGGCCCGCTGGGCATCGGCGGTGTCGAGCATGCAGACCAGCCGCACCGGAGCCGCTCCTTTCTGTCGCGGACCGGTCGGGGCCGCGTCCGCGGCCGATGCGCGGCCGGTACGGGGCGTTCGCGTGCCTGACACTACGCTGGTCGCTCGAACGAGGAGGTCTCATGGTGGACGACGCGGAGATGCGGCACCTGCGCCGCTGTGTGGAGTTGGCGACCGAGGCGCTGGAGGCCGGTGACAAGCCGTTCGGGTCGGTGCTGGTGGACGCGGACGGGAGAGTCCTCGCTGAGGACCGCAACCGTGTGGCCTTCGGCGACCAGACCCGCCATCCGGAGTTCGCGCTGGCGCGCTGGGCCGCGGCGAACATGGCCCCCGAAGAGCGGGCTGCGGCGACCGTGTTCACCTCGGGGGAGCACTGCCCGATGTGTGCGGCCGCGCACGGTTGGGTGGGGCTGGGCCGTATCGTGTACGTGAGTTCTTCGGAGCAGCTGTCGGCCTGGCTGGCCGAGCTGGGGGCGCCGCCGTCTCCCGTGCGGCCCCTGCCGATCCGCGAGGTCGCTCCCGGGGTCGCGGTGGAAGGGCCCGTTCCCGAGCTCACCGACCAGGTGTACAACCTGCAGCGCCGCTTCTACGGCGCGTCCTGAACGGCGTGGGCCGGGGCGGGCGGGGCATCTGCGGTGCACCCGGCAGGTGCCCCGCCGGCTTGCAGCACGGGCAGGGCACCGGGCATCAAGGGAGCGGTCACCGCTGGCGGAGTGCTCCCGGTTGCGGTGGCGCGGCCGCGGTACTCAGGTCCTCAGTGCACCAGGACAGCCGGCAGTACATACCGCGTCCCCGGGGGAGAGGCCCCCACGTGTCGGCGAACGCGGCGACCAGGGCCAGGCCCCGCCCGGTTTCGTCTTGGGGACCGGCCTCGCGCAGCTTGGCGCGCTGCCCGTTGCGGGGGCCCGCGTCCTCGACCTCCACCCGCACCAGTCCGGAGCAGACGCACACGTTGACGGTGTAGGTCCCGCCGTCGGCGCTGCGCGTATGCTGCAGCGCGTTGGTCGCGAGTTCGGAGAGCAGCAGGACGGCGGTGGCCCGGACATCGTCGGGGATCATGAATCTGCGCCGTGCGGGGGAGAGGAGGTCCTCCAGCCAGCCCCGGGCGGCGGCCACACTGGAGGGACGGCCGGGGAAGGCGGCGCTGAACCTTTCCACGGTCACCGCCTCCCGCGGCTGTGGGCCATATGCCGCACATAGGGGCGAACGCGGGCGGAGTGCCGGTGACGGCTAATCTTGGGCATCGAGTCCTCACCTGTCCTTTCCAGGTCGGGGGCGAAGGCCCTGTCCGGTGTCGCGACCATCGGCCAGGGCCGTTT
>JAJYTD010000063.1 GCA_021793235.1 Actinomycetes bacterium | reverse complement strand
ACCTGCCAGCGCATCCTCGCCCTCAACGCCGCGATC
This sequence comes from Actinomycetes bacterium, assembly GCA_021793235.1. Lineage (GTDB taxonomy): Bacteria > Actinomycetota > Actinomycetes > Streptosporangiales > Streptosporangiaceae > JAJYTD01. The sequence continues at coordinate 14,948 of JAJYTD010000063.1, read as the reverse complement.
TGGCACAACTGGCTCATCGACGCACCCGTCAAGCGATCGTTGACCGCCTACGACCATTGACCAACCCACAATTCCCCATCAACGATCTAGGGGGGTACAAATTGACGATGCGACCGAAGCTACCGGCCGGGGCGGAGAGGGACGACATGGAGTCGATGGCACACCGCAGAGGTCGGTCTTGCTCGCGCTCTACTCGAACCATCTCGGCCACTGCGTCGTGCAGGCCGTCACGGCTATAGGCGACGAAGTCGACGAGAACTCGAGGAAGCCTCCGACGCCATGGCGCGCCCCCTCCGGGCTTGACCGCGCCCACCGCATTCGGTCCCACCCACCAGCTACGAGCACAGGAGCAGTCGCACATGATCACCGCGAATTACACCGTTGTCGGCATGACCTGCGACCACTGCGTCATGTCCGTGACCGAGGAGGTCGGTGAGGTCCCGGGAATCACAGACGTGGACGTCGACCTGGCCACGGGACGTCTCGTCGTCACAAGTGACGCCCCCATCGATGGATCACGTATCCGCTCGGCCGTCGCCGAGGCCGGCTACGCCATCGCCGACGAGGCCTGAGCTACTGGAGACCGTTGCCAGACTCGGCGGCTTCGTCGCGGCCCTCGCTGCGACGCTCGCCGTTGCCGAGGACCCCGGAAGCGGTGGCGCAGGCGGCCACGAGCGCCGTCGATGTCGCCGCCTGCGGCAGAACCCTAGAAGAGAACATTCGATGAGTGCGCTCAATGACATGACACCGCCATCAGACGCAGGCAACCGGGTCGAACTCGCCATCGGCGGGATGACGTGCGCATCGTGCGCCAACCGCATCGAGCGCAAGCTCAACAAGCTCGACGGCGTCACCGCCACCGTGAACTACGCGACCGAGAAGGCCCAGGTCACCCACGAGGACACCGTCGACCAGACGACCCTCGTCGACGTGGTGGAACAGGCCGGATACACCGCCCAGCTCCCGAAACCCAGGACGGGCACCGGTTCCGGAGACGGTGAAGGCGTCCCGGACGAGGACTCCCCCGTCCGAGCGTTGCGCGACCGGGTCACGATCTCGGCGGTGCTCAGCATCCCCGTGATCGCGATGGCGATGGTTCCGGCACTGCAGTTCACCTACTGGCAGTGGCTTTCGCTGACCCTGGCCGCTCCGGTCATCGTGTGGGCGGGGTTGCCGTTCCACAAGGCGGCCTGGACCAACCTCAAGCACGGCACCGCGACTATGGACACGCTGATCTCCATGGGCACCGGCGCTGCCATGCTGTGGTCGCTTTATGCGCTGTTCTTCGGCACCGCCGGCGAACCGGGGATGACGCACGCGTTCGAGTTCACCACCTCCCCAGGCGGTGGTGCGGACGACATCTACCTGGAGGTCGGCGCCGGGGTGATCACGTTCATCCTCCTCGGCCGCTACTTCGAGGCCCGCTCCAAGCGGCGCGCCGGCGCCGCCTTGCGGGCGCTGCTGGAACTCGGGGCCAAGGAGGTCTCGGTGCTGCGCGACGGCCGGGAGGAGCGCATCAGCGTCGACGAACTCGCCGTGGGGGACCGCTTCGTGGTCCGGGCCGGTGAGAAGGTCGCCACTGACGGACGCGTCGTCGAAGGCTCTTCGGCCGTGGACGCCTCGATGGTCACCGGCGAGTCCGTGCCGGTCGAGGTCGGCCCCGGTGATGCCGTGGTCGGCGCCACCGTCAACGCGGGTGGGCGACTCTTCGTCGAGGCCACGCGCATCGGCGCGGACACTCAACTGGCGCAGATGGCCAAGATGGTCGAGGACGCCCAGAGCGGCAAAGCCCAGGCGCAGCGCCTGGCCGACACGATCTCGGGGATCTTCGTGCCGATCGTGATCGTCGTCGCCTTCGCGACGTTCGGTTTCTGGGTCGGTACCGGAGGCGCGATAGCCGCGGCGTTCACCGCCGCCGTCGCGGTGCTGATCATCGCCTGCCCCTGCGCGCTCGGTCTGGCCACGCCCACCGCCCTGATGGTCGGCACCGGCCGCGGCGCACAGCTCGGCATCCTGATCAAGGGGCCGGAGGTGCTGGAGACCACCCGCCGCGTCGACACCGTGGTGCTCGACAAGACCGGCACCGTCACGAGCGGTCGGATGACGCTGATCGATGTGGTCACCGCGGACGGTGAGAGCACGGACGAGGTACTTCGGTCGGCCGGCGCGCTGGAGGACGCTTCCGAGCACCCGATCGCCCAGGCCATTGCCAAGGGGGCCACGGCGCGGGTCGGAGTCCTCCCCCCGGTCGAGGACTTCGCCAACGTCGAAGGGCTCGGCGTACAGGGGACGGTGGCCCACGACGGCGGCAGCCGCGCGGTGATCGTCGGTCGGCCGAGGCTGCTGTCCGACTGGTCGCAGCCCCTGCCCTCGGAGCTGGAAGCGGCGATGACCGCTGCGTCCGAGGCCGGCCGTACCGCCGTCGCGGTCGGCTGGGACGGCAAGGCCCGCGGCGTGCTGGTGGTCGCCGACGCGATCAAGCCCACCTCGGCGGAAGCGATCCAGCGCCTGCGTGGCCTGGGACTGACACCGATGCTGCTTACCGGTGACAACACCGTCGTGGCCCGTGCTGTGGCAGCAGAAGTCGGTATCGATCCCGACAACGTCATCGCCGAGGTCATGCCCTCGGACAAGGTCGAGCGGATCACGCGACTGCAAGGGCAGGGAAAGCGGGTCGCCATGGTCGGTGACGGCGTGAACGACGCTGCCGCCCTGGCCCAAGCCGACCTGGGATTGTCGATGGGAACCGGAACGGACGTGGCGATCGAGGCCTCCGACCTCACCCTGGTCCGCGGCGACCTCCGCGCGGCCGCCGATGCGATTCGGCTCTCCCGCCGCACGCTGGGAACCCTCAAGGGCAACCTGTTCTGGGCCTTCGCCTACAACGTGAGCCTGATCCCGGTCGCGGCCATGGGGTTGCTCAACCCGATGCTCGCCGGTGCCGCGATGGCCTTCTCCTCGGTCTTCGTGGTTTCCAACAGCCTCCGGCTGCGCGGCTTCAAGGCGAAGAACAGCGATCCCGGCCCTGACAGTCGGAACTCTTCAACGCCGTCACAGGAAGAACTGACGGCTGCTTGACCGGCATCGACGACTCCTTCGGCGGCCGCAGAACCGACGAAGGAGCCGCGAAAGGCCTGCTTCGTCGGCCGTCCCAGTCGTGCCCTTAGAACGTGACCCCGGCTCGGCCGACGGCGATCAGTGGCAGGAACCGTTCCGGGCCCGCACGCCCGGGGACCACACCAACCAGGAGAAAGGCGCTTTCCATGCCTACCGACCACACGTACTTCGTCTCGGGCATGACCTGCGGAGGCTGCGCAGGGAAAGTCACCGACCAGGTCGAACGCGTTCCCGGCGTCGTCGATGTCGACGTCGACATCGCGACCGGGGGCTTGACTCTCACCACCGAGAGGCCGGTGAGCGACGAGGCCGTCCAGCAGGCGGTCGAGCAGGCCGGGTACCGGCTCGCGGCCGGCTGAGGACGTCCGCGCATCCCTATACCCCCGTCCACCGCACCGGGCGTTCCCCCCGCCCCGCGAACGGCCGGGGGTATAGTCCACTTGTATAGGCCACTCCCGCCGGAATTGCCTTCCGGGGGAGACTTTGACGGCCCGCTCGCACCCCCTGCCGCGCCCGCAACGGACGACCGCTCCTTCCCCGCAGCCGCAGCCAGCAGCGCCGGAGTCTTTGCTTATCGAACGCAGCGCGGCCGACTATGACGGCGAATACTGATACTCGGGCTCGTCAGCACCACCTACCGAGGTGCCATGGCCGATCGGGGCGGATGGGGCGAGGATCGGTGCTGAGGCCTCGGCACGCACCACGGCGTCGCCGTCGGCCTCCGCTGCGCCGAGATAGGTGTGGCCGGTCAGGGGCACCGGGCGGGATGGGCCAACGGCGCGGCCGGATCGGTGGTGATCACCTGCACGACGCTGCCCGCGGGCAGGCCGGCGATGCGCTCACGCAGCCGGATCAGCAACACCACGCAGGCCGGCCCGGTGCCGTCGACGACCGCATCGGCGCCCGGCAGCGGCGCCCCGCCGCTCACCGGGGGCGCCTCTGGGTGATGCGCCAGAGGCGGCGCGGCAAATCGCCCTCCTCGAAGGGGTACACCTCGTCGAGGTCCCAGCCGCGGGCGAGGCGCTCGACCAACTCCCGGGAGAAGAAGTGCACGGCGAATCCGCCGTGTTCGAAGATGTCGTCGCCGTGGGCGGTCCCGGCGCCGTAGTGGGCGTCGCCGGTGTGGCGGACGGTGTAGACGAAAGTGCCGCCCGGGCGCAGCACGCGCGCGACCTCCTCCACCAGGGCGGTGATCTCGGCGGTGGACAGGGCCATGCACAGCAGCATGTGCGCGAACACCCCGTCCACACTGCCCGCGGCCAGCGGCAGCGGGTCGCGTGCGTCGTGGGCCACGGTCGCCGGCCGACCGGTGAGCCGTTCGGCCTCGGCGTCGTGTCGGAGCTGGGCCAGGCCGCTCTGGCTGACGTCGGTGGCGGTGACGCGAAAGCCCGCGCGGGCGAAGTGCAGGGCGTCGCGCCCGTGTCCCGCACCCAGCTCCAGCACATCACCTGCCCCCGCTTGGTCGAAGACCGCGGCGGCGTGCACGGCCGGGGACGAGGGGATGTGGCCGTACATGCGCGGATGGTCGGTATAGGTGTGCTGCCAATGCGTGCGCTGCTGCTGGGCCAAGTCCGGGTCCGGGTCGGCGGGCACGGCGAAACTCCTCTCGACGGGTGGCGGGTGGACGGTGGGTGCGGGACCGCGTCAGCCTGCCGGGCGGCGGGCGGGCCGGGCGGCGAAGGGCACGATCGCCAGCGCGAGCACGCCCCCGCCCACGGCCAGGGCGGGGAACCCCGCGGCGGCGACCACGACGCCGCTGAGCATTCCGCCACCGGCACCGGCCAGGGCCACGCCCACGTCCACCGCGCCCTGGGTGCGGGCCCGCGTAGCCAAGGCGGCGGCGTCGGTGACCATCGCGGTACCGGCGAGAAGGCCGAAGTTCCAGCCCAGCCCCAGCAGGGCCAGCGCGGTCGCGAGCACGGCCACCGAATCGACCGGGGCCATGGCGGCCACCAGGCCGGCGGCGAGCAGGGTGGCGCCCGAGGCGACCAGCACGGGTTTGCGGCCGAGGCGGTCCACCAGGACGCCGGTCAGCGGCGAGGGCAGGTACATGAAGGCGATGTGCACGGCGATGACCAGCCCGGTGGCGCCCAGGCCGTGGCCGTGGGCCTGCATGTGGACGGGGGTCATGGTCATGATGGCCAGCATCACGAGCTGGGTGAGCACCATCGCGGCCCCGCCCAGCGCGATACCCGGGGTGAAGCGCCCACGCGCAGGGGCAGGTGGTCCGGACCGCTTCCTCGCCCGCGGGTGCTCCCGAGCCTGCCGGTGTGAGGGCGATGGTGCGGGCGTGCAGCAGCGGGTCAGGGCGCAGGAACATCCACAATACGAGGGCTGCCAGGCCGTAGGCGGCCGCGGCCAGAACGAACGGACCGGCCAGGGCGGGCGCCCCGACGACCCGTCCAAGTGGCTGGGTGGCCTCGGTGAGGTTGGTCCGGCCACCGCGCCCAGGGTGGTGGCGACCAGGACGGTACTGATCGCACGCCCCCGCCGGTGGGGCTCGGCGAGATCGGCTGCGGCGTAGCGGGCCTGCAGGTTGGTGGCTGTACCCGCGCCGTAGACCAGCAGCGCGGCGAAGAACAGCCCGATGCTGTCGAGCGCGGCCGCAGCCACCACCCCAGCACCGCCTGCGGCTCCGGCGGCATAGCCCCAGACGAGACCCGTACGCCGCCCCCGCCGGTGGGAGATCCGGCCCACCAGGAACGCGGCAGCGGCCGAGCCCAGCGTGAACAGGGCGGCGGGCAGCCCGGCCAGGCTGCCGGTCTCCAGCATCTCCTGGGCCAGCAGCGCGCCGACCGTGACTCCGGCGGCCAGGCCGGCGCCGCCCAGGACCTGGGCGGCGGCCACGGTGGCCAGGGTGCGGCGCTGCAGCGCGGCGGGAACGGGGCCCGCGCCGCGGGCATGGGAGGTGGTGGCGGCCATGTGCGGTGTCCCTTCCGGGCAGCGGCGGACCGGGTGGTGCGCGCCGGAGGTCATGCGGAGGCGGTGTGGACGGGGCGCCCGGAGGCGCGCCATTCCAGCAGTCCTTCGTTCAGGCGGTAGGCGCGGCGGCCGTGGGAGCGCAGGACACGCACCGCGTCCACGGCCATGACGCAGTAATCGCCGCGGCAGTAGGCCACGATGTCGGTGTCCGCGGGCACCTCGTCCAGGCGCCGGGTCAGCTCGTCGACGGGGATGGACACCGCCCCGGGCAGGTGGCCCGCGGCGAATTCGTCCTCGGGCCGCACATCCAGCACCAGGGCGCTGCCCTCATCGAGGCGGGCCAGCAGCTCGGCGCGGTCGACCTCCTCCACCTCGCCGTGGCCGGGGCCGGTGAAGCGGTGCCAGGCCCGCTCGACCTCGGCCAGATGAGTGCCGGCGACCCGCTGCACCAACGAGAGCAGGGCGGCGACGTCGTCGCCCGCCAGCGTGTAGAAGACGTGGTTCTTCACGCGGTAGGTGCGCACCAGCTGCGCGCGTTTGAGGGTCTGCAGGTGCGCCGAGGCGGTGGAGACACCCAGCCCCAGGGTCTGGGCCAGCGACTCCACCGAGCGCTCGCCTTGGGCCAGCAGGTCCAGCATCTGCAGGCGGGTGCCGCTGCCCAGCGCCTTGCCGACCCGGGCGAACTCGCCCCACAACTCGGCGCGTCCCAACTCCCGACCATCTGTTCCACTATTCATTGGAACAGCACAACTGATCGAGTGCCGGTGGCTTCGTCAACGGATCCAGGACGGGCAGACCCCAGCGCCCGAACTTCGAGCGGGCGAAGCTCCCGCCGCACCCGGGTCGGATTACTCAACCCCCCGGCCCCGTCTACATCGGTCACCGGGCGTCGGGCCGGCCACGTCCACCGGTCGGCCGCCTCTTGCCCCCGAGGGTGGAGAAGTTGTGCCTCGCTTGCCTCCGGCCCTCACCAAGGCTCGGCGGAGGCGCGAGTGAGGCTGTGCGTGCTCGTCAGTTGTGCGGGGCGACGGGCGGATCGACGGGCGGGGTGAGGATGGTGCAGATGTCGTCCGCGGTGCAGCTGGCCGGGTCGGTGGTGGCGGCGCGCCGGGCAAGGTCGTGTAGGGCTTGGCGGGTCTTGGTCAGCTCGGCCAGGCGGCGCTCGATGTCGGCGAGATGCTGGGCGATCAGGGTGGTGACGTGGGCGCAGGGCGCCTGGCCGCCGTCGCGCAGGACCAGGATGGAGCGGATTTCAGCGAGGGTAAGGCCGGCGCCCTGGGCGTCGCGGATGAAGGAGAGCCGGGCGGTGGCCTGCTCGGGGTAGTCGCGGTAGCCACCGGGCGTGCGGGGCGGGGCCGGCAGTAGATCGGTTTGCTCATAGAAGCGGATGGTCTTGGTGGTCAATCCGCTCGCCGCCGCGAGCTCGCCGATGCGCATCCCTCCAGGCTAACGCTTGACCTTCCAGCGCAATGGAAGGACTAACGTCCGGGGCCAGACGATGCGCGGGGAGGTGCCCAGGATGCGGACCGCGGTGCTCTCGGTGCCGGGGTGCCTGAACGCCCCGCTGGTCCGGCAGAGGGCGGCCGTCCAACTGGGTGAGGTGATCGCCGACGCGAACCTCCTCGTCTCCACTGCGGCGGCGGCGCGGGCCTGCCGCCGGGAACGGAAAAACCGCATCTCGACCACCGGTGATCGGAGATCTGCAATGCCCGAAGATGAGCCGAGGGAGTGGGACCGTGAGGCGTTCACCGACGCCGTGGCGGCCTATCAGCAGAGCCTGGGCCGAGACTTCTGGCGGCTGCTGTGGGTGGCGGCCGCCGAGTTGGCCACCGCGACCTCGGTGCGGCCCGAGCGGCTGGCCGCACTGGCCGACCTACCACTGGAGCGCACCCTCGCGGTCGCACGCGAGGCATGGGAATGGGCCCCCAGCGGGGAGCGGCTGGTAGGAGCCGGGCTGACCAGTGTCGAGACCCCCTACCGCGTCGACATCGACGAGCACACCAAGTGGACCTATTGCGCACCGGACACGCTGGAGCTGCCGGTGATCCTCGACCGACCGGTACGGACCCGGTCCTCATGCGCAGCCACCGGCGAAGCCATCCGTGTCCATGCCACCGCCACCGGCGTGCAGGACCTCGACCCGCCCGGCGCGGTGTCGCTTCCCGACATGTCCGTGCGGACGGGGTTGGCAGAGGTCGGGGCGAGCGTCTGCAACCACTCGCGTTTTTACCGCGACGCCGAGGCAGGCTCGGAATGGCTGGCGGCCAACCCCCGCGGGCGGCTGCTCACGGTGTCCGAGGCCTTCGCGGTGATGCGCGCCTCGATGGTACGGATCAGGGACTGGTGCCAGGAACCCGTGGGGCGCCGCACCGACCCGGCGTGACCTCGCTAGTGGCCCGCGCGCAGCAGGCCCAGGCGTGTGGTTGCGGGCGGCCGGGCCACGGGCGAGCATCACGAGGTCGGCCACCCCGGGGTGCCGCGCATCAGCGGATCCCATAAGCGGGCCTCGGGCGACGACGTGTACGTGGCGAAGCACGATTCGGCACGGTATCGGGATTGGCGGGAGGCAGGGATCATGGTCTTCGATCTGGCGGTCATCGGCTCGGGCGGTGCGGCGTTCGCCGCTGCGATCGCCGCGCGGCGCAAGGACCGCTCGGTGGTGATGATCGAGCGCGGCGCCGTCGGCGGCACTTGTGTCAACACCGGGTGCGTGCCCTCCAAGGCGCTGCTGGCCGCGGCCGGGGCCCGCCACTTCACCCTGGACGCCCACCGCTTCCCCGGCATCGGTGCCGGCGACGAGGACGCGGACTTCGTCGCACTGAGCCGCGGCAAGGACGCGCTGGTCCAGGGCATGCGCGCGGACAAATACGTCGACCTCGCCGCGGAGTACGGCTGGGAGATCGTCTCCGGGCAGGCGTACTTCACCGGCAGTCGGGATAGCCCGGCCCTCCAGGTGGATCTGGTTGCGGGTGGCTCCCGGCATATCGAGGCCGAGCACTATGTGGTCGCGACCGGTTCGGCACCGTGGGCGCCGCCGATCGACGGGCTGGCTGAGACCGGCTACTTGACCTCGACCACTGCCATGGAGCTGGACCGCCTCCCTGAAAGCCTTCTGGTGCTGGGCGCCGGCTACGTCGGGCTGGAGCAGGCCCAGCTGTTCGCCCGCCTGGGTACCGAGGTCACCGTTGTGGCCCGCGGCCGTCTGGCCTCGGCCGAGGAGCCCGAGGCCGGTGCGGCCATCGAGGGCGTCTTCACCGATGAGGGCATCACCGTGCACACCCGCACCCGCATCAGCGCGGTGCGCCGCGACAGCGCGGGCGGCGTCGTGGCCGCCGCCCACACTCCCGACGGCCGCGAACTCCGCCTGCGGGCCGACCACCTTCTGGTGGCCGCCGGCCGCGAACCAGTCACCGCGGGCCTGGGGCTGGAGCACGTAGGCGTGGACACCGGCGCGCGCGGCGAGATCGCGGTCGACGACCACCTGCGCACCGCCCACCCCCGCATCTGGGCGGCGGGCGATGTCACCGGGCATCCGCAGTTCGTCTACGTCGCCGGCGCTCACGGCGCGGTCGTGGCCGACAACGCGCTGGACGGCGCCGACCGCGTCTTGGACTACCGCCACCTGCCGCGGGTGGTCTTCACCGGACCGGCCATCGCCGGCGTCGGGCTGACCGAGGCCCAGGCCGAGCAGCAGGGCCTGGACTGCGAATGCCGCGTCCTGGGTCTGGAGCACGTGCCCCGGGCCCTGGTCGACCGCGATACCCGCGGATTCATCAAAATCGTCGCCGAACACGCTACGGGCCGTGTCGTGGGTGTGACCGCGGTGGCCGAGGGCGCCGGGGACGTGATCGCCGCGGCGGTCTATGCCGTGCAGATGGGGATGACGGTCGACCACCTGGCCGGGACCTGGTGCCCCTACCTCACCATGGCCGAAGGGCTGAAGCTGGCCGCCCAGACCTTCACTTGCGATGTCGCCAAGCTCTCCTGCTGCGCCGCCTGACCATCGCGCCCCACACCCCGGAGGATCTGGACATGGACGCCGACATCGAGTTCCTCACCGCCCGGCTCGGCCACACCCTCGGCGCCGGCGACGCGCGGCTCACCGTGGCAGGACTGTGGCAGCAGCTGCTTCGGCTGCTGGCCCGCGGAGAACCCGTCGCGATCGAGGCGCTGGCCTCAGCCACCGGCCACAGTGCCGAGCAGGTGCGCAACGAATTGGCCGCCCGGCCCGACACCGAATACGACGCGGCAGGCCGCATCATCGGCTACGGCATCACGCTGAACCCCACCCCGCACCGTTTCGAGGTCGACGGGCACCCGCTGTACACCTGGTGCGCCCTGGACACGCTGATGTTCCCCGCCGTCATCGACCGGCCCGCCCGGGTGACCTCGCCCTGCCGGGCCACCGGGCAGCCCGTGAGCGTCGGCGTCGAGCCCGACCGCATCACCGGACTCGATCCTGCCGGCGCCGTGGTCTCGATCGTCGCCCCGGAGCAATGCAGCTCCGTGCGTTCGGACTTCTGCGACGAGGTCCACTTCTTCGCCTCCCGGCACGCGGCCGCGCCCTGGCTCGACGATCGCCCCGAGGCCACCGTGGTCGAGGTGGCCGAGGCGTTCACACTCGGTCGGCGCCTCGCCGCCTCGCTTACAGCCCCACCCGGCGACTCCTGTTGTTGACCTCCAGGGCCATCGGTGCCCGTCCGGGGCCCACCCGGCCGATGTCTCCGCCAGCCCACCTCCCACACCGTCACCGGTGCCACGAAGAGTCAGTCCTCGCCTCGGTCGCTCCGATCATTCGATCGAACAGCGCCCACAGCCATCTCACAGGGTCGTTGGTCCGCGCGCCTGGTGATTTCCTCCCATCACCGTTGCGCCGTGGGTGTCAGGTGACCATCGGCAGAATCCGCGTCGTCCAAGGCGTCCTGCTGGTCGGCGTCGAGGCGATGCTGGCTCACATCCTGGCCCTGAGGCCGGTACTGCGTTACGGCTACTCCAGCCGCGCGCCACGGAGTGCAGCGCCTTCCACGTGGTCTCAGCGTTCAACCATTCCGGGTCGCCCCTCTACAGCGACAGCCCGGTGCGCTTCGCTCCCGCGCCCGGGGCCTGGTGCCGGTGACCGCCGCGGTTAACTCCCGCGAGCCGGGTTCCCGCTATACCACCGCCTTGTCGAACCTCCCCTGCTGTCCCCACTGCTTGATCAGCCGTCCCCAGCGGTCCTTGTGGTCGAAGCGGGCCGCGATCTCGCGGCCAGTGGGGAGGGAGCCGTCCTCGCGGCAATTGGCCAGGGCCCACTGCCAGGCCTCGATCTGGATCCGCGGAACCGCATCCGATGGGTTCACGGTCTCCGTGGCAACGGTCGCCCCGGGCTCCGCTGCCTCGACCACGTGCAGGCGCGGACGGCCGTCATCGACGGACTCGGACGCATCTACCTCCCCGGACGGAGCGGGTGTCTCCAGATCGGCCGACTCGGCCTCGGCTGTGCGTACCGCTTGCTCATCGTCGGCGTTCGCCGTGCGTACGCCGCGGGCGTCGATGCGGAACTCGCGCATGAGCAACTCATAGGCGCCGATCAGCGCGAAGCTCGGCCAGGCGTGGATCACCCGCGACCACAGGGTTGGGTCGGCCACCGCGATGTTGGCGGCGAGGCTCGCGACGCTGCCGAGGATGAGCAGTGTCCACGGCAGCAGTCCCCCACGCCGGCCGTGTCGGGCGTCGGCCAGCAGCGCCATGGAGGAGGCGACGATCATGCCGTCGACGGAGAGCGGGAACAGGGCCGCACGCCACTCGGGCTCGCCATGGCGTAGCGCGAGTTCGTACATGTGGCTGTAGCTGACCACGGCCGCGATCACGGCCAACAGCAGCACAGCGAGGATGGTTACCCAACGGGACCAGCGGGAAGACTCCATCGCAGATCACCGCCCGTCCAGCGCGAAGGACGTAGACAGGGCGAAGGCATGTGCCAGAGGTTGGTCTCCCCCCTCGGACACGACCCTTTGTACATATCGTGCGAGTTGAGGTTCGCCTCGGCTCGCACTACGCGTTCCACAGGGTGGTAGGTCAAGCGGAGGTCCAACCCTGTGTAGAGGGCGTTCTTCGTCTCGCGGTCGGCCTTTCGGATCACGATGGAAATATCTCCCAGCGCTTCGAGGTGGGCGGCGATCTCGTCTTCACTCAGCCGGTTCGGAGCATCTTTTCGCTCATCGAGTTGTGCGTTCGCCAGCGCCCGGTCGGCTTGGACCTCTCGGATCCACTCCGCCACAGTCGCCGGATCGGTCCCGGCTTCCAACGCGGCTCGGTGCTGGGCGAGCCTGCGATCGCACTCGGCGATCGTTTCCCGCAGCCGGGTGATCTCGCGGGTGTGGCCGGAGTCCCGCGCCTCCTGCGCACTGACGAGTTCGTCAAGGGTCACCGCAAGCCTGCCCGGGGTGAACTCCGCGGCGATCCAGGCGTCGATGGGCGGGACCACGTCACGCTCACGCAGGTATACATTGCGCGGGCGGGCTCTCGTATGCGGGGAGGCGGGGCGCAGAGGCCGCGGTGGCGGTGCCGAGCGGGCAGGGGGCTCGGCTGCGGCGCCTGGAGAAAGTGGGGCGCCGCGTTCCGCCACCGCGGTGGGTGCCCGCCGGGCCGCGACAGTAGGGAGTGGAGGGGCTGGTCGCGGCCGTGCGGGCGCTTGACCGCGGCCGCAGCGGTGCCGCCGCACACGCTGTTTGTCCTGCGGCCGCGGAGCTTCAGGGCCGGCTGGCTCGGGGAGAGGTCAGCGGTGTGCTGATGCCGCGGCACTGGATGCGCGACTTCACCAGTGCCGCCAGGGCCAGGCGTGAGGGGGTGTGTCTGCCCAGAAGGAGCGCGAACCAGACCGACTTGCCGCCTTCGGGGCGTCCAGCGACGCCGCAGCGCTGTTTCGCCAGGGCCGTTACCAGGGGCAGGCCGCGCCCGGTTTCGGCGAGGGGGTCCACCTCGGCCGGTGCCAGCGGTGCGGGCAGTACCGGCTGGATCGGGCTCGCATCGTGGACCTCCACCACCGCGCAGTCCAGTGTGCAGCGCCACGCCAGCACTGCCACCGGTCCCGCGCCGTGCCGGATGGCGTTGGTGAGGAGCTCGCCAGCCATGATCTCGGCATCGTCGCAGGAGTCGCGGGAGAGCCCGTATCGGGACAGTGCTGCCAGGGCCGCGGCCCGCATCGTGGCCACGGTTTTATTGCTGGGCTCTCGGCAGCGCGCCACCACGTCCGTATCGGCATCCATGGACCTCTCCCAAGGGTGGTCAACATTGAGTCACGGGATGGTCACCTTTGCCATCGCCGTGCCGCCCAGCATGCACGATAGATTTACCTAGAGCAATACATTCAGAGAGAAAAATTTACGATGAGAGAATGTGGCAAGCTGGAGGCGCCCGCACCCGGACAGACCCGACCCCGCAAGGAAGGACACCCATTGAACGGGGACACACCATCACTGCGGCAGCGCTGGCTGGGCACACGCCTGGCCGCACTACGCCACGACGCCGACCTGTCACTCCAGGAAGCCTCACAGGTCGCGCAGCGCTCCACCGCCTCACTGAGCCGGATCGAGAACGGGGTGGTCGCCCTGCCCCCGCGCGACGTGCGCCCCCTCCTCGACTCCTACGGCGTCACTGACACCGACCTGCGGGAAACCCTGATCGCCGTAGCAGGCGAAGTGGAGTCAGAACGGCGCGGCTGGTGGGTAGAGCACGCCGACGACCTCTCCCCCTCCTACCGCGACCTGCTCCGCCTGGAAGCCACCTCCACCCGCATCCTCACCTACGAGAACAACCTCATCCCCGGCCTGCTCCAGCACGGGGACTACGCACGAGCAGCCGTACGCGCCACCGGCCACACCCACCTGAGCGACAGCGAACTGGACCACCTCGTCAGCGTGCGCGAACAGCGCCAGCAGATCCTCACCCGGGACCAGGACCCCGTCTCCTTCCACGCCGTCATCCACGAAGCAGCACTCCACCAGCACCTCGGCGACCCCGCGGTACTCACCACCCAGCTCCAACACCTGCTATCGCTGGCCGAACACCCCACCATCACCGTGCAAATCCTCCCCCTGGACGCCGCCGCACACCCCGCCCTCACCGGCGCCTTCACCGTGCTGAGCACCAGCCACCTGGAATGGGTCCACATCGAACTCATGACCAGCGACGTCTACCTCGAAGAACCAGCCGGCGTACAGCCCTACCGCACCGCCTTCAACACACTGACCCAACGCGCCCTGCCACCCACAAAATCCGCTGAGCTGATAGCTGACAGAATCGACACCGCCAACCACACCGCACCAAACACGGCAAAGTGAGCACCATGGACCCCCACTGGCGCAAAAGCAGCTACAGCACCGCGCAGTCCAACTGCGTCGAAATCGCAGAACTGGCCCCTGCCACCCACTACGGCATCCGCGACTCCGTCCACCCCCACGCCGACCACCTCACCATCCCCACCAGCGCATGGACCGCGTTCCTCGCCTCGGTCAAGGACGGCGAACTGGGCTCCTGAATACGGGAAAACCTGCGCAGCACCGCACACCCGCCCGCGGGCCTGCCAACCCCGCCGCAGCACCGTGGAGTCAGCCCGCACCACGTGAGAGGGAACCGCCGTACTGCACGAGGAACCGGTCGGCGCCACGACGCGAACCCACCACGTGGACATCGGCGTGAGCCCCGTGCTCTGCGATCAGCTCGCGTACCCGCGGCCGCATCGTTCGGCGGTAGCCCCACACATACTTGAGGAACCCCCAGGTGATGTGTTTCGTGCCGGGTTCTTTAGAGTGTGTCTCAATACCGTGGGTTGTGCTTGGTCAGATGGCGGTAGCAGATTTTGATGCAGCCGATAGCGACCATGGCGAGGAAATTGCTGGCCTTGCGCTCCCAGCGGATGCCCAGGCGGC
>JAJYTD010000062.1 GCA_021793235.1 Actinomycetes bacterium | reverse complement strand
GCACCGTCGCTTTGCACCGGTGGCGGGGGCGGCAGCGCTACCGCGGCCCGCGTGAAGACAGCCATGGTCTCGTGTGTGCCCGGTGTCGGGCGCGCACCTGATGTCGACGCCGATTCAGCGCTGTCCTCCGACAGTCGGGAGCTTGCGCGTTTCGTCGTACCAATCCGCTTTTTCGTTGATAGGGATTGTTCATGGCTACGAAACGACAGGCACACACCGTCTGGGAGGGCGACCTTCCCAAGGGCACCGGCACGGTCACGTTCGACTCCTCAGGAATCGGGGACTACGCGGTCTCCTGGCCTTCGCGCGCCGAGGAGGCCAATGGGAAGACCAGCCCCGAGGAGCTCATCGCCGCCGCGCACTCCAGCTGCTTCTCGATGGCCCTCTCCAACGGGCTGAGCAAGGCGGGTACCCCGCCGACCCGGCTGAACACCCAGGCCGAGGTCACCTTCCAGCCCGGTACCGGCATCACCGGCATCCACATCAGCGTGCAGGGTGAAGTCCCCGGCCTCGACGAGTCCGGCTTTGTCGAGGCGGCCGAGGACGCCAAGGCCAACTGTCCGGTCAGCCAGGCGCTGTCCGGAACGGAGATCACCCTCACCGCGTCCCTCGTGTGATGCCCGCCGGATCATAGCCGTGTCGCGTGCATCGACGCCGATACGGTGGCGGACACCGGGCGGATCGCCGAAGTGCTGGGCGAACGGGGAGGCGCGGGCCGCCCGCTTGGCTTCGTCTCTCGGTGCGCACCACGATGAGTCCGCGGGGCCGCTTCGGTCTATCTGGGAAAGACCCGCTGTGAGACCAGGAGGTGCCAGATGACCGAGACCGACCGGCCGCAAACCCCGGGGCGGCCGAATGGGGCCGCTCCCGAGCCGAGCGATGTCCCCGAGGCCCGCCCCGCGGAACTGCAGGGGCTGGACGCGCTGGTGGGCGAATGGGAGGTGGAGGTGCCCGCGCCTGGCGGCGTGGGCGGACGCACCGCGTTCGAGTGGCTCGACGGCGGATTCTTCCTGGTCCAGCGCTGGACGATCGACCACGCTGAAGCGGTGAACGGTATCGCCGTTATCGGCGCTGAAGCGGGCGGCGGGCTCAAGCAGCGCTACTTCGACTCGCGCGGCGTCCACCGCGTCTACGAGATGGGTCTCGACGGCGGCGTCTGGAGGCTGTGGCGGAGTTCGCCGGGATTCTCGCAGCGCTTCACCGGGAGGTTCGCCGACGGCGGCGAGACGATCGAGGGCGTGTGGGAGAAGTCAGCAGGCGGCGCCCACTGGGAGCGCGACTTCGCCATGGTCTACCGGAAGATCGGCTGACCTGACCGTCCCCGGTGCGCGGCCCGGCCGCGCACCGGGACACCCGCCGGGACACGCGCCGGAAACGGTCAGGGTGTCCTGGAGGCGGACAGGTGGCCGGCGAGCCAGTCCGCGGTGTCCCTGTCTGTCGGGCTCAGTTGCAGCATAAGAATAATTTTCTTTAAAAATTGAATATGCGTTCGTAGAGGATTATTCGGGACAAATTCCCCCGGAATACCGCACCGCGGATATGCCAAAATCCTCGAGATCATTCCGGCGCTGTCGGCGTTCCTGCTCGCTACCGTGCTGATATCGGCATCGCCTGGTCCCGCGCCGGCGCTGATCTTCCGCCGCCCCGCGATACGGCGGCGGCTCGAAGCGGTCACCGGGACGGTGCTGATCGCGCTCGCGGCACGGGTGGCCGTCAGCACGCGGTGACGGGTCCGTGCCGCAAGGTCGGCGTGTCACCGACCGTGCGGCCGGGCTAACCGCGCCGAAAGACACGCGTGCGGACCGTTTCCCCCAGGTCGCGGATCTCGCTGAGGCGAAGGAGTCGGCCGGCCGCCAAGAACAGGGGGGCGCCGAGCGCACAGCCCGCGAGGATCGCGCCGACCACGGCGACCGGGCCGTCGCCGAGCACGCTGCCGCCGAGCCGCTGCGCGCCCACCACTACCGCGGCGGCGGGCAGCGCCGCGATGTACAGCCGCACCAGGGTGCTGATGATCCGCCGCCCGTCCACTCCGCCCAGACGGCGGCTGAGAACCGCGCCGCCCAGGACCAGTCCGCACACGTAGGAGAACATGAAACCGGCAGCGATGCCCATGACGACCTGGTGAGAGGCGAGCAGCAGGTAGGCGGCCAGGCCGGCGGAGCCGTGGACGGTGACGTTGGCGATACTGATCAGCGCCGGCGTGCGGGTGTCGCCTGTGGCGTAGAAGACGCGCAGCATGAGCTGGTAGGCGGCGAAGGGGATCAGCCCCAGGGCGAACACGGTGAGCACACCGCCGATGACCCGCGCGTCGCCGACCGAGGTGCTGCCGCGGGCGAACACCGCTATGCACAGCGGTGTAGCGCAGACGGCCAGCACCAGCGCGATGGGCACCAGGAGAGTCGAGGCCGTCCGCAGGCCGTGGGAGAAATCGCCGCGGACGTGGCCCCAGTCCCGATCGGCGGCGTGTGCACTCATGCGCGGCAGCAGAACGGTGATCACGGAGACCCCGATGATCGCGTAAGGCACCTGGAACAGCTGGTAGGCGTAGTTGTAGGCGGTGAGGCCGGCGCCCACGTCCGCTCCCCGCGTCGCGGCGGCGACGCCCGCGCGGTTGGCGAGGTTGGCCGTGATGAGGAAACCGGCCTGCATCGTGCAGACCAGGACGAGCATCCACCCTGCCGCGCGCAGTGCCTCGTCCAGTCCTGATCCGCGCAGGTCCAGCCGGGGCCGCCACCGGAAGCCCGACGCCCACAGGGCGCACTGCACGACCGCGGCCTGCACCACCATGCCGCACGCCGTCCCGATCCCCAGGAGTGCGATCTGGCCGTCGGTGATGGTTTCAGGTGTCCTGCCCGGGCCGGCGACCACGAGGAACACGGTGGCCACGCCGGAGATCACCAGATTGTTGAGGACCGGGGCCCACACAGGCGCACCGAACCGGCCCCGCGTGTTGAGCATCGCGCTCGACAGGCCGCTCACCCCGATGAAGAGGATCTGCGCCAGGAGGAACCGTGCGAACAGGACCGCGACCTCGGACTGCGCCGTGGTGAACCGGCCGGCGTAAAGACCGATGAGCGGTTCCGCGGCGAGCACCGCGACAGCGGTCAGCGCGAGCAGCCCCCCCACGGCCACGGTGAAGAGCCGCTGCTCGGTGGCCCGGCCGCCGTCAGCATCGTGTTTGCGGCGCCTGACCAGGAAAGGCACGATCACACTGGCCATCAGGCCGCCGATGAGCAGGTCGTAGACGACGAAGGGAATGGTGTTGGCGGTGTTGTAAGCGTCGCCGAGCAGTTGCGTGCCCAGTGCCGCCGCCAGCACGACGGTCCGGCCGAATCCGGTCACGCGCGAGACCGTGGTGCCCACCGCCATCACCGTGCCGGATCTCAGCAGGCTCGGCCGCGCTGCACCGCCGTTGGCGGGAGAGACGTCACCGGGCGGCGGGCCCGCGGCTGTGCCGCGTGCCCGCTCGCCGTTGCCGCCGGCAGCGGTGTCCCTGGTCACCGGTCTCGCATCCCTCCAGATTCCGCGGTGTGCCCCTGCGATCCCGGTGTGCCTGCCGCCGGGCTGGGCGGCCCCGCGCCCTCGGCTGCGTGAGGACCGCCTCACAGGTCGAGGACGAACGGCACCCACGGCCTGCTGTCGGCGTCGCAGAGCACCTGCTGGGGCTTCCAGCCCAGGCGCCGGTAGAAGCGCTGGGCGGCTTCATTGTCGTAACTGGTGTACAAGCGCAGCCGTTCCACGCCGTGGACCTTGGCGATATCGATGAATCCGCGGACCAGCCTGGCGCCCACACCGGCACGGCGGAGACGGCCCTCGACCGCGACGTGGCTGAGCATGCCGGTGCGGACCTGGTCCAAAGGGGTCGTGTCCTGGGGAGACGAGTGGCGCATCCCCTTCAGGAAGCGCCGGGCGCGGGTGCGGGCGAAGCGCGCGATCAGTTCGGGCCGTACGATCAGGGACGCCGTTCCCGTTCGGGCCAGGTTCCACCGGTCGAGGCGCATGACGTGTCGGCGGTGTACGACGTCATCGGTGGAGCCCACCAGGAACCCGGCGGAGCGGCCGTCGACCTCGGCGACCAGTGCCACCCCGGCGGGACTGGTAAGGAATGTCCGGTAGTAGCGGCAGAGGAAGCGGTCCCCGAGGTCGACGAAGAATCCGCTGGCGAGGTTGGCCCGGTGGAGGCGCACCGCCGCAGGGACATCATTGAGTTCCATGACGCGCAGTGAGACAGCTGCCGTCTCCGCCTGCGTTGCGGACGGCATGGACGTCAACCTACTACTTTTGTAATAGTAAGAATCATCGGCACCGCATGCTTATGGGTCGATTGGGTGGGCCGGTCGGCCGGTCGGCCGGTTCGTCGACGGCCGACACACCGCACGCGCGGCCCATGACGCCGCTGAAGTGCGGTGGCGCTGTCTCGACCACCGTAAACGAATGCGGCTCCCGCGAGGTGGAGGAACACGCGAGTACCGCCGTTGGCGGCCGTGGCGCCGGCGGAGGCCGGGACGCGCGGCCAGGCCGCCGGCGTCTCGATCAGCGGGCCCGGGATCAGCCGATCATGGTGAGGAAGACGACTCCGACGAGGTAGGCCGCGAATATCGCGATGCCTTCGAAACCGATACCGCTCTGCTGGCGGCGGATCAGCCCGGCGGCCACCAGGAGGTTGAGGATCAGACCGAGACCGAGGACGAGAACGACCTCGCGGTTCATGGCGCCGTAGATGGCCCCGTTCCGGTAGGCGATGTCGGAGGCGGCCAGGAACAGTACGTCGAACCCGTTGCCGCCGATGATGTCGCCCAGAGCCAGGTGGAGGGCGCGGATACGCACAGCGTAGAGCACGGTGACCAGTTCCGGCGTGGAGGTGACGAACCCGGTGATCACGGCGCCGACGAAACCGCTCGACAAGCCGGTTTGCGCGGTCAGGGACAGTCCGGCCTCGGCGACGACGTAACCGGTGGCGGAGATCAGCACGGCCAGGCCCGCGAACTTCAGCCACATCGACCGCAGTGACTCTCCCGGGCGCTGGGCAGCGGGGTTGGGCGTGTCCGCGCGGGTCAAAAGGGTCGGCTTCACCCGCCACATCGGGTCGGCCGCGACCTGGTGGGACAACCGCAGCCAGTACCAGTAGACGAAGACCAGCAGGGCGGAGGCGGGGTGGACGCCGGCCACGGCGATCTGCGGGCCCATACCGCTGACCAGCACGACGGCGAGCATGGTGGACAGCCCGATCGGGGCGAGCAGGTTCGGCAGCGACGCGGCGGCGTGTTCGAGGTTGGCACTCCGGTAGAACACGTCGGCCAGCGCGATGAAGGTGGTCTGCAATGCGATGCCGCCGAGCGCGTTGTTCATCGCGAAGGCGGCGTCGCCCTGGGCCGCGCCGATGACGCTGGTGATGAGGCCGGGCAGCGAGGTGACCGCACCGACGAGGACGATCCCCGCGAGGGTCTCGCCCATTTTGGTGCGGTCGGCGATCCGGTCGACGAGACGGGTGAACGGCCCGCCCCCGATCACCAGTACCGCCGTCGCGATCCCCAGCACCACCGCGCCGAGCCATACTGGCCACCCGTCCATCATCGCCCCGCTTCCCGTGCCGGTTTCACCTGCTGGCGGTATGCGCGGGGCGACTACCCAGAGGATGGGCTTCTACCAGAGGCCTGTCGCGGGCCGTTCCGTCCTCAATGGGGCCGAGCGGGCGCCTGCGCCTGCGTGGTGGTGGATGACAATCCGACGCGGCAGAGAGACGATGGGCGGGCCCGGCTCTGCCCGCGAAGGGGCGGCACACCCCCGCGGGAGGGGAACTCCCCGGGCCGGGGTTTGCGGGGAGACGCTGTACACGTCTGCTACGGGGAGAGTTCCATGCCCACGGTTCCCGATGTCACCCTGAACAACGGTGTGCGGATCCCCCAAATAGGAATCGGCATGTCACAGGTAGGCGACGATGTCGTGAGCGATGTCGTCACCACGGCGATCGAGGCCGGGTACCGCAGTATCGACACCGCTGCCTCCTACGGCAACGAAGCAGCCATCGGCGAGGCGATTCGCAGCCTACAGGTGGACCGCGGCGAGCTCTTCGTAACGTCGAAGCTGGCCAACACCGACCACGGTTACGGCACCGCGCTGTGCGCCTTCGGCGCCACGATGGACCGGCTCGGACTGGAGTACCTCGACCTGTACCTGATCCACTGGCCGCTGCCGGCCCGAGGCGCCTACGTCAGCACCTGGAAGGCGCTGGAGCACCTGTACGCCCAAGGGCGCGTCCGGGCGATCGGCGTGTCGAACTTCCACATCGCGCACCTGCGGCGCGTCATGGACGAAGGCGGTATCGTGCCGGCCCTCAACCAGATCGAGCTGCACCCCGGACTGCCCCAGGAGGAGCTGCGGACCTTCCATGCCGAACACGGCATCGCCACCGAGGCCTGGAGCCCGCTCGGCAAAGGCCGCCTACTCGACGACCCGGTGATCGGATCGATCGCCGAGGAACACGGCGCGACGCCCGCGCAGGTGGTCCTCTCGTGGCACTTGCAACGGGGCACCATCGTCATTCCGAAGTCGGCGACACCCGAGCGCATCCGCTCCAACCTCGGCGCCTTCGACGTCGAGCTGGCCGATGAGGACATCGAGGCGATCTCGGCGCTCGGCGCCGACCGCCGCTTCGGCCCCGACCCCGACGAATTCAACCCGATCTGAATCCGGGGCTCAGGCGAGCTCGCGGCGCCTCCGCGCTCCGGTGAGCGTGGCCTCTATGCCCTTGCGTGCGACCCGGACCACATAGACGATGGCGCCCACGGCGATGGCGACGGGGGTCGCCATGATCACGATGAGCATGATGAGGCCAAGAATGCCGAGTTCTCCCATGCCTCCATCTTAGATCCCCGATGCCGCGGTGGCCGTGCACCGCCGAACTCTGAGATCCCTTCCGTGCTCGGGCGGGCGCCCACGACGCCCCGATAATGCCTCCCGCGAATCCGATCAGCGGCTACGTAGCGGGGTAGATGCAGGTCAAAGCACATATGGATACCGGCGGAGACCGCCGCTCCGCTGGTCGGCGCGAACCGAACCGGAAAGGGTGCTGGATGGAACCGACACCGCATCGCATTGTGAATCCGCTCACCCCGTCCCATCCGCTCAGGTTCGCCCATGCCGTGGTCGCGGCGCGGGGGTGGATCGTGCACCTGGGCGGACAGACCGCTCAGCGTCCCGATGGGGCGGTCGCGGGCGGCAGCCTCATCGAGCAGTTCGACCTGGCGCTGGCCAATGTCGCCGAAGCGCTGCGCGAGGCCGGTGCGCGACCGGAGCATCTGGTCAGCATGCTCGTCTGCACCACCGATGTCGCGGGTTACCGGGTGAACTCCGCGGCGCTCGGCTCGCTGTACCGGCGCCACCTGGGGCGGCACTGCCCCGCGGTGACGGTCCTCGGCGTCGCCGAGCTGTTCGACCCCGCGGCCAAGGTCGAACTCCTGGGCACAGCGGTCATCCCCAGCAATGGATGACACCTGGGGCGGGGCCCGCCGCAGGGCACACGCTTCCACTGCACAGCGGCCCGTTGTCTGCCGGAGGAGTAATCCGCTTCAGCACCGCCCCGGTCCTGGATTCTCCGCAGCGGGGTCCCTAGATTTGTGGACAAGGCCGGTGGCATGGCAGGGCCGTCCCGGTGCGCCTGTTCTTCTGGAGGTCGGTGTGTCCGTTACCCGTATCGAACCCGTCGGTCGCGCTGAGGCCGCCCAGGCGGTCCTCGACGCCAAACGCCGCAAGAACGTCTCCTGGGAGAAGATCGCCGAGGAACTCGAGCGTTCGAAGGTGTGGACAGCCGCCGCGCTGCTTGGGCAGCACCCGGTGAGCGCGGACCAGGCACGCGCTGTCGGCAGACTGCTCGGGCTGGACGAGGTCATGGTCGAGGCGCTGCAGCTCCCGCCGGTGCGGGGCGAGGACGCGGTCGATCCGACAGAGCCGATCATCGCCCGGCTGGAGGAGGTCGTCCAGGTCTACGGCGGCGCGATCACCGAACTGATCCGGGAGGAGTTCGGCGACGGCATCATGAGCGCCATCGACTTCCGGATGAAACTCGACCGTATCGAGGCACCCGAAGGGGACCGCGTGGTCATCACCCTCGACGGCAAGTACCTGCCCTATCGCGAGTTCTAAGGGGTCTATCCGCGCTTTTGCACATAACCCAGCCGCGCCAGTTCGGTGCGGGCCACTGCGCGGACATCATTGCGCTGGTCGGTGGTGAGGCGGCTGCGCCAGATACCGATCCCCGGGGAGTCGGCGCGCACGAGTTCCACGGCGGAGACACGCGCTCCCGTGAACTCGCGCAACTGTTCGGCGGTCTCGACCTCCCGGCCGAACAGGTCCTCATAGCGCAGCGTCATGAGCCGCTCCGGGCCGAGCGCGCCGCGCAGCCGGGCCGACAGCCGCACCGCCCCGCGCCAGCGCAGCGCGCACTTGGCTGCGGTGGACAGCTCAGGGTAGTCGGCGCGCTCCTGCTCGTTCTCGATACCGAAGAACGGATTGGGCAGCTCGTGCTCAAGGTTGGCCAGGCTCGGGCGGAACCAGGCCAGGGACCGCTCGTCGTCGAGCATCGCGGCGACGACGTCCCGGCCGTCTCGGATGATCTGTACGAACGTCGCGTCGTCGAAGGCCGCGTTCAGTGCCGTGGTGCTGTAGAGCAGATCGGGGCTGGCATCGCCGAAGCGCGTCACCTCACGGGCGTGCCGGCAGGGTTCTGCGGCTTCGCGAGCAGGCACAGGCCCTTGGGGACACCGCGGGCATGTGGTCGGGGTCAGTTGCCAGGACTCGGCGAAGGCGTCGCGGAGCAGGCTGGCCGTTCCCGACGCGCGCTCTTCGGCGATCGAAGGCCGGCGGGCAACGGCATAGACCGTGTTGAGTACACCGGCGTTTCCGGAGCCGATGTAAAAGCCGGGGGCGCTCCCGAGCGCGTGGGAGATCAAGTCCACGCCCGAATGCGGGGCCCCCAGAACGAAGACCGGGCGGCGGACCTTGGTCCCGTTCACAACGAGGATGTAGGGCGGCTGTTTCATGGGTAGCTAGATTTTGGCATTCTTTGTCGGGAATTCGACCCGTATGGCGCTTCGCCCCCAGCGGAATGCGGCCCCTGCCGCAGACCCATCGTCCACCCCGCTTCCCCTCAGCCCCTGATCGGGCGGTCGGCCATGTCCCGGTGGCTCCGGCTTAGGTCGTGTTTGCCGAATCATTTCGGGCTCGCGGCCACCAGGCTGCTTCTCGCTGCGCCGATGTCGCTTGCCCAGCCAACCAGGATGATCTGCGCGAATCGTCTTGCGAGAGATTGCCTGGACGACCGCTCGCTGGTCCGAAAGCCTTCGTCAAACACTCCCTAGCGGACGTCTCCGACCTGGTTAGCCTTGAAGCGAGGGTAGCGTGCCGGGGTGCTTTTCGCTGTGGGGTCCTTCCCGGTCTCCGGGATGGCCGGAGGAGCGGGACCGTGCTGCCGCATGGGCAGCGGAATCCGCTGCCCATAGAAGATGGGCGAAACCGGAACACACCAGGGCGTCGCCAACCTGTGCGAGGCCGGGTGCGGACTGCTGCCGCGCAGGATGCCGGACCGCTGCCAGAATGGGCAGACATCGAAGACACGAAGGACCTCTGGTGACCGCAGCTCCACGCCATGCCGATGTAGCCCCGATTCTGGCCGTCGCCGACCGGGTGACCGTCCTCACCGGCGCCGGAATCTCCACCGACTCCGGTATCCCGGACTTCCGCGGCCCCCAGGGGCTCTGGACGCGCGACCCGGGCGCGGCGGCGATGTTCGACCTCGACACCTACATGTCCGATGTCAACGTCCGGCGCCAGGTCTGGCAGATGCGCCGCGCCCACCCGGCCTGGACCGCCGAGCCCAACGCGGGGCACCGCGCCCTCGCCGAACTCGACCGCGCCGGCCGGCTGCGCGGGCTCATCACCCAGAATGTCGACGGCCTGCACCAGGCGGCCGGCACCGACCCGCGGCATGTCATCGAGGTGCACGGAACAGTGCACCAGGTCGCCTGCATGTCCTGCGGTGCGCGCACCCCGACGCCCGGCGTCCTCGCGCGGCTGGACGAGGAGCCCGACCCGCGCTGCACAGCCTGCGGCGGCATCCAGAAAGCCGACACGATCTCCTTCGGGCAGCGGCTGCGGGCCGATGTCCTGGATGCGGCGGTCGAGGCCGCTGGCGACTGCGATGTGTTCCTCGCCGTCGGTACCTCGCTCACGGTCCATCCGGTCGCGGGACTGTGCGGTATCGCGCTGGACAACGGAACGCCGCTGGTCATCGTCAACGCCGAGCCCACCCCCTATGACGAGGCGGCCGCAGCGGTGCTGCGCGACCCCATCGGCGAGGCGCTGCCTGCGCTGCTCGGGTCGGCTCAGGAGAGGGCCGAGCCGCCGGAGGAATAGGCCCCCGGATCCAGCCGGACGGGGCGCGCGGCCACGTTCCTGGTGCGGGCAGACGGCCACGCGTCGGCCACATCGCGGCCGTGCGCATCGGCGCCCTCCTGAGCCGACGCGGTGAGCACGGGCAGGGCGTCCGCGCGCTCCTCGATCCAGCGCAGTTTCTCCCGCAGTTGGGGATCGCGCGCGTCCATGTGCGGACCGAGCATCGCAAGGACGGCGGTGACGTTGTCACCGGCGACGGCGGGCCCGGGGACGAGATCGGCGACTTCCATCAGGTACCCGTGGACGGTCCGGTACAGCGCCTGGAACCGGTCGGTGTCCTGCCGTGCCGCGAACATGTGCAGATCTTCGGCCGCCTGCCGCAGCACGAGCAGCTCCAGTCGGCCGAGCCGCTTGGTCGAGAGCAGGCGGACATAGCGGCGGATCCTGGTATCGGGGTCGTGTGTCGCGGGCGCGAGCCGCAGCTCCAGGATATCGGGGACCTCCGCCCAGGCCGTGTCGGTGTCGTTGTCCAGGAACCACTCCCCGAGGTCGGCGCTCACGTGGCGCAGGTACGGCAGCAGCATCAGCACGATGTGGCAAGCGGTGCCGTTAACGCGCAATGCCATCGACCGCAGCAGCCGGGAGGCCACGCTCTCATAGGGCACCGTGACCTGGTACGGGTCGTTGATCGAGAGCCGGTTGGTCACATCGACGCGCAGCTCAAAACCCACGCATTCGCCCACGTTCACCGGATCGCCGTTCTCGCGCTGCACCACGATGCGGGGCTCGCCGCCCCAGTAGCCGAGGTAGCGCAGGCGGACGGTGCTGAGAATGCCGAACCACTGGCCGGGGTGGAGGGCCCGCCACAGTCCGACGAGGCTCCGCCATTCGTACCGGGCGCTGGTGACGTCGGGGTACAGCTCGGTGAGGTCGATCTCCTCGTCGGCGACCAGGACGAGCAGCGTGATCAGGTTGGCCGTGTAGGCGCCCTGACGCGTGGTGATCGGTATGCGCTGTGGCCGGTAGTCGCCGAACGACCGGTTGGCGGGCGGGTCGAGCGCCTCGCGGATCAGTTCGACCAGCAGCTCCCGGTAGTCGAGGCGAGCGTTGGGGCTCTCGGTGAACCGGCGGGCGAGCAGGTCCTCGGTGAACTGCACCGTGGCGGCGCTGCCCGCGAGAGCCGCGAAGGAGGTCAGGGCGTAGAACAGGCCGTCGTCCAGGGGAGCGGCGAAGCGCCGCCGGGCCGCGTGCCGCCGATCGGCCACCAGCTCCTCCAGGGCCGCGGTGACGGCGCGGGCCGTCAAAAACTCGCCGAACGTGGCGTGCAGGAACTCGAATACGCTGGCCGTGCCCGAGTCCACGCGGGCTTGGGCCTCGTGGACGAAGAAGAACCGGCCGAGCACCTGGTGGGCGTCGCTGACGGCGCCGTGCATCCCCGCGTCAGCGGGGCGCACCGCCGCATCGGGCAGCAGCACGGCCAGGTCCTGCTCCAGCTCCTCCGCTGTCACGGTCTGTCGCTGGCGGGCGAACATCGCGATCGCGACGATCTCCAGCCGGTGCAGTTCATCCTCGACAGCGCGGCCCATGTCGCGGCCGTCCAGGTGCGGCCGGTGCTTGCGCACCTCCCGCTGCGCGAACATGGTGAGCAGGTGCTCATAAAGGCCGCTTCGGGACAGGCCGTCGCCCGCGCGCTGCAGGGCGTTGTCATCGGCGTCGTAGATGAGCAGCATGAGCAGCAGCAGCGGCTGTTCGGCGAGTTCTGGGTAGGCGAGCACAAAGGGCGGTGTCGGCGCCTTCAGTCCGCGTGCGGCCAGGGCGTCCGCGTTGGCGCGGCTCCAGATGTCGAGCATCTGCGCGATCTGGGCTTGGCTGAACGGCTCCAGGCGGATGATGGGCGTGCCGTCAGGGAACCGCGCGCGGTCGGCGACAACGGTGCGGCTGGTCACGACCACGGCGACGGGCTGGCCGAGCTCCGCCTGCCGGAGCTGGAAATCGCGCACCTGCTCCAGGTAGTCCGACCGGTTGACACCGGTGGCCTGGAGGAGTTCGTCGAACCCGTCGAGGATGACCACCGGCAGCGCGCCGTCGGCGGAGTCCGCGAGGTCGCGCCAGGAGACACGGGTGTGCAGGGCCGCCGCGATGCCCTCATCGATCTGGGCGTGGATCGGCGCGTTGGGCTGTACGGACCGCAGCTCGACGCGCAGCGCGAGGAAGTCGCTCGCGGGCAGCCGGGCGGCGAGCATCTCGGTGAGTTTCGACTTGCCCGCGCCCGGGTGCCCGAGGATGACCAGCGGCACCTCGGTCATACGGGGGTGGGTGAGGAAAGAAGCGAGCACAGGCTGCAGATCCTCGTGCAGCGTACGCTGGTTCCACCAGTCATCGGCGGAGGGGCGGCAGCCCGGGGCGGCCAGTCCGATCCGTCCGCGGGGCGCCAGGTAGGCCGCCTCCATGAGCGGCAGCGAGAACCCGGTCGGCGCGTCCGCGGACCGCAGCAGGGGGCGTCGGAGCACACTGCGGTAGGCGGCGGCCAGTTCTTCGCGGCGGCGGTCGACCGGGCGGCCGGAGGCCATGTCGGCCATGAGGCCGTGCAGCTTTGCCAGGCCGCCCGCGACCGTGTCAAGGCGGGCCTGGGTACCGTGGTGCTCGGCCATGTTCGCCCACACCCCGAACTCCGGGACATCAGCGGCCAGCCGGCGGTAGGACTCCGCGTAGTTGGCCGCGATGCCGTCCGCCAGTTCCGCATCGAGAAACGCGTAGACATCTGCTTGTTCGTCATCGGTCAGCCGTTTCCAGGCGCCCAGGCGCTCGACGAAGCCGGTGAACAGCTCGGCCAGGCGTTCCCCGAGATCATCGGCGCTCTGCCCGAAGTCGTCGATCGGGAACCGGCCCTGGGCGACCGGGACGCCGGGGAGGGTGAACAGAACGGGGCGGTGGTGATCATTGTTCAGCACGGTCTCGATGAAGTCCTGGAGTTCGTCGGCCGTGATGTTCTCCTCGACCCGGCCCAGCGGGAAACCGGGTTCCTCGGGCAGGTTGTTGACCGCTTCAAGGAGCGACGTGGCCACCACGATCCGGTGCGCCGCCATGATCCGCTCGGTACGGGTGCGGCGGCTCACACCGGTGAGCCTGTCCCGGACCGCGGTGAGGGCGCTGCGGCCGTGGTGCACGATCTCGCTGCGCAGCCCGAACAGGTCGGGGACGCCTAATGCGCCCAGCCCGCCGTCGACCAGCTTCTCCGCGAAGTCCAGGACCGCCGAATCATCCTGACCGAGGATCTTCAGCGCTTCGGCGTAGGTCGGTGTCTTCGCCATGGGGGTGGTGGCCTTTCCAATGAGTCCGGGAGGGCGTCCCCATTCAAACGCATCCCACAGGTGTGCCGCGGAAGGGGAAACGGCCCGCAACCGCGTGCACCGGTGGACAACGAGTGGGAACATGCCCCGACCAGCGCCATCGACGGAAGGGGCCCCATGCCCTCGCCCATCCGCTACACCACCATCGACTGCGCCGGTCCCTATGCGCCGGCGCGGTTCTGGAGCCGGGTCATCGACGCCCTACTCGCTCCCGAGTGCGCCCCCCGGTGACGACGAGGCGCTCGTCGACACCCCCGGCGGGCAGCCGGGCCTGCTGTTCCCGCGCGTGCCCGAGGGGAGGCCAGTGAAGAACCGGGTCCACCTCGATCTGCGGCCGCATTCGGCCACACGCGGCAACGAGGTGGACCGCCTCCTCGGGATCGGCGCCACGTTCCCGGCCGACTTCCGCAGAGGCGGCGGCAGCGGGTTCGTGGCTCTCGCCGACCCCGATGGCAGCGAGTTCTGTGTTGAGCGCAGCGACGGGGAACTCGCCGCGGCCGGCGGCGCCAGGGACTGAACCCCGGCACGCGCCGAAACTCAGGGGAGCGCCCAGTCGACGGGGTCGGCGCCCTGCTCCTGCAGAAGGGCGTTGGCCCGGCTGAACGGGCGGGAACCGAAGAAGCCGTTGTGCGCCGACATCGGGCTCGGATGGGTCGACTCCACACAGGGCACACCGGGCATCAAAGGGCGCAGGCTGCGGGCGTCGCGGCCCCACAGGATGGCCACCATCGGCGTGTCGCGCTCGGCCAGCGCGCGGATGGCCTGGTCGGTCACCTCTTCCCACCCCCTGTTGCGGTGCGACCCGGGTTTGCGCGGCATCACCGTCAGGACCCTGTTGAGCAGGAGTACGCCTCGTTCGGTCCACGGGGTGAGGTCGCCGTTGCCCGGCATGGGCAGGCCGAGGTCGTCGGTGTACTCCCGGTAGATATTGCGCAGGCTCCCCGGCAGCTTGACATCGGGGGCCACCGAGAAGCTCAGGCCGACGGCGTGGCCCGGCGTCGGGTAGGGGTCCTGGCCCACGATCAGCACCCGCACATCGTCGAACGGCTGCTGGAACGCGCGGAGAACGTTGTCGCCGGCCGGGAGGTAGGTGCGCCCTGCGGCGACCTCTTCGCGGAGGAATTCCCCCATCCTCCCGATTCGGTCCGCCACCGGCTCCAGCGCTTTCGCCCAGCCGCTGTCCATGATCTCGTTCAAGGGTCGTCCTGACATGGACCGAACCCTAGATGATTGAGTCCGATGTCTTCAGTGGTCATAGGCGATCAGGGACCGCTTGACGGGTGCGTCAGTCTCCCAGTTGTGCCAGATCGCCGCAGCCAGGGCCAGCAGCCGCTGGCCGGTGCGGGC
>JAJYTD010000020.1 GCA_021793235.1 Actinomycetes bacterium | reverse complement strand
CGCGAATCGTCTTGCGAGAGATTGCCTGGACGGCCGCTCGCGGGCCCCCGCTGTGCGATGCTGCGGAGCTTGCGGAGCAGCGCACAGTAGGGGCGTCCGAAAGCCTTCGTCAAACACTCCCTAGCGGCGGGGGCGGCGGGGCCGCCCCCTATCAGGTTGCGGCAATGGGGCGCCCGCGAGCATAACGGCTCGCCCGTACAAGGCTGCGGCAATGGGACCCTGCGAGCGCAGCGAGCAGGGTCCAGCTTGCCGCCGAGCACACCGGGAACCCGCCAACCAGACGTAACCCCGAAACCGTGGTGACCACCCGGTTTTCCAGGTGGCCGACGTGCCCAGCGGCAAGCTGGCATCCCTCGCTTCGCTCAGGATGCCCCATTGCCGCAACCTGCGGGGCCGCACTCCGCACGGCGCAAGAACCGTTGTGCGGCATACGCCGGATTCACCCGGTCACCCCCTTGCCGTAACCCCGGTTTTCACCTGCTGTTTCCCTGCCTACCTACGGTTGCCATCAGGGCCGACGCCTGAACGGAGACAGGCGAGTCCAGGCCTCACGCGGCGTTCGGAAGACAGGTGAAGCCCCATGCACGCTCTCGTGGCCACCGTGGTCCACCACCCCGAGGACGCCCGCATCCTGCACCGGCAGATCAGGGCCCTGCTCGACGCGGGCCACACCGTCACCTATGCCGCCCCGTTTCGCGAACGCGGAGTCACCCCGTGGCCGGAGCTGACGGTGGTGGACGTTCCGCGGGCCGCCGGCCGACGCCGGATGAAGGCTCTGCGCGCGGCGCGCGCGGTACTCGCCGAGCACGCGCCAAAAGCCGACATCCTGCTCTTCCACGACCCCGAACTGCTTCTCGCCCTGCCCGAGAACCGTCCGGTGACCGTTTGGGACGTGCACGAGGACACCGCCGCCGCGCTGCTCACCAAGCCCTGGCTGCCCGCTCCCCTGCGCCGTCCGCTGGGTCCGGTCGTGCGCGGCTTCGAGCGGCGCGCCGAACAACGGATGCACCTGCTGCTGGCCGAGGAGGGCTACCGGGACCGCTTCCGGCTGGACCACCCGGTGGTGCCCAACACGACCTATGTGCCGGAGCGGATCGACCGCAGCCCGGGCACGGACCGCGTCGTCTACCTCGGCCACCTCTCCGCTGCTCGGGGCGCCGCCGAACTGGTGGAGCTGGGGCGGCGGCTGCGTCCGCACGGTGTACGGGTCGAGGTCATCGGTTCCGCTGACGCGGAAGTCCGGCAGCTGCTGCGCGACGCCCAGCAGGACGAGGCGATCCAGTGGTACGGCTTCGTGCCCAACGACCAGGCGCTGCGGATGATCAGCGGGGCGGCGGCCGGGGTCTCCCTGCTCCACGACACCCCGAACTACCGGCATTCGCTGCCGACGAAGGTCGTCGAATACATGGCCCACGGCCTGCCCGTGATCACCTCGCCCACCCCCGCGGCCCAGGCGCTGGTGACCGGACGTCCGGAGGGGCACTGCGGAACGGTGGTGCCGTTCGGCGACACCGAGGCCGCCGCCGAGGCCGTCCTGCGACTGCGTTCGGACCCGCGGCTGCGCGCCCGGTTCTCCCGAACGGGCCACGCGATCGCGCGCACCGCGTTCCACTGGCCGGTGCAGGCAAAGCTGTTCGTCCGGCAGTTGGAGGAATGGGCGCAGGCCGTTCCCAGCCGCCAGCCGAAGTCCCAGGAGAGCGTGCTGCCCCACCACGCCGTTTCCAGTACCGCCGACCCGAGGGCACCGAAGCGGTTTCGGGGGATCGGGCGGACCGTGTCGGGCAGCGCCGCCTGACCGGGAGCCCGCACGCGCGTCCGTGCCGCTTTGCCGCCCGGCACACCGGCGTACCGGTCCGCCCGGCATTCGGGTCAGCGCCGCCAGAGGCTCCGGCGGCTCCGGTCAGATGA
Organism: Actinomycetes bacterium; assembly: GCA_021793235.1. Taxonomy (GTDB): domain Bacteria; phylum Actinomycetota; class Actinomycetes; order Streptosporangiales; family Streptosporangiaceae; genus JAJYTD01. The sequence goes on along the minus strand of JAJYTD010000020.1, from coordinate 61,068 downwards.
TCGGCGGGCGTCCGGCCCGGGTCATGCGCCAGACGGTCGACCACGACATGGGGTTGCGCGGCCCCGGGTCCTCCCGCCAGCCCTCTTTGAACCCCTGGAACCAGGTGCGCAGCGCCGAAAGGGAACGCTCGCGCACAAGGGTGATGCCGACCCAGGTGGCCAAGTACCCGGCGGCGACCGGCCACGGCAGGTTGCGCCGCGCCAGCCAGACACGGTTGCGCGCGTTCAGCCGGTAGAAGTCGTCGTGCCGGGTCGGCGCGACCGCCGGGTGGTACATGACCGCGTCGGCGTCGTACTCGATGTGGTAGCCGGCGTCCAGGATCCGCCAGGCGAGGTCGGTCTCCTCGTGCGCGTAGAAGAACCCCCCGGGCAGTCCGCCGCCCTTCTCGAACGCCGTACGCCGGATCGCGCACGCCCCGCCCAGGAAGGTGGTGACGCGGCTGGAGCGCTGGGAGTCGCCCACGCGCAGCCGCGGAACGTGTCGGCGCTGGTCGGGGCCGCCGTCAGGATCGGCGATCCGGAAGGAGAGCGCCCCCAGTGCCGGGTCTGCTTCGAACCGCTCGTTGACGTGCCGGGCGAGGTCGCGCGAGCGGTACCAGCCGTCGTCGTCGAGGAACAGGATGATGTCGCCGCTCGCCGCCTTGACGCCGTGGTTGCGCCCTTCGGGGATGCCCCGGTTCTCCGGAAGCTGGACGCGGATGACGTTGTCGGGCAGATCGGGCAGGTCGGCGCCGTTGCTGACAACGACGACCTCGATGTCGGCGCCCTCCTGCTCGAAGACGCTGTTGATGGCCCGGCGGAGTTCGGCCGGTCGGGTACCCATGGTCAGGAGGACGCAGGAGATCTTCATCCGCAGTGCACCTCCACGACCGTTCCGACTGTCGTTCCGGTCAACTTTACGGGAATCGGCGCCGGAAACCGGCAGAGGCGTGCCCGCGTCGCCTGGCCTGTCGGGCCCCGCCTCGTTGGGCGATGCGGCCGCCGGCACATCCGGGAAAGCAGGACTGGACATGAGCACCGTTCATGGGCGTGGATACATGGTGGCCAAAGGGCGGCCACCGAATGAAGAGACTAGCGGAAGACGGGGCGGGGGCGGGGCCGCTCGCTCCCGCACCCGCCCGGTCACTGCAGCCGGCGGGAGGCGAGCACGCTGACCAAGTGCAGCACGCTCTGCAGCGCGGCCACGGCGACACAGGCGACCACCAGGAACCGGGTGGCCAGCAGATCGCCGCGGAACACGTCCACCAGCGCGACGCCCACCACCAGGATCGACAGTTCCACCGCCTGGATCACACGGTGGAACCGCAGTGCCGCCGCCGCCTTGCGGGCCAGGCTCAGCCCCGCGGAGCGCGGCTGCATCGCCGCGTCCGAGATCTTCTCGGGAAGGCCGGCCTTGGCCCGCGCGACGACGACGTTGTCGGTCTCCACCTTGATCAGTGCGGCGCCGATGGCCGCCGCCATGCCGGCGATCACCCAGCCGCCGGGCGCCAACTCGCCCTGGGCGCGGATGCCCAGACCGATCAGCAGGGCGATCTCGGACACGTAGTGGCCGATGCGGTCCAGGTAGATCCCGGCGACGCTGGTCCGACCCGTGAAGCGGGCGACCTCGCCGTCAGAGCAGTCGAGCAGCAGGTAGATCTGCACTAGCACGAACGCGAGCAGGGCCGACCACAGGCCGCCGAAGGCCAGGGTCACACCGGCCAGCACCCCGAACCCCATCATCAGGTAGGTGATGGGGTTCGGCGGGACACCGAGGCGGATGAAGACCGTGCTCACATACGGGGAGATGTCCCGCATGTAGAGCCGCCCCGCCCAGTGCTCCTCGTTGACGCGTTCCTTGATCCCTTCGGGTTGGCCGCCCGCGCGGACCTCAGTGACCGACGGTTTTGACATATTCACCGACGCTTTGCCGAATGTCGTCGTCCGATAGGGAAAGGTGCTCCAGGATCGTGTACCGGCCCGGCCGCGTCTCGGGAGCGTAGCTGACGGCGCGCACGAACTGGTCTTCGTCCAGGCCGACGTCGGAGGGCACCACCGGCAGCCCGTGGCGGAGCAGGCAGTCGCGGATGTCGCGCATCCGGCTCTCGCCCTCGCCCTGGTACCGCATCCGCAGGAAGTACGCGTAGAGCGCACCGATCCCGGCCAGTTCGCCGTGGTTGCTGACCCCCGGGTAGAGGTGGGTGATGGCGTGCAGGACCTCGTGGCAGGCGCCGCTCGCCGGGCGGCTGGACCCCGCGACCGACATCGCCAGGCCCGACAGCACCAGCGCCTCGGCCAGCGCGGTCAGGAAGTCTTGGGAGTCCACGGAGTCGCGCCGGTGCAGGACCGCCTCGGCGGCGACCCGGGCGAAGGTGACGGCCATACCGTCCACCGGCTCGCCCTGTTCGCGTCCGGCCAGCTCCCAGTCGTCGATGGCCGAGATGTTGCTCACCACGTCGCCGATGCCCGACCGCAGCAGGCGCTGGGGGGCGGCTCGCACGTAGTCGACGTCCACCACGACCGCGGTCGGCATGGTGACCCCGTAGGACCCCTTGCCGCTCTCGTGCTCCAGGGAGCTGACGGGGGAGGCGATGCCGTCGTGGGAGAGGTTGGTGGCGACGGCCACCATCGGGATTCCCGCCATGGAGGCCGCGTACTTGGTCACGTCGATGGTCTTGCCGCCGCCGATGCCGGCGACGGCCTCGTAGGCGCCGGCGCGCAGCTTCTTGCCCAGCTCGGTGGCGACGTCGACGCTGCCGCCGTCGACCCGGAACACCTCGCACTGCGGGAGGTCCAGGTCGGCGGCGATCTGGGGGCCCTGGCCCGGGCCGACCGCCACCGCGATGCGGCCTTCGTTGGCGATGCGGCGGTCGGCCAGCACAGTGCCGAGAGAGCTAATGGCCCCCCGGCGCACGTCGATGGCGATGGGGGAAGCGACCATCCGGGCTAGTAGCGGCATGCGATCTCCCTGGCGCGGCCGAGGTCGTCGTGGTCGTCCACCTCGACCCAGTCGACCTTGCCGATCGGTGCGACGGCGACCTTGCCGCCCCGGTTCACCAGCTCCTGGTAGCCGTCCTCGTAGTAGAGCTGGGGGTCGCGCTCCCAGGTCGCCTTCAGCGCGTCGGCGAGCCGGTCGCCCAGCGACCCCTCGATGAGGGTGGCGCCGATGTACTCTCCCGCGGCGGTCGCCGGGTCCATCAGCTTGGTGATGGTGCGCAGGTGACCGGAGTCGTCCAGGGTCACCTTCATCTCCTCGTCGGCCAGGGTTTTGACATCGTCCACCGCGAGGAGGAGTTCTGGTCCGCGAGCGGCGAGTAGTGTCTCTTCCACGCTCACCGGGTGCACGGTGTCGCCGTTGACGAGGAGGACGCCTTCGGAGAAGTATTCACGGGCCGTCCAGAGGGAGTAGGCGTTGTTCCACTCCTCGGCCTTGTCGTTGTAGGACAGCGTCAGTTTGACGCCGTGGCGGCGCTCCAGGGCTTCCTTGCGCTCCTCGACCGCTTCGGCGCGGTAGCCGACGACGACGACGATGTCGGTCAGCCCGACCGCCGCGAAGTTGCGCAGTGAAATGTCCATGATGGTGGTGTCGCCATCGACCGGCACCAGTGCCTTGGGCAGGGTGTCGGTGTATGGGCGCAGTCGGCGGCCCGCTCCCGCGGCAAGAACCATACCGAGCATGTAGGCGCCTTCCTCCTTATGTTGTGGGGGCGTCCACGCCTCCCTCTTTGTTACGCGGAACCTCCGCCATCGCTGTGACCGGGGTCGCCAGCCAGCTTGTCGCGGTTTCCCACACGAGCAGCACCGTGAGGTAGCCCGCCAGCACACCGTAGGCGAAGGGCAGCCAGCCCAGTACACCCCCGATGGCGATGAGCAGCATCCGCCCGTCCCATCCGAGCATCGCCCGCATGACCCAGGCGGGCGGCCGCGCGCCGCACCGCGCCCGGTGCACCGCGTCGCAGTGGTGGAGCGCGACCGCGGTCACGAGTGCGAACACCAGTGGCTCCGGCACGTCCGCCCCGGAGCCGAGCGAGAGCAGGTAAAGATACTCTGTCCCGCGAAGGACCGGTGGGACCATCCAATCAAATCGTCCCTGATGCGGATGCCCGGATGCCACTCCTGCCAACAAGAGTGCGGCGACCGGTGCGAACAGGGTAATACCTGATAGTCGTCCGAGACCGGACAGTAACAGCACCCCTACGACCATCGCCCCGCCCAGCGCGGGAAGCAGCGGGGGAAGCGCACCCGCGGCGAACCGGCCGAGGCCGGCGCTCAGATGCCCGTCATCGCGGAGAAAACGCAGATCAGCCGGGTTTCTCCCGGACCGCAGTGGTGATGCGCCCATGATCTACCTCGCGGCGTCTCGTGCCGGGTGTTCGATCAACTCACTACTGACCGCCAGGGCACAGCCGACAATGAGTGCGATGAACGTCACTCGGGTGTCCCAAATCGTTATCGTCAGCGCCACAACAGCGAACCGTCCGGCTTGTGGGAACACCGGTAGCCCGGACATCAGCGGCACCCGCGGGAGCGCCTTCCCGCTGCCGCGCGTGCGCTGCGCGCGCCGCTTCTGCCCCCGCAGCGCGCGCAGGGCTCGCTGGCGCCCCTTCTCCCACCCGGGCACCTCACCGACCGTCGGCATGGTCCGGATCCGGATCGGCTCGCGGTGCGTTCCACTGCCCGTGTCGGCGTCGGTGTCCTCCTCGGCGGCGCCGAACAGCTCCGCTGTCAGGGACGGATCGCTCGGTGAGCGGTCGGCGGCCCGGCTGGGGTCCACGGCGTCGATGGGCGACCCGCGCGCACCTGGCAGGGGTCCGTTCCTGGCGCCGGGCGGCTCGGGGCCGGTTCCGGCGGGGGCACCGCGCGCGGCGACGACCGTGTCGTGCAGGGCCAGCGCGATGAGCGCGCCTGAGGCCCAGGCCCAGGCATCGGGCACCCCCGTGACGGCGCCGCCGATGGCCAGGCCCGCGTAGACGGTGTACTCGCGCAGCCGGGAGAGTACGGCCGCCAGCCACACCTCCAGCGCGTCGCGCCCGCCGTGGCGGCGCAACTCCGCGGCGACGGCGTCGGTGAACACGACAGCGGCCAGCAGCAGGGAGCCGGTGAGCGCCCCGCGCAGTCGTCCCTCGGTGAACCAGAGGGCGGCGCACAGGGCAAGGAGAAGAGCGATCCGGGACAGGAGGACCGGGGTCAGCCTCGCGTGCCTCGCCCATTTCGCCACAGGCCCGGCGAACCACCCCGACCCGTGGCCGGTGAACGCACCGACATCCGCCACGGTCGTGCCCCTCCCACGCGCTCCTGAGTTGAACGGTGACCCAGGATCGTGCGCCCGGCAACCATCGACACACCGAACGGGGGGATGGAACGGCGGTCAGGCGGCCTTGTCGTCTCCTTCGCCGGACTTCTTCCGCTTCTTCTCCGCTTCGGCCCTCTTCTTCTCTTCCTGCTCGGCCTTCACGTCGGCGTTGTAGGCGTCCAGCGCGCTCTGGATGTCGGTGTCGAGCGCCAGCCTGCCGTCCTTCACGTACAGTCCGCGGGTGCAGAAGCGCTTGAGGTCGGCCTCGCTGTGGGAGACCAGCACCATCGTGCGGTTGTTCTGCAGCATCTTGGTGATCGCGTCGTAGCACTTGCGCTTGAAGGCCTTGTCGCCGACCGCCAGCACCTCGTCGACCAGCATGATGGGGTGCTCCAGTTGGGAGATCAGCGCGAACCCGAGCCGCACCTTCATCCCGCTGGAGTAGTGCCGGACCGGCATATCGATGTAGCCGTCCCGGATGTTCGCGAACTCGATGATGTCGTCGAACCGCTCCTCGAGCATCTTCGCGCTCATCCCGTGCAACGACCCGACGAGGTGGACGTTCTCCCGCCCGGTCAGCTGGTCGTTGAAACCGGCGCGAAGCTCCAGCAGCGGGGCGACCTTGCCGCGCACCTCGACACTGCCCTCGTCGGGGATGAGCACCCCCGCGATCATCTTGAGCAGCGTGGACTTGCCGGTCCCGTTCTTGCCGACGATGCCGACACACTCGCCCTGCTCGACCTCGAAGGAAATGTCGCGCAGCGGCCAGAACTCGGCCCCCTGCGGATTGGGGTCGCGCTTGGTGCCGTGGATGAACATTTCGCGCAGGCTGCGCTTGCGCCGACGGTTCATCGCGAACTTGATGCCGAGCCCCTTGGCCTCGATGACCGGCTCCGCCATTACAGCTCCTTCAGGACGGACGTCTCCAGACGCCGGAACGTCACGTATCCGATGATGAGAGTGATGATGGCTCCTCCGACCGAAGTCGACAGGATGAACGCGTCCGGAGCATCGGCCGGGTACCAGACCGCGTGGTGCATCTTGAAGATCCCCAGCAGCGGGTTCAGCTCATACAGCGTCTTGAACCAGGTGGGGAACGTGTCCGACTCCAAAACCATGGCCGAAGGAATGATGATGGCCGACGCGTAGAACAGCACTCGGTTCAGGATACGCACCACGCGCTCGACGTCACGCACCAAGACGTTGACCGAGGAGAGCAGCAGCGTGATACCGAGCGAGAACGCGAACTGCACGATGATCGCGAGCGGCAGCCACACCAGGAGGCCCTGGACAGAGGTCCGGCCGCCCAGGGAGAACACGAAGACCAGCAGTACCGGCCAGGTGAACAGGTAGTCCACGAACTTCCCGGAGACCACCGCGAACGGGAAGATCTCCCGCGGCACCTTCATCGTGGTGATGAGCTTGGCGTGCGAGATCAGCGCCTTCGGTGCCTCGTTCAGGGCCACGCTGAACCACAGCCACGGGAGCAGGCCCGAGATCAGGAACAGTACGTAGCCGCCGGGGGCGTCGTCCCCGCCGGGCACGCCTCGGTTGGTGTTGAAAATCAATCCGAAGACGAAGAAGTAGACCCCCGCCATGGCCAGCGGTTCGAGCATGGACCACGCGTAGCCGAGGATCGATTTCTGATATTTGACCTTCAGGTCGCGCCGGACCAGAAGGCTCACGACCTTCCGGTTCTGCCAGACGGCCAGCGCCCTTGACGCCACCGCCACCTCCTCCGGGGTGCAGTTCTGGAACTTCCGCGACCGCGCTGGTGTCACGTACCACGCGATCCGGACCAAGCGCCCGCCGAAAACGGCCGCGCCGAATTGCGCACGGTCGATGGCAGCGCTCGGCACCGCCGATGACGGGCGGTGGCCCATGGTTCTGGGGTCGGATGGCCAGGGAGGCGAGTGGCGGCAACGCTCACCGGGGGGTGACGCTCCATGGCTCGGCGCCCGAATCCTGTCGCCGACCGGGGAATCCATTCAGGCGTTCTCAGGTTACCCGTGCCGCGAAGGACACGCTTCCGCCAGAGCCGATTGTTCTCTCATTGTTGGCTCTGGCTCTCGTCGGCTCCGTGTCCGCTCCTTGTCGGCTCCGCGGCCCCCGCCGGGCCGTTGACGCGCCTGCCGCGCCCGGGGGTTCCGCTAACCTCGGCTATCGACCGTGGAAGAGAGGTGGCGATACCGGTGGATCCGATTCCGTCCGCGGCCCCTGGCCAGGATGCGCGCGCCGCCGGTACGGCCCGGCCCCATGTGACGGCCGCGGTCCTCGCCGGAGGGGTCGGCACCCGCATGGGCGGCTCCCTGCCCAAGCAGCTCCTGCCGCTGGCCGGGCGGCCGGTCATCGAGCACTCCCTGGCCGCCTTCTGCGCCGCGCCGGAGGTCGACGACGTCATCGTGCTGATGGTCGCAGACCACATCGCGGACGTGGCGAAGATCGTCGCCGACAGCGGCCTGGCCAAGGTCTCCGCGCTCCTTCCGGGCGGTGCGACCCGCACCGCGACCTCGGCCGCCGCGCTGCGGGCGCTGGACGGCCGCCACGGCGGCGACCTCGTGCTGCTGCACGATGCGGCACGGCCCCTGGTCACTCCCCGGACGATCCGCGCCTGCGTCGCCGAGCTCGCGACCGCGGGGGCCGTGGGGGTGGCGGTCCCCTCGGGAGACACGGTCGTGGAGGTCTCCACGGACTCCTCAGGCGCCGAGGTACTGCGCAGGGTCCCGCCCCGGGCCTCGCTGCGCCGCATGCAGACACCGCAGGGCTTCCGGCTCGACGTGATCCGCCGCGCCTACGACCGCGCGCTCGCCGACCCCGGCCTGGCGGCCACCGACGACTGCGGAGTAGTACTGCGCTACCTGCCCGATGAGCAGGTCCGCATCATCGAGGGCGAGGAAGCCAACATCAAGGTGACCCATCCCGGCGACATCGAGGTCGCCGAGGTCCTGCTGCAACAGCGCACCGAACGGCACGAGGGGAGCCGGGTATGACGGTCTTCACCGCACCCGAGGTCATCGGGCACCGCGGGTCCGGGCGCGGCACGGTCGGCGGCGCACGCGAGAACACCGCCGCCTCCTTCGACGCCGCGGTCCGGGACGGCGCGACCTGGATCGAGATCGACGTGCGCCGCAGCGCCGACGACGTCCTGCTGATCCACCACGACGCGGCCCTGCCCGACGGCCGGGCGATCGTGGACCTGCCGTCGGCGGTCTGCCGCGACCACGGCCTGCTCACCCTGGAAGAGGCCGTGGCCGCGGTTCCCGCGGACATCGGCTTGGACGTGGACGTCAAGACGGTGATGGAGGACGCCACCGACCCGCCGGCCCGGCGCACCATGGCCCTGCTCATCCCGTTCCTGCGGCGGGAGGCGCGGCGGCGCCGGGTGTTCGTGTGCTCCTTCGACCCGGCGGCCCTGGTAGCGGTGCACGCCGAGGCGCCCGAGGTGCCCACCGCGTGGATGCCGTTCGTGCGCAACCCCTTGGACCAGGCCGTGGCGGGAGCGGCCGGGCTGGGGTGCGCGATCGTCGCCATCGACGCGCGCTCGTTCGGGCTGTCGGGCGATGCCGTGCGCCCCGGGCGCCGCGAGGTCGGCTACACCGTGGACATCGCCCACCAGGCCGGGCTGGAGGTCGTCTCCTGGTGCCCCGACCCCGTGGACGCCGCCCGGTTCGCCGATGCGGGAGTGGACGCGGTCGTGGTGGACGACGTGCCCGGCGTTGTCGCCTCCCTCAAGGCCCGCTGAGCTGCTGTCAGCGGGCGTCCTCCCGCTGGCTTTGAGCAGTACGGGAGTCGGAACCCAGCCCGGGCGGGCTGGTCAGAAAACCCACACCCCATGCCATGTGCATCGTGGCCAGCGCGACGGGGATGAACAGCCCGGTCTTCAGCGAGGCCCCTCGGCCCAGCGGCAGGGACGCGGCCAGGACGGCGGCGGCGTAGGCCCCCGGAACCAGCCACGCGGGCCAGAAGAAGAACCCGCCGACCAGCCCCGCCAGGATCGCGAGGACGGCCAGCGGCGGGGCCAGGTAGCGCAGGTTGATCGTGCCCTTGTGCTGGCGGGCCACCACCCGCCGCCACCGCCCGTAGTGGAAGTACTGCTTGGCCAGGGCCTTGACATTGGGCCGGGGCCGGTAGGAGACGCGCATCCGCGGCTGGAACCACACGACACCGCCGGTGCTGCGGATCCGGTGGTTCATCTCCCAGTCCTGGGCGCGCAGGAACGCCTCGTCGTAGCCCTCGACCCGGTCGAGCGCCGAACGCTGGAACACGCCCAGGTACACGGTGTCGGCGGGGCCGCCTTCGCCCCCGGTATGGAAACGCGCGTTGCCCACACCGATCTTGGACGTCATGGCGGCGGCGACGGCCTTCTCCCACGGGGTCTCGCCTTCGGCGGCCATGATGCCGCCGACGTTGTCGGCGCCGGTCTCCTCCAGCGTCTCCACGGCCACGCGCAGGTAGTCCGCAGGCATCATCGCGTGGCCGTCGACGCGCGCCACAATAGAGTGCGACGACGCGGCGATCGCCGCGTTGAGCCCGGCGGGTGTGCGGCCGGTGGGGTTGGCGACGACCTTGACCCGCGGGTCAGCGGCGGCCACCTCGTCGGCCACCTCCCGGGTTCGGTCCGTGGACGGACCAACAGCGAGCACCACCTCCAGTTCGCCCGGGTACTCCTGGGCGAGTACGTGCCGCACCGCGGCGGCGAGGTGGCGCTCCTCATTGAGAATGGGCATGACTACCGATACGGCCGGCCAGGTCACGAGCACGTCCAATGGGTGTAGCAGAGGGGTTTCGTGGCAGTGGCAACGGTACTCCAAGTCGGGGCCGGTTCCGGCCATGTGGGCGCGCCCCGCCCTTCCGGCGCCCGTTCCACAGGCACGGCGGCGCCGCCCGGCCCCGCCGCGTCGGCGTCGCCGAAGCGCGCGGACCGGCCCGGACGCTGAAACGCTGCCGGGATGATGAGAACCGCGGGCGCCCGGCCCGCGTCCAAGCGGATGCAACACGCCGACGAGCGAAATCGGACGACCCTTCGGGGCATTGGGTGACAACCTGATGACCTGAGCATTGGGGCGATCAGGGAGGTCACCCATTTGAGCGACCGCGAGGGAGACGGCGAACGGCGTTCGGACCCCCACGGGGATGACATCCCCGAATTCCGCCGTGTGCGATCGGCTCCCGCACCGCCGGCTCCCTCGTCCACCGGCCCGTTCGCATCCGACCGCGCGCCCCGCGCCCTGTTCCTGCCCAGCGCGCGCGTCCGCCGCAAACGGCTGGCGCTGCTGCTCGCCGGGACGATGTCGATCGTGGTCCTGCTCGCTTCCGGTACGGCCTGGGCGCTCTCGGGGTGGGCCTCCGGTCAGGTGAACCGGTTCGATGTGTTCGGCGGGCTGCTGGACGGCGACCGGCCCGACGCCGGCCCCAAGGGCGCGTTCAACTTCCTGGTGATCGGCTCCGACGGGCGCGGCGACATGGAGCAGGGCGACCAGGAGGGGCTCGGCGTCGGCCATACCCCGGGAAAGCGCTCGGACACCATGATGCTGGTCCACCTGAACAACGACCGCGACCAGATCACCGTTGTCGGAATCCCCCGCGACTCCTGGGTCGACATCCCCGGCCACGGCAAGGACAAGATCAACGCCGCCTACTCCTACGGCGGCCCTCGGCTCGCCGTGCAGACCGTGGAATCGGCGACGCACGTACGCATCGACCACTACGTGGAGGTGAACTTCACCGGGTTCGTCGACGTGGTCGACGCGCTGGGCGGGATCGAGGTCTGCCTGCCCGAGCCCATCGACGACCCCAAGGCCAAGCTGAGCATGGACGCCGGCACACACCAGGTCGACGGCACCGAGGCGCTGGCCTTCGCGCGTACCCGCAAGACCCCCGGTGGCGATCTGGACCGTATCGACCGCCAGCAGCAGGTGCTCGCGGCACTGCTGGACAAGGCGTTGAGCTCGGACACATTGAGCGACCCGCAGAAGTTCACCGGCTTCCTCGACAGCGCGCTGGGGTCGCTCACCGTGGACAAGGGCCTGGACACCCGCAAGTTCACCGAACTCGGCAGCCAGCTGCGCACCATCAGCCTCGATGACCTGGTGCTCACCACGGTTCCGGTGGCCGATACGAACTACTGGACGCCGCGCGGCGACGTCGCGGTCAGGTGGGACCAGGAGGCGGCGGCCCGGATCTTCGGCAGGATCGCCGCCGACAAGCCGGTGGATGAGGAGACCGGCCAGAAGCCGGAGGACGCGAAGGAGACCACGGTCCGGCCCGAGGATGTCCGACTGCAGGTCTTCAACGGAACGGCCACCCCGGGCCTGGGCGCCCAGGCCCGGACGGAACTCATCGGTGCCGGGTTCCAGGTACCGGCCCAGGCGCAGAACTGGCAGGACACCGGCGTCGCGGAGAGCAGGATCCGCTACGCCCCGGACAACAAGGACACCGCCGACCTCGTCTCCGCGGCCGTCCCCGGGTCCACGCTGGAGGAGGACGCCGCACTGGGAGAGGAAGTGCAGGTGGTGGTCGGGGCCGGCTACACGGCCGTGGAACCCCCCGCGTCCGCGGACCCCTCCCCGTCCTCCGCGGCGGACGGCCACGGCGACACCGCGGCCGCCACGGCTCGCGACAGTGTCTGTGGCGATTGAGGGCTCCGGCGCTTCCGCCGCCGAAGCGCCGGAACACTCCCGCGAGAACACCGGTAGCGTTGGGCCCGGATCCTGGGCCAGGGCCCACGCCCGGACCAGCGCCAATCCCGCAAGGAGGCCCCCATGCTGCGTCACCTCATCGGCCTGCTGGCCGGACTGGCCATCGCACCGCCGCTGTGGGCCGGCATCGCCTGGTCGGCCGCTGAGGTCGGGGCGGTGCTGGAGAGCGGCGCCAGCGGGAATCTGAACGCCCCGATGGCCGTGACCGCCGTCGGCACCCTGATGACCGTCGGCCTCGTCTGCGGGGTTCTCACCGGAGCGCGCGTGTCCCCGCTGTCCGCGTTCGTCTCCGGCGGGCTTGTTCTCGCGCTCTGCCTCTGGCCGATCATGAACCCCGCCTCGCTCAACGCCGTCTTCCCGGACTGGATCCCCGACCTCTTCCACCCGTTGGGGCCGGCACTGCCGATCGCCCTGCCGCTGGGGACCCTGCTCTTCATCTCCGCGGTCCTGCCCTCGCGGTGGGCGGCGTCCGCGCCGTCCCCGGCCGCTTTGCCGCCGATGCCCCCGTCGGGGACCGTCATCGCCTCCGTCAGCCGTGACCGCGACACCCCGCGGGAGGCGGAACCAGAGCCGGCCGAGCCGGAGGACACCCCCGTTCCCGCGCCCGCCCCCGCTGCGGTGCAGGAGCCCGAAGCCGGCCCCCCGGAGAAGACGACGACCCCGTTTCAGCGCTGGAGCGAACCCAGGTGGGAGCCCCTGGACGAGCCGGCGGACCAGACCCGCGAACTCGAACGGGACGATCGGCACTGATCGCAGCCGGACACACCGCCGCTCCTCTTCCGGGCGGCGCGCCCGCGCCGGCCTGCCACCGCACCCACCGCGCCCCATTGCCGCGGTCTCGTGGGTGTTCGGGCTTCAGCGGGTACACCGACCACACAAAGACCAGCCGTGCCGGGATGGCGGTACCGCTTACCGCAGAGGTCCCCGCGGCGCACGGACGGCCCGGATCACCGCACATGCGCCGCGCCGGTAGCATTCCAGGGCCGCACAATGGGCCATGAGCGATCGGCGCGGACGTCAGCGACGGCAGCGACGGCAGCACAGCTTGGAAGGACGGAGCATTGGTCGCAGAACAGCGCAGCAAGATCTCGGTCATCGGCACCGGGTACCTGGGCGCCACGCATGCCGCCTGCATGGCCGAACTCGGCTTCGACGTGCTGGGCCTCGACGTCGACCCGGCCAAGATCGGCAGCCTGTCCGCGGGCCGCGTCCCCTTCTACGAACCCGGCCTGGAAGAGATCCTGAGCCGCAACCTGGCCAACGGACGGCTGCGCTTCACCACCGACTACGCCGAAGTCGCCGAGTTCGCCGACATCCACTTCATCTGCGTAGGAACCCCGCAGCGCTCCGATTCCAACGCCGCCGACCTGACCTATGTCGAGGCCGCCATCGAGAACCTCGGGCCGCTGCTGACCCGCCCCGCGGTCGTCATCGGCAAGTCCACGGTCCCGGTGGGCACGGCGGCCGTGGCCGCCGCCCGGATCGCGGCCCTCGCCCCGGCGGGCGACCGGGTCGAGCTGGGCTGGAGCCCGGAGTTCCTCCGCGAGGGCTTCGGCGTCGAGGACACCCTGCGCCCCAACCGGATCGTGATCGGCACCGACTCCCCACGGGTCGAGGCCGCCATGCGGGAGGTCTCGGCCACCCAGATCGAGCAGGGCATCCCGTTCCTGGTCACCGACCTCCAGACGGCGGAGCTGGTGAAGGTGTCGGCCAACGCCTTCCTGGCCACCAAGATCTCCTTCATCAACGCGATGGCGGAGGTCTCGGAGGCCGCCGGCGCCGATGTGATCAAACTCGCCCAGGCGCTCTCCTACGACGACCGGATCGGCGGCAAGTTCCTCGGGCCCGGCCTCGGATTCGGCGGCGGCTGCCTGCCCAAAGACATCCGCGCCTTCATGGCCCGCGCCGACGAGCTGGGGGTCGAGCCCGCGCTGTCCTTCCTCCGCGAGGTCGACGCCATCAACCAGCGCCGCCGGGCGCGCACGATCGACATCGCGCGCGGCCTCATCGGCGGCAGTTTCGCCGGCCGGACGGTCGGCGTCCTGGGCGCGGCTTTCAAGCCCAACTCCGACGACATCCGCGACTCACCGGCCCTCGACGTCGCCTCGACCATCGCCTCCCTCGGCGCGAAGGTCACCGTGTACGACCCGGAGGCGCTGGAGAAGGCGCGGCAGGAGCACCCCGACCTCAACTACGCGCACTCCATGCTGGAGGCCGTACGCGACGCCGAGGTCGTACTGCTGCTGACCGAGTGGGCCGAGTTCCGCGACGCCGACCCCGACGAGCTCGCCAAGGTCGTGGCCGAACCCAAGATCGTCGACGGCCGCAACGCGCTCGACCCCGACCACTGGCGCGCCCTCGGCTGGACCTACCGGGCGCTGGGCCGCCCCTGACCGCCGGGGTCGCCGTCGGCGGGGACAATGGGTGTATGAGTCAAGTCAGTGACGAGGTCATCCGCCGCGTACTGCGGGAGAGCCGGGTATGGGCGATCGTCGGGCTGGGGGACAATCCGGCCCGGCCGGCCTATGGTGTCGCCAGGTTTCTTCAGGGCTTGGGCAAGCGCATCGTCCCCGTCCATCCCAGCGCCGCCACCGTCCACGGCGAGAAAGGCTATGCCTCCCTCGCCGACATCCCGTTCGACGTGGACGTGGCCGACGTGTTCCGCCGCTCCGAACAGGCCGGAGACGTCGCCGACGAGGCGCTGGCCCGCGACGACATCAGGACCGTCTGGTTCCAGCTCGGCGTGGTCGACCCGGCCGCGGCCGAACGGGTCCGCGCGGCCGGGCGGACCATGGTCATGGACCGCTGTCCGGCCATCGAGTGGCCTCGACTGCTGGGCTGACCAGGGCCGTGGTGCCTTCGCCGTTTCTTTGAGGCGGCACTCGGGGCGGCAGCGCCCCTGCCCTACCAGCCGAAGCCCATGGCGGACCCGCCCTCGACCTGAGTCCGCAGACGGGCGCCCTTCTCCTGGGCCTTGCTTTTCAGGTCGGCCTGGAAGTCCCGCATCCGGGTCCTCAGTTCCGGGTCGTGGGCGGCGAGCAGGCGTACCGCCAGCAGTCCGGCGTTGCGGGCGGCGCCGATGGCGACCGTGGCGACCGGCACGCCCGCCGGCATCTGCACGATCGAGAGCAGGGAGTCCATCCCGTCCAGGTGCTTCAGCGGCACCGGCACACCGATCACCGGCAGCGGCGTGACGGAGGCGAGCATGCCCGGCAGGTGCGCCGCTCCCCCCGCCCCGGCGATGATGGCTTTCAGGCCCCGGTCGGCGGCCTCGGCGCCGTAGGCGATCATCTCGTGCGGCATCCGGTGCGCGGAGACGACGTCGGCCTCGTAGGCCACCCCGAACTCGTCCAGCGCTGTGGCCGCGTCCCGCATCACGGGCCAATCGGAGTCGCTGCCCATGACAATGCCGACGGTGGGGGCGGTCTCGGTCAACGCGGGTCTCCCTTGAGGTAGGCGGCGGCGTCGCGGGCGCGGGCGAGCAGGTCTCCATGGTCCTCGCCGGCCACGGTGACGTGTCCGATCTTGCGGCCAGGGCGGACTTCCTTGCCGTAGAAGTGCACTTTGAGCTCGGGGTCCTTGGCCATGACATGAATGTAGCGGCCGTAGACGTCGGGGTCCTCGCCCCCGAGGACGTTGGCCATCACCGTATAGGGCGCGGTGGTCCGGGGAGAACCCAGCGGAAGGTCGAGCACCGCCCGCAGGTGCTGCTCGAACTGGGAGGTGCGGGCGCCGTCGATGGTCCAGTGGCCGGAGTTGTGCGGGCGCATGGCCAGCTCGTTGACGACGACCCCGTCCTCGGTCTCGAACAGCTCCACCGCGAGCATGCCGACCACGTCCAGCGCGTGCGCCAGCTCGATCGCGAGTTCCTGGGCGCGGGTGGCCTTCTCCTCGTCAAGGCCGGGGGCGGGCGCGATGACCTCGTGGCAGATCCCGTCGCGCTGCACGGTCTCGACAACGGGATAGACGGCAAGTTGGCCGTAGGGCGACCGCGCCACCTGGACGGCGAGTTCCCGGCGGAAGGCGACCTTCTCCTCGACCAGCAGCGGCACCTCCTCCGCGGCGGCCCGATCGATCACGTCTCGGGCCTCGGCCGCGTTGTGCACGATCCACACGCCTTTGCCGTCGTAGCCTCCGCGCGCCGCCTTGAGCACCACGGGCCAGTCGGGGCCCGCGGATCGGCCTCCGGCCGCCTTGCCCGCCTCGGCGAACGATTCGACGTGGGCGGGCGTGGTCACCGGGCGCCATCGAGGGCAGGGCGCGGCCAGCTCCTGAACGCGGGTCCGCATGCGCAGCTTGTCCTGGGCGTAGCGCAGCGCGGCCCGGCTCGGCCGGACGACGGCGCCGGCCTCTTCGAGCTCCCGCAGCACCGGTTCGGGGACGTGCTCGTGGTCGAAGGTGAGCACGTCGCAGGATTTCGCGAAGGCCGGCAGGTCCGCCGAACCGCGGTCGTTCCCCACGTGCACGCTGCCGCTGACCAGTGCCGCACTGTCGGCCGCGGATCCGGCCAGCACCCGGAAGTCGATCCCCAGGGCGATACCCGCCTGGTGCGTCATCCTCGCCAGTTGGCCGCCGCCGACCATGCCGACTCGGGGGACGGGCCGATTACGCTCGCTCACAGTGCCTCAACTCGTTCGTTCGCGGTGGGAGAATCGCAGGGCTGCCACGGGGCGTTCGCGACACCCCACGAAATTGTAGTGACCACCTGGGCAAAGGATCGGAACCGTGCGACTGGCCACAGCGCTTTACCATCGCTTCTCCCAGCTCATCCACGAGCTCGCCAAGTTCGGAACCGTCGGCGCCGCCGCCTATGTGGTGCAGCTCGCCACGACGAACCTGTTCTGGGTGGTGCTCGGCCTGCCGGCGCTGGCCGGCCAGGCGCTGGGGGTCCTCTGCGCGACGATCGTGGCGTTCCTCGGCAACCGGTTCTGGACGTTCCGGCACCGGGCGCGCACCGGGCTGGGCCGAGAATACGTCCTTTTCTTCGTAATGAACGGTGTGGGCCTGCTCATCCAACTCGCCTGTGTCTGGTTCGCCGTCGACCTGCTGGGCCTCGACAGCAACCTTTGGCGGAACATCGCGGGAAATGTCGTCGGTGTCGGCCTGGGTTCGCTCTTCCGTTTCTGGTCCTACAAGAAGTGGGTGTTCCCCGAATCCGTGCCGGCCGGCCCGGACGCGGAGCGCGTCTGAGAGGCCGACGGGCCGCGCGGACCGCCGACACCCTTTCCTTTCTACCAACATCGGGCCAAAGAATTCCCAAATGAATTCCGATATGCACCGCTTGCTGGTTATAGCGCACTATGCGGCTTGCCTATTTTCGGCCAACCCGGGTCCATACGGCGCGCATAATAGGGAAATACGACGGGCTCGATTTACGATCAGTTACATGACCTGCGTTTTGCTGGCCGAAGATGACAGCTCGATTTCTGAGCCCCTCGCCCGCGCGCTCCGCCGCGAGGGGTATGGGGTGGACGTCACTGTCAACGGCACCGAGACCCTCGACCGGGCCCGCAGCGGGGACATCGACATGATGGTCCTCGACCTCGGGCTGCCCGAAATGGACGGGCTCGAAGTGGCCCGCCGGCTGCGCGCCGAGGGCCACGCAATTCCGATTCTGATCCTCACCGCGCGCGCGGACGAGGTCGACACCGTCGTAGGGCTCGACGCGGGTGCCGATGACTACGTCACCAAACCGTTCCGGCTCGCCGAACTGCTCGCTCGGGTGCGTGCGCTGCTCCGGCGCGGCGGCGCCGAAGTTCCCGTCGTGCACGGCGTCCGCATCGACAACGACTCCCGGCGCGCCTGGCTCGGCGACCGGGAGCTGCAGCTGACAACGAAAGAGTTCGACCTGCTCCGCGTGCTGGTACGCGATGCGGGCAAGGTCGTCACCCGCGAGCAGATCATGCGCGAGGTGTGGGACACCAACTGGTGGGGCTCCACCAAGACGCTCGATATGCACATCTCGTGGCTGCGCCGCAAACTCGGCGACGACGCCAACCAGCCTTCCTACATCACTACGGTGCGAGGGGTCGGGTTCCGATTCGAACGTGAGTGAGCGTCTCCGCCGCGGCGCAGTCGGCACACGCCAAGAGCTCACGTGAGCAAGGAGCGACATGCGCAGGCGGATGCTGTTCTCCACCCTGGTGGTGGCCGTCATCGCAGTGCTGCTGCTGGGACTGCCACTGGGTGCGCTGACGTACAAGTCCGTCTACGACGACAGCATCCGGCAGCTGCGGGAGCAGGCCGGCGCCATCAGCGCCGAGGCCGATGCCCAACTGGACAACAGCGGCAACCTCATCCCCTCGCAGATCATCCGTTCCGACCGCTATATCGAGATCGTGCCGCCCGGAGCGGACGAGCCCGTCATGGTCGGAGACCGGAGTATCCGGCCGGACAGCGCGGACTCCCCGCAGACGCTGAAGGCCACCGTGGTCTCCCCGGCGGGGACCGAGGTCACGGTCTGGAGAAGCACCGATACCGTGCGGGAGAGCATCATCAACGCCTGGCTGGGGATCGCCTCCCTGTCGCTGCTGGCCATCGGCGTGGCTGTTGGCCTGGCGATGCTCCAGGCCCGCCGGTTGACCCTGCCGCTGGTCGACCTCGCCGCAACGGCGGAGCGGCTCGGGTCGGGTGTCGCCACACCGTGGGGCCACCGCTACGGCATACCGGAGGCGGACCGGGTCGCCGAAGTGCTGGACCGCAGCGCGGAGCGCATCGCCGGTCTGATCGCCACCGAACGGCATTTCGCCGCCGACGCCTCCCACCAGTTGCGCACCCCCCTGACGGCGCTCACCATGCGGCTGGAGGAGATCATCGCCGAGGCCGACGACCCGGCGGTCGTGCGGGAGGAGGGCGAAGCCGCGCTCTCCCAGGCCGAACGGCTTGTGGAGACCGTCGAGAGCCTGCTCGGCCGGGCGCGCAAGAGCCAGCACCCCGAGGTCGAACCGGTCGACACCGACAGCGTACTGGAGCAGTTCATCGCGGAATGGTCCCCGATGTTCCACCGGGACGGCCGTGAACTGCGACTCACCGGAGACCGGGGCCTGACCGCCCTGACCGTGCCGAACGACCTCTCGCAGATCCTGGCGACGCTGGTGGAGAACGCCCACAAGCACGGATCCGGCACGGTGACCGTGCACACGGTCGACACCGGGAACTCCGTCCGCATCGAGGTCAGCGACGAAGGCCCGGGAATCCCCGAGCACCTCTTTGGCCGCGTCTTCGAACGGGAGGTCAGCGGCGGCGGCGGGACCGGACTGGGGCTGGCCCTGGCCCGGCACATCGCCGAGTCCGAGGGTGCCCGGGTCGAGCTGGTGCGCAACCGGCCGACGACCTTCGCCCTGTTCCTGCCCCGCGGCGCGGCCAGGCAAGCGCGCCCGTTCTGAGTCCCCCCAGGGGACAGGGCACCCCGAAGAGGTCGGCCAGGGCCTTCGCCGGCCTCAGGAGCCGCGCTTGACCCACTCCTCCAGGTGCGGTGCCTCCGCTCCGATGGTCGTCGATTCGCCGTGCCCGGTGTAGACCATGGTGTCCTCCGGAAGCGCGAACAGCCGGTCGCGGATGGAGTCGATGATCGTCGGGAAGTCGGAGAAGGAGCGCCCGGTGGCGCCCGGCCCGCCGTTGAACAGCGTGTCCCCGGAGAAGACGACACCGAGCTCGGGCGCGTGGAGGCAGACCGCCCCCGGCGCGTGGCCGGGCGTGTGCAGCACCTCCAGCTCCACGTCGCCGGCCTGGAGCCGCTCCCCGTGCAGCAAGGGGGCGTCGGGCTCCCGGGAGGGGTAGACCATGTTCCACAGCTGCGCGTCGTCAGGGTGGAGCAGGATGGGAGCGCTGGTCAGGTCCGCCAACTGGCCGGCCGCGCTGATGTGGTCGTTGTGCGCGTGCGTGCACACGATGGCCATCAGCTCGCGGTCGCCCAGCGCCCGGGCGATCTCCTCGTGGTCGTGTGCCGCGTCGATCACGATGGCCGTGCGTTCGTTGCCGACGATCCACACGTTGTTGTCGACGTTCCACTCGCCGCCGTCGAGGCGGAACACCCCCGAGGTGACGACTCGGTCGATGGGGGTCGGATACGCGGTCGCCATCTAACGGACCACCACCGAACGCAGCACTTCACCGCGGTGCATCTTCGCGAACGCCTCCTCGACGTCGTCCAGGGCGATCCTCTCGGACACGAATTTGTCCAGGTCGAGCCGGCCCTGCAGGTACAGATCGATCAGCATGGGAAAATCGCGGGAGGGCAGGCAGTCGCCGTACCACGACGACTTCAGCGCGCCGCCCCGGCCGAACACGTCCAACAGCGGCAGATCGATCGACATCTCCGGTGTCGGTACACCTACCAGTACCACGGTTCCGGCGAGGTCGCGAGCATAAAAGGCCTGCCGGTAGGTCTCGGGACGCCCGACGGCGTCGATGACGACATCGGCGCCGTTGCCTCCGGTCAGCCCCCTGATCGCGTCCACTGGAGCGCGTTCGCGGGAGTTGACGGTGTGCGTTGCGCCCATGTCCGCGGCCCACTGGAGTTTGCGGTCGTCGACATCGACCGCGATGATCGTGGCCGCACCCGCCAGCCGCGCCCCGGCGATCGCCGCGTCACCCACGCCACCGCAGCCGATCACCGCGACGGAGTCGCCCCGGGTGACGCCTCCGGTGTTGATCGCCGCTCCGATCCCGGCCATCACGCCGCACCCGAGCAGGCCCGCCACGGCCGGATCCGCCGCGGCGTCGACCTTGGTGCACTGGCCCGCGGCGACCAGCGTCTTCTCAGCGAACGCGCCGATGCCCAGCGCAGGGGACAGCTCCGTCCCGTCGCGCAGGGTCATCTTCTGCGTGGCGTTGTGGGTATCGAAGCAGTACTGCAGGCGACCGCGCCGGCAGGCCCGGCACTCCCCGCAGACGGCGCGCCAGTTGAGGACCACGAAGTCCCCGGGGGCGACCCCGCTCACCCCCGCGCCGACGGCCTCCACGACTCCGGCGGCCTCATGCCCGAGCAGGAAGGGAAAATCATCGCTGATACCGCCCTGCCGGTAATGCAGGTCCGTGTGGCAGACACCGCAGGCGCGGATGTCGACGAGCGCCTCCCCCGGGCCGGGGTCGGGGACGATGATGGTCTCGATCTCGACGGGAGCGTCCTTCCTCCGGGAAACGACGGCCCGCACTTCGTGCGCCATACCTGCTCCTCACAGCCGAATCACCATGGCGTTCCTCCAACATGCCGGATCATCGTCTCCGGGGGAAGGACCCTCCGGGAATCGGCGTGCAAGCAGCGGCGGTACGGACGGGCCGGGCGCGTGACCGGGACGGTTACCCTTGTGCCCCTCCCGGTTCGAACCTGCGGCGCAGCGCGTAGGGCTGAAGCCGGCCGAGTCCGTGTGCGTGCCGCGGACGGACAGCGACCACCTGCAGTGACTCCTCATCCTGCAACTGCTCGGCGAGAGCCTCGTCGATCAGGATGGTTCCCGGCCGGGCGAACGAGGTGAGGCGGCTGGACCGGTTCACCGTCGTGCCGAAGACGTCGCCGAGCAGCGCGAGAACAGGCCCGTAGGCGACTCCGACCCGCACGTCGGGTACCTCCGTGTGGGTCTTGACGCCGTCGGCCAGTTGGAGCGCGATCTCAGCGGCCTGGCGTGCGGTGTTGGCGACGTAGAGGATCTCGTCACCGAGCGTCTTGATCACGCGGCCGCCGCCGGAGGACACGATGTCGGTGGCGGTCGACTCGAAGCTCTCGACGACCTCGGCCAGTTCCACCTCGTCCAGCTCCCGGCTCAGCGTCGTGAACGACACCAGGTCGGCGAAACCGACGGACAGGGGGAAGTAGGTGGGGGCCGCGTCCTCGCTGCTCTCCATGAACGCCAGCCGCCGCGCCGCGGAGGCGGAGAGCTGGCGCCGCCAGATGTGCAGCAGCAGGCGCTCCACATCGGGGAGCAGGTCCCGGGCCAGGTCCACGAGAGGATCGTGTCCGGAGTCGCCGGAGGAGGGGCCGGGCGTGTAGGAGAGCGTGGAGAGGATGCTGGTCTGCCACTCCGCCAGCCGCGCCATCGTCTGCCCCATGGCGCGGGCCAGCCGGATCACGGCGTCCTCGTCGACGACGCCGTTCTTCATCAGCTCTGTTGTGACGCGCAGGGCTTCGACGTCGCTGTCGGTGAATGCGACGCTTTCGCTGCTGCGCGTAGCAAACCCCAGGGCCCGCCAGACGCGTTTGGCGAACTCCGGTGAGGCACCGGCCCTCCGTACCGCCTCTTCACGGGTATACCGCGCCTCGCCTCCGAGTAGGACGGCTTCGATCTCCTTGGGGTCGGGACGCGACGACATACGTTCTCTCGTGTTCGAGGTCGGTGCCGTGGTAGGGCGCCCCGGGCACCGGCCGGACGGATGGCACGGTCACCTGCGTGCCACTGTCGGTCTAGTACCTCCGAGCCGTGCACGTCAAGGAATCCGATGCGCAGAGTATCCGGCGGAGCCGTCCGCGGGGCGCACATGCACCACATCGCCCGCACTCAGCGCTTCTTCTGTGCCGTCCTCGGCACGCACGGTGAGCTGCCCCTCGGCGTCGACGCCCGTGGCCCGGCCCTGGAGGATCCGGTCGCCGGGCAGGTGCACGCGCACCGTCCGGCCGATCGTGCCGCAGTGGCGGCGGTACTCATCGGCGAGCCCGCTCGCCTCGGCATCGCCGCCGCGGCGCTCCCATTCCGCGTACAGGTCGGCGAAGCCGTGGAGCACCGCCTGAAGCAGCGGCTCGCGACCGGTGCGGGCGGCGCCCTCCAGCGCCAGCGAGGTCGCGGAGCCGACCGGAAGCTCGTCGCGGCGCTGCGCGACGTTGAGCCCCATACCGATCACCACGCCCGTGCTGTTCTCGGCAAAGGCCGCCTCGGACAGGATCCCGGCGAGCTTGCGCTCCACACCGTCGGCGCCCGTGGCCAGGACGTCGTTGGGCCACTTCAGCGCCGCCGGGACCGCGGCGGTCCGGCTGAGGGCGCGCACAGCGGCGGTACCCATGAGCAGCGGCAGCCAGCCCAGGCGGCCGGTCGGCACGTCCGGGCGCACCAGCACGGAGAAGGTGAGGGCGGCGCGCTTCGGAGTCTGAAAACCCCGATCCAGGCGCCCCCGCCCGGCTGTCTGGTGCTCGGTGACCAGCACCTCCCCCTCCGGGGCACCCTGCCGTGCGCGGTGCACCAGTTCGCTGTTGGTCGACCCCAGCGCGGGCAGCACTTCGATCCGCCGCCACAATCCGCCCGGATGCACGAGCGCGCGGTTCAGCGCCCCCTCGCGCAGCGGAGAGCGGCCAAGGTCGGTGAACGGTGCAGCGGAGTCAGCGGAGTCAGCGGAGTCAGCGGCCATCCTCCCATTCAACCGTCCCCGCCCCGCTGGTGAATCCAGCGGAATTTCCCCGAAACGCCGGACACACCACACCGCTTCCCTCTAGGTTTAGTTTCCGCTAAAGTAAGTTCTGGCGGACGAGGAGGTCCGTGGTGGCATGGGACGTATACGTGACCGACGACGTCAAGCAGTGGGCGCGAGATCTCAAGGAGACCGACCCCGCTTCGTATGAGCAGGTCGGTGCAGCGATTGATGTTCTCGCAGAAACCGGCCCGATCTGGGGCGCCCACTGGTCGATCGGGTCAAGGGGTCAAGCGTTCACAACCTCAAGGAGCTACGTCCGGGGTCGACCGCTCGCAGCGAAATCCGAATTCTGTTCGTCTTTGATCCGTGGCGAAGTGCCATCCTCCTGGTCGCAGGCGACAAGTCGGGCAACTGGGATAAGTGGTACCGCAGCGCGATCCCCCACGCGGAAGGACTCCTGGTGAGGTACCTCAAGGAACGAGCGCAGGAGGAGCAGCCGTGAGCTACACGCGATGGTCTGATTTGCGGCAGGAGTTCGTCGACTCCATCGGTGAGGAGCAGTTCGAGACCACTAAGGAACATCTTCTCGCCGAGGTCCGCGCCTACAAGCTCATGGAGATGCGCAGGCGGCGGGGCCTCACCCAGAAGGACGTCGCCGAGCGCATGGGCGTCACTGTGGGGCGGGTCAGCCAGATCGAGAAGGGGCGGTTGGCCGGGGTCGAGGTGCTGCAGCGGTATGTGGCCGCACTGGGCGGGCGCCTGGACCTGGTGGCCAACTTCGGAGACGAGCAGCTGAAGGTGGGGTGACCGGTGGCGCCCGCCCCTGCCCCGGGGCGGGCGCCACCGCGCGAGAGGCGGTCAGCCGGTGTTCTGCAGGCCCGCGGCCACGCCGTTCACCGACAGCAGGAGCAGGCGCTCCAGGTGGTGCTGGTCGTCCTCGGACAGCGTGTCGGCCTCCTCTCCGCGGAGCGCCTCCAGGGCGCGCAGCTGGAGGTGGGAGAGCGCGTCCACGTAGGGGTTGCGCAGGTCGACCGCGCGGGAGAGGATCCGCCGGTTCTCCAGCAGCCGCTTGTGGCCGGTGACCTTCAGCACCAGGGCGCGGGTCCGGTCGTACTCGGCCAGCACCATCTCGGTGAGTTCGGGGCGGCCGCCCAGCGCCAGGTAGCGCTCGGCGATCACCCGGTCGGTCTTGGCCAGGCTCATCTCCGCGTTGTCCAGCATCGAAGAGAACAGCGGCCACTCGTTGTAGGCGGCGTGCAGCGTGTCGGTGTCGGCCACGGCGGCCAGTCCGGTGCCCAGGCCGAACCACCCGGGGAGGTTGACCCGGGTCTGGGTCCAGGCGAACACCCACGGGATCGCGCGCAGATCGTCCAGGCCGCGGGCGGCGGAGCGGCGGGAGGGGCGCGACCCCAGCCGCAGTTCCCCGAGCTCCTCCAACGGGCTGACCCGGGAGAACCACTCGGCGAACCCGTCGGTGTCGATGAGCGACCGGTAGGCGTCGTGCGCGGCCGCGGCGATGCGGTCGGCCACCGTGCGGTACTTCGCGGAGGCGGCCCGTGCGCGTTCCTGCACGGTCTCGGTGGAGGCCATGAGCACCGCGTGCCCGACCTGCTCGATGTGCCGATGGGCGATGGCCTGCTGTCCGTACCGGGCGAAGATGACCTCACCCTGCTCGGTCACCTTGAACCGGCCGGCCACCGACCCCGGGGCCTGGGCCAGCAGCGCGCGGCTGGCGGGGCCGCCGCCGCGGCCCAGGGAGCCGCCGCGGCCGTGGAAGAGGGTGAGCCGCACGTCGTTGCGCTCGGCCCATTCGGCGAGCTGCGCCTGGGCGTCGTAGAGGCGCAGGGTCGCGCTCACCGGGCCGACGTCCTTGGCGGAGTCGCTGTAGCCGAGCATGGCCTCCATGCGGCGCCCGTTCTGTTCCAGGCGGCGCCGCATCTCGGGCAGCTCCAGCATGCCGTCCAGGACGGCGGGGGCGGCGTCGAGATCGGCCCCGGTCTCGAACAGCGGGATCACGTCGAGCACGGGGGTCTGCCCGGCGGGCAGGGCGTGGGCGGCCAGCTCGTAGACCGCGGCGATGTCTGCTGCCGACCGGGTGAAGCTGACGATGTAGCGGCGGCAGGCGTCCACGCCGAAGCGGTCCTGGATCCAGGCGACGACCCGCAGCGTGGCGAGCACCTCCTGGGTCTTCTCCGAGGGCTCCTTCCCCGCCCGCAGTTCCTCCAGCGCCCGGGCGTGGACTTCGCTGTGCTGCCGGATCTCCAGTTCGGCCAGGTGGAACCCGAATGTCTCGGCCTGCCAGATGAGGTGCTGCAGCTCGCCGTTGGCCTGGCGGACCGCGCCGGCTGCGGTCAGCGACTCCTGCACGACGCGCAGGTCGGCCAGGAAGGCGTCGGGGCCTTTGTAGCCGAGGTCGGCGTCGCGCTCGCGGGTGGCGCGCAGCCGTTCGGCGGCGAACAGCAGGAATTGGCGGTGCGGTTCGTTCGGTGAGCGCTTGGCGATTGCGCCCATGACGCGGGGGTGGGCGGCCTGGAGCGTGGCGAGGGTGGTGCGCAGGTTCTCGCTGGGCGGGGTGATGTTGCTGTAGACCGTGAGGGTGCGGCCGATGCGGCCGCAGGCGGCCTCCAGCGCGCGCAGCACGTGTTCGGACTGGATGGAGATCGCCTCGCGGGTGACCTCGTGGGTGACGAACGGGTTGCCGTCGCGGTCGCCGCCGATCCAGCTTCCGTACCGGACGAAGGGCGGGACCCGGGTGGGGCGGCGTCCGGTGCCCTCGGGGTCGAGAGCGGCGTCCAGCGACCGGTAGATCTCCGGGATGACGTGGAAGATCGTCTCGTCGAAGGCGGAGAGGGCGGTGCGGACCTCGTCGAGCGGATCGAGCCTTGTGTAGCGCAGTTGAGATGTGCGCCACAGCAGGTCGATCTCCTCCATGAGGCGCCGCCGCGCCTCCGCTTCGACCGAGCTTCCCGGGTGGGCGCTGCGCAGCTTTTCGAGTTGGTCGCTGATCCGCAGGATGGCCGTCGACACCGCGCGCCGCCGCGCCTCGGTGGGGTGTGCGGTCAGAACGGGGTGGAACTCCATGTTCTGGACGAAGTCGCGCAGCCGGTCCGCACCGCAGTCCTCGCGGATGAAGCGGACGGCCGCCGCCAGCGACTCGCGCGACGGGTTGGCGGCGTCGTCGCGTTCACGCAGCGCGCGGATTCGCTGGCGTTCCTCTGCGAGGTTGGCGAGGTGGAAGTAGACGGTGAACGCCCGCGCCACCTGTTTGGCCCGTTCCAGGGGCCAGGCGGCCACCAGGCGGGTGATCTCGTCGCCGGTCACCGAACCATCCCGCGCTCCGATGACGGCGTGCCGCAGCCGTTCGACGTCGGCTAGAAGGTCTGCTCCGCCGCTCTCGGCCAGGATCGTCCCGAGCATCTCTCCCAGTAACCGGACGTCGCTCCGCAACTGGTCGGGTATCTCCTGGCGGGCGCTGTCGCGTTCCGCGCTTACCGCTGTCATAGCCACGACCTTATCTAGATTGGTCTAATCCATTTCGGATTGGGGCGGTGTATCCGCACCGGTCGGGCGACGCGCCCGATCCGGGTACCACCAGGCCCGGACCTGCGGTGTTCTCCGAGCGCGGCGCCGGGGCGGCGAAGAGCAGCCGCCCCGATCCCAGAAATTCGGGTCCGCTATGTGCCCGATCCCACTTACCAGCGAGTAACCTAGACCGCGTGACATGGGCATTCACCAGCACAGCTATCGTGATGCGTTATGGCGACCGAAGCCCCTGAACCGCTGCCCGCTGCGGAGATCGACATCCACACCACTGCGGGCAAGCTCGCCGACCTACAGCGGCGCCGATACGAGGCCGTCCACGCGGGTTCCGAGCGAGCCATCGAAAAACAGCACGCCAAGGGCAAGATGACCGCGCGCGAACGCATCGACGCCCTTGTGGACCCCGGATCCTTCGTCGAGTTCGACGCCCTGGCCAGGCACCGATCCACCAACTTCGGGCTGGACAAGAACCGTCCCTACGGCGACGGGGTTGTCACCGGCTACGGTACCGTAGACGGCCGCCCCATCGCCGTATTCAGCCAGGATGTCACCATCTTCGGCGGTTCCCTCGGTGAGGTCTACGGCGAGAAGATCGTCAAGGTCTTGGACCACGCGCTCAAGACCGGCTGCCCCATTGTCGGCATCAACGAGGGCGGCGGCGCGCGCATCCAGGAGGGCGTGGTCGCGCTCGGCCTCTACGCCGAGATCTTCAAGCGCAACGTGCACGCCTCCGGTGTCATCCCGCAGATCTCGCTGATCATGGGTGCCGCCGCCGGCGGGCACGTCTACTCTCCCGCGCTGACCGACTTCATCGTCATGGTCGACCAGACCTCGCAGATGTTCATCACCGGCCCCGATGTCATCAAGACCGTCACCGGTGAAGACGTCTCCATGGAGGAACTGGGCGGCGCGCGGACGCACAACACCGCCTCCGGGGTCGCCCACTACATGGGCGCCGACGAGCAGGACGCGCTCGACTACGTCCGGGACCTGCTGTCCTTCCTTCCGGCCAACAACCTGGAGGACCCGCCGGTCTATGCCGCCGAGCCCGAGCCGGACATCACCGACACCGACCTCGAACTCGACACCTTCATCCCCGATTCCGCCAACCAGCCCTACGACATACGCCACGTCATCGAGCACGTGCTGGACGACGGCGACTTCCTGGAGGTCCACGCCCAGTTCGCGACCAACATCGTGGTCGGCTACGGCCGTGTCGAGGGGCGCCCGGTGGGGGTGGTCGCCAACCAGCCGATGAGCTTCGCCGGCTGCCTGGACATCGACGCGTCGGAGAAGGCGGCCCGGTTCGTGCGGACCTGCGACGCCTTCAACATCCCGGTGCTGACCTTCGTGGACGTGCCCGGGTTCCTCCCAGGCACCGACCAGGAGTGGAACGGCATCATCCGGCGCGGCGCCAAGCTGATCTACGCCTACGCCGAGGCCACGGTCCCGCTGATCACCGTCATCACCCGCAAGGCGTTCGGCGGCGCCTACGACGTCATGGGCTCCAAGCACCTGGGCGCCGACATCAACCTGGCCTGGCCCACCGCCCAGATCGCGGTGATGGGGGCCCAGGGTGCGGTGAACATCCTGTACCGGCGCACCCTCGCTGAGGCCGACGACGTCGAAGCCGAGCGCGGCCGGCTGATCCAGGAGTACGAGGACACGCTCCTCAACCCCTACTCCGCCGCTGAGCGGGGCTATGTCGACGGCGTCATCATGCCCTCGGAGACCCGCGTATCCATCGCGAAGGCGTTGCGTTCACTGCGCGACAAGCGCCGGCAGCTGCCGCCCAAGAAACACGGGAACATTCCGCTCTAATGTCGCACGCATCCGAGCAACCGCACGCCCCCTTTCTGCGCCTGGTGCGCGGAAACCCGGGGCCGGAGGAGACAGCGGCGCTGGTCGCCGTGCTGACCGCCCGCGCCCGGGCCATCCAGGCGGCCCGGGAGGCCGAGGCGGCTGAGCGCGCCCCCGCTTCAGGGTGGCGCGACCGCGGCCGGCTGGTGCGCCGCCCTCTGGCGCCCGGCCCCGGGGCGTGGCGCGGGAGCTTCCGCCCCGGGTGACCCCGACCGCCCCTGCCGCTTCTGTTCAGACTTTTCCCGACCAGGCGTGGGATCTTGCTGACGCCGCACCAGGAGGAATTTCGACCGTGCGTAAAGTACTCATCGCCAACCGCGGCGAGATCGCGGTACGGGTGGCGCGTGCCTGCCGGGACTCCGGCCTCGGCAGCGTCGCGGTCTATGCCGAACCCGACCTCGACGCCCTCCACGTCAAAGTCGCTGACGAGGCCTACGCCCTCGGCGGGCAGACCCCCGCGGACAGCTACCTCGACATCGACAAGATCCTGGCGATCGCCGCGGAGTCCGGTGCCGACGCCGTGCACCCGGGCTACGGGTTCCTCGCGGAGAACGCCGACTTCGCCCAGGCCGTCATGGACGCCGGGCTGACCTGGATCGGCCCCCCGCCGTCGGCCATCACCTCGCTCGGTGACAAGGTGGCCGCCCGCCACATCGCGCAGAAGGTCGGCGCGCCGCTGGTCGCCGGAACCCCCGACCCTGTCTCCGGTGCCGACGAGGTCGTCGCGTTCGCCGAGGAGCACGGCCTGCCCATCGCGATCAAGGCCGCGTTCGGCGGCGGCGGACGCGGGCTGAAGGTCGCCCGGTCGCTGGACGAAGTGGCCGACCTGTACGAGTCGGCGGTGCGCGAGGCGGTGTCGGCGTTCGGCCGCGGCGAGTGCTTCGTGGAGCGCTACCTGGACCGGCCCCGGCACGTGGAGACCCAGTGCCTGGCCGACGCCCACGGCAATGTCGTGGTGGTCTCCACCCGCGACTGCTCGCTGCAGCGGCGCCACCAGAAGCTGGTGGAGGAGGCTCCCGCGCCGTTCCTCTCCGAAGAGCAGCTGGAGCTGCTGTACTCCTCCTCGAAGGCGATCCTGCGCGAGGCCGGCTACATCGGCGCCGGTACGTGCGAGTTCCTGGTCGGCCAGGACGGCACGATCTCCTTTTTGGAGGTCAACACCCGGCTGCAGGTGGAGCACCCGGTGACCGAGGAGGTCGCAGGGATCGACCTGGTGCGTGAGATGTTCCGCATCGCCGACGGCGCGGAGCTCGGCTACGGCGACCCGCCGCTGCGCGGCCACTCCTTTGAGTTCCGCATCAACGCCGAGGACGCCGGCCGCAACTTCATGCCCGCTCCGGGCACCATCACCGCCCTCTCCCTCCCGGGCGGGCCGGGTGTGCGGGTGGACACCGGGTGCGAAGCCGGGTTCACCGTCCCGCAGGCGTTCGACTCGATGGTCGCCAAGCTCATCGTGACGGGGCGGAACCGCGCCGAGGCCCTGCAGCGGTCGCGCCGCGCACTCGCCGAGTTCGAGGTCGGCGGCATGCCCACGGTCATCCCCTTCCACCAGGCCGTCCTCAGTGACCCCGCGTTCGCGCCGGAGGATCCCGCCCAGCCGTTCTCCGTCCACACCCGGTGGATCGAAACCGAGTTCGAGAACACCATCGCCCCCTACACCGGCACGGCCGAGCAGGCAGAACCCGATGCGCGCGAAGCCGTGACCGTGGAGGTCGGCGGCAAGCGCCTGGAGGTCGTGCTGCCCGCCGGCCTGGGCGCCGACCTCGGCGCGGGCGGCGGGAAGAAAAGCGCCAAGAAGCCGTCCCGGCGCGGCGGCGGCTCGGGGACGACCGCCGCGAGCGGGGACACCCTGGTCTCCCCCATGCAGGGCACCATCGTCAAGGTCGTCGCGGAGGACGGCCAGGAGGTCGCCGAAGGCGACACCGTCGTCGTCATCGAGGCGATGAAGATGGAGCAGCCGCTGACCGCCCACAAGTCCGGCACCATCACCGGCCTGTCGGTGTCGGCCGGGGAAAGCATCGGCAACGGCGGCGCCGTCTGCGAGATCAAGGACGCCTGACCAGGGCGGGGAAAACGGGCGGTCGGCACGCTCCGTCCCCTCATCGGTGCGGACCCGGTGGCGGGCTCCTACGGGGGCCGCCACCGGGTACCGCCCTGTTTAGTGCTTTTCGGCGCGGATTAAGATCTTTGGGTGCTCTGGTCCCGGATCCGTGCGCCGTTCGTGCTGCTCCTCACCGCGCTGACGGCCTACCCCCTCACCGCCGCCCCCGCCACGGCCGATGCGGAAAGCAACGCCGCCCGTTATGCCGAGCGGTTGGCCGAGGATCCCGTTTACGTCAGCGACCACATGGGCGGCGGCGATCTCGCGGGGACACACGGTGCGATCGCGGCGGCGGTCGCCGACCTCGACATGCCCGTCTACGTCCTCGTAGTCCCCGGCTACGGCGGGAGCCACTACACCGACGAGCCGCTCCTGTCCGCCGTGCACGACCGGGTCGGCGAGGACGGGCTCTACCTGGCGGTGACGGGCGGAAGCATGCTGTCGGTCAGCGGGGTCGGCTACGGCGTGGACGTACCGAATCTGGACAAGTCCGTTGAGGAGGCGGCCTTGCTGGACGACGCGTCACCCGTCGACCTCATCGAGCGCACGGTCGACAACATCACCTCGGGCGAGGCGGACGAGCGGCTCGACCGCGCCCGGGACGAGCTGGACCGCGAACTAGCGGAGTACGAGCGCGAGAACCTGGAGGCGGACACCGCGTCCGGCGACGGGATCCTCGCCGACCTGGCCGGGCACCTCAACCCCGATCTCACCACCGGGCGGCACAACATCGGCTTCCTGGCCGGCATCCTCCTGGGGGCGGCCATCACGGTCCCCTCCGTCCTCTCCGTCTACCGTCGGCAGCGCCGCGCCGAACACGCGCGGAATAAACAGGGCAGACAGGACAGACAGCCCAGGATGGGCGGGCAGCGGGCGGAGAAGCGGCGATGAGGCGGATCCTCACGGCACTGCTCCTCCTCGGGTGCGCCATAGCCGCTCTCGGGATACCGGCCCTGGCCTTCCTCGAAGGGTCGGCCCCGGCCCCTTCCGAGGAACCATCCCCGTCTTTCGCGTCTTTCGAGGAATCGAGCTCCGCGCCCGCCCCGCCCTATGTCCGCGAGACCGAGCGCGTGGAGCGCGTCGCCGCCGCCCTGCGCGAGGCCCCCCTCTTCGTCGACCCCGAAGCCGCGCATGCCGTCAGCGCAGAGGAGCGCGAAGAGCTGGCAGAGCTGCTCGGCACCACCGACCACCCCGTCTACGTCGCCGTCCTGCCGCTGCCCGCCTACGGCGAATCGGGCCGAAACGCCGACCTGTTCCTCCACGCCCTCCACCATGAACTGGGCGAGGACGGTATCTACATCGCGGCTGAGCCCCCCGAGATCAGTACCGGCCCGTTCGCCCTCACCACGCTCCTGTTCAACGTCCCCATCGACGAGCTCACCGTGCTCTACCCGGAGGAGTTCGAGGAGCCCCCCGGCCACGACGCCCACACGGCCGCGGCGAAACTCCTCACCGAGCAGCTCACCCCCGTGATCGGCAACATCGAAGCGGCCCCCTCCGACGACCCGGAGTCCCCGTCGCCCGATCCGGCCTGGTTCGACGACAGCCCCGGCACCGGTGACCCGCCCGACTCCTACGCCTCCGACTTCGTCGCCGACCTCCTTCCCGGCGTCATCGTCGGCGCGCTCATCAGCGGGCTCGCCCTGGCGGTGGTGCTGCCCGCTACCGCTGCGGTGCGGTTCTGCACGGGCGTGGGGCCGCGCCCCTTTGAGGCCCGCGAAGACCACCTGCCCGCGCTGCTGCGCGCACGCCGCGCCCCTGCGCGCCCCTCGCACCGGAGGCTGGCCGGGATGCTGCGCGCCGAGCTGCGCCGACTGGCCCGCGGGCTGCGGTCCGCGCCGCACGAACACCCCGGCCACGCCGGGGCCGTCGCCGCCTTCGACGCGGCCGCACTGATCAGCCGCGGCGGCCACGACGACCAGTGGCTCGTCGGCGCGATCACCATGGTGCGCCGAGCACGCGCCGCCCTCACCGCGGAGGGCGCCCCCGGCACGTACTCGTTCTGCGTGGTCAACCCACTGCACGGAGCGGCCCTCGACGGCAGGGAAGAGGGGCGGCGGCGGTACGCCAAAGAGCTTCCGCACGACGGCCCCACGGGCGCCGTCTGCGCCCGCTGCGCCGGCCTCCACACCATGGGGCCGGCACTGAAATGGGCCCTGCTGCGGCTGCGCATCGGCGGCGAGCGCACCGTCCACTACCGGATACCCGGTTTCTGGCGGTCCCTGGGCTACGGCCGGGACATCCCCGACCTCCCCCAGCGCGTCCTCAAGGAACTCGATGTCGATTAGGCCCTTCCCCTCGCACCTCGCGTGCGCCCACGCCGTGTCGGCCGTGTGGGCCGTGCTGGCCGTGCTGGCCGCCGTCGCGGTCCTCTTCGGCCTCGCGCCCGGGGTCGCGGCGGATACGAGTCCGGCCCAGCGGATCGCCGACGGGCTGCGGCAGTCGCCGGTGTATGTCGACCCGGCCGTGGAGTCGGCACTGCCCCAAGCCGAGCAGGAGCGGCTGGACCGGCTCATCGAACAGAGCGGAAAGCCGATCTATGTGGTCCTGGTCCCGCTCGTCGCGGGCGATTCCTGGGACGGCGACCCCCACCAGCTCCTCGGCTCCGTCCACGACCGGCTCGGCGAGGACGGCTCCTACCTCACCTCGGACCTGGGCTCCTCCCCCCGGCTCATCGGCGTGGACTACGGCGGCGACCAGCAGGCCGACGATGCGGCGTCGGCCGCCAACATCGACGCTTCCGATTCCGGGCCGGCCGGGGAGTTCGCCCGCGCCATCGAGCTGATCGGCGCGGGCACCGCCGCGGCTGAGCACGACCGCCTCAGCGCGGAGCTGGCGGCCGAGGAGAGGGAGGACGACACGTCCCCCTCCCCCGCGCCGACCGGCGCACTCGCGGGCGGGATCTTCTCGCCGTGGGCCCTGGCGGGCGGCGCGGCCGTCCTCGCCGCACTGGCGGGCACGGGCCTACTGCTGTACCGCCGCCGCACCCCGGCCGCCCCGCAGATCGTGGCCTTCGACAACGCTGATGACGCCCGCCGCGAGGCGCTGCACGGGGAGATCGGCCGGGACCTGGTCGAACTTGGTGAGCGGCTCGGCGCCTTCAGCCTGGACGACGGGGCCGAGGCCCAGGTCGGCGCCGACTACCAGCGCGCCCTCGACGCCCACCACGCGGCCGGGAAGGTTCTGGACGCCGCCGACGACATCGCCGACCTCGCCGGCGCGCAGGTCCTGCTGCACATGAGCGAGGACGCGCTGCGCTCCGCCGAGGCCCGGTCCGAAGACCGCGAGCAGGTGCCAGAACCCCGGCGCCACTGCTACTTCAACCCTCTGCATTCGACCACGACCCAGGCGATCACCTGGCGCGCGCTCGGGTCGCCCCGCAAGATCAAGGTGCCCGCCTGCGACGAATGCGCCGCGGCCGTCCGCCGGCACCGCGCCCCGACTGCTCTGCCCACGACCTACGGCGGCCGCCGCCTCGCCTACTACGAAGTGCCGGCACAGGAGAGCCTCTGGGCGGCGACCGGCTATGGCGGCATCCGCGACGACCTCGTCGAACGCGTCCTCAGAGGCGACCTGCGCCGGGGGTGAGCGCGGCGCAGGTCGCCCGTCCGCCCACCGGAACGGCGGCGCCGCGACCCGGCGCGCGGCAGGCCCGCACCCGCACGGCCGCACGTGCGGATACGGGCCCCGATACACGCCCGCCGCGGCGGTCAGCGGCGGTCACTCCCGGCGCCGGTGCCTGCCCTCGTCGTCCTCGTCCATCTCGAAGTGCTCCTTGCGCACCTCGCCCCGGACCTCCTGGTCCTCGGTGACCTGCTCCTTGGAGACCCTGATCTTCTCCACCGGTTCGGTCTTCTTGGACACCACGGGCCGGTCCTCGTAGAGCGTGAACTCCTTCTCCTCCGGCCCGACCGCCTGCGCTCCGGCGTCGGCCTCGGTGACGGGCTCCCTTTCGACCCGCATCCTCTCGTGGGTCACGGGCACGGTCTCGCTGAACCCCTCGCTGTCGACCGTCTTGCGCACATGCGCCGTACCGGTCTGCTCCCGCCGGACGCCGACGTCGGCCTGCTCCTCGGAGCGGGTCATGGTGGCCTCGTCCTCGCTCGTCCGCGTGGCGGCGGGCCCGGTCTGGGCGGTGCGCTCCTGCTCCTGAGTACGGCCGGCCCCGGTTATGTCCAGGCCGTAGTGCCGGTAGATCTCGTTCTCCTCCTCCGGCGAGATGTGCTGGTCGGCCTCGAAGTGCGGAGCGTCCTTCACCACCTGCTTGTCGTAGGGGACCTGTAGGTCCTCCGCTGCGGGGCGCGCTCCCTGCAAGGGCACGAAGCACTCCCGGGTGCCGAACAGACCGGTGCGGACCGTGACCCATTTGGCGTCGTGCGACACGTCGTCATAGAGCACATGGCCGATCTTGCCGACATTGTCACCGTTGGCATCGAGCAGCCGGTGGCCGATCAGCTCCTGCGGTTCCATGCTTGTTCCCTCCCGATGTTCGGATTGGGCCAGGCGGTGGTCGGACAGCGGCTCGGATGTGCTCCCCGACGCACCTCCCTCTTCTCCGCTTACCCTGACCACCTGGGCAAACGCGGAAATCGCAACATCAATACCGAACCGGGAGGTGTTATTGGGCAGGCTTTGGGGTGCGCCCCCAAGGGCACCATCGCACTGTGGACGCCCGTAGGGTGGAAACGGCCACCGCGCGGGATGGGAACTTGCGACCTCGCGTGTTCGTCTTTAGAGAGTGAGGGAGGCGAGAGGAACGATCATGTTGCGCCGCTTGGTAGTACCCGCCCTGCTGACCGCGGGGTTTACCGCCGTCATGGCAGGGGCACCGGCCCACGCCGACACCCCCAGCGCCAATGAAGTCGCCAAGGACCTGGCGAGCGACCACCTCTTCATCGAGGAGAGCATCACCGAGGACCAGTTCCCGCAGGCCGAACGGGATGTCTTGATCCAGGTCGCCGAGAACTCCGAGGTCCCCGTCTACTACGTGATCCTGCCTGAGGGGATGCTCAGGTCAGAGGGGTCGATCGAGGCCTATCTGGATCTGGTCATGGACGACGTGGGCGACGGCGTCTACGCGGGCTTCGTCGGTGATCAGGGGTACTTCGTCGAGTCCCCGAACCTCGATGAGGCCGCTGTCCGGGAGATCGGCACCGAGGCCAAGATCAACGGCAACGGCAACGTGGTCGACACTCTCGTGGCCATTCCCGAGGCGGCCGAGGAGCAGGAGTCCGCGGAGGCGGCATCGGGCGTCTTCGGTGCTCTGCTGCTGGGGATTCTCGCGCTGGCCGTTGTCGGCGGCGGCTTCTTCCTGTACAGCTCCAAGAAGAAGCGCGAGGCGCAGAAGGCCAAGGAGCTCTCCGAGATCAAGCAGATGGCGACCGAGGACGTCGTCCGGCTCGGTGAGGACATCGCCGGCCTGGAGATCGACCTCGCCAAGGTCGACGACCCCACGCGCGCCGACTACACCCACGCGATGGACTCCTACGACCGGGCGAAGGCCACGCTCGACACCATCCGCGAACCCGAGCAGATCCAGCAGGTCACCAACGCTTTGGAGGACGGTCGCTACTACATGACCGCCACCCGGGCGCGGATGAACGGCGAGCCCGTCCCCGAGCGGCGCAAGCCCTGCTTCTTCAACCCGCAGCACGGGCCGTCGCAGCAGGACGTCATGTGGGCGCCACCCGGCGGCTCGCCCCGCTCGGTCCCGGCCTGCCCCGTCTGTTCGCAGGCGGTGCTCTCCGGCCACGACCCGGATGTCCGCATGGTCGAGGTCGACGGGCAGCGTCGGCCCTACTACGACGCCGGACCGGCCTACGCCCCCTACGCCGGAGGCTACTTCGGCATGGACATGATGCTGGGCATGTTCACCGGCATGATGATGGGCTCGATGATGGGGTCCATGATGGGCGGCGCCATGCTGGGCGGCATGGGCGGCGATTTCGGCGGCGGCGAGGACTTCGGCGGCGGCGACTTCGGTGGCGGCGACTTCGGTGACTTCGGCGGCGGCGACTTCGGCGGATTCGACTTCTGAGCCTTCGGAAACGCCGATCTTGGCGCTGTGCACCCCAAAACGGCGCGCGAGGGGTGCACAGCGTCAAGATCTATTGGCGATCATGTGTGTCGAAGCTGGTTCGGCGGGCGTGGCTCTGCGGGGGCGAGGCCGCTGCCGTGTCCGGGTCCACCGTAGTGGTTGCGGCAATGGGGCCCTGCGAGCGCAGCGAGCAAGGACCAGCGTGCCGCCGAGCAAACCGGCACCCTTTCTGGCGGCAGGACCCCGAAACCGTGGTGGCGGTCTGATTGTCCGGCGCCCGACGTGTCCGGCGGCACGCCGGCATCCCTCGCTGCGCTCGGGATGCCCCATTGCCGCACCCCCCACGGCCTCCTGTCACTCCGGCCTACCCCGGCTTACTCCGGCGAGGCCTGCATCAGGGAGCGCGCGGCTTCGGTGACACTGCCCGACAGCGACGGGTAGACGGCGAAGGTGTGGGCGATCTCGTCGACGGTGAGACGCTGCTGGACGGCGACGGAGACACCGAGGATGAGTTCGCTGGCGCGCGGGCCGACGATGACGCCGCCGAGCACGATACCCGTGTGCCGGCGGCAGATGAGCTTGACGAAGCCGTCCTTGCTGTCGGTCATCTTGGCGCGCGGGTTGGTGTCCAGCGGCAGGTTGACGATGCGCGCATCGACCTTGCCGGACCGCACGTCCTGTTCGCTCGCGCCGACGGCGGCCAGCTCCGGGTGGGTGAAAACGGTGGAGGCGACCGTGGACAGCTTCAGTGGGGAGACCGCCTCGCCGAGCGCGTGCCACATCGCGATGCGCCCCTGCATCGCCGCCACGGACGCGAGCATGTTCACGCCGGTGCAGTCACCCGCGGCGTAGACACCCGGGGTGGATGTCCGCGATACCCGGTCGACCTGGACGAAGCCGCCGGAGTCGAGGCGGACGCCGATCTCCTCCAGACCGATGTTGCCGGTGTTGGGGATCATTCCGACCGTCATCAGACAGTGGCTGCCTTCGACCGTGCGGCCGTCGGTGAGGGTCACCACGACTCCGCTGCCGGTGTTGGTGACCGACTCGGCTCTCGTGTTGCCCAGAACCGACATCCCCCGGCGCGCGAACACTCCCTCCAGTACTTCGGCGGCGTCGGCGTCCTGGGTCGGCATCACACGGTCGCGGGAGGAGACGAGGGTGACGCTGGATCCCAGCCCCTGGTAGGCGTTGGCGAACTCGGCGCCGGTGACGCCGGAGCCGACCACGATGAGCTTCTCCGGGAGCTTCTCCAGGTCGTAGAGCTGCCGCCAGGTGAGGATGCGTTCGCCGTCGGGCCTGGCCGTCGGAAGCTCCCTCGGGTGTGCTCCGGTGGCGACGAGTACGACGTCGGCGTGGACGCGCTGTTCGCCGACCGCGACGATACGCGGGTCGACAAGGCGCCCCTCGCCGCGGATGATCTTCACCCCCTCTTTGGCCACGCGTGCGGCGGTGTCCTCCGACTGGGCGCGGGCCAGCCGCTTGACCCGGGTGTTCACCGTGTTCAGGTCGACCTCGACGCCGGACTTGCCGCCGGCCTCATCTCCTATGTTGATCCCGAGCCGGGTGGCGTCCTTGGCGTAGGTCGTCCGGACGGACGTGGCAATCAGGGTCTTGGACGGAACACAGTCGGTCAGGACACAGGCCCCGCCGATACCATCGCGATCGACCACAGTCACGTCGGCGCCGAGCTGGACGGCGACCAGGGCCGCCTCATAGCCTCCCGGTCCGCCACCGATGATCACGACTTTCGTCACTTCCGCTCCACTCCTTCCGGCGGACCGCGTCCGTTGGGACACGCCCGGCCTTGTGAGCCGCCGCCCGGATTTTCGCTCACCTGTCGCTTCTTTCCATTCTCCGCCATCCCACGCGGCGTATTTCTCACCGCTGTCGCGTTCGGCCACGTAGCATGTGCCGCGTGTCTCTGTACGCCGCTTACGGCAGCAATCTCGATCCCGGGCACATGGCCGAACATGCTCCGCACTCGCCGCTGTGGGGCACCGGCTGGTTGGAAGGCTGGCTGCTGACCTTCGGCGGGGCCGCCGGCAATGGAGACGGCGCGCTGGCGACCCTGGTGGAACACGCGGACCGCAGCGTCTTCGTCGCCCTGTACGACATGTCCCGATGGGATGAAGCACACGTGGACGCCTGGGAGGGGACCGGTCTGGGGACCTACTCCAAGATCCGGGTTCGGGCGAGCACCCTGCTGGACGGGGACGTCACCGCGTGGACGTATGTACTCAACGACTACGAAGGCGGCCTGCCATCGGCGGCCTACCTGGGCATCATCGCCGACGCCGCGGAGAAGGCGGGAGCACCGTCGTTCTACGTCGCGGATCTGCGCGCCCGGCCCTGTGTGCCGCCGCCTCTCCGGCAGCGGCCGTGGTCCCGGGACGATCTGCCGCGGACCGACGGCCGATAGGCGGCCTCTTCCGCGGGCCGCGGGTCTGCGAACACGCCGCACTACACTCAGGGGCCAAAAGGTTACGAAGAGGTACGCTCCGGAGATGTGAGCGAATCCACACAGGTGCGTCCCGTGGCGACGACCTCCGGGGCCAAGGAACTGGCGGCCGAGGCTGCCAGCGAGCTGCGGTTCCGCACGGGAGCCGACGGATACGATGCTGCGGTCGTCCTCGGTTCAGGGTGGACGGAGGCGGCCGACTCCCTGGGGATACCAAACATCGATATTGACATGTCCGACCTGCCAGGGTTCGCCCCGCCATCGGCGGCCGGCCACTCCAGCAAGGTGCGCAGCCTCTGGGTCGGCGCGAAGCGCGTCGTCGTCTTCCTCGGTCGCACGCACCTGTACGAGACGCATGATCCGATGCGGGTGGCCCACGCCGTGCGCACCGCGGTCTCAGCCGGCGCCTCGACTGTCGTCCTCACCGGTGCGGCCGGTTCGCTGCGCGCCGATTTCGCGGTGGGGCAGCCGATCCTGGTGCGCGACCACATCAACCTGACGGCCAGGTCGCCGTTGGCGGGACCGGACTTCGTCGATCTGAGCGGCGCCTACAGCCGCCGTCTGCGCGGTATCACCCGGGACATCGACGGGTCGCTGGCCGAGGGGGTCTACGCGTCGCTACTCGGCCCGCAGCTCCAGACCCCGGCCGAGCTGGCCATGCTGCGCAGCGCGGGCGCCGATCTGGTCGGCCGGTCCATCGCTTTGGAGACCATCGCGGCGGTGGAGATGGGGGCCGAAGTCCTGGGGATGGCGATGGTCAGCAACGACGCGATGGGGGCGGTATTCGAACCGTTCGATTCGGCAAAGGCGCTGGCGGTCGTCCAGCAGCGCGCCCTTCGCCTCGGTGACCTGCTGCACGCCATCCTCGTGCGGACCTAGCGGGCCGTTGACGGGCCGTTGACGGGCCGGAGAGGAACCGCCGGCTCATCCGCGCCGAAACCGGCTGTTCCTCCCTGCGAGGAAGCGCTGTCCGGGACCCCGGCGAACCGGACGGCCTCCTTTGCGCGCCGCGACGGCCGGTGCCCGGCTCCGCGATCTTTTCGGACACCGCCCGGCACGTGTGGCGATCCGTGCCGGCGGCGCGCCCTCTATTCAGGTGATGTGCGCCCGCGGGGCCCGGGGCCGCGGGTTCGGCGCTCCGCGCAGGCGCCGAACCCGCACCCCATCCCCCTTAGGCATGCCTAACCTAACCGTGATTGGCCGGGGTGGTCAAGGCCCCGAGCACGAAAAACGGGGACCCGATGCGGATCCCCGTGATACCGCTCGTCCTCACCCCAGCAGCAACACCATGACCAGCAGGAAAATCGGAATCGCCAGTGCCGCGACGGCGTCGGGCGCCCAGACGGTCGTCGGCTCCGCGGCCATGGCGGCCCCGCTCCCAGCGGAGGCGTCCCCGGCCGCGCCGCCCGCCGCTTCCGAGCGCGCCTTCCGCCTCTCGGCCTCCTCCCGCAACCGCCGGGCGGCCAGGTCCACCGGCCGCAGATCGCGGGGATCGGCGTCGTCGTCCAGCGCGAAGCGGTCGCCTGCGCGGCGCAGGTTGTCGCGGACCTTGGCGCGCTTGGTCTCCCGCAGCGACCACGATCGGACAACGCGCTCCCCGGCGTGCACACGCAGCACGTCAGTGACATCAGCCCAGGTGAACGCGGACCACGGCACGAACGTGTCCCGGAGCGGATTGACCACGCGCACCCCCTGCTCGGTGGGCACGATCCGGGGCCGCAGCCACAGGACGTAGGCCCCTCCCGCCGTGATCAGCAGGACAGCGGCGGCGACCAGCGCACTGCGGTCGCTGCCTTTCAGCGCGAGGTCGACCATCAGCAGGGCGACAACGGCCAGCCAGACCCACCCGAGAACACGCGCGGCGGGCGCGGTGAACGGCTTCACTGCGACGCCCACTTGAGTTGGGCGAACCCCGGCTTGATCCGCCCGTTGATGAGCGCGAGCCGCTCGTCGAACGGGAGGAACGCCGATTTCATCGCGTTGACGGTGAACCACTGTATGTCGTCCCAGCCGTAGCCGAAGGCCGAGTGCAGTTTCGCGAACTCCTCGGACATGGTGGTCCCGCTCTGCAGCCGGTTGTCGGTGTTGACCGTCACCCGGAAGCGGAGCCGGCTCAGCAGGCCGATGGGGTGCTCCTCGATCGAGGCCGCCGCACCGGTCTGGACGTTGGAACTGGGGCACATCTCCAGCGGAACCCGTGTGTCGCGGACATAGCCGGCCAGCCGTCCCATCCGGACCTCGTCGCCGACCTGCTTGATATCGTCGACGATCCGCACACCGTGCCCGAGCCGGTCGGCACCGCACCACTGCAGCGCCTCCCAGATCGACGGGAGGCCGAACGCTTCGCCGGCGTGGATCGTGAAGTGGGCGTTCTCCCGCCTGAGGTACTCGAAGGCGTCAAGGTGGCGGGTCGGCGGATACCCCGCCTCGGCGCCGGCGATGTCGAAACCGGCCACGCCCGCGTCGCGGTACCGGACGGCCAGCTCGGCGATCTCACGCGACCGGGCCGCGTGCCGCATCGAGGTGAGCAGGGTGCCCACACGGATGGCGCGGCCCTGCTCGGCGGCGCGGTCCTGACCGGTCGAGAACCCCTCCAGCACCGCCTCGACCACCTGGTCCAGCGACAGCCCCGCATCCAGGTGCTGTTCGGGGGCGTAGCGCACCTCGGCATAGACCACGCCGTCCGCCGCCAGGTCCTCGGCGCACTCCGCTGCCACCCGGACCAGGGCCTCCCGCGTCTGCATCACCCCGACGGTGTGCCGGAACGTCTCCAGGTAGCGCTCCAGCGTCCCGGAGTCGGACGCGTCGCGAAACCACGCCCCGAGCTCCTCGGGGTCGTTCGCGGGCAGATCGGTGTAACCGGCGGCCTCGGCCAGCTCTACGACCGTCTCCGGCCGCAATCCGCCGTCAAGGTGGTCGTGCAGCAGCACCTTTGGCGCGCGCCGGATCTGCTCCACGGTCAACTGGTGGCTCATGTGTTCAGGATGCCACTGATCTGAGTTTTCTCGCGGCGCAGACTCCCGGATTCGCCCATGGGGAGGAAGTCACCATGCCGCAACCGCTCGCCGCGGCAGCCGGTTCCTGCCCGGCCCCGGCCCAGAAACCGGACAGGCGGCCGGGTCAGGCCAGGGCGGCGTCCTCGATCTGGTCGCCGCTGCCGGTGCGGGCGCACTCCCACAGGCCCGTGAGCGCGCTGGCCGCCATCACCTGCACGCCGACACCGATCGCGCGCTCGTCCACATCGAACGTGCCGCGGTGCAGGTCGAGCATTGGCGCGGCAGAGGACGGGGAGTGCGTCCCCAGCCGGGCCAGGGCGCCGGGGACATGCTCCAGGTACCAGGCGAAGTCCTCGCCGCCCAGGCTCTGCGGTGTGGACGCCGCCGCGTCCGACCCCAGCACCTGATCGCAGGCATCGCGCAGGATCTGCACACTGGAATCCTCATTGATCGTCGGCGGCACACCACGGCGGTAGTCGACCTCGGCCGTGGCCCCGTAGGCGGTCGCCACGGAGTCGACGAGCTCCTCGATGAGGTCTGGAGCGGCGTGCCAGGCATCGTCGTCCAGGCAGCGCACGGTGCCCTCGACCACGCCGTCGTCGGGGATCGCGTTGGGCGCGGACCCGGCACTGACCCGGCCCCAGACAAGGCTGAAGCCGGCGCGCGGATCAACGCGCCGCGACAGCGCCGCCGGGAGCTCGGTGACGATCTTGCCCAGCGCGTAGACGAGGTCAGCGGTGAGGTGCGGCCGCGCCGTGTGCCCGCCCTCGCCCGACAACCGGACCAGCACCTGGTCGCAGGCTGCCGTGATCGGACCGGTGCGCAGGCCGACCTGGCCGACGAGCAGGCGGGGGTCGGCGTGCAGCGCGAAGATGCGGTCGACCCCGTCGAGCCCGCCGGCATCGATGACCTCGCGGGCTCCGCCCGGCAGCTCCTCGGCCGGCTGGAAGATCAGGCGCACCCGTCCGGGAAGCGCGCCCGCACGGGCCTGCTGAGCCAGGAAGAGCCCCGTGGCCAGCAGCACGGTGGTGTGCACGTCGTGCCCGCAGGCGTGCGCGGCGCCGGGCACCGTCGAACGGTAGGCGACGTCCTTCTCATCGGTCAGCGGCAGGGCGTCGATGTCCCCGCGCAGTGCGATGGTGGGGCCGTCCTCGGAACCGATGTCGCAG
This sequence comes from Actinomycetes bacterium, assembly GCA_021793235.1. Classification (GTDB taxonomy): domain Bacteria; phylum Actinomycetota; class Actinomycetes; order Streptosporangiales; family Streptosporangiaceae; genus JAJYTD01. Next base: position 17,597 of record JAJYTD010000020.1, on the reverse strand, counting down.
ATGAGTCCGGTCCCCTGGGGAAGCCGCTTCGGTGCCAGGCCCGCGGCGCGCAGCCGCTCGGCCAGCCGCTGTGTCGTCCGGTGCTCGGCGAACGCCAGCTCGGGGTGCATGTGGAGATCCCGCCGGAAATCGACAAGCGCGCGTTCGTTGCGAGCCAGAAACGCGGTCAACTGCTCTCGCAGGTCACGTCCCTGCATGCGATGGCCCCCTGTTCTTCGGCTTCTTCGGCAAATCGTTGTCTGCGGCGCCGTCGCCGGAGCCGTCCTGTTCCGCGGCGGCCCTGTCTCCCGGGTCCACAGAGGCCACGGAGGGGGCGATCCCGCCGGCGCGGAACTCCGCTGCCAGCGCGTCCACGACATCGTTGAGGGTCCCGCCCTCGCCGATGATGGCCCTCTGGCGCTCGTAGGAGGCGCCCTTGTCCAGTACCTCCGATACCGCGTCCAGGTCCTCGGCACAGCCGAGCCGGGTCGCGACCGGTTCCAGCTCACGGACGAGTTCGTACAGGTCGTCCCGCAGTGGCACGGTGGTGCCGCGTTCGTCGGTGATGACGCGTGCGTCCAGGCCGTAGCGGGTCGCCCGCCACTTGTTGTCGGTCACCAGCCATGTGGGCGGGCTGGGGAGCCCGTAGCCGCGGTCGAGCTGCTGATCGAACAGCCGCACGAGGCTCTGGGACAGCGCGGCGGCCATTCCGACCTCGCGCAGTGTGGGGATCCCGTCGAACATCCGGATCTCGATGGTGCCGAAGTCGGGATGCGGGCGGATGTCCCACCACACTTCCTTGATACTCGATATCGTGCCTGCCCGGAGCAGGGTTTCCAGATATTCCTCGAACCCCGCCCAGTGGGGCAGGTTCGGCGGCGGTCCCGCGGTGGGAAGCGCGCCGAAGACGACGGACCTGCTGGAGGCCAACCCTGTGTCGTGGCCGCTCCAGAAAGGACTGGACGCCGTCAGCGCGAGAAAGTGGGGCAGGTAGTTCGCGAGCGCGTTGAGGATCGGGATCGCCTTGTCCGGCGATCGGACCCCCACGTGGACGTGGACCCCGAACGTGAGGATGCGCCGGGCCAGCCACTGCATCTGGTCGATGAGTTCGCCGTAGCGCTGCACCGGGGAGAGGATCTGATCGCGCCAGTCGTCCAACGGGTGGGTGCCCGCGCACAGCAGCGCGGCCTGCCGCGGCTCCAGTACCCGGGCCAACTGGTCGACGCTGCCCGCGAGGTCGGCCCTGGCCTCCTCGACGGTCTCGCAGATGCCGGTGACGACCTCCACCGTGCACTGCATGAGCTCGTGCCGGAGAGGCGGGTTTCCCACCGCGCTGAGTTCCGGAAGCTCGCCCAGTACCTGCTGGGCCTCCTGCCGGAGGTGTCGGGTACGCACGTCGACGAGCTGCAGTTCCCATTCCACCCCGAGGGTGGGGCGGTCAGACGAGTTGAATTCGATGGCCACGATCAACCTCCGCGCGGTCGTCCGGTCGGCTCGCTCACCGACGTAAGACGCACCATAAGCGAGGCGGTGCCCCGATTGCGGGTACGACTCATGGCCGGTACCGCTCCTTTGGAGTCGGATGCGATTGGATCAGCGCCGCTCGGTCAACGCCGCCTGCTCGACCGTGGCGGAAAAGCGCGGCATGGCCCCGTCCGGCTGAGGACCACTACCGCCCAGGCGGTCCCGGAAACCGCGGCATCGCACGACACGCGGACGAGGGGCACTCCTCTGCGCCGGACCGGCCGTCTGACACACGGCTCGTTCGGCGAGCGGGCCCCGATGGACGCGCCATCCTTGGTGGTCTCAGCTCACGGTACACAAGATCAGGGGGCGGCACCTGCGCGTGACCGATACGTAATGTACGACGCCGGTGCGTGCCCGTTTCCTTCCCTGCACCAGAGCCGCCTGACTCCTTCCGCGCGCCCGCCCAGGGCAGGCGGCGCACGGGACCCCACCCCACATCCGACAGCAGAAAGATCCCTTCCGCAAGGAAATCTTTCAATTCCTATCAAATTCGATCAGTTCACCCCGCAATCTCCGGGGCCTAGACTGATCTTGTGCGAAACCGACAGATCTTTCGATCGTCCGGCCGTCTCGCGGATGGTCGGGAGATCATCTACTACGACGAATCCCCCGACACCGGACGGGCCGCGGCCAAGGACCGGCGGCCGCTCGACCCCTTCACCCCGGCGGCAGAGCTCCGGTACGACCCCCTCCTCGGCGAATGGGTGGCGCTGGCCGCGCACCGGCAGAACCGCACGTTCCTCCCCCCGCCCGACCAGTGCCCGCTCGATCCCACACGCGGCGGCCGCCACACCGAGATCCCCGCTGACGACTACGACGTGGTCGTCTTCGAGAACCGCTTCCCCTCGCTCACCGCCGCACCCGGTACCGCACCCGCCGCACCCGCCGCACCCGCCGACCCCGCGATCATGCGCCGGCCCGGCGCTGGGCGCTGTGAGGTCGTCTGCTTCACCGCCGACCACGACACCTCCTTCGCCGACCTGTCGCCGCGCCGCGTACGCACGGTCATCGAGGCCTGGGCCGACCGGTCGGCGGCGCTGGCCGCCAGGCCCGACATCGCGCACGTGTACCCGTTCGAGAACCGCGGCGTCGAGATCGGGGTGACCCTGCAGCATCCGCACGGGCAGATCTACGGCTACCCGTTCGTTCCGCCGCGCATCGCCCGTATGCAGGAGGCCGCCCGCGCCCACCGCGCACGCACCGGAGGCAACCTCTTCGACGACGTGGTCGCCGACGAGCGCAAGGCCGGTGTGCGGGTCGTCGCCGAGGGCGAGCACTGGGTCGCGTTCGTCCCCGCTGCCGCCCGCTGGCCCTACGAGGTGCGCCTGTTCCCCCTGCGCCGGGTCCCTTCCCTGCCGATGCTGGACGACGCCCAGCGGGACGAGCTCGCCCGCATCCACCTGGACCTGCTGCGCGCCTTCGACGCGCTGTTCGACACGCCCGCGCCCTACATCTCCGCCTGGCACCAGGCCCCGGTCGACACCTCCGGCACCCCCGACGCCGACTTCGCGGCGCACCTGCAGTTGTTCACCCTCAGGCGCGCACCTGGCAAGCTGAAGTACCTGGCCGGGTCGGAGTCGGGAATGGCCGCGTGGATCAACGACATCGCCCCGGAGGACGCCGCCCGCCGACTGCGCGCGTCCCTTCCGTCCGGCGCCGCGTCCTGAAGCAGCCGAGACAGCCGAGGAGAAGAGTTGAAGGTTCTGGTCACGGGAGGCGCCGGGTACATCGGGAGCGTCGTCGCCGCCCGGCTGCTGGAAGCGGGGCACCGGGTGACGGTGCTCGACAACCTGTCCACGGGGCACCGCGATGCCGTTCCCGACGGCTGCGCGTTCATCGAGGGCGATATCCGCGAACAGGCCGCCGCCGCCCTCAGCGACGGCGTCGACGCGGTCATGCACTTCGCGGCCAAGTCGGTGGTCCCGGAGTCCGTGGCCCGCCCCGAGCTGTACTGGAGCGGAAACGTCGGAGCAACGCTCGCGCTGCTGGAGGCGATGCGGGCCGCCGATGTCCGCAGGATCGTCTTCTCCTCCACCGCCGCCGTCTACGGCGAACCCGAGCAGGTGCCGATCCCGGAGGAGGCTCCGGTACGCCCGGGCAACCCCTACGGCGCCTCCAAGGCCGCGATCGACGCCGCGCTCACCGAACACGCCCGGATGCACGGCATCGGCGCCGTGAGCCTGCGCTATTTCAATGTCGCCGGGGCCTACGGCCGGTTCGGCGAACGGCACACCACCGAGACCCACCTCATCCCGATCGTGCTCCAGGTCGCCCTGGGCGAGCGCGCGTCGGTCGCGGTCTACGGTGCGGACTACGCCACACCGGACGGCACCTGCGTCCGCGACTACATCCATGTCCGCGACCTCGCCGATGCGCACCTGCTCGCGTTGGACGGCAGCGCACCGGGTGAACACCGCGTCTTCAACCTCGGCAACGGCACCGGGTTCTCGGTGCGCGAGGTCATCGAGGTCTGCCGCGAGGTCACCGGGCATCCGATCCCGGTGGTGCCCGCCAAGCGCCGCCCCGGCGACCCGGCGGTCCTGGTGGCCTCCAGCGCCCGCGCCCGGCACGACCTCGGATGGTCGCCGCAGCGGCCGTCGCTGCGCGAGATCGTGGCCGACGCGTGGGCGTTCCACGGCGGCGAACAGCAGGCGGCGGCGTTGGGCGCACGCGCGGGCGGTGCCGCATGAGCGCGCTGCGAAAACTGCTCCGCCGCTTCACGCACCAGGCGCGGCCGCCCCGGCCCGCGGTCACCGAAAGCGAGGAGTGGCAGGTCAATCCCACCGTTGACGCTGACGATCTCGCCGCGTCCTTCGCCGATGCCTACGGGGTGCGGCCGACCGGGGTGTGGCGTGCGCCCGGCCGGGTCAACCTCATGGGCGAGCACACCGACTACAACGACGGCCTGGTGCTGCCCATGGCGTTGCCGTGGGGGGTGTCTGTGGCCCTGGCCCCGGCCGAGGACGGCGCGGTCGACGTCCGCAGCGCGCAGCGCCCCGGCGAGCACGTCCGCTTCCGGGTCTCGGAGCTGGACGCGGCCCGCCCCTCGGTCACCGGATGGGCGTCCTATGTCGCGGGCGTGTTCTGGGCCGCCCGTGAGGCCGGGCACCTGGACCCGGGGACGGGCGCGCGGATCCTGCTCGACTCCGACCTGCCCGTCGGCGCGGCGCTCTCCTCCTCCGCCGCGCTGGAATGCGCCACCCTGCTGGCGCTGACCGAGGTCTTCGACCTCGGCGGCCTCTCGGGTGACCTGCCCGCCATGGCGCGCACCGCCCGCCGGGCGGAGAACGCGTTCGTCGGCGCGCCCACCGGCATCATGGACCAGAGCGCGTCGCTGCGCTGCACGCAGGGACACGCGCTATTCCTGGACTGCCGCACCGAGGGCGCCCGCAATGTTCCGTTCGCGCTGGACGAGGCCGGGTTGCGGCTGCTCATCATCGACACCCGGGTACAGCACCGGCTCAGCGACCCGGCGAGCGGATACGCCGCACGGCGCGCCGAGTGCGAGCGCGCCGCGCAGCGCCTCGGGGTCGAGGCGCTGCGCGACGTCGAGGACCTCGGCGAGGCGCTGCCCCGGTTGGCAGACCCCGTACTGGTCAAGCGGGTGCGGCACGTGGTGACCGAAATCCACCGGGTGAACGCCGCGGTCGGCCTCATGCGCGCGGGGGCGCTGCCGGATCTGGGGGCGCTCTTCACCGCCTCGCACCTGTCGATGCGCGACCAGTTCGAGATCTCCACCCCCGAGCTGGACCTGGCCGTGGAGGCGGCCGTGGCCGCCGGCGCACGAGGAGCGCGGATGACCGGAGGCGGGTTCGGCGGCAGCGCGATCGCCCTGGTCCCCGAGGAGCGCCTGGGCTCCGTGCAGGAAGCGGTCGGTGCGGCATTCGCCGACAAGGGGTGGCACTCCCCCGCGCTGCGTGCGGCTCTCCCCTCCGCCGGGGCGCGGCGCGTCCGGTGAGGGCCGGGCGGGGCGGCGAGGAGGGTCCGGCTGCCCGGTGCACCGCCATCAGCACCCGAGTCGCGGGCAGTCCGCGGGTAACCCACGGGTAATCCGCGGGTAGTACGTGAACAATCCGCAGGCAAAGCCGGCGCCGACCGCGGGCCGCCCGCCCGCGGGCACGGCCGCGTGTCCGCAAAGACCTGAACCGAACTACCATGTCCCTCGTCACAAGGGATGAAGGCGGCGATCCGCGCGGATGTTCGACAGATAGGCGGCCGGGAGCGATGGCTGAAGGGCCGAGTAAGCGAAATAGCAGGTCAACGTCTGGTAATGACGCTGATCGGACCGCGGTGTTCCGCCGGAGCCCCAGTGGCGGAGCCGATGAAATCGAGAAGCTCTACCGGACGCGCAGCTCCGAGCGGTCGTCCGTCGGCGCGGGTTCCGCCGCTACCCGGCGGCTGCCCCCGGTAGAGGACGGCCCGCCGCGCCGGCCCTCCTCCAAAGGAGGCCGGGTCTATGACGGGACCGGGCGCACGCGGCGGGAACGCGAAGCCCGGCGCAGGCGCGCCAAGCAGATCACCGTTCTCGTCCTGGTACTGCTGGTCCTGATCCCGACGGCCTTCTACTTCTGGGCGGACTCCCGGCTGGAGCGGGTCGAAGCGCTGCCGGACTACGAGGGCCGCCCCGAGGACCAACCGGGCGACACCTACATGATCGTCGGTTCGGACAGCCGCGAAGGGCTGACCGACGAGGACCGGCAGGACCTGCGCACCGGGCAGGCCGAGGGCAAGCGCACCGACACGATCATGGTGCTCTACGTCCCCGAGGAGGGCAAGCCCACCATCATCAGCGTGCCTCGCGACTCCTACGTTCCCATCCCCGAGATCGGCGAGAACAAGATCAACGCCGCGTTCTCCTCAGACCTGGGCGGCGGTCCGGCCACCCTGGTGCAGACGTTCGAGCAGGCCAGCGGTGTACACATCGACCACTACGTGGAGATCGGGTTCGCCGGGTTCGTCGACATCGTCGACGCCGTGGGCGGTGTCGAGATGTGCCCCGAAGAGGCGATCGAGGACCCCAAGGCCGGGTTGGACATCGAGGCCGGCTGCCAGGAGATGGACGGCGCGACGGCGCTCGGCTACGTGCGCACCCGCGCCACCGTGCGCGCCGACCTGGACCGGATCCAGCGCCAGCGCGAGTTCTTCAGCGCGCTGATCTCCAAGGCCACCGACCCGGGGACACTGCTCAACCCCTTCACCTCGATCCCGCTGGTCACCGAGGGGACCGCGACATTCGAGGTGGACGAGGGCGACCATCTCAGCGACCTCGGCCGCATGGCCCTGGCGATGCGCGACAACCCGCAGACCAGTGCGGTCCCGGTCGGGTCGACCCCGACGCTGGACGGGGTCGGCTCGGTCGTGCTGTGGGACGAGGCCCTCTCCGAGCAGATGTTCTCCGCCATGCAGGCCGGCGAGGAGATTCCCAAGGAGGCGCTCCAGGACTGACGTCCATGGGAGCGTCCGCGCTGTCGGCGCCTCGCCGCCCGCCCGTCCTGGGCTGTGGGCGGCGGGGCGTTCTGCTGTGCGCGGCGGTGTCCGCGGCGCCGCGGCCCGGGTGGTCGGTGTCCTGGCCTGCCGGGTCCCGCCGCGCCGCGACGGTTGAACACCGGTTTGGCGGGCAGCCGTGTATCCAGAGCCGGATCCATGGACGAAAGGGAGCCGATCATGACCGCACATGTCGGCCACCAGCCCGCTGGGGCATCGGAGCGGTCGACCGCCGAGCTGATCAGGCAGGCCGCCGAGCAGATCGCGCTGCTGATCCGCGACGAGCTGCGGCTGGCCCGCCTGGAGATGTGGGAGAAGGGCCGCCACCTCGGCCGTGGCGCGGGGATGTTCGGCGTGAGCGGGGTGCTCGCCCTTTTCGGCACGGGCGCGGTCGTCACCGCCGCGATTCTGGCGCTGGCGCTCGTGCTACCCGGCTGGGCCGCGGCGCTCATCGTCGGCGCGGTGCTGCTCGCCGCGGCCGGCCTGTTGGCCCTGCTGGGCCGCAACCAGGTGCGCACGGCCGCGCCTCTGCTGCCGCAGGAGGCATCAAAGAGCATCCGCCGCAACATCGACGAGGTCCGGGAGAGGGCGGGGCATTGACCGAGTACACCACCGGGTACCGGAACTCTGGCATCCGTCCCTCCGGCGCCCACCTCTCTGACGGCCGGCCTGCTGATGACCGGCCGCGCGAAGTCCAGCCGACCGGCGGCCAAAGCCCTGACGACGAGCTCATGCGGGTCCGCGAGGACATCGAGCTCCGGTGCCGGGAGCTCGGGGCCACGATCGAGGAGCTGGCCGCGCGTGCCGACCTCCGCGCCCGGACCCGGCACATGGCCAAGGACGTGCGGGCCGCGATCACCGGAAAGCGGCTGATCGCCGTTTCGGCGGCCGGAGGACTCCTTCTCGCCGCAGCGGTCGCGGTTGCGGCCCGCGCCCGCGCCCGCGGCGGCCGCCGTGCCACCCGTCCCCGCATCGCCGTCCCGCCTCCCCGGGGCGCCGTGTCGGCCTTTCGGCGACGGCCGTTCGGTGGATGAGAATCAGAAGGGCCCGCCGCACGAGGCGACGGGCCCTTCTTTGACGTTCCGCACCGCGCGCGCCTACCCCCCAGCGGGCGCGTGGCCGGCACGTCAGTCAGGATGACCTTGTTGTCCCCCACCAGTCATCCCAGTGGAGCATATCCCCAATAATAGGACAATATTCGCCAAATGTACGAACCTCGACGGAGTGGCGTATGCCGCACTGCCTGGGGTTCATCACCGACGGTGCCTACACAGTACATTCTTGCATCCGCGGCCGCATCCCCGAGGGAAAACGCCGCGACTTTCTCAGCAGAAGGCCGCCCCGCTGCGGCGGGGCGGCCGGAACCAGGCGCGGCGCGGGTCAGGCCAGGCGCTTCTGCAGGTTCTCGTCCAGCACGGCGAGGAACTGCTCGGTGGTGAGCCACTCCTGGTCGCCGCCGACCAGCAGCGCGAGGTCCTTGGTCATCTGGCCGCCCTCGACGGTCTTGACGACGACGTCCTCCAGCGTGGTGGCGAACTCGACCACCGCGGGGGTGTTGTCGAGCTTGCCGCGGTGCTCCAGGCCCCGCGTCCAGGCGAAGATGGAGGCGATCGGGTTGGTGGAGGTCGGCTTGCCCTGCTGGTGCTGGCGGTAGTGCCGGGTGACCGTGCCGTGCGCGGCCTCGGCCTCGACGGTGCGGCCGTCGGCGGTGCGCAGCACCGAGGTCATGAGGCCCAGCGAACCGAAGCCCTGCGCGACGGTGTCGGACTGGACGTCGCCGTCGTAGTTCTTGCAGGCCCAGACGTAGCCGCCCTCCCACTTGAGCGCGGCGGCCACCATGTCGTCGATCAGCCGGTGCTCATAGGTGAGGCCGGCCGCGTCGAACTTCTCCCTGAACTCGCTCTCGAAGATCTCGGCGAACACGTCCTTGAACATGCCGTCGTAGGCCTTGAGGATCGTGTTCTTGGTCGACATGTACACCGGGTACCCGCGGTCCAGGCCGTAGTTGAAGCTGGCGCGGGCGAAGTCCTCGATGGACCGGCGGTAGTTGTACATGCCCATCGCGACGCCGCCGCCCTCGGGGAAGTTCGCGACCTCCATCTCGATGGGCTCGCCGCCCTCATCGGGCGTGTAGGTGATGGTCACGGTGCCGGGGCCGGGCACCTTGAAGTCGCTCGCCTTGTACTGGTCGCCGTGGGCGTGACGGCCGATGATGATCGGCTGGGTCCAGCCGGGGACCAGCCGCGGCACGTTCTGGCAGATGATGGGCTCGCGGAAGACGACGCCGCCGAGGATGTTGCGGATGGTGCCGTTGGGGGAGCGCCACATCTTCTTCAGGCCGAACTCCTCGACCCGGGCCTCATCCGGCGTGATGGTCGCGCACTTGACACCGACCCCGTGTTCCTTGATCGCGTTCGCGGCGTCGACCGTGATCTGGTCGTCGGTGCGGTCGCGCTCCTCGATGCCGAGGTCGTAGTACTTCAGGTCGACGTCCAGGTAGGGCAGGATCAGCCGGTCCTTGATGAAGGACCAGATGATCCGGGTCATCTCGTCGCCGTCGAGCTCTACTACGGGATTGGCAACCTTGATCTTGGCCATGGCTGTGTGGCTGTCCCTTCGTATCGGCTGGGCCGTGTGGCTGGAGGCTTGCCGCAAAGTCCTGCGCTGCCCGGGTTCCGGGCTCGCCCGTGCCAAGCTGCTCAGGGCTTCGTCGATCGAACGATGCGGTATCTCGATATCAAGCTTATTAGACGCCTATACGGCGAGCTGCGGGGCCACCCATGCCAGGACGATGAGGAGTATCGCGAGCGTGGTGACGGTGATGACGTCCGTCCAGCGGCGGCGTACGGCGAGCATGCCGATCTTCTCCTCCGGCAGGAACGTCCGGAAGACGGCGGCCAGCAGCAGCGCTCCCGCGATCAGCGCCGGGCCGCGCTTGAAGTGGGCGGCGGCCACGATGACGATGCCGGCGGCCATGGTGGCGAGCACCAGGAAATACGGAACCTGGTAGAGCCACCCCGGGGCCTGGTCGCCCGGGTCGGGCTGGTACCCGGAGTCCGGCTCCGGTTCCTCCTCGGATGAGTGCGCCTGGGCTGCTACCGCTTCCTCCACCGTTTTATGGCTCACCGTAAACCTCACGCTAGCGCACACATATTCCGAGATCATCCCCGGCGCCCCAGCCGATCATGGCGGGGACCGGCCACCGGCGTACCCACCGGGACCGAAACCGGCGCGTGCGTGCGGCCGGCAGCCGAGCCGACTCTGATCGACTACACGTTGTTCCTGGCCACAGCGGGACTCATTGTAGTGAGGACGCTCCCGCCCCGCCTCATGCCGCACCGAATCGGGCACGGTCTCCATGGCCTCAGGACAGACCCTATTACGCGGAAACACCGTAAACCTTCCGCGACGCGACTCTCACTTTGCGGTAAGCGCGTAGAAATCACACCGCCCGGGTAACCAGTGAGGAGACGAGTGCCACGGTGAGCGAGGACAGCCCCCATGACCCCCACTCAACCAGCAAAGAACAACCTGCCCGTCTCTACTGCGAGGCACACTGTCACAACCCATCGTGCGCTCCCCCCCAGGCCGCGCCCCACACCGGAAGGAACAACCGTGGACGGGCCCTATATACGGGTCGAGGAGAGCGGCGACGTACAGCAGTTGGACGCAGAGGTCACCACTATCGGGCGCGGAGAAGGAACCGATATCCGCCTCAGCGACCCGAGCGTGTCACAGCTCCACGCCGAGCTGGTGCGCCGCGGACCGTACGTCTACGTCGTCGACCTCGGCCTTTCACTCAACGGCACCAGGGTCAACGGCCGCCCCATAGCGCGCAGGGTCCTCGAAGAGGGCGATGTCATCAGCTTCGGCACCGCTCGATGCAGGATCGGCGGCCTGCCCAGCGAAGAGCTCAACCCCGACATCGAACTGCGCCGCGGAGCGGCCCCCGAACTCACCCGGAGAGAGCTCGACGTCTTGACGTCGCTCTGCCGCCCCGCTCTCTCCGACGAAGCCTTCGTCTCCCCCGCGACCGCCCGGGAGATCGCCGAGGACCTGGTCGTCACCGAAGCGGCCGTCAAACAGCACCTTCTCCGCCTCTACCAGAAGTTCCGGATCCCCGAGGGGCCCAACCGCCGCACGCGGCTGGCCAACGAGGTCGTCGCCCTCGGCCTGGTGCGCCCCATGCCGGTACTGGACCGTAAACGCAAGGCCAGTTGATGGCGCAAGGGGCCTGCCGAGGGCCCCTTGCCGGGGACGGGCACCCGCGGCCGCCCCGAAGGAGCCCCCCGGGCACCGCCGACCAGCCGACACGGAAGCGGCCGCGGGCGGCGCCCCAGAACACTCACCCCGCCTGGCGTTCGGCTGCCTCCACCACGTTCACCAGCAGCATCGCGCGGGTCATCGGGCCGACTCCGCCCGGGTTCGGCGACACATGGCCGGCCACCTCCCGAACGTCCAGCGCGACATCGCCGACCAGCCCCTGGTCGGTGCGGGTGACGCCGACGTCCAGCACCGTGGCACCCGGCTTGACCATGTCCTTGGTGATCAGTCCCGGCACCCCGACGCCGGCCACGACGATATCGGCGCGGCGGGTATGCGCGGCCAGGTCGCGCGTACCGGTGTGGCACAGGGTCACGGTCGCGTTCTCACTGCGCCGGGTCAGCAGCAGCCCCAGCGGGCGGCCCACCGTCACTCCGCGGCCCACCACGACGACCTCCGCGCCCTTCAGCGGAATGTCGTAGCGGTTCAGCAGCTCCACGATGCCGCGCGGGGTGCACGGCAGCGGGGCGTCCTCCATCAGCACCAGCTTGCCGAGGTTGTCCGGCTGCAGGCCGTCGGCGTCCTTGGCCGGGTCGATCAGGCCCAGCACCCGGTTCTCGTCCAGCCCTTTGGGCAGCGGCAGCTGGACGATGTAACCGGTGCAGGCCGGGTCGGCGTTGAGCTCGGCGACCGCGGCCTCCACCTGCTCCTGGGTCGCCGTGGCCGGAAGGTCGCGGCGGATGCTCTCGATCCCGACCTCGGCGCAGTCGCGGTGCTTGCCGGCGACATAGGAGTGGCTGCCCGGGTCATCGCCCACCAGGACGGTGCCGAGACCGGGCGCGATCCCTTTGGCGCGCAGCGCGGCCACCCGGTCCACCAGCTCCGCCCGGATCGCCGCGGCGGTCGCCTTTCCATCCAGAATCCGTGCACTCACAGGGTCTCGTTCCTTCCGTGCGGGTTGCTCTTCTGCGGGCCGGCGGTGCCCGTCAGTGGAAGAAGTGCCGGGTACCGGTGAAGTACATGGTCACACCGGCCTGCTCAGCCGCCGCGATGACCTGGTCGTCGCGGACCGACCCGCCCGGCTGGACCACGGCCCGGACCCCGGCTTCGGCCAGCACCTCCAGGCCGTCAGGGAACGGAAAGAACGCGTCACTGGCCGCGACCGCGCCACCGACGCGGTCACCGGCACGGGTGACCGCCAGCCGCGCGGAATCCACCCGGTTGACCTGGCCCATGCCCACCCCCACTGTGGCACGATCGGCCGCCAGCAGGATCGCGTTGGACTTGACGGCCCGCACCGCGCGCCACGCGAAGGCGAGGTCGGCCAGTGTCGCCTCGTCCGCGGGCGCGCCCGCGCGCAGCTCCCACGTCGCCGGGTCGTCCCCGGGGGCGTCAATGGCGTCGGCCGACTGCAGCAGCAGCCCGCCGCTGATGGGCCGCGCCTCCGGGCGGGCGGCCCGGTCCGGCGGGACGGCCGTCAGCAGCCGGATGTTCTTCTTGCGCGTCAGCACCTCCACGGCACCCGGCTCGAACTCCGGCGCGACGAGGACCTCGGTGAAGATGTCTGCGACCTGCTCGGCCAGCGCGACGCTCACCGGGCGGTTCACCGCGATGACGCCGCCGAACGCCGACACCGGGTCACACTCGTGGGCCTTGCGGTGCGCCTCGGCGATGTCGGTGCCCAGCGCGATGCCGCACGGGTTGGCGTGCTTGATGATCGCCACGCACGGGTCGGCGAAGTCGTAGGCGGCGCGCAGCGCGGCGTCGCTGTCGACGTAGTTGTTGTAGGACATCTCCTTGCCGTGCAGCTGCTGGGCACCGGCCAGCCCCGCCCCCGACGGCTCGTCGCCGAGGTACAGCGCGGCCCTCTGGTGCGGGTTCTCGCCGTAGCGCAGTGTCGCCGCGCGGCGGTAGGCGGTGGCGTAGAAGTCCGGCCACCCGCTTTGGGCGCTGGTTTCGTCGGGGGCGTAGGTCTCGGCGAACCAGGAGGACACGGCGGCGTCGTAGGCGGCGGTGTGGGCGAACGCCTGCGCGGCCAGGCGCTTGCGCTGCTCCTGTGTGAAACCGCCGCCCCGCACCGCCTCGATGACGCTGTCGTAGCGGGCCGGGTCGACGACCACCGCCACGCTGCCGTGGTTCTTGGCGGCCGCCCGCACCATAGCGGGGCCGCCGATGTCGATCTTCTCGATGCACTCCTCGGGCGAGGCCCCCGAGGCCACGGTCTGGCGGAACGGGTAGAGATTGACGACAAGCAGGTCGAACGGGGCGATGCCGAGGTCGTCGAGGGTGGCGCGGTGGTCGTCCTTGGTGCGGTCGGCCAGCAGGCCCGCGTGCACCTTCGGGTGCAGGGTCTTGACCCGGCCCTCCAGGCATTCGGGGAACCCGGTGACGTCCTCGATGGGGGTGACGGGGATGTCGGCCTCCGTCAGGCGGGCCGCGGTGGATCCGGTGGAGACGATCTCCACCCCGGCCTCCGCCAGGCCGTAGGCGAGCTCCTCCAGCCCGGTCTTGTCGTATACGCTGATCAACGCGCGCCTGATGGCCTGCTGACTCACCGGTTCTCCTCTGTGACGTAGCCGGATGATGGTGCCGGGCCCGGCTCCTTTTCCCTCGAGCCCAGCCGCACGTTTCGGTTCTCCAGGGTCCACCCGTCCCGGGCCAGCCGCCCCACGACGTCGACCAGCATGGCCCGCTCCACGGTCTTGATGCGCTCGTGCAGGCTGTGCACGTCGTCGTCGGGTTCGACCCGGACCGTGACCTGGTCGATCACGGGGCCGGTGTCGACTCCCTCGTCCACGAAGTGCACAGTGGCACCGGTGATCTTGACTCCGTAGGCGAGCGCGTCGCGGACGGCGTGCGCACCGGGGAACGCCGGGAGCAGGGCCGGATGGATGTTGATGACGGGGTGGCGGCTCAGGACCTCCGCGCCGAGGATCCGCATGAATCCGGCGGAGACCACCAGGTCCGGCTCGAAGTCGGCGATGCGCTCGGCCAGCGCGGCATCCCACTGGGCGCGGTCGGTGTAGTCCGCGAACGGGATGGTGAACGTCGGGACCCCGGCCTGCTCCGCCAGGGTGATTCCTTTCGCGCTCGCGCGGTCGGCCCCCACGGCGACGATGGTCGCCCCGTAGTCAGGATCGGCCGCCGCATCGAGCAGTGCGGCCATGTTGCTTCCCGCCCCCGAGATGAGAACGACTACTCGCGCCGACAGTGTGCTTCCTCCTCTGGGAAACGATGCGAGAACAACCGCGTTCCCGTTCCCGGGGCGCGGTGTGGACGCGCGGCATCCGGGGCTTGGCATGTGCCTGAAAGCGGGCGCGGGTACGCCCGTGAACGGGCCGACGTCCGCGCCCAACCCGTGTTGGTCAGCCTATCTCGCCAATCGGCTCCGCACCGCCTCGGGCTGGCACGGCAGAACCGGAAAACGCGGCGGACCGGTCGGTTCTGCGCACCTGTCCGCTCAGCGGCAAGCCGGCTTTGCTCGTTTCACTCACTCCGCCCCATTGCCACAACCCGCAGGGGCACAACCAACCCGAACACCCCGGCCGATCCCCGGGAGCTGCGGCAATGGGGGCCCTGCGAGCGCAGCGAGCAGGGACCAGCTTGCCGCCGAACACACCAGAAACCACCCCACCAGACACCGGCTCCAAGCACCCCAAAGGCAAACAACCCAGAAGACAGGGAGTGAGCCGGAGGGGCGCGCCGGTGTCTGGACTGAGGAGAACGCCGCGACCGAGGAACGAGGGAGCGGCGGGCGACGAAGGAAGACACCGGCTTCAAGCACCCCGCAGGCGAACGACCCAGAAGACACGTCCGAGGAAGAGAACTGGAGCGGGTAGCGTCTAATCCAATGGGGCCCGCCGCGGTGCAGGTGTCCGGCTCACTACCCTGTGCACCGGTGTCCCCGATCGAACGAGTACCCGCCGCCTTCCCGGCACAGTTTGCAAGGAGCCTTCGTGACCAACGAGCCGCCTGATTCGCACGCCGACGGGCAGCAGCCCACTATTGAACGGGGCGGCCTGTGGGGGCTCTTCTTCTCCGCCGCAGGGCTGCTGCTTCCGCCCTTCGGTGTGGTGTTCTCCGCTTTGGGCGTCTTCCAGGGCGGTCGGGCCCGCCGCGCTGCCCGGCAGAACAACGGTCAGGCGCCCGGGGCGCTGCTCAGTATGGTTCTGGGCTGGGCCGGTATCGTCGTCTCTATTTTCGCTATCGTCGGGTACTCCGTGTTCTGGACCGAGTACAACGCCTACCATCAGTGCTCTACCCGGGCGCACACCGAAGCTTCCCAGACCCAGTGCGACGACGCTTTCCGCACGGCCGTCTCCGAACGCACCGGTATCCCCAAAGAGAACGTCCCCACCTTGAACGCCGATAGCTGATCCGCACCGTCTCCGCCGCTCTGGTCCGGCTCCTGTGTCGGCTGCCTTCTTCTGGTAGGCGGTGGAGCACGTCAGCGGCCGCGAGCGTCGCGGTCCACGGTTTGGGCCACTTCTGCCGCGGCCGGGTCGGCCTCGTAGGTGATGCCGTAGAGTTCGTCGGCTTCCGCCTCCTCGGGAGGCGGCACGCGCCCGGCACGGCGGCGAAGCGGCAAAACCCGTGGGCGCCGCCGGATACGGCCCGGTCGCTCATGTTCTCTTGCTTCTTTGTCCGCGGCGGTGTCCGCGGAACCGGCCGATGCCGCGGTGTCGGCCTCGCCGTCCTCGTGCTCCGCGGCGGCCTCTAGACGGCGGAGGTAGCGCCAGTTGGCCAGCCACGCTGTGATCGCGGCGGTGAGACCGACCTCTAGCGCCGTGACCAGGCCCACCTGCCAGGCTGACGGGCCGACAGTGGAGAGGCGCTCCGCGCCCAGCGACCCGCCGGCCAGGACCGACAGTGCGGCGCACACCAGACCGGTCGCCGCCCCGCAGACGAATCCCCACAACGGTGCGGATTCGCTGACCACGGTCGGTGCGCTGCGCTGGGTGAGCACGCCGCCGACGCATCCGGCGAGAAACGGAGTGGCCAGCGCCGCCAGTGACAGCGCGGGAGCGGGGCCGTTTTCGGGCAGTGCCGCGAGCATCGGGAACATCGGCACCGCGCCGAGGGCCACCCCGGTCGGTGCCACCATGGTCCCGGTCCCGATCGCAAAGCCCGGCCCCACCGCATAGGACAGGCCGAGGACCACGGCGTTGGGCACGTAGACGAGCTGTATCGCGATGAGCAGCGCGCCGCCCACCAGGCCCGGGGACAGTTCGCGGGTGACCGCGACGGCGCCGTCGAACCCGGCGGCCAGTGCGGCGCAGAACAGCAGCGCACCGGACATCAGCAGGATTCCGGTGGCACTCGCCGTTCCTACCAGCAGTGACCGCGGGCGTTCCGGTATGAGTTCCAGCAGTCGGCTCTTGGGAATCCCCTTGTCCTTGAGGAGTTGGAACAGGACGCCCATGCCCCCGGCGAGGAACGCCAGGCAGAAGCCTGCGACGAGCGCCTTCACCATGGAGGGGCGCACCACTTCGGTCTGCCCGATGAGCGCGAGCGTGCCGGCGATCGCGGCGTAGGGGCCGGCGAGGGCCAGTGCGGCCCGGAACAGGTGGCGCAGCCTCGGGAGGTCGCAACTGCGCGCGAGCCAGCGCCCCGAACGGTAGAGCAGCAGCCCCGGCAGGACCACCAGGCCCAGTGGGAGCACCGTGATCTGCCCGCCGGGGATCGCGAAGCCGACATGGTGGCCGACCAGCCAGGCCTGTACCGCCGTCCGGAAGACGTCGTCCACATCGTCGCCGAACGCGTCGTGCGGAGCGGCCACCCACCCGATGAGGGTGAGGGTCATCAGTACCGCGAGACCGATACCCGCCGACCATGCGGCGGCCATTCCGCCCGCGGTGTACAGCGAGTGGGACGGGGTGTCCTGTGCTCTGGGCGCTGCCGTACGCGGGCCCCTGCCGCCCTTACCGTCTGTGCCGCCCTTACCGCCTTTGCCGCGCCCCTGGTCGCGACGCGGTCCGCTGCGGTCACCCGATCGGCCGCGGTTTCGGCCGCGCTCTGGTGCGGTGCCGCGATTCTGGGAGGAACGTGCGGGCGGACTCACCCCGCCCATGCTGCCAGTCTTCGACCGCATCGCACGGTTTTCCCCCGGCGTGTCGGGGAGCCGTGCCCCTCTCGACAGCCGCTGATCTTGACGTTGTGCACCTCTCGCCCGCGTTTTGGGGTGCACAACGTCAAGATCGACACGGATTAAACGGATTTAGAACAGGTCGCGGGCGAGGCGGGCGGTCTCGCTGGGCGTCTTGCCGACCTTGACCCCGGCCGCCTCCAACGCCTCCTTCTTGGCCGCGGCCGTGCCCGAGGACCCCGACACGATCGCCCCCGCA
>JAJYTD010000061.1 GCA_021793235.1 Actinomycetes bacterium | reverse complement strand
CGGCCGCCCCGTGCGGGGGGTGCGGGCGCGGTATTCCGCGAAGGCGGTAGGTGAGGCCCGGGGGACACGTGCTACCGCATCGACCTGCACCGGGCACAACCACCAGGTCGGGCCCGATATTCCACCCCGAGGGCTGCGGGGGAAATTCCGCTGCGTGGCGCCCGCCGCTGCCGCCAGCAGCCGCGACACCGGCCCGGCCTCGTCGGCGAACTCTGCGCGGAGCAGCCGTTTCTGCTGCTCGGTGTCGCGGTGGCCGTAGTCGAGCTCATCGGCCCGCCGCGGTCGAGGCGGCCTGCGCGGCACTCGGGCTGCCCGCGGCCCCGGAGCGGCGACGCCCAATCCCACCCCGCCACGGACGAGACCCGCTGAATATTTGGCCCTCTTCGGGTAGCGGACGCATTGCGACCGCGTCCGCCGATGCCTCCGGCAGCGGAGGCGCCCGAAGGAGGAAAACCGTGACGACGCCGACGCCGCAGGGCACGGACCCGTTCGCGGCCAACGAGACGATCGGCAGCTTCGACCACTACGCCCAAGCCCAGGCGATGGTGGACTACCTCTCCGACCAGCGCTTCCCGGTGGAGCACACCGCCATCGTAGGAGTGGGGGTGCGCTGGGTGGAGCAGATCACCGGCCGCATGACCTACCTGCGGGCCGCGGGCAGCGGGGCCGCGGCGGGTGCCTGGTTCGGCCTGCTCATCGGCCTGTTCATCGGCCTGTTCGCGGTACCGGGGACGGGCTGGTTCGTGCTGGTGCTGACCGCGCTGCTGTGGGGGGCCATCGCGGGAGCCGTATTCGGCCTGGTCAGCCACGCCCTGCAGGGCGGAAAGCGCGACTTCGCCTCCTACGCCGGGCTGCAGGCCGACCGCTACGACGTGATCGCAGATACCGCCCACGCCGGGCAGGCCAGGGAACTGCTCGCCTCCCGGCCCTCGACGGGCTGAAACCCGTGGCCTGCCTGCCACCCCGTCCGCGCCGACCTCATTCGGGCGGCGGTCCGCAGCAGGCCGATCCCGGCGGCGGCGACGGCAAGGCCGTCAGGGCGACCCCGTAAAGCGCGGGGTCAGCCGTCGCGTTCCAGGCACACCAGGCCGTCGTCGGTCTGGACGCCGAGGTCGCCGCCGGGTGTCCAGCCGTCCACGTCCTCGCATACGTAGCGTGCGCCCGGGTTGTCCGCATGGAACCGCTCGATCCCCTCGGGTCTCAGCGGTGTCTGCCTCAGAGCGGCGGCGGGCCCGGCCAGGGAGACCCTCCTGGGGCGCCGGAGATGCGGGGCCCCGCCCGCGCCGCCGCGAGGACACCGACCCGGCCACGGTCTCGGTGCCGGAAAACCTCGCGAATCCGAATATTCACTGGTTCATGACGATAATTCTTCGGAACGGGCAACCCCCGTGAGCGCGCGTCTGGATATTCTGAGATTGCATAAGTGGGAAAACGCGCCCGAGGACGGTGTATCGGACACCAGGAACACGCCTCCTCTTGTCCGATGGCGGCCATATGGAAAGCGTTCCACACGATTCAATCCCCTCCTTTCTCGGTAAATCACGGTAAATCAACCTTCTATCGGTCGCTCCAAAGAAATGTCGAATGTTCTCCAAAAAACGCGGGAGGGTACCACCCGGGGCAGATGTTTCATCGGCACGCCCCCGGCCCCCGCATTCGCGAATTTCCGGCGAAGCCGCTCGGTGCGCCAGCGAGAAACATACGGAGAGAAGCCGGAATTCCGGAGGAGGAGAGACTTCTATGTCGGCAGTGTTGATATACGACGCGTCCTGTTCGCTGTGCACCGGTCTGGCAACCAAGATCCGCCACCATGCCCGCACACCCGTGGAGATCCGCGCGTTGAGCGACCCCCGCGCGGCCCAACTGCTGGCGGAGTTCTATCCCAACGGGTGGGAGCACGACTTCTACCTGGTGGAAGAGCACGCCTGCAGCAAAGGAGCCCGATCACTGAACAAGCTGCGCAAGTACGTCGGGGCACGCCTGCTAGCGCAGCTTGTCGGAGAATACGCCTCGGCGAAAGTCACGGCGAAGCGCGCATCGCTGGGCGGCAACGGCGGCGTGAAAGGCCGGGCGCTGGCGGCGGTGGAAGCGTCTATCGCGGGTTTTCCCCGGGTACCGGGAGCCTTCGAACAGCCCAGCCCCGACCATGTCGTCAACTTCGCGGAAGGACGGGTCGACCATACCGGATCCATTGATGTGCGGGCTTGGACGAACACCGGGAAGCTGCGCAAAATCGAGCACTTCACCCGGTCCAGCGAACACGCCGAGGGCAGGGTGCAGCGGGTCGACGAGCACACGCTTCGGGACCTCGTCATCCCGCAGATCGGGCCGCTGGTGATCGACCGCGCGGAGATCGTCAAGGAGCGTGTCCTGAACAGCGGGGTCGAGCGCCGGTCGATGGTCACCCTGAACGCCGCGCTTGAGGCACCCCGCTACCACATCGGGATCTTCGTGGGACACGGCGATCTCGAAACGGAGGACGGGGTGATCCAGGGGGCGACCATGGCGGTGGGGATCCGCCACGACCTGGCCGTTCCGGTAGCCGATGTCGTGACGTTGGCCGATGGGAGCAGCCAGCCGGTGCGGCGCCACTTGGACTCCTACAGTGCGTCGCTGGGGCGACTCAAGGACGTGCACAGCGCCGCGGAGGGCCGTGCCGGCCTCGTGTCGCTCTACGAGGACATCCGGCAGGGTTTCGACCGGCTGGTACAGGAGTTCGCCGATGTGGTCCCCGGCGACTACCGGCCGCTCAAGAACCGCATGCTCGTCTCGGCGACCCCGGAGATCCTGCGATTCGTCGAGTATCCCCCCTCATTCAGCAGCGTGGTTCCGACGGGCTGCGACTGCTCGTGCAGTTGCGGGGCGTGCTGCGCGGTGGGATGCGGAGTGGGGGCGTGCATCCCGCCGAAGCCGTGCGGCCCCGGGTGCTGTATCTCCTGCGGCTGCGGTTGCGGCTGCTGCTTGTAGGAAGCAGCCGGGATGCGGCCCGGGGCCGAGGCCTGCGCGGTCTCGGCCCCGGGCCTGTCGGTACGGGCCCACAAGACCAGAACAGCAGGACGAGGGCGACCGCGGTGGCGTGGTTTCCTTTCCTGGCACCGGACTTCCCCGGCACCGGAAGAAAAGCTTTCCGCGGATCCGCCCTTCCCTGTCGATCCGCGGAAAGGCCGTTCGTATAGAGGTTGACTTCCTTCCCTCCCTGGAGGGAGGGGATTCCGATACGCGCTTACGCGCGCATGGGCCTTACGGCCCGGTCCGCACAGATCGAGCGCGTGTTCCGCCAGGAGTGCGGCCGCCGGTGTCAGGACAGCGCCCGTCGGCGCACTGCGGCCAGGCTCAGCCATACGGTCGGCGCCAGGACCACGTGCATCAGCGCGAGCATGGCCCGGGTGGGGGTGTCGGTTTCGAGGAAGAGGGGGCCGGCGACCGAGAGCAGCGCCAGGGCCGTGCCCGTGATCTGGGCGGTCCGCAGGAATCCCGTCCACAGCAGGGACAGGGCCACCGCGGCGGTGAACCCGACGGCCAGGGGGACCGCGGATGAGAAGACGACGTTCCCGATGGTGACGCCGACGGTCTCCCCGGATTCGTCCGGGTGGGTCATGGAGGCCCCCATGAGGTGGCCGACGCCCAGTAGGAGCAGGTTGGCGGTGGTAGCGGCGACGACTCCGATCACACCCGCCTGCCACCAGGCCAGTCCGGGGCGGCGGGTGGTCTGCGGTGCGGTGTTCTCGGCTGCCTGGGATGCGGGCATGGGGCTCTCCTTGTTTGCTGTTCGGTGTCTCACGGAAGAGCGAACGACTTGAACCAAGGTTCATGTCAAGTGCGGTGGCGTGGTGCTGCGGGTTGCCTCCCCGGGCACGGTCACGAGGAGGGCCAGGCGCGCCGCAGGCGTGATCGGCGGCGATCTGCGGGTGCGGACCGCACCGGGCGCGACTCCACCGCCCCGCAGGGGCGGCAGCACTGCCCGCCTGGCCGCTTCCGGCCGGGGGTCTCCGGGTCCGCGGGTCTGGACTGCCGGAACCGCGCCGCGTCATAGTCCGGGTACCGACCGGATACCGGCACCGCAGAAAGGTTGTGCGCGTGGGAGACATGGTGCTGATGCACGTGGACATGGGCATGGACGACGACATGGAGGACGACACGACTGAGCTGTGGTACGTCAATCCTGTGACCAGGCAGCTGGTGGGCAAGCCGATCCGCAGCGACGTCTACCCCGGCAGGTGGCGGGCAGGTGTGAACGTCCCCGGGTACGGCCTGCGCTTCGTGTGCGTGACCGAGGACGGTGGGGAGGAGCTCGTCGACTGCACGCAGCGCGGGACGGAGACGTTCCGCAGCCAGGCGGAGGTGGAGCGCGCCATCGCCCGGCACCGCGTCTACTGAGAGGCTGCGGTTCCAGCCGGGTCGCGCCGTTCCCGGTGTTCCCCTGTCTGTCGGCCTCACGTGCGACAAACCAGACGAACACGCCCTCACCAGAAGTGGTCCAGGTGGACGGGCGTGCCCCGTCCACGGGGGCCACCCAATGAGCGGCCCCCATTGACCGGTGACGTGCCAGGACAGCCCGGCGACAGGGGGCCCACTCGCCGCCCCGACTCGTCATGACAGCGGCGGTCGTAGCGAAACGTGGCGGTTATCCCGTCGATGATCAAGGACGGGCGAGGTGCAGGCCGACTACACCGTTGGCCAGGGCGGTCACGCCAGCCGTTGCGAAGCGGGCGTCCACACCGTCGGGGAACAGGCGTAGTCCGCCGCCGACCAGCACGGGGACCACGAACAGGCGCAGGTCGTCGATGAGGTCCAGGCGCAGCAGTTCGGCGATGACGCTGGCGCTGTTGGCCACCAACACGTCGCGGCCCGGCTGCGCACGCAGTGTCTTGACCTCGGCGGCGAGGTCGCGGGCGATGCGCGAGTTTTCCCATGGAGCCTCGGTCAGGGTGTTCGAGACCACGACCTTCTCGGTGGCATCGAGCCAGCGACCCAGCTCGCGGGTGCGCGGGTCGGTGTTCTCGTCGCGGGTGATGCCAGGCCAGACGGCATAGAAACCCTCGTAGGAGGTGCGCCCGAGCAGTATCGTGTCGGCACCGCGCCAGACCCCCTCGAAGTACTCGGCGGTCTGTGGATGCATCGCGTTTTCGTGTAGCCAGCTGTCGTGAGCCGGGCCGTCCGGACCGCTGGTGTGGCCGTCGAGGCTCACGCCGGCCCAGGCGACGATACGGCGGGATGTACTCATTCAGTTCCTTTCGCGCGCACGAGTGGGTTTCGTGTGCATTGACCGCGCGGGGACCGGGAACTCATCGGTCGTTGAGAGGAGAACTCGGTGAGCGGGTCCGCAGCCGGCGGTGGCCGGTCACCGGCCCGGAGGTGGCCAAAGACCGCCTCACTGACGAGCGCCGGTGCAGCCTGACCGGCTCTGACGGGCAGCCCGCCACCCGCACGGACAACACCCTCAAGCTCCGGCGCCTCGCCGATTGAGCCTTTCGGCGGCAGAGACAGTCCGCGGCGCTCGCCGGGCGGGGCTGCCGGCCACACGACCCTTCCCAATGGGCGGCCGAGAAATTCCACCTGGCCGAACACGTCCCCCAGTATTGGGAGAGTTCTTAGTCCGCCCCGCCTGACCGCCCTCGGATGTCAACTGGTATTCCGTTTCCGGGACTCGCTATTCCGTTCCTCCTCGTCTGCTCGACCCCAAGCCGAGTGGGCGTGCGGGGATGGCGCGCTTCGAAGTACCATGGTAAATTAAACCGGTTTAGCAAGGTCAGAGAAGTGGCAGTTCGGCCAGGCTTGAAACAGGTTTTTCGCATCTTCCTAAGGATCATGAACGAGGTTACCCTCGACCGGAGAAAACGTGCGGGAAAGATATCTGATGCCGCGGATTACCTGTCGACGGCGGCTCGCTGCGAGCCGCACAGAAAGTGGTGTCCTCCGATGGCCAAATCGCAGGAGCGGAAAAGACGCGGGCGATTCGACTGGCAGGGGCTGAGAACGGACCTGCGCGGCGCGGTGCCCGACGCCAGTTTGGCGCTGGCGGCCACAGGCCTGATCTTCGTGTGGCTGTACGTCCGGGTGGAGAAAGGCACCTCGGCGACGACCCAGGTGATGCCCGCCCTCGCTGATGCCCCCAAGTTCTGGATGTACTGGATGTGCCAGGCGTTCGGCTGGTCCGGGCTGCTGTGGGCCTATCTCACGATCGTTTTGGGCCTGCTCAGGTCCGGCCCCCGCCCGGGCTGGGGCTGGCTGCCGGCGTCGCGGGTGGAGAAATGGCACCGGACCACCAGCCTGACCACCATCGGGCTGATGTTCATGCACGCGTTCATGTTCTTCGCCGACCTGGTGCGGGAGAACCAGAGAGACCTGTCCTGGGGCGGCCGGGTATTCACCGCGTTCGCCGACGTCTTCATCCCCGGCGTGTACTCCTCAGGAACGGGCCGCATCGCCATCCTGCTCGGATTGCTCGCGTTCTACCTCGCGATACCGCTGGGCCTGGCCTTCTACCTGCGCCACACCACCGGTTCCCGGATGTGGCGGGCCCTGCACCGGTTCATCATCGTCGTCTACGTCCTCAGCGTGTGGCACACCCTGCTGTACGGTACGAACGTCTGGTACGACGGCCCGTTCCGCACCCTGGTGTGGGCCGTGCAGATGCCCCTCGCCGCGCTGCTGCTCCTGCGCCTGCTGGCTCCCGCGCGCCCTAGCGAGCGGCTGCGCCTACGCGGGCCCGGCCGGGAGTCCCGCCTGCTGCCGCTGACGTCGCGGCTCGCCGGGCGGCTCGCCGCCGTGGCCACCATCCTCGGGCTGCTGGCCGTCATCGTCACCGGGGCGGACGGAGGCCGCTCTCCCGGCGACACGTCACCGGGCCTGTGGCCCCAACCGTGGGTGATCTGGACGGGCCTGCTGGTCCTGACCCTCGTCCTGGCCGCGGTCGTCCACCGCCTGCGACCCTCAGCGGCCGCTCGGTCAACGAAGGTCAAGACCGGTCAGCCGCCGCAGTTGTAGCTCTCTGTAGCAGATCAGGGCTGTTGCGCGCCCGGGCGCGGGCCGGATACCCGCGGTTTGGGGTTCGCCGCGCGGCGAACCCCAAACCGCGACCCGGCTGTGGCGCCAGTGCCGTGCACGGTACGTCTAGTACTCGCCCTCCGCGGGGCCCGCATCGCCTTCCGGAGCGGGCTCCTCGACCATCTGGCCGCCCTCGCCGCTGTCGTAGTCCTCACCTGGAGTGCCCTGCGGATATCCGGGCGACTCCTCTCCCGGATAGGTCGGCGACTCCTCGGGGTAGCCGGGCGACATGGAGGGGTCGGGGCTCTGGCCCGGCTCGGCCTCGTCGTCCCCTTCGTCGGCGACCTCCAGGTAGCGGTACTCCCCGGTGTCCACATCGGTGGCCACGATCTCGGTCAGCCGGTCCTTGCTGGGGGTGACCACGGTCGCCTTTTCGGGGGTGTACCCCTCCCAGGGCTCGCCCTTGTAGGTCTCCTGCCCTTCAGGCGAGTCGGCCTCGGGAAGCTCGCCGGGGTCGACCACGTCCCCGTTCACCTCGGGTTCGACCAGCGGGTTCCCGCACTCGCACCGCACCGCCGGTGCGCCGTACTCGTCCACCAGGACCGCGCTTCCTGCCTGGAGCAGCGCGAGGAACGGCTCCCAATCACCGCCTTCGAGGTAACCGTGATTGGTGACAAGGGTGTCGCTGCGCAGGAGCACCGGCGTCATCTTCTGGATCGCGGGCTCGACCTCCGCGGGGGAGATCCCGCGCGCCTCAGCCCATGCCCGGCTCTTGGCCTCGTCCGCGTTGAGCTGGCTGATCAGAGCGTCCTTGTCGCAGTGGACATCGGCGTCGGTGTCGCCGTAGAGGCCCTCCTCCCCACCTTCATAGGCCCCGGAGAGGGCTTGGCCGCTGCCGCCCTCACCGCCTTCCTCGTCGGCGGAGGGCTGTCCGGAGCTAGGGGCATTGCGCTCGTCGGCGGGCGCCTCCGCGCTGAGAGGCTTGCCCGTACCGACCGATTCGGTAAACGGGTTCGGGCCCGCGTCGTCGATCCTCTGCAGTTCCACGGACAGGTCTTCGCTGCCACCGCAGCCGCTCAGTGCGGCGGTTAACGCAAGGGCGGCGCTAGCCACCAAGAATCTCCACATAAAAGGCTCCGATTTTTAAGTAAAGAAACATAGGATGTCTGTGCCGAAAAGCACGACGTGTGACCGGGCAATCCCAGAAAGAGGCGAGACTTCGGTTTTCGAGCGGAGAGCGGGTCCGCCTTTCGTTGCTCGTTTCCGAACCGAGCAGAATCAGGCGAAGAGTTCACTCGGGCCGCGAGGAAGCAGCAGCACGGTCTGATTCGCCGCACAGCCGAGGCCGAGTCCAGATTACGGAGAGAATCCGCAGAATCACTGGTAGCGGGTGGCAACCTCCATGTTTTCCGGCGGCCCCGAAGGTCCGCGCACCCTCCCTAGCGGCGCCCGGCTCGACCTGCGCGGGCGTCCTACCCCGCTTGATTATCCTCCATCAATGATGGATTTCGAACCCCTGCGAGGGGATATCTGGTTTTTCTCAGCGGAAAGTAGAGCAAGCTCTGCTTTTTGTATCCGCACCGTCACGGTCCACGGAGAATTCTGGACACCTGTTGCGAAACGGGAGGGGAGGCGCCGACCCGCGCGTGCATGGCAGTCCGGGCGCCCGCCGGGCGGGCCGCTCGCATGCGGATACTCGCGCAGGAGAGTGCTGACCGTGAACTTTTTTCCGGATTCAGTCTCTGAAACCGCCAAAAGAGCACGGTGGTTGCCGCTATGAGCCGCTCACCCGACGACAGGATGGACGGTCAGCGCCCCGTCCTCTCCGTAGGTGACGGCGATGAACCCGTTGGTGAGATCGGGGGCGGCTCCGGCCTCGGTGGCCAGGTCGGAGCCGTCCTCCAGGCTCAGGGTCACCGGCTCACCGCTCACCTCGGCGTAGAGAGCTCCCTGCCCCACTCCGGTGACATCGATCATGGGCCGCTCCTCGCCGAACTCCTCCACCCAGCGGACCTCTCCGCTGTCAGTGTCCACCGCCGCCACCGCCCTTGTGCCGACCATTTCCTCTTCGGTGTTCTCCCAGCACACCAGGGTGTCCTTGCCGTCATAGGCGCAGTCGGAATCGCCCCACTGGTGGCGGTCTTGGGGACGGTCCGCCTCGGGGGTGGTATCGACGGTGTGCTCCACCGCTCCGGTTTCGGCGTCGATGAGGAGGAGCGTCCCGTACTCGACCTCTGGTTCGAGCCCGCCCTTGATCTGGATGTCCATTGCCGTCCAGTCACGGACTTCCCCGGCCACGAAAGCGACACGTCCCGAGCCCGCGGGGTACAGCGCCGCGGACCGCGTCGGATCCGCAGACGCCGGCGGCAGCAGAAATCCCTCCGACGGTTGTCCGGAGGTTCCGGCGGCCTCGGTGCGGTGCTCGTCGTAGTCCTGCACGGTCCACAGCTCCTCGCCGGTATCGGCGGAGACGGCCCGCAACTCGCTGGGAACCTCTCCCGTGTCGCCGACGACGGCCCCGCCCTGGAGTGCATAGGGGCGGATGTCCGGGTTGTTCCAGACCGCTTTCCCCGTCTTCGCGTCCAGGGCGCGGACACCGTCGTAGCGCACGAGGATGTGCTCACCGTCGGCGCCCAGGGCGTAGGGCGCGAGCCGCAGGCCCGACTCCGACTCGTGCACCGTGTGCCACAGCCGGTCGCCGCTTTCGGCGTCCACGGCGATGACCTCCAGGTGCGGCTTCTCCTCGGCCGTCCCTTCCGCTGACGCCTGCGTCTCGATGGCGCCGATCACCACCGGGCCGTTCTCCGTCTCGACGAGGGAGGCGCTGTGGGTCACCCTGTCCGTGTGTCTCGGGGGGTGCTCGGTTTTAAAGCTCCACAGTTCCTTGTCTTCGAAGGCGTCGTGGGCGTGCAGGGTGGTGGAATCGGTGAAGTAGACGGTCCCCTCGTGGAGGGCCACCGGGGCGATTCTGCCCTCTTTGCTGCCCTCGCGCTGCAGGGTGACCGCCGCTGAGGTGTCGAAGCGGGTGGCGGGGACGTAGGCCTCGCGCTCGGCTTCCGCCGGTTCCCCAGACCCCTCGGGTTCCTCGGCCGGGTCCGGTGGGTCCTCTGCGACACAGCCGGTGGCCAGCAGCACCGCCACCAGCGGCACAACGGCGGCGAGCCGGGCGGGGGAGAACGCGGGCGCTATTTTCATGTGGGACTCCAGCCTGGGCGGGGAGCGCGGGACGGTTTTCAGCTTCGGTGTCTGAAGCGGACTCGGCAAGCCGGTGCATCCTAACTCGTACGGGGGTGCCGCCTCGCCGCGGCCGCCCGGCCCGCTCCCCTTTCTCGCTTCTGGCGAAAGCGCTTAAGAACTAGACGGTCTGGTACTAGAAGAACTGGACTGTGCGGCACCCCCTGGAGACTGGACTGTCCAGTACCATTCCAGTGAGGAGGCGACGTGGAACCGAAGGAGCAAGGGCGCTCGGCGCGCAAGCGCCAGGCCATCATGGCGGCCGCCACCGAGACGTTCCTGGCCAAGGGATACTCGGGCACGAGCATGGACGACATCGCCAAACGCGCGGCGGTGTCCAAACAGACCGTCTACAAGCACTTCTTTGACAAGGACAAACTCTTCACCGCCATCGTCCTGGCCACCACCGACCAGGTCGACGGTATGGTCCACCTGGCGGCCGATATCCCCACCGACGCCGCCGGCCTGGAGGAGAACCTGGGCGCCCTCGCCCGGCGGTTCATCACCACGCTCACCCAGCCCCAGGTGCTCCAACTGCGGCGCCTGGTCATCGCCAACGCCGACGCCTTCCCCGAACTGGGCGCCACCTGGTATGAGGAGGGCTTCGAGCGCGTCCTGGCCACCCTGGCCGCCACCTTCCAGCGGCTCGCCGACCACGGCCTGCTCACGATGGACGACCCCCGCATGGCCGCCGACCACTTCGCCGGCCTGCTCCTGTGGATTCCAGTGAACAAGGCCATGTTCCACGGCGGCCCCCAGCACGGCCAGGCCGAACTCGGCCACTACGCCGCCGCCGGTGTGCGCACCTTCCTCGCCGCCTACCGCTGACCAAGGAGCGGCCCCGAAAGCCTCTCCGGCCGCCCCGGCCCTCGGTCGTGGACCTTTTGCCGGGTTCGCCCCCGGAAGCGGTCATAAGCGCACGGTCGTTGTGCCGAACCCGGGCGGCGGCCTTCACCGCGATCCGACTCAGCCCCAGACCGCCGCGGCCAGCGCGGCGCCGGCGACAACCGCCCCCACTCCTGCGGCCACGCTGGTGGCGGCGTTGGCCACGGCGAGCAGGCGCGCGCCGGTCTCGGCCAGCCGCAGGGTCTCATAGGAGAACGTCGAGTAGGTGGTCAGCGCCCCGCACAGCCCGGTTCCCACCAGCAGGTGCACCGGTGAGGACGCGGCGCCGTGGCTCACCGCTCCGGTCGCCAGGCCCAGGATCAGGCACCCGGCGGCGTTGACGGTGAGGGTGCCCCAGGGAAAAGCCGTGTCGTGGCGGGCCTGGACGGCGCGGTCGGTCAGGTACCGCAGCGGCGCGCCCACCGCCGCCCCGGCGATGACCAGCAGCCAGCTCACCGCCCCTCCCCGCGGTCGGTGCAGTGGAGGATGCGGCGTGTGGCCGCTGCGGCGACCCACACCGCCGCCAGCGCCGCGGCCAGGGTCAGCCCCAGGTAGGCGGCTCCGGTTCCTGCCCGGCCCGCCTCGATCAGGTGCACGATGTCGGCGGCGTAGGCGGAGAAGGTGGTGAACCCTCCGAGCACCCCGGTTCCGATGAGCGGCCGCACCAGCCGGTGCGCCGTCCATACCTCGGTGGTCAGCACCATGAGCACCCCGATCGCCGCGCACCCGGCGGTGTTGACCGCCAGTGTCGTCCAGGGGAAGGAGCCGGTCGCGCTCGGCCACAGCAGAGCGGCCCCGTACCGGGCGGCGGCTCCCAGGGCGCCGCCGAGCGCGACCGCGGCCAGCACCGGGGCCTGCCCGTGCACGTCGGGGCCGCCGGTCTTCGGGGTGGGGGTTTCCATGGGTCTCCTACTCACGCGGCGCCCGGGCACGGGCGCGTTCCGCCACAAGCAGGGACCGTTGGCGGCGGTGTGCCGCGGTCGGGTACGGCGGGCCCCACCGCC
Organism: Actinomycetes bacterium; assembly: GCA_021793235.1. GTDB lineage: Bacteria > Actinomycetota > Actinomycetes > Streptosporangiales > Streptosporangiaceae > JAJYTD01. Next base: position 3,112 of record JAJYTD010000061.1, on the reverse strand, counting down.
GCGCGGCGCCCCAGAAGGTGCCACCAGCCCAGGGTAACCGGCATCGGGTGGCCCCCGGCCGCAGGTGCGGGTCGGTGCGGGCCGCCGCCGGGGGGTGTTGAGGGCCGATCCTGGGTCAGGGCAGTGAGGCGGGCAGCCCGAAGAGCGCGAAGTGGTCGCGGCCGATGAAGGAGGTGATCTCGGCGATGTGCTCGCCGCGCAGGGCCAGCACGTTGATCGACCAGCCGAGGTGCGCGCCGGCGTCGTCGTCCCAGAGGTAGCAGCCCACGGCGGGCTGGCCGTTCGCGCTGGTCGTACGGTGCCGCCAGCTTCCGCACCCGGTCAGCGGGACCTGCACGGCGAAGTCGGTGACGGCCTCCAGCCCCTGGTACCAGTGCGCCAGCGGCGGCATCGACCAGGTGACGTCCTCGGTCAGCAGCGCGACCAGGGCGTCGGCGTCGCCGCGTTCCAGCGCAGCGGAGAACCCGGTGACGACCTCCCGCAGGCGCGCATCGCTGATCTCCCGCAGTGTCTGCTGCTGGGTGGGTGCGGGGACCTTCTCGGCGACGATCCGACGGGCCCGCTGCAGGGCGCTGTTCACCGACGCGGTGGTGGTGTCCATCGTGGCGGCGATCTCGGCGGCGGAGAAGCCGAGGACCTCGAAGAGCAGCAGGGCCGCCCGCTGGTTGCCCGGCAGGTGCTGCAGGGCGGCGACGAAGGCGAGCTCGACGGCCTCGCGCTGCTCGTAGTGCGCGTCGGGGCTGAGCGGCCCCTCGGCCAGACCCGTGTCGGGGTAGGGGCCCAGCCAGGCGGTGTCGCTCATTGGCACGTCGCCGACCACGGCGCGTCGGCTGGAGGGGCCGAGGTCGATGGGCAGTGCCCGCTTGCCGCGGCGTTCGACGGTGTCCAGGCACGTGCGGGTGGTCACGGTGTACAGCCACGAGCGCAGCGAACCGCGGCCCTCGAAGTGAGCGAGTCCGCGCCACGCCCGCAGCAGGGCGTCTTGCAGGGCGTCGTCGGCGTCGTGGGCCGAGCCGAGCATGCGGTAGCAGTGGGCGTGCAGTTCCCGGCGCAGCGGCTGCACGAGACGGGTGAACGCGGCGTCGTCCCCGCCGCGCGCCCGAGCCAGGTCGGGGTCTTCGGCGTCCTCCGCTGCCGTGTCCGCACTCCGCAAAGGAATTTCGCTCACAAGCGATGATTCTGCCCCACGTGGAGAGTCCCCTTCCACGACCGAGTACCACTCACGTGCCAGGAGGACTTCCATGACACCGAACGAGCCCGGCCATGCGCCCGCGTGGTTCGACATCTCCACCCCCGACGCCCCGCGAGCGCGACGTTTCTACCAGGAGATGTTCGGCTGGCCGGTGAGCGTTGTAGACGAGACCTACGCGCTGGTGGGCGCGGAAGACGGTCAGCCGACGGGCGGGATCGGCCAGGCCGGGCCCGACAGCCCTTACACCGGGATCGTCGTCTATTTCCAGGTTGCCAACGTCGATACCGCGCTTGAACGGGCCGAACACCTCGGCGGCAGCCGAAGGATGGACCCGCAGAGCGTGCCAGGGACGGGGCGGATCGCCGTGTTCACCGACCCCGACGGCAACCCGGTCGGCCTGCTGGGCCCCTGACATTCACGGCCGAAGGACGCCGACGACCTGACCGCTCCGCCCCAGAGGCAGGAGCGGTCACACCCCAATACCAGGAGACAGTTCGCCATGGTCGGAACAGAACCGAAATCAGATCTGCACCATTACCTGAAGGACGCCCGGGAAGCCCTGCTGTGGAAGCTCGACGGGCTCTCGGAATATGACATCCGCCGCCCGATGACGCCGACCGGAACCAACCTGCTGGGGCTGGTCAAGCACGCGGCAGCTGCTGAGCTGCTGTGGTTGGGCTACACCTTCGGGCGGCCGTCCGACGAGCCCTTGACGTGGCTGGCGGAAGGAGCCGGACCCAACGCGGACATGTGGGCGACCGCCGACGAGTCGCGCGATGAGATCGTCGGGCTCTACCACCGTGCGTGCGCGCACTCGGATGCGACGATCGAGGCACTGGCGCTGGACGCGGCCGGGCAGCCGCCGATTTGGCCCGACGATCGGGGCACGGTGACGCTGCACTGGGCTCTGGTGCACCTGACCGCCGAGACCCACCGCCACGCCGGGCACGCCGATATCGTCCGGGAGCTCATCGACGGAGCGGTCGGCAAGCAGCCCGGTGACGGCGGCATGGCATCAGGCGACCAGGCGTGGTGGGAGGACTACCGGAGCCTATTGGAGCGTGTGGCGCACGAGGCCGGCCAGAGCTGAACCCGCCTTGCGCGAAGCCCCTTACCCAGGCCATGCGGGCGTGAGGTGCTGAAACTCCCGGGCGGCCGTGCTCCTCGATGCCCCTCCCTGTGCGGGCCGCAAGGAACGTACGGGGCGGGGGCCACCGGGTGGCGGATAATGGCGGGATGTGCCGCAGCATCAAAACCCTTCGCCCGCCCTACGCCGATGACGTCACCGAGATCGACATCCGGGCCGCCGCTCTGCAGTACGTGCGCAAGGTCTCGGGGTTCCGCGAACCGGCGGCCCACAACCGGGAGGCGTTCGAACGCGCCGTCGACGCCGTGGAGTCGGCCACCGCCGACCTGCTGGCCTCGATCAAGGTGCGCGGCGCCCGGTGAGGGCGGCTCCCTCGGTGGACACCTGCCCGCTCTACCGGAGGATGCTCGCGCGCCGGGTCCGGGAGAACGACCGTGCGCTTATGACCGCCCCAGGGGGCAGAACTCGGAAAGAAGTTCACGATCGATAGTGCGATCAACATCATCGCGTTCAAGGTAGATCGCGCCGCCTGGGCTCTCGAGACGCTCTCGGAGAAGATCACCGCTCGACCCTGTTTCTGCACCTGGATGGAGCGGATCTCCACCGCGGTGTTCGCCGGTCTGGACGCCCGTCTAGTACTCGATGGCAGTTGAGGCGGCTTTGATCGGTTCCTTCCCTGCCCCTCATCGCCGACTTGACTTCAACTTAAGAGTGTGTCTCAATACCGTGGGTTGTGCTTGGTCAGATGGCGGTAGCAGATTTTGATGCAGCCGATAGCGACCATGGCGAGGAAATTGCTGGCCTTGCGCTCCCAGCGGATGCCCAGGCGGCGG